>CACJMO010000001.1 GCA_902594545.1 uncultured SAR86 cluster bacterium
CTAATGCGGTCACCCTTTTTAACGATGAGTTCGCCTTTAGCCTCAATGTCGACTGGCGATACTCTTCCCATGAGCCTTCTAGGGATTACCTGTAATTGATAGGTATCATTCTTTTTATTTTTGTAAATTTCTGTTTCGTAAAACTTCTCAAGTATCTCCTGATTGGTAAGCTTTAAAGCTTTCAGCAAAATGGTTGCCAATAGCTTTCTTCTTCTGTCAATACGAACATAAACGAGGTCTTTAGCATCGAATTCAAAATCAAGCCAAGATCCTCTATAAGGTATAACTCTAGCTCCATACAGTACTTTGCCTGACGAATGGCTTTTGCCTTTATCGTGATCAAAAAATAAACCTGGAGATCTGTGAAGTTGAGAAACCACCACTCTCTCTGTTCCATTGATGATGAAGGTTCCATGATCTGTCATTAAAGGAACCGTTCCCATGTAAACGCTTTGTGATTTTCCTTCTTTCAGTTTTCCCGAATCTTTATCTATAAAAAAGAGGTCACAATTTATATGAAGAGATATCTCATAGGTTATCCCTTTAAGCTTACATTCTCTTTCATCAAAAATTGGTTCACCAAGTGAATAGCCTGAATATTCCATTCGAGCAAAACCATTGTGGCTTTCAATTGGGAAAATTGAGTTAAGGACCTGTTCTAGTCCATCATTCAATCTCTTATCTGAGTCAACATATCTTTGTAAAAAAGCATCATAAGACTGAATTTGAGTTGCAAGTAGATTTGGCAGCTCCATAACGCTGGAGATTTTCTCAAAACTCCTTCTAACTCTTTTTTTCTCAGTGTATGAAAAACTCATAAAGACCTCTTTTTTTTAGTTATTTTTTTAAAGTTAATTTACTTAAGCTCAGCAGTTGCTCCGGCGTCTTGAAGAGCTTGAGCGTGTTCTTCAGCTTCGGCTTTTACAACACCCTCTTTAATGACTGAGGGAGCTTCATCTACTAGTGCTTTAGCATCTTTTAGGCCAAGACCAGTAATAGCTCTTACAGCTTTTATAACATCAACTTTCTTATCTCCAACATCAGTTAGATGGATATCTACAGGAGCATCATCAGCTTCTGCTTCGCCTCCAGCATCTGCGCCGCCAGCAGCAGCAGGAGCAGCAGCAGCAACAGGTGCTGCAGCAGATACGCCAAATTTTTCTTCCATAGCTTCGATGAGTTCGACAATGTCGATTACACTCATTTCAGATATTGCATCTAATATTTCTTCTTTACTTAGTGCCATTTTATTTTCTCCAAATTTATTTATTTTTTAGGTTAAGCCGATTCTTTTTGTTCTTTCACAGCCTGCAAGGTTCTAACAAGCTTAGAGGGAACTTGATTAAGAATATTTACGAATTGGTTCATAGGTGCATTTAGCATTCCAGCTAACTGGCTTAACGCCTGTTCTCTAGAAGGCATATTTGCTATTGCAGAGAGTTTTGATAACTCAAGCAATGAATCGCCTAAAGAAATCCCTTTAACTGCAAATTTACTATTTACCTTTGTAAAGTCATTAACTAGTTTTGCTGCACTTGTGGGATCCTCTAAAGAGAAAGCCAACATTGTAGGCCCAACCAGTAAGTCTTCAAAACAAGAAAATTTCGTGTCAGATAAAGCTTTTCTTGCAAGAGTATTTCTAATAACTTTCAGATGTACTGAACTATCACGAGCATCTTTTCTGAGCTTAGTAAGCTGTGTTACGGATGCACCATGATAATCTGCAGCTACAGCTGAAGTTGCCTGATTAGCAATATCTTTAAGCTCTTCGACAGCTACTTTCTTATCGTCAATGCGCATTGGCATCTTCCTATCCTCCAAATACCAAATAATTGATATTTACTTTTTGGTTATGGCTTATAAAGCCATTTACCATCTGCGTAGGCTAAAATGATTAAGCAAGAAACCTATTTCTCGCACCTACGGTCTTCGATGGGCGATAAATCGCACCATACTGAAGAAACCTTTCTATAATCTTTAACTTAATAAGTTAGAGAAGATAGATCTATCTCAACTCCTGCCCCCATAGTGGAAGAGAGAGTTGCTTTCTTAATGAAAACTCCTTTTGCTGAAGGGGGTTTATTCCTCTTCAAATCTTCTAAGAGAGTTTCTAAATTCTGTTTAATCTGATCAGGTGAATAAGTTATATCTCCAATTCTTCCATGGATAATGGCACCCTTATCTGTTCGATATCTGATTTGACCAGCTTTAGCGTTTTTTACAGCGTTAGCTACATCTTTAGTAACCGTTCCGGTTTTAGGGTTTGGCATAGTGCCTTTTGGACCTAAAACCTTTCCTAGAGGACTAACAATTTTCATTGTGTCAGGTGTAGCAATGACTACGTCATAGTCATCCTCGCCCTTTTTGATCTTTTCAGCTAAATCATCCATACCTACTTCATCTGCCCCAGCTTCCTTTGCAGCAGCAGCCTGATCACCTTCTACAAAGACAGCAACCTTACAAGGCTTACCTGAACCAGCAGGCAAGGTTGTAGCTCCACGAACATTTTGATCTGACTTAGTAGGATCGACTCCTAAATTAATGGCAACATCAATAGATTCATTAAATTTTACTTTAGGCGAAGCCTGGATAAACTCCATTGCGTCGGAGACATTGAATTTCTTATCTTCAAGAGAGTTTATGTACTCTTTTCTTTTACTTTTAGCCATTAACCTTCTACCTCTATTCCTGCACTTCTGGCACTGCCTGATAATGTTCTTACTGCAGCATCCATATCTGCAGCTGTTAAATCTGGATCTTTAATTTTAGCTATCTCTTCTAGTTGAGCTCTTGTTACTTTTCCTACCTTGAGACTGTTTGGTGTACCGCTTCCAGATTTGATTCCTGCAGCTTTCTTAATTAAGACAGATGCTGGGGTTGTCTTGATAATAAAATCAAAGCTTTTATCTTCATAAACAGTTATTACAACAGGGCAAGGTAGTCCTGGTTCTATATCCTTGGTACGAGCATTAAAAGCATTACAGAAATCCATTAAAGGAAGTCCGTGTTGTCCTAATGCTGGTCCAACAGGTGGACTAGGTGATGCCTGTCCAGCTGGTACTTGGAGCTTTACATAAGTCTCTATTTCTTTAGCCATTAGCCTTTCTCTATTTGATTAAATTGTAATTCCACTGGAGTAGATCGTCCGAATATCAACACAGCAACTCGAACTTTACTCTTCTCATAATTCACTTCTTCCACTACTCCGCTGAAGTCATTAAAAGGACCATCCACTACCCTAACCATCTCTCCTGGTTCGAAGGACACCTTAGGTTTAGTAATATCCGAACCTTGTTCTAATTGTTGCATTATTCCTTGGGCCTCTATATTTGAAAGAGGTGAAGGCTTATCCTTAGTCCCACCTATAAAGCCCATGACTCTGGGTGTGTCTTTAACTAAATGCCAACTGTCGTCATTAAGTTCCATATTTACAAGGACATAACCAGGAAAAAACTTCCTTTGAGTTTTTCTTTCTTGCCCGCCTTTCATTTCAACCACTTCTTCAGATGGAACCATGATCTCCCCAAAAAAGTCGCTCATCCCTAGTCTTTCAATTCTTTCTAGAAGGGCTTCCCTTACTTTGGTTTCATAACCTGAGTAGGCGTGTATTACATACCACTGTTTATCCATAATTATCCCAGTAAAGCGGCCGTAGCCCATCCAAATAAAGAGTCAAGTCCCCAGAGTATAAGGGCTGCTATAGTTATCACTACAAGAACTATAAGAGTTGTTTGAGTGGTTTCTGTTCTTGTAGGCCATACTACTCTTCTAATTTCTGTTCTGGAATCAATTACAGTCTTTAAAGCCTCTTTACCCTCTTGGGTTGTAGTTAAGATAAAGAGGCCTAAACCGGATATTAATATAACTCCAATAACTCTGTATAAGAGAGGCTCCTGAAAATAGTACGAATTACCGTATACAGCAGCACCTACGAATAAGAGCCCTACAATCCAACGGATAGAATTTTGCATACTATAAGTCTTACTTGTCATTACTTAGACCGAGCTTTTTTTGGCGGAGTGGCAGGCCAGGAGGGAATCGAACCCCCAACCTACGGTTTTGGAGACCGTCGCTCTGCCAATTGAGCTACTGGCCTACTAATCTATAATTTTAGTTACTACTCCAGAACCTACTGTTCTTCCACCTTCTCTGATGGCAAAGTTCATACCATCTTCCATAGCAATAGGTGAAATTAACTCAACAGTCATGTCAATGTTATCTCCAGGCATAACCATCTCAACTCCCTCAGGAAGTTCAACAGCACCTGTAACATCTGTAGTTCTTACATAAAACTGAGGTCTATATCCTTTGAAGAAAGGAGTATGTCTTCCACCTTCTTCTTTTGATAGAACGTAGACTGTAGCTTCGAATTTAGTATGAGGAGTGATCGCACCAGGCTTTGTCAATACTTGGCCTCTTTCAACAGCATCTCTCTCAGTTCCTCTAAGCAATATACCTACGTTTTCTCCAGCCTTTCCTTCATCAAGAAGTTTTCTGAACATTTCAACACCAGTACAAACTGTTTTTTGAGTTTCTCTGATACCTACTATTTCAATCTCTTCATTAACTTTGATCTCACCTCTTTCTATTCTTCCTGTCACAACAGTTCCACGTCCTTGAATAGTGAATATGTCTTCGATAGGCATTAAGAAAGGTTTATCAGTCTCTCTTGTAGGCTCAGGAACAAAGTCATCTAGAGCTTGTACGAGCTCCTGTATTTTTGCCGAATAGTCAGCATCCCCTTCAAGGGCTTTAAGAGCTGATCCAACAATTACTGGTGTATCATCTCCAGGGAAATCGTATTCGGTAAGTAGTTCTCTTACCTCCATTTCAACAAGCTCAATGAGTTCCGGATCATCTACCATGTCAGCTTTATTTAGGAAAACCACTATGTGAGGCACACCTACCTGTCTGGCTAAAAGTATGTGCTCTCTTGTTTGAGGCATAGGACCATCAGCAGCATTCACAACAAGTATGGCTCCGTCCATTTGAGCAGCACCAGTAATCATGTTCTTGATATAGTCAGCGTGCCCAGGGCAGTCAACGTGAGCATAGTGTCTTGTTTCTGAATCGTACTCTACGTGAGAGGTTGAGATCGTGATACCACGTTCTTTTTCCTCAGGTGCATTATCAATACCATCAAAAGCTATTGCTTCCCCACCTTGTGCTTCAGCTTGTACTTTTGTGATAGCTGCGGTTAATGTGGTTTTACCATGATCAACGTGCCCAATTGTTCCTACGTTGACATGGGGTTTGGTTCTTTCAAATTTTTCTTTAGCCATTTTTTTTCCTAAATTTAAATT
Source organism: uncultured SAR86 cluster bacterium (assembly GCA_902594545.1). Lineage (GTDB taxonomy): Bacteria > Pseudomonadota > Gammaproteobacteria > Magnimaribacterales > Magnimaribacteraceae > Magnimaribacter. The sequence continues at coordinate 5,304 of CACJMO010000001.1, forward strand.
ATTATTACCTGGAGCTCATAACCGGAGTTGAACCGGTGACCTCTTCCTTACCAAGGAAGTGCTCTACCTCCTGAGCTATATGAGCAAAAATCTATATTTTTGCTGCTTTTTTGGAGTGTAAGAACTTTTCCTGATTCGCTCAGAAATAAAAAAACGATAAAGTTTTTTGTGAAATAAACCTACAACCCAAAGCTCGGAGCGCTTTTATAGTCTTTTTAGGCCTCTAATGCAAGTATTTTTATACTTTTTTGGTATGTTTCTAAGTGGTGGAGGGGGAAGGATTCGAACCTTCGAAGCACGAGGCGGCAGATTTACAGTCTGCTGGGTTTGACCGCTCCCCAACCCCTCCATTAAATTAAGCTTAAAAAACAGCGCGCAATTCTGTAACTGCAAGCTTACTATGTCAACTTAATTTATAGTAATTACTTATTTTTTTATAGTGAAACAATGTTTACTGTCCTTAATAAAGAAAAATTAATACAGCATTTGAGAACAGGTATCTTGAAAAGCCAACCTGAAATAATAATTACTTCCAAAACTGATTCTACTAATGAAGATGCGAAGAGTTTCCTTAAGAAGCAAAAAAATGATATTGCTATACATCTCTCTGAACAACAGCTGGCAGGTAAAGGCAGAAATGGAAAAAAATGGATAAGCCCTAAAGGAAAAAATATATATCTATCGATAGCTTGGAAATCTCCACTTAATTATTCTCAATTAGATGGTTTGAGTCTCTCGGTTGGAACAGTTTTGGCTAAATCCTTAAACATATTTTGTAATGATTCCATCAAAGTGAAATGGCCTAATGATCTACTGGCTAATAACAAGAAAACTGCCGGCATTCTCATTGAGACTCTAGAAATAGGGGAAACAATAGGTATAGTCATAGGGATAGGAATAAATGTTCATATGGATTACGAAGAGGGAAAAGAAATAGATCAGGTTTGGACTTCAGTGGATGAAATTTCAAATGTTATTAACGATAGAAACAGAATAACTGCAGATCTCCTGAATGGAATTTACGAGTTAATCGAGAGCTATCCTGAACATGGTTTTAGTTACTACAAAAAAGATTTTGAAAATTTAGACCTACTAAGAAACTCAATGTGCCAAATAGAAATTAGAAATAAGAAAGAAAAAGTAAAAGTTATAGGAGTAAATAACTCAGGTGAGCTCATTGTAGAGAAAAAAGGTAAATATCTTGAATTACGTTATGGCGAAGTTTCTATAAGAGAACTATAATGCCCGTCGCGCTGGCGTAGCTCAGTTGGTAGAGCAGCTGATTTGTAATCAGCAGGTCGTAGGTTCAAATCCTATCGCCAGCTCCATCTCATTTCAAAGATGGGCTATTGACTTTTATCGACTTCGCATTCAGCACTATGAGTATTTCCAAGCTCATAGAGCTCTAATCTCTTTATCGCTTCTATAGCTATGAATATTTCTGCACCATTCATCTCTTCAAAGGATTTTTCCAACTCTAAGAACTTAAAATGCCTCTTGAAACTTCCCAATTGCATGTCAAATTCAATCTCATCTCCTACGAATAATTTAGCTCCACGGTCTTGACTAGGATATAAAACCTCCCAAAGTATAGAATTGCCCTTTACAGTATATGGAAATTTTACTTTCTTAAACTCAATCTCTTTTAGGCTCTTATCTATTTCTAGTAAAAAAGGCTCTTGTGAGACCTCTTTCAATTCATGAGTCTTCCAGTTATAAGATTCTATATAGGTGCATTTGTATAACAAAGTATCAGCTGTTATCAAGCTCGGAGCCAGTAGAAGAATTAAAAGAAACTTATTCACCTCATTTATGCAAGTAAAGATGTGTTATCTCAATAAGATGAAGATGAGAGATATAACAACCAATATACCGCTTACGATAGAGATTTTTGGGGTTGGCTTAAAAACCACTAACAAGCAAAGCATAAAAATGAAAATGGCAGCTACAAAGGAATAAAACTCCATAGTTATACCTTTTGTATAAGCTTGGTGAGAATATTACCTTTTTCTCTTGTATCTATGGATGCCATACTTTTATCTTCAGACACAATAAGTATTTTTACACCTTTGTTTTCCATTTCAATTAGGGCTCTATCTAAATCAGGAACTTCAAAGATAATTTCTGACAAACCCTCTCCTCTCTGTTGTAAAGACTGGTTATATATACTTTCTTCAACAGCGTTAATCAGTACAAAATGTATTTTTCCAATTGAAAAATTTTGTGAGTTTATTCTCCACTCATTTTCAAACCCGATATCTGAATCTCTGACAAATCCTAACTTACTATAATAATTTACTGCTGCATTTATATCCTTCACACACAAACCGACACCATAAAAGGTCCAATCTTTCACGAGAGGATGAGATTTATTATTTTCTCGCCAAGATTTTTCCCAGGAGTCTGCTTCGGGTCTAAGTGAAATCATTAAGTCTCCATGCAACCTTGTATCTATATAATTTTCAATTGTGTTGCCGTTGATAGAAACATTAAATACAAGCTCACAACCAAGATCTTTAAAATATTGCGTATCTCTCTCTATATCATTTGTATTAAAAGCAATATGGTTTATTCCTCCACCTTTTTGCTCAATGTATCTACTTATAAACATCCCTGGCCCTGGTTTCATCGGATATATTTCTAGCTGACAGTTTCCTATTTGAGATTGTCCGTCATTAAAGTTGTGAGCTCCACCAGTCTTGTATTTGTGAGATATAGGATCTCCGTCTAACTCTCTATAAAAAGTTATCTCTCCATCTCCTTCTTGATAAGGTAAAAGTGGTTGAGGTCCCACACTTACTCCTAAACCTATAGATTGATAGTAATTCAAAATTTCATCTCTATCTGCGACCATCATGCCAAGATGATTAAACTCCCAATCAAAATTCATGCCATATAACCGCCATCAACATTAAGAATAGTACCGGTGACGTAACTTGAGGCATCTGAAGCTAAAAAAACAGCTGCATTAGCCATTTCATTAAAAGTAGCTGCTCTCCCAAGAGGAATATTTTGAGGTCCAGTTGACCAAGCTTCAAATTTTTCCTGTTCCGAAATTTCTTTTTGAATTGACGGTCGGTCTTCCTGTGACTTTTTATTTTCCTGGCCAGGAAATTCTTCCCATTCCACGAGAGAAGGAGCGATGGCATTCACTCTAATATTGTATGGACCTAAGTATCTAGAGTATTGTCTTGTCATCATTGCAATCCCTGATTTCACTATGGCGTAATTTCCCATTGCCTTATCAGCATGCGCTTTGAGGCCTCCTCGAGAAGTTAAATTGATGATACTTCCGCTGCCTTGTTTTTTCATGAGAGGAGCTACTTCCTGAATAGTAAGCCAATATCCCTTCAAGTTCACATCAGTGAGTTTATCCCAGCTCTCTGTATCAAGATCCTGGACAGAATTCATATGGTACATAACAGCGACATTCATAAGGATATCGATTCTTCCGAATTTATCCTCGACCTGGCGTACCATTGTTTTTACTTCATCCTGAGAAGAAATATCTACCTTCAAGTAGATTGAATCCCTACCCATATCGTGAATTTGTTTGCTGACTTTTTCTAATTGTCCAGACTCAATATTTACGTCAGTTACTGCAACATCTGCTCCAGCTTCAGCAAGACCGAGAGCAAAACCTTTTCCCATATTTCTTCTGGCCCCGATGACTAAAGCCTTTTTTCCATTTAATGAAAATTCAGATAACGACATTTAATTTTATTTTTACTAGTTCAGAGTAAATATTTTTTTAAAAACTATCAACAACATGAACAAGATGTAAGGTTAGTGGGTAATATGATTCGAGAACTTGAGGATTGAACTTTTGAAGAATTCCTGCTGATCGAATCATCTCGCTGATTTAGTTTTTTATTCAGACTATTTAACTCGCTTGAAGAAATTTTGTAACCAGTAATTATCTTAAATTCTTTTCTTGCAACATCTGTTCTGAGGGAGATCCTAGAAGAATTAATAATTTCAAAATTACTAAAATCCTTTCCATTGCATAATATTTTAATCAGAGAAGAATCAGGCAAGTTGTATACCTCAAAGGAAGTTTCTTGATTAGATTTTGATCTATCCCCATCAAGCATACTCAAGTGCAAAATGCCCTCTTCATCATCATGATAGGCCATGTCAATAGAAACAGCTGGGAAATCAACACCTTCTATGGAAGGAGAAAGGTGTTTTGAAAAATTAGGCTTATTAAAAAGATTTTCCCAAGCATCAGGTTCGCAAACCTCTGCACACATCGCCAGAGCGGATAGCTGACCTCTTGGCCAATTTTCCCCGAGATTAAACCAAAAACCAAACTGACTATCATTGAGACCAAATTGCCGTGGCTCAAAGTTTGCCTCAGCATAATCCTTAAGCCGTTCGTAGGTTAGCTGATCGTCAAACTCTCTTGATATAGTTAAACCAAGTGCAAACATTCTAGGGTCAGGCATAAATTCATTTGATATGGGTATGGATGGATTATCCCAACCTAGGAATCTGATTGCCCCTCTATAGAGAAGCTCCGCAAATTCTGGGTCTTGCGGTTTTGCATAGAAAGCTATAGCTAAACCATGCGTAGGTATGGTTCTGTGATGATGATTCTTTTGTCCATCAAAATACATGGTTACCCATTGCAAAGATCCATCCTTTTCAAACCCATAGAATTTTTCTTTTGTGAATGAAAGCCATTCGAAATAAGCACTGTGCAAATTCTTATCAAAAACTTTGTCATACATCATTAATCCTAAGCCTGCTGCAGATAAACAAAAGGGCCAAGCTTTCGTATTCTCACAGTGAGGTCCCATGGGTGTATTGCGCCATTGCTGATATAAATGGTCAGCAAGCTGATGCTGCGTCCATTCAAATCTAGAACTGTAGGCACCTGCAAGGTCAAAGGGAGAAGCCCATTTATCATAACCACTCACGTAGGTATGCAAGGATTGGGTTAAATTTAGCCAACCTTTGAAGAACAAATTACCATCAGCACCTATGGGATCCATGTGGAAACCCCAAGGTGCGATTCCATTAGCAGTCCATCCTGGAGCATCGTAATCACCCCAAAATTCTTCAGGAATAAGCGTTCCCTTCCAGGCCTCTGGATAATTCTCTCTGTCCGGATCATGACCAAATTGCGTCAACCAATCTACAGCAGCCCAATAGGTGATGGATCGTTCTGCAATTTCATCCAGAATCTCAGAGTAAACTTCCCTCCACGCCGGAGTTCTATCAGCCATAAGACCAATGGCATAAGTTGACTCTTGTAAGTCAAACCTTGGAAATGAACACATTGGTGCTGTGGAAGTTTTATCCCACCACTCATGTGGAGTTCCGTTTTCAGACCAGTCGTCTGGTGTCGTTGCCTTTTGATATAAAAAATTCAACCAACCTTGTGCTCTTTCGTTAAGTTTTGGCTGGCTTGATTTCATTGAGGTCTAAATTTGAGAACTGGGTCTGGAGGTAATATTTTTATGCCAGTTGTAAAGACTGGTCAATTCATTGTCTGGCTTGAGGTCTACCATAGAGGAAGCAAAATCAATTGCAGACAACAAGGTAATATCAGCTACTGTGAAACGCTCGCCTGCTATATATTCAGTAGCCCCAAGCTCTCTATTTAGTCTATTATAATAAGCCCTTACATTCTTATCGCTTGCTTTTTTAGCATCAGGAATTTGTTCAAATAAACCCATTGAGCCTACAATTGGACCGTTTACCCAAGAAATTCCTATTTGAGTCCATAACTCCAATTCGATATGTCTATTACGGCTTTCTATATGAGCAATTTCAAATGGATCTTCTCCAAAAAGGTTGGGTTCGGGAACTAGGCTTTCTAAGTATCTACAAATTGGGATAGACTCTGAGATACATCTACCATCCTCTAGTTCCAAAACTGGAATTTTTCCACTGGGGTTCTTCTTTAGAAACTCTGGGGTCTTATGCTCTCTCTTCGCCATATCGCAGTTTATTAGCTCAAGCGAGATATTCTTCTCCTCAGCAAAGATTTTCACTCTTCTTGGATTTGGCGCACCTGGGTAGTCATACAGTTTCATCATGATATAGCAGGCGCATCTGATCCAATCAGATCCTCTCTTAAATTCCTTTTTAAAACCTTTCCAGTAGCATTTCTTGGCAGGGCATCTATAAATTCTACAGATTTTGGTACCTTGAACTTTGCTAAGTTATCTATGCAATGTTGAATAATCTCTTTCTCTTCAAGGGTTTCTCCTGTTTTCAAACTTATAAATGCTATACCAGTTTCTCCCCACCTCTCATCAGGTACACCAATTATTGCCGCTTCCGCTATTTGAGGTAACTGATACAAAACATTCTCCACCTCAGCAGGATAGACATTTTCACCTCCTGAAATGTACATATCTTTCCAACGATCAACAATATAAACAAAACCCTCTTCGTCAAAACGGGCAGCATCTCCAGTTTTAAGCCAACCATCATCAAAAGAATTCTTGGTAGCTTCAGGATTATTCCAATATCCAGGTGTGATGTTTGGCCCCCTAATGTAAAGCTCCCCCACTTCTCCCCATGGCAGTTCTTTACCATCATCATCAACGACTTTAACTTCAGTGTGTAGAAGAGGTTTTCCTGCTGAGCCTAATTTTCTCTCCGCATCTTCTGCTGGCAATCCAATTCCTCCGGGGCTTGTTTCGGTCATTCCCCATCCCTGAATCATAGCCACACCCCTATTTGACCAAGTTTTAAGAATTGCCTCTGCGCATGGAGCGCCTCCAATACCAGCAATTCTGAGATTTGATAAATCGGTTTTATCAAAATCAGGGTGATTCATCATGAATTGATAAGGAGCTGGTACTGCAAAAAAATGAGTCACTTTATAGTCAGAATCTCCAAGAATTGAGAGTGCTAATCCAGGATCAAAATCCCTTATCAAAATTAATTCACCACCCGCATGCAAAACTGGATTTGCATAACAATTCATACCCCCTGTATGAAAAAGCGGCAAAACAACTAACTGTACCGTATCGGTAGCAACGAATGCAGGGGAAGCTAAGTTAATTACATTGTAAAGTTGCATCTGATGATTAATCATTGCTCCTTTAGGATGGCCAGTTGTTCCTGATGTATACATGATCATAATCAAGTCATCCTGAAAAATTTCTACCTGTTCATATGAAGCAGATGATTCTTTTAAAGTTATTTCATATTGACTATCACTATTGTTCTTATCAATTTCCAGAGAGTTTGAAATAGAGCAATCCTTTATTAATTCTAAAGATATTTCTGAAAAAGACTCATCATAAATTAAAACCTTAGGAGTACTGTCATTGAGAATATATTCGAGTTCAGGTTTAGTTAACCGCCAGTTTAGAGGAAGCTCAACCGCACCGACTTTTGCACAAGCAAACTCAAGTTCAAAAAACTCTGCGCAGTTTTGCGATAAGATCGCCACACGATCGCCTTTTTGTACACCTATCTTTTGTAACCAGGTCGCTAGAAGACTTGCTCTATGATCTAACTCTTGATAAGTTAAAGTTTGATTTGCACTCACGTCTCTTATCGCGACCTTATCAGGCCTTACGTAAGAATGATAAGCAGACCAATCATAATGTTTAACTGACATTAAATTCCTTATTTAGAAAAATATAACCATAAACAGGTAGAAAACTATTACTGCTCCCCATATGTTCAGCAAGAAGCCTATGCGTCTTCCGACTTGTTCACCCTTAGAGTACTGCCATAAAAAAAACAGAACACTTATAAACAATAAAGAAATGATTATTCCAATATGCATGTTCCCAACTTTACTGTTTAAGCCAAAAGTAATCAAACTGCATAAACCACAAAATTAACTTTATTAATTGATGATGATTTAAAATAGCTAGGAGTAATATCATCCATATCATTTGAAACATTCTAATAATCAAACCTCAAACACTCTTAGGGGTGTAGTGAAGAAATCAAAAAAATCTAAAGGTTTTTTTGTTGATGATCTTAAATATGATTCACAATTCAAATTAGGTAAGAAAGAGCTTTATAAAGCCATGCCCGGAGATCTTGTACAGTTCTCCTTAACACAAAAAGGATGGGCAAAAATTCAGAAAGTCATTTCTACCAATACGTCAGAGTTTATTGGAAAGGTCTTTAAGAGAGGTAAACGACTCTATACCGCGCCCTTTGGCTACGAAAATGATCTTAAGATTATTGTGCGAGAAAAAACAGCAGGAACTATTAATGATGGAAGTATTGCTAAATTTAGCATGCATAAACAGCCTACCGAAGACTCTCTAGGTGAGGCTGATCTAGTAATGGCTTTCGATTCTGATGATGACTTTAGCTTGGCTTATGAGATGGCGGTAACTAATCATAATCTCAAGCGAGATTGGCCTAAACCAGTAATTAATGAAATTAATAAGTTAAGCAATAAAGTTTTTGATGGTAAGGCAGTAGAAGACCTAAGAGAGAAAGTATTTGTAACAATTGATGGAAAAAGTGCTAAAGATTTCGATGATGCAGTCTTAGGTGAAACTGATAATGAAGGTAACTTAATTCTTTATGTTGCCATCGCCGATGTAAGTAGATACGTTGAGACAGGAACTAATCTAGATCAAGAAGCTTTTGAGAGAGGAACATCTACTTATTTTTCACAAAGGGTTATCCCCATGCTGCCTGAAGCTTTGAGTAATGATTTGTGCTCACTTAAGCCTGAAGAGGATAGATTTTGTCTAGTTTGTAAAACTAAGGTTGATAAAGAAGGCAATTTATCAGATACAACTTTCTTCGAAGCCGTTATTAATTCAAAAGCTCGCCTAACTTACGGTACTGTCTCTAGGGAGTTAGAAAAAAATCAATTCAAGAAACCATACGAAAAATCTCTGAAAACTCTTGTGGATATCTACACTAGGCTGAGAAAGAACAGAGAAGCAAGAAACTCTCTAGAACTTGAAGTTCCGACCTACTCTCCCAAAATAGAAAATCAAAAAATAACAAAATTTATTGATTCACCTCGAGATGTTTCGCACATGATGATTGAAGAGTTTATGCTGGCTGCAAATATTTCGGCTGCGAAAATTTGTTTAAATCAGGACATACCTTCTCTTTATCGTATTCACCCTAAACCTGACATTACAAAGATAAAGTCTTTAGAGAAATTTTTAAGAAGTAGGAAAATTAATGCATCTTTCGAAGACGGCAGTGATATTAAAAAACTTTCTTCATTAATTGATACAGCAAAAGACAGAAGAGATAAAAGGATAATACATTCACAAATATTATTTTCTATGAGTCTTGCTACCTACGAACCAGAAGTATCTGAACACTATGCACTAAATTATAGTTCTTATACTCACTTTACCTCTCCAATAAGGAGATATCCTGATTTAGTGGTTCATAGAGTAATCAAATCCCTGATAAAAGCTAAGGCAGGACCAATTAGTGTATATGAAAACTCTATGCATACTCACCCCACCTATTCTCACGATGAGTTAATTGATATAGCTCAACAATGTTCCACTAGAGAAAGAGTCTCAGAGGCAGCTGAGCGAGAGGCTCTTAATATTCTCAAATGTTCTTTTGCTGAAAAGCTTATCGGAAATACCTATAAAGGCCAGATTATCGGGGTTACTAATTTTGGTTTGTTCATACATTTAAAAGATATAAATATAGAGGGTCTGTGTCATATTAAATATTTACCCCGCAACGAGTACTATGTCTTTGATGAAGATAGTAAGATGTTGCAGAGCAACAGTTCCCGCCATTCGTATTCACTGGGAGATTATGTGAAAGTTGTCATTGAGAAAGTTGAGGTATTTGGGCAAAAAATTGACCTAAGAATAATCTAACAAATGAATAAGATTTTAGAAAAAGAGTTAGTCTGTGGCATAAATGCAGTATCTCAGATCGTTCATGTTCGACCCAAGAGCGTCACAAGTCTCTACTTTCATAAATCTCAAAACCAGAGAATCAAAAATCTTGTTGAAAAGGCCTCTGAGTTAGGAATAGATATTGTCGAAAAAGATAGTGCCTTTTTTGAGAAAAATTTTTCTGACCAGAATCATCAAAAAGTTGCTATATCTTGCAACAGAAGGACCGAAGAGTCAGAGAAATATTTAGAGACTCTATTAAAAAAAGAAGATATAACACTTCTCATTCTGGAAGGGATAACAGATCCTCATAATGTGGGTGCGTGTCTACGAAGTGCTGCTGGAGCAGATGTGGATGCGGTAATTGTTCCAAAAAATAGGTCATGCCATCTGACCCCGGTTGTCAGAAAAATTTCAACTGGTGCGTCTGAACTTATTCCTTTTGTCGTTGTCACAAATTTAGTACGGACCATCAATAACCTGCAGAAAAATGGCGTCATGATCTACGGAGCAGATTTAAGCGCAACTGAATTTCATGATGAGGTTAAATACAGCAGAAAGAAAGGAATTGTCATAGGGTCTGAAGATAAAGGAATAAGAAAGCTAACTAGGGAAAATTGTGACCATCTTGTGAAAATAAATATGTCAGAGAGGATAGATAGTCTAAATGCTTCCGTGAGTACAGGAATATTACTGTTCGAGATGAGGCGTCAAATTAAAATTAACTCTGACCAAATATAGTAAAATAAAGACATGCTTGCTCAGAGAACCCTTTCTAATCCTATAAAAGCCTTTGGCATAGGACTGCATAGTGGCGAGCCTATTATGCTAAAACTATTGCCTGCACCACCAGATACTGGGATTATCTTCAGGAGAGTAGATTTAGATCCTATCGTAGAGATAAAAGCAAGGGCTGAGAATGTAGGGGATACCACTATGTCTACCTCTTTAACTTGGAAAGATGTAAAAATCTCAACAGTTGAGCACCTACTTTCTGCAATGGCAGGTTTGGGAATAGATAATGCTTATGTCGAAGTGAATGCTGCAGAGATTCCTATCATGGATGGTAGTGCTGGCCCTTTTGTATTTCTTATTCAATCGGCAGGACTGCACGAACAAGAAGTTCCCAAAAAATTCATCCGTATCAAAGAAAAGGTCAGGGTTCCTTACAATGATGCCTGGGCACAAGTATCTCCCTTCGATGGTTTTAAAGTAGCATTTACAGGAGTTTGGGATCATCCAGTGCACAAAGAACATGGAACCAAAGCCTCTATCAATTTCAATAGCACGTCATTTGTAAAAGAAGTCAGCAGAGCAAGGACTTTTGGTCCTATGAGTGATTTAGAAGCTTTAAAGGAAAATAATCTTGCCTTAGGAGCTAGCCAAAAAAATGCCATCGCCATAGGAGAGGAAAGTATATTGAACGAAGACGGGCTAAGGTTAGAAAATGAGATGATGAAACATAAAATTCTCGATGCAATTGGCGATCTTTACTTGCTGGGTCACAACTTAGTTGGATCTTTTGAGGGCTATAAGTCAGGTCATACCGTAAATAACGCTTTGTTGAGAGAACTGATTGCAAGGCCTGAAACTTGGGAAGTGGTTACTTACGACGACCCTAATAACTCTCCAATTACTTACTTAGATCCTATTATTGATCCAAGTTCTGGATAATTTTGACCTTATCTACCGCGGCAACTGATAGAATTGCCTCTAGCAAATTTGTATGGGTCTATTAGATAAAATATTTGGTTCTAAAAACCAAAAAGTATTAAAAAAAATTCAACCTTTAGTGAATTCAATTAATTCACTTGAAGAAACTTTCTCATTGCTTAGCGACCAAGATCTTAAAGAAAAAAGAATAGATTTCATCCATCGCTATCATTCAGGCGAAACCCTTGATGAACTCTTGCCAGAAGCGTTTGCAACGGTCCGAGAGGTAAGTAAAAGACAACTTGGACTCAGACACTACGACTGCCAATTAATAGGAGGCATTGCTTTACATAACTGCCAAATTGCCGAAATGGCTACTGGTGAAGGCAAGACTTTAGTGGCAACCCTGCCCTCATATCTAAATTCAATTACTGAGAGAAAAGTAATATTAGTTACAGTAAATGATTATCTGGCTAAAAGAGATGCAGAGTGGATGAAGCCCATTTATGAAAATCTTGGCATGACTGTTTCATTTGTTATTCCGGCTCAAAAAGTTGAGGAAAGAAAAGAGGCGTATGAAGCAGATATGATTTATGCGACAAATAATGAGCTAGGCTTTGATTTCCTCAGAAATAACATGGTCGTTAACACTAACGATAGAATGATGAATGACTATTACTTTGCAATCATCGATGAAGTAGATTCCATTCTTATAGATGAGGCGAGAACACCCTTAGTAATTTCAGGACCGGCAGAGAACACTGCGGAAATATATAAAAAAATAAGTAAATTTATTCCGAAACTGGAAGAGCAAGTAACCGCCAAGGAGGATGAAGATCCTGCAGTTGTCAGTTCTGAGGATACTGGACACTTTGTTGTTGATGAAAAGTCCAAGCAAGTTGAACTTACCGACTACGGTCATGACTTTATTGAAAAACTTTTAAAAGATGACAATCTTCTCGAGAAGGATCAAAGTCTATATTCCTCTGGTAACTTGAGATTACTTCACTATATCCAATCCTCATTAAGAGCGCATTTTTTATTCCACAAAGATGTAGATTACATGGTGCAAGACAGGCAAGTGGTTTTAATTGATGAAAATACTGGAAGAGCTATGCCAGGACGAAGATTGGCCGATGGACTTCATCAAGCAATTGAACAAAAAGAAAATGTTCCCATACAGATGGAAAGTCAAACTTTGGCGTCATGTACATTTCAAAATTATTTTAGACAATATGAAAAGCTTTCAGGGATGACAGGAACCGCCTCTACGGAAGCCGAAGAATTTGCTGAAATATACGGTTTAAATGTCCTCGAAGTCCCTACTAATGAACCAATGATTAGAGATGATAGAGATGATCTTGTTTATCTAACTCAAGGAGAAAAATACAAAGCTGTCATTGAGGAGATAAAACAATTTAAAGAGAAAGGTAATCCTGTCTTAGTCGGTACAGCATCTCTAGAAAGTTCTGAATTGCTCTCAAGCCTCCTAAAAAAGGATGGCCTTGATCATCAAGTATTAAATGCTAAAAATCATGCCAGAGAGGCTGAAGTAATATCTCAAGCTGGAAAACCTGGTGTCGTTACTATTGCCACCAATATGGCAGGCAGAGGGACTGATATTGTTCTAGGGGGAAATTGGGAAGCGGAATATGAGAAACTAAATACTAATGACCCTACAAAGAAAGAAGAGTTAAAGGCTAATTGGGAAAAGCTTAATTCTGAAGTTCTATCTTCAGGAGGCCTACATGTCATTGGTACAGAAAGAAATGAATCGAGGAGAATGGATAACCAATTAAGAGGCAGATCCGGAAGACAAGGAGATCCCGGTTCATCAAGATTTTACATTTCGCTAGAGGATAACCTCATGAGAATTTTTGCATCTGACCAATTCAAAAATATTATGCAAAGAGTGGGTCTTGAGGATGGAGAATCGATCGAACATAGAATGTTAAGCGGAGCTATCGAAAGGGCCCAGAAAAGAGTTGAAGGAAGAAACTTTGATATCAGGAAGATGCTTCTCGAATACGACGATATGGCTAATGAGCAAAGGCAAATAATTTACACTCAAAGAAATAATATTTTAGAAGCAGATGTGATAACTGATCTTCTAAACTCAATGCGGGAAACCGTAATATCCGATGAATTGGACAATGTATCTCTAGGAGAGCTTGAACCGCATGAATGGAATTCAGAAATTCTTGAAAGTTCTCTTTCGAACATATTTGGATTCCAAATGCCAATCAGTCAATGGATTGCTTCAAACTCAAATATTACAAGAGAAAAGATAGAGACTATGATACTAGATACAGCTCAACTTGCTTACAAAGAAAAAAGTGAAAGCATTGGGCCTGTGATGAGAGATTTTGAAAAGCAAATCTTGCTTCAAATAATCGATACTTCTTGGAAAGACCATTTGGCTGAAGTTGATGCATTGCGCCAAGGAATTGGCCTTAGAAGTTATGCCAGTAAAAACCCTAAATTAGAGTTTAGAAGAGAATCCTTTGAATTGTTCGAAAGTTTATTAAATAAAATTAGACTAGAAGGAATAAGGTTTTTGTCAAGAGTAGAAATTGAATTGGAAGATTCAGGAGACATAAACCTGCCAAAGCAAAACACTCAACAGACCATGAGCCATCAGAGCCCTCAGTCAGCTTTATCTTCACCCAAACAGGAAGAGGCACCCAAAGAGCAAGGTAACAGAAGATTAAGAAGAGCAGAGGCAAAGATGGCTAGAAAGAATGCCAGAAAAAAATAATGGCGAAGAAAATTCACAACATTGAAGGCGTTCAATTAGGTACAGCTTCAAGTCATACACGTTATGGGGACAAGGAAGACAGCTTATTAATCACCCTACCAAAGACTGCCCAGGTAAGCTGTAAGTTTACAGGCAACAAACTTAAAGCCGCCCCAGTTCAGTTGGCCATAAATAACCTATCTTCCTATTCAAGTGGAGTTAAAGCTTTTTTGATTAATGCAGGAAATGCTAATGCCGCAACAGGACAGCAAGGGATGAAAAATGTTAAGTCTTATTGCAAGGCAATTGCCTCTGAATTAAATCTTAAGGAAGAAAATGTGATTCCTTTTTCAACAGGAGTTATCGGTGAAGCGTTACCAGTAAATAATTACTTAAGTGCCTTTCTGGAAGCGAATACTAAATTATCTCCGAAGAACTGGGTAAAAGCAGCAAATGCCATACTGACTACCGATACAAGGCCTAAGATAATTTCAAAACAAATTACAATAGGAAAGCAGACCTTTTCTATAACAGGTTTTGCAAAAGGTTCAGGAATGATTAGACCTGATTTCGCAACCTTACTTAGTTTTGTATTTATAGATGCAAAAATAAATCGAAGATCACTGAACAAGATGCATGCTGAAGCATTAGATTGTAGCTTTAATGCAATTACCGTAGACGGTGATACTTCACCAAATGACTCTTCTGCGCTGGTAGCAAATGGAAATGAAGCTAAGTTGGTTGAAACTAATTCCAAGGCCGAAAAGAAAATAGCACAATGTGTCAAAGGTATCTTTAAAGAGCTTGCAGAACTCTTGATTGAGGATGCTGAAGGCGCAACAAAGAAAATTAAGATCTCGGTTAGCAAAGCCAACAATCTCCAACAAGCTAAATCTGTTGCCTTTACAGTTGCCGAATCTCCCCTAGTTAAAACCGCAATGTTTGGTAGTGATGCAAACTGGGGAAGAATTCTTTCTGCTGTAGGTCGAGATAGAACCATTAAGACAATAGAAAATGTTCAAATCAAAGTGAATGATGTCCCTTTGGTTAAAAAAGGCAATATTGATCCAAAGTATTCTGAAGCAAAAGCTTCAAGAGCAATGAAAAAGAAAGAGATACTTATTCAAATAATCCTTAATACAGGAAAAACTGAATTTGAGGTTCTTACATCAGACTTATCTGAAGATTATGTTTTAATTAACAGCGACTACAGGAGTTAATGCATCGTATCTTGATCGTCTTCATCGGGCAAAAATACATTCTCGCCTGCAATCTTTCTGTCTTCACTTGCCCAAGCGCCAAGATCTATCAATTGGCATCGACGAGAACAGAAAGGCCTAAACTCATTCTTTTCTGAATATTCGGCCTGCTCACCGCATTCTGGACATTTTACGTACATCATATTTCAGACAAAAATTTATGATGAAGCTCTCTTACAGCTTCCTGTAAATCAGCCAACGAACCATTATTTAAGATGACTTCATCCGCTAATTCCAAGCGCTTTTCTCTATCGATTTGTGAATTAATGATTGAGTTCACTTGTTCCTCGGAAACTCCATCTCTTTCAAGAGTTCTGCTTACTTGGGTCTCCACAGGAACGTCCACCACGAGAACTTTTGAACAAAATTCTTTTTGATTTGTTTCAAACAAAAGTGGAGAAACTAAAATTGTATAAGGGCTCTTTGATGAGCTCAGCTCTTCCTGTATTTGATTTGCGATTGCAGGATGAAGCAAAGACTCAAGCCATTGTTTTTCTGAATCAGAGTTAAAGATGATCTCTCTGAGCTTTGCTCTATCAAGTTCTCCTTCTGGAGTAAGAATTTCATTGCCAAAATGCTCTTCGATAGAATTCAGTGAAGGCTTACCTTTTTCAACGACTACCCTTGAGGCAAGATCTGCATCCACGATCGTAATTCCCAATGCTTCAAAACTATCTGAAACTGCTGTCTTTCCGCTACCTATTCCTCCTGTTAAACCAATAATCATTACTTCGATATTATCAAAAGGTCGTCTAGATTAGGTAGTTATTATTGTCTTTTGCAAGAAATCAATCGCGGCATTGGCAAAGACATCATTTCTATCGCCTGCAATCATGTGCGCTGCTTTATCAATCTCGACGAATTCTGCATGCTTGATTGTACCCATAAAGTCTTTCACTTCTTCTTCCGTGACTACATTACTCAACGCTCCGCGTATCAGGAGAGTTGGTATGCTAACATTTTCTGCATAATTTCTATGCTTAGCTCTGTGTTCAGTTCTATCGGCAGTTCTAGATTGAATAAATTTTGGATCCCAATGCCAGTAGTACCTTCCATCATCTTTAAGCCTTAGATTCTTCTGTAATCCTGAAATATCTTTGGGTTTTTCTCTATGAGGCAAATAGGCAGTTATAGCATCGGAAGCATCTTCTAATGATTCAAACCCGTTAAATCCTGAACTCATGAACTCCAATATTTCATTAGAACCTTCTTCATTTGGATAGATTCCAATATCTACCATAACCAGAGCTGTGCAAATATTTTGAAATTCCGTATCTCCTGCTGTACTCAAAGATACCATGCCTCCTAGAGAGGCGCCGATTAATGAAGCCGGCTTTCCTATCTGCTCTATGATGGAAACAAGATCGGAGCGGTAGCTTTCAATTGCGTAATCACCCTCTTCACTCCAATCACTTTCGCCATGACCTCTTAAATCAAGTGCTACAGCATAAAATCCAGCAGATGCTAGTTTCTCAGCAGTACCCTTCCAGGCATGCCTTGTTTGTCCTCCTCCATGAAGTAAGATGACTAGCGGTTCATTTGGGTTACCTTCTAAGGTTGCTTCTATATTAAGACCTGAACTAACTTTAAATTTCATGGGTATTAAAATTTCTGAAAAGAAAAGAAGAATTGTTCCATATTTAGTGAGAAAATCTAGGAAATAATTTGACTTATGCAGACTGCTCCAAAAACTTTTAAAGAAAGACTGAAGTTCATCGGCCCCAGTGTAATAGTGACTGGAAGTGTAGTGGGAAGTGGATCTATAGTCATGACTCCTTTATTGGGTGCAGCTGCGGGCTTCCTTTTATTGTGGTGGCTACTTTTAAGTATGTGGAGCAAGCCAATTATCCAAGCTGAAATAAGTCGGTACGTTGTAGTTACGAGGAAAACTTTTCTGGAAGCATTTGCAGATATGCCAGGATTTAAAACCACAATTCAAGGTAAAACAACTTCATGGCTAGTCTGGTTTATGTTCATCGGGGTCATTCCTTCAATAGCCGGAATGGGGGGATTGGCTGGAGCAGTTGCTGAAGCCGGGAATACCATGTTTCCTCTATTAAGTACTGAGGTTTGGGTCTTTATTTCTTGTTTAATAACATGGCTATTACTATATTTTGGATCATATAGAAGTCTTGAAAAAACTTTATTAGCCATGGTTTTATTCTTTTCTTTTATGACCTTGGTAATAGCTTTATCAATGCAATCAACTGAGTATCAAGTTAACCTTAATCAAATTTCGGAAGGACTCTCGTTTTCTTTACCAACCGAATATCTTCCCCTTGCTTTGGCTGTCTTTGGTTTTACAGGAATAAGTTACGGAGAAATCATGGCTTATACCTATTGGTGCTTAGAGAAAGGCTACGCTGAAGATACCAATAATGATATTGAAGAAAAAAAACATTGGATTAAAACCATGCAAACGGATGTATGGGTAACAGTATTTTTTATCACTATAGGAACTCTTCCGTTTTTCTTTTTAGGAGCAGGGGTCTTAAACAATGTTCCTGAACTGCAGGAGTCTTTAGCAACCAGTTCATTCTGGGATGTTGATGTTATAAGTTCTCTACAGAATATGTTTTCACTAGTTCTAGGCGGTTGGGCTAAATGGCTATTTATTATTTTGGCTTTCTTTGTTCTCTTTTCAACTCTGTTATCAGGTACAGCTGCGTTTACTAGAACTATATCGGATTATTTAATTTCGATGGGCTTAGTAAGAGAGAAAACTGATACAAGAACAAAACTCATCAAGTTAATTGCCTTTGTTATTCCTTTTTTATCAGGTCTCTTTTATTTTATATTGCCCAATCCCATTACTTTGCTTCTCATAGCTGGAATATGGGCGGCTATGGGGTTGCCTATAGTGAATATTGGTGCCCTGTATCTTGTTAATAAATTAGAGCCTGCCCTGCAACCTAAAGTTAGTACAAAAGTCATTCTGTGGGTAAGCTTAGTTTTACAATTATCTTTAGCTGGGCTCATTGTCTATGACATTGGCTTAAATTTTTAAGGAGATATAAATGGAATTAGTGAAATGGCCATTCCTAAAACAAACTTGGGGTATAGAGTTTGAAAGATCTGAAGGTGCTTACCTGTATACCAAAGATGGCAGAAAAATATTGGATGCTGCTGGTGGAGCTATAGTAAGCAACATAGGTTATGGAAGAGAAGAAGTTGCTGAAGCTGTTGCTAATGCCTTAAAAAGTAATACATATGTACTTCCTCCATTTTTGACCCCCGAAAGAGAGACCTTGCTGGATGAGCTTAGAGAATATTGGCTGCCGCCTCATTTGACCAGAATTCATCTTTCATCCGGAGGATCGGAAGCAAATGAATCAGCTGTTAAATTAGCAATACAATATCAAGCTAGTCGAGGAAAACCTGAAAAAAATATAATTTTAACCAGAAATCTTTCCTATCATGGTACTACTCTAAATATGTCCGGTATTTCAGGCCACATAGCTAGGAAAAGAGGCTTGGAAAGCTATGTTCCTAAACCTGTATCTATTGAAACCCCCTACCCTTTAAGATGTCCAATCGGGAGTTTCCATCCTGATGCTAAGGATTACTATCTTGATGATCTACGTGACACCATAAAAAAAATAGGTGCTAATAAAATTGCTGCTTTGCTGATGGAACCAATCAATGGTTCAAGCGGGGGCGCAATCTCTCCACCAGATGGTTACTGGCTGGAGGCGCAAGAAATATTAAAAGAGAATGACATTCTCTTAATTGCAGATGAAGTAATGACTGGATTTGGAAGAGTGGGTTCAGATTTTGCGAGTAATTTATATCAATTAGAACCTGACATATTAATTGCTGGAAAAGGCATGGGAGGTGGCTATGCCGCCATTGGAGGAACTTATAGTACTGACGAAATAGCAGACTCTATTGAGAAAGCTGGATATGAAGTAATGTTTCATACTTTTGCTGCCCTACCTCAATCTTGTGCCGCATCATGCGCTGTTTTGAAAATTCTTAGAGAAGAAAAGCTATGCAACAGAGTTGAGCCGCTTGGAAACAAAATTATTGAAAGATTGACCAAAAAGCTAGGTCAGCATCCTCACGTAGCAGAAATTAGAGGCAAGGGATTATTGATTGGGATTGAAATAGTTCAAAATAAAAGCTCTTTAGAACCTTTTCCAGAAGAACATAAGATTACAGGACAAGTTATGCAAAAGGGTCTGGAGCAAGGTGTATTTCTTTATCCAGGAGGAACGGGTGAATACCGAGACATAATATGTATAGGTCCTGCTTTTATTATAGAAGACAGTGAAATTGATCAAATAGTAGAAGTGGCTGAAAGCTCGATAAAAGCTGTTACCGAACAATATTAAGCTAATTTATTTAATACAAGTCTTCAAAAAGTTCTGGGTAATCTCTGATGAGTCGGTTATTTAGACGATTAATCATTCTGTTCGTAGTCCTAAAACTTATCTCAAGAGTATCTGAGCTTATTTCAATTTGCTTAGCAAGGAAGGATTGCCCTGACTCTTTGCTAATAAAGTCATAGTAAGCAGATAGTTCCTCTTCAGTAAATTTATCGAGATATAACTCCCTAATATCGAGCTTTATTTCGGAAAAATATTCATCCAAAAAGGGATCAAGAAACTCTTCGAAATTGTCTACAGAAGAAATATCTATGTCCATATCCCTAAGAGCCATGTAGGTAATCTCTACAATTTCTTCTTTAGTATCTTCTGAAAACTGCTTCGCCACAATAAAGTCTAATTTCTGATCAAAATCAATATCAGCACTAACAATTGAAGAACTTATAAAAATGCTCAATAAAATTAATATTCTCATCAAGTTATATTCAGACATAAACTAAATATACGTCAAAATGTCGATAGTTTGAAGATGAGTTACATAAAAAAAGAAAGTTATTGCGAATAACTAAATCTTTTATCTAACTTTAAGGAAAATTAAAATGGTGGAGCCAGTCGGGATCGAACCGACGACCTCATCCGTGCAAGGGATGCGCTCTCCCAGCTGAGCTATGGCCCCACTTTGGGATGCGTAGATTACCAAAAACTTTCAACTAAGAAAGAATTATTTTTATTTTTTAACTGGCATTTGCCATTTCCTCAATAGAATCATTAATTCTTTTAAGTACAGCTTGCTGGTCTAGGTCCTTAGTGAGTTTATAGTGTGGATGACTTAAAGTAGCCAAATCTTTAGCAACCTCAAGAGATTTGGACATTAGTTCATCAGGATCAACTACTTCATCTAAATAGCCCGCATCTACAGAATCAGAAATAGGATAAGCTTCTGCGTTTAGAATGGCCCTATACCAGTGATTTTTCAATATTCTTGATTTTGAAATTTCAAGGATTGGCGTCGGAATAGCCATTCCATTTCTAGTTTCATTTGCTTGAACAATAAAATTACCAGCAGCACCCAATCTGTAGTCCGCACAGCAAAGAAGAAAAGCTCCTAATGCAATAGCGTGACCACTTGAAGCTGCAATTACTGGTCGAGGAAAACTATAAATTCTTGAAAGAAGTTTAAAACCTGCAGTTGTCATTTCTAGGGCAGCTTTAGGATCGCCTCCTGATATAGTTTTCAAATCAAATCCAGCTGAGAATAGTCCCGGTCTACCCGTAAAAAGTAATGAACCTTTGTCATCTGGCACTTCATCTAAAAGAGCATTAATTGTGTTGCTCATATTTGCAGAGAAAACATTAGCCTTTCCATCATCTAATGTAATTATCGAAACATCATCATGTTGTGTAAGAGTTGCAGGTTGATCCATCATAGTTTTTCCTTTTAATTTATCTTTCTTCCTATAATCTTATAAGTGGTTCCATAACTCAAATGTTTTAGTAATGAAATTTTTTAATAAATTATCAAGATCAGTTAAAGGGAGAGTGGCCGTCATAACAGGAGCAGGAAGTGGTATGGGGGAAGCTACTGCTAAAGTTTTTGCTGGAGAGGGAGTAAAAGTAATTGCAACGGATGTTAATTTTTCTGAGGTAGAAAGAGTTGCTGAAGAGATACATTCTATGGATGGAGAATGCGTGCCTTTCTGTTTAGACGTAACTGATAATGCCTCTATAGAAGATTGTATAAAGTCCACAATCAATACTTATAATGCATTAGATTTTGTTATCAATAATGCAGGAATTTCGTCTGTAACAAGTGTTGATGATAAAGATTATGAACAGTATTGGGATGACACATTAAATGTAGTTTTAACCGGTCAAGTTAGACTTATTAGATCTGCCCTGCCACATCTACTTAAATCCAAGAATGGCAGAATTGTTAATATCTCCTCAACAGAGGGGTTTGGCGCATCTCCTTTTCACAGTCCTTATACCGCTGCAAAACATGGAGTTATTGGGCTGACTAGGTCCTTAGCGCTAGAGCTTGGACCCCAAGGCATAACTGTTAATTGCATTTGCCCTGGTCCTATAAATACGAATATGACTTCTGCTATAAATGATAAGGATAAGATGATTTATGCTAAAAGAAGAGTTGGCCTGAAAAGGTATGGAGAACCCGAGGAAGTTGCTCATGCAACATTAAATTTATGCCTTCCTTCATCGTCATACATTAATGGCGTTTATCTACCAGTTGATGGCGGCCTTTCAATAAGAAGAGCGTAGAGGAGTAAAATATGCATACTAATATTCTTTTAATTCTTGTTTTATTTTTTGTAGTAACTTCGTGTTCACAAACAGAAAATATCAATGAACAAAATATACACTTACATGTCAAAGAGCTCTCTTCAGACAAATTTGAAGGCAGAGAACCTGGTACGGTAGGTGGTGAATTAACTAAAAAATACATAAAAGAGAGCTTTAAATCTTCTGGACTCCAACCAATAAAAAAGGATTTTTTACTAGAGGTTCCTTTGTCAAAAATGGAAGTTAATCTTGATGAATCTTACTTAGAATTTAAAAAGGCTAAAGATCAAAGAATTTTGATACCTGGGAAAGAAACGGTTTTTTGGTCTAAGAGAGTTAAAGAAACAATTGAAGTCAAAGATAGTGAAGTTTTATTTGTTGGTTATGGAATAGTTGCTCCTGAATATGAATGGAATGACTATGAGGGCATTGATGTTAAAGGTAAAACACTAATAGCTTTAATTAATGATCCAGGATTTAAAACTCAAGATCCCAATTTATTTAACGGCAATGCCATGACTTACTACGGTCGATGGGTGTACAGATTTGAAGAGGCTGCGCGACAAGGTGCTGAAGCGCTCATTATCATTCATGAAACTGCACCTGCTTCTTATCCATGGAAAGTAGTTCAAAATAGCTGGTCGGGTAAGCAAATTGACTTAAAGAGACCCAACCTTGGCATGGATAGAATAAAAGTTGAAGGCTGGATTACTGATGAAGTTGCAGAGGAATTATTCAGTGAAGCTGGTCTAGACCTTGAACAACTCAAAGAAGATGCTCTATCCAGTAACTTTAAGCCAGTGCCTCTAAAAGACTTCAAAATGAATGCGAAGCTATCTAATGACTTAAGCTTTTCGGTTTCTCATAATGTTGGCGGTATAAAAGTTGGATCCAAAAGACCCGATGAATATGTTTTGATGATCGCACATTGGGATCATCTGGGGAAAAGAGAAAGCCATTCTCCCAGCAATGATCAAATTTATAATGGTGCAGTAGACAATGCTACCGGTGTAGCAGGTGTGATTGAGTTAGCCAATTCTTTTAAAAATGTAGCCTTGGATAGATCTCTTTTATTCCTTGCTGTTACGGCTGAAGAATCTGGACTTCTAGGGTCTCAGTACTTCGCAGAGTACCCTCCTATAGAGCTATCTAATATTGTAGCCGGATATAACTTTGATGGAATCTTGCCAACTGGAAAGACGAGAGATGTTGTGGTCGTAGGTTACGGCGCTTCAGAGTTAGAAAATATACTTGAAGAGGAGCTCAATGAATTGGATATGTACATAACTCCAGATCCTGCTCCTGAGAAAGGCTTCTTTTATAGATCAGATCATATAAGTTTTGCCAAAAAAGGTGTTCCAATGCTTTATGCAGACGGAGGGGTAGATATAAAGGATGGAGGTTTAGAAGTAGGAAGTAAGATGTCCAATGACTATACTCAATATCACTATCATCAACCTTCTGATGAGTACCAAGACTCTTGGGACTTAAGTGGATTTAAAGATCATCTAGAAATTACTCGAAATATGGTTCTTCGCTTAGCTAATTCTGAGGAATGGCCAGAGTGGTATGAAGGGAATGAATTTAAAGCAATTCGAGAAGCTTCAAAAGAAATAAAATCTAACTAGTCCATTTCTTTGATTAAAGAATAAATATGTAATCTATTTACTTCCTTTTTTCCTATATTTTCTCCTAATTCATACCAGCAGTCTTCGCTTGCATTCATAAGTTCCCAATTTGGAATATCTGATCCATTTGGATTTCCTGTTTTGGAGAAATTTGTCCAGTATGAAAGCATGCATCTTGATAGCTCTTGGTTTTCAATAGGCCCTAACCCTGCCACTCCAAAAACATAGCCTATTTCATATGCGTGAAAAGATCCCAAAACTTCTCCGACCTTGCCAGAAGGTTTCTGTGTGAAATGATAGAAATATATTTCTTCGTTTCTAGATGCCATAGCTTTAGAGGCAAAGTAAGAAGGTGCACCAAAAAGCGCATCTCCCAATAATCTTTTGCTTGAAATAACCATTTCTTCTTCGTCAGATGCAGGGTAGATTTCTAGAGCTTGTTCGTGATTTTTTCCAAATCTTCTTTCTATGATCTCAAGGTATTTTTCTACTGTATCTACTGGAGGAGGCTCATCAGGTAATGGGCTCCCCCAATACAGAGCAGTTCCTTCGTCTGCATTAGTACCTATTATGGTTGGTACTTTATGATTTATGCCTTTTTCGAAACCTTCTATAACTCCAGACAACATAGAAAGGTCATCTACAAAAAGAGTTGAAGGAAAGCCTATACCTTTTTGAACAATTGTATCGACAGGCAAATTTCGCATCTTATCTAATTGGTCTGGACCCTCTTCCACTCCACAAGCAGCACAAAAAGATAAACCAAGCATATCTCCTGACATACCCAGTTCATTTTTTTCTCTGTAATGCAAATCCATTCTTGCAAAACCACCGCTCTGCACAACAGCCTTATGAAAGAGTCCATTTGAGAGAGGAGACACTAAAAGTGCTGCAACTGAAAGTCCACCAGCCGATTCACCAAATATAGTTATATTATCGGGATCTCCACCAAAACTTTCTATATTGGTTTTGACCCACTCTAAAGCTTTTATTTGATCAAGTAACCCGAAATTAGTTGTAGGAGCGTCATCTTCTATGGAGGGATGAGAAAAGAAACCAAGCTCTCCCAATCTGTAATTAATTGTCACTAGCAGTACATCTTTAGACAAGATTCCTTGAGGCAAATACGGATCTCCAGAACCATACCTTAGAGCACCTCCATGTATCCAAAACATAACAGGAAATTTTTTATTCGGTTCCACATTTGGCGTGTAAATATTTAAACGCAAACAATCTTCAGATTCATTTATTGATTCTTCTTCGGGAATTTCTACGCCATAAGCGCTGGCTATACTGCCTCTAAAACCTCCCTCTCCCATTCTAAATTGAGGACATTGAGGGCCAAACTCTTTTGCTTCAAAGACCCCATCCCAGGCATTTGGTTCTTGAGGTGCTTTCCAGCGATTTTCACCTGAAGTATCTGCGCCGTAAGGTATGCCTTTAAAAAGAAAACCATTCTTCTTTTTTGCACCTGATACAAGTCCTAAGTGAGTTTTGATAATCACGTCATCCGTTTTCTGATTCATCTTTTTTTTCTTTCTTGTTAAGGTATTTATCTTACATTAAACAAAATATGAACAAAAAAATTATTATCGATACGGATCCAGCAATGGGCACTAAAGGGGGAGATCCAGAAGATTGTTTCGCAATAATGCTTGCAATGAACTCTCCTGAACTTGAGGTATTGGGAATTACAACAGTTCAAGGCAATGTTCCTGTAGAGAGGGGTTACAGTAATGCCAAGTATTTAGTTACGGAATTAAACAGAGATATACCTGTACATACAGGCAGACCGGGAACTTATGATAAAGATAGGAATGAAAAGAGAAAATGGTTAGGTCAGCGTCAAGAAATGGAGCAAATTAATCCTTTACTGGATATTGATGAAGATTTAAAAGGTGCTCCAAAATTTATAGTTGAAACTTCTCAAAATAATTCAGGAGAGGTGGAAATAGTCACTATTGGTCCTCTTACCAATATCGCACAAGCACTGGATATTGACCCTAACTTATCAAATCATGTTACAAAGATAACAATGATGGCAGGTGCAGCCACTGTGCAAGGCAATGTTACCCCTGCAGCTGAATTTAATGTATGGGCGGATCCTGAATCAGCAGCTAAAGTCTTCTCTTCAGGTATACCAATTAGAATGGTGCCATTGGATGTATGCCACAAAACAAGATTTGGACGAGAAGATCTCAATAAAATAGGAACAAATAAACACCCTTTTTGTCAATTTGTGCAAGAGGCCGTAGACCCTTGGCTGAAAATAAACCCAAACCAAGCAATCATTGATCAAGGATTGCATTTATATGACTCCTTAGCAATGGCCTTATGTTTTCAGCCCGAATTAGCTGAATATAAAGAAGCATTTGTATCTGTTGAGACTAAAGGAGAATTTACCGATGGAGAAACTGTTTGTGAATTTAATGAGTCCATCATGGGACAAATTTTTAAACCGAAACCTAATTCAGAAGTAGCGCTCGATATAAATGTTGAGGGTTTTAATGAATTATTTAAGGAGAGAGTAATTGATTTCTTAGTGGATCTATAGATCACCAGAATCTTTTCTTTACCAAATTCCTTTGAATTTTGCCCGTAGGAAGACGGGGTAACTCTTCTTCCCAAAATTCGTAAGACTTGGGCTTCTTAAAACCTGATAACTTCTCTTCTGCCATTGCGTGTAATTCCTTTAATACCAGATCAGGATCTGCTCCTGATTCTAAATTGATAACCGCCTTGATCTCTTCACCCCATTCTTTATTTGGCACGCCGACGCAACACACCTCCGATACTTTCTCATGCATAAGTAAGACATTATCAATTTCTTGAGGATAGATATTGGTTCCTCCTGAGATGATGGTGTCTGCACTTCGTCCTGTCAGGAAGTGATAACCGTCTTCATCACAGTAACCTATATCGCCCATAGTAAAATAGTCTCCCCAATATGCGCCCGAAGTTTTCTCTTTTGCTTTGTAATATTCGAATCTTCCCTTAGAAGGAGCACTAAAATAAATCGTGCCCTCTTCACCAACTTCAACTTCGTCAAAGTTATCATCCAGTATTTTTACTTCTGTGCCCTCGTTGGCCTTGCCAACACTTCCCGGCTTCTTTAACCATTCTTCAGGCTGAATAAAACAACCGCCTCCTTCTGTGGCAGCATAGTATTCATAGAGTATTGGGCCCATCCAATCCATCATGCCTTGCTTAACTTCAACTGGACAAGGGGCAGCTCCATGAAGAATCCAACGCATCGAAGATAGATCATATTTAGCCTTGGTCTCTTCTGGTAACCGTAAAATTCTGTGGAACATAGTTGCAACCATATGAGTATGAGTGCATTTGTGCTCATCAATTAAAGAGAGCATCTTTTCTGCGTCCCATTTATCCATCAAATAGACACCCACTCCTGCCATCAAAGATATATTGATATTCAAGCCAAGAGGAGCAGCATGGTAAGCCGGACCAGGACAGATACTAAAATCAGATACAGGGTCAAAAGCAGCCGTATCAAGTGTAAGCTGCTCTGTTTTAGAAGGTGGAGGATTCTCCTTTCTAAATACTCCTTTTGGTCTGCCCGTTGTTCCTGATGTATAAAGCATAGACCTGCCAGCAGTAGGGGCAGTGATATCTGAATCGTCAAAATCAGATATTGTCTTTAAAAAAGGTTTCGCTAGAGAGTTATCACCATCTACTGACAAAAGTTTTACATCAGGATTAGCTTCATTAATAGCCTTAAAAAAGTCTGTAAAGCTTGCATCACAGACAACCACTTTTGCTTCGCAGTTTTCCACGATGTAACAAATTTCTTCTGGAGTTAGGTGCCAATTAATGGGTGTTATTCTGAGTCCAATTCTCAGTGGACCAAATAAAGCTTCTAAAAACTCAGGCCTATTCTTACAAACAATCGCTATAGCATCTCCGGGCTGTAATCCATTTTCTAAGAGATAATTTGCAAACTTATTGCAATTTGCATTCAATTCAAAAAAAGTTCGGTTACCGTATTCGCTGATAATAGCTTTGTTCTCAGGAAGCTTCTTGGCATGGTAAGCAATACCCATGCCTGCTGCGATATGTTCTTGAAGAGTTTCCACTAGTCGATCAATGACTTTTGGTATTCATTAAGGATAGGTTTCTTGGGCCATTTATACTTTGCCCTATCCTCTGCTTCTAGAATTAAAGGAAATTCATCAGCATTTCTAAAACTATTGGTCCAATTAGTTGTAGAAATTAATTTATCAACAGCCTCTCTTCTTTTCTCCAACACGCTTTCATCGGATAAATATTTAGGCATCATGCAAATTAAAGAGGCGGCACGAATTAAGTTATTGGTATCGTCAGATAGTTTTGTGCCAGAATTGCTGCAGTGAATGGTTCTTGAATCCCACAACAACATATCTCCAGGTTCCATATGACACATTACAGCTGGCTTGGAGGAAAGTTTAGGATCATCATTAGGAAATCTGAAATGATCAATATCGAGCGGCAATCGACCCAGTCTTTCTTCGTATTCATTTGGAATATTTTTAAAGAAATTATGAGATTCGGGGATTATGACATTCCCTCCTATTTCTTTCGAAGTTGGTAACAAGTTAACTAGTCCTTGTATGCACTGTTTGCCAGGCTTAGAAATTGGATGTTGGTCTATATGAAACCACGACTGTCCACTCTCTGTTTTCCAATCAGGATTGATGTTCCATGGTCTCCACAGAGATACTCCATCAAAACTTGTTAATAATTCATCCGTATTCCAAATCTTTGCAAAGGCTTTTTTAACATTCGGAATTCCTCTCAAATACCATTGCGCTTCAGAATGACCAATCCCATAACTTGGCATGATTCCTCCATGAGCACATGTTGGCCATCTCTCGTCTCCCCAAGTAGAGACATCATTCCTGTCGATACCCGTATCCAGACCCTCAAGATAATCCCACAATAGATCGAGTGTTTTAGCAGCCTCAGAACTGGATAAAGCATTCTTGATAACAACATATCCCTGTTCTTCTAGATACTCAATACTTTCTTCTGAACCAGATTCAAACCTAGGAACATCCTTATATTCGATTTCTATATTGAAATTGCTTTCCATTTTCTCCCCGTTTACCTACACATTAAGTAATTTAGCCTAAGTTTACAACCTCGTCTTTTGTAGGCATTGAGGAAGATGCACCTTTTCGAGTAACTGAAATTGAAGCTGCTTTATTTGCAAATACTGAGGCATCGAATAGATTTTTATCTTCGAGCAGATAGCTTGCCATAGCCCCTACAAAGCAATCACCCGATCCAGTAGTATCAACCGAATTTACTTTATGCCCTTCAATATATTCATCTTTGTTCTGGTCTCTGACATAAATACCTTCAGCTCCCAAAGTAACAACGATAGCTTGGTGTTTAGCTAGGGATAGCAGATCTACAGATGCTCTTATTGAATCAATATTTGTATCCTTTAGTTTCTTCTTAGTCAAAGCTTCCAGCTCTATTTCATTAACAACTAGCAAATCGGTTTCATTAAAAAGTGATGTACTGAATTCGATTGCCGGAGCAACATTCAAAATCCTATAACAATGCCCTTGTTTAACACGCGAAAATAAAAGTTCAATTTGGTTAGGTGGAACCTCAAGTTGTGAAATTAAGATTTCAACAGACGCGAGAGTTTTGTCATCAATTTGATCAGCGCTGACATGTGCATTTGCTCCAGGAATAACTATTATTTGATTTTCAGAAGAGCTCTCAATTACATTTATTAAAGCAACTCCAGATTCTCCCTCAACCTCTTTGAGTAATTGAGTATTAACCTTTTCTAAATTCAACTTTTCTTTTAGCTTTTGTCCATAAATATCACTACCAACTTTCCCTACAAAAGATACATCAGCGCCTAACTTAGATGCAGCTACAGCTTGATTTGAGCCTTTTCCGCCTAAAAAGGTTTCAAAGCTATTTCCAATAATAGTCTCTCCATCATTTGGTTTAGCATCACTATAGACCACCAAATCCATATTGATACTGCCGAAAACCATGACGGGACTTTGCATAGATTATTATTTCAAATCAGCTACAGAGGAAAACTTATCGACAAGAAAGCATGTTCTATTCACTAAGTCATCCAAATTCAATTCTCCAACTCCTGCGATGGCAGTCATCACTCTTCCCTGCCACGGATCTGTCCAAGATGAGGGTATTGATCCTTTATCCAAGCCAATTAATCCACCAACTGTTGCACCTGTACAGTCTGTATCCCAGCCACAACAGATAGTTTCTCCGATAGCTTCATCAAATGAATCTTGAAAGGAGAGGAAAGCCCAAACCACAACAGCTAAGTTATTTAAACTATGGACCGGTGACATGTCTCCATAATGATCATGAAGATTAGATGCAGGCTCATTTTTAAATTTCTTACCAATTTCTACTGCTTCATAAGCAAGGGAATCCTTATCAATTATTTCTAGGGCCGCATCCACTGCCTCCTCTCTTGAACCTGTAGTGGGTATTAATGCACAAAGGGCTGCAATATAAGCTGATGCCTCAACAGCATCGGATCGATGAGAAAGTGTTGCGTCACGTCTGGCTAATTCAGCCGCTAGTTTAGGCTTACCTGGAAGTAACCAACCATACATGTCGATGCGTATTTGAGCTCCGATCCAATCGTTATATTCACCGTCATTGATATCTTCTATATCAAAAGTCCTAGGACCTCCAAATTGATAAGACATATCTGATTTTTCAATTAGCTTAAGATACGAATCTCTTTCAGCTGTAAAGGTTGCTCCAACTGGCAATAAATTGATCCAAGTTCTGGCTACATCATCTGTATCTATTTCAATACCATGCTTTTCCATCATCATCAAAGCCAAAACCAAATAAGTAATATCATCATCCACTTCTGCTTTATCCATCATACCCAAGCAGCATTTCTTATTTGCGCCTCGAAGCATTTCATGCTCCATATAATTTACGTAATTCCTCAAGGGCAGTGATCCCGATTCCTCTAGGAATTTATTAAGTCCTTGGGGCCCTTCTCTCATAGAAATCATTTCAACAGGCTTTCCCAATAAACAGCCTGAAATTCTTCCTTGCCAGGCAGCTTTTATCCTCTCCTCATTTTTCATAAATATCTCCTTTTAGTCCAAAACCTCTTCATCTAATTCTTCAAAGATCATCTCATCTTCAAACATCAAAGTTGTTATATCTTTCATTCTATCGACATAAAGTTTTCCAATTAAGTGATCAAGCTCATGCTGGAAAACCGTAGCTAAAAAGTCTTCCACTTCAATGGATCTGGGTTGCGCTCCTTCATCCAGGAAATCAACCCTGATTTTTCTTGGCCTTTCCACAAAACCTCTTAAGCCTGGGACGCTTAAACAACCCTCCCAAAATCCCTGTTCCGTTTTGTCCAATACCGTAATCTCAGGATTAAAAATTACAAATGCCTCACTATCCTCCATATCGGGATATCGATCAGAGTCTTCAGAAAGCTTAATAACTGCTAGTTGTTTCGAAATACCTATTTGGGGAGCAGCTAAACCAATGCCACCCGCTGCCTCCAAAGAATCCCACATGTCCTCTAAAAGTAATCCTGTATCCGGGCTTTTAATTTCTTCAACTGAGAACTTTTCAGCAACTTCTCTAAGAAGAGGATTTCCCATTTTGATTATTTCAATTGCACTCATTCGTTTTCCTTACGTGAGAATAAATCTCATTGAGCTTGTAAGCTCTAAATTATGTTACTTTTTTTTTATGGATAAACCAAAAATAGTACAAAAATTTCCGTATAAAGTATCCGTTGAATCGGGAAAAAGTTATTACTGGTGTCGTTGCGGGTTAAGTCAAAAGCAACCTTTTTGCGATGGGTCTCATGAAGGCACTGATTTTCTTCCAGAAAAGGTTAAGTCAGAAGAATCAAAAGATATCTTTTTTTGTGGCTGCAAAATGAGTTCCAACGGTGCACTTTGCGATGGCACTCACAAAGATCTCTAATTAATCAGGATCGGCAACTTTAAGGAGCTGTTTTCCTTTATTCTTACCCGTGTAGAGTCTAAGCAAAGTATCAGGGGCATTCTCTATACCTTCCTGAATATCCTCTTGATAAATTATCTTCCCTTCTTGGACCCATTGCATCAGATCAGCAATCGCTTCAGGGAATTTGTCCATATAGTCCAAGACAATAAAACCTTCCATTCTGGCTCTTTGAATAATCAATGCAGTGTAGTTTGAGGGACCAGGTGCAGGTGTCTCATTGTTGTAGCCTGATATTGCTCCACAAACAGCTATTCTTGCGCTCTGGTTAACACTCATCAAAGCAGTATTAAGAAATTCGCCTCCTACATTATCGAATATTACATCCACACCTTCAGGACATAATTCTGGGATTACCTCTGCCAAATTGGCTTCTTTGTAGTCTATGGCTGCATCTATCTTTGCTTCTTCGGTAAGCCATCTACACTTTTCAGTGCCTCCAGCAACTCCGATCACTCGACAACCTTTTAATTTTGCAATCTGTGCAGCAATTGAACCCGTAGAGCCGGCAGCGCCTGATACAAGAACGGTTTCTCCTTCCTTAGCTTGTCCTACATCCAAGAGGCCAAAGTAAGCAGTTAAACCAGTTATACCAAAAACGCTTAACGGAGCTGTGAGCGATTGGCCTTCAGGAATGACAGTTGCATTTAAAATACCCTGGCCGTTGGAAATGGCATATTCTTGCCAACCAAATGTTCCTTGGACTTTATCTCCTACTTTGTAATCGGGATTATTAGATTCAATTACCTGTCCAACGGAGCCTGCTCTCATTACTTCACCAATGCCAACCGGAGGTACGTAGCTTTTTCTATCTTCCATCCAACCCCTCTGTGCTGGATCAAAACTAAGGTAGAGGTTTTTTATAAGAAACTCCCCATCTTCAATATCCCTCACATCTTCCTCGTCAAATGAAAAATTGTGCTCGCCAACCATTCCGACAGGCCTTTTAGCTAATGTCCATTTTCTATTTTTTAAATTTTTCATAATCAATCCTTATTTGATTTACTGTTTGAGTTACACGAAGGAGGTAAATTGATGGTTGGGTTCTTTTCAAAGAAACCTACCGGTATCAAATGGAATCCGCAATACTCAACAGGCATTACCGGCCAATCTTCTGGTCTTGGAGTATGCGTTACACCAAAAGTGTGCCAAGTTACTAAATCGCACTCACTTATATCACGATTAGATGCAGTTAATTCATCTAAACCGCCTTCTCCGGAATGCATCACAGAATATTCACCTCCGGCTGCCTGCTCCCCCTTATCAAATGGTGTAGCCCACAGATTGTGCTTAGCAAAAGATGCCCTCTTTCCCGGAGGAGAATCTGGATGAGCTAGAAGAGCCGGAGTGTTGCCTGGTAATAGTTTATAACCAGATGGAAGACCGAAAGAATTCGTTTTATTAGCATTAATTATTTTCCATGTTCTACTGGAAGCATTCGAAACATTACGCTTAGCTTCGCTCTCAGTTTTTAGATGTTTAGCAACTGCACTAAGTTGCATTCCATGTGGATTATCTTCACTTATCGGCAAGGCTTCGACATTAGTCTCGTACAGCTGATTGTCTCCACTCTCTAGATCCCAATCCATTCTGACGCAAAATAAATGTTGATGAATAGGAGCCACTAATTCATCAGAGATACGGAAATCCTGATCTTTTCTGTGTACTTTTTCATCGTAGGCGCTTATCCCGACTATACCTGTTAGTTTCACTTCGCACTGGACAGTGCCATCAAGGTATAAGTACCAGAAAAGTCCGTAGTCATAATTTCCTATGGTCGCTATAGAACTTATAACTAATCGTCTGGATCGCCTAACTTCATTAGCGCCAAGCATATTCATATCCATGTGCTTCCATTGGATTCCATAATCTTCCTCATGAATACAAATAGCACTTTCAATAGTATTTACTGATCCATCAAACATAAGCATATTGGCATCCATGTAGTAGATCTCACCCAAGCAATCACAGCCCAGAGTTAAGGAATTAACCAGAGTTCCAAAACCATATTCGGTACCATCGTGTACTGCTTTCCAGCTATGCATTGGGTCAGCTGTCCCATAGGGAACAACCATATCTGAAAGAGCTACCCTATGAAGTATTGATCTGCCATCTAAAGATAACTGATGCAGAACAGGACCTTCGTCAGGATTTACAGAGACTCTGACCTGCCATCCTTCCCAACTGATGAGATTTCCTTTAACTTCAAAACCCGGTCCATCTGGTTGAGTGATATCAATCTTCTTAGGTTGATTTCTGAGCTCTGGTTGAGAGTCTGCATCGTACCTGGCGTGCGCTTTAGGCATTGGAACTACCCCATGATCTTCAACATGAGTGACCTTCTGTGAAGTCAGATCTATATGAGAAATAACTCCAGTAATAGGCTTGGCATATGCATTGTCTGTCTCATTTTCTCTTAAAAAAGATATTGTTTTGAGTGCTCTGTGACCTGGCTCAATGCTTTCATGGACAATCCCTCCAGCTGGCCAAGGGTCAATCTGTACGAGATCCAGATCAGTGATATCTCTTTTTTTCAAAGCTTCCTGGTAACGCTCATCAGCTTTGGTTAGTTCCTGAGCTGCAAATACTTCGGCCATGCTATAAGAAACCTGGGCTTCGTTTGGTACTCTATCCACTTTAGCTATCTTTTTAGCAACCACATCTAATATAGCTACAAAACCACCATCAGGTTGAGAGTCTATTCCACGAATTTTCAAATTTCTTGGGCAATCATCCCCTTCCTTGAAATTTCTTACAAATTCTTTATCGGGCTCAACAAGGCTGATATTTACAAAAAGCGCATCATCCATAACAGACGAAGAAGATCTGCATAGTTCAACTGCAGTATTTATTTCGTCAGCTGTAATCTGATCTAATGGGTGGTTCATATACTCTCCGGCATTTTTTCTCAATAATTCTACTCGGATCGTACCATTGAAGATATAGTTTGTGCAGTGTACCGTGAAGTTTACAAAGACAACTAACTTAAGAAATGGAATCTAAAGAAAAAGTAAGTGCGTTCCTAGATGATTCGCTTGGCAATGATGATGCGGTGGGTATAGCTGAAAAAATAGAAAAGGGTGACTTAGATCCCCAGACAATTACTAAGGATGCTATCGCGAGGGCTCAGCGAGTAAACCCTCACTTGAATGCAATTGCAGTTGAAGACTTTGATTCTGCACTTGAAAGATCTAAAGGGTCTTTTTCAGGTAGCTTTAACGGAATCCCTACTTTTATAAAAGATACGGACCAAGTTCTTGGACTGCCTATATATCTTGGCAGCAGAACTCTGCCAGGTGATATCTCAAATAAATTCTCTAAAACAGCACAGCAGGTTCTCGCTACTGGACTCAATCACCTGGGTACCACTACAACACCAGAGTTTGGATTAACTGGAACTACAGAGAGCATGCGCTTTGGTGCTACACGTAATCCTTGGAATACAGGCTACTCTACTGGTGGCTCATCAGGAGGGAGTTCTGCTTTGGTAGCTGCAGGAGTGATTCCAATAGCTCATGCAAATGATGGTGCAGGATCAATAAGGATTCCTGCTTCCTGTTGTGGCCTTGTAGGACTTAAAGCTTCGAGGGGCAGAATTAAAGACAAAGAAGTTCCGGGTTATTTTCCAGCAAATATTTTGCATGATGGTGTTGTTACTCGTACGGTAAGAGATACATGGGCTTTTCATGCTGCAATTGAAAAACAAAATCCTGCAAAAGAGTTTCCTCCCATTGGTGAAATCTCAGAAACCTACAGAACCGACTTGCGAATTGCGGTACTTACTGAGACTTGTCATGGAATTCAGAGTGATGATTTTCTAGTTGAAGCAACTCATGATGCAGCTAGAAAGTGCGAATCCCTCGGTCATAATATAGAGATTATTTCTAATCCTTTTTACAAAAAATTTGATCAAGATTTTTGGTTGTTATGGACACATTTAGCTTTTTATCTTCGTTATGGAGGAGGAAAGGAATTCAGTTCAAAATTTGATCCTTCGCAATTAGAAACATGGCCACAATTTTTAGTTAAGCACCACTGGAAAAATCTATATAAATTGCCCATTGCCTTTAGGAGACTTAGGAAGTTTGCTTCGGAATATGAAAAATTATTGGAAGGATTTGATATCCTCATAACCCCTACTCTTGGAACAACGCCTCCAAAAATTGGTTTTTTTGGACCGGAGGTTGACGGCGAAACACACTGGCAGAGGATCAATGAATACCTGCCCTTCACAAAGTATCAAAATATTTCAGGGGCGCCAGCAATAACTTTACCGTGCTCTACTGACAGTGAGGGTTTGCCCATAGGTATTCAATTTGCAAGTCGTCTTGGAGAAGATCGACTCTTGCTGGAATTTAGCAAGCAATTAGAAGAGGCTTCTTCGTGGAAGAGCCTATCTCAGGTGAAATAAGGTCTAGGATCTCTCATCTAGGTTAATAAGAAGCTAACGATGAAGGTGTATGACATAACAATAATAATCCACACTACCCAATAAGCCCTGGCTAGCTTTCTGAGAGGTAAGAATTCTGTCCAAGAATCGTCTTCTCTATCTTTGGGTCTTCTGGTGAAGTCATAAAGAATGGCTATCCAGAAGACTATAAATAAGCTGTATAGAATTACTGAATACATATATTAAGTTAGATTAGTTTACGCAGCTCTCATCCCGTGATGCTAAATCAAGTGCTTCTACCATGGCGTAATAGATATCAGTGTTATCAAGAGTTCCTGTAAAGTTCTCAGAACCCGGTCCATAAGCATAAACTGGAACAGGTACTCCAGTATGGGATCCATATCCAATACCAGTATTAAAAGAAAATTTCACTTCGGGAGATGTATAATTCGTTGGAGTAGCTGGTTCAATTAACAGACCACCAGTCTCATGATCAGCAGTTGCTATTACTAGAGTTTCTTGATTATTTTTTGCAAAATCTAGAGCAGTTTTTACTGCTTCATCAAAATCTTGCATTTCTCTTTTCAGGTAATCCAAATTATTAGCATGACCGGCCCAGTCGACCTGAGATCCTTCAACCATTACGAAAAAACCTTTACAACCATTTGAAGTAAATTGTTCAGAACGCTTGAGCGCAAATTCCAACATCTCACTTGAAGTTGGTTCCAGAGAGTGATTGTCAGGCGTCTCTGCATCTCTTAAAGCTTCATCAGCAAAAAGTCCTACCACCTTACCTTTATTTGAATGATCGAAGTTATCCATATCGCTCTTTTTCATAAGAATTGTGTGAGAGGATTCTATCTCTTCAAGTAAATTTACCTCATCAGACCTCTTACCGCCCATTTCTTCGGGTATGAAGAAGTGCCTGCCACCACCTAAAATCGTCATCACATCAGAGTCCATCATCTGTAAACTGATTTCATCAGTTTTCCATCTTAAATCTACGTGAGAGGCATAAGCTGCTGGAGTAGCATGTGTAATTTCTGAGGTAGATATTAGAGAACTTACGTAACCATGTTTGTCGATTTTTTCGGTGAAGTTTTCAAGAATTTGGTTATCTTGATCGAGACCCAGTGCTCCATTATTAGTTTTTTTGCCTGTGCTAAAGGCTGTAGCAGAAGAGGCTGAATCAGTGACAATAGCATCTTGTGAGTGGGTCAGAACGATTCCAGAAACGGGGAATGTATCGACAGCAATTCTTTCGTTTGGACCACCCTTTAATAATCTATATGAGGAAACTTGAGTCAAACTCATACCGTCACTAATCAATAGGATAATATTTTTCGCTTTGTTCTCGACTGGTATTAATTCTTTTTGTACTAGAGGCTTTCCCTCTGGAAGAGTTTCGAGAAATGCATCTTTATCAGCAATAGATCCTTCAGGAATGGGAATGCTATTAATCAAAAAAGCTATACCCAAGGATTCCAATACTTTATATCCAGCAAAGCCTCCCAAGCTGAAAGAAATGACAATTACTAAAATATTTTGTCTTAAAAAACTGATAATCTTTTTCATAATCCCCTCTTTATTATCTATTTAAGTAGCTATTTAGAGCTGCCCAAGCTATCTCTTGAAGTCGTGATTGCGTTTCTTGACCTAACCCATAATCGTATGAATTGCCGATTGGTGAAACATTATATATTGAAGAATAAATAACTGCTGCCATTAGGTACGTACCAGCTTTACTCGGATGTCTTTTATCTGGTGTATATAGATCTATCTCTGGAATTTCATCTTGAGCTAGCTTGAAAGCTAATCCAGCCGGAAAGACCATAACCTTATTTCGATTCCCGGCAGATATGTAAGCTGATGATAGTCCGTCTATCATCTCAGGAACATCCTTATATGCCCACGTCATTAACAAAGAAGGCTCTACTCCATTGGCTTTTAAGGTTTTACTATGTTTATCTACGTAGAAGTTAAATAAATCTTTCCTATCTTCATGGATAGGACACTGACTGCAGTCCATCATAACGGCGAGCTCATATTTTTCAGGTTCATAGCGTTTGTATTTATTGCTGGAAGTGATGGAGAAAGAACCTATTTTTTCATTGGTTACATAGGATTCAACATCATGCCATTCTAGAGAAGAGCTATTGATGGTTATATTTCTAAATCTGTGCCCCTTTCCTAGAGATTCATTTGCCTTAACCATACCCAAAACTGGTTTATGGACTCCGTTATTGTAATAAAAGAAGCTATTGCCTATAAAAAGTACAGACTTAGGATTATCTACTTTAGGGCTCTTTAATAATGGAGCATTCTGACCCAATAAAGTCTGTGAAGTAAGAAAAAAAATGGTGCAAAAAAGTACACCTAATTGATTAATTTTCACTTGCATCTTCTGCATAGAATAGCAAAGATAGGGTAAAGGGAGAAAGACTATGGAGAAAATAGATACAGGCACTGAACACCTCATTTTTGAAAAGGAAAACGGCGTTGCGGTGCTAACAATGAATCGTCCTGAAGCCAGAAATGCAATGTCAGGAGAGATGAACGAAGCGATGCGGGCTTCGCTTGAGGAAGTGGAACTTGATCCTACCATTAGATGTGTTGTTCTAACGGGTGCAGGTAAAGGATTTTGTGCTGGTGGAGATGTAAAAGGTATGGCTTCATCCGGAGATGGAACGGTTGGTGAAAACACAATCGATGCAGCTATTCATAGGCAAAGAGTCCATCAAAGAGCGACAGCAGGAAAACTTTTTAAAATGCCAAAACCTACTATCGCTGCACTACCAGGTGCCGCAGCCGGTGCTGGTCTATCTTATGCTCTCGCGTGTGACCTTAGAGTTATGGCGAGCAATGCCATAATGACAACAGCCTTTGCTAAAGTGGGATTTTCAGGAGACTATGGCGGTAGTTACTTTATGACTCAGCTAATAGGATCTGCCAAAGCTAGAGAGCTATATTTTCTCTCGGATAGAGTGACTGCAAATGAAGCCTTAAATCTTGGATTAACAAACTGGGTTTGCGAGCCAGATGACCTGATGGATAAGACTATGGAAATTGCCAATAGATTAGCTAATGGACCTTCAGTTGCTTATCGTTATATGAAAGAAAATCTCAATCGTGCCATGAATGGAGAGGTAGATGATTGTTTAGATCTTGAAGCAACTCATCATATCCATTGTGGTCAAACTGAAGATCACAGAAATGCAACAAAAGCCT
Organism: uncultured SAR86 cluster bacterium; assembly: GCA_902594545.1. GTDB lineage: Bacteria > Pseudomonadota > Gammaproteobacteria > Magnimaribacterales > Magnimaribacteraceae > Magnimaribacter. The sequence goes on from CACJMO010000001.1 coordinate 44,665, forward strand.
TTGTAGAGAAGAAAGAGCCAGTATTCAAAGGAAAATAAATAAATAGAAATTTAAGGAAAACAAAATAGAAAGTGACGAAACCGCCCTATCTATTTCAAGCTTTGTCAGAAATTAATTCGTTTCTTCAGGATTGTCTGGAACAAAGTTGTCCTTGGCTTCGATAGTCATAACATCAACAATAACTCCGATAACCATGTTCAATAGGACCACGGCATTAATGATGATAAAGCTGACAAAATAAATCCAAGCCAGTGGGTAAGTGCCTATAACATCACCCATGATAGCTCCCCAGTCATCATAAGTAGCAACCTGCATCAGCGTGAGCATAGCCACACCAATATTGCCCCAACGATCCGGTTCGAGTTCTCCAAAAATTAAAGTGCCTATAGCACCCCAGATGTAAATAAAAATGAACATCAAAAGTGCTATAAAACCTACTCTCGGAACGGTTTTAATCAAGGCTTCAATAATATGTCTAAAGGCAGGAACCACTGTCACTATTCTTAAAATTCTTATGATCCTTAAAAGACGAGCTACAAAAACACTTTCAGCACCCCCGACCGGGATTAAGCTAATGGTGACTATGATGAAATCAAACACATTCCATCCGTCCTTGAAAAACTTCACCAAAGACTTTTCAGCAATCATTCGAATAAGAATTTCTATGGTGAAAAATATGGTGATTGCGTAGTCGAAGACCTCCAGAAGGTAGACATAGTTTGGAGGAATATCATAAGAGGAAACACCAGCGTATAGAGCTGAAGCAAGAATCACAGAAATTACTAGGGTATTAAAAAACCTGCTGTTTCTGATCTTGAGAAAAAAATCAACAAAACTATTTCCGTTCAAAACTGTCTCCTTTTCTGCATTATAGTTTAAAAGTTTAAATTACTAGCAACCTCCGCTAGCACAAATCAAATAAATACCTTCCGCCATATAAAAATCATTCGCTCCAGCAGTTCCTGTATCTCCAGATTTATATAAATTCACATTCACTCGTCCTCCACTCTCCGTAGGAGAAGAATCGCCGAAAAGAGCGCCCGCAACTGCAGCTCCACCTAGCCAACTGTTATCAAGAGAATCCGTAGAAGTCCCTGTGTAAGTATTATTGGTTCCTGTGATAGCAACGGAAAAAGAAGCGAAACCAGCATTTGCTACAATCGGATTTTTATCATCAAAGTTGGTGAAGTCTAAAGTGCCTGAGTAGCCACTAGCACCCCAGTTAAATGACGCAGCAACATCAGCTGTGGTTGTGTATTTATGTACATCGTAATTTGTACCTGTCTGGTTATGTCTGTATGCAACATTGACCGCAGCAGCACCACTCATGGAAGCAGATCCAGAAGTTGGTATTTCATTTTGATCCACGAGCTCACCGCCTACCCAAGTACCTAAGTGAACTGAAGCATTTTGATCACCTGAATTAGGAGTTATATCTGCAGCACTCATGGCCCAGAAACCCCAGGTTGAATACTCAGTATTAGGCATTGAATCATTGCCACCTGTATGAAATAGATCAGAATCCTCTTTGTCCAATGTATTGTAAGAAACCATTACTCCAGCCAAGTTATTGGAGCCGCCTGAAGTTCCATCAATTTGCGCTCCGTCATCTTGAATTTCAGCACCAAAGACTTCACTTGAAATATAGGCTGATTTTGCTTCATCGTTGGTGGTATCGCCAAACTTTAAAGTCATAGAGCCGGTATCCACTGTGCTCCAATTGGAAGTATAGTTATTTGAGGGTGCTGCACTGATGGTCATAGGTGCAACTACCTGAACATCATCGTTGGTCGTATCAAACGTAAAGGTTGCAAGCGTGCTGCTTGAGCGAATCGAAGAAAGCTGAGAGTTACCTGTGCCACTGACATCAAACTCTAAAATGCCGCTGAAAATTCCGCTGTACCCCGTGGCACTGGATGAGTAAAAATCTGAAGATCTAAAATTACTTAAGCTTGCATAGTCTGCATAAGATGAGCTTGAAGGTTTAACGTCTTGAACCACAGCAGAAATATTAAAGGAGCCAGTACTGAAGGTATCATTGTTTGAGTTGTAATTAACTCCCAAGGTCATATTACCTGACTTGTAGGGATCAGAAGATGTGATCATGGCGCCCCCAGGTTGATTGGAGCTATCACCCCAAAAGCAGCCACTATCATTAGAGGTTGCACACTCAATAGGAGAAGTACCGTAATTAATGCCCAGACCATCATTATCTGCATTGGTCGCACCTTGATAGGACCAATAATGATAACCATCCATGCCCAAGCCAGTGTCTCCAGCTGAGTATCTGGTAGTATCATTTTTTCGATAATCCACATTAGATATCACAACATTCAATAGACTTTCTTGGTCATCTCGAGTGGTACTGCCTGAGGCACCGTCATAGGAATCTTTCAAAGAAATTTGTGCCCAAAGTCCAACCCCTATACCGCTTGGATTTAGTACCTGCCACCACATGGATTGACCTTCAGGCAACTCATTATCGCTGCCATTGAATCTAGAGGTATCAATCATAGAACTACTTAAGGCGGTGCTAGAGAAATCATAGTAGTTATCATAGCTGCCGTTACATGCCGAGGCGTTATTGCCAATCCCTAAGCAATAATCATGTCCAACATCACCATAAGACCAAAGCGTTTTTGGAATGAAATTAGGAATAAAATAATCGTTGCTGCTTCCACTAGCAGCAAAGTTTTCAAGTGGGATGACTGCCATGGCAATGACTCGCTTGTTGCTATCTGTAAAGGATAAAAAGTTAGCATCCTTATAAACTTCTCCGGCTAGAGTTACTTGATCCTCATAGAGGTTGTAGGTGGATGTGGTTGGAGAACCAAAGGTGGTATTCGCGTAATTGATTATTTGTGTATCTAAACTTGAATCCATTTGCTGATTGACAGTAAGCCAAATAAAAACATCTGATTTGTATTCCGAGTCAGTCATCGAAGCTGGGAAAAAAGCAAATGATCCAAAACAATAAGTATCAAAGCCTGATGGACAATTTAATTGTGAATCACCTCTACTCGAGGCGCTCGATTGAAATCTAAATCCTGAATAAGTAAAGTCAACGCTCGGCATTCCGCCTGCGCTCCAACTAAAATCGCTACCACTCATAATGGTTTCTAGAAAAGTTACTATGGAATTATTTTTATTTGTCCAATTGGAATTCTCACCAGTAAAAACTAGAACCTTATTTTCTTGCTGAATAAATGATAGTGCTGCTGACCTGTTACCAGCATAATTTGTATCATCAGTTCGACTGTAAGCATCGTTTGCGCCATCAATCACTACACCATAACCAGATAAATCTGAAAAGGTGTAATTTCTGAGTTCGTGTTGATAAGAAGCAGTAAGAGGGTTGGTAGCAGCACTGTTTGCCTGAGTCCAGAATGTCTCGTAATTATAAGCACCTTGGTAATGGTTTGTAATTAAAAGGTCACCAATATCACCACTGCTGCTGGTATAACTTACTTGTGCTTCTGCCTTATCGGTGGTCATGAACCAATATTCTGCGCTATAAAGTCGTCCTGCAGTCAGGAAGTCAGCATTGGCTATGGTGGTGGTGACTGCTGTGCCTAGAGGGCTGTAATACTTACCATCTACTACCTCAGAATTTGGTGCAAAAGAATAAAAGCCATTACCGGAGATATCAGTGGGAAAGTAATATCGCCAATTTAGTTGGGTACCAGAATTGATCTCAACTGGCACATAATTGTTAGCCGTATCATCCACACTGGTAATATCAGTTGAATTGGTGGTACCGACTTGTTCTAAAGTGTATGCAGCGAGACTTGATCCAGAAGGACCACGAGTTGCAGTTGCACTAAATCCACTTCTTGAAACTGAATTATAATCAGCAGAATATCGTAGTACTGCCGATTCAAGTTCTTCAATATTACCCACATTGACCGTGAAATTATCAGTAGTTGTGGTGCCTCCTCCTGAAGCAGTTAACGTAAGTGCATAACTCTTGGCTGTTTCAAAATCCAAAGTAGCATTGGTGGTAATGTTACCATTGCTATCCACAGCAAAATTACTGCTGCCAGTGCCACTTAGAGTATAAGAGACGCTGTCACTGTCAGGATTATTGATACTGGAACTACCGACCGAAGTTCCAGAACTAGAAGACTCGGCTAGAGCAGCTCCACTATTTGCCAAGGAAACTGCAAGCGTATTGATTACTTCGTTATCTACAGTCAGTGTAAAAGTCTGTGATGTTGTGGTTACTCCATCAGTGGCTGTAACAGTAAAAGAATGAGATGTTTTGGTTTCGTAATCCAAGGCATTAGCAAGCGTTACCTCACCAGTAGAGCTGTTGATCGCAAATTTATTATCGGCATCAGTGATTGAGTAGCTTACTGTGCCTTCACTGTCTAACGCAGAGGACGTCACAATAGTTGTACCTGTAGAGATAGTTTCCAATTGAGAGCTTGAAGCCAGAGATGCGCTGAAAGCTAAGTCAACATCGGTTACATTTAATGTGAAAGTTTCTGAACTCGAAGTAGTCCCATCTGTTACTGTTACCGTAAACGAATGAGAAGTTTTAGTTTCGTAGTCCAAAGCATTTGCCAACGTAACCTCACCAGTAGAGTTGTTGATCGCAAATTTATTATCGGCATCAGTGATTGAGTAGCTTAGAGTTCCTTCAGCATTACTTGTTGAAATCGTCAATATTGATGTGCCTGTTGATATAGTCTCTGCTTGATTTTCAGAAGCCAAACTTGAAGTTACCATTAGATCTACATCGGTAACATTTAGAGTAAACGTTTCAGAGGTTGTAGTAACGCCATCGGTAGCAGTTACGGTGAAGGAGTATGAGGTATTGCTTTCGTAATCTAAAGCGCTTGCAAGAGTGACTTCACCCGTAGCACTGTCTATAGAAAATTTATTATTGGAATCTGTCAGTGAATAACTGACTATACCCTTACTTTCTGAGGTTGAAGAAGTCAGAATAGATGTTCCCGTAGAAATATTTTCTTGTTGCGAAGATTGAGCTAAAGCACCGGTAAAGGTTAGACCCGCATCCCCAACATTTAGCGTGAAGGTCTCAGATGAAGTCGTAACTCCATCAGTAGCCGTTACAGTAAATGAGTGAGAGGTTTTAGTTTCATAATCCAAAGCATTAGCAAGTGTTACCTCACCGGTAGAGCTATTAATTGAGAATTTGTTATCTGCATCTGTGATCGAGTAACTAACTGTTCCCTTACTTTCTGAGGTTGAAGAAGTCAGAATAGAAGTTCCTGTAGATATATTTTCTTGTTGCGAGGATTGAGCTAAAGCACCGCTTAAGGAAAGACCAGCATCCCCAACATTTAGCGTGAAGGTCTCAGATGAAGTCGTCACTCCATCAGTAGCCGTAACCGTGAAGGAATGAGAGGTTTTGGTTTCATAATCTAATGCACTGGAAAGGGTTACTTCTCCGGTAGAGCTGTCGATGGAAAATTTACTGTCATCATCAGTTAAGGAGTAACTGACTGTTCCTTCACTATTAGAAGCAGAGGACGTCACAATAGTTGTACCTATAGATATATCTTCGTTTTGATTTTGTGATTCTAATGTTCCCGAATAACTAAGATTAATGTCGCTGACAGTAATCGTGAGTTGCTTAGTTTTAGTTTCTTTTCCATCTGAAGCAGAAACGGCAAGTGTATAAGAATCTTTTGATTCAAAGTCCAATGCTGATTCAAGAGTAATCTTGCCCTGACTATCTATAGAAAAAATATTACTCTCTAATGTAGCATCATCTAGATCTGTAATAGAGTATGTGACTTCTCCGGCAGCATCTGAAGAGCTTGCGATTGCTACAGACGTACCCGTTGATATATTTTCTGCCAGCGTAACTTCTGTAGCATCTAAAGAAAGAGAAAGTTCACTAATATCAGTTACCGAGAAGCTTATCTGAGTTTGTATCGAGTTGGTGCCATCACTACTCGTCAGAGTCAATTCATAAGAAGTTTTGGTCTCGTAATCTAAACCGGTCTTCAAAGTAATGACGCCTTGATCGTCAACTGAAAATTGATCACTTCCTGTACCTGATAAAGTATAAGTAAGTGTGTCGGATTCAGGATCGGTGTAAGCAACGGTAGCTATAGTTGATCCTGTAGTAATATTTTCAGCAAATTCACTTCCCTGAAGGCTGATTTTTACATCTGGTGATTCATTAACATCTGATAACGTAATAGTAAGAGGTGAAGTTGTAGAATTGGTTCCATCAGATGCTGTGATGTTGAAGGTATAAGATTTTTGTGTCTCATAATCAAAAGCTACCTTCGAAGTAATATTGCCTTCGCTATCGATCTCAAAGTTTTCACTGTCCGTTCCCGATAAAGAATAGGTAATAGTTTGAGATTCTGGGTCGATGGAACTAATCGTAGCCAATGCAGTGCCCACTGCAATGCTTTCTTCAAAACTTTCTGATTTCAGCGATGAAGAGAGACTGGGTGCCTCATCAACATCAGATATATCAAATGTAATTACAGAGCTGCTTGTCAATTCACCATCACTAGCAACTAAGGTAATTTCATAATTGTTGTCAGTTTCGAAGTCTAAATTATTCTTTAGAGTTACATTTCCTTTCTCATCCACATAAAAGTATTCACTTCCCGTACCTATCAAACTATAAGTTATCGCATTGGACTCAGGATCTGAGGCGCTTGAAGTTGCAATAATCGTACCAATGGCTGAATCTTCACTAAAAGATGTCAAAGCCAAGGTTGAAGATAATGAAGGTGCTTCGTTAATATCACCAACATTGATTAAAACTTCCGTCTCAGAGCTAAGCTCTCCATCAGTCGCTGTTACAGTGAGCGTGTAAGAGGCTTTGGCTTCAAAATCAAAGCTCTCAGCCAAAGTAATATTGCCAGATTCATCAATAGAGAATTTATCGCTACCCTCTCCACTTATTGAATAAGTTACTTCTTGATTCTCAGGATCGGAGATAGTTACTCCTACTAAAACAGACCCTACAGATAGGTCTTCTGCATAAGAGTCCTGAATTTCTGTACTTACTGATGGAGCTTCATTGATATCTCTAACCGAGATATTCACAGGTATTACCACTTCTTCGTCTTCCCTTTGGACTATAAGGCTTAATGAGAAGTTAGTTTTATCTTCATAGTTTGCATTTCCTATGAAGATTAAAGTTCTAGAAGATGTATCAAATAAAAATGAATCTTTATCATCTCCGTCAATAGTAACTACAACTTCTACGTCATCGTCTTTATTGGTAATAAGGCTTGTTAAATTTATATCTGTCTCATTTTCATTTAATTGTATATTTTCATTGCTTAGCAAAGCATCAAAGGGAGCTTCTTCAACGACGGTTTCGGTTGTTTCTACAGCCGCATTATCTTCAATAGAGGTCTCAGAAGCTTCTTCTGTTTCTTCAGCAGTCTCCTCAACTTCATCAGAGGTTGTATCAATATCTATTTCTGTTTCCACAACATCATCAGACGTAGAAAGTTCTGAAGGAGCTATATCTGAAGAATTATCTGATACACCAGAAGAATCTAAGGCACTTTCATCTACATCAGGTTGAGGGTCATCATCTACTGCTGTAGTTGTATCTGGTTGATCGGAAGTTTGAGCTTTTGACCCAGAGTCAGATGAAATATCTGCTTGTGCAGTGTCATTATCTGTTCTTGATTCTGTTTCAGTATCAGTATCAGAAGAATTTTCTTGTTGGATTTCATTATTCTGGTCTTGAATATCAGAATTATTATTTTCTTCGGTGGTACTTTCTTCCTGCTCCACCGAAACATTCTCATCTAGGGTTGCTTGATCAGGTTCTTGACTTTGCTCCTCAGAATTTTCTTGTTGGATTTCATTATTCTGGCCTTGATTATCAGAAGTATTGTTTTCTTCGGTGGTACTTTCTTCCTGCTCCTCCGAGGTTTTCTCATCTGGGGTAGATTGTTCAGATTCTTGACTTTGCTCCTCATTAGACTCTTCTTCCGTAGCTTCCTCTTCGGTTGATTCCTCTTCGGTTGATTCCTCTTCGGTAGACTCCTCTTCGGTAGACTCCTCTTCGGTAGATTCCTCTTCTGAATTTTCATCGGTTGAATCGCCATCCGACTCTTCATCATTCTCTCTTGCCTCTAGACCTTTCTGAAGTTCTGCAAGAAAAGTTTCACTCAGTTGTTCTGGATCTCCTACTTCAGCAGTAGGATCTTCAACTGTAACGATAAATCCATTTTCAGTCAGACTGGTTGCAGCTGAACTATTCTGATTCGGGGTCATAGTTAATTCATCACCATAAACAAAAGCAGCTGAGGTTGATAAGCCTTGTGTTTGGACAATGGTTATTCCCCCTCTTATTCCAACAGTTGCTGAGTTAGTTCTAATTAATGCAGGCCTTTTCTTGGTAACCTTCCCACCAACCAACCTTAGCAAGCCCCTGGAAGATACCTCTAAAGAACCCTCTGCGGTCTCAGGGTTGTAAATAAATTTATCTAGAGTTACTGAAGAATTAGGACCAATAGAGAAAGATGTGCCGTCTATAAGCAGAAGAGCAGCTCGACCTATAGCATCTGTTTCTAAAGTATGATTTTGAATTATCTTATATCCAGCCTGTATAAGCCTTCTTTCCTCTGCTAGGGTTAAATCTGTTGTATTTTTATTTACAGCAGAGGCAACACCTATCTCTCCTTCTGTGAAAACTGCATTAACGTTCATCAATAAGATGAATAATATGGTTTTCTTCAAAACTTTAATCATGAGTTAGAGTTGTTAAACAAACATACATAGCTAAAATCTGCAGTGATCTGTAAGTTCGATTTAGCAAAAATTTCTATTGAACTGTTATTGTCATTTTTAGAGAGTCGATAGCTTTCAAAAAAACAGTTGTCAGAAGAACTTTTGGAGAATTCAAGCTTCATGGAATTGAGCTTATCTTTTCTTTCTCCAAAAACGGGTAATGGAGAAAAATGAGATTTATTTACATGTGAAAGCGAGGCCTTAAAGCCCCATCCTTTTCCTAGTACTGAAGTAATATTCAAACCAAATGAATTTGACTGATATGTTTCATAGGAAGCTTTTGCATTGTATTTAGAGTACTCATATTCTATTTCGGTCAAAATATTTGAATCCGATATATAGGAATTAGAAAGAAAAAGACCATTCATTAAACCACTCTTAAGATCATTAATCAGAAACTTCCTCTGATCATGGAATCCTCCTATAGCGAAATAAGCACTATCTGAAAGTGCTCCTGTAAATTTTAGGTCATACTTTTGTGAGTTAAGAAGTGATTTATCTGCTAACAACACAATAAATCCTGTAATTGTCGCATCAAGAGAGGGACGACTGAATATAGAAGTAGGATTTCCTTCAAGATTAAATGTTCTTGTAGCTGAAGTAACAATTGAGGAGGTGTCAAACTGACTAAAAGTTTCCAGTCTTTGATCAGTAAGAGCAATAAGGTAGTTAACCTTATCCCCTCGAGGGTGGTTGAGATCCTGATTAAGTGTATAGGTATACCTAATATTTCTTGTAAGATCATTTTTAGGCTTCGAACTATCGGGAACTTCTAAGGCAAAGCCTGCAATTTCAATGATATCATCATCTATACCGGAATTTGCGTTACTTGATCTAGTAAGTCCCATACTGAGTATGTGCTGATGTACAAAGTCTCTCTCTGCCTCAACTATCGAGTCTAAAAAGGAATCTACTTTTTTGAGCACTTCTTCAGGAGCATCGTATTTTTTGACACTATTAAGATAAAGCTTAGCTGAAGGATAAGCATTAAGACGAAAATACAAAACCCCTAACTCAAGTCGTATTCTTGGAAGATCCGGTTCGTAAATTAGCATTTGCTCGAAAACACTAATAGCAGCCTCTAAATCTCCTAAGAGAATAGAAAGATTTGCATATTTAAATAGAAAATCTAGATTGGTGGGATCTTCAATCAGCTCAGCAAAGATTTTTTCTCTTTGTAAATTTGTCTCTTCAATTAATTTTGGATCTGTAATGGCTGGAGTTACATTTACCGCAACTACAGTTTGAGAGTAAAAGACCCAAACTACAAATAATATAAAAAACTTGCCCTTAAAGAGTTTCACGCTATTTTTCTAAAGGTTTACCAAAAAAACTGACGAATTATCAAATATTTAATGAAGTAAAGAAAGATAATTCTCCTATTTTCTGATACCATGTCAGAAAATTTTAAAAAAATGTCAAAAACAAGACAAAGAACTGAAAATAAACTGCTAAAAGCAACAGAAGAATTACTTGATCTTAATGGCTACAAAGAACTTGATGTAAAAACCATCACCAACCTCGCAAGGGTTTCTTACGGCACTTTTTACAATTACTTTTCTTCAATTGAAGAGATTCATGAAAGGATTGTTAAAGAGAAGGTATCTGAGGTGGCCACCCAATTAAGAAACTCTGCACAAGGTATACAAAGTCCACTTAATAGAGCTTTTTTTGGTTGGTACATGTCTCTAAAATTATTTTCAAATGACCCTTCTGCGGGCTGGATCATTGAAAGACCTGAAGTAATAAATGAAGTGTGGAAGAATACAGCTGAAGAAATGCAAGAAGGCTTGGTAATTGAAGCAATTAAAGGAGGAGAGATTCCCGGTTCGGAGATCGATACATTACTACATTTTAGGAAAGCAAGAGATACAATGAGAGCGGGTTATGTAACCGTGCTTGAAAAGGTAATAAATGGGCAAACTGCCGAGAAAGCGTTTTATGATTATATGACTACGTTGAATTTATTCAATTTAGAGCCAAAAAAAGTCGAAGCCATTCTGGATGAAGTTTTAAATGAATCTGCAAAGCTGACTCGGAGCATATAACTATGGCTAAATACGGAAAAAATCTATTACTGCCCTTCGCGGTGCTGTTATCTTTCTTTCCATTATTGGACCCATTAGAAATATTTAGTGATCTTAAGATTACGTCTTTTGATACATTTCAGACTATTTTTCCAAGACCCAAACTTGAGGAAGATCCCGTTATTATTGTGGATATTGATGATGAGTCTTTGCAAAAAATAGGACAATGGCCTTGGTCAAGAGATGCTCTTGCTAGCCTTACTGATCAAACCCAATTGGCTGCGGCTACGGCTTTTGACATAGTATTTGCAGAACCGGATAGAACGGGATCGAGTCAACTACAGCAAATTTATTCCAATGATGAAGCATTGGTTGAAATACTTTCTAGGACTATTGATCACGATGATTTATTTGCTCAGTCCATTGCCAACCACGGCACTGTTGTTTTAGGACTGGCTCCAAATAATAAAACCGAGAGTCAAAACTATCTAGGTAAGCATGGCATGGTCATTCAAGGAGATGATCCAAAACTTTTCGTCCAACCTTATACCGGTATGCAGAATAATCTAGATAAACTTGAAACTGAGAGCGCAGGTTTGGGCAGTATGAGCATAGGGAATGATGATGTAATTGTAAGAACCCTTCCTAGTTTTGAAAATATAAATGGATCCTTAGTGCCTTCCCTTCCATTAGAAATTGTTAGGGTAGCAATTGGAGCATCAACTTATCAAGTGAAGTCTTCAAATGCATCAAGTGAAGAAGCATTTGGAGAAAATACCGGTATTAATCACGTCAAACTTGGGTCATTGATCATGCCTACAAATGCAGATGGGAGTTTCTGGTTATATCCAACAAAGAGCAATAACCTTTCTGTGTTGCCTGCATGGCAGGTTATAGAAGGTGTTGTAGATCCTTACTTTTTTGAAGGAAAGGTAGTAATAGTTGGCACGAGTGCTTCTGGATTGTTTGACCTTAGATCTAATGCCTTGGAAAAGAATATCCCTGGAGTTTCAATTATTGCTCAGTTTGTTCAACAAATCTTTTCAAACTCCTTCCTAAAGAGACCGGATTGGCTTTTGGGACTTGAGTTTCTGATGGGTTTGCTCTTTTCAGTAGTGATAACACTCACCATACAAAAACAAGGACCGATAGGTGGGCTTGTTGCCTTTGGCATTGGCAATGGATCCATTGTTTATGGAAGTTACTACATTTTCATCAATCATCAATTCTTGGTTGATCCTATCTCCCCAATGGTTATTTGTCTTCTGGCCTATTTGATCATTACCTTCTTTAATTTTCTATTTACAGAAATGGAAAGAAGTAAAGTTAGAAATGCTTTCTCGCAATACCTAAGCCCTGTCATGGTAGAAAAACTAGCACAATCAAGTGAGTCTTTGGTTTTAGGTGGAGAGAGAAAAGAAATGACTGTTTTATTTTCCGACATTCGAGGATTTACTGCTATTTCTGAGAACTATAAAGATAATCCAGAGGGTCTAACTGATCTTATTAATCAATTACTGTCTACGCTAAGTAACGAGATACTAAAAACTGAGGGAACCATCGATAAATATATGGGAGATTGCATCATGGCCTTTTGGAATGCACCCATTGATCAAGAAAATCACAGGGAAAGGGCAATAGAGGCTGCGTTTAATATGCAAATTGCATTAAGAGAATTAAACGAAGAATTAGGAAAATATGACCAAGATGAAATGGCTATTGGAATAGGAATCAATACTGGAGAATGTATAGTTGGCAACATGGGATCAGAACAAAGGTTTGATTACACGGTTTTAGGTGATTCGGTTAATTTAGCTTCAAGACTCGAAGGTCAGTCGAATAACTATGGATTTCCTATGATACTGGGACAATCATCTGTTGAAGGCTTAGATTCAAATAGAGTGATTGAGCTCGATCTAATCTCTGTAAAAGGTAAGAAAGAGCCTGAAAGGATCTATACCGTCCTTGGAGAAGACATAGAAATAGGCAATGAAAAAGTATTTTTTGAGGAGCATGCTAAATTTATAGAAATGTATAGAGGCCAAGATTGGAGCCAAGCTAGTATGCATATAGAAAAATACGCAAATAATGTACCCTCCTTTAACCTATACTACGAACTAATTTCAAATAGGATTGAAGAATATATTGAAAATCCACCTCCAAGTGATTGGGAAGGTGTTTTCGTAGCTAAAACAAAATAGTATGAAAAAAATTTTATTACTCGGATTATTTTTAAATGCTTTCTCTGTTTATGGAGAGGCAATTGTGAATATTGAAGATCAAAGAAATGAAGGAGAAGTTGGGTTCTTTTCAAAGATTGGCTTTCAATTGAGCGGCTCTAGGGGAAATGAAGATAGAGACTTCTATTCTCTCAATCTAAGACTGGATAACAATACAGAAAATATAGAATCTTTTTTGATTGCTCAAACTTCAGAGAGAAAGAAGAATGAAATTAAAACATCTGATTCTACATTTGTGCATGGTAGATTAATTTTCTTAAATAAAACTCGTTTCAGTACCGAGTTTTTTGCTCAACATAGTAAAAATCCTTTTAGAAGTTTCCTTCAAAGAGATGTGATGGGTTTTGGTACAAGAATTAGTCTTGATGAGTCAACCAAGCTAGGTTTTGGTGTTTTAACTGAAGATGAAGAGGACTTACAAGGTATAGAGACTGATACGGAGAGGCTCTCTATGTACTTTACCGATAAGTATGAGCTAGCTGAAAATATAGACTTACTTCTTACTGCTTATTATCAACCTTCACTTGATGAAACGGATGATTACAAAGCAAGTATTTTGACGGGAGTTAATTTCAAGGTAAATGAAAATGTAAGTATTTCACTTCAATTCAGCAGTTTCTATGATTCGATACCCCCCGAATTTGCTGATAAACAAGACGAGCAAATATCTACAGAATTTTCTTACTCTTTTTAACTATTGATAGCGTCTAACTTAGCTTCAATAGCTTGGAATAAAACTGGATGTTCATCGAACAGCTCTTCCAGATCCTCTTTCTTAAGTTGCAAGAGCTTCACTTCTTCAAGTGTAGTGATGGTCGCATTTCTGGGATTATTATTTATTAAACCCATTTCTCCAAAATAATCACCCGGCTCTAAAACAATTGGATTTTCTAGTTCAACCCGTGCTCTACCCGATTCGATAATGTACATAGAATCTGCTTCTTCCCCCTTTTCAAAAACGGCTTCATTTGGAGGCAGTAAAACAGCGTCTAACTTTTCGTTGATCTTACTCAAGGCTTTGATGGGAAGCTCTTCGAATAAGGGCACTTCTAAAATGGCCTCGAAAGTAACCAGGAAGTTTCTTTTTTGCATTTCTTCATAGTATGCAGAACCTAAGATTGCAGCAGGTAAAGCAAACATACCTATCCCCAGCAACATAGTGAGTGTTCCCAGTACCTTACCTAGAGGTGTAATAGGATGCACATCTCCATAACCAACGGTAGTCAAAGTTTCCATTCCCCACCATATTGCCAAAGGTATACTTCCGAATTTATCTGGTTGTGCTTCCCTCTCCACAAAATACATGATGGTAGAAAATAGTAAAAGGACAGACAGCACTAAAAAAAGTGAACCTAGTAAGCTATGTCTTTGAACATGAATAGTCTTAAAAAGAGTATTACTAGGAAGCAATATTCTTGTTCTGCTGAATATATCGAAGAATCTAAAGAGTCTAAAAATTCTTAAATCTAGTATTCCAATGAAATAGAAGTTTATTAGCACTAAGCTGTCTACCGTATTAAGAAACCCAAGCTGCTTTTCGATGAAGAATCTATAAATAAGTTCTCCCAAGAAAATGACCATAGAAACTTGATAGAAAAGATCTCCGTAAGCCAGAATATTCTGGTATTCCATTAAGTCCATAGAGGAGACTATTTGATGAAGGATATTAAGGAATATCAGTGCCCCAATACATTTTTCAAATAGAGCTCTGGATTTATTCTTTGTGCTTTCCATAATATAAATTAATTTATTACGACTTATATAAAGATAAAATTTAACTTTTTAAAAAACTAGAGAGAGCCTTTTTCTTTAAGGTGGGTAATTAGTTGTTTATCGTGAGTAGTGACTGCAGAAAAACCCTCTCGTAGAGCTGGTTGCCATCTTGGATTAGATGAACCTATCACTTCATCGCCCATTACAGTAACTCTCTGAATAATTCTCTCCCCAACAAAATCATTAACTACATAGTGCTGAGTACTTCTATTGTCCCACATTGCTATAGTCCCCTCTGTCCAATGGTATCGAACAGTAAACTGTGGTTTAGTAACCCATTTAGTTAAGTAAGAGAGCAACATGTCGCTTTCTTCAATATTCATTTCTACTATTCGTCTGGTGAAGTGCTCATTTACATAGAGAACTTTCTTACCGGATACAGGATGCAGTCTAACAACAGGATGAATAGCTGTTTTTTCGGGCTTACCATGTGGCCTTGCATCGTGCAGTGCTGTCAAACCTTCACAAAGATCTTTTATAGGATCTGATAGTGCTTCATAGGCAGCATTTAAATTACTCCACATAGTATCTCCACCTAATTCAGGGCACTTAACCATATGTAATACGGACATAATGGCAGGTGAATCTTGGAAGGTAATATCGGTATGCCATTCATCAGCAATACCACCTGTACTTGCTGCTAGTTCAAAAATTTTAGGATGTGTCACTCTCTTATTTTTTAGGTTTGGATGACCTTCCAATTCTCCAAATTTTGCCCCGTACTCTACATGCTCATCTTGAGTTATTTTCTGTCCTGGAAAGAAAATTACTTTATGTTCCGTTAGAAGTGATTTTATTTCTTCCACTTGATCATCAGACACCTTTGATAGTTCGATACCAGTAATTTCAGCACCTAAAGCAGTAGATATTTGCTTGACCTGCATATTCATTAATTAAGACTCGACATGGAAGAGTTTATTGTAGATTTTCCACTCTCCATCCTTCTCCAAGAAGGATAAGGTATCCAGAAAGACATGACCGATATATCCATCTCTTACTCTCACAGATGCTGTAGAGCCGGCCACTTCCATCGATACTATTTCTAATAGTACTTCTTCACCATTTTCTTTAGGTGAAGGTTGTTGGTCTTCTACAAATTGTGCAAATTGATCTACCGTCATTTCGGCAAGACCGGTCTCAAGATATCCGGTTATCATAGCATTAGGATAAAAAGCCTCTCTAACTTTTGCAGGATCAGATTCATACATGCTATCGAAGTATAGCTGTACTCCCTTTTCAATTTTTTCTTTAGCGTCCACCGAAGTAAACCTCCTTTATATATGTTACTGGATTCCATCTTAATTTTTCGGGAATATATTCTGCTCCAGGCATTCCTCTTTCAATCATAAAGGGTTTTAAAGCTTCTATAGCTTTGGCTTCATCATAGTGGCAAATTCTTGGATACATGTGATGCATGGTGTGTATCTGCATAGAATGATTAAGGAATCTGGGCAATCTGTTTGTCCAAAACCTTGTATCTTTATAGCGCCCTTTATCAAGACCAGAATGAGGAAAATAAGAGAACACTATTCCTAGGTAAGATGTTGCTACTCTTTTGGGTATCCACCACAAAAGAAGAGTTTCAATTGGATAAAGGACTGCAAGGATTATCTGCGCAAAGTAAAAAAGAAAAGCCCATGATCCTCCTTTTTCCAAAGCCTCTTTAAATTTTGGATCATCTTCCATATGCTTTGAAATAGCCTTCATGGCTGGCCCATCATCATTGTATGAGACATTTACATTTACTGCCGCTTCCCACCAATTTTTAGCATTACCGTGAAAAAAATCGGGATCATTATCAGGATCATTAGTGTGAGCATGATGTTTCAAATGAGTGGCCTTTAAAATCTCATGCGATTGAGCTAAAGGAATAACACTTATTTGACCAACCCAATAATCTAGCCATTGAAGACTCTTTTTACCTCCTGATAAATGACCGTGCTGGCCTGCATGAGAAGGCAAATAGGCATTGCATGCGGTAAATAAAGCTATCAAAAATCCCGCGTACAGTGGAATAGTACCGACTATCACCAGGACCCAAGTAGCGATCCATAAAGTGAATTGGCCTAGCCCAATAACTATCATCTCCCATTCAATTCGACCCATGAAAGTTCTGGCAACCTTTCTTTCAGCCTCTACTGATAAGTCAGATGAATGGTATCCTAATTGATCCATGACCAACCTCTATATTTAGCTAAAAGACCAAAGCCAAGGCCAAGAGCATAACCCAGTATAGAAATAACCAAATTTGCCTCAAATAAATAGAGTAAAGCCGCGCCAAAGATACTTCCCCAGAACAATAAACCAAACCAAACGAGAGACCATTGCTCCATATGTTGACTGAACCACTCCATCAAATTATTTTAGCTTTTAAATCAATAGGCATCAATTTTAGAATATTGAAGGTGCATATTAGGATGATGAGAATTTTGTTGATAGCTTTCTCTAAAATCCATGAAATGTTGCTACCTCGTCTACTGACCTTCGTCTTGACACCACTTTGTTGGCAGGAAAATCTTCATCTGGGTACCCCATAGCAACGCAGATCATAATAATTTGGTCATCAGGAATATTGGCATACTTTCTGACAACAGGTGATTGCATAATACCTTGACTGTTAATAACTGCTCCGAGACCTTTTGACCAGCCAGCGTTAACCAAACCATTCACAGCGGCTCCGCAGTCAAATTTAGATATATCATCGTCTTTTAAATTAGCATCAAAGGTAACAATTACCGCAACCGGCGCATCAAATTGCCTAAAACCTCTCAAAACCCAGTCTTGTCTGGCATCTGCATCGTGTCTCTCAATACCCATTTCTTGAAATAATTGCACAGCAATTTCAATTTGACGCTCTCTATGGACACCTTCATAGCCTAGTGGTGAACGTATTTCTCGTGAAGGAGGGACTCCCTCAACATTACGCTCCGTATTTTCTTTTCTAATATTGTCTAGAACATCACCCGTGACGATATGAAAGTGCCAGGGTTGAGTGTTCATAGACGAAGGGGCTCTTGTAGCCAAAGCCAAAACTTCTTTTAGTACTTCAATTGATACTGGCTTATCTTTGAAACCTCTGGTGCTTCTTCTTCCGTTGATTACTTCTTCATATAACATTTCAAAATTATCCAAAAATTATGTTTCTATAGAATGGAGAGATATATCGAAAATCAATAGTGAGTTAGCTGGTATGCCAGGTCTTCCTTGCTCACCATAAGCTAACGCAGGATGAATAAATACTCTCCATTTATCACCCACTTGCATCAAGGCTAGAGCTTTCTGACATCCAGGAATCAATTGGGATAAAGGAATCACTAACGGCTCGCCATTCTCAATAGAGCTCCAAAAAACAGATCCATCAAGTAATGTTCCATGAAAATCAGCATTTATAACGTCGCTATTCTTTGGGCTTAGGTAAGTGCTTCCAGACTCTAAAACAGAATATTGAAGCCCTTCCTCAATCTCAATTACGACCGAGTTATCTTTGTTTTCTTCAAGAAAATTTTCCGCTTCATATAAATTCTTTGCACTTTCTTCATTTTGAGAGCATGCAAACAATAGACTTATGATCAGTCCTAGTAATAAATTTTTTTTCTTCATCTAAATCATCCTAATCGTTTATTTATCTCTTCCTTTAGTAGCCACATTCGATCCTGGCCCCACACATAATAGGGATTACTTCCATCAGAATCCGTAATTTTAAAACTCGGAACACCCCAACAGTTACCTTCATACATATCTTTTAGATTGTCATCCAAAACCTTTTTCCACTGTTTGGTACCTAAGGATTTTTTTATCTCACTCCAGTTTAATTCAAGCTTATCGATTAAAGATTTTAAATAATCTTCTTCTCCAATATTGATACCTTCATGAAAAGAAGCATAAAGAAGGTCATCTATATATTCGAAACCTTTACCTGCTTCATCAACTATCGGAAATAGGGAATAAGCCCTTCTAGCTGGCTTTCCAATAGGAGAGTATATCTTTCCCATTGCATAGTCATTTTTTCTTCCTTCTCGGGCAGCGTCAGAAATAATGTACTTTCCTTTAAATGCAGGGATAGTCATGTTTCTCATTAACATGGGTAAAACTGGTTTGGTTATCAAATTAATTGGGTAATCTTCTCTTAGTTCCCTAACACGTTTTGCACTAACATAAGTGTAAGGACTGTTTAGCGAAGGATAATAACTTAGCTGAACAGATCTATCAGATCTCAAGATAGATGGTGCAGTAATTTCAGGAGCACAAATAGGCTCGTTTATCAGTTCTTTCTTTATACCAAGTTCCGTGAGTCTGTCTTCAAGATGATGGATTCGATCAACGCCCCAATAAAGCTCTTTCTCATAGTAGAAAGCAGATCCAAAATAGTATCCCTTATCATTTCGCAGCTTATTTCCCAGTTCAATTTTTGATTTGACCACATCTTTAGTAGCATTATATTTTTTTGCCAACTCATTAAGGGCTGTTTCATTGTCATGCCATAATGCATCGCTAACAATAGACCCCACCTCACTGAAGTCTTTATCTTCAACAACACTTAAGATGGAATTGGCTTTATCGATGAGGTCACTTTTTGGATAAGAGTCAGCAAGCAATTCTATTCCATAAAAGGGTGCAATTCTCTTTGCGTCCTCCAGGCAATAAACACTATAAAGAGAAGGCTCATGAATAGATTTAGGATCTTCTTCTCCAACAAGAACAGGTGTAAGAATAATATCGAAAGAGGATTTAAGCTTCTCAATATATTGAATAGTTAAATGAGAATAAGGGTCGTCAACTTTATGAAAATACAGCACTTCATGAGGCCTATTCTCTTCCTGCCTCTTCTTTTCAGCTTTTAATCGGACTTCATTAAGAAGATCAAGATTAGAAAACGTATTCATACCTTGATTTCTTAGCTTTGCGCTTATAGTGCGCTTAACCATAAAATTCCTAAATGCTTCCATCAGCATAAGCTACTCCTATTTTATGGTGCCAAGCTTGATCTGGCCTGAACACCCCACTCTCCATTTTGCTTAGTAACTATATATAAAGACTGATACTTCTTCATCGGCTTATTATCTTTATCGTACCGTTGAAATACTGTAGAAATATGAACTTTGTCTTCTGAGACTAAAATTACCTCTCGGCTTAACCACTCTGAGCGATGCCATCCCGTTGAAGCAAGTCTTTCAAAGATATCCTCTGCTGCATACTCTTCTTGAGTATTCCAAACTGTAACCTTTCCTCCTGCTAGTCTGACGTGAGGATAATTAAGTGTCTGAGACCAAGATTGCATATCCCGGCTGTTAAATGTGTCCATGAAAGAATTCAAAACGTTCATAGACTCATTAACTGCAATCTCTTTAACGTCAACGCTTGCGATATTTGATGAACTAACTAGTAAAAGTAAAAAGCAATATAATCGAAATAATTTAGACCTCATTTTTATCATTCGAGTTCCTTGTATAAAAAGATTCCTCATTATTAAGAATGGATTTGAGGGCACTTTCACTCAACTCAGAAAGCTTAGGATTGTCGTACCCCCTCTCAAGTAATTTCCTAAGGTAGTCATCCTTTAAAGTCATTTCCTCTTTTCTGCAGGCAAAGCTTCCAGTAATAAATTAGGCTGGCCATTACGCTTTTGGAGTGTAAATTTATCGTAAAGCTCACCTGTAGCCTCATAGGCTTTGTATTCCAAATTCTTATCGTCAATATGAATAATCTGATACAGCTGTGTATTTTCAGCCACTCGTTTTGCGTAGTTTCCTTTGGTAATGCCATACATTTTAGGTCCACTAACAGATACAACGTAAACAGTTCCTATATTGGGGTCATAGGCTTGCTGATAACCCGATGGTACATTTTTTAAATCCTGAGTATCGACTTGACCTGTTCTTGCATATGTATGATCGTGACCGCTCAATACGAGATCAACTTTATATTCATCCAATATGGGCTTCCAAAGCTCGCGCAGTTCCTTATTGTCTCTATCAGAACCAGGAGAAAATACTGGATGGTGGAAGGTTACTATCGTCCATCTATTTGGATTGTTCTCTAACACTTTCCTAAACCATGGAACCTGTTTTTCTCTTTCTTTATTTGAATCTAAAGAAATAAATCTAACTCCTTGATAGTCTATGTAATAAACGGTCTCCTTGAGCGATTCATCTGGAACGTCTTGTATTGGGAAAGTAAATTGAGGACGCCAATGATTGGTTACTGCTGGTATACCACGATCCCTTTGCCGATCATAAAGAGGAGCAGAATAGAAACTGGTTCCCAAAAGATCAGTTTCCTTAAAACCGGTTATTGCCTCTATGCTTGAGTCAACATAAATAATATTCCCCCCGTCATTTATCTCGAAAGATGAGGTATTTCCTTTAGGCCCAATGAAGGAAGCTTTATAAACAGTTCCTTTGTCGGTCGGTTCAGGTTTAAAAGCTGTCATATTAACCTCTATTCTTTCACCAGCCTTAGTCATCCAATAACGCTCATACTCTGGACCCTGATTAATTCTTTCATACTCATGGTTTCCAGGCGTGGCTATTACAGGAATAGTTCCGTTTACCCAATCAGGACCTTGATGCCAATCACCCCACTCTGCGTCCCAAGATGGGTTATCAATTAAATCACCTGCGTGAAGAGTAAAAGCTGCTCTTGGTGCTTCCCTAAAGGCTTCTCTGAAGACCCTTGACCAATGAGTTCTCACCTCATTTTGGGCATCACCAAAATAGATAAAACTAAAGGGTCTGGGTCTATCACTGGCAGTTTTGAAATGATAATACTCTGTCCAGTTAACTCCATCTCCAACCCTATAGGTATAAAGAGTATCAGGCTCTAAATTCCTAAACGTTACGGAATGATAATTAGCTTCATTTATATCACTCTTAAAAAGAGTTGTTTCTGCGTTTATAGTTTCAACTTCCAAAGCTCTTCCATTGGAGTTAGCTACTGCCAAATGAGCCATGCCTTTTTTTGTTGAAGTGTCGGTTCTCCAGGTTACTGATTGTGTTGTAGCAGGATCATCTTCCCATGTCAAAACAACTCGATCAGGTAGCGGGGTTGGAGCGTGCGCATCTTCCGGAGCATATTTAGTTGCCTCCCAACCTTCATGAGAGACCATATTTAGGCTGAGTACTAACAAAAGAAAAGTTAAGAGAATAAGTCTGGTGAATTTGATTTGTATTGACATGATTGAGTTAGATTAAATTTAAATTAGATATAAAAAATTGAAAATGTTTATAGTTAAGTTTTTTGCTGGCTAAGCTTAACAAATCTATGTACTTTTTTAAGTGCAAACTATTACAAATTACTTGATTACCCTATAAATCACTAAAATTTACGTTTTTGAAGAAGTTTGTTAACATTAAGGTTCGTTCATTCACTCTAAATGTAGCAGTGAACGGAAGTAGTCAATTGTGACGAAGGAACGCATCTTCGTTCATCCCGAAAGGGACGGAAGTAGGTGATAATACCGAAGGAACGCATCTTTTTAACAGGAGATGTTATGACTAAATATGAAGAAGCGCGAATAATCAATCGTGCAGTCAAAAAATCCCTTAAGAGACAACTGGGAGAACCGGTTTATATTCGCAGAAGATCTTCTGATCTACCTGCTTATGTGACTGACAATCCCTTTTATCCTTAAGGACTTAGGGGGCTTAGGCCCCCTAAATTTTTAACCTTACAACAGATAGAATCAAATCAAAATTCGATTACCATTCTTCCTCTTGTACCTCCAGATTCTAATCTTTCATGAGCTTCAGAGGCATTGTTTATATCTACTGTGTCGGCAACTCTTAAAGATAATATTCCCTCTTCTACTTTCTGTCGTAAGTCTTCTAATTTCTCTTTCTGACAGTCATATGCTGTAACCCAAGTAGTCGTAAATTTTATTTCTCTTTGAGGCTCACCTTTAAAGCCTCTGACTGAGGTAAAGGAACCTTCATCTGCGAGAGCATCAATAGCAGATTCATTTAATAAGGCTCCATCTGCAATACCATCAACGCCTGTTGGAAATTCTGACCTTACTTTCTCCGCAAAGCCATCACCTCTTGGAATAATTACATCAACCCCCCAAGACTTAAGCAGTTCTTCATCGGAAGGACTGGAATCAGCTAAAACAATCAAGCCTTCTGCTTTAGCTAACTGTATAACATAGCCACCATAAGCTCCTGGCCCTCCAGTTACTGCAAGCACCTGTCCTTCTTTTAAACCGAGTAAATCTAATGATAATCTAGCCGTTAAAGAATTCATCGGGAGTGTAGATGCTTGGACATAAGAGGTATCTTCAGGTACTTTAACAACGGCATTTTGATCAAGGACGATGTATTCCATGTAAGCTCCATAGGATCCACTTGGAACCACCATTGCCATTACTTTATCGCCCTCCTTAAGATCAGTATCTACGCCTTCACCAATTTGGTCTACGATGCCTGCAGCATCCATTCCGGGAACATAAGGTGGAGGATTGGCAGCTTGAATTGCAGCCATCGAGCCATTCCTCACTGAAACATCCACAGGGTTTACAGCAGCTGCATAATTTCGAATTCTAATTTGTCCTGGACCAGCGTTCATTTCCGGTAGGTCTATGACCTCTAGTACCTCTGGACCACCATGTTTCATTACGCCTATAGCTTTCATAAATTTTTCCTTTTCATAAGATATGTATCCAAATGATAAATGAAATTCTTTGAATTGTTTTTTCTTTTATGGAGGAAAATTGGTGGGTCTGGGAAGACTTGAACTTCCGACCTCACCCTTATCAGGGGTGCGCTCTAACCAAGCTGAGCTACAGACCCACGTTCGTGGAGCGAGCATATTACAACAAATTTAGTATTCTAGTTAATAAAACATACATAAAAAAAGGGCCGATTGGCCCTTTTTTTAGCATTACAATTTAAAAATCATATTTCAATCCCATGCTCATATTTCTTCCTGGTTCCATGAAGAGATCTAGCTCGCCATCAGTAGAGCTTTTACCTTGGACAGAAGCCCAATTCCAATAGCTTTCATCCGTGAGATTTCTTATGGCAAACCTTACTTTTAGGTTTTGAGATATCTGGTAACTTCCATAAAGGTCATACGTAGTCAGACCAGACAATGTGAGCAATGGATTACATCCACTTCTACCACAACTGGGGGGCAAGTTGTCATGGCTGCCTGCTGTAAAATTAGCATATCCACTTAGATTTAATTTTCCACTATCTGAGTTCCAAACCAATCCAAGAATGGCCTCTTCGGGATCTATTGATACTAACTGTTCTCCGTTCTTTGTACCGTCCGGAATACTAAATCCAAATGATGCTTGAAGGTTTTCAGTGACATCCGAATTCATTTCAAACTCAACTCCTTTTATCGCAACTTCATCGAGATTGCCATATTCATAAAGAGTAATGCCTTGCTGATTTCTCCCTTTTATATAAGTATCTATGAAATTTTCGTACTCATTATCGTAAAAGGACAAAGTCCAAGAGATATTATCAGTTGTGCCTTTAAACCCGAACTCATATCCTTCACTCTCTTCAGGCTGAAGACCAGGACTCGTTCCTACAGCATAACGAAATGCCAAATTGGTGAAACTTAAATTAGCACTTTGGAAATCTGGCGCTCTAAACCCTTCAGCATACTGGGCATAAAAAGAAACTTGATCAGAAAGATCTCTTAAAAAACCAAATTTCATTGATACTTCACTATCATCAATAAAATAAAGCTGATTAGTTGACTGAGCATTAGCATAAAATAAATCATCTGGTACCGGGGTTAACTCATAACCATCATATCTCGCTCCAAATACCAACGTTGTTTTATCATTAAGCTCAAATCGGTCATTAAAAAAGAAGCTTTGCCTCTCAATCTCTGTATCGGGAATAGTCTTATTAGGATAGTATTCCCCTCCGAGGAAAGTATTGATAGCTCCGGTCATTAAATTAGTTTCATATCTAATTCTAGGTCTTTGAACATCTATGTTTTCAATCTCTATTCCATAAACAATATTATGCAATCTGCCATTATTATTTATTGTTTTAAAGAAATCTGCTGAGAAGCCATCAATCTCTTGATTGAATTGGTAATCTCTATAAGCATTAACCATCGAAGGTGGTCCTTGTCCAAAAATTTGTTTTGATCTCGTAGTAATTTGCTTTTGATCTGTCTCTTGGGCATAGAACCTTATTGCTCCATTATCAAATAAAGAGGTTTCATTACTAAAGTCTAGAGACAAGGTTCCTCTATCTCGATTGCCGTCGTCTACTCCAATGACATTGGACGTGCTAGTAACTTGGGGGAAATAGCTCATGCCTGCCTGTGAATTAAAAATATAATCACCTTCAAATTCTTGAGAATCAAGAACAAGAGTTATATCTACAGACTCGCTTAGGCTAAATTTAAATTTAGCCAGAACGCTCAGTTGTTCGCCATCAAATGGATCCAATTCAAGGGTAGCATCATCATGAAGCTCAAGTTGACTGAGTTCTCTGGAAGTTACTTGAATCAAACTTTCTATGGACTCTCCAACTCTTGCAGCCATAAATCCAACTTTTGTTTGCTCATTATCTTCGTCATAAGAAGTATTCAAGGAAAAGTAATTTTCTCCGAAATCTGCTAAATCACTTGGGTCTTTAGTTATATATGAGACAGCTCCAGCTAATCCGTCAGATCCATATAAAGCTGAACTTGGCCCTTTCAGTATCTCTACTCTCTTAAGTAAATCAACATCTACCACATCTCTACCATATCCTGTGTAAGCTTCAGCAACTCTTATACCATCAATGAGTATATTCACTCTTTTTCCTCCAAGGCCTCTGATAGAAATACCATCGTTATAGGCCCTGCCAGAAACATTACGTTTTGAAACTGACACTCCAATGGTTTTATCGAGCATGTCAGAAAGGTCACTGACCATTCGTGTCTCCAAATTTTCCAGGGATATAGAATCTACACTTCCCACCACTTCTTGAAGTGGCACTGGATATTTAGAAGAAATTACGACCACTTCCTGTACTTCGTCTTCTCCATAAATATTCCCTAGGAAAAGGAATAAAACTAATGAGGCAATTATAAAAGGGTTACTTGATTTCATAAGAATGTACCTTGTTTAATGAGAATGAGAATGATTATCATTTACTTTGATATGAAAATCAATACAATCTTCATAATGATGCGCTATATTTTTTTTATTACTTGCTTTGCTTTATCTCAATTCTTCTTAGCTAATTGCGAGGAATCCCAAGACTCTTCAAAAATAGTCATCGCAGGTGGTTCTCTGACTGAAATTGTCTATTTTTTAGATTATTCCGATAAAATTGCTGGGATAGATGTTACATCTAACTACCCCTCAGATACTGCTAACTTGCCATCCATAGGTTATGTCAGGGCCCTATCTACAGAAGGAATTTTATCTCTTAAACCCACACTTATTCTGGGGGAAGATGATATGGGCCCTCCCCTCGTTATAGATCAATTAAAACTCACTGGGGTAGATCTCAGAATAATAGATGAGGGTCATTCTGCTAATGGAATACTCCAAAAGATCAATTGTATTTCATCCGTCTTAGGGGTTAATACAGATTTATCATCATCGAAAATTGAGTTGCTCGAGCAAGATATTAATAAGTTGAATATATTGGCTATGGATAATCAAAACTCGAAAATTAAAGTTATGCTTATCCTTAATATGCAAGGTACCTCTCCCATTGTTGCAGGTAAAGGAACATCGGGTGACGGTTTTATAAAAATGACTGGAGCAGTGAATGTTGCTAATAACTTTGAAGGATGGAAGCCAATAAGCAGTGAATCAATAATTTCCTACAATCCCGATTTTATTATTATTACCAATAGAGGAATGGGGTCTTTCCCTGATACAAAAAGCCTATCAGAAACTACAGCACTTAGATTTACCGATGCAGCCAAAAAGCAAAATATATTATCTGAGGATGGTATGGCAATGTTGGGTTTTGGAGTAAGGACTATAGGCGCAGCATTGGAATTTGCTAAAACCTTTCAACAATAATGGTTAGATCGTTACTTAAGGATTCTGCCATCCTTCAATATACAAATCCTTTGCAAATTAGCATTTTGTTTATATTTGTATTGTCCTTAATTGTGATTTTCTTTTCTTCTATCTCATTAGGCAGTTTTTCTTTTGCCTTTCAAGAATTATTCAATGGAGGATCTGAATCATTAGATAGTATCGTTTTATTTGAAATAAGAATACCCAGAGTATTGTTGGCAGCTTTTGTTGGAGCAAGTCTTGGTCTATCTGGAGCGTCTTTACAGGGTTTATTTAGAAATCCTCTAGCCGATCCCGGGTTAATTGGTGTCTCAGCTGGAGCGGCATTAGGGGCATCGTTGATTATCGTATTGGGTTCAGATTTGATCCCAGACTTTATATTTGGCACTTTAGTTTTACCCTTGTCTGCGATTCTAGGTGCCTCCTTGGTGATAAGTCTCTTGTATATCTTTACGCAAGGGTTTGGCTATCAAGGCATCACTTATATGTTGCTAGTTGGTATAGCGGTGAATGCATTTGCATCTGTAGGTATTGGAATATTGACATATATCAGTACTGATTCAGAGCTTAGAGGTCTAACATTTTGGACTATGGGAAGTTTTGGTGGCTCTTCATGGCAATTGATCATTCCTGCTTTGCTAATTATATCTATGGCTATGTTTTGGATGATTCCTTCTGCTAGAAAACTAGACCTTTTGCAATTGGGAGAACCTGAAGCATATAGATTGGGAGTGGATGTAAAAAAACTTAAATTTAAAGTCATAATTTCTTCTGCTATAACCGTAGGAATTAGCGTTTCTCTATCAGGTATGATTGGTTTTGTAGGGTTAGTAGTTCCTCACTTGGTAAGATTATTGGGAGGAGTAAATCATAGTTATCTATTGCCCGGATCAGCTCTGTTAGGTGCATCTTTAATGATGGCAGCTGACCTACTATCCAGAATTCTTATCCAACCTGCTGAGCTACCCGTAGGTCTCATAACGAGTGCAATAGGTGCCCCTTTCTTTCTATGGTTAATTTTTAGAATTAGAAAAGCATGAGCGTAGACATTAAAAACCTGTCTTGGGAAGTGGACTCCAAGAAAATTTTAGATGATATTTCTCTTTCCATCTCATCGGGAGAAATAATTACAATCCTGGGTCCAAACGGTGCGGGTAAGTCTAGTTTTTTAAAAATCATATCTGGTGATTTAAAATGTACAGAAGGTCAAATCTACTTCGATCAATCCAATCTAAATGATATTTCAATTCAAGACCGGTCTTTCATTAGAAGCGTAATGTCACAATCCCAAGATGTCGTGTATGACTTTTCAACTAGAGAGATAATTGAAATGGGTTGGCTAGACAGAGGCATATCAAATTATTCCGAAGATTTTAAGAAAGCAATTGATCAAATATCGGAAGAATGTTCTGTTAAGAATCTTTTAGAACAAAGTTTTAATACCCTATCGGGTGGAGAAAAAAGAAGAGTTCATTTTGCAAGGACACTTATTCAGTTATGGAGACCTTCAGGATCTGACGACCCTAGATACATGTTTCTAGATGAACCAACCGCTAACCTAGATATTCTGCACGAACAAAAAATGATGAAGCTTATTCAAAAAAAAAGAGATGAGGGCTTAGGAATTCTTCTCATCCTCCATGATCTGAACTTAGCTGCAAAATATTCAGATCAGATTGCTTTATTTAATGATGGAAAACTTGTAGACAAAGGCCTGCCAAAGACCGTCCTGAAAGAAGATACTCTTAGCGCCGTATATGGACTTAAGATGCATGTTGAAAAAAACCCTTTCAGGATTAACTATTACTAAATTATGAATAAGAGACAAGAAGAATACGAAAAGGATGCGATAAATCTTTTACGGAATAGCAGTGAAGGAGTTTTATCGACTATTTCAGTTAGAAATGAAGGCTATCCATTTGGTAGTTTTGTTACGTATATTTCAGATGTGGATAGAAGCGTCGTGATCTATGCAAGCAATATTGCGCAACACACAATAAACCTTAAGGAAAATTCTAAGTCATGTCTCACTCTTTTTAAAATTGATGATGATCTTGATAAGCAAAATTCTTCAAGGATGACACTCCTTGGAGATTTGCAATCTTTACCCGAAAAAGAGATTGATGAGACCCGAATAAGATTTGAAGAGTTTTTACCAGAAAGTAAGAAATATGCTTCCATGCATGATTTTAATTTCTATAGACTCCACATAGATCAAATAAGATGGATTGGTGGATTCGGAAAAATAGCATGGTTAGACAATAAAGACTGGAAACAATTTAAACCAAAATGGACGAGTAATCAGATATCCATAATGAATCATATGAATCAAGATCATGCCAAAAATATTTCTGCTTCTCTCAATGCTCAGCATGGTATTCAAGATGCAGAAGCTAAAATGTTTGCATTATCTATTGATGGTTACTTCGTGAAATCTAAAGACAAAATTTATTTCATCTCTTTTGAAAAGGTTTGTAAGAATGCCAAAGAGTACAAAGATATTTTGGTCGAACAAGCGAATCAACACAGGTCTTATGAGTTATAAAAATGTTTGATAAAAAAAGCTTAGAAAGCATAGAGCTTATTATTGATAACCACAACGAAGTGAATGAAGATGCTCTGAATTTGGTGTCTTCATACTACTTAGATATAACTGATGTCCGAGGATCGAAAATTATGGAGATATCTAATGAAGAGATATCAATGATGATTCGAGTTTCAGACAAAAAGATCTATAGAACTATTAAATTTCCAAATACATTTAAAAGCTCAGATGAAGTAGTTACATTCTTCTATTTGTGCTTAGCCGAAGCTAGAAAAAAAGCTCCAGAGGACTATCCTAAAACTCGTATCGAAATACAAATTGAAAAAACACTCAATTTAAATACCTACATAACAAAAGTAAAAAATAAAAAAGAAATTTCATCTAATATCATTGAGATAACATTTAATGGAGGGTTAGAGTCTCTACCGGACTTAAAAAATGACGCTTTTATGTATTTTATAATCCATAAAAATATAGACCATAGATATCCAGAAAATTTTGTTATGCAAAACTTTAGAGAACTCAATGCTAAAAAAGACAATCCCTATTCAGCGGCTTATTACACAATAAGAGCCTATAGGGAAAATGAAATAGATGTCTGGTTTGTACTTCATGATCATCCTGGGCCACTAGCTAACTGGGCTGAAAAAGTTACTGAAGATTCCGAAGTGGCCATATGGGGGCCAAGATCAACCTTCACTCCTCCAGAAGGAACTGATAACTTTTTATTTATAGCAGATGAAACTGCCCAGCCAGCAGTCCTTGCGTCGATAGACAACTTAGAGGATAAATTTAATTTTAAGTGTCTTTTTGAAACTCAAGACCAGTCTTCCCAATTTGAGTGCCATGATCCAAATAATTGTATCGAGTGGATATACAGAAATGATGAACCAGCAGGTAAAGGTTCGGAATTATCAAAAAGAATCGAAGAATTAGAAATGGAAACAGATAACCTTTATGTTTTTGGAGCTGGAGAAGCTAGACAAATTTCTTCAATAAGAAAAATACTCAAACAAAAGTTCAGTCTTAAACCAGATCAAATGAGTTTCACGGGCTACTGGAAAAGAACAGACTAGTTTTTGATTCTTTTCATAACCCATAACAATGGGCCAGAAATAATATAAGCAAAAGCACAACTTGCCAGAACTATAGGTGGATCTATAGAAATAAGTGCAAAAATAAATACAACGAATAACATTGAAAAGAATGGAACCCGTTTCTTTAATTCTATTTCTTTAAAACTGTAATAAGGGACATTAACAACCATCAGAAGAGAAACGCAGCCAGTTAAAATGGCTGTTAAAATAGCTAAAAAACTCCCTACCTCACCGCCCTGGATACCATAAGAACTCATAGCCCAAACATAATAAACGACCATACCACTAGCTACAGGGCTAGGCAGGCCTTTAAAGTAACTATCTTCAGAGCCAATATAAGTATTAAATCTTGCAAGCCTCAATGCCGCTGCTGCAACATAGAAAAAAGAAAAAACCCAGCCAGTTTGGCCTAAAGAGTCTAGACCCCAAAGGAAAACAATAATGGCCGGTGCCAATCCAAAAGATATTACGTCACAAAGACTATCATACTGAGCACCAAATAAACTTTGTGAATTGGTAAGTCTTGCCACTCTTCCATCTAAACCATCAAGCATCTGTGCGGCGAATAAAGCCATACCTGCAGCAATGAAATTACCGTTTATTGCAGATACTATAGAGAAAAATCCAGAAAAAAGTGAAGCCGTTGTAAGGAGATTGGGTAGTAGATAAATACCTCTTCTAGTGACCTTTTTACCATCCTCAGAGACAACCTCTTCGTGATCATCAAAAAGATCAAGACTTTCCTGAGAATCTTCAGTCATATTTAATTTTTAGCCTTATCTACAATTTTATTTTGTGCAATCCAAGGCATCATAGCTCTGAGTTCAGCGCCTACTTTCTCTATTGAATGTTCCGAAGTTTGTTGACGGTATTCTTTCATGCGTGGCCCGCCTCTTCCGTCATTACTTTCGCGACAGTCTTCCATGAATTCTTGTGCAAACTCTCCAGATTGTATTCTTTTCAGTACAGCTCGCATTTCTTCTTTGGCATCAGAATTGACTACTTTAGGCCCGCTGACATAATCACCAAATTCAGCAGTATTAGAAATACTGTATCTCATGTTCTCAAGACCTCCCTCGTAAATTAAATCTACAATCAGCTTAACTTCGTGAAGACACTCGAAATAAGCCATCTCAGGTGGATAGCCTGCTTCGACCAATACTTCATAACCATTCTGGATTAATTGAGTTAAACCTCCACAAAGAACGGCTTGTTCGCCAAATAAGTCCGTTTCGGTTTCATCTTTAAAGTTAGTTTCTATAATTCCAGCTCGACCAGAACCAATTGCTGACGCATAGGAAAGCCCTATGTCTTTGGCGTTTCCAGATACATCTTTATGAATAGCTAGTAAGCAGGGAACACCTGCCCCGATCTCATACTGAGATCTAACTGTGTGTCCGGGTCCTTTAGGTGCAACCATGATCACATCAAGATCATCTCTCGGAGATATCATATCGAAGTGAATATTAAAACCATGAGCGAAGGCAAGCACTGCTCCTTCTTTAATGTTGTTTTCTATTTCGCTTTTATATGTAGCAGACTGAAGTTCATCAGGCATAAGTATCATTACCATATCTGCATCTTTCACAGCCTCAGATACTTCTTGAACATTTAACCCGGCTGCTTCTGCCTTTGCCCAAGAGGATGATTCTTTTCTTAGGGCTACCGTTACATTCCCTCCGGAATCATTAAGATTGTTAGCATGCGCGTGACCTTGGGATCCATAGCCGACAATTACTACCTTTTTATCCTTGATAATATCTATATTTGCATCTTTATCGTAATAAACCTGCATAACAGTCTCCTTTTAGTTTTCTATACTCAAAATATCTTTATTGGATGAAATCCCCAATACCCCTGATCTTACAATCTCAATGGGCTTAGATGAGTCTAATGTCGTTATAAGTTCATCCAATTCCAGAGATGTTCCAACTACCTGGACATTAATAACGCCGTCAGAATTGGACACTATACTCGATTCTTCAAATGTTTCTTTTGGAAAATGTTCCTCTGTAAATTTCATCAACATCAATTCTTTTTCAATATGCTGAGAATCACTGAGATCAGATATCATGACCACATCAATTAGTTTATTCAATTGCTTGGTAATCTGTTCTACGACCTTCTCATCTCCCTCCGTAGACATAGTTAGCCTTGAAAGTGTTGGATCAGTTGTTGGAGCAACGACCAAAGTTTCAATGTTGTAGCCTCTTTGGGAAAATAAACCTACAACCCTAGATAGCGCTCCTGGTTGGTTTTCCATTAAAAGTGCAATAACTCTTTTCATCACCAAGTCTTCTTATCTTTTGCTAACCACATGTAATCCATTGCATTCCCAGCTTCCAGCATGGGGTAAACATGCTCATTTGGATCAACATCAACATCGAGGAACACCAATTTATTTTTGAGGGAGATACACTCCTTCATTGCAGCTTCAAGATCTTTAAATTTTGAAACTTTTATACCAACATGGCCATAGGATTCTGCTAAAGCAATAAAGTCAGGTAGCGAATTTTCGTAAGTACTTGAAGAATGACGTCCGCCATATTGCATGTCTTGCCACTGTTTAACCATTCCTAGTGCAGCATTGTTTAGATTTATAATTTTTATGGGTAAACCATACTGCAAACAAGTTGATAGTTCTTGAATACACATTTGAATACTGCCTTCACCCGTTACACAGGCTACGGTTGATTCTGGATAAGCCAACTGGACTCCCATAGCCGAAGGAAGACCAAAACCCATTGTTCCAAGACCCCCAGAATTGATCCACTGTCTTGGTTTATCAAAATGATAATATTGGGCTGCAAACATCTGATGCTGACCAACATCAGAAGTGATGAAGGCTTGTCCTTCTGTTTCTTTGTAGAGAGACTGAACTACTTGTTGAGGAAGTATTTTTCCATCTTTGGGCCCTTGCTCGAGCAAGGAATGATTAAGGCCATGCTCTTCTCGCCAGTCATCAACTTGTTTATTCCAAGCCGATATTGCCTCTGTATTTAGTGTTAAGTCTCTACTTTTTAACTCTTGTATTAGAGAAGAAATACAGTCTTTTGCAGAACCTACTATAGGCACATCAGCATGTATAATTTTAGAAACTGAAGCTGCATCCACGTCTATATGAATTTTCTTTGCACCCAACGCAAATTGCTTGGGGTCATTGGTGATTCGGTCATCAAACCTTGCTCCAATAGCAATGATTAAATCTGCATTGTGCATAGCCATATTAGCTTGATAAGTTCCATGCATTCCCAACATGCCCATAAATTGAGGATCAGAACCTGGAAAAGCACCCAATCCCATTAACGTATTGGTTACAGGAAAGTTAAGTAATTTTGCCAATTCTGTTAATTCTGCAGAGGCGTCATTTTGTATAACTCCTCCTCCTGAATAAATAACTGGTCTTTTGGCACTCTCTATGAGATCTGCTGCTTCGCTTATTCTTTTAGGATCTCCCTTAATAGGCGGATTGTAGGACCTCATCTTTATCTCTTCAGGATAGCTATAGTCGAACTTATAGTCAGGATCTGTGAAGTCTTTCGGTATATCAATGACAACAGGGCCAGGCCTTCCGGTTGTAGCTATGTGGAAAGCTTTCTTTATTATTTCAGGTATTTCTTCCGCTTTCTGAACTAAGAAACTATGTTTAACTATTGGTCTAGAAACACCAATCATATCGGTCTCTTGAAAGGAGTCCGTCCCGATTAAGCCTGATTTAACCTGACCAGAAATAACTACAATAGGGGTTGAATCCATATAGGCTGTAGCAAGACCTGTAATTGCGTTTGTTGCCCCGGGACCTGAAGTCACTAAAGCAACGCCAGGCTTGCCTGTAGATCTAGCGTAACCATCGGCAGCATGGACAGCTCCTTGTTCATGTCTAACTAATATGTGGTCAACATAGTTTTGATTAAAAATGGCATCATAAATATGTAAGGCAGCTCCTCCGGGATATCCAAACATAAGCTCCACCCCTTCAAGATGAAGTGAGTGAATCAAAGCTTCTGCACCAGATTTTTTTGCGTTATCCATTAATGTATAAGTTTCTTTTCTTCCTAACCTTTAGGAGGTTGAGCATTGTGACATTTGATAGTGCTAAGTCAAGAAAACCTTGTAATATCAATACTTAAGGGGTTTTGGAAATAGAGAAATTGAAGTTTCCATCTCTGGAAATAACTATGTCTGAAAATTTTGGGATTTCTTCAAGAATATAGTGAGTTAACCGCTCGTAATGCATAACAAATCTATAGACTTCATCTTTAGTCATTATTTTCTTTTTTAGCTCTGGATCAGTTACAGTTTTAGCGAGAGTTTGCTCTTGAATCCATCTACTTTGATAAACAAATTCCATACTTGGAACTTTGATCATTAACAGTAAATCAAACATATTAAAAAGAGTTTGATAATCCTTAGATAACTCTCTATTGCTCCACTTAGACCACACCCCTTCAGGATCTTCTTCGACCTCAAGTTGATTTATAGGTCCTGCCCAATCTTCTTCTGAAATAGGTTTTGCCCCTCCACACCAAGCGTCAAAAAAAATGAAGTGAGGTCTTCCTTTGTAAACGGGCCATTTTTCTTGTGGGTAATGTCTATCTTCTGGTTTACAAAAAGAAGGGATTGGCGTCATTGCATCAGAGTTTGCTGCGGACAGCCTTTCAATTAAATTTAGACCCATATCGATATCATGTGTCCCTGGAACCCCTCTGACATAACAAAGAGGATGTATTGTTTGAGCTAATAATTTTCTTTCTTCTTGGGATTTGTAAATATCATCAATCGAGAAACCCATTGCAGGCCTTTTTAAAACCTCTGAAAGCAATTTTTGAATAAAAAAAGATAAAGTAGTCTTTCCTGACCCCTGGCCTCCTGTGAAACAAATAAAGTAAGGCTTATCCCTCCTTGGAAATTTATTATCAAAATAAAGAGCGATGGGAACTACTATCTCTTTTAGAAAATCCTCGCTTAGGTCGTCAATTTTCAATTCACGAGCTAAATCATGCAAAATTGGTTTAGCTTCAATAAGTAAGCTATTGCATACCGTTTCTTCTGAAGAAGGAAATTGAATCATTTTATTGAAGTCTTTTTAATAGGCTTGAAGTGTCCCATCTATTTCCGCCCATGTCCTGAATATCTTTGTAGTAGTTATCAATAATTTCAGTAATCTCTATTTTGGCATTATTTTCTTTAGCCTCTTCTATCGCGATCTTTAAATCTTTACGCATATGGTCTACAGCGAAACCATGATCATAGAAGTCCTGAGACATGGATTCCCAGCGATTTTCCATCTGCCAAGATTGAGCTGCACCTTTTGATATAACTTCCATAACATTTGCAATATCCAGGCCCGCTTTTTCAGAAAAATGTATGCCTTCAGCCAGTCCCTGAACTAATCCAGCTATGCATATTTGATTAACCATCTTGGTTAATTGACCTGAACCCGATGGTCCCATTAATTTTGAAAATTTACTATAGGTAGATATGGTTGAGCTTATTTTTTCAAAGGCATCTGCTTCTCCTCCAGCCATTATCGTAAGAGATCCAGCTTCAGCTCCAGCTTGACCTCCTGAAACCGGTGCGTCAATGTAAGATACTCCCTTTTGCATACTTAAATGATGCATCTCCCTAGCAAGCTCAGCAGATGTAGTCGTATGATCAACAATAATTCCGCCTGGTTGCATCTCACTAAGCAAGCCCTCTTCTCCTGAAAC
Organism: uncultured SAR86 cluster bacterium; assembly: GCA_902594545.1. Taxonomy (GTDB): domain Bacteria; phylum Pseudomonadota; class Gammaproteobacteria; order Magnimaribacterales; family Magnimaribacteraceae; genus Magnimaribacter. The sequence goes on from CACJMO010000001.1 coordinate 80,801, forward strand.
TGTTTTTCTAACATCATCATCATTTCCTATACACAAAAACACTTCATTACAATTTTTTCCTATCTCAGCTGGGTTGGTACATGTATGTCCTTTGTAGGTTTCTAACCAGACGTCTGTCTTAGATTGTGTTCTGTTATAGACCATAGTGGAAAAGGTCTTAGACAAGTGCCCGGCCATAGGATTTCCCATAACACCTAAACCTATAAAGCCTTTATATTTCATATTTTTCTCCAAATAATGGTGATCATTCTGTTATTCGTTTCATTTCGCCTATACGAAAATAAAGAACTGGATTCAAATGAACATATAGCTGAGTCTTCTACCTCAACATTTCTCTTTTCCATAACTCTTTTAGCTTCAGTTTGAAGACTGAAGAGCCATTTGTCGCTTTTAATTTTTTCAAAACTCAATTCTGATTCCTCATCTTTCATTTTAAATGAATCGTAAACTTCTTTTCCGACCTCGTAGTTCCTAGAAGTGATTGAAGGGCCAATCCATGCAGAGAGTCCTTGATCGGCTTTGGCAATTTTTTTAATTGATATCTCCAAGATGCCATTCAATAATCCTCTCCATCCAGCATGAACTACTCCGAAAAGACTACCGTCAGTACGTGATATCGCAACAGGTAAGCAGTCTGCTGTTAGGACACCCAAAGCCAAATTGCTTTTATCAGAAATTAATCCATCAGTTCTTGCCACAGAAGAAGACTTATATTCACTAACTAAGTTAATTCTATTCCCATGGACTTGCTCCATAAACTGAATAGGAGTTTCTTTAAAACTTGAACAGTCAGCCAACAGTTTTTCTTTATCAGAACTTATATTGTTCTCTTCAAAGTAATATTTCGTCATTGTTAGGCATTCAATTTGCTTTCCTAAAGGTGTCGAAGGGGAGATCAATTTAGATTTCATGAATTTTTAAGAGCACTCATTAAATCCCCCATATCCGAAGGTATTTCTGACTCAAAAGAAATTGCTTTGTTAGTGCTTGGATGTGTCAATTCAAGCTGAGCTGCATGCAAGGCTTGTCTTTTAAAATCTGCAATTTTCTTAAGAACAAGGTCTGAGGATCCGGGAGCAAATTTCTTTCTTCCTCCATAAGTTGAGTCTCCAACTATAGGATGACCTATATGAGAGAGATGGACTCTTATTTGATGAGTTCTTCCAGTCTCTAAATTTACTTTTAATAGTGAATAGCCTGCAAACGACTTTTCTACAGATATTCGTGTTATAGCTTCTTTACCTTTCTCATTTACGGCTTGTTTGGTTCTCTTGGTGGGATGCCTGCCTATCGGCTCATTTATAACTTTATTAGAAACAGGAGAGCCTAAAACAATAGCAAAATAAGTCCTTCTCACTGATCTTTCTTTTAATTGACTTACAAGATTTAAATATGAAGGTTCAGTTTTAGCCACCACCATTAACCCCGATGTGTCTCTATCTAACCTATGAACAATGCCAGCACGAGGAAGAAAGCCTGACTTTTTGTTAAGAAATAGAAGACCATTCATAAGAGTGCCGGTCATATTTCCCGAACCTGGATGAACTACAAGGCCAGCAGGTTTATTGATAATCAGTATGTCATCATCTTCGTGAACTACGTCGAGAGGTATGTTTTCTGGCTGATCATCAAGATTGGGGGTTTCCCAGAAATTCACTGAAATTACATCTTCAGCTTCTAAATTTTGTTTGGCCTTTACAGTTTGATTATTAACCAACAAAACCCCGTCTTTTATCCATTTTTGGATATGGGCTCGGGAATAGGTATCAAATTCTCTCGCAGAGATCTGATCAACCCTATCACCTGCGTCAGTTGAGCTGACAACGTAATTTAGAGTGATCTTTTTTTTATCCATAGTTATAGAAAATATTGAACCCAGCAAACCTTTTTCTGTCCAAGAACTATTCTGATCTGTAGAATTCGTAACTTAAATGTCAATCGTTCACAATTATTTTAATACTAGCAAGAGAAATCTCAGTCTTTTGAGTATTTTTATTTTATCAATCGTGATCTCCTCCTGCTCATCTAATGAAGAAATGCCAGATGAAAGATTGTTAGAAAAAGAATTATATGATCAAGCTCAATTAAGACTTAAAAACGAAAACTTTTCCACAGCTATTCGAAGTCTTGAAGCATTGGAATCTAGATTCCCTTTCGGGAGGTACGCAGAACAAGCTCAAGCGGAGCTAATTTATGCCTACTATATGAATTCGCAATTTGAAGCTAGTCAATCTGCTGCAGAACGTTTTATAAATTTACATCCAAGACATACTCACTCTGGCTATGCCTACTACATGAAAGGTTTGGCATCATTTACAGATGATTCCGGTTTATTTTCTAGATATTTTCAATCTGATCTTGCCAAAAGAGAAGTCGTCATGGCCCAACAATCCTTTGATGAGTTATCAGATTTCATAGCGAGATATCCTGATAGCAAATATGTGCCTCATGCGAAGCAAAGAATGATATATCTAAGAAATCTCTTAGCTCAACACGAGGTTTATGTTGCAGATTTTTATATGAAAAGAGGAGCCTATCTCGCTGCAATAGGGAGAGCGAAATATGTTATTGAGCATCTGCCAAATACTCCTCAGACTCCGTATGCCTTATCTATCCTCGTTGAAGCCTATGGTTTAATGGATTACGAAGAGCTAAGAAAAATAAACCTAGAGATACTCAATTCAAATTATCCTAATTTTAATATTCAAGAAAATGAATCAGTTACTGAGCGCTCTTGGACAAATATTCTGACTCTGGGATTGCTTGGGAATGAAAATATAAAAAGACCCGACAATCTTTCACCTTAATCATGTGGCAAATTCTAATATTAATTGGAATCATCTTAGCAATATATCTAATGGGCAAAATTGTAAAAAAGCCCAGCAACTCAATTGATGGGGTCAAAACAGAAATGGTCAAGTGCTCTAGCTGTTCTTTGAATATCCCAAAGGAAGATGCTTATCGTAAAAATGATTTATGGTACTGCAAGAAGGAAAACTAAAATCTATATCTAACCTTTACAGTAAAAGTATCTGCTTGGGGATCATTCCAAGGTCTTTTGTAGATCTCTTCGAGATCATCTTCTAGATCTGTCTGAACTATTCTTCCTCCTCTTGAATAAACAACATACAAATAAGCTAAGGGCATGATTTCATATCTGTAACGAACCTGAAAAGCTAAATCACTTAAAGTGAAAGGATCGAGTGAGATATTTAAAGGATTGAGGTTACCGTAAGCATCTCCTAAATATGGTACGGGATTTCTAGCAGTGAACGCTACCATTTGTGCTTTAATCCGAAGTTCGTGTTTGTTCCCTCCAAACCAATTCAAATCAGCCACAGTAGTTCTCTGTTTTCTTGAATAAACTCCAAGCAAGTTATCTTGAAGCCAATTAAGCCATTGCTCTTCTTTTAGATGTTGGTGATAAATTGAAAAATTTAAGTTATCCCTAGGGGCAAAACTTAGCTTAGAAGCATATGAGGTAGAAAAGCCTAAAGCCGAACGCCATTGACTTCCTTTTTCTCTTTTTAATTCAATAAAGTAATTAAAAAAGTTTCTAGAGGGGCCGCTGAATTGAATATTTGATCCATAATTCTCGGGTTTAATTATGAAAGGCGCTGTGGGATCCTTACGGGTTATCCAATAGTCTTTACTGGAAGTTCTATAAAAATTTGTAAACTCGATAAAGGAGGTATTTTTAAGATAAGTCTTATAGGTTAGGTAAGTAAAATTATTTGATTTATCTAGATCACCATTGGCTTCGTAGCCAACTCCCAGTTCAACCTGATTAGACTGAAATATAGAATCTTCTCCATAGTCGGTGAATTTCAGACCATTTTGAGATCCAAAAAATAGCCAGTTATTCTCCATTTGATAACCCATATCTGTTATGTCTAGGTTTTCATCAAAATAGAAGATACCCAAGTCATGATATCTCGCTTTTGTAGGAGAAGAAGTCATCCTAAATCTAAATGCATTTCCAGAATCTTTTTCAACTAACTCATCATCTACTTTAGAGTTAATAAAAATTAGGTCATAGCGTAAGGTATCTTTAGGCCTATAAATTATATCCACAGAATTTACATTTGCCTCTCTATCCAATACTGGTCTTTTTGTATAAGTTGTTAAATATCCTATTGAAAACTTTTTTTCAGCCTTTCGAAGCCTTAATGAATAAAAGTCTCTACCTTGGCTAAATTCTTCATCCGCTTCAGAAGCACCTAAGAAACCAAAATCATATGACTCATTCTGTTGTGTGTAACGAACTGCATAATCGATGTCAGATATACCTACCTGAGAGGATTCGCATAAATTTCTTACAGACTCAGCGTAAACTGTACAGTCATAATCAGGTGCGGCTCCTATTCTTCGGGTGTTAATGACGTAAAAAAACATATAACCCTTAACGTCAAATAGAGAATGATTTTCAGAAAAGAAAGGGCGTTTATCGGAATAGAATGTTTCGCTGGAATTAAAATTTACAACCAATTCATCGCTCTCTACCTGACCAAAATCTGGATTTAAGGCCACATTTAATTGTTTACCGGCATCGATATTCCAAAAAATTTCTGCTCCTACTTTTGTATCTATCTCGTCCAGAATCCTATCTTCGGAAAAGTTTACATAAGGGAAGTAATCTATCTTCGATACACTGTAATTATTGAATTCGTAATCGTTAAAGATTGATATAAATTTTTCTGTTCTGGGATTGCCCTTAATCGTGGTGTAAACCTTAAAATCACCCCTCAACCATCTGTAAAAAGAAAGTTTAACTTTTCTTTTTTCTCCTGTTTGAGCTTTCATCGGAGCAACACTCCAAGGAATAAACATTTCGGCATACCAAGCATCTCCATCAATGCTTACTCCATATCCCCAATCAGAGTCCCAATCGTAATTTACTTCATTTTCGTTTCTAACAACATTGTCAAGAATTGATCCTCCGGCAGAAATAGAAAATCCGTAAGATAAAAGCCCATCTCCATCAAAGTCTATAGATACACCAACCATGTCGGCATTTGCCATCTCGTCGTCACGTTGGTGTTTTTGGGTCCTTATTGTTTCATTAGCCTGATAGCTAATAAAACCTAAATAGATTCCTTTTTCATCCTCCAATACTAGAACTTTTTGAGAGCCCGAAGCATCATTCAGAGTATAAGGAAGGCTTTCATAATATTTAGTTATCTCTCTAGCATTTAACCAATCAGCTTCATCAAGATTGCCATCGATCACAAGATCTAATGAACTAAGGTTTGAGGTAAAAAGTACGAAAAGTACTGTAGTGAAAAGATTGAGCTTCCTATGCAAAGTTTATCCCCGTGGAGGCGGGCTATTTTATATTTTTGAGTTATTAAAATCTATATCTCAATTTGATCGTGAAATTTTCTTTTGCAGGATCTTTCCAAGACCTTCTGTAGAGAGTGGCTAAATTATCTTCTTCGTCATTAAGGGAAACTCTCCCACCTTTAGAATAAACTAAATAAAGATAGGACAGAGGCATAATTTCATATCTATAACGAACCTGAAAAGCTAATTCACTAATAGTGATGGGCGAAATATTTATATTTGATGAATTTAAATTACCTCTTAAATCTCCCAGATAAGGTTTTGGATTTCTCCCTGTAAAAGCAACTAGCTGCGCCTTGATTCTCAGTTCATGTTTATTATCTTTAAACCACTCAAGTTCAAAAACGCTAGTTCTTTGCTTTCTGTCAAAAGTAGCTAAAAGGTTTTCATCTAACCAATTTAACCAATTCTTTTCATCTGTGTGTCTGTACACCATACTGAAAGATAGGTTTTCAGCCGGCATAAATTTAATCAGCCCTCTAGAGGAGTTTTTCCAGCCTATCTCAGGTGAATGTTCACTGCCCTTTCCTCTTTCAAACCTTAAGCTGTAGATGTATTTTGGTCTCCGAGGCCCCGTGAATTCAAAATATCCTCCCATTCCTTTAGGCATATTTATAAAAGGAGCTAGTTGGGAGCCTCTTGTTATTCGTGTATTTCTTCCAGTACTCCTATAAAAGATTTCAGTCTTTATCTCTGATAAGTCAGTAAAATTAGTCTCAAGTTTTAATGCGAAATTCGAAGACTCTCGCACAGTATCTGCATTGAATTTAGATCCATAACCAATTTCGTATAGTCTCGATCTAAGGACAGAGCCTTTGGGGAAACTAGTCTTCTTAAATTGTGTTCTGCCATTAAACATTAGGCGATCATTCAGTATGAGATAACCCATGTCATTTAGATCAAGCTGATCATCATAAAAATTAATACCGATACCGGAAGAAAAGTTTGTATTAGGATTGTAGCTGTAACCTAAAGTCATACCTAGGCCATCCTGATTATTCACATTTGAATGCATTAAGTTACCATTCATCCTGTGTACTTTTGATGGAAGGTAAATAAAATCAATAGAATTTACTTGAGAGTTGTTACCTGTGACAGGTTTATTTACATACGTACCCAAATATCCGTACTTCAGATCATTAGATTTAGTATTCAGCCTTAATGCATAAAAATCTCTTCCTTCAGAGAATTTTTCGTCTCTCTCAGATGCACTCATAAATCCAAAATCAACCTCTCCTTTTTGGGTGTATTTCAATGCAAAATCTATTTCGCTTGTTTCTGCTTTAGTTTGTTGGCAGTAATCTTGTAGATCTCCGTACGAACCGCAATCGTAATCAGGCCTTCCTCCAATCCTCCTTGTGTTGATGATTCTATGCATACGATCGCTTACATCAAACATACTGTTATTTTCTGCGAAGAAAGGTCTCTTGTCGGAATAAAATGTTTCGAAAGCAGAAAAATTAACAACAACTTCATCACTTTCAACCTGTCCAAAATCAGGATTCAAAGTTAAGTTAAGTTGTTTACTTGAGTCTATTTTCCAAAATACTTCGGCTCCCGCTTTGGAAATTTGATCAGAATTTGTAAAGTCATCAGTTAATGTTGAGTACGGAAAAAAATCTAAATTTGATCCGGAATAATTATTAAATTCAAACTCATCAAAAACCGACAAATAAACATTTTCATAGACACTTCCTTTAATGGTGGAAAAGCCTCTTCCGATTCCCATAAGCATTCTATAAAAAGCCATTCTTATCTTTCTTTTTTCACCGGCCTGCGTTTTCATAGAGGCAATTGACCACGGAATAAAGGTTTCGGAGTACCATACTCCATCTTGAATTGAGGCAGCAGATTGCCAATCAGCATCCCAATCCCAGTTTCTTTCCTTCTCGTCGGTTACAGTTGCATCTCCTATTGAGCCGCTAGAGGAGATAAAAAAGTTGTAACCTTCAACACCGTCTCCATTAAAGTCTATTACTATGCCGTTTTTATCTGATAAGGCTCTCTCTTGATCACGCAGGTGATTCATAGTCCTCATAGACTCATTGGGCTGATAATTTTTAAATCCAAAATAAAGGCCCTCTTCAGATTCAATAATTAAAATCTGAGTTTTAAAGTCCGTTACCTCTCTTAGAGAGTATGGATATACCTCATAAAAATCATTGAGGGTTATAGCTTCTTGCCATTCAGGTTCGTCCAATACTCCGTCAATATCAATCTCAGCCTTTAATGCAAGAGATAGAAATAAAGTAATAAATAAGTAAGTAATATGAAAATTACGCACTAATCTTTAACTGTTATATTTATTTGTCTTGAAACTACTGGGGGCGTATGTGGTGTATGAGTCATATCGCCAAGAACTAACTGTAAGCTGTAATCTCCAGGTGGCAACTCAACCAATGACTCAGTCTGACCTCCACCAAAATGGATATGGTTTTTGGAAGCTGGGATAGGTTTTGAAAAATCAAGATCTTTGACATTTATTAGCAAATGATGATGACCTGTATTTTCTCTATCTATACCTGCAGGCGCTATACCCATTTTCGATAGACCAAACTGTATTAGGAAGGGTGATTCAACTTCATCTCCGTCTTCTAAATTAATAAAATAAACCCTCGCCTCAGCAAAAGCTGAACTTGTAATCAAAAAAGAAATGAGAAATAGAATTGATTTCATAATTTTATAAATACCCCCCCATTCCATATAAAAGTGGCTTAAGTTCATCATTATTAATTGCCTTTTCTACCCTGCCGATAAAAATTGTATGACTTGTATGATCAACTTCATTTAATTTCGAGCAAAACAGAGTAGATAAAGCATCTGCATTGTAAATATAAGAGCCTTGATCTTTCCATGATTCATTTACAAATCTTGATTCCCCCTCATCACTATTACTGCAAACTTCTGCAAGCTCTCTCTGAGAGCTAGATAAAATATTGATGGAGAAATGAGAGCCCTCAGATAAAATTTTATGTATTGAGGCATCTTTATTAACGCAAACCAGCATAGAAGGAGGGTCTAACGAAAGGGAAGTAACTGAAGTAGCTGTCATAGCATGCCTTTCACCTTCGTGTGATGCAGATATAACATTGACAGTAGAAGTTACTGCCCGCATCGAGGCTAAAAAGGTTTTCTTTAAATCAGAGTTTTGCATACAGAAAAAAAACCACTAGTTAATTTAGCTACTAGTGGTTTGAAAGGGCATAATATTGTCGATATGCCCAAAAGACAAGCCACTTCAAGAATAATTGCCGGTAAATTTAGAGGGACTAAAATCTCTTTTAAAGAAAGTAAGGCATTAAGGCCTACAGAAAGTAAAACCAAGGAAACTCTCTTTAACTGGCTGATGAATGACCTGGAAAATAAAAATTGTTTGGATATGTTCGCAGGAACTGGCGCTCTAGGATTCGAGGCACTCTCAAGAGGTAGCAAAAATGTTGTATTTTTTGATAAAGATAAAAGACTTTGTTCGGCTATCGATCGTATGGCAAAAAAGTTAGAAATTTCCGATCAATGCAGAGTAATCAACTCAAATGCCATGACCTTTGACTACAGTGTGCTGGAGAAGAAATTTGATTTAATCTTTATTGATCCTCCATTTGAAGAAGATCTAGTATCTAAGTCTTTAGACTTAATTTCAAAATATGATTTACTGAAGGTTGGTGGCCAGATTTATGTAGAATGTGAAGCAAGCCTTGTATTACAGGATCATGTAAAAAACTTGAAAAAAATAAAGGAATCTAAGGGAGGAGCAACTAAATATTACTTATATGAAAGCTAGACTATTTCTCATACTAATATTTTTGACTGTGCTGACAGTGCTTATAACTAACGATAAATTCACTCTTATTGAGCCATTCATTTTTTTTGTCTACGGAAAAGAAATTACCGTAGGAACAGAACTAACTTTAGCGGTGACAGTACTGACAACGTTGTTTGGGGTATTGATAGTTGGAATCTTAGAAGCTCTATTTTTTAGCAAAAAAAGTAAAGCTAAAAAAGAATAAATCAGAAATCTATTTTCTTTTCATGGACTCAAAAAATTCGGCATTAGTCTTATAATCTTTGAGTTTGTCTAACATCCATTCCATTGCAGCAGTATCGTCCATTTCGTTCAATAACTTACGCAAAACAGTAATATTTCTCAATTCCAATTCTGAAGTTAATAAGTCTTCTCTTCTAGTACCAGTTTTTCTAACATTAATCGCAGGGAATACTCTCTTTTCAGCGATTTTTCTATCCAAATTAATTTCTGAATTTCCTGTTCCCTTGAACTCTTCAAAAATAACCTCATCCATTCTTGAACCAGTATCAATTAAGGCTGTAGCAATTATGGAAAGGCTACCTCCTCCTTCAATATTTCTTGCAGCTCCAAAAAATCTCTTAGGTTTCTGAAGCGCATTGGCATCTACACCACCAGTAAGAATCTTCCCTGAAGCAGCTTGAGTTGAGTTATAAGCCCTTGCCAAACGAGTAATTGAATCTAAAAGTATAACTACATCATGTTTGTGTTCTACTAACCTTCTTGCCTTGTTAATTGCCATTTCGGCAACTTGGACATGTCTTGTTGGAGCTTCATCAAATGTACTTGCTATGACCTCACCCTTTACTGAGCGCTTCATTTCGGTAACCTCTTCCGGCCTCTCATCCACAAGTAGAACCATAATTTTACATTCTGGATTATTCCGTTCGATAGAATGAGCAATACTCTGGAGCAATAATGTCTTACCTGCTTTAGGCGGCGACACAATCAAAGATCTTTGCCCTTTTCCTGTTGGAGCCGTTAAATCTATAACTCTCGAGGATAAATCTTCAGTACTCCCGGTTCCTAGCTCAAACAACATTCTCTCATCAGGAAATAGAGGAGTGAGATTCTCAAAGGAGGGCTTATTCTTTGTTTTGTCCGGCTGTTCGAAATTAATTTCCTCTATTTTTAAAATAGCGAAATACCTTTCTCCATCTTTGGGTGATCTGATTTTGCCTTTTATGGTATCTCCAGTTCTCAGGCCAAACCTTCTTATTTGACTAGGAGAAACATAAATATCATCTGGGCCTGCCAAATATGAAGAATCAGGAGATCTTAAGAAACCGAATCCATCTTGGAGAATTTCTAACACACCTTCTCCTTCTATGTCTTCGCCACTTTTAGCTTTGCTCTTCAATATTCCAAAGACTATGTCTTGTCTTTTTGCACGAGAAGCATTTTCTATCCCGCACTCTTCGCCAAGCTCAATGAGCTGTTCTACTGGCATTTTTTTTAATTCTGTTAATTGCATAAGTTAGGTTTAATGCTTGAAAAAAGGAGGTAACCAAAGAAACTTTGGTGTGGAAATAGTAACCTTGTTGGAAATTAGAGTCTAGTGTTTTCTATAAATTTGATTCGATAAATTCAGTTAACTGAGTTTTGCTCAAAGCACCTACTTGTTGAGCTACCAATTCACCACCTTTGAAGATAGCCAAAGTTGGAATACTCATTACATTTTGCTGAGCAGCTGAAGTTTGATTGGCATCGACATCTAACTTGCCTACTTTTAATTTGTCTGAAAACTCAATTGCTATTTCTTCAACAATTGGTCCAACCATTTTGCAAGGACCACACCAAGTAGCCCAATAGTCTACTAAAACTGGTTTATCTGACTCACTTACTTCAGCTGTAAAATTGTCATCTGTCAGTGTGACAACATTCATATTTCCTCCTTGGAAAATTTAGATGGGATATTTAAAAGAATCATTTAATTTATCTCATTATTGGGTTTATTTTGTAATTTATCAAGACGCAATAGATTATTTTTTTGTGGTTACTGCGCCTAAAGATGCTGAAGTAACCAAAGATCTATACTTATCAAGAACACCGCCCTCTTCTTCTTTTACTGGACAAACCCAAGACTCTTTTCTTTTTTTCAATTCTTCTTCCGAAAGGTCAAAATTTATTTGGTTTGTTTCAGCATCAATAGAAATTACATCCCCATCTTTGATTAAAGATATTGGCCCTCCATCAAATGCCTCGGGTGTAATATGTCCCACTACAAACCCATGAGTCCCTCCTGAAAATCTTCCGTCAGTTAAGAAAGCAACCTTATCTCCGAGCCCTTTTCCCATTATTGCCGAAGTTGGGCTAAGCATCTCCCTCATGCCAGGTGCTCCGCGAGGGCCTTCGTATCTTATGACCAAAACATCTCCTTCAGATATTTGATTGGATAAAATTCCTTCCATAGCCGACTCTTCAGAATCATAAACCTTGGCTTTACCCTGAAAACTGAGTCCTTCTTTACCAGATATCTTTGCCACTGCTCCTTGAGGTGCTAAATTTCCATAAAGAACTCTTAGATGACTGTCAGCTTTTATGGGGGTTTTGGTCTCTTTAACAATATCTTGATCCTTTGGATAGTAATCATATGACTCCAGATTTTGAGCTATTGTTTCACCAGTTACGGTCATTTGATCACCATCAATTAAACCCTCATCAAGCATAACTTTCATAAGAGGGACTATGCCACCAATTTCTATCAATTCCGACATTAAGAAATTTCCGCTTGGTCTTAGATCTGCCAATACAGGAGTTTGCTTACCAATTCTCTCGAAGTCATCTAAAGTCAGATCAACTTTAGCTTCGTGGGCGATAGCAAGTAAATGCAAAACAGCATTAGTAGAACCACCAAGTGCTATAACAACTGCAATTGCATTTTCGAATGCCTGCTTAGTCATTATGTCTCTGGGCTTGATATCCTTAGATATGAGGTTCATTATCGCTTCGCCTGCTTTTAATGAATCTTCCAATTTGCTGGATGAGACAGCTTCTTGCGCAGAACTATTAGGCAAGCTTAAACCCAGCGCTTCTATAGCAGATGCCATGGTATTGGCTGTATACATTCCACCGCATGACCCAGGGCCTGGAATAGCAGAAGACTCTATGTCTAAAAGTTCAATATCAGAGATTGAACCTTGCGAGTGCTCACCTACAGCCTCAAAGACCGATACTACATCAGTTCTATTTGCTCCAGGCTTGATACTTCCACCATAAACGAATATCGAAGGCCTATTTAATCTCGCCATAGCCATAACACAAGCAGGCATATTCTTGTCACAACCCCCTATCGTAATTAGTCCATCAAAGCCCTGACCACCCACAACGGTTTCAATGGAGTCTGCAATAACTTCTCTGGAAACAAGGGAATATCTCATACCTTTTGTGCCCATCGAAATACCGTCTGAAACAGTTATAGTGTTGAAGATTACCGATTTTGTTCCGGCTGCATCGGCTCCTGCTGATGCAGACTCAGCAAGTTTATCTATATGCATATTGCAAGGTGTAACCATACTCCATGTAGAAGCTATACCTACCTGTGGTTTTTCAAAATCTTGCGTTTCAAATCCAACGGCTCTAAGCATAGCCCTTGAAGGGGCTTGCTCTACTCCATCAACTATTTCAGAAGAAAATTTTCTTTTATCTTTGGACATTTAAATATTATAAGTTAGAAAAACTTAATCTAGTAAGTTAAGCCAACGAAGCAGTTAGAAGTTCTTTTGTGTAATCATGTTTGGGGTCTTCAAAAAGCTCTTCTGATATTCCATTTTCTACAATATTTCCCTCTTTCATGACATAAACATAATCGGAGAGGAACCTGATGACTTTCAAATCGTGGCTAATACAAAGATAGGCCAGGTCGAGTCTCTTTTGAAGGTCCCTTAAAAGATGGAGAATTTGCATTTGTATAGAGACATCTAAGGCGGAGGTTGGCTCGTCCAGTAATATGAGTTTAGGTTCTAATATGATAGCCCTTGCTATGGCTACGCGTTGTCTTTGTCCACCTGATAACTCGTGGGGGAATCTGGAGATAAAAGATGGATCCAGTTCAACATCACTTAGAGCTTTAATAATTTTTTCATTTCTATCTGATTTGGATATGGAAGGCTCATGAACCCTCAAACCTTCCCCTACAATTTCACCTATAGTCATTCTGGGTGAAAGAGAACCAAATGGGTCTTGGAATACTATTTGAAAATCTTTCTTGAAAAATCGTGTTTCATTTGAGCTTAAGTTATTAATATCCAATCCATCAAATTGAATTGCTCCCTCAGATTTTTCAATCCCCAACAAGGCTCTTGCTAGAGATGATTTTCCTGATCCAGATTCACCTACCAATCCTGTAGTGGAACCTGAATAAATTTGTATGTTCACTTTTTTTACAGCATTGAGATATTCAGTTACTTGCCCTAATAAATTTTTTGTAATGGGGTAATTGATATCAACATCTTTAGCATCCAATAGAACATCAGATTCGGAATTCATAGATTCTTTTTTTCCTGGAATAGAATCTAAAAGTTTTACAGTGTAAGGATGTTGAGGATTTTGGAACAAAGCAGAAACTTCTCCAGACTCAACAATCTCTCCATCCTTCATTACACATACGTTGTCAGAGAATTTTTTAACAATATTGAGATCGTGTGTAATAAACAATATAGACATTCCAAATTCTTCTTGTAGATCTGAAAGTAAGTCAAGCAATGCTTTCTCCACGGTTACATCTAAAGCTGTAGTGGGTTCATCAGCAATTAACAAATCTGGTTCATTTGCCAACGCCATTGCAATCATTATTCTTTGCCTTTGGCCACCAGAAAGCTGATGAGGATAAGAATTTACCTTAATTTCTGGCTCGGGTATCTTAACTTTTTTCAATAATTCAATGGTTCTCTGTCTTGCATCGGTTTTTGTCAAATTTTTATGGATTATCAAAGTTTCATCAATCTGATAACCCACCTTTTGGTATGGGTTCAAAGAAGTCATAGGCTCTTGAAAAATCATAGATATTTTATTGCCCCTTAAAGACGTTAAGAATTTCTTAGAAGAATTTAGAATTTCTTTACCTTCAAATTTAATTGAAGATTCATTGAGATACCTGACAGTCCCTTCAGGTAAGAGCTGCAATATAGAGAGAGCAGTAACAGATTTTCCTGAACCAGACTCACCTACTAAAGATAAAGTTTTTCCTTTTTCAATTTGAAGTGAAATACCATCAACGGCCCTAAAAGTAGAATCTTTAGACTCAAACTCTACTATCAGATCTTTAATATCTAGTATTTTATCCACGGTCTTTAAGGAGAAACTTAAATTTAACTGGATCTGCATCAGATACTAAAACTGAGCAGTCCACATATTCTGACTTTATTTGTTGTAAGCCCCATGCCATGACATGCTTGCCGCCAGGCTCCAGAACTAGGCGGGAACCAGATTTTAAAGAGTATGTATTCATCTTACCCATTTTCATTACGCCTGTATCCGTAGATGATATATCATGAATTTCAGCCATAATTGAGTCGCAATTAATTCCTTCGATATCAACCGAAGCATCAGATCTGTTAGTTACTGTTAAATATCCTGCTGTCATAGGCGACCCTTCTATAGGGACATACATAATTGCATCACTCACTATTATTTCAGAAAGGTCTTTATCTGAGCATTGAGTTAAAATAATCGGTATGACAAGCGCCATTAAGATTCTATTAAGATTCATTTTCATGTTGTTCATTTCTTCCTATGCGTCGGTTGCCTTTTCTAATCCTTTATTGAAGCAATTAGAAAAGCAATCAGTACCATCAGCAGATGAAGCTTTTATTTTCAGTGCCCACAAGCTTGACGAAGGTAGCATGATACTCACATGGGCTTTGAAAGAAAACTGCTTTCTGTATGAGAACAAATTTAAAGTGGACTCAGATGATATTGAATTAGAACCGTTTGATATCATAGGTGAAGCAGTCGAAATTCAAGATATCTATTTCGGAGAAGTAAAAGTTTATTTTAATTTAATTTCAAAAAAATATAAGTTTCAAGACGAAACTAATGAAATAAATATTACCTATCAAGGCTGCAATGAAAAAGGATTCTGCTATCCGCCAATAAGCAAAAAAATAAAGCCTAAAAATTTGAATTATTTATAATTTTTTGTATACCTTTTTACTTAAATTTCGATTAAAATCGCCGAAAATAGCTCGAAATCCCTGCAAATGACTAAATATATGCTAATTAATGGACCCAACTTAAATTTATTGGGCACTAGAGAACCTGAAATATATGGTCATGAGACTCTAAATGATATTGAACTAAACCTAACTGCAATAGCAAAAGAAAATGATGCTGAACTTGTCTGCTTTCAATCAAATGCGGAACATGAATTAGTAGAGATTGTTCACTCTGCAAGGACAGATACAAACGGAATTATCATTAATCCTGGTGCTTTGACGCACAGCAGCATCGCTCTAAGAGATGCTTTATCGGGAGTTGGCGTACCTTTTATAGAAGTTCATATCTCAAACATATACGCAAGGGAAGATTTCCGACAAAAATCATTTTTGTCAGATATAGCTGAAGGTGTAATTTCTGGTCTAGGTATTCAAGGTTATGAACTTGCTTTAAGTACAGCAATAAATAAATTTAAATAAATTAAGAGGAGAGAAGATGGATATAAGAAAGGTAAAAAAACTCATTGAGATGCTAGAAAATTCAAATCTTGAAGAAATTGAAATACAAGAAGGTGAAGAATCTGTCAGGCTAGTAAAAAGCAATGGGTCTGCTCCAAAACTTCAACAACAATCTATAGTTGTTCCACAAGAAAATCTTGCTGTGTCTGCTCAACCAGTGACTGAAGAAACTGAGGTTGCTCCGAAAGATAGCAACTCAATAAACTCACCGATGGTAGGAACTTTTTATGCTTCCGCATCTCCTGGTGCTAAACCATTTATATCTGTAGGTGATGTTGTTCAAGAAGGGGATGTTGTTTGCATAGTGGAAGCTATGAAGATGATGAATGAAATTAAATCAGAATTTTCCGGAACAGTGCTCTCTGTAAATGTAGAAAATTCAGAGCCCGTAGAGTACGGACAATCACTATTTGAAATCTCAAAATAATGATAAGTAAACTCTTAATCGCCAACAGAGGTGAAATTGCTCTTCGTATATTACGAGCAGCAAAAGAACTTAAGATACCTACCGTGGCAGCTTACTCAGAAGCTGATAAAGATTTAATGCATGTAAAAATGGCAGATGAATCAATTTGCATTGGTCCTGCTGACTCAAGTCAGAGTTACTTGAACATACCAGCTATTATTAGTGCTATGGAGCTTTCTGGAGCGGATGGTGTGCATCCAGGGTATGGTTTTTTATCTGAAAATGCAGATTTCGCTGAAAAAATTGAAAAGAGCGGTTTTGACTTTGTAGGACCATCAGCTTCAGTTATCAGAATGATGGGAAATAAAGTTTCCGCAAAAGAATTTGCACTCGAAGCAGGACTACCTATTGTCCCTGGCTCAACTGGCCCTATTGATGAAGATACCCATAAAAAAGCTGAAGAAATTGGTTATCCAGTAATAATTAAAGCTGCTTCAGGGGGTGGGGGACGTGGCATGCGAATTGTGCATTCTCCGCAAGAGTTAGATGATGCAATAGAGTTAACTCAACAGGAATCTGCTGCTGCCTTTGGTGACTCAACTGTTTATTTAGAAAAATTCTTAGAGAGCCCCAGGCATATTGAAGTGCAAGTGCTCGCCGATAGACATGGAAATGTTCTCCATCTGGGAGATAGAGACTGTTCCTTACAAAGAAGACATCAGAAGGTTATAGAAGAAGCTCCTGCCATGGGCATTAAAGAAGAAAAAAGAGAGGAAATTTATGCTCAATGCATAGAGGCTTGCAGAAAAATGAATTATGTAAGCGCGGGCACTTTCGAATTTTTATATGAGAATGATAACTTTTACTTCATCGAGATGAATACCAGAATACAAGTTGAACATCCTGTAACAGAGAGTGTCACAGGGCTAGATTTGGTGAAGCTGCAACTTCGAATTGCGAGAGATGAAGAATTGAAGATCAAACAAGAAGATATCGCAATGAAGGGTCATGCCATCGAATGCAGAATTAATGCAGAAAACTCGGAAACTTTTTTACCGTCTCCTGGAAAAATATTGGAATACCATGCTCCAGGTGGCATAGGAGTCAGGATGGATTCACATCTTTATAAAGATTATGTAGTCCCTCCCTATTACGATTCTCTGATTGCTAAGGTTATTTGCAGAGCAAACGACAGGGAAGATGCTAGAGCTAGATTGGAAAGAGCTTTAGAAGAAATGTATGTCCTAGGAATTGATACTAATTTAGACATGCACAGAAAATTAATAAATGATCCAAATTTTATTAATGGAACCTTCAATATCAACTATCTAGAAAATCTAACTAAGGAAAAATAATATGCCCAAGAAAGATCTTCCTTATGAACCGGGAGACATCGAAGAGGCGGTTCAGAAATATTGGCAAGATAGTAATACTTTTTCTGTTACTGAAGACCCAAATAAAGAAAAGTTCTATTGTCTGAGCATGTTTCCTTATCCAAGTGGCTCAATACATATGGGTCACGTAAGGAATTATTCTATTGGCGATGCCATTAGTAGATTTCATAGAATGTTAGGCAAGAATGTTCTTCAACCAATGGGCTGGGATGCCTTTGGTCTACCCGCAGAAAATGCAGCTATAAACAATAAAGTCCAACCCTCTGAATGGACCTTAGAAAATATTGAGAGTATGAAAACGCAATTATCCAGATTGGGTTTTGCTTACGACTGGAAAAGGGAATTTGCAACTTCGCAATCAGATTACTATAAATGGGAGCAATGGTTCTTTCTGCAAATGTTAGATAAAGGCTTAGCCTATCAAGAAGAAGCAGAAGTTAATTGGGACCCAATAGATCAAACAGTTTTAGCAAACGAACAAGTAATAGATGGGAGAGGATGGCGATCTGGAGCAGAAGTTGAAAAGAAGAAACTAAAACAGTGGTTTTTGAAAATAACTGATTATTCAGAGGAACTCCTAGAAGGAATAGAAACTCTCAAAGGGTGGCCTGAGCAAGTAAGAATCCAACAAAAAAACTGGATAGGTAAGTCTGAGGGAATGAACTTCAGTTTCAAAGTAAAAGACAGTGATGAAATTATAAATGTTTTCACTACAAGACCGGACACAATTATGGGGGTTTCTTTCATAGCTATTTCTGCCTCACATAAGTTAAGTATTGATCTTTCTGAAAAGGAAGATAAGTTCAAGTCATTCATCGAAAAACAAAATAAAGTAAAACAATCTGAAGCAGAGTTTGCTAAACAAGAAAAAGAAGGGCTTTTTACTGAGCTTTATGCCATACATCCCTTCACAGGAGATCAAATACCAATTTGGATAGCTAACTTTGTGCTTAGTGACTACGGGTCCGGAGCTTTAATGGCTGTTCCTGCTCATGATCAAAGAGACTTCGAGTTTGCGAATAAATATGACCTGCCGATCTTGCCAGTAATTGAAGACAGATCTGATGCCTCTGACACCCTTGAAGAAGCTTATCTTGAAAAAAACACTTTAATCAATTCTAAGGAGTTTAACGGTTTAAATTTCGGTGAAGCTTTTAAAGCTATTGAGAAAAAAGCAGAAGAATTGGGTTGTGGGTATAGAGAGACCAATTTCAGATTAAGAGATTGGGGAGTATCTCGACAAAGATATTGGGGAGCACCAATACCAGTACTGCATGATAGTGAAAACACTTATCCTTCAAAAACCTTACCTGTAGAACTACCATCTAAAGTTGAATTTAAAGGAGTTAGTTCTCCTCTGCACAATATGCCTGAATTTTTAAATGTAGAGGTTGATGGAAAAAAACTTATACGAGAAACAGACACATTTGATACGTTCTTTGAGTCTTCATGGTACTACGCCAGATTTGCCAGCTTTGATTCTAATAAATCTATGCTGGATGAGCGTGCTAAATATTGGTTACCAGTCGATCAATATGTGGGTGGTATAGAGCATGCTGTATTGCATCTCTTGTATTCTAGATTCTTTTATAGGTGCATGAGAGATATGGGTCTTGTTGAAGGAGATGAGCCTTTTACTAATCTACTTTGTCAGGGAATGGTTTTGAAAGACGGAGCTAAAATGTCTAAATCAAAAGGAAATACTGTTGACCCTCAAGGTTTAATTGAAAAGTATGGAGCAGATACTGTAAGACTCTTTGTTTTATTTGCTGCTCCACCCGAACAATCTCTGGAATGGTCTGATCAGGGTGTACAAGGAGCCCATAGATTTATAAATAGAATTTGGAAGATAGTTAATAGATATTTAGAGGCTGATCACACAACAGACTTTAATTTTGAAGATTTGAATAAAGATCAGAAGCAACTACGTAATAAAACTCACAAAACACTGGTAAAAGTTAAAGATGATTATTTGAGGAGGCATAGCTTTAATACTGCTATAGCAGCTATTATGGAATTATCTAATGCTATTCCTACAAAATATCTAGAAGAAAGCGCTAGTAAAAAAGAAAGAGCAATAGCTGCAGAGGCTATAGAAGCAATATTGCTAATGCTATCGCCTATAACTCCACATTTGTGCCAACACTTGTGGTGGGAGCTATATCCTGGAGATTCCATAGTAGATAAAGAATGGCCTGAAGCAGATGGAAGTCTTTTAGAAGAAGATTCCATCAGAATAGCTATTCAAATTAATGGAAAGTTAAGGTCGGAAATAGAAATTGAAAAGAATATGGTGTCTGAAGAAATTGAAGAGATTGCTTTAAATGATTTAAAAATCTTAAAACATTTAGAAAATGCCGAAGTAAAAAAAGTGATTTATGTTCCAGGAAAAATAGTGAACATAGTTATATGAAAAACCTAACTTCTCGAAGTACAAGATACATTATCCTGCTACTTAGTTTCATTTGTTTTACTTCTTGCGGATACGAATTAAGAAACCCCTCTAGTTCGTTATCGGACATACAATTCAGAATAATTTCTGAGAATTCAGAATTAAATCAAGAGTTCGAAAAGCAAATCAAACAAAGAAATGTAATCTTTCAGTCAGATCAAGCAAAATCTACTATAACTCTCAAAATAAAAAATCATGATCTTCAAAGATTTGTTGGTTCTGTGGGAGGGGGTGCCCGCACCACTCAAGTTAGATTTGAATATAAAATAGTTTATGAGATTTTGAGTGAAGGAATGAAGATGCCTCTATTGATTAATTATGAAGACTCTTCTTTTGTAGACTTTAATCAGTCAGATCTTTTGGCATTTGAAGAGGAGTCAGCTTCTGTAAAAGAAAGCTTTGTTAGAAAAGCAATTAGAAATTTAGAGTTTAAAGTGGTTAGTTATCTCAATGAAACTTAGCAAATCTCATCTATTCAATCATCTCAAAGAAAGTGATCTAAACCGTATATATTGTTTTTGTGCTGATGAATCAATTCAAATTACCGCCCTATCAGACAAAGTGATAGCGACAGCAAAATCTAAAGGTTTTGAAGAAAAACAAACTTTTGTTATTTCAAAAGATACAGATTGGTCTTTTCTAAATGCAAATAATGAAAATCTAGATTTATTTGGATCAAGCAAAATACTTGAGATTAAATTAATTGGAACAGGTCCAGGATCAAAAGGATCAAAAGCCATAAAAGAATACTGCCTGAATGCTGATCCCAATAAATTACTAATATTCTCAGTCGAGAAATTAGATAAAAAACAACTGAATAGTGCATGGATTAAAGCTCTTGAAGAAAATGGTATTTTGGTGATCGAACCTCCTATAACAAAGAATTCTATGCCTGAATGGATTAAGGCCAAATCGATAGAAATGGGATTAACTTTAGATGAAAGTGCTATAAAACTTCTATCAGAAAAAACGGAAGGAAACCTCTTTGCCGCATCACAAGAATTAATGAAGTTGTCTCTTCTCTTTGATAACAAAGAAATATCTATTGAAGAAATGGAAAAATCAATTTCCAACTCATCCAAATTTGGGGTATTTGACCTATCTAATGCTTTTGTTGAGGGAGATAAAAAAAGAGCTGTAAGAATAATAGAGACCTTGAGAGCTGAAGGCACTCAACCTCCACTAGTTTTATGGGCTCTTTCTAAGGAAATTAAAAATCTATATACGGTCATCGAAGAAGGAAATACTAAAAGTATCTGGGGTCCAAAGTTCTATCTAGATTCTCTTTCAAAAAGAGCAAGGACATTATCAAGTGCTAAAATCAAAAAATCCCTTAAAGATGTCGCCGAAATAGATATGGCCATAAAGGGTCTATCCAGCAAGAGTCCATGGCAATCAATAAGAGACCTAGCTCTTGATCTATAGATTTTAGAAAAAATCTAAAGCTCTGTGCCATATAGACTCTTTAGGGTCTTTAGAGGGTAAGATAAAATCATCTATTGAGTGGATCGGCTGTACCTCTTTAGTGGAGCTTGTTAGCCAAACTTCATCTGCTGAATACAATTCTTGAATATCAATATCTTGCTCAAGAACATCAATGCCTTCACTCAGCAGCTTATCAAGAAGATACTGTCTAGTTACTCCCGGAAGGATCTTATTGCTTAAGGGAGGTGTAAAAACAATTCCTTCTTTAACCATGAATAGGTTTGATTTGGAGCCTTCGTTAATCAAACCATCTTTATGAAAAATGACCTCGTCAACCGGATTAAGAGTTGGGTTATGACTAGACAATATGTTTCCAATTAATGCCGTAGTTTTGATATCGCATCTTTGCCATCTTATGTCTTCTTCTAGTCTTGTAGTTAAGCCTTTCAAGTTAGGTTGAGATTTATATGGATTTGGTTCTAATTCTTGAGAAGTTATGAATAAAGAGGATTGAAGATCCTTATCTGCCGCATGAGACCTTACAGCCTGAACACCTCTTGATACTTGAATGTAGAAGGATTGATTTTTATGAAGGTTTTTTTTGTGAAGTAGCTTTAAGATATTTTCAAGATCTTCTAACTCCTGAGGAGAGGATATGAAGGTTTTATACAAAGAGGATTTTAATCTTTCAAAATGTTCCTCGAATAAAAAAAGCTTTTGATCATAGGAGGGAATAACCTCATAAATTCCATCTCCAAAAGTAGCACTTCTATCTAGAGGTGATATTTTTGCATCTTCAGCTTTTATATAGCTTCCATTTAAATATACCCACATGGAATATTTTATTCTTCCATTAAAAACTGATAGGTAAGTAGCTTAATATTAGACCAAGCCCTACCAAAGAATCCTAAGGCAGGAATATCTTTCATAGAGACAACATCAATAGATGCTACTGCATCTCCGTCTAGCATAAGCTCTACTTTTCCAACAATCTGTCCTTTTTCTATTGGAGCTTGGAGATAATCATTCAATTTAATAGTCGATTCAATTCTTGGGAAATCCCTTGGAGAGAGTGTTAGGTATAAGTCTTGAATTGCAGAAAGGTCAACAGTTTCTTCTTCCCCTCCCCAAACCTGCTCTTTTATCAAAACAGTATCGCTTTCAAGCACTTGCTTTGTTCTATAGTACCTAAAGCCATAGTCTAAGAGCCTTCTGTTATCTGTAAGTCTTGATTTTTCACTGGAACTTTTTAAGGTTACAGCGATTAATCTCGTATCATTTCTAACCCCAGAGGAAACTAAACAATAACCAGCACTTTCAGTATGTCCAGTTTTTACACCGTCTATTGAGTCATCCTGCCATAAAAGGCTGTTCCTATTGCGTTGTTTGATATCGTTATAGGTAAAGTATTTTTCTTTATATAGGGCATAGTGATCAGGAAATTTATCTATAAGACTTTTTGTGAGCTTTGCTAGATCTCTTGCTGATGAATAATGTTCAGGATCAGGCCAACCTGTAACATTCATAAATTGTGTATTAGTCATACCCAATTCTCTTACATACATACCCATAAGCTCTACAAAGCCTTCTTCGGAGGAAGCAACATGTTCTGCAATGGCACAACTAGCATCATTTCCTGACTGAATTACCATACCTTTCATTAAGTCAGAAAAGAGAACCTTAGTTCCCTCTCTTATAAACATTTTAGAGCCGCCTTTTCTCCAACAATTTTCACTTATGAATACCTCATCATTTAGGTTAATAAAACCTTTAGCTGCTTGGTCCGCAGCCACATAACCCGTCATTATTTTAGTGATACTCGCTGGTTCTATTCTTTCATCAGCTCCATTCTCAGCTAATATCCTGCCTGATACTGAATCCATTAATATGTAATTCGTCGCATTCAAAGAAGGAGGTTTAGGAATAAAACTTTCTTCGGAATGCATAGGAAACGCAAAAGCAAGAGTAAATAAAATTTGAATATGTATAAGAAAATTTATTTGTTTTTTCATATTAGAAGAATTCCGATAAAGCATTGCTAAATTCAAATACTGCCATGACATAAAGTTTACTACGATTGTACCTGGAGATTGATTGATAATTGTCGAACCCTAGCCAGTATTCATAACCTTCACTCAAATCAAGTGATATAGGGACAAATTTTAAATTTCCTGGAATAGACTCAGTAGATTGCAACCCCAACTTATCGAGCTCCATGCTAGTCATGTAAGGTTTAAAAGACGATTTAATAGGAGCGTCTTGATTAACGGCTATTGCCCTTATCGCTACAGGTGTATTGGGTTTCCATTTCCCTTTTTTGCTTAAAAAATTAGCCACGCTACCTATCGCATCGACAGGATTATTGAGAATGTCTCTTGTACCATCGTTATCAAAATCTACAGCGTAATTCCTATAGCTATCAGGCATAAATTGACCATAACCCATTGCTCCAGCAATAGATCCAACAATCTGATCAGGAGCTAAGTTTTCTTCCCGGCTTAATAATAAAAACTCTTCTAATTGAGTTTTAAAAAATTTTGATCTTCTAGGGTAATCAAATGCTAATGTAGCTAACGAATCAATAACTCGAATATTGCCTTTTATCCTTCCATATCTTGTTTCAATTCCTATGATTGAAGCAATAATTTCAGCAGGTACCCCATAAACAGACTCTGCCCTTAGCAGATCACTTTTGTGCTGCTCAATAAAAACTTCACCAGCAGAGATTCTCGAGTCATTAACCATGATGCTTTTATAACGCTCCCAAGTCATGGTCCCTTCGGGTTGTTTATTCATTATCCTTATTACTCTTTCTTGATGATTGGCTTCTCCAAGAAGGTTGTTTAGAAGGTCTCTGTCAAAATCATGTTTTTCATTCATATAGTCTATGAAGTCAGAGACCTCTTCTCTCGCTAAGTAATCTGAGTGAATACTCTGCACAAAAAAGATGGCTAATAAGAAAACAAGTTTTGATTTTATTTGATTCATAGTTGTGGTCTCTTACTTGAAAGAATAACTCCAAATGCCAGTAAATGCACGACTATAGAAGTTCCTCCTTGACTTATTAAAGGTAGAGGAACACCAACCACAGGAATTATTCCTACTACCATGGAAACATTGATCAATATAAATAATAAAAAAATAAAGCCCAAGGAGCAGCAGGCTAACCTTTCAAAGGTTGATTGAGCCATTAAACCAATTTTAAAAACCCTCCATAAAATAAAGCTATAAACAACGAAAAGAAAGGCAATGCCTAATAGTCCAAGCTCCTCTCCAATTACAGAAAATATAAAATCAGAGTGACTTTCTGGAATAAAGTTCAATTGGCTTTGGGTTCCCTGCAAGTAGCCCTTACCAAAAAAACCACCTGAACCAATAGCAGTTTGCGACTGAGCAATATTCCATCCATCGCCCAAAGGATCAACATTGGAATCAAAATAGGTAAGAATTCTCTGCTTTTGATATTCCAGTAAATTTGACCAAACATAAGGAGAAATAAGAGCGATAATCAATAGATAGGAGGCTATAATCCTCAGAGGTAATCCGGCTAGAAATATAGGGATCATCCCTGATGTAAACACAATAAGAGAAGTTCCTAAATCAGGCTGTTCGAATATTAAATACGAGACAAGTAGGGCTGCAAAAGTTGTTAAAAACCAGTCAGAGAATTTGATTTTAGACTCCTTTCTACACAAGTATGCAACTAATGATAAAGGCAGTATCAGACGCAAAATCTCTGAGGGCTGAAAACTAAAAAATCCTAAATCTATCCAACGGCTTGTGGAGTAACCTTCTGCAGGATTGATTAATACGTATATCAGCATTAAAAATCCCAACCAATAAGAATGCATCAAAATATTTTTATAAGACTCAGGTTTTAGGTGAGAGACGAAAGTCATAATAGCTAACCCGCCCAATATATAAATAAACTGCCTGCTTACCATCGCGAGAGATTGACCGCTAGAGCTGTAAAGCATCAATAATCCAAAAGACAAAATTAATATCAAAGAAATAAACAGAGGTATATCTTTAACAACATACCGAAAAGGGTTGTAATCGGTTGATAACGGCTTATTGATCGAATAATCAAGAGGGGTTCGTTTGCTCATTTTTTTTCTCGTTTTGATATTCTTCAATTAATTTTTTTGCGATTGGAGCTGCAACTGCACTTCCAGATTCACCGTTTTCAACAATCACTACAACAACAAGATTGGGTTCGGGTATGGGTCCATAACTTGCAAAAAGGGCGTGGTCTCTATCTCTAATATTCTGTCTAACATCCTCATACTCTTCGCTTACAGTTAATTCTTGATCCATAAGACTCTTAATCTGTGCTGTACCTGTTTTACCTGCTATTGAGATACTATCCTCACTATAGAGGTTATGAGCAGTCCCATTCCATGATTCAATCACTGAAATCATTGACTCTTCGATTACATCCCAATGCTGAACTTCTCTCAAAAAGACTTCGAAGTAGTTTTCAGGATTAAAATTATTCCGTACTGCAAGTACGGGCTTATAAGTTTTTCCTTTGTTTGCGAGTGCAGAGATAGAAACCGCTAACTGCAATGGTGTAGAAGTAATATATCCTTGGCCGATACCTATATTAATTGTATCGCCTACAAACCAAGTCTCACCCATAGTTCCTAACTTCCAGTTTCTGTTAGGTAAAATACTTTTTGATTCAGTTACTAAATCAATCCCAGTAATCTCTCCAAAGCCGAACATAGAAAGAAAATCAGATATTCTGTCTATAGTTAGTTGCGAAGAAAGTTGATAAAAATAGACATCAGAAGATTCTACAATTGCTTTCTTAAGATTAACTTTGCCATGACCATCTTCCTTCCATCCTCGATATTTTCGTCCATCCTCTTTTAGTTGAAAAAAACCCTTATCTTCTATAATTGTGTCTTCCTGTATAACTTCTGCTTCCAGTCCAAGTAGTCCTATGAAAGGCTTTAGTGTAGAAGCTGGAGGATAAGATCCTGAAATTGCCCTATTGAAAAAAGGAGCATCTTCTAGATCCTCTTTGCTTAATGAATTTGCCAGCTCAGATTGATTTAATGAATTTGGATTATAGTCGGGCGAGCTAACTAGGGCCTTAACTTTACCGGTATTAGGATCTAAAGCTACCACGGCCCCTCTTCTGCCATTTAGCTCCTCTTTTGCCAATTGTTGGAGCTTTAGATTGAGTGTTACTGTGATATCGGAAGGTCTCTTTGGAGAAATTCTTTCTATTTCCCTGACTTGATTTCCGAATACATCCACTTCGACCACTCTCTTTCCAGAGACACCTTTGAGTTCTTGTTCATAAGCTCTTTCTAATCCAACCTTTCCGACGTAAGCATCATAAGAATACTGCCTATCTGAAAAAATCACTCTATCTTCCTTATCTACAGGTCCTAAGTGACCAATAACATGAGAAAAGAGATTACCATGAGGCAGATATCTTCTGAGCTTTGCTCTAATCACCACATTAGGTAAAGAATCTTTTTGAAGCTCATACCTGGCTATCTCTTTTTCCGTTAATCTTCCAGCTAAAAGAATAAATTCTTCTGGGTTTCCATTTTTATTGGGAAGATTAATTTTTCTAGTTTCTTCAAAAACCTTTTCTTTGAGCAGGTCTATCTGAAGTTTTGATATACCGAGCAAGCTTCTCTTGATGAGTAACTCTTGAGTGACAATATTCTCAGCTATTACCGTACCATCTTCTAATTTGAAGAGACCTCTTGCAGGATAGATAGGAATTTCAACAATTCGATTCTTATCAGACTCTGCTTCAAAACTATCTTGTTGCAAAACAGTTAACTGTACTATCTTAAAAGAACCTATTAAACAGAGGACCAGCAACGGATATAATATGACTCTAAATCTGCCTTTTAGAGATTTAATCTCCATTTCTTCCTTCCTTAAATCTTGAAGATTCTTCATAAGATTATTTATGATAAGGATGGTTTTGGCTTATAGACCACACTCTATAAATCTGCTCTAAAGCCAATACGGGAACGATGGAATGAGGAAAGGTAAGGTTGGATAAAGACCAACAGAAATCACTCTTTTCAATTAATGCTTTACTTAAACCGTCCGGACCACCGATGATAAAAGACAAGTCTTTAGAATTTGAAATCCAATTATCGAAATGTACTTTAAATCTCTCCGTACTCAATTCTGATCCACCTTTATCAAGAGCAATAACAAAATTATCTTGCCTAACTTTAGAAGCAAGTAGATTGCTTTCCTTTTTGACAACTTCGGAAACACTATAGTTCTTATTCCTAGAGATTGGCTTTATACCAGTCCAATTAACAGCAATTGATTTGTTAAACTTTGTTTTGTAAGAATCAAATGCAGTCTCAGCCCATTTAGGTCTGCTGGATTCAATTGATACAAAATTGATTTTCATTACAGTTCAGGATCCCACAAACTTTCTAGATCATAGAACTCTCTGGCATCGGAAGACATTAAGTGAATAATTACATCTCCAGCATCGACCAAAAGCCATTCGTCTCCTCCCTGACCTTCTATACTTATCCCAGAAACATTATTTTCTTTAAGTCCTTCTAGCACTCTCTCGCTCATCGCAGCTAAATGTCTGTTGGAAGTACCTGAGGCTATGACCATAAAATCTGTTAAAGAACTAATGTTCTTTACATCAATAGCAACAGGGTTAACTGCTTTTATGTCCTCTAAGCTATTTAGAATGGTTTCTTTTAATTCTTTATTCATCTATTTGTATAAGTTATTTTCTTTGATGAAAGCATTCACATTTGGATCAATAAACGAGGCAACATCCTTATCAGAATATATCATCTGCCTTATATGGGTAGAAGTGATCTCAATAGGCTTAATCTTCAAAAGATAGACTTGATTGGGGCCATTTGAAAAATCTTTCTTTGTGAAATTCGATCTTTCTGTAATAGGGTCAGTGAGACCATTCTTTTTATTCAAGAAGTAGTTAGGTCGTTGAAGAACCAAAATGTTTACTTCCTTTATAAATTTCTTATAAGAATACCAACTTTCAATATCTAAAAAAGAATCGGATCCCATAATCCAAAGTAATTCATCCTGCGGATGTTCTTTCTTCAGGTCCAATAATGTTTCGTAAGCATAAGAAGGTTCTTTCTTATTGAGTTCTCTGGAATCAATTACAACTCCAGGAATATGCTCTAAAGCCATCTTGGTCATAGCTAACTTGAGCGACTCTTCTATTCTCTTTTTCTTATGCGGGGGATTTCCGTTTGGGATGATGATGAGCTCATCTAACTCCACGAGAGATAAAAGGTCCTCAATTATATTTACATGACCATTGTGAATAGGATCAAAGGTTCCGCCAAAGATACCAATCAATTTTTTTTTGGCTATTTTACACTCCTCTCAAATTTGAATTACCTTTCACTATAAATTTTTGTGAAGTTAAACCTTCTAACCCTACTGGGCCTCTGGCATGAATCTTGTCGGTTGAAATTCCAACTTCAGCACCCAACCCGTATTCAAATCCATCTGCCCAGCAAGTAGGTAAATTATGCATGACAGAGCTTGAGTCTACATTTTTGAAAAAGAACTCTGCTTTTGTTAGATCTTCTGTAACAATTGAATCAGTGTGTTGAGATCCATACTTTTGTATGTGATCTATAGCATTACCCATACCTTCAACAACTTTTATTGATAATATTGGTGCAAGGTATTCTGTCATCCAATCAACTTCGTCAGCTTCAAGTGCATCAATTATTTGTAGTGTTCTTTGGCACCCCCTCACCTCAACTCCTTTCTCAGTAAATCTCTTCATTAACTTTGGAAGCAAGGATTCAGCTACTGATTTATGAACTAATAAGGTTTCCATTGCTCCACAAATCCCATACCTATAAGTCTTTGCATTGAAAGCAATATCTTCGGCTTTTTTAAAATCAGCATCTTTATCTATATATACGTGGCAAATCCCATCTAAATGTTTTATCACTGGCACTCGAGATTCATCAGATATAAGCTGAACCAGACCTTTGCCACCTCGAGGTATGACCACATCTAAAAATTCATCTAAATGTAGTAAAGTTCTAACCGCTTCTCTATCAGTTGTTTCTACGAGCTGAACAGATTCCTTGGGTAAGCCTGCTTTTTGAAGGCCCTCTTGCAAGCAGTTCCATATCATCTTATTCGATAGTATCGCTTCAGAACCTCCCCTTAAGAGACAAGCATTTCCTGATTTTAGGCAAAGTGCTGCGGCATCAGCAGTCACATTAGGTCTAGACTCATATATGATGCCTACTACACCTAAAGGAACTCGCATTTTACTTACTTTGATGCCAGATGGAGTAGGATCGAGGTCTTTAATTTCTCCTACGGGATCTGGAAGATCAGAAACAACTTTAAGGCCTGAAATCATTGAATCTATTCTGCTGTTGTTAAGCTCCAATCTATCAATCAGAGCTGATCCAATAGATTTTTGTTTTGCTAATTCTAAATCCTCAGCGTTTACCTTTAGTATCTGCTTTCTTTTTGACTCGATTTCATCTGCTATACAGCCTAGAGCTTCATTTTTTTTCTCTAAAGAAGCTTGTGCAAGGACCATCGAAGCCTCTTTTGCTTCAGAACCTAACTTTCTCATATAAGAAATTATTTCTTTACTCTGTGACATTGTGCAATATTCTACCTAAGTATCTGGGCTTTGAAAAAACTTAAGATGTTTGAATTTACTGAATTATTATTTTGGCTAGAGAAAAATCCTCAATGGATAGCTTTAGGAATTATTGGAGCTTCCTTTATAGAAAGTTTTGCGCTTATCGGAATAATAGTTCCTGGGGTGGTCTTATTAGCAGTCATAGCAGGCCTTGCTTCAGCCTCTCTGACTGTATACGAGGTGGTAGCCCTTGCTTACCTGGCTAGTTTAATTTCAGATATAGCAAGCTATTTCATAGGCTTTGCGTTGAGGAATTCTATATCTAAAGTTTGGCCCTTCATTAAATATCCTGAATTTTTAACTAACGGAAGAATTTTTTTCAAAAGATACGGAGTAATAGGCCTATTTTTTGGGAAATTTATAGGCCCAGTAAGGCCCTTACTTCCAATTACAGCCGGCTCAATGAGCATGAATCGTAAACATTTCTTTTTGATTGAAATTGTCTCATGCTTTCTTTGGTCGTTAATGTATACCTTGCCAGGCTATTATGCTGGAAAATCCGTAAATATTGAGAGCGGGAATCCTTTTGAGTCTATTTGGGTAATAGCAGGCATTATTGTTTTATTAATCCTTATAAGGTACTTTAGTAAAAAATTTAAAACACAATGACAGAAATATATCCAGATCACCCAAATTTAAGAGGGAACTATGCTCCGTTAAGGATGGAGTGCAATATCAATGATTTAATTATAGAAGGAGAAGTGCCCAAAGAGCTTTTTGGAAGCTATTACAGAAATGGCCCCGATCCACAATTTCCACCCATGGGAGGAGATTATCATTGGTTTGCAGGAGACGGTATGGTTCATGCATTCCATTTTGAAAATGGAAAAGTGTCCTATCTGAATAGATGGGCGCAGACTTCAAAATGGAAACAAGAAAGGAAAGCAGGAAGATCTCTAATTAATGCCTTAAATCCTATGGAACCAGATCCTATTTTTGACTTCGAAGGAGAGGATGGAACAGCAAATACAAACATTGTTTATCATTCAGGAAAATTATTAGCTCTAGAAGAAGGGCATAAGCCTTTTGAGCTTGATCCTATAACTTTAGAGTCAAAAGGCGCTTATGATTATAAAGGGAAACTTAATTCAGCAATGACTGCGCATCCCAAAATCGATCCTTCTACGGGAGATATGATTGGATTCAGTTACGGTTTCGGAGTTAACAAAATGAGTTATTTTGTTATAAATCGCGAGGGAGTGCTGACAACATTTTCGGAGTTTGATACTCCCTATTCAAGCATGGTTCATGATTTCGTTGTAACAACAAAACACGTAATTTTTCCAATTTTTCCTTTGATCATAGACTTTAACCTTGCAGCACAAGGAAAATCACCTATAGCTTGGGATGTCAATCGTCCAAGTCAAATCGGTGTCATGCCCAGAGATGGCAGTGTTAGAGATATTAGATGGATTGAAAGTGATCCCTGTTTTGTATTTCATCCGATGAATGCCTATGAGAGTGAGGGAAAAATAATTGCCGATATGATGCAATTTGAAGAAGCACCTATGTTTCCTCACCTGGATGGCTCAGCACCCGATCTTAAAAAAGGAGAGGCAAGATTAAACAGATGGGAAATTGATCTTAGTTCAAATTCCGGGTCAATCAGTAAGCTATACCTTGATGATAGTATTGGAGAGTTTCCTAGACTGGACGAAAGAAAATCTATGTCTGAATATAGATTTGGCTATTATGCATCTAATAATGGCAATTCTCCAAAAGGAGTTAGTTTCAATTCTGTTTCGAGCTATGACTTCGATACAGGAACCAAAGATAGTTATACGCTCTCGGAATATGATGCAGTTGGAGAGCCTATATTTGTTCCAAAAAGTGATGCTAGCGAAGAAGGAGAAGGATTCTTAATTGCGCTATCATTTTTAGGAGAAGAAAATAGATCCGATTTGATGATTTTCGATGCAGAAAATATTTCAAGTGGACCTTTGGCGAAAGCACAATTGCCCCATCGGGTACCCTATGGATTCCATGGTAATTGGAGACAAGGCTAGTCAGCCACCAAGTTTCTTAATTATTCCCTTGAGATAGTCGAGCTTTTCACGACTACTATCAAGTTCAAGGATTGTCTGTTTTTCTATGGGTTGAATGGGAAGTACGCTTGCCAAGATGTAGCACACGCTACTTGAGCTTGTAGTATCGAGATCTAATTCAAGTTTCTTTATTTCGGGATGATTAGTGATTTCTTCTACCATATTCCACATATCGCTGTACTTGGGCTCCTTAGATAAGTCTTCGTCTAATTCTTCAATTTTCAAGACTTTACCCACTAGTAAATCATCATCTTCCTTCCATTTTTCTTGGACTTTAATCTTATCTTTCCCTCGAACCGTTATCCCTAGAAGGCCGTTATCAAGTTGATCAAAATCAACTATTTCAACGTATGTGGCAATGTTATGGTGACTTGGCAAGCCAGTTTTATCATCATAACCTTGCTTTGCTAGGACTATACAAAAGCCTTCAGAATTACTAAGGCATTTTCTTACCATATCTATGTATCTAGGCTCAAAAATTTGGAGGGGCAAAAGAGCACCCGGAAGAACATTGATATTCAGCGGAAATAAAGGCGAGGTCAGCCCTTCAGTCATTTTTATATTCCTTTAAAAGTAATTTAGTGAGGTTATCAAAATTACCGTTAGACATAACAACCAATAGATCATCCGCTTGATTAAGCTTTTTAAACTCTTTCACGAATTCACTAATGTTAACAATTTGCGAGGATTTGGAAGGTTCCGCACCTACTAATTTTTCCGTTTGAGTAAAGTCTTCACTCTTCCAAAATACCTTATCTGCAACAGCAATAGCCTCTACGAGGTTATTATCATGAAATCCAGACTTCATCGTATTGGACCTCAACTCAATGGCAGCAATTAATCTCTTATTAGGAAATTTCTTTTTTATGCCCTCAAGCGTGCTCTTTATAGCTGTAGGATGATGGGCAAAATCTTCAATCAATACCAGTCTATGATCTTCAAAAAGTAAGTCTTGACGCTTAGCAACTCCCTTAAATTTTTTCAAAGAATTCAAAGCATCTTTCATCTCAATGCCGTATTGTTTAGCTGCTAAGACTGCAGTTATTGCGTTTCTAGCATTATGTTCTCCTAGCATTGTCCAATCTAATTCTCCTTCATTTCCAGCAATCCTAAGCCGTGTTGGTGTATTATCTTGTGAAAAAGAGATGGAATTTTCATGTTGCCCATTTATTCCATAGCTTATCAATTTACTCCAACAGCCCATGTTGAGAACCTTGGAAATATTTAAATCATCGGTAGGAAATATTATTCTGGCCTCCTCTTTTAGAGTTCTAATTAAATGGTGAAATTCTCTGTATATATACGATATGTCTGGAAATATATCAGCATGATCAAACTCTAGATTATTAATGATTAAAGTATCTGGTTTATAGTGAATAAATTTTGATCTCTTATCGAAAAAAGCTGTGTCATATTCATCTGCTTCTAGAACGAATATATCATCCTTGCCTCTTCTAGCTGATTTATGAAAATCTTTTGGTCTTCCTGCTATTAAATACCCTACATCGATGCCTTGATCTTCAAATATCCATGCAATCATTGCAGTTGTTGTTGTCTTTCCGTGGGTTCCTGAGACGGCAATTACCTTTTTATCTTTTAGAATTGTTTTGTATAACCAATCAGGTCCGGAAATTAAATCAGCCTTGGTGGATAAGAGATATTCAAGTGCCGGATTCCCACGAGAAATAGAATTGCCAATGACATATCTATCTGCATCGGGTATCAGGGAAGCATCATAGCCCTGCATTATCTGAATTCCCATCTCCTCGAGATGATCTGACATAGGCGGATAGATATTTTCATCACACCCCGATATGTCTATGCCATTTTCTTTTCCTAAAATTGCAAGCCCACCCATGAAAGTTCCACAAATTCCAAGGATATGTACTCTTTCTTTAGACATTAATTCATTATAACTAGCAAGAATGAATACAAGATAGATTTGTTTTAAAGTATTATTCGACCGATGAAAGCCAAAAACGCGGTTTATGCCCAATCGGGAGGTGTCACCTCAGTCATAAATGCAACTGCCTGTGGAGTTATTGAAGCTTCACGGAAGTCCAAGAAAATCGACAAGCTCTTTGCAGGAAAAGATGGAATAGTTGGAATTCTTAATGAGGATTTAATTGATACAAGCATAGAAAAAAGTTCTGAAATCAAGAAATTAATGCACACTCCAGGTGGTGCGTTTGGTTCTTGTAGACATAAGCTTAAAGACCCTAAAAAGAGCCAAAAAGAATTCAAAAGACTCATAGAAGTTTTTCAAGCTCACGATATTGGATACTTCTTCTATAATGGTGGAGGAGATTCTCAAGATACATCAAATAAAATAGCACAATACACAAAAGAGGCAGGATTTCCCGTAACTTGTATTGGTATCCCAAAAACCATAGATAATGATTTGCCTTTCACAGATAACTGTCCTGGGTTTGGATCTGTAGCAAAGTATATTGCCACTTCAACAAAAGAAGCTGCTCTAGATGTTAAAAGTATGTCCAAAAGCTCCACAAAGATTTTTATTCTTGAAGTTATGGGAAGGCATGCGGGATGGCTTGCTGCATCCGCTGGACTAGCCAAGTCAAGCAATAACTCGGCGCCTCATATTATTCTTCTGCCAGAAGTCCCCTTTAACGAAAAGAGTTTTTTGAAAAAAGTAAAAGAAGTGGTAAAAAAAGAAGATTATTGCGTAATCGTTGTTTCTGAAGGAGCACAATACAAGAACGGAAAATTTCTTGCTGATGCCGGCACGGTTGATTCTTTTGGTCACAAACAACTTGGGGGAGTTGCACCTAGAGTTGCTGAATTGATCAGTAGTAAATTAGGGCTAAAGTATCATTGGGCTGTTTCGGATTATTTACAAAGATCCGCTCGTCATATTTCTTCTCAGGTAGATTTAGATCAAGCCTATGCAGTAGGTAAAGCTGCTGTTGAATTTGCCTCTAAAGGTGAAAATGCGATTATGCCAATTATTGTGAGAAGAAAATCAAAGCCCTATTCTTGGGATATTGGAAAAGTTGAATTATCAAAAGTAGCTAACATTGAAAAGAAAATGCCTCAAAAATTTATATCGAAGGATGGTTTTGGCATAACTCAGTCTTGCAAAAACTATCTTCTTCCTTTGATTCAAGGGGAAGCCTGGGCGCCGTTTAAGGATGGCGTGATAGATACTGCTTCTTTGAAAAATAAGCTTACTAAAAAGAAGTTGAAAAGGTTTAAAATTTAGCTCAAAACCTTAAACTCGATTTCTGCCTTTTTTAGTCTTTCCACCAGAACATCCCCCAACCCAACAGCAGAAGTCAAAACTCCTCCATACTCTTGACCTCCGGGTAACTCATTTGATCTTGCAAGAGCTAAAGCAGATTCACAAACTAACTTTGCTGTAGATTTGTATCCGGGATCTCCCGATCCATACATTGAACATATTTTTCTTTCATTATCTTCAGAAGTAGCAACAAAAGTGGCTCGAAACCAACCATTATCTTGAGTTTCTTGAGTAGGACCTTCCCCTGGCTTAGGAAGAAAAGGTCTTACAAGATGCTTTAAAGGAGTGCTTAAAACTAGAAAACCTATAACTAAACCCAAAGATGCTAATCTAGCAGTTCTTTTGGTAGCGAACAAACCATGTTCTCCAAAAGTAAAATTATTGCCGTATGGCTTTTGATTTTGTTCCATTAAAGCTGCTGACCTTCTGACGACTCGGGTATTTGCGACAGCCATAACGCCGACGCCTGCCCAGCCCTCAAGCCCATCAACTTGCTCGACTTTGATACTGTCTTTTGATTTTTCTCTTTGTTCATCAGAAACGGTATGCTCAGGATTTAAAACAAATGGATCACGCATTTCTTTTCCTACTCCATCCATAGTAAAAATAGTTTCTGTAGTTCCACCCGAAGCTCCCCCTTGTGCTTGATGATAGACATCTACTCTGGATACGGGTTTATTAAATTGAGAAACTGTAAAAAATGCTCCTATATCTGAAGGAATAGAATCATAACCACAGGAAGGGATAATTCTTATACCCTTTGAAGCAGCTTCTTCATGGTGTTTATCAATTAAACCTCTTACCCAATGATTTTCACCTGTTATATCGGTGTAGTGCGCTCCCTCTTCTACACATGCCTGCACAAGCAATGATCCATAACGCGCAAATGGGCCAGCAGTCGATAGAACTACTTTAGTTTGACTAGCCAAAGATTTAAGCGCGTCGAGATCTCCGCCGTCTGCTACTAAAATATCGCAGTCA
This sequence comes from uncultured SAR86 cluster bacterium, assembly GCA_902594545.1. Classification (GTDB taxonomy): domain Bacteria; phylum Pseudomonadota; class Gammaproteobacteria; order Magnimaribacterales; family Magnimaribacteraceae; genus Magnimaribacter. The sequence continues at coordinate 117,259 of CACJMO010000001.1, forward strand.
AGGTTAAACTCTGACTTAATCTGATCAAGCTTAGTAGCACTTCTGCCAGCCATAGCCCATACCAAATCACTGTAATTGTCCCTTAGATACTTACAGCATATCTGACCCGTAAATCCTGTTGCTCCGTAAATTATAATTTCGTATTTTTTATCCATTATGTTTTGAGTATCTTTCCAACCCCTCCAAATGTAATTATTGTTTTATCTCCCACAGTTATATCGCCCTCAGAAAAACCTAGAGATTTTCCTATCTTTGTCGCCCTGCATCTGATTAGCAACATGCTTCCAATCGGTGCTGGTGCTAAAAACTCCGTATGAAAACTGACCGTAGTTACCAAACTATTCCTGTCCTTCATCATAGAGGATGTCATGCAAAAATCTGCAAGAGCCATAAGGGCTCCTCCATGTGCAGATTCATAAAAATTGCTGTGTTCCTTCTTGGCAAAGAAGATCATAAATAACTCATCATCTTCTTTTTTATAATAACCTGGACCCATACCCTCAATATGAGGCTGAGGTATTTTGAGTTCTTTAAAACCTTCTGGTATTTCTTGATCTGTCATACCTTGATTATAATCTGTTGTCTGATTAAGTGAATGTATGAAACGAAAAGAATTGAATTATGAGTGGAATACTTGAAGGTGTAAAAGTATTAGATTTTGGTCGATATATAGCAGGACCATTCTGTGGAGCCCTATTAGCAGACTATGGGGCTGATGTGATAAGAATAGAGAGGGTTAGTGGAAGCGAAGATAGGTACGTTGCTCCAGTAACTGAGGATGGGCAGGGTGCAATGTATCTTCAGTTAAACAGAAACAAGTTAGGTTTGACTCTAAACCCCACTAAAGAAAAAGGGAAAGAAATAGTAAGAAAACTAGTAGAGGGCGCAGACATTGTAATTGCAAACCTTCCCGAACAAACGCTCAAATCTATGAGTTTAGATTATGAGACTCTAAGATCCATAAACCCTGGAATTATTCTCACATCTAATACTGCTTTTGGAACAACAGGTCCTTATGCAGAGCGAGTAGGTTTTGATGGCGTGGCGCAAGCTATGTCAGGAGCAATGGATATGACAGGAGATCCTAATCAACCTACTAAAGCATATGCCCCATATGTTGATTTTTGTAGTGCTTCACTTGCTGCTTTTGGAACTGTATTGGCATATCTTGAAAAGCAAAAAACTGGAAAAGGACAAAGAGTGCAAACTTCATTACTTCAGACTGCTCTTACAACCACAAACAATCTTCTGATAGAACAGGAGCTTTTAAATATCAATAGAGTAGCTTCTATGAATAGAGCTCAAACTTCAGGTCCATCTGACACTTTCCAAACTAAAGATGGGTGGATACTTGTTCAAACTGTAGGCCAACCACTGTTTGAAAGATGGGTTGCTCTCATGGGGGAAGAGAGTTGGTTAAATGATAAAAGATTCAAAGACGATCTGAGCAGAGGAGAAAACGGGCATCTAATCAGCGAAAGAATGTCTCTATGGTGTTCGGAACGAACCTCACAAGAAGCTATCCTAGAGCTTGAAAAATCTAGAATACCCGTTGGTGAAGTATTGAAAGCTGAAGAAACATTAAATGAGAGACACATTAATGAAAAAGGATCTTTCGTAAAACTGACTTATCCTTCTTTAGACAGAGAATATTCTGTCGTTGGGCCAGCAGTCGAATTGTCAGCTAACCCAGGAAAAATTAGACATAGATCCCCGGAATTGGGCGAACACAATAATCAAATCCTCACTGAATTAGGTTACAGCGAAGAAGAAATTAACCAACTAAAAACTGACAGAGTTATCTAGGAGATAAATATGGATTTTAAACTTTCTGAACAACAAAAAGAATTACAGTCTACGGCAAGGAACTTTGCACAAAAAGAAATGGTAGATGTGGCCAACTCAATGGAGGATACCAGCGAACCTCTCTCTAAAGAATGGTTAAAAAAGTACTCGGAAATGGGATTCTTAGGAATAAATGTGTCTGAAAAATATGGAGGTTTAGGTCTTTCAAATCTAGATGCCTTGATAGTCATGGAGGAGTTTGCAAAAGTATCTTCAGCAGTTGCATTTCCTATATTCGAGAGTTGTGTAGGGCCTGTGAAAGCTATTGAGCATTTTGCTTCTGAAGAATTAAAACAAAAAGTAATTCCACAAGTTTGCCAAGGTAATATTGTAGTAGCTGTATCAATGTCTGAACCGAATGCAGGTTCTGCATTAACAGACCTGACTACAAAAGCTGAAATTAAAGATAATAAATTCATCCTCAATGGAACAAAGAGATGGTGTTCTGGGGGCGGTCATTCAGAAGGATATGTTGTTTATTGCAGGATGTCAGAAGAGCCAGGTGCTAATGGTATTGGTGCTGTATATGTAGAAAAGGATTCTCCTGGAGTTAGTTTCGGACAACAAGAAAAGTTAATGGGCTGGAACGGAATTCCTTCTGCAGATATTTACTTTGATAACGTCGAGGTTCCTCTTGAAAACATAATCGTTGAAGCTAATGGAGGGTTTAAGAAATTAATGGAGGCGTTTGATTTAGAAAGGTGTGGAAATGCAACCATGTGCCTTGGCCAAGCTTCTGGTGCTCTAGAGAGTGCCATCGAATACGTCCAAGAAAGAGAGCAATTTGGAAAACCCATAGTGGAGTTTCAAGCTGTACAAATGAAATTAGCCGAAATGGCTATGAAAGTTGAAGCCTCAAGACTGCTTATACACAGAGCTGCGCATAATGCTCAAGAAGGTTTTCCCAGCATATTTGAATCCAGTGTTGGTAAATGTTTTTCTAATGAAACAGCTAGAGAAGTTGTAGCTGCTGCAATGCAACTTATGGGGGGCTACGGATTCAACAAGGAGTATTCCATGGAAAGAAAATACCGAGATGTATGGGGCTGGGGAATTGCTGGCGGGACTATAGACATTCAAAAAATAAATATCACATCCGCTATGGTCGGTAAGAGATTCAATCAGAGAAAGTAGTTACTTTAACTGATTTATTATCTTTTCTAAGGACATTACTAAGTCTTCTTTTTCTTCTTCATTAAGAAAATCACCTATGGGAACTCTCTCCCCTTTTGATCTAATAACTATATGAGCCGGATACCAAGGATGTTCAGGTTTTTCAACCGAAACGTAAGACCACATTCTGAAGTATTCCCAAACCTGATCAATTTTTCCTGCACCTTTTTCAATTTTTAATTTTTCTTTGGTAAGAGTTATTACTTCTTGTTTATAAGTTTTTTTCATCACTAGATAAACACAAACTCCAACAAATAAAACCTCTAGACCAGCAAACGGAAGAATCATTGTTGCTCCAGCAAAGGCAAAACCTATACCAATAGCAAGGCAGGTAAATGCAATAACAAATACGAAGAGTAAGCTAGTTTTCCAACTAGTAGATTGATTTGGGCGAAGCAATATACGATGTATATTTTCTTCTATGTTGCTTTCAACTTTGACCATATAAAAAGGGAATCTATAATACTATTGCTTGCCCAGAAAGTTTCTTCCGATGAAAGTAAATAGTAAAAATAATCAATTAAGAGAGCTGTACGACAAAGTCATGCTACCTAATTACTCTCCGGCATCATTTATACCTGAAAGGGCCGAAGGTTCAAGATTATGGGATAAGGATAACAAAGAATACATTGATTTTGGAGGTGGCATTGCAGTTAATTCTCTTGGCCATTCGCATCCTGAGCTGGTAAAGGCCTTAGCGGATCAATCAAAAAAAATATGGCATTTGAGCAATTACCTTACCAATGAACCTGCTATTGAACTAGCCGAGCGGCTTACAAAACATACTTTTGCTGAAAATATTTTTTTTAGTAATTCAGGTTCAGAAGCTAATGAGACTGCTATAAAGATTGCTAGAAAATTTCACGCTTCAAATAATGAAAAAAGAGATCGGATAGTGTCATTTAAAAATTCCTTTCATGGACGTTCTTTACTCAATATATCGCTCGGTAGTTCGGACATGCATAGAGACGGCTTTGAACCCTTGATGCCTGGAATAATTCATGGCAAGTACAACGACATAGATGAACTAGAAAAACTCATTGATAGGCGCACTGCTGCCGTAATAGTTGAGCCGGTTCAGGGTGAAGCAGGTGTATTTGAAGCTTCAAAAGAATTTATGCAAAGACTCAGAGATATTACCAGAGAACACAATGCTCTCTTGATCGTTGATGAGGTCCAAAGTGGAGTAGGAAGAACGGGCAGTCTATATGGTTATATGAATTTCGATATCGTGCCAGACATAATCACATCAGCGAAAGGTTTGGGAGGAGGAATACCTATTGGCGCAACATTGACAACTAAAACAATAGGAAAATTTATGCAGCCAGGTACTCATGGATCAACTTTCGGAGGAAACCCCCTTGCCTGTTCAGTTGCCAATAAGGTAGTAGAAATAGTTTCGGAAGAGGGATTCTTAACTGAAGTAAAAAGAAAAGAAAAAATCTTCTTGAAGTTCCTCTCAGAATTGAAAAAGGATAATGTGATCTCTGATATAAGATCCGCGGGCTTATGGATAGGTTGTGATCTGGTTAAAGATACCGCAGAGTCAGTATTAAATGATTCTTATGATAAAGGGCTAATAATGGTTTCAGCTGGGGCAAATTGTTTAAGATTGGCTCCTGCTTTAAACATTCCAGATGAAGACATATTAAAAGGTCTAGAAATACTTAAAGAAGTTTTAGGGGGTTAAAAATGGAATATAGAAATTTAGGAAAATCAGGATTAAAGGTTTCAGAATTATCTTTCGGTTCTTGGGTGACATTTAATAAACAAGTAGATACCAGGCTTGCTGAAAAAATGTTTGGTACCTGTTTAGATGCAGGTATAAATTTTTTCGATAATGCAGAGGGGTACGAAAGAGGAGAATCTGAAATAGTTATGGGTAAAGCTCTCAAAGCATTAAATAATCCCAGAGATTCTTATTGCGTATCATCGAAAGTTTTTTTTGGTGCTAAAGAAAATCCGCTTCCAACTCAAAGAGGGCTGAGTAGAAAACATATAACCGAAGCCTGTCATCAGGCCATGGAAAGGTTACAGGTTGATTATTTAGATCTTTTCTTCTGCCACAGAGCAGATCCTGAGACTCCGATTGGTGAGACTGTTTGGGCAATGCATAACTTAGTGTCGCAAGGCAAAGTTCTCTATTGGGGAACTTCAGAATGGTCTGCTGAAGAAATTACAGAAGCATATGAGTTTGCCTATTCAAATAACCTTACTCCTCCCTCTATGGAGCAACCCCAATATAATCTTTTAGACAGAAAAAGATTTGAAAATGAATACGGTCCTTTGTATGAGAAATATGGACTTGGTACCACAATCTGGTCTCCTCTCGCGTCAGGTGCTTTAACTGGAAAATATCTTGATGGTGTACCTAAAGATTCTAGAGCTTCCTTGGAAGGCTATGAGTGGTTAAGAAAATCAATGGTTGATTCCGAACGAGGTCAAGAGAGAATGAAAAGAGTGTCTGCTCTCCTTCCCATCGCAGAGCAGCTCAACACTAGCCTTTCTAAATTAGCTATAGCCTGGTGCTTATTAAATAAAAATGTTTCTACAGTTATTCTAGGAGCATCAAAACTAGAGCAACTTGAAGAGAATCTGGCAAGTTTAGATGTACTTCCTTTGTTGGAAGAAAATGTAAGGGCCGAATTAGAAAAAATTTAAATCTTCAATCTAAGATCAAAATCAACTTCACCTGTTGCGGAGTGATTAGCAACCATCTCATTAAGATGGGCAATCGTAGAAGAATTCATTTCACATGACCTTCTAGTGTTCATATCAACGTGGATGAGAACATTTTCAGTGATAGAGCATACGTCACCAACTTCATTTAGGAGAACACCACCGTAATGAATTAACTTAGGCTTAACAGAAAAATATCTAAAACATGGAGAAGCCTTTTCACCTTTTCGCATTTCTTTAAGATATCTAATATTCATCTCCAAAGTAAAAAAGGAATACCCTTGTTTGAAATAATCTGAAGTAAAGCCCAAGGAATCGTAAAATGGAAATTCATCTTCAAATATTTTGGCATAATAAATTACGTTCATGTGTTCGTTGAGATCGCACATATCTTGAGTTATCAAAACATCTTTACCAAGATAGGGAAATTTATCTTTCATCGAATCCTCCTTGTATAAATCATTGGTGATTTAGAATTTATTCCTTTGAATTTTTTAAGGTAACTACTTCAACTCTATCTACCTTTCTAAATCCTTTGGGCAAGAAGTTTCCCCGTCTACCTCTATTTCCCGCAAAATTTTCTAAATCTTTAAATTTTATGGTGAAGTGCCTTTTTCCGCTAATAAGCTTTAATTCCTTTTCTTCATTTAAGGTAACTACTTCCTGTAAAAAATCCTCTCCAGAATCAAAATTAGCCTTTGGTATCCCTATAATCTTATTACCCTTACCTCTTGCTAATTGAGGCAGTTCTGAACATGGAAAGACAAGCATTCTACCTTGGTTTGTTATGGCAGCTAGATAGTCATTTTCACTTTCTACCAAGTACGGTTTTAGTACTTTTGCATTTTCTTGCACTCTGATTGCAGCTTTACCAGATTTATTTTTTGTCTGCAAATCAATAAGCTTCGCTATAAAACCATATCCAGAAGAAGATGCTAAAACTACCTGTTCATCATCTTTACCGGACATGACACCCATAAAAGTTTCTCCCGATTCAGCATTTAATCTTCCGGAAAGAGGTTCTCCTTGACCACGAGCAGACGGAAGAGAATGACAAGGTAATGTATAAGCCTTGCCTTTAGAGTCTAGAAAAATAGCATTCAAATTATTTCTGGATAATGCTGAAGAAAAATACGAATCTCCTTCACGGTAATTTAAGGATTCGGCATCAACATCATGCCCTTTAGCAGCTCTAATCCATCCTCTTTCTGAAAGAACTAAAGTTACTGGATCAGAAGAAATTAATTCCGCCTCATCGAAAGCTGTTGCCTCCTCTCTAACTACAATAGGACTGTTCCTGTCATCACCATAAATCTCTGCATCAGCTTTAAGTTCCTTCTTGATTAAAGTCTTTAGTCTTGCTTTAGAGCTAAGTAACTTTTCTAACTCTTTTCTCTCGGTGTCTAGAGTACCTTGCTCCTCTTTAATTTTGATTTCTTCCAGCTTTGCAAGTTGTCTTAATCTAATTTCCAAAATTGCATCAACCTGCACCACACTTAGTTTAAATTTCTTTTGCAGGACTTTCTTTGGCTCGTCTTCATTTCGAATAATGTTGATAACTTCGTCAATATTCAGATAAATAACTAGGAGCCCTTCTAATATGTGTAACCTGTCTAGAACCCAATCTAATCTATGTTGCAACCTTCTAGTAACAGTTTGAGTTCTGAAAGTAAGCCACTCCTTAAGAACTGATTTTATATCTCTCGTCTGGGGCTTGCCATTGAGACCAATTAAATTCATATTTACTCGATAGTTCTTTTGAAGATCAGTCGTAGCAAACAGATGATTCATGACTGCATCTTTGTCTACTCGATTGGATTTGGGCACTAATACCAATCTTGTAGGATTTTCTTCATCGCTCTCATCTCTTAAATCAACAATCATAGGAAGTTTCTTTGAGTCCATTTGGATAGCAATTTGTTCCAATATTTTTGAACTGGATGTTTGATGAGGTAAGGCTGTAATTATTATTTCACCACTTTCTATTTCATAAGTAGATCTCATTTTTATTGAACCTCTGCCGGACCTATAAATCTCTTTCAAGTCCTCTTCAGAAGAAATTATTTCTGCTTTTGTAGGAAAATCAGGTCCTGGCACTATTGCGTACAATTCTTCTACCGAAACTTTTGGTTCATCCAAGATCTTGATACAAGCCTTAACTACCTCATTTAGGTTATGAGGAGGTATATCGGTGGCCATTCCTACGGCAATTCCTGTTGCTCCATTAAGAAGAAGATTGGGTAATCTTGAAGGGAGAACCGAGGGCTCTAAAAGAGTCCCATCGAAATTACTGACCCAATCAACTGTTCCTTGTCCAAGCTCTTCAAGAAGGCTCTTTGCATAAGGCGATAGACGACATTCAGTATATCTCATAGCGGCAAATGATTTAGGATCATCAATTGACCCCCAATTACCCTGTCCATCTATGAGAGGATACCTGGTTGAAAATGTTTGGGATAAAAGAACCATTGCCTCGTATGCTGCAGTATCCCCATGAGGGTGAAATTTTCCGATCACATCGCCAACTGTTCTTGCACTCTTCTTATATTTTGCTGCAGAACTTAGGCCTAATTCCGACATTGCATAAATAATTCTTCTTTGCACAGGCTTTAATCCATCTCCAATATGAGGTAAAGCTCTGTCTAAAATTACGTACATGGAATAGTCAAGGTAAGCCTTTTCACTAAACTGGCTTAAAGACTGTTGTTCAAGTTTTTCAGACATTTGCTAAGTTTCCTTTATCTTCCAACCATTCTTTTCTGTCTTGTGATCTTTTTTTGGATAAGAGCATATCAACCATCTGAGCTGATTTATCTCCATTTTTAACTGTCAGCTGCACCAATCTCCTCGCCCCAGGAAGCATCGTTGTTTCTCTAAGCTGTGATGCATTCATTTCTCCAAGGCCTTTAAAGCGCTGCACTTCTATCTTAGTTCTCTTATTCTTCTTTTGAAGCTCACTTACAAGCTTATCCTTTTCATCATCATCTAAAGCATAATAGACATCTTTACCTTGATCGACCCGATACAAAGGAGGCATAGAGACATATACTCTTCCTGCCTCAACCAATGGCCTAAAATGTCTGAGGAATAGTGCGCACAAGAGTGTTGCAATGTGCAATCCGTCAGAATCTGCATCGGCCAAGATACAAACTTTTCCGTACCGCAATCCATCTAGATTATTACTTCCTGGTTCCACACCTAAAGCTATTGCTATGTTATTTACTTCTTGGGAAGCAAGGACTTCGCTGACATCAACTTCCCAAGTATTCATAATCTTTCCCTTCAAGGGTAATATCGCTTGGAACTTTCTATCTCTTGCTCTTTTAGCAGACCCGCCAGCCGACTCACCTTCTACTAAAAACAACTCCCCCTCTTCAGGATCATCACAAGTACAGTCTGTTAATTTTCCAGGCAAGGCAGGGCCAGAAACAATTTTCTTTCTATCTACTTTTTTATTATTCTTTTGTCGGGCTTGAGCATTAGCAATACAGATACCTGCAATTATCTCTCCTTCTTCGGTATGCTGATTGAGCCATAAACTGAAAGAATCTTTAATGATCTGAGAGGAAACATTAGTAAATTCTTTTGAAGAAAGACGTTCCTTAGTTTGACCAGTAAATTGCGGATCTTTAACTTTAGCAGAGATTATAGAACTGCAATTCTGCCAAATATCATCTGCTGTAAGCTTAATACCCCTAGGTATTAAATTCCTAAAATCACAGAATTCCTTTAGAGCTTCAGTTAAACCCGTTCTAGTTCCGTTTACATGCGTTCCTCCTTGAGAGGTTGGTATGAGATTTACATAGCTCTCTGAAATAGGATCAGCAATTCCTTGAACCCATTGCAGAGCCCAAGTCAATCCACCCTCATCAGACAAAAATTCACCCTCAAAAGGATCTGAAGGAACAACCTCTCCCCCTTTGTTGGAAGAAGCCAAATAAGCTGCAAGTCCTTCAACAAAACACCAAGATTCAGACTGGCCTGTGTTTTCGTCTTTGAAGGAAATCTTTAATCCAGGCGAAAGAACTGCTTTTGCTTTTAATGCAGATGTAAGTTGAGAAACTGAAATTTTAGGATTATCAAAATATTGAGGATCCGGGAGAAATGTAACCTTTGTTCCTGTATTCTTCTGGCCAACCTTATCAATGGCTTTTAAATCTTTTTTCTTCTCACTATCTTCAAATCTAATTGAATACTTTTGACCATCTCTTTTTATTTCAGCTTCAAGAAAACTTGATAGGGCATTGACAACCGATACACCCACACCATGTAAACCTCCTGAAAATTTATAGTCTTCATTTGAAAACTTAGCTCCAGCATGGAGTCTTGTGAAAATAAGCTCAACAGCAGGCACATCCTCCTCTGGGTGTAAATCAACTGGCATCCCTCTTCCATCATCTTCTACACCAAGAGATCCATCTTTGTGCAGAACTACATCTATCTTTGAGGCAAAGCCTCCAAGGGCTTCATCAATACTATTATCTATTACCTCTAAGGCGAGGTGATTAGGTCGGGAAGTTTCCGTATACATTCCAGGTCTTTTCTTGACCGGATCAAGTCCAGAGAGGACTTCTATAGACTTTGCGGTATATTCTCTTGCCATGGAGTTTTAACTTATTATACCTGTGCTAATGTAACAAAGGGATATGAAAATAGTTTTTTGAGCGTACGTAATTTATTATTAATCACCGTTATTGGTTTTCTAACAAGTTTTAATGAAAGAGAGAATCAAATGCAAATTGAAATAACCCGTTTTGTAGATGAACCTATAATCAAACCATATCATAACGAAGAAATAGGTTTTAACGTTCAGGGTCCCTCATTAATAAAAGTGCCCACTTGGGTTGAAAAGCCCTTAGGTAAATACTATCTTTACTTTGCTGACCACAAGGGCGATAGAATTAAAATGGCTTTTTCAGACAGTCTATCCGGACCATGGCAAATTCATAAAGGAGGAGTATTGAGCCTGGAAGATTCAAATTTTTTAACGGCCAAGCCAAAGGTTCCTAAAGATTTTGATCTAACTGCCCTTGAGCCAAGAGAAGTCGATGAGAGTCTGAGAAAATTTATTCCAAAAAAAATTGATGATTTAACAATTCCGCATATCGCTTCACCAGATGTTCACGTTGATGATCTAAACAATAGAGTATTAATGTATTTTCATGGTCTTGATGAATTTGGCCTTCAAAAAACTAGAGTTGCCACTTCTTCTGATGGACTAAACTTTGTTGCAAAAGAGAAGATAGTAGGATGGCCGTATTTCAGAAAATTTTCATATAGAAATGAAGACTATGCCCTCTCAATGCCAGGTGTAATCTACAAAAGGAATGGAGATATTGAGGACTTTAAGATACTCAATCAGCTTATGGAAGAAAATACTCGCCATTCAGCTGTCATGGTAAGAAATGACTTTCTATTAGTTTTTTTTACAAGGAAAGGAGATTCACCAGAGAGAATCCTTATGACAACTATTGATTTATCCAAACCCATTATGCTGTGGCGAACTAGCGAACCTGTTGAAGTTCTAAAACCAGAAAAAGAATGGGAAGGTGCCAATTTACCTCTGTATAAATCAGTTGCGAGTGCGATAAATACTCCAGTTAATCAATTAAGAGATCCTGCGTTATTTATTGAAGGGGGTAAGAATTATCTTCTTTATTCAGTGAGGGGTGAAAATGGTATAGGAATTGTTGAATTTTCAATCAAGGAACCTTGAAAAATAGCTAATTAACAGTAATTTTTCAATATATTCACAATATTTATATACATATATAGATTTAAATGATATTATACACGCGTTTTTAACCTAAATAGAAAAAATTGTGAAAAAAATAGAAAAAACGGCAAAAAAAGTATCAGAAGTCATACTTCCTACGCTTTACTTGGCACCAATGTTTCTTGGTGCATATGGATTTGTGTCTTTTGTTCAGTGGGCTAGCTAAGACTCGGCTTGCTGTAACAATCCAATCAAATCACTAACTTTACGTCTTTGATGCATTGATCTCATCAGATCGAACGCACTACCGATAACCTTCAGTTCCCCATTTTCCTCCAAGGTTGCAACCGTTCTATTAAGTAAGTTTCTCAGTAGTTGATTATTTTTGTCTAATTGATCGATTGTAGTATCTCCGGTTACATAACCCTCAGAATGAAGATCCTTTATATTGAACTTTCCTACTCTTTCAAGCCAATCGACAACATCTTTATTTTCTTTTTCTAAAGATGAAGCAGCATCATTGAATTTCATTGCTGAAATTAAAACTAAAGCACCCCAAGACCCTAAACGAGATCTTTCATACTCATCTTCTATCAGAGGGCTGAATCTACCAATGATTTCTTGAGCTGCATTCAGAAGAGCTATATTTATTTCTGGTTTCACAGCTTAGCCTCCAAAAAGTCCAAGATAACTTCAAGGTGTATATCTCCAGGGATCCATGCAGAGAAAAGATTGATCGGATCTATGTTTGTTCCTGTTTTAAATTCGTGTCCTGCTGAAATCCAGATTGCCATCCCTTTTACTGCAGCAAATATCTCCCACCAATCTAATTGATCTTGATCAATTTGTATTTTGCTCGATTCTTCCCAGATTGTGAGAGCTTCTTCACGACTTATTAAATAAGCAGGCCTCTGCTTATCTTGCCAACTCCATATTGGGGATAGTGCCCAAGCAAGATCTTCTAATGGATTTCCAATATGAGCCATCTCCCAATCCAATATTCCTGTTACTTTATTTTCTAGGTATAGGAAATTACCACTTCTATAATCTCCATGAACCAGGCATTGATGGTCATTTTCTTCAGGTGGATTTCTATACAAATATCTTATCCCTGCTTCTAAAATGGGCTCAATGCTAATTGAGTCATCACGAATAACCTTAACCCATTTATCTAACTCTTGTTTCCAATGGGGATCTTTAGATTCTGAAGAAAGGGATTCAAAAATCTTCTTATCTATTTGAGCGCTGGCAATTTGACCAAGAATATACCAAAACTGTTTACCTAGATCCTTTTCGTGGGGATGATAAACATCTGGAGTAAATGGACTGGCTGCTTCTCCTTTTAATTCCTTCATGAGCATAAAAGGTTTACCAAGTCGCTCCGAGGATTCATCCATATCTATCAGCTCTGGTACAGGAACTTGAGAGTTTTGAAATGCAGAATAAGCTAGGTATTCGGTCTTTTGTTCGGTTTCTATCAAAGAACTGTCCTGGGAAAGTCTTAGAACCAATTTTTCAATATTTCCTGAATCATCACTTAACTTTATTTTATATGTCTCTCTGCTTGCTCCGCCAAATACTCTGTCTACAGTATCAACGGAGTAATTTTTGTTTGATAAGCTGCAGTAATAATCTTGAAAAAGAGATGCTAAGTTTTCAGACATAATTTAAACATCCAAAAGACTAGTAAATCCACTCGGGGAATGCGGTCCGAAAATTAACTGCTCCAAAACTCCTATACCTTGTTGCGTGGAATCACCTTCCTGAATATTGAAATCACAGATAGCTTGAATATGAAGAAAAGGAGGATCATGCGGATCCTCCTTAAGATCATAAGTGTCATATTGAGATTGGTTTTCCCCTCTAAACTGGCCGTGACCCCATTCAGGATGCATGTAACCTAATCCACACATATAGATGTGGTATTTAGGAATTAATGACCAACTTAATTTTGTGCCATCAGTTTTAAAAGCAGAAAATTCAGCTTTTGAAATTCTTCTTGAATTATTTTTATACTCGATCATCTTAGTTAGACTATCTAATTTGATACTTCCTTCTTTTCCTTGTTTTACGCAGTGACTGTGAGTTGCTCTACCTTCTTCATTATCTACAAAATAAAGATGAGATGAAAAATCATTAAAATTGGCAGGAGCCCATAACCAATAAAATTGGGGCAGCTTATCAGAGGGCATCATTTGGGTATCTGCTGCACCAACAGGTCTTATACCCCAAGATCTATCTCGCGTGCCGAGAAAATTACCATCGGAAAGATTAAAAAATTTATCTTTAAACTTGATATGTCCATCCCAATTGCCGTGTTGTGTCATACGAGTAGAGTCCATAGTAACCCTAGGACCATTCTTCAAAGTCATCCTAGGTTCTTCCATAGGTTCAAATCGACCTGTGAAAACAATGTCGACATCTATTTCCTTTTCTGGATCATTTAAGTTGATGTTGAGTTCTTTCAGGGGTTGAACAATCTCGATCTTAAAGGAGCCAACAGTTGTTTCCATTCTCTCCTGATGAAGAAGGTCTGAGTAACGAAAGTTATGTTGTATACCTTCGTAAACAAGTACAAAACTTGCATCTTTAATATTCAAATTGGGGTAAACACAAAAGGCTGCACCAAAAAAGATGCTCGCATCCTCGTTATACCCATTGAAAAAATATCGGTCGTAAAAATTTCTTTCAGTTCCTACTTCTGCTACCGGAGTAGGAAGTTGATGGATTGGAAAATCGTCGCCTTTAGAAATCATTTATAAGCGGACCTTTAATTCAGATATTCCAGCTAAGAAATTGGAAGGGATTCTGACAGGTTCGGCAACTGAGTGAATATTTGGAAAACGCTCTAATAGTTCCTCGAATAGGATTCTAATTTGCATATGCCCCAACCTATTACCAAGACATAGATGTTCTCCAGCTCCAAAAGCTAAATGTTTTTTAGCATTTTCTCGGTCCACTCTGAATAAATGTCCTTCAGAAAAAATATCTTCATCTCTGTTTGCGGAACCGTACCACATGATTACCTTATCCCCTGCTTTAATGTCTTGACCTCTAATATTTGTATCTCGTGTAGCTGTTCTTCTGAAGTAAATAACTGAAGTTACCCATCTCAACATTTCGTCAGTAGCATTGGCAATCAAAGATGGATCTTTTAGAAGCTTTTCCCTCTCTTCAGGATTCTCTGTCAAAGCCATCAAGCCACCTGTTAAGGTATTTCGAGTGGTTTCATTGCCGGCTATAACCATCAGAAGAAAGAAGCCATCCAGTAGCTCTGGAGGAAGCTCCCCTCCTTCAATCTTTGTATTGGCAACAACACTCATCAAGTCATCCGTAGGATTTTTTCTTCGCTCTTCTATCATGTCTCTACCCATCTTGAATAGCTCCATGTAATTAACCCAAATCTGAAAAGAATTATTAGGATCTTGTTGAATAGAAGCATCAGTAAGATTATTAACTAAATCTCTTATTTTAGGCCTATCAGATTCAGGTATACCCATCATTTCACATAGCACCCACAAAGGTAATTGCTCAGAAATCTCAGTAACAAAATTGAATTCTCCTTTATCTTCTACATTCTCAAGAAGCTCTCGTATCTTAAGCCTCATATCATTCTCAAGGCTTCTTATTGCTTTTGGAGTAAAACTAGGCGCAACCATCTTTCTGTAGATTTGATGATCTGGAGGATCCATGCCTATCATGTTGCCTACTATGGCAGCAACTGCTGCAGGATCTACTACTTCCGGATCTCCCATAGACATTAAGTGACCTCCAACAGCTGACGAAAAAGTCATAGGGTCTTTAGAAACCTTGATTATGTCTTCGTGCTTAGTTAGGGCCCAAAAACCAGGTTCAAAATCTAGACTCTCTTCGTGCCAATATACTGGTGCTTCTTTTCTTAAACGCTCGAATAACTCAAACGGTTGTCCATCAATAAACGTCTCCCACTTATCTAACTCGCAGATTTGGCCGATGTCATAAATGGGTTTCGTCATTTTTTACAATTGCTGAAGTATTGTCTCGGCCGAACTTACATCTAGGCCTGGTCCTTGCTCAACATTCAAAGAAGAAACAACTCCATCATCTATAATCATTGCATATCTCTGAGATCTTGTACCTAAACCAAAGCCACTTCCATCCATTTCTAATCCAATTGCTGCTGTGAATTCTCCATTTCCATCAGAAAGCATTAGAACGTCTTGTCCTACATTCCTATCTTCACCCCATGCTTTCATAACAAATGGATCATTTACTGATACACAAGCCACTATATCGACACCCTTTTCTTTTATTTCTGCATTTTTTTCTATGAAGCCTGGCAGATGCTGAGCACTGCAAGTTGGAGTAAAAGCTCCAGGAACTGCGAAAAGTACTACTTTCTTTCCAGCGGAAATTTCATTTAAAGATACGGGCTTTGGACCTTCCTCAGTCATAGTAGTTAAATTAACTGAAGGTAAAGTGTCACCAACTTGAATAGTCATTTTTTCTCCTAAAATTAAAATTACCATTATAGGCCAAGAATTAATTTTGTTGCGAGTCAAAGAGGTGTTATACTAGAGTAATACACCTAATCAAAAATTATTTTATGTATTTATTCAAAGAAATTTCTATCATTTTGAGCTTATCGCTAATGATGACTGCTACTTCTCTTAGAAGTGAAAACCTCGCGGAGGTATATGAACTAGCATTGAAAAATGATCCTCTTCTTAAAGCTGCTGAAGCTACCTACAGAGCGGGGAAAGAAAATAAAGCTCAAGGAATTGCTGGGTTACTTCCATCTTTGACTGTTTCGGGTACAACTACATGGAATGAATACAGAGTAGAAGAACAACTTATAGACCAATATAACTCAAATGCTTATTTGGCAAACCTAAATCAGCCAATCTTTAGACTAGATAAATGGTTCCAATTCGAAAGAGGAAATGCGCTATCAGAAGCAGCTGCAGCTGAATTCGCTTATCAACAACAAGAAACAATGATTAGAGTAGCTTCTGCTTACTTCAATGTCCTCAATTCAATTGATAGTCTTAATGCTGCAAGAGCAGAAGAAAAGGCTATAGGAAGACAAAAGGATCTTGCTAAAAAGAGATTTGATGTTGGACTTGCTGCGATAACTGAAGTGCAAGAGACACAAGCAGCTTACGATCTTACAGTTGTATCTAGAATAGCTAGAGAATCTCAACTGGATACTGCACAGGAAACACTCACATCTATTGTTGGGAGAGATATCAAGCTTCTGTCACCTCTTAAAGATGATTTTATTATTACATCACCTGATCCTATTGATAGAGAAAGCTGGGTCACTCTTGGACTAAGAAACAATTATCAATTAAAAGCAGCTAAATTACAGAGAGATGCTGCTCAGGCTACCGCTAGAGCTTCTGCATCTAATCACTTACCACAAGTTGACCTGGTCGGAAGAGTCACGCAAAGCACTTCCAAACAAGGTAAGTTTGGAGGATTTATACAAAACCCTCTTTTTGGAGTGGAGCAAGATACAAGACAATACTCTATACAATTTAGCTTACCTCTTTTCGCCGGAGGAGCTATCAGCTCAGCTAGAAGACAAGCTTATGCAAACTACGACAGATCTAAAGAACAAGCCATTTATACTGAAAGATCAACCATCAGAGATGTAAGATCTAACCATTTTGGTGTGCAAACACAGGTAGCAAATGTCACAGCTAGAAAACAGGCTCTCGCTTCTGCTGAGTCTGCCTTAGAAGCCACTCAAATTGGTTACGAAGTTGGTACTAGAAATACTGTTGATTTATTGGATGCACAAAAGAGATTGTTTCAGGCACAAAGAGATTATGCTAGCTCAAGATATGAATACATTATTTCTATGTTGCGTCTCAAGGCTTCTGTAGGTTTACTCAGCCCTGATGACCTATTCAATATCAGCAGTCAGATGAATTAAAGCCTATGAGGTTGATTACAAGAACTCTTTTTCTGTTATCAATACTCTCCTTAAGTTTATTTATTAAATCTTTTGAGATCAGAGAGGGTGTCTTGAGAACACCTGAAGATAGATTTCAAAATCTTGAAGGATATTCTTTCGAAGCTAACTATATGATGATCGATGGTCTGAGGATTCATTACCTTGACGAAGGACCCAAAGATGCAGAGCCAATAGTGCTTTTCCATGGAGAACCCACTTGGAGTTATTTATTCAGAAAAATGATTCCTGTTTTCAAAGAAGCTGGATACAGAGTAGTTGTACCCGATATGGTTGGATTCGGAAAGTCTGACAAATTCGAATCTAAATATGATTATAGTTACGAACATCATATAGAGGTTATGAAAGAACTGGTTGAAAGGCTTGATCTTAAAAATGCAACTCACTTCGGTCAGGATTGGGGAGGCTTAGTCGGTCTAAGGGTTGTTGCCGAGATGCCTGATAGATTTCAACAAATTATTGTTTCAAATACAGGCATGGTTGCTGGGAAAGGAGCTGCAGCCTGGATAACAAGACGCATGGTGGAACTGGCCGTTTGGTGGAATGGGCCAATTACTTTTGAAGAGCTCAAGACAGCCGCTAAAGATGCGCTCAATTCCGAAAACTCTTCTACTAGTGATGGTGTTTCAATGTTCACTAAGTGGATAGCCCACTCCTATTATTCAGAAGACATGGACATTGTAGGTATTATTGAAACTTTTGGCAGACTAGAGCTTTCGGATGGAGAAAAAAGAGCTTATGAGGCGCCTTACCCAAGTGGAAAATATAAGGCTGGAGCTCATGTCTGGCCCTATCTAATTCCTACTCAACTGAAGGAAAATGAGAAGTACTGGCAAGAAGTCTATGAAAAATGGGATAAACCTTTTCTTGTTGCTTTTGGCGGAGAAGAAAGAATTACAATAAGAATGAAAGATGACTTTGTAAACCGGATCCCTAATCCAACAATCATAACTCTGGGTGGGGCTGGGCATTTTGTCCAAGAGGAAGTTGGACCGGAATTGGCGCAAATCATTATTGATTTTATAGAAGGTAAAGAAGTAAACGACTTATTGGCTTCACAAAATTAGACTCCCTACTATGCCTGAACTACCAGAAGTAGAGACAACATTACGCGGAATAGAATCCCACATTATCAATAAAACAATTACTTCTTTTGTTGTAAGAAATCCTTCATTGAGATGGCCTGTACCAGTCAAGAAAATAAAAAAGGAATTAGAGAATAAAAAAATAGATCGAATCTACAGAAGAGGTAAATATCTCCTACTTGAGAGTCATGGACAGTACCTGATAATTCATCTTGGTATGTCTGGAAGTTTAAGAATTACTGACGCTAATGAATTAAAAAAACATGATCATATTGATATAAGTTTCAAAGACGGAACCATCTTGAGGTACCACGATCCAAGAAGGTTTGGCTGTTTCTTATGGACCGATAATCCTGAAGAACATTTCTTATTAAAAAATTTAGGCCCAGAACCGCTAGGCAATTCATTTAATGGCGATCACCTTTTTAAACTTTCGAGAAAAAGAAAAGTTCCAGTGAAAAATTTTATTATGGACTCAAAAATTGTTGTGGGAGTTGGAAATATTTATGCAAGCGAGGCGCTGTATGCTTCAGGCATAAATCCCTATTCTCAGTCAGGCAAGGTAACTAAGAAAAAGTATGAAGAGCTGGCAATAGAAATTATAAAAGTCTTAAGGCAATCCATCGAACTAGGGGGAACTACCCTAAGGGATTTTGTTAGTGGTGATAGTTCACCGGGTTACTTTAAGCAAAGTCTGATGGTCTATGGCCGAGGAGGAGAAGAATGTTTTAAGTGCGGTACCTTAATTAAAAGTAGAAGAATAGGACAGAGGGCAAGTGCCTACTGTCCAAAGTGTCAAACTAGGTTTTAAACCTATTCTCTAGGGCTTCCTTCACTATAGGGTCAACAAAAGAATCAATTTTGCCTCCCATGGATGCAATCTCTCTAACAAGAGTTGAGGATAAAAAAGAAAACTTAGCCTTTGGTGTTAGGAAAATACTTTCTAAGTCAGGTGACATAGCCCTGTTCATATTTGCTAACTGAAATTCATACTCAAAGTCTGAGACAGCCCTAAGGCCTCTTATCAAAATATTTGAATTTTGCTCTTTTGCTAAATCTACAACCAAGCCGGTAAAGCCGATTGCCTTTACTCTATCATTGCCTTTGAAGATTTTTTCGACATGCTCGATCCTTTCCTCAAGAGTGAATATGGGCTTTTTTGAAGCGCTTGTAGCTATTGCAATTGTCACCTCATCAAAGAGATGAAGTGCTCTTTCAATAATATCAATATGACCAAGTGTGATTGGGTCAAAGGTTCCAGGGTATAAAGCTTTAGCCATAATCTACTCCAATTTATGCCTCATTCTCTCATATTTTTCTGAGCTTTATACTAAATCTCAATAAACTAGGTCTAAGCTACTTCCTGTGACTTATATTCTTTTATCCAGGTTCTTAGGCCAAAAAAAATAATTATTAAATAAATGCAAAACAATAAAGCCGTTAGATAAAGCTCTCGATTGAGAAAGAGCATCACCGAAATAGCATCGATAAAAAACCAATATATCCAATTCTCTAGGATTTTTTTTGCAACCATATAAGTCGCTACAAGCGCTCCGAAAGTTGTAAGAGAGTCAAGAAATGGAAGAGCGGCTTGCGTGTAAGTTCCAAGAAACATTCCAAATAATAGTGAAAAGCCAAGAATCGAAGAGACTACCAGAAAATGTTTTTTAAAAGTCCATGTAGTTATAAGCAAGCTCTTGTCGTCTTCAGCCTTAATGTTCCATTGTAGCCATCCGTAGAATCCCATAAGGATGTAAAATATCTGAAGCATTGACTCCATATACAAATTTGCTTGAAACATTAAGAATAAATATATGGTTGAGCTTATTATTCCAGCAATCCAACATCGAATATCTTGTTTCACAGCCAAGAGCAAATATCCAACAGCCAAGAAGACTGCAATAGCTTCAAAGATAAATAAATAATTATTCAATATTATAAGTAATCGTTAGACCAAGATTTCTAGGGTCGCCATGTCTCTCATATAGCGTGTCTTCAAAATTTGGTGGCTCATTACCAAAGTAAAAACCTCTTACTGAGTAATACTCATCAAATATATTTCTTATCCAGAAGTTATAAGTGATCTTTTGGTTTTGGTATATCAGGTTTAAATTTGTGAGGACGTAGGAATCAGACTCATTGTCATGAGAATCTGAATAATAGAAGCTATTTTTACCGTTTATATCTAAAAGAAGTTCTAACTGATCAGTAAATTTCCAGTTTATACCTCCAGCAAAACTGTAAGAAGGAGCATGTGCTTGCTCTCTTCCTTCCAAATCTTTTCGAGATTCGTAATTTCTAATTTCAGTTTTTAAAATACCTATGTCGATATAGGCATCCAAAGCTTCTGTTAATTCTGTTTTTAAACTAAATTCCGCCCCATAGTTTTTTCCTTCTGCGGCATTTTTAGTTAAATACAAAAAAGTATTGGGATCTTGTGGGTCTACTTGAGTGGATATAAGTACTTGCTGATCTTTACGATCTGAGTAAAAGAAGACTAAATCAAAGAATGTATCAAAGTTTGTCAGATATTTATTGAATCCAATTTCATAGTTAATTAATGTCTCTGGATCATAATTAATACTATTTGAAAATTTAGAGTCATTAAAACCAGTTCCCAGATTAAAGCCACCTTGCTTATATCCCTTTGCAATACTTAAAAAATATGTTGTAGCACTGTCAGGATTATTAATATATGAAATCTTGCCTCCATTCATATTGTTAGAAGGATTAAAGGACTCGCTATTTGAATCCAGATAATCAGCTTTCCAATCCTCCCATCGATATCCAAAAGATAGCTTGCTTTTGTTACTAAACAAATAGTCTAGGTTGCCAAACAAAGATTTGCTTTTCGAAGAGAAGTCACTTGAAAAAAATGAAGAGCTATAAAACGTTTCATATCCATCGAAAGGATCTCCATAAGCCCCATCATCTGACTTGCTATTATCCTCATCAATTTCAAAAATAGAGATACCTGCAATCCATTCAAATACACTATTGGTCACGTTTGAATTATTTGATAGGAGGCGCAATTCCATATTTGAGGTTTTTCTATTTCTTAAAGTTTCAGAAAAATAATCATATATGTAGGGTTGATGGGATAGCGGATTGCCCCAATCTGCATCATAGCTAAAAATAATATCGCTATCTGTTCTTGAATATAGAAGTTGTAATTCACCAAAAGTTAAACTATTTAAATATTTGAGGCCATAAGCATTGGAATCTTGAGCGTCCATACCTGGGCGATCAGAAAGGGTGTTTAAAGAATTATCGATGGTCCAAATATCTGCAGGGTCATCGAAATCATGGCCAAAATGTACAAAATTCAATTCAGATTTTTTGTTAGGCTCCCATTTTAGTTTCAATCTGTACGATTGCTCATCCTTTCTAGAAGTATCGGATTTATTTAGATACAAGTTGTTCCTAAATCCATCTACATTCTCTTTCTTGACACTTAGTCTGTATTTTAAGTTATCGCTGACTGGAACATTTATCACTCCGCCCAGATCTTTCCTTCCATAGTCTCCGATAGTTAAATTTGCTTCTGCTTGATATTTATCCACAGGATCATTTGTTTTAATGTAAATCATTCCTGCCAAAGAATTAGCTCCCATCCTTGCTCCTTGGGGACCTCTGTAGACTTCTACTTGCTGAATATCATAAGAAGAGGCAATCCCACCTTGACCAGAGAAATCAATATCATCAATTAAGAATCCAACTGAAGAATTTGGGGTTCCCTCATATCCTGAACGCTCCCCGATACCTCTAATTTGAAAGTATCTAGGTCTGGAATCGCTTGCCGCAAAGTTGAGATTAGGGATGGAATAAGTTAAGTCTTCAAAATGTTTAATTTTTCTTTTTTCTAAAAAATTTTCGTTAAAAACTTCAAGACTGGATTCTTTCCTGGTCTGCTCAATTTCTCTCCAATCGCCTGAAACAATGATTTCATCCAATGTCTCGGACAGCAAGACTGTTTGGTAGAAAAGAAAAAATAGAGATAAAAAATATTTGTATAAATTTGATGCCATGTAATTCCTCCGCCATTATTGTATGGATCAGGTTCAAAGGGTTTAATTCTCAGGACTCGTCCTCCCCTTTACACTTGTACTATGAATGATAGCTAGGATTTTTAAATCTTCAACTATATTTAAATGGGATCAACTATATTTGGAAGGTTTTTAACTATAAAGTTTCCCAAGATCTTCAAATCAGATTCTTTTGAAAAATCTTTCCTATACGCCATTGATATATTTCTATATGCAGTGTCTATCTCTAGTTTCCTTACAATCAATCCTTGAGAATTTACCCTGCCCTCATAGGTGGCTAAAGCAGGTACGAGAGTTGAACCTTGGCCCTTTGCAACAAATTGAAGAATGGTTTCAAGACTACCTGCATGCAACCACTGCATGGGGTTGTCAGAGTCATTAGATTTAATGCCGCATACAGATTTAACCTGATCAGATAAACAGTGCTCTTCAGGCAAGAGAAGAAGATCCAATCTTTGCAGTTGTTTTACAGTAATGTTATCGACACCGTATATTTTATGGTTGGCTGGATGTGCTAACCAAAAAGGCTCTTTGAATAATTTGAGTTCTTTCAAGTTTTTTTCTTTTTTTATGGAAGTAGCCAATAGAGCAGCATCTATTTTTCCTGACTCTAGCTCCTCGAGAAGTTCATTAGTTGTTGCCTCAAACAACACAAGATCAAGATTTGGAAAAGATTCTTTTAACGGAAGCAGAATGATAGGTAAAAGATAAGGGCTTAGTGTATGAATGGCCCCGAGGGTTAATCTGCCCATTAGAGGTTCCTTAAATCTATGGGCAATTTTTTGAATTTCTGAAATATTTTCTAGTGTTTTTTTGGCTACATCTAATATCAACTTACCTTCCTGAGTGATTGATACTTTTCTATTGGTTCTTTCAAATAAGCTTAACTCTAATTCCTCCTCAAGTTTGCTAATTTGATTGCTGAGTGTTGGTTGGGTAACAAAACACTCTCTGGCAGCTTTACTAAAGTTTTTATGTTTAGCCAGGCTGATAAAATATTGAAGATCCTTTAGATTCATTATAGATTTTATCTATTATTATAATTTAAATTAATGATTATACAAATAAATGAAAATCTCATAGTATTCAGTCACCTTAATTAATAGTCGCAACACTTAATGAGAACTGTTATCAATTTAATAATGGATTTCAACAAGAAATAATTGCTAAATTTCAATTAAAATAAATTTTTTTTATAAGGAGAAAACTATGTCAGGTCTTAAAGGAACTAACACAGAACAAAATTTAAAAGATGCGTTTGCTGGAGAATCTCAAGCAAATAGAAGGTATTTGTATTTCGCAGCTAAAGCTGATGTTGAAGGTCATAATGACGTTGCAGCTGTTTTCAGATCTACTGCTGAAGGTGAAACAGGCCATGCTCACGGTCACTTAGAATATCTCGAGGAAACTGGTGATCCCGCAACTGGTCTTCCCATGGGTGAAACTAAACTTAACCTCGAGGCTTCTGTAGCTGGAGAAACACACGAATATACCGATATGTACCCTGGTATGGCAAAAACAGCTAGAGAAGAAGGTTTTGACGAAATTGCAGACTGGTTCGAAACGCTAGCTAAAGCCGAAAGATCACACGCTAATAGATTTTCTAAAGCTTTAGAAGAGTTAGCATAACAACTTATCAAATTTTCCATAAGGTGCGCTATGCGCACCTTAATGGCTAACTTTATGTCAGATATATTTTCAGACAAAGAAGGAGGTCTAGAAGCCCCTACACGACACCCTTTAAATTGGAAGGAAGATTCCTTTTGGGATAAGGAAGAATTTCTTAAGGAATCAGAAAGAGTTTACGACGTTTGTCACACATGCCGTAGATGCGTCAGTCTATGCGAATCCTTTCCTACCCTTTTTGACTTAATTGATGAGTCCGAAACGTTTGAGCTCGACGGTGTGGACAAAAATGATTTCCAAAAAGTTGTCGATGAATGTTACATGTGCGACTTATGTTACCAAACTAAATGCCCTTATGTTCCTCCACACCCCTGGGCATTAGACTTTCCTCACTTAATGCTAAGAGGAAAAGCCATAGCTTATGAAGAAAAGAACAAACCCCTAAAGCAAAGAGCTAGAGACAGCCTTCTTACTTCAACAGATAAGCTCGGAAGCCTTATGAAATTGCCTCTAGTAGACATAACCTATCAAGCGATTTCTGCAAGCCCCAAAGCAAGAAAGGTTGCTGCAAAAATTACAGGGGTACATGAAGAAGCTCCATGGCCCAAGTTTGGAAAATCAGTGCAAAAATATGAACCACAGCCCATTGAAACTGTTACCTCAACAGAGAAAACCACAGGAAAAGTTGCCCTATTTGTAGGCTGTTATTGCAGAAACAATGATGCAGAACTCGCCAATGACCTTCTCAAGGTGCTTGAGCATAACCAAATCGAAGCAAAAATCATGTTAGACGATAAATGCTGTGGCATGCCAAAACTTGATCTTGGAGACTTGAAATCGGTAGAAGATTTAATGGAACTGAATGTTCCAAAACTCATGCAAGAAATTGAAAATGGATACGACATTATTTCGCTAGTTCCTTCATGCGTATTGATGTTCAAGCAAGAACTGCCATTACTTTTTGATGACAAAGAAGAGCTAAAGGTTATTAAACAACATATATTTGACCCTTTCGAATACCTGTCAGATAGAGAGTCAAAGGGATTACTTAACAAAGATTTTAAAAATTCATTAGGAAAAATTGCATATCAAGTTGCATGCCATCAAAGAGTTCAAAATATAGGACCCAAAACAAAAGAACTGTTAGAACTTGTTCCAGAGACAGAAGTGCAAGCTATAGAAAGATGCTCTGGTCATGATGGTACTTATGCCGTCAGAGAAGAAACACACAAAAACTCAGTTAAGATTGCCAGACCTGTTTCAAGAAAAGTTGATGAATCAGAACCGGATCATTTAACAAGCGACTGCCCTTTGGCAGCAAAGCAAATTCAACATGTCTCCAAAAATAAACCAGATTCAGCCCATCCAATTTCACTAATAAAAAAAGCATATGGAGTTGATTAAATGACTAATTTAAATAAAACAGACCTTCTTTCATTGGAAGAATACAGCGCCAACAGAGAGGACCTAAGAGCCGAAGTGCTGAAGATAAAGAAAGATAGACTTATCCAAATTGGAGAAAATATTAGCCTACTTTTTGAGAGCCTTGAAACAATAAAGTATCAAGTTCAGGAAATGCTAAGAATTGAAAAAATTTTTGAACCCGAGGGGATAGAAGAAGAGTTGTCTGCCTACAATCCTCTCATACCAGATGGATCTAATCTCAAAGCAACTATGTTAATAGAATATCCAGATAAAGTAGTGAGAGCGGAAAAACTTCGAGATCTGCATCTTGTCGAAGATAAGGTCTGGTTACAAATAGGAGAAAATGAAAGAGTTTTTGCCATTGCTGACGAAGATTTAGAAAGATCCAATGAGGAAAAGACCTCGGCAGTCCACTTCCTGAGATTTGAATTCACTCAAACTATGATAGAAGATTTCAAGGCTACTAAGATGCTTTATGCCGGAATTGATCACCCTAATTACAACATCAAAACCAAAGAAATTTCTCTAGCTACTGTAAATAGCCTGGCAGCTGACTTTGAATAAGAGACAACGCTGTCATCAATCGCAAATTTTTGATATAATTTACATATGAAATTAAAAGAATTAAAGAAATTGATAGAAGGTTGTCATCCTGAAGACCTTAATAACGAAATAGAGGCAATTGTTATCTCTAAAAAAAATAAAATATTCAAATCTGACAGCGTTAGGCTGGATACTGATTCTGGAAGAATAATAATAGCTACTCAAGATTCTGAGCAATTTAAGCTCAATAAAGACAATGCAGATAAGGAAATGGAATTCGCAAGAAAAATGCTATCCATAAAGTCAGGAAAGACAGACAAAAGCCTAAGACCTTAATCTAGATACTTACTCAGTTCATCCTTGGCAATGGTTCTTAAGTGAACCTCGTCTGGACCATCACCAATACGTAAGTATCGAATGGAGCTATACAAACTTGCTAAGGGAGTGTCTTGCGAAACGCCAGCTCCTCCATGTATCTGAACTGCCCTTTCGATGACTCTCACAGCCATACTAGGAACTTCTACTTTTGGCTGAGCTATCTCGCTTTTAGCCTCTTTATTGCCGACAGTATCCATCATGTAAGCTGCTTTTAAAGTTAAAAGCCTACACATCTCTATTTCATTTCTACATTTAGCAATTACGTCGTAGTTCCCGCCCAATTCTGCAATAGCCTTACCAAATGCTTTTCGAGTTGTAGCTCTCTTACAGAGCAATTCCAATGCAAGCTCTGCTGCTCCAATAATTTTCATACAATGATGGATTCGACCTGGGCCTAATCTACCCTGCGCTATCTCGAAACCTCTGCCTTCGCCTAAAATCATATTTTCTTCAGGAACTCTCACGTTATTAAAAACTAAGTGAGCATGACCATTTGGAGCATGATCAGATCCATAAACAGTTAACATTCTTTTCAAAGTTATACCTGGTGTGTTTTTTGGAATAATGATCTGAGACTGTCTTTGATGTTTAGGAGCATCTGGATTAGACACTCCCATAAAAATCATAAAATCACAATCAGGTCGCCCATAGCCCGATGTCCACCATTTTTCTCCATTAACAACATATTCATCTCCCTCTTTTATTATGGTGCTGGAGATATTGGTAGCGTCCGAAGATGCGACATTAGGTTCTGTCATAGCAAAAGCAGATCTAATTTCTCCGTTTAAAAGAGGAGCAAGCCAACGATCTTTTTGATATTCACTTCCATATTTATCTAAAACTTCCATATTGCCTGCATCAGGTGCAGATGAATTAAATACTTCTGAGGTCCATCCAACTCCCATCATCTCAGCAAGTGGAGCAAATTCGAGATTGGTCAATCCATAACCGAGCTCTCCAGTAAGAGAAAAATTCCAAAGCCCTTGATCTTTAGCCTCTTTTTTTAGTTCATAGAGAACTTGTGGAACCTGCCAAGGATTGCCAGATTCCCTGAATGCTTCCATAGAATCTGAGTATTCTTTTTCTCTGGGCTTAACTCTATCTTCGATAAAGTTTGAAACTAGAGATATGAGTTCTTTTGTTTTTTTAGAGTGTTCAAAGTTCATAATAATTTAAAAGCATATTAGAAAAAAAATGATAACATCAATTAAATATTTGGAGAGAATACTATGGATTTTAGAGATATTTCGTTGGAAGAATTAGTTGGCAACGTTAAGTCTAAAAAGATTTCTGCTACAGAAGTTACACAATCTGCAATAGATAATATTGAGAAGTTAGATCATGAGATAAATGCATTCTGCTCTACTAACCATGAAGACGCTCTAGCCCAAGCTGAAAGCTTAGATGCAAGGATACAAAACGGAGAAGATGTTGGAAAACTAGCTGGAATACCCATTGGTGTGAAAGACCTAGAAGATGCAAAAGGATTCATAACAGCCTTTGGGTCAGAGCTTCATGTAAATGATGCCCCTGCGAAGGAAGACTCTATCTTAGTTAGAAGGATGCGCGATGAAGGATGCATAGTTCTTGGCAAGACAAATACACCTGAATTTGGCCATAAAGGTAAGACTGATAATGGACCTTTCGGAGCAACAAAGAATCCTTGGAATTTGGAATTTTCACCTGGAGGATCCTCCGGCGGGACTTCTGCAGCCTTAGCTTCAGGAATGATACCTTTAGGAACTGGGTCTGATGGTGGTGGTTCTATAAGAATACCTGCAGCGTTAGGTGGCTTAGCAGGCATAAAAACTTCACAAGGAAGAATACCAATTGGAGGAGATACACCTCCTGGATCAGGCTTATTGACAGTAAAAGGTCCTATGGCCAACACAACTAAAGATAATGCCTTAGCTTTAGATGCTACCGTAGGGCCTCACCCTACAGACATTTTTTCACTTGAAGGTGAAAACCTAAATTGGTTTTCTCAATTAACTGGGGAGCTTCCTAAATCAGCAATTTGGTCTCCAACTATGGGATTCTCGACTGTGGATAAAGAAGTTATGGAGCAATGTGAAATAGCAATTAATAAGTTGGCTGATGCTGGAGTAGAGATAATCGAAAAAGAAACAATATGGAGTGAGAACCCTGTAGAGGCGTGGATGGTGTTTTGGGCATCAGCATGTGCTAGAAGACAGCAGCATTTAATAGGTACAGAAGATTTTGAAAAGATTGATCCTCTGTTGAGGCTTTTTATAGAAATGGGAACAACCATGGATGGAGCATCTTATGCTATTTCTGTTGATTCGTGTCATAAACTAGGCTTTCAACTGCAGCAATTCTTTAATGAATCACCTCTGATCATAACGCCTGCCACTTGCGGTCAAGCACCTAAATTAGAAGGAGATGGATTTGTAAATGGGGAAGAGACACCATCTTGGGTTGATTTTACAATGGGCATAAATATGACCAGAAATCCTGCTGGCGTCATTCCAATATCACTCCTTAGTTCGGGCCTACCAGCATCTCTTCAAATAATTGGAGGCCAAAGAAAAGATATAGATGTCTTAAAAGCAATGTATGCATTTGAAAGGGTAATAAATTTCTCAGAAAGAGCTCAGAACCATGCATGATCCAAATGTACCTCTTATAGATCTTGAAAATGCCTTCAATGATGAAAGCCAGCTCAAACTTTTGGATTCGGCATGCAGAGATCATGGTTTCTTTCTCCTAAAAAATCATGGGATGCAACAAGAAATAGACAAGATGTGGTCTATGTCTGAGTGGTTTTTTTCTCAAGAGAGAGCTGAAAAACTCAAATTGTTGCGTTCCGAAGAAATACCGCTTGGTTACTACGATAGGGAACTTACAAAACAAAAGAGAGACTTGAAAGAGGTTTTTGATTTTATGGAAACAAGACAAGAAGATGATATTAATCAATGGCCAAAAGAAAAAGAGTTCAAAGAGGCTATGGAGACCTTCTTTAATAAATCATCGAATGTTGCAGAAAAGACACTACAGCTGGTTCTTGTTTGTCTAGGACTAGACAAAAATAAATACATATTTGGAGACTCTAGAACAAGCAATGCGAGATTAAATTTCTACCCTGTAGAAGATCCGCTTTCAATTGAAGAAAAAAATCAAGCAAATGATCTAGGAGATATGGCCCTTCATCATCACACGGACCCAGGTATTCTTACACTGCTTCTTCAAGATATGACGGGCGGCCTTCAAGCAAAGTCAAAGAAATTTGGCTGGATCGATATTGTCCCCGAAAAAGACACTATTGTTGTAAATCTTGGAGATGCGATGCAAGTGTGGACTAATGATAACTACATTGCAGCGGTCCACAGAGTATTGAAAAGAACATCTGAAGCAAGATTTAGTACTCCTTACTTTTACAACCCACAAAGAGATTCCTTAATAGAGCCATTGCAAGAATTATCACTTTCTAAACCTAACTACAGATCTTTCACTTGGAAAGAGTATATACAAGGAAGAATAGATGATAACTATAAGGATCTAGGTCAAGACGACATTCAAATCTCTAAATTCAAAATCAATCATCATCCAGCATAGTTGCGTGGTTCCACCATGCCAAGTCTGAAAATGCCCTCAGATCTAATTCATGCGTCCAGGCAGAACGATGTTGCTGCGATAAATGAAAATAAGTTTTGGCTATCTCCTCAGGCAATAACAGACCATCATGCTCCATTCCTTTGGTTTCTCTAAGCTGTTGATACATTTCAGGGCCTAACATTTTTCCTAAAGTATCAGGAGCATCCACGGCGCCATCTACAATAATGTGAGCTACGTGTACGCCTTTCGAAGCAAACTCAGCATTTAGAGACTGACAAAGCATCCTTCGTCCGGCCATAGCGGCCGCGTGTGAGTGTTGAGTGGCATTTCCTCTCATGGCTGCAGTAGCTGAAGTAACCAAGATGGTCCCCTTTCCCCTCTCAACCATCAAAGGGCAAAGAATTTTAGCAACCCTAAATAGCCCAAAGCTTGCCATTTTCCATCCCCACTCAAATTCTTTATAGGTAGTCTGACTTAAAAGTTTCATTCCTGTTTGAGCACCAAGATTGTAGATGACGACTTCAATCGGACCGACATCTTTTTCTACTTTATTTATGACTTCTTCTATTGCATCCTCTTCAATAGCATTAACTAGCTCGCCAGAAGCTGAGCCTCCAGATTTTTCTATATTCTTTATAAGCCTGTCTAAACCTTCTTGATCAGAGCGTCGACACAAATGTGAGTGATACCCCTCATTCGCAAATTTTGCTGCTACAGTTCCTCCTATTCCGGCTCCTGCACCGAATACTAAACAAACTGGTTTCATTCTTCTCTCCTTTAATTGATATCTACTGGTTGAGCTGTATGCATTAAAGTAGCAACCAGCTTATTATCTAAATTGAATATTCTTCCCTCTGACGTTGCGCTTCTGCTGCCTAGTTTAATTATTTTGACTTCCATGGTTGCTCTTCCTATAGGAAGCGGCCTATGAAATAAAACATGTAAATCAGTAGTCATTGGTGCTTTTTTCTCTTTATAACCCGAAATCATTGCAGCTGAAGTAGCATCATCCAAAGCAGTTGTGATCATTCCTCCTTGTACAAAACCCATTGGGTTGCTACAAAGCTCATTGAACTCGCAGGAAAAAGTAAACACATCATCAGTGACAGAAACAAACTGAAGATTTAAAAATTCCATTGATTTTCCAAAGAACTCTTCACTAAATTTTTTCAATTTTTCTTCCATGACGAAACTATCTTAATCTTAAAAAGAAAAAAATTGAAACTGGATAGGAAATTGTTGATGAAATGATAGCTGTCGGGCCTTGATAATGCTTATTTTTCCTAGCTTTAGAGTCTAAAAAACATTAGTATTTACCCTCATTTCAATAAATTCTAAGCACAAAATATGGATATAAATCTAAGCACTGAAGATCTACAGTTTAGGGATGAAGTAAGGTCTTTTTTCGAAGAAAACAAAATTAAGCAAGGTGAAGATTATTTCGCTTGGCGTGAAGGTTGGTTCAAAAAAGCTCGTGAAAAGGGTGGCTGGGATGTACCCAAGTGGCCAGCTAAATTTGGTGGACCAGGATGGACACCTACTCAACATTACATTTGGGAACAAGAAACAGCTCAGGCAAATTTACCCTTCGACCTTCCATTTGGATTGGGCATGTTGGCTCCAATACTGATGAACTATGGGAGTGAAGAGCAACAAGAAAGATTCTTGCCTGATATAAGAGATAGGAAAGTAAACTGGTGTCAGGGGTATTCTGAACCAGGTGCAGGTTCTGACTTAGCAAATTTAAAAACTAAAGCTGTACTGTCTAAAGACGGCACTTACTATACCGTTAACGGCTCAAAAATATGGACGACGCTTGCACACATGGCCGATTGGATTTTTTGCTTAACTAGAACTGATGATTCAGGAATCAAACAGCAAGGAATTACATTCCTACTTTTTCCAATGAAACAAGAAGGTATAGAGGTAAAACCTATCATTACACTAGGCGGATCCCATACTGTTAATACTGTTCATTTCACAGACGTTAAGGTTCCTGTTGAAAATAGAATTGGAGAAGAAGGCAAAGGATGGACCTATGCAAAAGGTCTTTTAGAACATGAAAGAACAGGTCTTGCAGGGCTTTCTAAATCTTTAGTGGAGCTGGAACAACTGAAAGACAAAGCCAGAACAATTCAAAGAGGCAATGGCAATCTAATGGATGAAGCTAGCTATAAATCTAAAGTTGGTGAACTTGAGATAGATTTATTAGCCACAGAGTTTACAGAATTAAGAAGCTTAGCATCTGCTGCATCAGGTGGAGAACCAGGTCCAGAATCTTCTATCCTGAAGCTTAAAGGAACTGAAATAAAACAACGGATACAAAAATTAACTGTTGAAGCTAGTGGCATTTATGCTTCTGCCTGGGGCGATAAAGGTGCCGGTCCATCTTTTGCTAAAGGTGGAACAGCAGGATATTTAAACAGTCGTTATTTCACCATTTATGGTGGAGCTAGCGAAGTACAGAAAGATATTGTCGCTAAAAAAGTTCTTGGACTTACCACAGGAAAATCAAAATGAATTTTGAATTATCCGAAGAACAAAAAATGATTCAGCAAAGCGTCGAGCGCTTTGTTCAAGAAAACTATGACCTTACAAACAGAGTGAAGATAAGCTCTGAAGACCCTGGATACAGTCAAGATTATTGGACAGCGATGGCTGAATTGGGGTGGTTAGGTCTCGCCTTTAGCGAAGAGGATGGAGGATTTGGAGGAAATCAAATTGATACTCTTGTATTGATGGAACAATTTGGTAAGGGTCTAGTTTTAGAACCTTTCTTGGCAAATATAGTACTTGGCGGTGGAGCCATAAAAAGAGGAGGTACTCCTGCAATAAAAGAATCCGTATTACCAAATCTAATTGAAGGAAATCTCCAAGTCACTTTGGCATATGCTGAAGAGCAAAGTAGATTTGATATAGAAGACGTTGCAACAGCTGCGAGAGAAGATGGGAATAATTTCATTATCAATGGGAAAAAATCCATGGTATTGAATGCCGAATCTGCTGATAAGATTGTTGTTGTTACAAGAACAAATGGAAGCCAAGTTGATGAAGATGGCATTTCTCTATTTCTAGTAGATGCAACCTCTGCAGGTATTGAAAGAGAAAATTTTCCAACAGTTGATGGGTTGAGAGCTTCGGAAATTACATTTACGGATGTTGAAGTGTCTTCTGATAATTTAATCGGAGAAAAAGATAAAGGCTTCTCAATACTTCAAGCTGTCGTAAACGATGCGATTCTTGCATTATCTGCCGAAGCTGTAGGCGCAATGGAGGTTCTTTACAAAGATACTGTTGAATACACACAACAGAGAGAGCAATTTGATCACCCTCTTTCAGACTTTCAGGTTCTTCAGCATAGAATGGTTGATATGTTTATGGAGTATGAACAATGTAAATCTCTTTTATTAAGGGCAACAATGGAAACGGTACAAGATCCAATTCTTGCGCAGAGGACAGTGCATGCACTGAAGCACTTAATTGGAAAATCGGGTATTTTTGTTGGCGAAAGTGCAGTACAACTTCATGGAGGGATGGGAGTGACTGAAGAGCTAAGAATTGGACACTTCTTCAAAAGATTATTGGTAATTGATTCTCAGTTTGGGAATTCTGATTTTCATCTGGATAAATTTACCAGCCTATAAAATTGCTCGATATAAATTCAACAAAGCTTGATAGCTTATTTAGTGAAGCTGTCAATAATGATATTCCTGGGGTCTCTGCTGCTGTAGTGTCTAAAGAAGATAGTCTATATAAAGGTCATTTTGGATTTGCAGACCTCAATCAAAATAAGCCGATAGATGACTCTTCTCTGTTTAGAATTGCATCTATGACAAAGGCTGTTACATCGGTCTGTATTTTTCAATTAATTGAAAAAGGAGTAATTTCCCTAGATAGTCCACTGAAAAATTTCTTTCCTGAAGTTTCCGAAAAGAAAATTATTGATGGGTTTGATGACCAAGGGAATCCGATCATGTCTGATCCATCAAATGATATAACAATAGGCAATCTACTTACACACACTTCAGGATTGGCCTATGAAATGTGGAATGAGAATATCTCTACATTGGTACAGAAAGGAGAGCTTGCAAGCATGTTTTCAGTCACTGATGATTTCTTAAAAGCTCCTCTTGTCTTCAATCCTGGAACAAGTTGGGAGTACGGTATTGGAATAGATTGGTTGGGTGTCCTGATAGAAAAGCTTGCTGATTGTTCACTTCAGGAATATATGACTTTAAATGTGTTTGAGCCTTTAGGAATGAACAGTACCTCGTATGATTTAGATAAGACCGAACAAGAACGTATGGTCAATGTATATACAAGAACTGGTGATGGATATGAAGCAATGCCTTTCTCCGTGCCAGAGAAATCTGCAATATATTCTGGCGGTGGTGGTTTAATTTCAAACCTAAAAGACTACTCACAGTTTTTAAAAGTATTTCTCAATTCAGGAAAGGTCAATGAAACTAAAATTCTTTCAGAGTCATCGGTGAATATCATGATGCAAAGCTTGAATGAAGAGATAGCCATGACAAAACTACCCTCTCAAAACTCAGTACTTACCAAAGATATGGAATTTTTTCCGCAAGCTCATAAATCTTGGAGTCCGGGGTTTATGATAAATCATTCTGACGCAGAAACAGGTAGACCTAAAAATGCTGCTGGATGGGCGGGAATCTTCAATTCATATTTCTGGATAGATAAAAAGAATGAGATTGCAGGACTTATTCTCATGCAAATGTTGCCCTTCATAGACGATGGTTGTATTAAAACACTCCAAAACTTTGAAAAGGCAGTTTATAAATAAGCTTCATCTATTCGAACTTATTATTATTTA
Organism: uncultured SAR86 cluster bacterium; assembly: GCA_902594545.1. Taxonomy (GTDB): domain Bacteria; phylum Pseudomonadota; class Gammaproteobacteria; order Magnimaribacterales; family Magnimaribacteraceae; genus Magnimaribacter. The sequence goes on from CACJMO010000001.1 coordinate 152,147, forward strand.
TCCGGTCCATACAAGTATATGAAACATCTATTACCTATTCTTTTAATCACCAGTATATTATCTAGCTGTGCAACTTCCTCTTTGAAGCCTGACACTTATGACCGAAAATCTGCCCAAGTTATTTCGAATGTACTCTATGGAGAGGTTGTTTCAGTAAAAAAAGTTGCTATAGAAGGGAGTACCAAATCTGGGACTTTAGTTGGAGGTTTAGTTGGAGCAGCTGCTGGCAGTGAAATTAGCGACTCGAAACCAGAATCTGAAATAGGAGCTGTTCTTGGCGGGGCTATCGGAGCAACAATTGGTGGAAATCTATCAAAAAATTTGCAAAAAGTTGATGGTATCCAATTAACCATAAATCTAGACGATGGGAGAACCGTATCGATAGTTCAAGAAATTGGAGACTATAAGTTCTCAGTTGGAGATCTGGTTGAAGTTATTTCTACAAAAGGTAAAACTCGAGTCTCCCCTTCTGGAATAAATTAGGAACCTCAAAATCTCTACACTAGCTGCTAAATAGCAGTTACTTGTACAATATGCCTTAAAAAGATATGCGTAAAATTCTTCTATTAATAACAAGCCTGGTCCTAGTATCGTGTCAATCTGTCGATAAAAAAACTCAAGACCTTTATCTAAAAAAATCTCAAGCTTATGAAGCAAAGATAACTAGAGATATTTGGGGCGTACCTCATGTATATGGGAAAACTGATGCCGATGCGGCATTTGGTCTCGCCTTTGCTCATGCCGAAGATGACTTTAAGAATATTGCAGAGAATATGTATTTGTACCGAGCACAAATGGGTTTAAAAGATGGAATAAGCGGCGCCGTGCAAGATTATTTAATTAAAGTTCTAAAAATTCGTGAGAATATTGATGAAAATTACTTCAAGGATATAGACGAAGACGTTAGAAAAGTAATAGAAGCCTATGCTGCAGGCATAAATTATTGGATGATTCAAAACCCTGAAAATGAATATAACCATTTCTTCCCAGTTACTGAAAAAGATATTATTGCTGGCTTTGCCATTCAAAACCTTTTCTTTTCGGGTGTCGTAAGCTCTATCGAAAAGCTCCAAAGAGAAGAAACTGTAAAAGAGGAATATACTAACCTATATAAAAATCAAGAGTTCGTGACTGGATCGAATGTATTCGCAGTAAATTCGAATAAAACGTCTGATTCGTCTACACGTATAATCATTAATTCTCATCAACCGCTCGATGGTCCGTTAGCCTGGTATGAAGCCCATCTGCAGAGTGATGAGGGTTGGAATATGATGGGAGGCTTGTTCCCGGGCTCGCCATTTGTTTTTGTGGGATTTAATGAAAACATTGCATGGGGCTTCACCGTCAATAAACCAGATCTGTCAGATAGCTACCTCTTAAAAGTAAATCCTGAGAACAAAGATCAATATCTGCTCGATGGAAAATGGGAAAATTTCACGACCGAAACTCTGGAATTACCTGTAAAAATATTTGGTCCTATTAAATGGACTGTAGAAAGAGAAGCAAAATATTCAAAGCACGGGCCTGTTCTAGAAATTGGTGATAAAAACTATGCTCTGAGATTTTCAGGAATGGATGATATTAAGCAAGTCAATCAGTGGTTTGCCATGAATAAATCCAATTCTCTCGAGGAGTGGCAAGAAGCCATGAAAAAGAGATCTATTATTTCCTTCAATGGTGTCTTTGCTGACAAAGAAGATAATATTTATTTCTTACACAACGCTTCGTCGCCGAGAAGGAAAGAAGGTATAAACTGGAAAGGTGTATTAGATGGCTCAAGATCAGAGCTAATATGGACTGAAATCGTTGGTTTCAAAGAAATTCCACAATTGATTAATCCGGTTTCTGGCTGGATTGCCAGTACCAATCAAGATCCATTTAAAGTGACTGATATAAGTGATAATCTCGATCCAGGAGATTATTCCCCTACATTAGGACTTCAAACTAGAATGACTAATCGAGCTTACAGATCAATAGAACTTTTTGGAGAATACGAAAAGGTTGATGAAGAAATTTTTGACCTTATAAAATTTGATAATAAATATTCAAAGCAATCAAGATCCTATAAGTATATCGCAGACCTATTTGATAGAAATTTCGAAAAAACTGAATTAATTGAAGCAGTAGAAGTTCTGAAAAGTTGGGATCTTCATACCGACTATGATAATGAATCTGCAGCTCTGGGGGTGTGTGTATTGTCCAGCGAATGGATATCTGAACAAGGTCAAAGAATACCCCAAGATCCCGAAAAATCTCTAGAAGATTGTATACAAGAAATGAAAAGTACCTATGGAAAATTAACTCCTAAGTGGTCAGAAAGGAATTTTATTGTTAGAGGCGATAAGAAAGTTTCCGTTCAAGGTGGACCAGATGTTCTAAGAGCAATTTACGGACGGAATGATGAAGAAGGAGATTTAAAGGCCTCAGGAGGAGATGGGCTATACATTCATGTTAGCTGGGATAGTAATGGCATCCAAGAATCAAAAAGCATACATCAATATGGAAGCGCAACTCAGAATCAACTTTCAAAACATTATGATGATCAAGTAGACCTTTATGTCAGAGAGAAATACAAGCCAACTTTTTTTAAAAAAACTGATCTGGAAAAAAACATCTCTGATATCTACTATGTACCTTATAAATAATTAAAAAATGCTAAGTATATTTGATGAATTACAAATCCTAATTTCAGGAATTATTTGTGGATTAATTTTATTTCAGTCTATTTTTGTAGCTCCTACCGTATTCAAAGAATTAGCAGAAGAGCATAGGCCAGTAATATTAAGGTCTCTTTTCCCGAAGTTGTTTAAATCGATTGCAACGCTTGGTTTAGTTTTCTTATTATTAGCTATTGAATCTATGTCAGGTTATATACTAGGTTTAATCACAACAATATCTGGCATTATTTGTTTATCTTTGATTGGTGCCACTAATAAAGCTAGAGATGAAGGAAATAATAGAAGATTTGCCCTTCTTCACAGAATTAGTGTGCTGCTTACAATGACAGTTCTTGTACTGAATACTTTATGGATATTTTTAAATTAAAATCATGAAAGAAAAAATAAATAAAATCCTTAATCAAGGCGTGAATAAAGGCTTGAGCTGGACAACTATAGCAAGTGAAAAATTACTTTTAGCTTTGATTGGAATATCTACCTGCATTGCTTCAGCAGTCTATTTGTATGAGATGTTAATTAGACAGGAGATACTTCTAAGCGATCTCTTTATGCTTTTCATTTATGCAGAAATACTTGCTATGGTTGGAGCATTTTATAGTACAAATAGGATTCCGGTTACTTTGCCTATAATTGTTGCTATCACTGCATTATGTCGATTAATAATCATGCAGACCAAAGACATGGACGGTATGATGGTGATGTGGGAGGCTGGAGCGATACTCATTCTCTCTGCCGCTGCTTACTTAATGAGCCTAAAAGACAAATTAAGTTTAGAAAAATTAAAAGGAGAAACCGAAGATCATAAAGATTTAAGATAATCTGAAAATCTGTCTTCTCTCCATCCATCAACTAAACTGTCTATTTGAGAATCTCTCGAATACCAAATTTTGTCAGACTCGTTATTTATTAGATGTACCTTGAGGTCTTGCAAACCAGAGGGAGAATTATCATCAAAAAATTCTTGAATAAATTTATGATAAGCAGATTGATCAGTCATCTCTCTTAGCATTAGTCCTACTCTATTAATTTCTTGAAGCTCTCTAAAATGATAGATGTAGAGAAAAGAATCTTCTGCTTCATATAAGTCATTAAACATCTGAGGATTATTCTTGATCCAAGCTTTAAATTGATCCCTTATTTCTGATATTTTGAACTCTTTTAAATGTTTGCCGGTTTCTTTAATAAAAATAGAATTAAACTTTTCATAAGTTTTCTTAATTTCATCTTTTATAGATTTATTTTCCATCCAAAAAACACAGATTACTACCAACTGTAGGTGGAGATGGCTACTAGGTAGCAAATAGAAACAGACGCAGTTAATAAAGTTCTCAAATTTCTATATTCTGAATTAAGCATCATCTTTGAAACTCTCAATTCAAATAGGTAGAACAAAATAAAACCCACTAAACCAAGGCAGAGACTATAAAAAAGAAACATATTTGAAATAGTAATAATAAAGAATCCAACTAAGGAGAAAGTTATTCCAGTGATAAGAGATAGTTTACTCTTTGAGCTATCTGTCCAACTCCAAGTCATACCGCCTAAAAAGGAAAGAATAATCCCACCATAGAATGACAATAGTAAGTTAAAAACATATCCTTCTGGAAAGGCAACCAAAAGCGGTATAAATGAAAAAGCAATAAAGGGAAGAAGTCCTAAATATCCTAAAATTCTTCTAAGTCTTATTTCCATAATATTAATTTATTAACCAGTTTTCTAAATCTTTAAAAGCATTCTTATCTTGTATTAGAAAGAGATGCCCTCCTTCGTATAGTTTCAAGATGCTATCTTTAATTTTTTCATTGAGAGCCTTCATATTAGACACAGGAGCAATGCCATCATATTTTCCTCCCATTAACAGAACAGGCACGTTAATTTTCTCAAGTGAGTGATAAACATCATGTTTTTTTCTTGCCATCAATTGCTTTAGTAAATTATTCGAATCGGGTTTGAAAGGATTCCTGGAGTGAGCCTGTTGTTTCATGGAATTCCAAATCTCTCTATGTTCTTTAATCCATTCTTCTGTAATGCGTAGATCATTAATTTTGATGCTTGCCTCTAATTTTTTTTCAGGATCCAGTAACTCTAGCTCATGAAGAGGATAAGATGAGCCTCCGGCTCCACCTGAGGACGTACAAGCCAAAACCAATCTGCTTATCTTAGAAGGATGTCGTTTAACTAATTCCAAAGCTACCATGCCTCCAAAAGAAACTCCCATTACAGGAATTTGCTCTATACCCAATTCATCAAGAAGGTTAGAAGCATCATCAGCATACTGCTGCATTGTATAACTTCCAGAGGGCTTTTCAGTTTGTCCCAAACCTCTTTGATCATAAGAAATTATCTGGAACTGTTCAGTCAATGGAAAATCTAATTGATTAGGTTTGTTTCTTAGATCTCCAGCAGTTCCTCCAATATACAAAATAGATCCATTTTTTCTTGGAGCACTTTTTTCAAAATATATATCTAGATCTTTTGTGCTTATAATAGACATGCGCCTTAAGTATAAATTATTAGGATTAAAAAATATGAAAAAGGCTTTTGTAATATCTTTGTCACTAATTTTCTTCAGCTTCTCTCCTCATACATATTCCGATGAATTTAATCTTCTTGTAAAGACTTGCAAGAGCTGTGACTGGATTGTTTATCCTGTTCCTTTTAGATTAAAAGAGAAATGTGAAATTGCAAGACAAGGAATCTTCATCAAGGGTGTGACTAAGTGCGAAAGAAGCTAAAAAATAATGAGTAAGTGGAGTTCAGAAAAAGCATTTGATTGGTATAGAGCTAATGACTGGCTGGTAGGTTGCAACTATCTGCCAAGCAATGCCATTAACCAATTGGAGATGTTTCAAGAAGAAACCTACGAAGAAGAGATAAACGAAAGAGAGCTGACTTGGGCAAAAGAATTGGGTTTCAATACCGTAAGGGTATATTTGCATGACCTTCTATGGAATAAACCTGAAGTTTTTAAAAATAATCTAAATAACTTCCTGGATATTTGTGACTCGTTAAACATTAAGCCCATGCTTGTATTATTTGATGATTGTCATAGGCCTTATCCAAAAGAAGGTGTCCAGCCAAAGCCAGTTAGAGGTGTGCATAATTCTGGATGGAAGCAAAGCCCTGGAATGGCCTTAGTTCATGAAATCTACAACGACAGAACGCACCAAGAAATACCAAGATTAAGAGAATTTGTTCAAGGAGTTTTGACCGAATTTAAGCATGACGAAAGAATCCTATTATGGGATATTTATAATGAACCTGGCCAATTCGGTATAGGAGATAACTCAATTGCTCTACTGGAGATGGTTTGGGAGTGGGCTCAAGAAATTAGGCCTAAACAGCCATTAACAGCTTGTTTAGATGGTTCAGTTGGCTCAGAAATCATCGAATGTAACCGTGTCAATTCAGACATAATTACCTTTCATACCTATGAAGGAGAAAAGCTTCAAGAGACAATCGATCGACTTGCCTCCAACAATAGACCCATGATTTGCACCGAATACATGGCTAGAGAATTTGGATCTACCTTTGAATTTAGCCTGCCTATATTTAAAGAGAATAATATTGGATGCTACAACTGGGGTTTAGTAGCAGGCAAAAGTCAAACTCATTTCAGCTGGTCAACCATTCTGGATTTAAAAAAGAAAAAAGAAGAAGGCGATTTCGTTGAAGAAGGAGAATCAATACCTGAACCGGAGGTTTGGTTTCACGATATCTTAAGAACTGACGGAACCCCCTTCGATGAATCTGAAATAAACTTTATTAAAGATATTACAGCCTCAAAACAATTAAACTGGAACTAATGTAAAATTTTTCTTTCTAAAATTTCGTATGAATAAAATTTACTACCTAATAGTTTTACTGATCTTTAATCAAGTTGCTCATTCGGATCAACCAAAAAAGGTTTTATGTGAACTTGAAGGGAATTATTCGATTACTTACGAAGACTTTAGAAGAAATTACTTTAATGAAGCCGTTGAAATTGCAAAGAATGTTGCCGTTACTACCACTCAATCAATATTTTTCTTGAACCGCGCAAAGCAGACTTTGAATAAAGATGCTTGGGATAAAAATAAAATAGACGTTACTCAATATTGGGCCATCTCTGATTCCTCGGATGATCTCCTAAAGCTTGATTACGTTATCGAACCAGCTCCCGTATGGATAACTCAAAGCGACTGGAGAAAGGAAAAGAAAGAAACAGGACTTGTGGTCACTCACTTTCTTGAAAATGGTGCTATTCATCCCAGTTACCCTGATTATAAAGTTGATGTTTATCAATTAAGCAATGAAATAAATTGGTTTACAGGCAAGGCAAGAATAAAAGGTGATATTTGGCTTAAGCGGGTAGATGGTAAAAAAGGAAGAGATCCAAAGATAGAAATTCTTGCTAAAGGTAACTGCGAAAAGCAAAAAAGGAAGTTCTAATTAAAGTACTAAAACAAGCAGCAGAGATGTTGGGATAATCAAAGCCCACACTGAAGTGGCAAGAATAACTGGCTTAAATCTAACAGCCTTTAAATTTTCAATTGAAATTTGAGTGCCAATGCAAAATAAGCCGGTAAGCAAGCAAACTCTGTTAATCAATTTTAGGTAGCTTGTTATTTCTTGGTTGGGCTCTAAAACAGAATTAAGCAAAGCGGCCAAGATAAAGAAAATAACAAAAAGAGGAAGACCAAAACCTTCGTTCTTACTTCTATAAAGCCAAGCAGAAATTATTACCAATGGAACAATCCAAATAGTCCTAGCTACTTTAAGTGTGGCAGCTATTTCAACTGATATTTCTCCTACACTTGAAGCAGCTCCAACAACAGAAGCTGTATCATGAATTGCCAAAGCAGCCCAGGCTCCAAATTGTCTTTCCGTTAAACCTAGGTACTCATTAGCTAACGGAAAGCACAGCACAGCTATAGCATTAAGAATAAATACGATTGTCAAAGCTGTAGATACTTCTTCGGGTTTTGCTTTGATTGATGGAGCGACAGATGCAATTGCTGTTCCTCCACAAACCGCTGTTCCAGAAGCCAATAAAAAAGAAAGTTTTTCTGAGATACCCATAAGCTTTCCCAGAAAAATAACAAAAGCAAATGCCAGAATTACGTAAAGACATATCCACAGAAAGAAATCTGTATTAGTTTCATAGACAGTGCCTAGACTTAAACTTCCTCCCAAAAATACTATCCCCGTCTGAAGAATTTTTGATCCATATTTTTTAGAAAGAAAATCTTGGGGTAATTTAAAAAGCAATGCCAAGACGATTCCAAGAAATAGAGAAATAGCTGAGTTGCCTATCCACAGACTCAAAGCCAGTAAGGATAAAGCAACTAAGTTAAGCATTTAGTTAGATGCTTAGATCATCAAAGTTATAGTCAACCAGGTCAGTACGGGCTTCATCATTATCGCTACCATAGCTTTGAGCACGAGCTTCAATAGAACGTTTTGAATCAATCATTTCTAACCTATAAATTTTTTAAATTATAAACCATTAGTTACATTAGATAAGAACGATAGACTGCTGATATCATTGTATTCAATTTAAAATAAAGAAAGTTTATGAAAATAAGAGTATATGGTTACAACCATTCGCCATGGGTCCAAGCCGTCTTACTAGGAATTTCAGAAAAAAAAATTAACTATAAGCTATATCAAATTCCCCCATTTGAAGTCTTTAAACATTGGGGGGTATATATGCCCGCTGTCTCTTTTAATAATGAACCATGGGAAATTGAATCAATTCATATTCTCAAAAAAATTGGTTATGAGGAAATAAGCTCAAATGATTTGAATGCTGCAAATGCTGCTTGGCAAGGGGTCCTTCATCGACCCGATAACCCCTTCACTTTCTTTTCATCGTTTGCTCGTGGAGGTCAGATATCAGATTCCTTCCTAAAAAATGTAGTGAGTAATTTCCTTCTTAGTTTTGTGGCCTTTTATATGTTCACTCTGATTAATATTGGAAAGCGAAGATTGGATCAACAAGAACCAGAAAATTTCGGAGATCAATTTTTATATTGGGAAGGTGTACTTCACTCTTCTGAAGGTCCCTTCATGGATGGAGAAAATCCAGGTACCAGAGATTTTATAATATTTGGAATAGTTCAATGTCATGCCAGCATCCCAGTACCGGCTCTTGATGCAATATTGAGTGATGATAGGTTAGGTAAATTTAGATCATGGATATTAACCATGCAAGAAAGGTTTGATAACTACCCTTACCTATATTCAGCTAACTACTTTAAATCAGAAGCGCGCCTACCAGATAATGCCGGGCTTTTTCAGAGAATAGTGTTTTTCTTAGGGCTAATAGTAATGATCCTATTGATACCCTTAACACTTCCTTTGATACTCTTTTTAATGGTAAGAGTCCAGGAATCTAGAATAAAGCAGTTTTAGATGTGTGGTGGTGGGCCCGGGAGGACTCGAACCTCCGACCAATGGATTATGAGTCCACTGCTCTAACCAACTGAGCTACAGGCCCTTTTATTCGTCAAGAAAACCTTTCAGGTGAGACGACCTTGTAGGATGTCTGAGTTTTCTGAGTGCTTTAGCTTCTATCTGCCTAATTCTTTCTCTTGTTACATCAAACTGTTTTCCTACCTCTTCAAGGGTATGATCAGTGTTCATACCTATTCCGAATCTCATTCTCAAAACTTTAGCTTCTCTTGCTGTTAAGCTTCCCAAGATATCATCGGTTGCACCTTGAAGGTTATCTTCAAATGCGGCTACATCAGGTGCGTCGATTGAGGTATCTTCGATGAAATCACCTAGGGTTGTATCTTCTTCGTCACCGATTGGTGTCTCAGTAGAAATAGGCTCTTTTGCAATCTTAAGGACTCTTCTCACTTTATCTTCAGGAAGGTCCATACGCTCACCTAACTCTTCAGGTGTCGGCTCTCTCCCCATTTCTTGAACCATCTGACGAGAAACTCTATTCAGTTTATTAATAGTCTCAATCATATGAACAGGGATACGAATTGTTCTTGCTTGGTCGGCTATGGATCTTGTAATTGCCTGTCTTATCCACCACGTAGCGTAAGTGGAGAACTTATAGCCTCTTCTGTATTCAAACTTATCAACGGCTTTCATCAAACCTATGTTGCCTTCTTGGATAAGATCCAAGAACTGAAGACCTCTATTGGTATATTTCTTGGCTATAGAAATAACTAACCTAAGATTTGCCTCAACCATATCTTTTTTGGCTCTTCTGATTTTCGCTTCTCCAATAGACATTTTTCTATTGATATCTTTTATCTCGGCGATAGGCAGTTGAATAATTTTCTCAAGCTTAGATAGCTTATTGTGAAGTCTTACTATTTCAGTTAGATCCTCTTTAACAACTTTTGCCCAAGGTTTCCTTGATTTCGCGACTTTTTCAGACCAGCTAGCGTCAGCTTCATTACCTGAGAATTCTTGAATGAACTCTTTGCGAGGCATTTTTCCTCTTTTCACGTAAATTGTGAATAAGTACTTTTCGACTTCACGAATAATTTCCAATGCTTCACGAGCGGGATCAGCGATAATCTCAAATTGAGTTGGAGATAATTTCAAAAATTGAAAAATTTCCCCCAATTTCTCTTGTTCTGCTATTGCAGCTTTACTTGTTCTTGATCTTGTACAGGCTTTCTCCGTTTTATTGAATTGCCTTTTAAGGGAACTGAAACGCTTTTTAACTTCAGCCGGATCGGGTCCCGATGACTCTTCTTCATCGCTTTCGCCTTTATCTTCTTTTTCTTTCTTCTGTGCTAAGGCTGGTGGTGGAATTCCTTCTTCTATATCCATGAATCCAACCAGTACTTCTGAAAGCCTTCGATCACCTGCTACGACTTCCTGGTACTCTTCTAAAATTCTGTCTACGATTCCTGGATAAAAACAACAAGCATAAAGAAGCTCTCGTGCTCCCTCTTCTATTCTCTTTGCTATCGCAATTTCACCTTCCCTAGTGAGAAGATCTACTGTTCCCATCTCTCTCATATAAAGTCTAACGGGATCGGTAGTTCTACCTACTTCAGATTCAACTGTAGTTAGCGTTGTTCTTGTATCGGCTATGGTTTCCGGTGCAGCATCCGAATTCTCATCTGAAGAATTATTGGTTGACTCAAGAACCTCGATGCCGATATCCATCAACATTTGAATAGTCTCTTCAACTTGATCAGGGTCTGATATGTCTTCAGGAAGCATAGAATTAATATCATCGTATGTAAGGAAACCTTGGTCCTTACCTTTATCTACTAATTCTCTAAGCCCTGAGTTCTCAAGGTCTTCTTCACCGAATAGAACCTCTTCAGAGTCTTCAGCGGACTCTATATCTTTATCTTTAGCTTCTACAGGTGGGTTTTTTGCTTTTCTTGCCATAACAAATTCAAAGGGTGCGCAATTATATTAGTTTTTTCTGAAAAATACCTAACTTTTGATAACTTTCTATTACGATTTTTGACTCAAAGCTTTGAGTAAATTCTTCTCAGGTTCCTCTAATTTATGAATATTAGACAGTAAATGTTGTTGAAGTTCAAAAGTTTCGTCTTCAGTTAAATTGCCATTTTCAAAAATCTCTTTCAGTTCGAAAATTCTTGTAACTGAATCAGATTTTCTGAGATTAAAAAGACAATCCTTTAAATACTCTTTTGCATTTTTTTCATCAATGGGGTCATGTATAGATATAAGTGCCCCTACGAAAGAAGCTGAATCTTTGTCTAGTGTACTCAAGAGATCTGAAATCCCGTTATTGGGGTTGTCTGTAAAATAGGATGCAACCTCTACCATAAGATGCACTTCCGGCTGACTAAAGTCGCTAAAGTTATCTAGATCTTCGATCTCCTTAGATAAGTATGGATAGGTCAAAAGAACAGATAATATCTTTGAACCCAACCCAGAAGGCTCAAAACTTCTGTCTCCTTCCTTGTCTTCAATATTATCTTGTTTTCTAATCCTGTCAGGATAACGGGTGGTTTTACTCTTAGTCTTTAAATCTGACGGATCGAGTCCGGTAACTTTTGCAACTTCGCTTTCTAATAATCTTTTTATGGAGCTTTCTTGCATGGTTGAAAGTAATTCCATTGCTTTGGCAGCTAGCGAAGCCTTCTTTTCCAACGAAGTGATTTCCGAAGCTTGAGCGAGCCGTTCAATAAAATACTCAGACAGGAGATTAGCTTTTTTGGATAAATTTTTAAAATCTTCTTCTGAATGTTGTTCCAATAAACTCGCAGGGTCTTCCCCTTCGGGTAAAAATAGGAACCTAATTTCAGTCCCGTCAGTTACAGATGGCAAAACATTTTTTAGTGCGCCCCATGCTGCACCCCTTCCCGCATCATCCCCATCAAAACAAAAAGTAATTTGACTGACTACTTGAAGTAATTTTTGTATGTGAAATCGATTTGTAGCTATTCCAAGAGTAGCAACGGAATTCTTCATGCCATGCTCATACATGGCTATGGTGTCCATATAGCCTTCTACAACAAAAATTTCATTCAGGTCTCTTCTTTCTTCAAGAGACTCGAAGAAGCCATAAAGCTCTCTGCTTTTTTGAAAAACCTCTGTTTCTCCAGTATTTAGATACTTTGGCTGATCATCTGGATTCATTACTCTTCCACCAAAGCCCACAATCCTTCCCTTACGATCTTTGATTGGGAACATCAGTCTGTCTCTAAAAATATCAAACAACTTCCCATCTTTATTTTTCTTAGAGAGACCAGCTTTAACGAGAATTTCCTCTGAAATTCCACGACCTAACATCGCTTTAGTAAGTGCATCCCAAGATTTAGTGGAGTACCCCAACTCAAACTTTTTGCTAACTTCAGAAGAAATTTTTCTTTCTTCTAAAATATAGCTGCGGACATTTTCAGCATCATTAGAAGAGGCAAGATTATTTTCGAAGATTTCTGAAGCTAATGCCAAAGCATCATAAATAGGACCCTTTTCTTTAGAGAACTCCCTAGTATTTTCATAGGGGACCTCAATACCATTTCTGGCAGCTAGCGATTCAATTGATTCGATAAAATCATATCCTTGGTGAGCCTGCAAAAAACCAATCACATTGCCAGTTGCTCTGCACTTAAAACAGAAATAAAACTGCTTTTGCTCGCTAACGCTAAATGAAGGGTTATTCCCATCATCACAAAAAGGGCATTGTCCCCAATGGTCTTTACCTTTTCTTTTCAAGGGCAAGTAAGAATCAACCAAAGAGACAATATCTGTCATATCGACAATATCTCTTATAAATTCTTTTGGTATAGACCCTGACACTATTCTTTACTCCTAAACCAATCTTCTAAAATAACTTGCGCAGAGATACTGTGTTTATTCGATGAGCTTTTTGTTCCAATATCAAGATTTTGTAACCTCTCATTGGCTTCTCTACTGGATAATCTCTCATCAGTCTTCTCCAGTTGTATTTGATATCTTTTATAGAGGGCATCAGAGAATCTATCAGACATATCCTGTATCTTGCTTCTGCTGCCATCCATATTATATGGATCACCAACTACAATAAGATCAGGCTTCCATTCATGAATAATATCATCTAACTCATTCCAGTCTGGTTGGCCTTCCAAAGCTTTGATTGAGTAAAAGGTAGAGGCGGTTTTAGTAATTTCTTGTCCTATCGCTATACCGATGTGTTTAATTCCAAAATCAAATGCCATAACTATTCTGGGCTCACTCAGACTCACGCGATTGACTCTTCCACGGCTTCAATAAATATCTGCGCTACGTCAATATCGCACAATTCTTTGTATTCTTTAAAGCAAGTAGGACTAGTGACATTAATTTCCGTCAAGTAGTCACCGATAATATCCAGACCAACCAATAATAGTCCTTTTTCAACCAAAGCAGGTGCTACCTCATTGCATATCCACTGATCTCTTTCTGATAAAGACTTAGCAACGGCTGAAGCTCCCGCCGCAAGGTTGCCTCTTAGTTCTCCTTTAGCAGGAACCCTGGCAATAGCAGCTGACATAGGCTTCCCATTGATAACTAGTATTCTTTTATCTCCTTCGGTTATCTCAGGTATATATTCCTGAATCATAACTTTCTCTGTGAAATGATTGGTTATCGTTTCCAGTATCACATTTAAATTAGCATCCCCTTCTTTTAGTCTAAAGATAGATGCACCACCCATTCCATCCAAGGGTTTGATGACTGTGTCCCCTTTGTCTAATACGAAATTCTTTAATAGCTCCTTATCGCTTGAGACAAGATGTTTGGTACAGCACTGCGGAAATTCAGTAGCATAAACTTTTTCGTTGCAATCTCTTAAGCTTTGAGGATTATTCAAGACCTTTGCTCCTTCACGAGAAGCAATTTCTAGAACATATGTATTGTAGATATAAGATGAATTGAATGGAGGATCTTGTCTCATTAAGATCACATCCAGTTCTGATAAGTTTATAAGTTGCTCTTTATCAAGACTAAACCAATCTGATGGATCATTCCTTACCTGTACTTTAGAGGTTCTAGCAAAAGCCATACCAGAATCAATAAATAAGGATTCTGGGGTCATATAAAAAATTTCATGCTCTTTTCTTTGAGCCTCTATCATCATAGCCAAGGTACTATCTTTTTTAAAATTGATAGTTTCTATTGGATCCATTACCACACCTAACTTCATCGTCTTTCTCAGTAATTTTTAGAATTCTTTTTTACCATATCTCAGTGCACTTATAGCTGCTATTGTTGCTGTCTCAGCTCTTAAAATTCTATTTCCTATAGTAACAGGTACAAATCCAAATTCAGTTAAAGTTTCGATCTCTTGTTCAGTAAAATCACCTTCGGGCCCAATCGCTAAAGCAACAGATTCTTTTATATCTATATCAGTAAGCTTTTTATCGGCGCCAGGAAAGAGCACTATCTTCGTGGCTGCTTTGGATGCACTTGCCCAGTTTTCAACTTTTTGGGGTGAATTGATTACAGGCAACCAGTTTTCACCGCATTGTTCACAAGCACCTTGCGCTGTTTGATAGCACTTTTCAATCAGATGATTATAGTCCTGCCTTTTGATAGAGATACGTTCTGTTAAGAGCGGCGAAAAGTCTTTCACTCCAAGCTCAGTAGCCTTTTGTACAGAGAACTGAAAAGGGTTGTTTTTGATAAGAGCCTGTCCCAAATTAATGTCTATACCGCTTCGATGCTCAGTCGGAAGTACTTCAAGAATCTTTATTTCAAAACTCTTTTTGTCTAGTTTAAAAACCTGGGCTAAGCCAGAACTGCCCTTTCCATCAAACACAATAAATTTATCACCTTCCTTTTTTCTTAAGACATTAATTTCATGATGGAAATCTTTCTTGTCCAAGGGAATAATTTCTTCTTCAAAGAAGGATTCTCTAAGAAAAGTTCTGGTGTAGTTCATATTATCTTTCAAGCTATATATATTAAATCATCACAAAATTAAAAGTGAGATCAATGAAAAAGAATGAGGACTTAATTCACATATTTACTCATTTTATGGTTATAAACTGTCTGGTGAGCTGGTTGGAAAACAAAGAAACTATGGTTAACTTTTATCCGGATAACTGTTCGATAACAAAACTAGAAATTTCGAATGGCTTTGTCCGCCTTTCTAAGATAGGAGAAGAGTTAAAAACAATTGTTCAGTAAATGTCTAAATATCTTGAAAGAAAAAAATTGTTGGGTATTATTCATAGTCCTTTTTAAAAAACACAACTGACTGAAATCTAACCAAGTGGCTCAAAATAACAATAGAAAATTTAATGGCGAAGGCAAACAGCTTAGTCATCAAGTTTCCAAGAGTATGCGAAAATTTTTCAGAGAGTTAGATGGTGAAAACCCTACAGATATATACAGCATGGTTCTCAAAGAAGTCGAGTTGCCCCTTCTAGAAATAGTCATGAAAGAATGTAAGGATAATCAGTCTAAAGCAAGTAAGATTTTGGGAATCAACAGAGGAACTTTAAGAACTAAACTAAAGGAACACAAACTACTCTAGTCAAGAAATGGCGCAGATTGCCAATCCAAGAATAAAAAGAGCTCTAGTAAGCGTATCAAACAAAGAAGGAATCGTTGAATTCTGTTCTACTCTGTCAAAAGATTTTGGTGTTGAGATTATTTCAACTGGAGGGACACTAAAAGCATTAATTGATTCAGGGATTAAAGCAATAGAAATATCTCAATACACGGGATTTCCTGAAATTATGGATGGCAGAGTGAAAACTCTTCATCCAAAAGTTCATGGTGGCATTCTTTCTAGAAGAGAAATGGATCAACAAGTCATGAAAGAAAATGCTATCGAAGAAATAGATTTGGTAGTTGTGAATTTATATCCATTTATAGAAACAGTAGCCAAAGAAGGAACTGCCCTTGAAGAAGCAATAGAAAATATTGATATAGGTGGCCCTAGCATGGTTAGGTCTGCAGCAAAAAATAACTTATATACTGGAGTGATTGTTGAACCTGAAGACTACGGTAATATCTTAGAGGAAATGAAAGAAAATAAGGGTTCTTTAACTCTTGAAACCAGAAGAAACTTAGCAGCAAAAGCTTTTAGTCATACTGCTAATTATGATTCCGCGATATCAAATTATTTAAACCGACAACAAGATAAAAATTCTAAGTTTCTTTTCGGGAAGTATGAGCTCAGACAAGAATTAAGATATGGAGAAAATCCTCATCAATCAGCTGCTTTTTATATCGATACCAGTGACATTACCGGAAGCAGTATATCTGCAGCAAAACAATTACAAGGAAAAGAACTCTCCTATAACAACATAGCAGATACAGATGCAGCTTATGAATGTGTAAAAACATTTGATGAACCTGCATGCGTAATTGTTAAACATGCAAATCCTTGTGGGATTGCTTTGGGAAATAATATCTTGGACGCGTATCAGAGGGCTTTTGCTTCTGACGAAACTTCGGCATTTGGAGGAATCATAGCTTTTAATCAAAGTCTGGATGATGAAACAGCACAGAAGATAATAGATAATCAATTCGTTGAGGTAATTATAGCTCCAGGAGTAACTGAAAAAGCTAGAGATATTTTAGCCAGCAAAGAGAATATAAGACTTTTGGACACTGAGCTCTTAGGGGAAGCCGAAAAAGGATCAAAACTTTTAAGCGTAAACGGTGGTCTCTTGGTTCAAGACAATGATATCGCAGTGATTACAGAGCAAGACTTAAAAGTTGTTTCAGAAAGAGAGCCAAGCCCGGAAGAAATTAAAAATTGCTTGTTTGCTTGGAAAGTCTGTAAATTTGTTAAATCAAATGCAATCGTATACACCAAAGACAATCAAACCATAGGAATCGGTGCTGGACAGATGAGCAGAATAGACAGTGCTAAAATTGCTGCATCTAAAGCTGAAGAAAGAGGCTTTAATACTAAAGAGTGCTGCATGGCTTCAGATGCGTTTTTTCCATTTAGAGACGGAATAGATGCAGCAGCAAAGATCGGAATAACATCAGTGATTCAACCAGGTGGCTCGATGAGAGACCAAGAGGTCATAGATGCAGCAAATGAAGCAAACATGGCAATGGTCTTTACTGGTGTTAGACACTTCAGACATTAAATGAAAGTTTTAGTAATAGGGTCTGGAGGAAGAGAGCATGCTTTGTCGTGGAAGATAGCTAAGAGCCCAATTGTAGAAAAAGTTTATGTAGCTCCTGGTAATGGCGGCACTGAATTGGAAGACAACATCTCAAACATAAATATTGATGTAGGAGATATAGAAGCCCTCTCCAATTTTGCTTCAGATGAAGAAATTGATCTGACAATCGTAGGGCCTGAAGATCCTCTAGTAAGCGGTATAACCGATATCTTCATTGAAAAAGGTTTGAAATGTTTTGGCCCTTCCAAAGAAGCTGCTCAGCTAGAAGGTTCAAAAGAATTTATGAAGCAGTTCTTAAAAAAAAATAAGATTCCTACTGCTGAATACCAATCCTTCAAAGACGCAAAGCAAGCGATAAAGTACGTCGAAGAAAAAGGATGTCCAATAGTTATAAAAGCTGACGGTCTAGCTGCAGGTAAGGGTGTAACTATTGCATATACATTGGAGGATGCAAAAGAAGCGATCTTACAATCCCTTGAGTCAGAAATCTTTGGTGAAGCAGGAAAAAATATAGTTATAGAAGAATTTTTAGAAGGCGAAGAAGCTAGCTTTATAGTCATTACTGATGGCACTACAGCAATTCCTTTTGCATCTTCACAAGATCATAAGGCAAGAGATGATGGAGATAAAGGTCCTAATACTGGAGGAATGGGTGCCTATTCTCCTGCCCCAATTGTGGATGATTCAATTCATTCAAGAATTATGGAGGAAGTCATTCAGCCAACTCTAAAAGGGTTAAATGATTTAGGTTATCACTATTGTGGATTTTTATATGCTGGGATGATGATAAATGAACAAAAAGAATTGAAAGTTTTAGAATTTAATTGCAGGTTTGGAGATCCTGAGACGCAGCCAATTATGATGAGACTAAAATCTGATTTAGCCGACCTTTGCTACAAAGCTTGTGAAAAAAAACTTGCGGGCGAATCTTTAGAATGGGATCAAAGAAAGTCTCTTGGGGTTGTTATGGCAGCTAAAGGTTACCCTCACAAATATGAAAAAAATAATGAGATACGAAACATACCTGAAGAAAACGAAGAATTTAAAGTATTTCATGCAGGGACAAAACTTAAGGACGGCTCTTTAACAACAAATGGAGGAAGAGTTTTGTGTGTAACCGCACTAGGAGATTCTGTACAATCTGCACAAGCAAAAGTCTATTCTGAAATTGAAAACATATTATGGGATGATGGGTTTTTCAGAAGAGATATAGGCTATAGAGCTATAGATAGGGAACAAAATGAGTCTAGTTGATCAAATAATTTCTGAGATAGATAAGGGACTAAAGTTCTCTCTGGACAACTATCAAAAAGAATCAAGAGCATATCCAGCTGAAGAAATTGAAGAAGATAACCTGAGTGAACTAGACAGAAGTCACTCTGCCAACCTAATGAGAGTTAATCATTCTGGGGAAGTTGCAGCTCAAGGACTTTATCGAGGTCAGGCTCTAACAGCAAAACTTGATGGCACGAGAGAAAAGATGGACAAAGCTGCCTTGGAAGAATTAGACCATCTTTCCTGGTGCAACAAGAGGCTGGAAGAGCTGAATGATAGGCCAAGCCATTTAAACCCCTTATGGTACGGGCTCTCATTTGGCATGGGTGCTATTGCAGGATTTGCAGGAGACAAATGGAGTTTAGGGTTTGTCCATGAAACAGAGCATCAAGTAGTCAAACATCTAGAAAGACATCTAGAAAATCTATCAACCAATGATAAAAAAACAATTGCTATTTTAGAGCAGATGAAAATCGATGAAGCTAAACACAGTGATGAAGCACTGGATTCCGGAGCTGAAATTTTACCTGATGGCATAAAGAGCTTAATGGGTGTAATTGCAAAAGTGATGACTAAAACCAGTTACTACGTCTAGTTAAAGTTATTTTTTAAATTACTTATTGATAATTAAACTGACCTAGGTATAGTTGCGCGCGTAGCAATAACGTTACACTAGAATAAAAGGAAAATTGATGAATATATACGTTGGAAACATTCCCTGGAGCACATCTGAGGAAGAACTAGAAACTCATTTTGCCCAGTACGGAAACGTCAACGCAGTCAGAATAATCACAGAAGGTCACTCAGGTAGATCTAAAGGATTTGGATTTGTTGAGATGGAAACAAAAGAAGCTGGTCAAGCAGCCATTGAGGCTCTTGATGGTGTTGATTTTGGTGGAAGAGACCTAAGAGTTAACGAAGCAAAGCCTAGAGATTAATTCACACAGAAGGACAGTCTAAGTCCTTCATAATCAAACAATTAGAAACTATAGCCAGGCATGGTCTTGGCTTAGTCTTCTATAATCACAGCAGTACCGTAAGCCATCAACTCGGCTGATCCTTGCGCCATAACGGATGTAGTAAAAGACATTCCTACTATTGCATTGGCCCCTAGGGCCTCTGCATCTTCAACCATTCTGTCTATTGCCTGCTCCCTACTTTCTGCCAGTAACTTTGTGTATTCATGCAATTCACCTCCAACTACTCCTCTTAGCCCAGCCATTATGTCCTTGCCAATATGTCTCGCCCTGATGGTGTTTCCTTTAACTATTCCAAGAGTTTCCACTATGCGTTTATTTGGAACTTCAAATGTAGTTACTATCAACATAATTACTTCTCCACATCTTTGTATTTATCATGTTTGTACTCTCTTATTCTTTGAAATAAAACCACAAGGAATAAAACGACAAAAATGAAAAGGATTAAAATTTCTAGCATAGGTTAATTCTTAAAATAATGAAAAAAGTTTGTTCAATTCTAATCCAGGGTTGTTGGCCCTCATGAATGATTCTCCTACTAGGAAGTTTAAAACATCGTAAGAAAGTATCTGATTAATGTCTTCTCGGTTCTTTATACCGCTCTCTGACACAACTATTTTACCCTCCAACCTCGAAGAAAGATGTTTAGTAGTTTCAAGATCTACTTCAAAAGTTGTTAAATTTCTATTATTAATTCCTATAAGTGAAAAGTCTAAAGGCAAAATACGTTCCAATTCATCCTCATCATGTATTTCAACTAAAACATCTAAACTCAGTTCCGCAGCTAACTGCTTATATTCTTTGAGCTGTTCATCGGTCAGAGCAGAGACTATAAGTAAGATGCAATCTGCTCCATAAAGTTTACTCTGATAAATTTGGTATTCATCGATAATAAAGTCTTTCCTTAGAAGAGGAATATCAACTTCTGATCTTATTTCTTTTAAGTAATTTAATGAGCCTTGAAAAAATTCTTCATCAGTTAAAATGCTTAAACAAGTTGCTCCATTTTCTTCATACTGCTTTGCAATTTTTACTGGTAAAAAATCTTCCCTAATTACACCTTTACTGGGAGAAGCCTTTTTTATCTCTGCTATTACAGAAACCATACCTGCTTCATTTCTCATTTTGATTGAGTCGATAAAAGGTTTTCGAGCGGGTGTCTCGCTTGTCTGAGATTTCAAAGATTCTAAACTCAATTCTTTCTTTTGCTCAGCTACGACTTCAAATTTCGTTTGAATGATCTTATCTAGATAATTTGTCATTAAAATTGTGAAGTAAATTCTACAAGTTGATTCAGTTTTTTTAGACCTTCTCCGCTCTCTACAGACCTCTTGGCAAGTTCTACTCCCGACTCTAGAGAATTAGCAATATCCGATACGTATAAAGCAGCTCCGGCTGTCATACAAATCATTGAACCAGCTTTTTTATGCTCTCCCTGTAAGGCTAGTTTTGCTAAATCTAAACTCTCTTGAGGGGAATTAACCTGCAATCCTTCTAGAGTGTCTGTTTCAAAATTGAAATCTTCAGGAGATACTTCATATTCAGAGATCTTGCCATCTTTCATTTCAGTCATGTAAGTTGGCGAAGCTAAGCTGATCTCATCCAATCCATCCCTGGAATGCACAATCAATAGATGTTCGCTGCCTAACTCATCCAAAACTTCAGCTATAGGGGTCATCCATTTTTTATCGTAAACACCCAATACTTGTCTTTTGGCTGATGCTGGATTTGTAAGAGGACCTAAGACATTAAAGATACTTTTTTGACCAATCGCTTTTCTGGGTCCTACCACATGTCTCATAGCGCTATGATGAGCCTGAGCAAACATAAAACCTAAACCAATTTCCTTAATGCAAGAAGCTACTTGTTCAGGAGTAAGAGATAAAGATACCCCTGCTTGCTCTAAGAGATCGGCGCTACCACTTTTTCTAGTTGCAGATCTATTACCATGCTTAGCAATCTTTGCACCACAGGAGCTTGCAACGAGAGCAGAAGTAGTCGACACATTAAAAATACCAATACCTGTTCCTCCTGTACCGCAAGTATCAATTAAATTAGGTTCATCAATTTCTACTTTGGTTGAGAGATCTCTCATAACACCTACAGCGCCAAGCACTTCATCTACCGTCTCACCCTTCATAGAAAGTGCAATTAAGAATGCTCCAATTTGGGCGTCAGTTACCTTTCCTTCTAATATCTCAAGAATAATTTCAGACATATCCTCTCTGGTTAGGTTTCTTCTGGCAGACACCTGACTAATTGCTGATTGAATGTCCATTTTAATTTCCTTCTAAATAATTTTTAAGCATAACTCTTCCGAACTCTGTAGCTATGGATTCAGGATGAAATTGAATCCCGGTAACCATTAATGACTTATGCTGGATGGCCATAATGGTTCCATCCTCAGATCTTGCAGTTACATCAAATTCATCGGGTAAAGACGATTCTTCAATTACCAACGAATGATATCTTGTTGCCATAAAATCTTGTTGAACTGATTGAAATATACCCTTTTGACAATGATTAATTGCGGAAAGTTTTCCATGCATAATTTCATTAGCTTTAACTACATTTGCACCAAAAGCTGCTCCGATTGACTGGTGTCCTAAGCAAACACCTAAGATCGGTATTGAACCAGAAAATTGTTTAATTGCCTCGACCGATATTCCGGCTTCTTTGGGTGTGCAAGGACCAGGAGAAATAACTAAGTAATCCGGCGACTTAGACTCAATGTCTGCAAGAGTTATTTCATCATTTCTATATACTGCAACCTCTTGATTCATTTCATAAAAATATTGAACCAAGTTATAAGTAAAAGAGTCATAGTTATCGATCATCAGCAGCATATATCAACCTTCCAACTTTTCTTGAACCATTTCTGCAGCTTTAAATATAGCTCTGCCTTTATTTAGGGATTCTTTCCACTCTAGCTCAGGGATTGAATCAGCCACCCATCCTCCACCAGCTTGTATATAAAGAACCTCGTCCTTTATTACAGCCGTTCTGATAGCAATCGCCATATCCATATTTCCTTGCCATGATAAATAACCTATAGCTCCTCCATATATACCTCTTTTTACAGGCTCAAATTCATCGATGATTTCCATCGCTCTAATTTTTGGTGCTCCGGATACTGTTCCTGCAGGAAAAGTAGCTCTAAATAAATCTATGGCAGTAAGCTCGTCTTTTAGTTGCGCCTCAACATTTGAAACCATATGCATTACATGACTATATCTCTCGATTCCAAATTTTTCAGTTACCTCAACCGTACCAGGTTTAGCTATTCTGCCCACATCATTTCTACCCAGGTCTATCAGCATAAGATGTTCAGCAATTTCTTTTGGGTCGTTGACCATATCCTCTTCCATGGCCAAGTCATCTTGATCATCTTTTCCTCTTCTTCGAGTTCCGGCAATTGGTCTTACAGTTACCTTGCTGTCTTCGAGCCTAGCTAAAATCTCTGGGGAAGACCCCACAATGTGAAAATCTTCAAGATTTAGATAGTACATATATGGCGAAGGATTCAATTGTCGGATAGATCGATATAAAGCTACAGGGTCAGCATTGAAAGGTAATGACATTCTCTGAGAGCAGACTACCTGCATAATATCTCCTTCTTCGATATAAGATTTTGCTTTCTCAACAGAATTTTTAAATTCTTGTTCACCGAAGCCCGAAATAAAGTCAGATTCGCTAATACTTTTTTCTGGTTTCTTAAAATTTTCAGAAGATATGGGTTGATTTAATTTCTCCTCTAGCTCATCCAGTCTATCCTTTGCATCATTAAATTGATCTTTGTCATCCACCAATACAATTAGATGAACTTTATTTTTTAGATTATCAAAAACGGCAACTTCTTCGGATACCATGAAGAGTGCATCAGGAGTGCCTAAAGTATCTGGTGGTGAGGAATGAGCTAGCTTCTTTTCAATATACCGTACACAATCATAAGAAAAATAACCTACCAGTCCTCCGTTAAAAGGCGGTAATTCAGGATCCTCCACAAGAGTGTAACTCCTTTGAAGTTCATCGATAAAATCTAAAGGATCTTCTGAAGTGAAATTTTCAATAAGCTCTCCTGCTTCAAAGATGTTGATTTCATTCTCAATGATTTTAATTACTCTCTTAGAGCTTAATCCAATCAAAGAATACCGAGCCCACTTCTCTCCTCCTTCGACTGATTCAAACAAATAGCTGTATGCACAGTTGGCAAGCTTTCTGTATACGCTTAAAGGCGTCTCCATATCAGCAAGAATTTCTCTTGAAACAGGAATTTTTGTTTTTTTATCCACTTTCTAGATTGACTCTAATGAGGATCTCATTTGTTTTATGGTATCAGCATAATTATCTGCATTGAATATTGCAGAACCAGCAACAAAAGTATCTGCTCCTGCTGAGGCAACTCTAGATATGTTTTCTAAGTTTATTCCACCGTCTACTTCTAACCTAACGTTAAGATTATTTTGGTCAATTAGTGTTTTTACCTTTGCGACTTTGTGCAGTACAGATTCAATAAACTTCTGTCCCCCAAATCCAGGATTGACTGACATGAGCAGAACCATGTCCAATTTATCCAGAGACTCTTCTAAGAGATTAATTGGAGTTGCTGGATTTAATACAAGACCAGCTTTGCAACCTAAACTTTTAATCAACTCTAAAGATCTGTCTACATGATCTGAAGCCTCAGGATGAAAAGTGATGTAAGAGGAACCGGCTTCAGCAAAACTCTCTATCAAGCCGTCTACAGGCTTTACCATCAGATGAGTGTCAATTGGTGCTGTTATTCCAAAGTCCCTTAGCGCCTTGCACACCATGGGTCCAATGGTTAAGTTTGGAACATAATGATTATCCATTACATCAAAATGTATCCAATCGGCACCTGAATCAAGCACTGCCTTAGACTCCTCGCCTAGGCGAGCAAAGTCTGCAGAGAGTATAGAAGGTGCAATTATGTACTTATCATCACTCATTAGAGTGCAAGTTTACTCTTCGCTAAGTATGCAGTCTAATTTTTCGACATCTTCCAAGGTATTTAGATTCTTAAAATTGCCGTGATATATCTCCCCTGAAACGAGATCAGCTTCGGTAGCAGGCATTAATAAATCTTTCCATAGTTCAAATTTTTCAACTTCTTTATTAATGAATAATTCAGGGGATAAAATAGAAATTCCAGAAAAAGTATATTGATCTAGAGTCTTGTTAACTTTTACTCTGCCATCAACTAAAGCTACATCTCCCTCAAAATTACTTTCTGGATTAGGTACTAAAACCATATGTGCTAAAACATCAGGATCTAAAGATAAATATTTCATATTGAATTTTGACCAAGTATCTCCACTTAGCACTAAGAAAGGTTCATCGAAGTGATGAAGAGCTTTATTTATTCCTCCACCTGTGCCCAATAACTCTTTTTCTATGGAATAAGAGATTTTCATACCGTATCTGGATCCATCTCCCAGAAGATTTATTATCTTTTCCCCAAAATGATGAAGATTTATAACAACTTCTTCAATATTGCTTTTACGAAGAGATAATAAATTATGCTCTATCAAGGACATGCCTCCCACCTTAATCAAAGGCTTAGGATTATCCTCCGTAAAAGGAAGCAATCTTTTGCCTTTTCCAGCAGCTAGCATGAAGGCTTTCATCTTATATCCTCTAAAGCTGAGGTTAAACAAGGCTCTATTTCCTTTGACAGATATTCACTAAATTGAAAAAGAGCTGGATACTTTGAAGTATCCTCAATTAAATATTGAAGTGTTTGTTTTAAATCTGGAAGTCTGAAAGATTTAGCATCTCGTAAATGTAGTCTGGATAGAGTTCCCAAGATTCTTAATTGCCTTTGAAATCCGGCAAAATCTATGTCTTTCTGAATCTCTTTTGGGCTTAAATTTAGGTTAATGCCTAATTCATTAGATTTTGTTATGAAAAATTCTATATAAGCCTTCATCTTTGCTTTTGAAATTGGACTCTCAATATCTTTCAAGATAGATACCAAATCAGTACCATAAGGTCCCACACAAAGATCCTGAAAATCCAGAATACCTATTCTTCCATCAGATAGTTCCATTAAATTACGAAATTCAAAATCAAAATGGCACACTACTTTTTGTTGCACCTGACACTGTTCTGATATCTCTTTATAGGCAAGATCTAAGATTGATTGATCTTCACTATGATCAATATTTAAAAGACCTTTTAAAAACCAATCTTCAAAAAGTCTCATTTGATTTTCCAGATCAAGGTCAGAAAGAATAGGTAAATCCTCATCGGGCTTAATTGCCTGAATCAAGCAAAGCTCAGATAAAGCCTTTTTACAAAAGCCTTCAAGATTTTCAGTATTGATTTCTGTTTGCAATACTTTGTCCCCAAAGTCTTCAATAATCATCAACCCTTTCTGTGGCTCTATATATTCTACTTTAGGAGTTCGCAGCTTATTTTTATCTAAAAATTCTGAGCGTTTTAAAAACAAAGCATTTTCATTTGATTCAGGCTTTGAGACTACAACAATTTTAGTTCCACTATCAGTAAAAATTCTGAAATAACTTCTGAGACTTGCTTGTTCTCTTAAGGGCTTTATATCAAGAACATTAGTAAATCCTAACTCTAAACCTTGGGTTTGAATCCAATTTAACAAGTCATCTTTCATCTCTGTCATAATATTACAGTAAATGATAAACCTTTCTCTTGTCATCTAAAGAAGAAATATGGAACGAAAGATATTTTTGCTGTTCTAATTTTGATATGCCTAAGAAAAACCTTTTTATTTCTTTGCTGATACTGAATTTGGCATTAACTACTATGCCAATTAATGGAAAAGAAGATCAGTCTCTAAGAATAAACTCAATTAATGCAGAGTTAATAGAGTCTCAAAGTGAAGATATTCTTCTTTTG
This sequence comes from uncultured SAR86 cluster bacterium, assembly GCA_902594545.1. Lineage (GTDB taxonomy): Bacteria > Pseudomonadota > Gammaproteobacteria > Magnimaribacterales > Magnimaribacteraceae > Magnimaribacter. Next base: position 178,526 of record CACJMO010000001.1, read on the forward strand.
AAAGGAAATGTAGTAATAAAAAGCGATAAATTTGAACTTTGGTCTGATGAAGCAACTTACGATCGAAGGAAAGAATACATTGAATTAAAAGGCAATATAAAGGCACTTTCGAAAACACTTTCAATGGGCGCAGAGGAGATGAGGGCAGATTTTCTAAGGGAAGAGTTTTATTTGTCTGAATCTTCTTTTAGTTTTCTGGAAAAGGGCTTTGGTAATGCTTCGAATATTAGCATTAGAGCAGAAGGAGCAATTGAATTATTAAATATTTCAATGAGCAGCTGTAAAGATGAAGATCTAAGATGGGACTTGCAAGCTGAGAAGATTACAATTCTAGAAAATAGACAAAATGTTATTGCTGAGAATATAAAATTAGAGATCAATGAAGTTCCTGTCTTCTACATTCCATACGTCAGATCTGCCATTGGAAATGAAAAGTTCTCAGGTTTTTTAACTCCTTCAATAAAACAAGGCAAGGATGGATTGGATCTATCTCTACCCTACTTCTTAAGCTTAGCACCAAATTATGACTTAACCATTACTCCTCGTTACATACAAGAAAGAGGAACAGTAGTTAGCAATGATGCAAGATTTTTAACCAGTAATTCTAGCGGGGCAATTTCATTTTCCTTTATGTCAAAAGATAGAAAATTTAAGGATGAAAATCAAAAATCAAAAAAAAGATGGGCTGGAAAAATTAAAACACAATCTTCATTTGATTCGGGTCTATCTTTTAAGGTTGACTCTCAACACATTAGCGACCGATTCTATTTTGAAGACCTTGATGATGACATCATAGGCTCACAACAAAAAGACTATATTACTAAAAGTATTTCGATAGACTGGTCAAAAAATAATCTGAGAATTAAAGGCAATCTTAAAAAACTAGAAAATTTAAATCCCTTCATCTCTGACGACTATACTGTTAAGCCTAATTTCAAACTAAATTATGAAAAAGGTATTGGAAACTTTAAGTTTAAAGTTTTGGCTGATCATGCAAAGTACACTTTTGAAGAGAACTATAATCCTCTTAAAAGACACAGGGAGGTTGAAAGAGATTTATTTGAGCCTTCGATTTCTTACAATGTTAAAACTAACTTTTCTACATTCGTAATTGATTTAGGTACTCGAAAAACAGACTATGAAATTAATTTATTAAGTTCAGATAATTCCTATGATTGGGCTGAACTAAATTACAAAATATTTTTTGATAAAACTGACCTAAATAGTTTCAACTCCATAAGTCCAATGTTTAAAGCAATATGGGTTGATGGAAAAAATGAATTTTCTGATGGTATTGACTCCAAGCTTCTAAATCTTAATTTTGATACTTTATTCAGCAGAAATTGGTATTCCGGCGGGGATTTATTCTTAGACCAAAATCGATTTGTTATTGGCCTTGAGTATAATCATTTCAATCCTTCAAATAACAAAGAGAGATATATATCTCTGGGCAGAGCTTATTTCGAAGATAGAGAACCTAGTATAGGAGAATTTAATTTAAAAGATTCCTCCATTGTTACTGAATTCAAATCAGATTTGATCGGAAACCTGAAAATAAATAGCTCTTTAGAGCTTGATTCAAACCTCAAAAAGATTTCTAGAGGCTTTATAGGCTTTACGTATGAGGACACCACTGGCAAAAGTTTTCAACTGAGGTCCATTTACAAACGAGATATTCAGTATCTTTATAATTCTACAATCTGGAACGATGATGTGGAATCTATCAATCAAATTGAGCTAATTTCGCACTGGAAGATTAATGAACAATGGGCTATCTTTGGAAAAATATTAAGAGACGAAGAACAATCAAATTCTCAAGACTTATCGTATGGCTTCCAGTACTCGAATTGTTGCTTGAAAGTTGGCTTAATGAAGAGGAAATGGGTAGATCAAGATTTTTATACTTACACTAATTCCATAAATAACTCCCCCTTATTGGTAGATGATATTAGTGATTTTGAAAGAGAAAGAGATAATTTGTATGTCTTCTTTGAAATGACAGAACTTGGAAGATTGGGCAAAAAAGTCTCCGAAGTATTAACATCAAAGAGATTTGAATAATTGCAAGAACAAATAAGAAATTAGAAAATAGAGACTATGAAATTAAAATTCTCCATAAAATCAATAAATCAAATCAAAACCTTCCCCTTTCTTACCGCATGCTGTCTACTTCTGTCTTTGAATATCCATTCAAAAATAGAACTCTTGGATAGAGTTGTGGCCGTTGTTGATTCAGGAGTCATCATGGAATCTCAATTAAATTCCAGGGTTGAGGAAATTTTACAGAGAATAAAAAACGATAATGCCGAACTGCCTCCTCTCAATTTAATTGAAGAACAGGTGCTTGATAGACTCATTATAGAAGAAATCCAACTTCAAATTGCTGATAGGGCTGGAATAAAAATCAGCGATTCTGAACTAAACCAAACTCTTGCAAGAGTCGCAGCACAGAATAATCTTAGCCTTGAAGAGTTCAGAATTAAACTTGAAGGTGAAGGAACTTCTTATAGATCATTCAGAGATACCATCAGAAAAGAGCTCATCATTCAAAGGGTCCAAAGGGGGAAAGTTGGAGCAAAAATTGATATTTCAGAACAAGAAATAGAAAATTTTATCAACTCTGAAGAAGGCAAGACTCAACTAGCTGAACAGTACAATGTCCAGCATATACTCCTATCAGTAAGCAGAGGATCAACTGAAAAAGAAATTGAAGAGATAAAAATCAATGCTAATTCTTTGATAAGCAGACTTAATGATGGTGAAAATTTTGAAAAATTAGCTGCGTCTTTTTCTGCAGGACAAAATGCCCTAGAGGGAGGCTATTTGGGATGGAGAACTGAAGCTGAACTCCCAAGCCTATTTGCAGAAGTAGTCACAGAGCTGAAAGTAGGAGAAATCGCAAGCCCATTAAGGAGTGGCGCTGGATTCCATATATTAAAATTAATTGATAAAAGAGGTAACACGGTAAAATTTTTGGATCAGACTCTAGCTAGACATATTCTTGTCCAGCCCTCGGAAATTAGAACTGAGAATCAAGCAGAGGAACTTATCAATACTATTTACGAGAGATTAACTAGCGGCGAGGACTTCAAACAGCTAGCGAGGCAATATTCAGAAGATCCAGGTACTAAAATGGATGGTGGCGAGTTGGGCTGGAGTAATCCAGGTGATTACGACCCTGCCTTTGAACAAACGCTTAATGCAACAAAAATTGGAGAGTTGTCTAAACCGGTGAAATCTTCTTTTGGTTGGCATGTCATTGAAGTTATGGATAGAAGGAATGAGGATGTTAGCCAAGAAGAGCAAAAAGATAGGGCTTTTAGAATTATTTTTGATAGAAAGTTTGAACAGGAATTACAAAGTACACTAATCGAACTAAGAGCTGAAGCTTACGTTGATATTAAATTAAGTTCATGACGAAAATAGCTGTCTCTTCTGGGGACCCAGCTGGTATTGGACCCGACATCTGCATAAAGGCTTTTGATCAAATTTCAAAAGATTGTTTACCAATATTCTTTGGAAATATTGAACTATTTAAAGAAAGAGCTGAGCTGCTTAGAATTAAAATCAACATTGAAGAATATACTGGAGACAATAAAAAGCAATGTTCTTCAGACTCTTTAAAATTGGTAAATCAAACACTTAATGAAAAGGTTATTCCCGGTGAGCCGTCGTTGCATTCAGCCAATTACATCCTGAATAATTTTAAACAATCTGTAAAAAGAACTTTGGATGGTGAGTTTGATGCAATTGTTACCTGCCCTATCAATAAGCAATTAATAAATGATTCAGGGATAGCTTTCACAGGACACACAGAAGAACTTGCCCAACTCTCAAATACACAACAAGTGGTAATGATGCTAGTAAATGAAAAAATCAAAGTAGCTCTTGCATCAACTCATTTGCCTATCAAGGAAGTTCCTTCGTTCCTTAATGAAGAGTTATTGAAAGAGATCATTTTGATTACTAATGAATCGCTGAAAAAAAATTGGGGAATAGCTGATCCTTTGATCAAGGTCCTGGGACTTAACCCTCATGCCGGAGATGGAGGACATATAGGTAAAGAGGAGCAAGAATTTATCACTCCAGCAATAAATAACCTAAAAAATAAAGGGCTCAATATTACTGGTCCACTTTCAGCAGATACCGCATTTGTTGAAAAAAATTCAGAAAAAGCCGATGTATTTATTGCCATGTTCCATGATCAAGGGCTTCCTGTAATCAAAGCTCTAGGATTCGGTGAAACAGTAAATATAACTCTCGGATTACCTTTCATCAGAACATCTGTAGACCACGGAACAGCATATGATATTTCTGGTACGGGCGCGGCAGATGAATCAAGTCTGCTTGCTGCCATAGAAGTAGCCAAGACAATGAGTAAAAAAAGAAACAATGCCTAGAGCAAAAAAAAGTTTAGGGCAAAATTTCTTAATTGATTCAAATGTAATAGACCAAATCATTCAATATGTTAAACCTGATCATCAGGATGTATTTCTTGAGATAGGCCCAGGAAAAGGAGCTATTTCTGAGATTCTTATAGACAAATCTAAGCAAGTTCAGGCAGTAGAATTGGATGATGACCTGCTAAAAAAGTTAGTTATCTTAGAGGACAGAGGTAACTTTAGGGTTCACAAGGGGAATATTCTTGAATTCAACCCAAAAAAAATTTTTGATAACAAAATCAGAGTAATTGGCAATCTACCCTATAACATTTCTACACCAATACTATTATGGAGCTTTAAATTTTTAGATATGTTTACAGACATGCATTTTATGTTTCAAAAAGAATTTGGGGACAGGCTTTTTGCAAAAAATAATTCCAAAGACTACGGAAGGACTTCTGTAATAACCCAATATCTTACCAAGCCTAAATATTGCTTCGATATTGATCCAGAAAGTTTTTCGCCCAAACCAAAAGTTAAAAGTGTCTTTGTAAAGTTTGAACCTGTTCTGGGAAGAAGTTTTGATGATCCCATAGCTCAAATGATCCAGAAAGTTACGAGAATAACCTTTCAACATAGAAGAAAAATGATTGGCAAATCTTTAGAAAATCTTCTCTCTAAAGAAAAGCTAGAAGCGCTTGATATAGATTTAAAGTTACGACCCGAAAATCTTTCTGTGCAAGAGTATATAAAAATTTCTGAGTCCCTAATCTAATGTCTAATTACGCAATTGGAGATCTTCAAGGCTGCTATGAGGAATTACAGATTTTGTTGGAAAAAATATCTTTTAATCCACAAATTGACTATCTCTGGTTTTGTGGAGATTTAGTAAACCGTGGACCGGACTCCTTAAAATGCCTACTGTTTCTCCGTTCTTTTCAAGAGAATTGTAAAATTGTTCTAGGAAATCATGATCTACATTTATTGGCAGTACACGAAGGAGTAAGAGAAATGACTCCCTCAGATACATTTATGGATGTACTAGAAAGCAGTGAATCAGAAGCTCTTATGTCTTGGCTTAAATCACTACCCTTTCATGTAAATGAGATTGTAGAAACAAAGAGTGGAAATTTTGAATTCATAATGACACATGCAGGTATAGCACCTCATTGGAGCAAAGAAGATTTAATAAAAAATTCTGATGAACTAAGTTTATTACTTAACGGGAAAGATTCTAAGAAATTTTTAGAAGAGATATTCGGGAATTATCCAATTCATCCATCTCAGTGTAAGTCTAAAGAGGATGGGCTGAGATTGAGTATCAACTACTTAACAAGAATGAGGTATTTAGGCCCAAATGGATCACTAGATCTGGATTTTAAAGGGCCTATTGAGGAAGCACCAAAAGAACTGATTCCCTGGTTTAATTCAGATCTGAATATAATTCAACCCGATAGGCAAGTTTTGTTTGGTCATTGGGCTGCATTAAATGGAGTTACCAATCAAAATCAGATAACTGCTCTAGATACCGGCTGTGCATGGGGAAATAAGTTAACAGCTCTGAAGTTAGAAGATCAAGAGATCTACACCTGTGATAAGCTAAATTAAGTTTATGAAAGTTTATTTAGTGGGTGGAGCAGTTCGAGATGAACTGCTGAGTATCGAGGTACTAGAAAAAGATTGGGTCGTTGTGGGCTCAACTGAAGAAGGCCTAATAGAAGAAGGGTATAAAAAAATAGGAAGAGACTTTCCTGTTTTTCTTCACCCAGAAACTAAGGAAGAATATGCACTTGCCAGAAAGGAAAGAAAATCCGGAACGGGCCATAAAGGTTTTGAGTTTGTATTTGATCCTTCTGTTTCTCTTGAAGAAGACTTGCTCAGAAGAGATTTGACCATAAATGCAATTGCAAAAGATGAAAATGGAAATTTGATTGATCCCTACGGAGGTATTGAAGATATCAAGAATAGAAAACTCAAGAAGGTATCTTCAGCTTTCTCTGAGGATCCATTAAGAGTTTTAAGAGTGGCACGATTTGCTGCAAAATTAAATCATCTAGATTTTTTCATTGAAGAAGAAACACTATCCGAGATGAAGATGATCTCAAGATCGGGAGAGATTAAAACCTTGAGTAAAGAAAGAGTTTGGATGGAAACTCAAAAAGCTCTAGCAACTCAAAGGCCTCAAGAGTATTTCCGAATTCTCGAAAAATCGGAGGCCTTGAAGGAACTAAGTGAAGACCTGAATCCCAATTATCGTTCATTACAAAATGCTTCTAGTAATGTAGATGATCAAGCAATTAGATGGGCTGCCTTGGTCTCAGGCAATACAAATCTTGTTGAGATAAATACTGCATTTAATGCACCCAATGAATTTGGTGAAATAGCAATAATATGTGGTCATTTTATTAATTTTAATGAAGATGAACTCAATGCTGAAAATCTGCTGAATCTAATTTTACAAACCGATTTGTTGAGAAAACCTGATCGATTCTTCAAGGCGTACCGTGCATCTAATTTCGTTTGCAAATCAGAGTGGCTGGATGAAGAACAGTGGAAAATTGTTAATGACTTGATTGTTAAAGTTAAAGTAGATGAAGACGAAAAGGTAGGTAAAATTATTGCAAAAAAATTACATCAAGATAGATTGATCTCTCTAGAAAATTTTCTAAAAAATTTATGACAAAAAAATATATTTTCCTGACAGGAGGAGCGAAGAGAATCGGTAAAACTACCTGCAGGCACTTTCATGAAGAAGGCTTCAATATTATTTTTCACTACAATTCCTCAAAGAGAGAAGCAGAAGAAATACAAAAGGAATTAAACGATATCAGAGAAAATTCTTGCTTTATTCTACAGGCCAATTTCAATGAAATATCGTCTGTAGAGACACTAAAGAAAGGAGTGCAAAGTATAACGGACGAGTTATCGGTATTAGTAAATAATGCTTCAAGTTTCTACCCTACTCCTATTGAAGGTGCTTCGATGAGTGAATGGAATGACTTAATGGCAACAAATGCGACCTTGCCCTTATTTTTAACTCAAGCATTTATACCGCTTCTTGAAAAAGGAAATGGTTGTGTAATAAATATCTCAGATACTTTAGCTCCAAGCGGTATAAAAAATTTCAGTCTCTACTCTGGAGCCAAATCTGCTCTGGAAGGTATAACTAAATCATTAGCTAAGGAGTTAGCTCCCAAAATTAGAGTAAACGCAATATCGCCTGGAGCTATCCTTTGGCCTGAAGATGAGGATTTAACCGAAGAACAACAAAAAGAAAGGCTTACTAAGGTCCCGCTAGGTAGGATTGGTAGTCCCGAAGATATTTCTTCCTTGGCCTTATTTTTGACCACTGCAGAATACATTACGGGACAAGTAATAAAGGTCGACGGAGGAAGGTCAGTTATCTAGCTTTATTTTTTTCTTTTATCATTTTTACAACTACCTTATTATTAAATTATGACAAACGATCTGCACCAAGCTGACGAAAACACTGGAACCATGGAGGTTCTTGATAGACATCAATTTGATGTTCCAAGTCTGGAAAACTATATGCAAGAGCATGTAGAAGGGTTCGAAGGAAAAATTTCTGTTGAGGAGTTTAAAGGTGGACAATCTAATCCAACATATAAAATTATCACGCCCAAGCAGTCCTATGTATTAAGACGAAAACCGCCTGGAAAACTTCTAAAATCTGCACATGCAGTGGATAGAGAATACACCGTAATTACTGCACTCAATCAAACGGATGTGCCTGTACCTAAGAGCTACGCACTTTGTGAAGATGAGGATGTGATTGGTACCGCTTTTTACATCATGGAATTTAAAGATGGAAGAGTTCTGTGGGATCCAGCCATGGAAAATAGTGACCAAGATGAAGCAAAGGGCGTTTACGAGTCCATGAACGAATCAATGGCAAAATTGCATTCCGTTGACCCAGATAAAATAGGATTATCAAATTATGGAAAACCTGGAAATTATGTAGGCAGGCAAGTCTCCAGATGGTCAAAACAATATATAGATTCAGAAACAGAAACTATCGAATCTATGAATAACCTTATCGAATGGCTTCCTAAGAATTTACCTACAGAAAAGAAAACTGGGATCGTTCATGGTGACTATAGTCTAACTAATGTAATGATTGGTAAAAGTGATCCTAATGTAATAGCGATACTGGATTGGGAACTTTCGACTTTAGGAGATCCTTGTGCCGACTTTAACTATCACTGTTTGCAATACACTATGAACCCAAAACTTGCAGATAAAGAGTACTGCAAACAGCAAGGCATTCCCGTTATTGATGACTACGTTAAAATGTATTCTGAGAGGATTGATATAGATCTAACTGAAGAGTGGGATTTATATACTGCTTATAATCTATTTAAACTTGCTGGAATACTGCAAGGAATACTTGGGAGAGTAAGAGATGGTACTGCGGCTCATGAGAATGCAGCAGAAAGGGCTAGCGGGGTAAGAAACTTATCAGATACTGCTTGGGATTTAGTTGAAAAGAATTTTTTATAGGAGAGAAATATGGCTATTGATAAATTTTTAGTCGAAGCAAGTCATATCATGATGTTTGCTAGGTCGGTGGGAGATGCCAACCCTATCTATCATGATGAAGAGTACGCTAAAGGAACTGAATTAGGGGGGATCATTGCTCCTCCTACTTTCGCACAATCTAGTGCACAATTTGACCCAGATTATTTTCTAAGGCCAAAAATTGGAGGTGAAGGTTGGTTTGGATCAGGGAAAGAGGCAACAGGTGCGAAGCCTTCAAAAGAATCTGGTGGTGGCGGAGGTGGTGCAGCTATGGGCCTTCATGCAGAACAACATTTTGAATATCACAAGCCTGTTAAGGCCGGTGACGTACTTACAGCAACAACCAAACCCGGAAATACATGGGAAAAAGAAAGTAAACGTGCTGGTAAATTAAAATTTAGTGAAAGTGTGACTGAATATAGAAATCAAGATGGAGAACTTGTTATAACTGCAACTGGTGTTGGTGTTCAAACCGAAAGAGCTGTAGATAGTTAGGAGAAGGAATATGCTTAAAGAAAATGAAATTAATGTCGGAGATACTCATTCTGCTGTACTAGTTGACGACCTGAAACGTACGCAAATTGTCCAATATGCTGGTGCTTCTGGAGATTACAATCCATTACATACTGATGAAATATTCACAACTCAAGTAGCAGGTTATCCAAGTGTTTTTGCACATGGCATGCTCTCAATGGGCCTAACTGGCACTATGCTTACGGATTATGTCGGGGATGGAGCTTTGAAGAAGTATGGAGTTAGATTTACCAATCAAGTTTGGCCCGGAGATACACTTACAGGAAAAGCAACGATCATTGAAATTCGAGAGGAAGATGGAGAAAAAGTTGTTGACCTGATGATTGAAACCACTAACCAGAACGATGTTGCTGTAATTACAGGCAATGCAACTGCACGAATAGAGTCTTAACTCAAAAATAAAAGGGGAGTAAATTTTGGCAGAAGAAAAAAATTCTGAGGTTGGAGGCTATCACGCAAAAGTTGCTCTCAGCCTTCTAGTATTAGTCTACATATTCAATTTTATTGATAGGCAAATACTTTCAATACTTGCTGAAGATATCAAGGCCGATCTGGGTATCTCCAATAGCGACATAGGGTTTCTCTTTGGTACAGCTTTTGGTGTGTTTTATTCCGTTGTTGGAATTCCAATGGGTAAGCTTGCAGACTCTTGGAATAGAAAAAACCTAATTAGCATAGGTTTAGCTTTCTGGAGTTTTATGACATTTCTCTCCGGAACTGCTAAATCTTTCCTAAGTCTATCAATTTATAGATTCGGAGTAGGTATTGGAGAATCGAGTGCTACACCTTCTGCATACTCACTTTTATCTGACTATTTTTCACCAAAGGTCAGAGCTACTGTTCTTTCCATATACTCCAGCGGATTATATATAGGTGCAGGTATTGGCTTGTTTTTAGGTGGCGCTATATTAGACACATGGAACTCGGCCTATCCAGATCATACTCAAGCACCCTTTCAACTCAAAGGATGGCAAGCTGCTTTCATGGGAGTTGGCTTACCGGGAATTGTCTTATCTATTTTTACTTTCTTATTTATAAAAGAGCCGATCAGAGGTTTAAGTGAAGGAATAGTTACAGAACCCAGTAAAGAGCCATTCAAAGAGACTTTTAAAGAGTTTATTGGTCTTACTCCCATATCATTACTAGGAGATAAAGATACTTTAAAGTCGTTAGCTATAAACTTGCTAATAGCCTCTGTAATCTTTGCATTATGCTTCTCTTTATACAAGTTTACTGGAGACTTCTTGCAATGGATTGCTTGGGGTATAGGAACTTATCTTGTTTGTACTTGGATACAGAGCTTAAGCAGACGAGATATTGTTGCTTTCACTTTAATGTTCAGAAGTAAGGCGATACTCTACTCATTCATATCATTTCCTTGCATACCATTTGTTGGATATGCCTACTCTGCTTTTACTCCATCCTTCTACATAAATTATCACGGGATGTCTGCTTTAGAGATTGGAACGTTGATTGGATTAATAACAGCTATTGGTTCATTTATAGGAGTAATTGGTGGAGGTTATTTTGGAGACAAGCTTAGGGAAAATTATGTAGGAGGAAGGCTCTACGTAATATTTGTAGGCGGAGTTTTGATAACAGCATTAGGATGCCTTGGCATGATTTACTCAGATTCAAAAAATATGTCCCTCTTGTTTAATTTTATTTATCACATTGGAAGTTCGGTTTATGTCGGTTGCGCAGCAACAACTGTAACTAACTTAGTATTGCCTAGAATGAGGGCCATGGCAGGAGCCTTTTTCATCCTAACCTTGAGCATGATAGGTTTGGCATTAGGTCCATATACCCTAGGAAGAATAAGTGATTTATTTGAATTGCAAGGCTATGCACCTGGTGACGCGATGCAGACTTCAATGGCGCTGATATTAACTATTCTCCTTATACCAAGTATTACCTTATTCCTTGCGGTTAAACATTTGAAAGCAGATGAAGATTCTGTAATGGATAGAGCAAAAGCTTTGGGAGAGTAAAACTTAAAAGCTTTCTAGTATTGAGTTGAAAGTTTTTTGAGTCTCCGGATGAATTTGAGTACCGGCTAATTCGCACAAAGGCTTGAGGACAAACTCGTATTTCAAAATATCTGAACTTGGTATATCTAAAAGTTCAGTTTTAATTATTTTGTTACCGTAGAGAATGAGGTCTAGGTCGATTACTCTATTGGACATGCCCTTCTGAGAGGCAGATCTGCCCATTTTTATTTCAATCTCTTTGAGAAATTCTCTCAAACCTAAGGGCTCTAAGTCCGTATCGAAAGAACAAACTAAATTAAGAAAATCTTCTCCTTGGAATCCTTCTGCTGCAGTTTTGTAAGTACTTGAGTAGGTTACAGAAAAAGAAGAATCCAAATGCGCCTTAACTTTACGAACATTTTGTTCAGCTTCAATATTTGAACCGATACTTATAAAAACTCTTGTTTTCAAGGTCTCTCTATTATTATCCCAACCGATTTAGATCCCCTTAGCGCACCTGGTTTGCTTAAAGTTACTTTGACTTTACTTACTGGGAATTCTTTTAGAATAATCTTTGCAATATTCTCAGCTAAACTCTCTACTAGTTTAAATGTTGAATTTTCAATATAAGAAGTAATACGTTTGCCAACTTTTTTATAATTGAGCGCATCATCAATAGAATCTGATTTAGCAGCTCTTTTATTGTCAAAATCCATTTCCAAATCAACAGATATGTTCTGTCTAACCTCTCTTTCCCATTGAAAAATCCCAATGACCCCTTCTACCTCCAAGCCTTGAATAAATACTTTATCCATTATTTAAATCTGATAATGGCCATCTGGGTTTGATATCGAGACCAAGTGTTCTCTCTGCATTCTTTATGTAAAAACTACCTGCAAAAGCAATCATAGCACCATTATCTGTGCAACGATTGATAGGAGGGAAATAAATCTTGTTACCTTCAAGGCCAGTTATTAGTGCATTTCTAATGCACTTATTTGAAGCAACCCCTCCTCCAATGACTAACTCCTTTAGTCCTGTTTGTTTCATTGCTTCTCTAGTTTTGATTAATAAAGTGTCGGAAACTGCAGCTTGAAAAGATGCTGCTAAATCAGCCTTTTGGGAGTCATTAATCTGCTTAAGATTTTGAAATTCATAATAAACTGCTGTTTTTAAACCACTGAAACTAAAATCAAAATTATTTTTATTTGTCATGGGTCTTGGAAATTGAAAAGCTGTCGGATCGCCTCTCTTGGCTAATTCTTCAATTTTAGGACCTCCTGGATAACCTAAGTCCAATATTTTAGCCACTTTATCAAAAGCTTCGCCTACCGCATCATCTAGAGTTTGTCCAAGGATCTCATAATCCCCAAGCGATTTAGCATTTATCAATAAACAGTGGCCGCCAGAAATGAGTAAGGTAAGGAAAGGAAAAGAAGGAGCCGGATTTTCGAGTAAATTTATTAACAGATGTGCTTCCATATGATGTATACCTACAGAAGGTTTGTTCAAAGCCAATGCTATAGATTTTGCTGTTGAAGCGCCAATCAATAGCGGTCCTCTCAAGCCAGGTCCTGATGTATAAGCTACAGCATCAATCTCCTTGAGATTAAGTCCTGCTTCCCTAACAGTGAGCCTAATTAAAGGAATCAACTTCTTAAGATGATCTCTTGAGGCCAGCTCAGGAACCACACCACCATATTCGGCATGTTTAGAAGCCTGACTATAAAGCTGCTCTGAGACTATTTTAGTAGACTCTGTGTCGTATATTGCAACACCAGTTTCGTCACATGATGTTTCGATTCCAAGTACTTTCATGATTTCAATGTGGACTATTCTCGTTGAAATAAAAAAAAAAGAAACACTTTCCAAATATAAAAGGGTTCTATAGAATTGCGCATCCTTAAGAGATTATTTATGCCATCAGTAAAAATAAGACCAAACGAATCTTTTGATGTAGGACTCAGGAAGTTCAAAAGAGCCTGTGAAAAGGCAGGTATTATCCCCGAAGTTAGAAAAAGGGAATTTTATGAAAAACCTACCTCAGTTCTTAAAAGAAAGAAAGCAGCTGCCGTCAAAAGAGAACAAAAAAATCAAAGAAAAAATAGACTAGGAAGACCTCCTAGATTTTAACTCCGGTCTCATGGCGAGCTCCATCAAAAGCCTCATTGAAGAAAATGTTAAAACTTCAATGAAGGAAAGAAACAAAGAAAAGACGCTTACTTTAAGAATGGCTATTTCTGAATTCAAAAAAGAAGAAATAGACAAGCAGGTAGATCTTACCAACGAAGACTCTATAAGAATTATTCAGAGAATGATAAAGCAAAGAAAAGAGTCAATGTCTCAGTTTATTGATGCCGGCAGAAAGGAATTGGCAGAAAAAGAAGAAGCTGAAATAACAATACTGAAAGAATTTCTTCCTGAACAACTGAGTGAAGAAGAGATTACCTCTATAGTTTTGGAAGTTATTTCTGAGACCGGCTCCACAGAACCAGCGGATATGGGAAAAGTAATGGGTGCTCTGAAATCAAAAATTCAGGGTAATGCCGATATGGGGTTGGTAAGCAAAATTGTTAAGGAGAATCTTTCAGCCTAGATTCTGCCGCTTTAACTGCTGCATAGGTTGCCTGATCAACCTCAATATTCAACATTTTTCCTGACTTAACTTCCGATAGGTTTGTAGCACTCAGTGTTTCAGGTATCAAATAAACTGAGAAACTACTATCAGTTTTTTTTGCCACAGTAAGGCTAGCGCCATTGACTGCTACATATCCTTTTAAAAAAACATAATCAATCCAGTCAGAAGGGCAAGAAATAATTAATTCCGTTTCTTCTTCTGATTTAATTATCTCTGCAGAAGCTTTACAGGAAACATGGCCTGACAAAATATGTCCACCTACTTCATCACCAAACTTTAAAGATCTCTCAAGGTTTACTTTGGAACCTTTATTAACTTCATCAAGATTGGTAACTCTTAAGGTTTCTGGAATTACATCAAAAGTCACTGAGTTATCAGTAAATTGCACAGCTGTTAAGCAAACACCATTTACGGAAATGCTTGCTCCAATCTCAAGCGCATCAAGAAAACTTGATTCCACCTGAATCTCCAAGGAGATTCCTGCATCTGTTTGTTTTTTATCAAGGACAGAACCTATTTCTTGAACAATTCCTGTAAACATTAAGATCTAGATATATGGTTTTTTATGATCTCAGCATCATCTAGGTTTCCAGAAGATTCTAAATATTCTACTAGATTCGAAATTTGAGCAATGGACAAAATATTAATTTTATACTCCTCTAAGAGTCGATCTCTTGCTATTCGTCCTTCTATCTTCTCCTCTCTGTCCAATGCAACCACACAGGCAGAAAGACTTCCTCCAGCACCTATAATTATTTCTATCGATCGCTTTAATGCGGTTCCGGCTGTAAGCACATCATCAACAATCAATATTTTTTTGTTCTTTAATTCTCCCACTATCTGCCCCCCCTCTCCATGTTTTTTCTCTTCCTTTCTATCGAAGGCAAAAGGTACTGGTTTGCCTGTTTTGACTGCTAAAGAGGCTGAAATGGCTGCAGCCAAAGGGATGCCCTTATAGGCTGGACCAAAAATCACATCAAAGGAAATACTGCTTTCTAAAATGAGTTCAGAGTATAAATCAGCAAGTTTATCGATATAACCTTGTTCAAAAAAAGCACCTACATTGAAGAAGTAGGGACTTTTTTTTCCAGATTTTAGTGTGAAATCTCCCAATAGGAGAGATTTAGATTCCATTGCTAAATCAAAGAATGTGCTTTCTTTATCTGACATATAACTTAAAAACTTAGTTATTTTAAATCTATTTCACCTACAATAAACTTTTTTTAAGTATGGGCAAATTATTTGTAATATCAGCACCTTCTGGCACTGGCAAAACATCATTGATTCAATCAGCGCTAAAAGATCCAAGGGCTTCTTCAAGCAAGCTTGGCATTTCTTGCACTACCCGTGACAGAAGAGCCGAGGAGATAGAAGGAACTTCATACTTTTTTATCTCAAATGATAGATTTAAGGAGAAAATTCTAAATGACGAGTTTCTAGAATTTGCCAAAGTATTTGGAAACTACTATGGCACGCCTAAAGACTGGGTTCTAGCAACCCTCGAAAAAAAAGAAAATGTCATACTTGAATTAGATACACAAGGCGCGTTGCAAGTTAAAGCTAGATTTCCAGAGGCGAATACTATTTTTATTATTCCTCCCTCTTATGAAGACTTACAGAAAAGGCTAGAAAAAAGAAATCAAGATACGGATGAGGTAATAAATGCTAGGCTCAAGGAAGCAAAAAAAGAAGTTAGTATAGGCAAATCCTTTGATCGCATTTTGGTAAATAATGATTTTGATGAAGCATTGGAAGACCTAAAAACATTCATGTTCACGAACAATGATTTGTCAAAAAACAGAAAGTTACATGCAGAAAAATCTTTGGATCTATTGCTGGATTGAAAAGCCAGATTGCTTTAGAATGCGACGCTCTTAATTTAATTGATATAAAAATACATGGCTAGAATCACTGTTGAAGACGCTTTAGAAAAGGTAACCACTAGATATGAGTTGATAATACTTGCTGCAAAACGAGCTAGACAACTTGCAACCGGTGGAAGAAGACCAACTCTTGAATGGGAAGATGATAAGCCCACAGTAATGGCATTGAGAGAAATTGAAGCTGGGACTGTTACAACCGAAAATATCAATGATCTGAAAGTGGACATAGCAGATTTAGAACAAGAGTTCTCCGAAGAGCTTTCTGCTGAAGACCTGCCCCAGTCTTAAAAGACTAAAAAAATTCGCTTTAACCTTTAAAAACAGAGATACTTAATCTTTGTTGAGCTAATGTTATGGAATCAATTGGGGCTTTATCTAAAAAACTGTCGGATTATCTTGATCCTGAGAAAGTAAAACAAGTAAATAGAGCTTACAACTTCGCTTGTGAGGCACATTCTGGACAATTTAGATCCAGTGGTGATCCTTATGTTACACATCCCATAGCAGTGGCCTCAATTCTAAGCACTTTCAGAATGGATGAAGATAGCCTCTCGGCTGCTATGCTGCATGACGTAATAGAGGATACAGGGATACCAAAAAGCGTAATTGAGAAAAAATTTAATAAAGAAGTTGCTGAATTGGTTGATGGAGTCAGCAAGCTAGATAAGCTTTCCATATCAAGCCGAACGGAAGCAGAGGCTGAAAATCTCCAAAAAATGGTACTGGCAATGTCGAAAGACATAAGGGTCATTGTGGTTAAACTAGCGGATAGATTGCACAACATGAGAACACTCATGTACTTAAGCAGAGAAAAGCAATTGAAGATTGCTAAAGAAACTCTTGAGATTTATGCCCCTATTGCGCACAGGATTGGAATGAATAATGTATACAGGGAATTAGAAGATCTGGCTTTCAAGGTGACTTATCCTACTAGACATGAACGATTAACTGCAGCGGTCAAGAAAAATAGAGGCGGTCAAAAAAGAACCTTAAATAAGATTCAAAAGGAACTTGGTAAAAAGCTACTTGATCAAGGGATACCTGCACTTGTTGAAGGAAGAGAGAAGCATATTTATAGCATCTACAGAAAGATGAAAGAAAGACACAGATCCTTTGAAGAGATAATGGATGTATACGCTATAAAGATAATTGTTGATACACCTGAAAATTGTTACAGAACCCTTGGACATATTCACAGTCTTTATAAACCCGTAGAAGGAAGATTCAAAGATTATATAGCTATACCTAAATCTAACGGATATCAATCATTACATACAGGTGTTGTAGGATTGAAAGGTTTCCCAGTTGAGGTACAGATAAAAACACAAGAGATGAATGATATGGCAGAAAATGGCATCGCTTCTCATTGGCTTTATAAATCAGGTAATCAATCTGATACCAGTCCGCAGATTAAAGCAAGGAGATGGGTTGCTGGACTTCTTGAAATGAGAGATAACTATGAATCTACTGAGGAATTCATCGAATCAGTAAAAACAGATATATTTCCTGATGAAATATATGTTTTCACTCCTCAAGGAGAAATTATTGAGATGTCTGGCGGGGCAACAGCAATCGATTTTGCATATGCAGTTCATACGGATATTGGTCACCATTGCAGAGCTTGCAGAATTAACCGTAGATTGGCACCTCTAAGTGTCCCTCTTGAAAGTGGACAGACAGTTGAAATACTCACAGACAAAGTTCCTCAAACATCTCCTGCATGGCTTAATTTTGCTGTAACTCCCAGGGCTAGAAATGGAATACGTCATTATTTAAGTAATTTAAAAACTTCGGAAGCAAGAAAATTTGGTAAGAAACTACTAGATCAATCTCTAGGTAATATGAATATCAAGTTAAGAGATATCGAAAAGGAAGACTTAAGAAAGGTTTTAAATCATATAGGAGTTCGCAGCCTCAATAGACTTCTAGAAGAAATTGGCCTTGGCCTTAGGGTAGGAAATATAGTGGCGCAACAGATGATTGGCTTCTTAAGAGATAGTGAAAAAATAGAATCAAATAATATAGTCCCGCTTGAAATAACAGGATCAGAAGGGTTAATTGTGAATTATGCCCCTTGTTGTAAACCGATTCCTGGCGATGCAGTCATTGGACATTTCACTGCAGAAAGAGGGTTGGTAGTTCACCAAGAAAGATGTAAAAATATATTGTCAGTAAGAGAGGATCCACAACAGTGTTTTCCCGTTAATTGGGGAGAGCCTTCAGGTAGAGTTTTCACTGCTGAGATTAAAGTTATTGCCAGAGATGAACCGGGACTCCTCGCAAATCTGGCTTCGGTAATCACTGGTCAAGACACCAATATAAGCTCTATACGAACTACAGAAATAAATACTGGTATGCATGAGTTTGTTTTGGGATTGGAAGTTTCTGATAGACTACATTTATCTAAAATCTTGAGAAAAATTAGAACATCAAAAAGTATCGTGTCCGTAACTAGGATACATGATCATGAAATGAGAGAAGCGAAAGCTTTGCATTAGCTATGAAAAAGAGAATAAATACAGAAAATGCTCCTGCAGCAATAGGCCCCTATTCGCAAGGTATAGAAACCGACAATTTAATCTTTTTATCGGGTCAAATTCCTTTAGATCCAAATACCATGAAGTTGGTGGAGGGAGATGAAGAACAAATTCGCCAAGTTTTTAAAAACATAGAGGCTTTATGTAAAGAAGCAGGTCTAGATTTGAATAATGTAGTTAAGCTAAATGTATCACTTCAAGATCTTTCTCTTTTTAATTTAGTTAATGATGTTATGAAAGAATTATTTGAAGAGCCTTTTCCTGCAAGAGCTGCCCTACAAGTTGCTAGATTGCCTTTAGACTCATCTATAGAAGTTGAGGCAATCTTAACCAAAAGTATTTAGTCTGCATGACTGAAGAATCAAAAGATCTTCATTCAATACAAAACCTTAAAGGAGTGGGGCCTAAAAGCGCATCTTCTTTAAATAATCTTGGAATTTTTACTATTCCTGATGCTGTAATGCATCTGCCTTTTAGATACGAAGATAGAAGTTTTGTTACTCCTATAGGTGATACAGCTTACCAAGTGCCTGTTTTGATAGAAGGCGAAATTATGAAGTCTACAGTTGTGTTCAGAGGCAGACGAATGCTATTCACTGAAATTTATGATGGCACTGGAAAACTAACCATGAGAATGTTTAATTTTGCTATGGCTCAACATAAAGCTTTAGAGGAAGGAAAGATGATTAGGTGCTATGGAAATATAACTCCTGGACCTAACGGTAAACAAATGATTCATCCACAATATCAAATCTTTGAAAGGGAACAACCAATTGAAATAGAAGATAATCTAACGCCAATTTATCCTACAACTTCAGGGTTGCAACAAAACAAATTAAAAAAGATTATTGAAACCAGTATAAAGTTTTGCGAAGAAAACAATTTATTGAAAGAAGATCCAAGTAAAGGTAGTTATTCTAAATTCGGCAATCTTCTAGAAACTCTTAAATTTCTTCATAAACCTCCAGTTGATACAAACATAACTGATTTGATAGAAGGAAAACATCCTGCCCAAAAAGTTTTAATTAAAGAGGAATTGATAGCGCATATGCTTTGTGCTGGGATATTAAAAAATGAACTAGAGGGCAGAACCGGTCCTCTCATGGCTGAAGAATCTGGTAATGAAGGTTCTTTTCTAGACTCCTTACCTTTTCATTTAACTGAAGCACAAAAAAGAACTTGGCGTGAGATAAAAATTGATCTTACTGGTAAGAATCCTATGAGAAGATTACTTCAAGGAGATGTTGGGTCTGGCAAGACGCTCGTTGGCGCCCTCTCAGCATTGCACGCAAATTCAAATGGCTGGCAAACAGCACTTCTCTGCCCTACAGAAATTCTTGCCGAACAGCATTTCAACTCCTTCCAAACATGGTTCGATCATTTGGGTATCAAAACTGAATTACTTACAGGATCTACAAAAGCTAAGGATAAAAAACAAATTGTGAAGGAGCTTGCCAAAGGAGAGATAGATATATTAATCGGCACTCATGCCATATTTCAGTCAGGAGTAGATTTCAATAGATTAGGTCTAACAATCATTGATGAGCAACATAGATTTGGAGTGCATCAAAGATTCTCCATGCTAGAAAAAGGTGGTAAAGAGCAACTTAGTCCCCATCAATTAATCATGACTGCAACACCCATACCCAGAACTCTAGCGATGACTGTTTATGGGTCACTTGAAACATCGGTAATTGATGAACTACCCCCTGGAAGAAATCCAGTTCAAACCTCTTCAAGGCCAGATTCCTTAAGAGACAAAGTAATAAAAAGGGTAGAAGAAGTATGTCTAACTGGCAAAAGAGCCTATTGGGTATGCACCCTTATTGAAGACTCCGAAGAGCTTGAAGCACAATCAGCTGAGGAACTTTTCAAGGAGATTTCGCAATCTCTACCTAAGCTTAAAGTGGGCCTAGTTCATGGAAGGTTAAAAAAAGATGAGAAAGACTCTGTAATAGAAAAATTTAGAAAAGGAGATATTCAATTACTGGTTTGCACAACTGTAATTGAAGTCGGTGTTGATGTGCCAGATGCTACTTTAATGATTATAGAAAACCCTGAAAGATTAGGTCTTTCTCAGTTGCATCAACTTAGAGGAAGGGTGGGTCGTAAAGCCAATACAGAGTCGCATTGTCTATTGTTGTATAAAGAACCTCTGTCAGGAATGGCTGAAGAAAGAATAAAAACCATGGAAATGACCAATGATGGTTTTCAAATAGCTGAAAAAGATCTT
This sequence comes from uncultured SAR86 cluster bacterium, assembly GCA_902594545.1. Taxonomy (GTDB): domain Bacteria; phylum Pseudomonadota; class Gammaproteobacteria; order Magnimaribacterales; family Magnimaribacteraceae; genus Magnimaribacter. The sequence continues at coordinate 199,242 of CACJMO010000001.1, forward strand.
GAACTACGAGGTGCTGGAGACATTTATGGTATTAGGCAATCAGGTTTGATGGATTTAAAAATAGCCAATCCAATCAGGGATTCTGAGCTACTGGTTGAAGCGCAAGATGAAGCTTTAGAATTGAGCAGAAATGAAACAGAATTTGCCGAAACTCTTGTTAAAAGATGGATAGGCAATAGGGTAGATTACTCAGAATCTTAAGCTTCTTTTTCTAAAACATAAAACTTCCTTTCAGGTGCAGGATATCCCTCTATGGTTAAATCTAGATTTGATGGATTGAGCGCCGACTCGAAGGACTTAAATGGCATCCATTCAGTCTTTCTTTGCTCTTGGCCTGTTGTTCTCGTGTTGTACGACTCGCATTGAAGAGACAACGAAAGTTCTTCAAATAATTTTTTGCATCCTTTGTCTGTATGCACATAGTGGACATTCGGCATAGAGGCATATCTTCCTTCACTGGGTTCCAAAAAATTACCATACGCCTCTGGAGAAACGATAGTTTCTATCACTAATTGGCCTCCATCTTTAAGTGTGTTTTTCAAATCTTTTATATGTTGTGAAGGATCTCTTTGGTGATATAGAAGACCCATACTAAAAACTACATCAAATTTTGTATCTGAAAATTTAATATTTTCTAAACGCTCTGGAAGCATCCTTATATTATCTGAAGTAACAAACCTATTTAATGCAGCAAATTGGGAGACATGAACAAGATTGGGTTCCAAGCAAAGAATATTATTTGCTCCGTCACCCAGCATCCTAAATGCGTAATAGCCATTTCCTGAACCAACATCAAGAATATTTTTTTCCTTTAAATCAATATTAAGTTTTTTGAATCGTTTCCATTTTTCGTCTGATCTCCACTCACTATCTATGAAAATGTCTCTTATATGAAAAGGACCTTTTCTCCATGGAGATAAACGCAATAGTAAATCCTTTAATTCATAAAATGTGTCATCTTCAAAATCTACACGTACTTCGCTCTCCAAACTAACTTTTTTGTTAGCGGGGCATGGCAACGTATTCATTATTTCTAACCAACTTTCAATCCTTTTATCCTTTTTTTTGCCAAAAGGATTTGATAAATAAGGTTTGGTGAGATTATCTACTTCGCATGAAACGAACATTACTACTTCACAAATTTATAAGTTACAAAGTTAATATTAGAAAGGACCTTCTCTGCTGAGCTAAATCCTGCTGAAATAGCTCTATTAATGTGCACCTCTTGTGTTTCGGTATGCAATACACCTTCTAAAGAATCTCTTTTGCCTGCTATCTCTAAATCTGAATATCCATTAGCGGACTTAAAACTATGGTGGAGTTGAAATAGCCTTCTTGATTGAAATTTATTTGTAAAATGAACTTTTTCAGAAATCAACAAAACTCCTCCAGGCAACAATGCCTCAAAAGCCTTTTTGATTAGTTTATCTCTCTCTGTTAGTTTCAAGAATTGAATAACATAATTAATGCAAATTACCGATGCATTTTCCAATTTACTCTTACAAACATCGTCTTGCAGGAACCTGATTGATTCATCAGCAACAAGATCTCCATATCTATTATTGCATTCTGTGATCATTGCTTCTGAGTTATCTATTGCAATAACCTTTGCATTATTTGCCCCAGAAATAATGGCCAAAGACGAGGCTCCTAGAGAGCATCCGATGTCATAACAGTTAGTATTAGCTTGGTAATATTTTTTTGAGAATTGAGCTATCAATTTTAAGCTTGTTTTATAACCCGGGACAGACCTATCAATCATATCTTCAAAAACTTCTGTTACTTCCTGATTGAAAGAAAATGGTAAACCGCTTAAATTACCTTCTTCATATATATTGTCCTGTTTTCCCATGCTATACATTGTAAAATTTTATAATCCAATATGCCTAATTTCATCATAAGATCGCCAAAGAATAATGAAGAATGGGAAAGGTATCTTCTTTTCAGATGGGAGATTCTTCGCAAGCCTTTGGGTATGTCTAAGGATTCTTTGGCAGATGAATTGGAGGACGAGAGCTATCACTTAATGGGTATCGATGAAGAAAATAATGTTATAGCCTCAGGTAGAGTGCATTTCAATTCAAAGAAGGAAGCACAAATAAGGTACATGGCGGTAAAAGATAGCTTTAAAAGAAAGGGACTGGGATCACAAATAGTAAGAGACCTAGAAGAATACGCTGTTTCTCGAGGAGCAGCATCAATGTGTCTTAATGCAAGAGAGAATGCTATTAGTTTCTATTCAACACTTGGTTATGAAGAGGTTGGCCCGTATCAATCTGATACAGGCATACCTCATAAGACTATGAAAAAGGACCTAGGCAGTTAAAGTAAAGGAGCTATAACTAAGCTAACGATTGCCATAACATTGATCAGGATATTCATTGAAGGTCCTGAAGTGTCTTTAAAAGGATCGCCTACAGTATCTCCCACCACTGCAGCTGAGTGAGTATCTGTTCCTTTTCCTCCTAGATTTCCCTTCTCAATATATTTCTTGGCATTATCCCAAGCTCCACCGGCATTAGCCATAAACAAAGCCATAAGCACACATACGAGTAGTCCACCAGCCAACATTCCACCTAATGCTTCTGCACCAATCCCCAAACCAACTAAAGGTGGAGCAGAAACAGCAATAATCCCCGGTAAAAGCATTTTCTTTAATGCAGCAGCAGTCGCAATATCTACACATTTAGCTGTATCAGGCTCAGCATTTCCTTCCAAGAGGCCAGGGATCTCTTTAAACTGTCTTCTGATTTCATTTATCATTTCAAATGCAGCATCTCCAACAGCTGTCATGGTTATGGAAGCTATCAAGAAAGGTATAGCTCCACCAATGAAAATTCCTATTAGGACTAACGGATTTGATAACAATAGCTCAAGTGGTTCTGCTCTGTTAGCTGAAACAGTTGAGACAAAAGCAGAAATAATAGCTAAAGCAGCCAAAGCAGCAGCACCAATAGCAAAACCTTTGCCAATTGCCGCAGTAGTATTTCCTTGCTCATCTAGTTCATCAGTAATCACCCTTGTCTCGGAAGGCATACCAGCCATTTCTGCTATTCCCCCTGCATTATCTGCGACAGGACCATAGGCATCAATTGCCATTGTTATTCCTACTGTGGACAACATACCTACAGCCGCAATACCAACTCCATACAGGCCTGTTAATTCAGTCGAGATAAAAATTATCAAAATTATGCAAGCAATGGGCAAAACGACCGACTGCATACCCACAGATAATCCTGTAATCATAACGGTGGCAGAACCTGTCTGACCCGATTCGGCTATTTTCACTACTGGGCTAGAGCCTGTGTAATATTCAGTAATTAGACCTATGGCTATCCCACCAACAGATCCACAAACAACAGCCAGCCAGACATCAAAACCATTGCTTCCTACGAGAGAACCTGTCAAAAAGTAAGCAGCAATAATAAAGATTAAAGGAGCGCCCATAGTCCCCCATCTCATAGCATTTGCAGGTGAAGATTTTGAGAATAGTCTGACTATCACAATCCCAATAATTGAAGCAAGCAACCCAATTGAAGCCAGTGCAAGCGGCAGAAACATCATGCCGTCCTTTTGAGCTTGAGTAAATTCTGAAGTAATCAAATAAGTCGAAGCTATAGCTATACAAGCTACCATTGATCCACAATAAGATTCGAAGATATCTGAACCCATTCCCGCAATATCCCCAACATTATCACCAACATTGTCAGCTATAACTCCAGGATTTCTAGGATCATCTTCAGGTATCCCAGCTTCTACTTTTCCTACCAGGTCAGCACCTACGTCAGCACTTTTTGTATAAATTCCTCCACCCACTCTTGAGAAAAGAGCAACAATCGATGCTCCCATAGCAAAGCCTTCTATGGAATGAGCATCGCCACTCAGTATATAGAATAGACTTCCTAGTCCAATTAGACCAAGTGAGGCGACACATAATCCCATGATTGAACCGCCATAAAATGCCACCGAAAGTGCAGCTTCAGCACCTGATTCTGAAGCAGCTGTTGCAGTTCTCACATTCGCTTTTGTAGCTGAATACATACCTATCCAGCCTGCTATAGAGGAAGATAAAGCTCCTGCTAAAACTGCTATTGCTGTACCTTCTCCTAGAGAGAACCAAACTAAAACAATAACGACTAAAGCAAATATACTGAGATAGGTATACTCAGTTTTCATAAAAGTCATTGCACCTAAATGAATTTGATCACCAATTTTCTTAACGTTTTCTTCGCCTTCTGAAAATCTGGTTACTACTATATATATTCCTAAGGCAACCAATAAGCCTAGAACACCCAACAAAGGTGGTATTGCAAGATAACTTTCTAACATTTTTTCTCCTCAAAAACGGTGGAATTCCTATTAATAGCGCGAAAGTCTAACGGAATAGTGGATTAATTTAAATATTAATTTTTTGAATGGAATGTATCAATTTCGAATTCATCTTCTGATTTTGCAACTAAGCAAGAAACCATAGCATCACCACATACGTTAACTGCGGTTCTTGTCATATCCAATAGCCTATCTACACCGATGATTAAAGCTATTCCTTCAACAGGTAAGCCTACTTGCTGCAGAACCATTGCCAGCATAATTAACCCTACTCCAGGTACGCCTGCTGTACCTATTGAAGCTAGAGTTGCAGTTAAAATAACCATTAGATAATCAACCAGTGAAAGATCTATATTGTATGCTTGGGATATGAATACTGTAGCTATGCCTTGCATAATTGCAGTCCCATCCATATTTATTGTTGCGCCCAAAGGTACAGTAAAAGAACCTATAGTGGGCTTAACACCAAGTTTGTTCTTAACCGTATCAAGGGTGACTGGCATGGTCGCACTGCTGGAAGAAGTACTAAAAGCAAAAACTGCCAATGATCTAACCTTTAAGAAAAATTGAACAGGATTTAGTCTTCCAATTAAGGTCAAAAGACTTCCATAAGTTACAAACCCATGGAAAAGTAAAACAAAAACAAGTAAGAAAAAATATTTTGCCAAATCACCAATCATTCCAAAACCTTGAACGGCAAATAAAGAGAAGAGTAAAGCAAATATTCCATAGGGCGCTAACTCGATCAGCATTCTTACAAGGCTGAGTATCACATTATTTATAACTTCGAAGGAATTCTTCAATGAACCACCCTCTTCTCCTAGGCTTTTTAAAGCAATTCCAAATAATAATGAAAAGACTATTATCTGAAGCATATTTCCCTCTGCCATCGCAGCTATTGGGTTGGTTGGGAATATATTAATTAAAACTTCTTTTAATGAAGGGGCTTCAGAGGCTTCGAATGCTGTGGGTAAAGCTAGATCTATTCCTACTCCTGGTTTAAAAATTAGAGCAAAAGTAAGTGCGACAGAAATTGCTATAGCCGTAGTTAAAAGGTAAAGGGATAAAGTCTTGAGACTAATTGTCCCTAGTCTGGATGAAGAGGAAATAGAAACTACACCACAAACCAAAGAGAAAAAGACCAAAGGGACTATAACTAATCTCAATGAAGCAATAAATATTTGTCCTATAACATCAAGAATGCCTTCCGTGAAAAACTCTATGAGAATTAAATGACCCAGCTCACCTAAGTATCCGGAATCGTTGATTAATTTGAGGAAAATACCCCCAGCCATGGCAAGCACCATGGCCAGAATAATTCTTGAAGTTAAATTCATTTGTTAATCAATTTCTACCATTTCAAAATCTTCCTTACCGACTCCACAATCCGGGCAAACCCAGTCCTCTGGAACATCTTCCCATTTCGTTCCAGGTTCAATACCATCATCAGGCCAACCTTCTTCTTCGTCGTAGATGAGTCCGCAAACAATACATTCCCACTTTTTCAATGCATACTCCTTATTCAAAAATGAATATTCTAACTCAACTTTACAATCAACTTAGACTAAAGTATCAATCTTCCCCGTAGTGATAATTTGAGATGATTGATAAGAGAAAATTTGTAAATTTTGTTCGATTGATGAGAGCAGATAAACCAATAGGAACCGCCCTATTGCTTTGGCCTACTTTGACTTCATTTATCATACTTACAAACGGTAAACCAAATTTCTTCTTAGTTGGTTTGTTTATAGTCGGCACTTTCTTAATGCGCTCAGCTGGATGCGTCATAAATGACTATTTTGACAGAGATTTTGATGGAGAAGTGCATAGGACTAAAGATAGGCCACTAGCAACAGGAGAAGTTTCACCCAAAGAAGCGCTGCTTTTATTCGCACTTTTGATCTCCTGTTCGGCTTTTTTATTAATATTTATGAATAAGCTTACAATTTATATGGCACTCATTGGATTGGGACTAGCAACCCTATATCCACTTACTAAGAGATTCTTTCCTATACCTCAACTTTTTTTAGGTTTGGCTTTCTCTTGGGGAATTATGATGGTCTCATCGGCTGAATTAAATGAGATAAATGTTGTAAGCATAGCTCTTTTCGGTTCTTGTTTTTTTTGGATTGTAGCCTATGACACTGCTTATGCTCTCTGTGATAAGGAAGATGACTTAGATTTAGGAATTAACTCTTCTGCTATAACCTTTGGAGATAACGTTCTTCCGGCATTCTTTTCTCTACACGCCTTATCAATAGGAATAATGCTTACAATAGCCTACGCTCTGGACTTTCATCTTACATTCTATTTATTCGCTTTTATCTGCGCTTCATTGGTCATTTACCAATGTAATTTAATAAAGAGGCAAGAAAGCGAAAAGTGCCTCAAGGCTTTCAAAAATAACAATCTTATAGGCCTCTCTTTCTTCTGTGGTTCGATTATGGGAGTCTTGTTGTGATAATTGAATTCGTTGGGTCACTTAGTGATATACCTAAAGAAGATTGGGAAAAGATTCGTCTAAATGAATACCCATTCCTGAAATACGACTTTCTCAAAGCCCTGGAAGATACAAAGTGTGTATCTCCTGAAAGTGGATGGTCTCCCTTTCACATTATCGTGAAAGAAGAAAATCGAATTATTGGCGCGATGCCAATGTATATCAAAACAGATTCTCAAGGCGAGTTTATTTTCGATTGGTCTTGGGCGGATGCATTTTATAGAAATGGATTGGATTACTACCCTAAATTAGTCAGCTCTATACCCTTTACTCCTGCTACAGGACCAAGACTCCTAAGTATGGATAAGAAAAAAAATAAACAAATAATCAGTGCAATTAGTAATGCCCTCCAAAGATTGGCACAAGAAAATAACTTCTCAAGCTCGCATGTTTTACTGGCTGATAAAAGCGAATTGAATTTGTTTTCTGATGAAGGGTTCAGCATTAGAACCAGCTATTCTTTCCACTGGTTCAATAATGGTTATAAAGATTTTGAATACTTCCTAAAAGATATGACCTCGAGGCAGAGAAAAAATATTAAAAAGGAAAGGCAAAAGATCGTCGATCAGAATATTGAGATGATTAGGCTGAATGGCAACGAAATAAATCATGAAATGCTGGAGTGCTTCTACCAGTTCTATCAAGTTACTTATTTAAAGAGAGGTATGAGGGGGTATTTAAATTTTGAATTTTTCAAAAAGATCATAGATATGATTCCAGAATCAATACTATTAGTTTTGGCTAAAAATAAAATTGGAAATTATGTTGCGGGAGCTTTTAATTTCCATGACGACAAGAAACTATACGGAAGATATTGGGGGTGTCTTGAAGAGTACGATTCCTTACATTTTGAAACCTGTTATTACCAGGGTATAGAGTTCTGCATAGAAAAAGGCCTCGAATCTTTTGATCCTGGTGTTCAAGGTGAACATAAAATAAAAAGAGGGTTTTGCCCAATTGAAACCTATTCCGCTCATTGGATTAGAGATATCAGGTTCAAAGAGGCCATTGATGATTTCCTAAACAGAGAAAGGGAGCATATTCTTGAATATAATAAAGATAGAAAATCCCTCTTACCATTTAGGTCAGAAATAACCTCCGATTTGTATGAAAAAATTTAAAACTTTAAACAAAGCAACTCTTCAACAAGGGTTTGATTTTCTGTCAGAAAAGGAGCCTGCATTTAAAAGGATTCTCGAAGAGAAAAATTATGACATCAATCCTTTCAGTAAAAAGTCAGGTTTCGAAGGGCTTATAGAGCTGATAATTGAACAACAACTTTCTGTTGCTTCAGCAAAAGCTATATTTAAAAGGTTGAAGAAGCTTGTAGTGCCGTTTGAACCGGAGGCATTTCTCAAAGTAGATATACAAAGCTTCAAAGAAGCAGGCCTCAGTAAACAAAAAATTGACTATTGCTCAGGTATTGCAGAAAAAATTAAGAATAAAGAATTAGACTTGAATAGCCTAAGTCAGAAGGAAGATTCGGAAGTCGTAGAAGAGTTGATAAAAATTAGAGGTATTGGAGATTGGACTGCACAATGCTATCTCATGGCTTGTCTGAAAAGGCTTGATGCTTGGCCATCTTCTGATTTAGGCCTTATCGTAGCTATACAAAGATTAAGAGGTATGAAAGAAAGACCCGACTATTTGACAATTGAGAAAATCTCCGAACCTTGGACTCCCTTCAGGACGGTTGCTGCGTTAATATTATGGTCTACTTATGATAAGGAATAGAAATTTAAATAAGCCAAATAGCCAAAGAGGTCTGAATCAGCTGATAAGACTCTATGAAAGAAATTATCAGAAGCTTATAAAATTTTTCCCTGAAGAAAAAAACGAAAGCAAGATTGATTACTCAATACCCGAAGGATTAGTAAATTCTCAAATAAATATTTCCTGCAGGAAGCTTTCAAATCACACTTCTGTTATCCATATCAGTAAGACTAGGTCCATAGAATTGATTCCCAATACTGAGATAGAAATTTACTTATATCACGATGCCAAGATGGCTGAAGTAAGAAAATTTAATGGGAAAAAGCAGTTCTGGTTAAGGAATAAATATCCAAATAAAAATATGCTCAGCAAAGACGAAAAGTTTCAATGGAACTTTTTTCTAGAGGAGTTTTTATCACATACAAAAAAATACGGCCTTGGAATAGTAAAATTGCACTAATTCTGTGCATATGCACGAAATAAGTACTTTATTTCATATTTATCTTATATTTCTGCACAATAATTGTTCTTTTATTCTATTTTGCATGATAATATCCACCCACTTTTAATTATGTAAGGAGAAAGTAATGACAAAATATGAATACATTTGGCTAGATGGATATGAGCCTGAAGCCAATTTAAGAAGTAAAGTAAAAGTTACAGATGGTGAACCACCTGCTTGGTCTTTTGATGGTTCTTCTACACTTCAAGCAGAAGGAGGAAGCTCAGACTGTTTATTATTACCTGTACAACAATACGAAAATCCTACCAACGAAGGATCTCTTGTTCTTTGTCAGGTTGAAACTGGAGAGCATGAGACTCATCCATCAAACTTTAGAGCTGCTGCTGAAGCAGTTGTAAGTGATGAGTGGTGGTTTGGCTTTGAGCAAGAATACTTCTTAACTAACCCTGACGGGACTATCCTGGGATGGGAAGACGGAACTCCTGACAGACCGCAAGGTGAATATTACTGTGCTGTCGGAGCGTCTAATGTTAAAGGCAGAGAAATAAGTGATGCTCACTTAGACGCTTGTCTTGATGCAGGTATAGAACTTACAGGAACAAATGCAGAAGTAGCATTAGGTCAATGGGAGTATCAATGTTTTGGTAAAGGAATCAAAGCAGCTGATGATCTATGGGTAAGTAGATACCTACTCTATAAAGTTGCTGAAGAGTTCGGTGTATCAGTAAATATCCACCCTAAACCTAAAACAGGTGACTGGAATGGATCTGGAATGCACACTAATTTTTCAAATGAAGAAATGAGAACTGCTGGTTCAGAAGAACTATTTAGTTCAATGTGTGAAAAATTAGGTGAGGTCCACAAGGAAGGAATATCTTTATATGGGTCTGATAACGACATGCGATTAACTGGTCTGCATGAAACTCAAAGTATAGATACATTCTCCTACGGAGTAAGTGATAGAGGTGCCAGTATCAGAATTCCTATTTATACAGTTGAGCATGATTGGAATGGTTACCTTGAAGACAGAAGACCTGCTTCTAATGCTGATCCATACAAGATTGTGGCTCACATAGTAGGTACTTTAACCTCATAATTAATTTAGTTAATTTAACCGGAGGCTTGGCCTCCGGTTACAACTTGCGGGTAAATTGGATAAATCTCTCCTCCTAGAACTCAATACGGGCATTGTTATCCTAGATACGTCTTTGAGAGTTAAATTTATCAATCCCTCTGCTCTATCTATTTTAGATACCTCTGAGAAAGCTTCTCTAGGTCAAAAAATTGACCAACTTTTTTTTGAAGAACCTGAGAGTCTCGATAGTTTTCAAGATTCTATTAACGAAAAAAGGAGCTTTACAAAGACAGATGCAATACTAAATCTTAAAAGAGGAAATAAAGTTTTGTGCACATACATAGTCCACCCATTCAATAGCTATGAAGAAAATGGATTACTTCTGGAAATTATCAATAAAGAAGCTTCGTCAGAATTAATAGAGAGATACAGAATGAGGACTAACCAACAAATCTCTCAAGACTTTGTAAGGGGGTTAGCTCACGAAATCAAGAATCCTCTTAGCGGCATAAGAGGTTCAGCACAACTATTGAGAAATAAATTGAAAGAGCTAAACCTGAGAGAATATACCGATATAATCATTAAGCAAACTGACCGGTTAACAACTTTGGTGGATAATATTTTAGGTCCCAACAAAAAACCAGACTTTCAGCTCCAAAATATTCACTATCCCATAGAAAATGTTCTGAAACTTGTTGAGAATGAGAGTGGCTATGATTCAATCAAGATAACAAAAGATTTCGATCCTAGCATCCCCGACTTGTACATAGACAGTTATTTAATTGAAAACACCATTCTTAATTTAACTAAAAATGCTAAAGATGCCTTGATAAATTCAAGTACCCCTTCACCAAAGATAAGCATAGTTACTAGAATTTCTCATGGAGAAATAATTGATGGAGAAAGAAATACAACTGTCTGCAAAATATCAGTAATAGATAACGGTCCAGGAATCCCCGAAGAGATAAAAGATTCTATATTCTTCCCCATGATTACTGGCAAAGACAAAGGTTCTGGGCTGGGCCTATCAATTACACAAGGAATTGTTTCGCAACATAAAGGAAATATTCATTTCAGCAGCGAACCTAGCAGAACAGAATTTTTTATAAATATACCCATCAATCCCAAAAAAGAACTAAACTTGAAAATGGCTAATGGATAAGAGTATTTGGGTAGTTGATGATGATGAGTCTATAAGATGGGTTCTTGAAAAAGGCTTGGCAGACAGTGGGATGGAAGTTCAAACCTTTGATTCAGCAAACAAAGTAATTAAGAAGCTAGAAACAGAAAATCCTCAACTGATTCTCACAGATATCAGAATGCCTGGTCCAAGCGGAATAGATCTTCTTGATAAAGTTAAAGAACTAAGACCGGACATACCGGTCATCATAATGACCGCACATTCAGATTTGGATAGTGCAGTAGAGTCGTACGAACATGGAGCCTGGGAGTATCTACCCAAACCATTTGATATTGAAGAGGCTGTATCAATGGTTCAACGCGCTACAGCTACAAACGAAGAAAAAAATGAGGAATTTTCTGAATCTCAAGCTGAAGTAATTGGGGAAGCTCCTGCAATGCAAGAGGTTTTCAGGGCAATTGGAAAACTTTCTAATTCAAATTCGACTGTACTTCTCAGCGGTGAATCTGGAACAGGTAAAGAATTGGTCGCAAAAGCTCTTTTTCAACACAGCCCTAGAAAAGACAAACCCTTCATAGCTCTTAATATGGCGGACATCCCAAAAGAACTGTTAGAAGCTGAATTGTTTGGGCATGAGAAAGGAGCCTTTACAGGAGCAGACGAGAGACGAATAGGAAGATTTGAACAAGCCGATGGGGGAACACTATTTTTAGATGAAATTGGAGACATGCAACTGGAAACTCAAACTAGACTACTGCGTGTTCTGTCGAATGGGGAGTTTTATAGAGTTGGGGGCAGAGAACCAATACAGGTGGATGTAAGGATCATAACTGCTACGCACCAAAACATAGAAGACCTTGTAAAGGAAGGTAGCTTTAGAGAAGATCTTTTTCATAGACTTAATGTTATTAAACTCTCGCTTCCCAAATTAAGTGAAAGAAAAGAAGACATACCCACTTTGGTGAAGCATTTTTTCCAGAAATCTTCCGACGAGCTGGCAGAAGAAAAGAAATATCTATCAGCTGAAGTTGAAGAGTATTTTATGTCTTTATCTTGGCCTGGTAATGTTCGTCAACTTGAGAATACATGTAGATGGCTGACTGTAATGTCCCCTACGAGAGAAGTTAAGTTAGAAGATTTACCTGATGATCTCAAAGTGGAAAATGTTGAAAACTTAAATGACTGGACAAAAGTTCTTCAATCGTGGTCAGAGAATTATTTGGCTAAAGGTAAAAATAATCTTTTAGAAGAGGCAATACCTGAGTTTGAAAAGACAATCATTAAAGTGGCCCTCAACAAGACTATGGGACGCAAAAAGGAAGCTGCAGAACTTTTAGGTTGGGGTAGAAATACTCTAACTAGAAAAATTAAAGAACTTGGATTGGATAATTAATTCTTAACAAGCGGCATTCCACTTTGCGTCCAATTCATCATCCCTCCGGAAAGTACATTTATATTTGTAAACCCTTGTTTCTTAAGCTCTCCTGCTGACTTAGCAGAAGTTGTTCCGGTTTTACAAATTAGAATAACGCAATCACTTTCTGAAGCTTTAAATAAAGCATCCCCCTTTACTAAATTAGAAGGTTGTAAGTTTATCGCTCCTGCTATTGAACCGGCATTAAATTCAGCAGCACCTCTCAAGTCATAGACAAAAGGATTTTCTTTATTGATAAGTCTTGTCATCTCGCCAGTATCGACTTTTGTTCCACCTTTTCTTTTCTCGTACATAACCAATATCAAGATAAGAGATAACAGCAGTAATACTGCTAAGAAATTATCGTTAAGAAAAGTAAAGAATTTATCCATATCGTGTCAGGATTATATAGATTAGTGAGTTAAAATATAAAAAAGTTTTATGTTATGAAAAAATCTATTCTTGTTCTAGTTAGGCATGGCCAAAGTGAATGGAATCAAAAAAACTTATTCACGGGATGGAAAGATCCAAAACTAACACACCAGGGTATAAATGAAGCCGTAGAGGCGGGTAAATCGTTAAAGTCTGAAGACATGAATTTTGACATTATGTTCACTTCAGATCTATTTAGAGCTCAAGAGACAGGTCGTTTAATCTTAAAAGAGATGGATCAAACTGATATACCATTTGTAAAGCATCAAAGCCTCAATGAAAGAAACTATGGAGATTTAGCTGGTTTAAACAAAGATGATGCCAGGGAGAGATGGGGTGAAGAACAAGTTCATATATGGCGAAGGTCTTTTGATATTCCACCCCCGGGAGGTGAAAGTTTAAAAAATACAGCCGAACGAGTTCTTCCTTATTTTGAGTCTGAAATAATGCCGAAAATAGATGAAGGTCTAAATGTGCTCATAGCTGCACATGGCAATTCTCTGAGGGCTCTTGTAATGCAATTAGAGAATATTGGTCCTGAAGAGATAGTAAAATTAGAAATTGGCACTGGTGATCCATTGATATACGATTGCACGCATCAAACAATCACCAGAAGAAACTAAATTCTTACTTCTATTCCGGAGGCTCGCATCGCTTCTTTTGCCTCTGCAATACTGTATTCTGAAAAATGAAATATACTCGCAGCTAAAACAGCTTCAGCTCCGCCAATTTTAATACCATCAATTAAATGATCTAAATTTCCAACTCCGCCTGAAGCTATCACTGGAATTGGAATACTGCCTGAAACTTTTGAAACCAAATTATTATCGAAACCCTCCTTTGTTCCATCCCTATCCATGCTTGTTAAAAGAATCTCTCCTGCCCCGTATTCTTGAACTTGCTGAGTCCATTCAACTACGTCTATGTTTGTTCTGTTTCTTCCACCATATGTAACAACCTCCCAAGAACCTTCTTCACCATTCCTAGCTTTAGCATCAACAGCTACAACGATACATTGAGAGCCAAACTTATCTGCAGCTGCTTTTACAAAATCGGGATTCTCTACAGCGGAAGTGTTAATACTTACCTTATCAGCACCAGACCTAAGCAGTGTTTTTATATCATCAATATTTCTTACCCCTCCTCCCACAGTTAAAGGAATAAATACCTGACTGGCTATATCTTCAACTGTCTTATAGGTCGTATCTCTAGTCTCATGACTTGCAGTGATATCAAGCATGGTGATTTCATCAGCACCTTCGTTGTCATATCTTTTTGCTATTTCGACAGGATCTCCAGCGTCTCTGATGTTTAAAAAATTTACGCCCTTTACTACTCTTCCTTTATCAACATCCAGGCAGGGTATTATTCTTTTCGAAACGCTCATGATTACTCTCTTGCAGTTTTCTGAGCCTCAGCATAAGTAAAGGCTTTCTCATACAAAGCTCTGCCGCAAATAGCTCCAGATATTACTTCCTGCTCAGCCAATCGTTTTATATGTAACAGAGAAGAAACTCCACCTGAAGCAATAACAGGGATTTTAGTGGAGCGTGCCAGATCTTTTGTAGCTTCAATATTGGGTCCAGCCATCATTCCATCTTTCGAAATATCCGTGAAGATAATGGACGCAAGGGGGAGGTTTTCAAAAGATTTTACTAATTGTATAGGAGTTAGATCAGAGCCTTTGAGCCATCCTTGAGTCTTCACATAACCATCAAGAGCGTCTATTCCTAAAACGACTCTATTGGGATAAGCTCGACAAAAACTTTTTAGCATCTCAGGATCTTCAACAGCCGATGTACCCATTATTACCCTTTCAATGCCATTTTCTAAATATCCTTTTGCGGTTTCAAAAGTTCGGATACCTCCTCCAACTTGGATTCTCTTAGAAGGAAATTCTTTACAGATAGACAAGATTATATCTTCGTTTAATGGCTTACCATGGACCGCACCGTCTAAGTCGACTATGTGTAATATATCAGCACCTTGAGAGAACCAGAATTCTGCCATTGAAACGGGCTCTTCAGAAAAGACGGTTTCCTGGTCCATCTTACCTTCTTTTAGCCTAACACATTTTCCTTGCTTTAAATCTATTGCGGGAATTATGTTCATTAAATAGACCAGTCTAAAAAGTTTTTATATAACTTAAGTCCTTCAGCTTGACTCTTTTCAGGATGAAATTGCACAGCAAAGATATTATCTTTTTCTAAAGCAGAGATAAAATTTCGACCATGTTCAGTTTCTGCCAATGCGTCAGATGATTCTAAGCAGCAATAGCTGTGAACAAAGTAAAAAAATGAGGAATCGGGGATATTTCTTAGCAAGAAATGATCTTTTAAAAACTTCACCTTATTCCAGCCCATATGAGGTACCTTAATATGATCATTTGATTTTATTTTTGTTATTTTCCCGTTGAGAATATTCAGCCCTTCAACTCCATCATTTTCTTCGCTTGATTCCAATAACATTTGCATACCTACACAAATGGCAAGGGTGGGCTTATTTTTAATTTGCTCAAGAACTGTCTCTCTTAAATCCAGGGAAAGAGCTGCCATACAGTCTTTGATAGCGCCTACTCCAGGAAAAACAATTTTATCTGCCTGTTTTAATTGCTCCTTGTCTGAGGATATTATTACTCTTTCAAATTCAGCTACAGACTCAAGAGCTTTGCCAACGGAATGTAAGTTACCCATTCCATAATCAATTACAACAACCCGTGTCATTAAAATTTATTTTAAAGTGCACCCTTTGTAGAAGGAATCATATTTTCTTGTTTCGAATCAACTTCAAGTGCCATTCGAAGAGCCCTGCCAAAAGCTTTAAAAATAGTTTCAATCTGATGATGGGTATTTTCACCAGAAAAGTTTTCTATGTGCAAGGTTATGAAAGCATGATTGCAGAAAGATTGAAAAAAATGCTCAAACATATTTACATCTATGCCGCCTACCTCTTCTTTAACAAAGTCTACTTTCATGAAAAGACCTGGTCTGCCGGAAAAATCCAAAACAACTCTGGAGAGGGCTTCATCTAGAGGTATGTAGGAGTGACCATATCTTCTTATACCTTTTTTGTCTCCTACGGCTTTGTTGAAAGCTTCACCTAGTGTAATTCCAATATCTTCGATGGTGTGATGATCATCTATGTGCAAATCGCCTTTGGCTTTTATGCTAAGATCAATCATTCCATGCCTTCCTATCTGGTCAAGCATGTGCTCAAGGAAAGGAAGTCCTGTATCAAATTCAGTTTTACCAGATCCATCAAGATTTAAGTCGATAGTTATTTGGGTCTCAGAAGTTTCTCTGTTTATTTTTGCTTGTCTCATAATCAATATAAAAGGTCGCGCATTATAGCTAATATGCTCAAGTTGTTCATTACTTGTACAATTGAATCTTAAATTTATGTCCGAATTAAGCAAAAAGATAATTAAATGGCACAAAGAAAGCGGTCGTAAGAATCTTCCCTGGCAAAGAGATACTAACCCCTATAAGGTTTGGATTTCAGAAATTATGCTCCAACAAACGCAGGTCAATACTGTAATTCCTTATTACCAAAGGTTCATTGAAAGATTTCCAGATATAGAGGCTTTAGCTAATTCTAACGAGGAGGAAGTATTAAGTTACTGGTCAGGTCTAGGTTACTATTCAAGAGGCAGAAATATTTTTAAATCTGCTAGATTACTTAAAGAACAATTTAATTGCTCCATGCCCTCAAGTTTAGAGTTACTCGAGTCTCTTCCTGGGATTGGT
The DNA here is from genome assembly GCA_902594545.1 of uncultured SAR86 cluster bacterium. Lineage (GTDB taxonomy): Bacteria > Pseudomonadota > Gammaproteobacteria > Magnimaribacterales > Magnimaribacteraceae > Magnimaribacter. The sequence continues at coordinate 216,055 of CACJMO010000001.1, forward strand.
AGATCCACTGCAGGGGCCATACGTTCTCTAGGGTTCAAAAAGCAAGCTGCTATCCTAGATGGAAATGCTAAAAGATTACTAGTTCGATACTTTTGTATAAAGGATATGATCGATTCTTCCAAAACTATTAATAAGTTATGGGAAATTGCAGAAGCTCAAGTACCTGCTAAGGGTTGCAATATTTATACTCAAGCCATAATGGATGTTGGCTCCTTGATATGTAAGAGAACAAATCCTCAGTGCGACGTATGCCCTTTAGAAGATGACTGCCTATCTAAACAGCAAGGTATGCAAACACTTCTACCAAATAGGTCTCCCAAGAAAAGAAAACCATTGAAAAAAGTTTATTGGATGCTTTTACAAAATGAGAGAGAGGAGATCTTGCTTGAAAATAGAAATACGAAAGGTATCTGGGAAGGTCTTTGGTCGTTTCCAGAATTCAAAAAAAAGGCAGAAAGGCAAGACTACATAGAATCTCTTAAAATAGATTATGAATTGATCGAAAAAGATATGAAACTCAAACATTCATTTAGCCACTATGACCTTGATATTGATCTTATATCCTTGAAAGTGAGTAAAATGCATAACCTAGAGAATAATAAAGCCTGGTTTGGAACTCGGAATATAATGAAAGTAGGAATACCAGCACCCGTGTCAAAAATTTTAAATAAGTAGCGTCAAATGGTTCGTAAAGTTTTTTGTAGAAAATACCAAGAGGATCTAGAAGGAATGTCCTCTCCCCCCTATCCAGGTGAAAAAGGAGAAGACATATTCAATAATGTATCCAAGAGGGCCTGGGAAGAATGGCTAGAGCATCAAAAAATGCTCATTAACGAAGGTCAGATAAATCTTGCCGATAGAGAATCCAGAAAATGGCTTAACGAGCAAATGGATTTATTTTTGTCTGGAGAAGAATATGCAAAACCAGCAGGATTTAAGCCCAAAGAATAAAACATTCTTTTTAAGAGTGGATTAATTGTATACAATCGCAACACCTTTATTGCCCAGATAGCTCAGTCGGTAGAGCAAAGGACTGAAAATCCTTGTGTCGGTGGTTCGATTCCACCTCTGGGCACCACTTACCATCTTATGCTTTCATTTAATAATCTATCTTTACGAAGAGGTTCGAATCTTCTTTTCCAAAGTGTTTCTTTCACTATTCATAAAAGAAATAAAGTTGGTTTAGTGGGAGCAAATGGAACAGGAAAAACTAGTTTATTTAAAATGATTCAAGGCGAGTTCGAATCGGATTCAGGTGATTTTAATTATCCTCCAGACTTGAGGATTTCTTGTCTTGATCAGGAAGTACCTGGATCAGAAGAACATGCTTTGTCATATGTTCTATCGGGTGATCACAAACTCGCGAACATCCAAAATGCTATTAAGAAAGCTGAAAAAGAAGAAGATTATGCAGCCTTGGGCGATCTGCACTCGCAATTTGAAGATCATGACGGATTTTCTGCTAAATCCAGAGCTGAACAATTGATGGTTGGCTTAGGGTTTACAGAAAGTGATTTCAGTAAAGCTTTAAATGACTTTTCTGGAGGATGGAGAGTCAGGTTGAACTTAGCAAAAACTCTCATGCAGCCATCTGACCTGCTCTTATTAGATGAACCTACAAATCATCTAGACTTAGATACTATAATTTGGCTAGGCAATTGGATTAAATCGTTTCAGGGTGCTCTGCTGCTTATTTCTCATGATAGGGAATTCTTGGACGAATGCGTTGATCATATAGCCCATATTCATAACCAACAGATCGAGCTTTACTCCGGGAATTACACTCAATTTGAAGCAAGAAAGGCAGCCAGGCTTGCAGAGCTTGAAAGCAATTATAATAAGCAACAACGTGAAATAGCTCACATGCAAAGCTTTGTAAGGAGGTTTAAAGCAAAAGCCACTAAGGCAAGACAGGCCCAAAGCAGAATTAAGGCACTTGAGAGAATGGAACTTATTGCACCAGCTCATATTGATTCACCTTTTTCCTTCAACATTCCAGAAACAGACAAAATATCTAATCCTTTATTAACTCTAGAAGGTGCAGTATTAGGATATAAAACTTCGATTGTGTCCGATGTAAAGGTTAGTTTCAGACCTGGAGACCGTATTGGCTTGCTGGGTGTAAATGGAGCAGGAAAATCTACTCTAATTAAGAGTCTGAACGGAGATATCGATTTACTTGACGGACTGAAAAGAGAAGGAAAAAATCTAGTGGTGGGTTATTTTTCTCAACACCAAGTGGATGATCTGGATTTACAAAAAAATGCCATTCAACATATTCAAAGTATTGATGAGAGGGCTTCAGAAGCGGAGATAAGAAATTTTCTTGGAGGTTTTAATTTCAGAGATAACAAGGCTAAAGATGCTATTAAAAACTTCTCAGGAGGAGAAAAAGCCCGATTGGCTTTAGCAAAAATTGCCTTTCGAAAGCCTAACCTACTCCTAATGGATGAACCAACAAATCACTTGGATATGGATATGAGACAGGCTTTGACGGTAGCACTGCAAGATTTTGAGGGAGCGATATTACTCATATCTCATGATAGACATCTTTTAGCCAATACAGTTGATGAGTTTTTAATAATAGATAAAGGTAAATTAAGTAGATTTAATGGTGACCTAGAAGACTATCGAACATTAATCCTTAAAGGCTCTGTTAATAATGAATCAGTTAAAGATAAAAAAGAGGCTATAAGTAAGCTGCAAAAAAAAGAAGTTAAGTCCATCAAAACAAATATTATCTCTTTAGAAAAAACTCTAAAAAGATTGCAAAGAAAGCTTTCTGAAGTAAATGATAAATTAAACTCTCCCGATTCATATAATGAAGATTCAGGGAACAACTTTCATGACTTATTGAGGGAGCAAGTAAACTTGATATCAGAAATTGAAAATGCAGAACAAGAATGGCTTGAGTTAAATCAAAAACTTGATGAATTTATTTAACTTCAGCCAGAAACTCTTTCAAAGAATAACAAGAATCTCTTAAAAAGAGACAAAAGTGATAAAGTTATCGTTATGTTGGTGGGGTTGATTGTATTGATTACAGCATGGGAAATTTACTGGACTTATCATGCTTGTTGGATAGCTTCCAAGCTTAATGAAAAAAGGAATTTCCTTTTTTTCTTAGTTTTTAATCTTCTAGGAATACCTGAGATTATCTATATTCGTAAGAAACAGAAAGAACTTAGAAATGACTAAATGAATTATTATATTTTATGGGTAAGTAATGAATAAAAAATTTAAAGATTGTTTGTTTGAAGTTTATTTAGGGGAACAAGCAGGTGAAATGATATTCGAGTCCTTACTGGCTTCTGTCGAGGATAATGATCACAAGTATATTTATAGCAATATGCTTCAACTAGAAACCGAAGGTAAGGCAATAATGAGACCTTTGTTAGTAGAACTAGGATTACCAATAGAAGAAAATAAACAATTGAGAAATCAAGGAGTAGAAATAGCGGAAGCATTCAAGAATCTATCCTTTAAAGAACAAATTCAGAATATCCATAAATCAGTTAATGAAATATATCTTCCTCAATATGAAGAGCTAGCTACACTTGTAGATGAAGAGAATACTCAAGCGCATTTCATTGCAAAGTTTATGGGAGACCATGAACGAGCGATCCTTCAAGCCTCGGAAAATATACTCAAAGGCACAAACAACCCTATCGAGCCCATTACAAAGCTACTCAAGTTTCCCATTTAAAGTTCCAAATAGTCTTAGTCAGTTACATTGACGGCTGTTGCTATTGGATTTAATGTGAATAAATGAAAAAGACACTGATCATATATCTTCTTTCATTTGCCTCTTTGAATATCTATTCAAGCTACACGGCTGATCAAGAAACAATAACTGCGAAAATTAATGATGTGTCTATAGCCTATGTGACCACCGGAAAAGAGGATGGCCCGCCAGTTTTGATGGTAATGGGCCTGATGGCTTCTCATAAAGTCTGGGGAGAGCGAATAGTAAATGGACTCGTAGAAGAAGGATATCGGGTTATTCTTTTTGATAATAGGGATACAGGTAATTCAGAGAAATTGGATAGGTTAGGTAAACCGAATTTGTATTGGAAGTATTTTCTTTACTCTTTAGGGATTCGTTTTAGTGCTCCATATACTTTAGAGGATATGGCTAATGATGGTGTGGCATTATTAGACCATCTTCAGATAGAGAGAGCGCACATAGTAGGTGCTTCAATGGGAGGAATGATAGCTCAAATAATAGCCTCTAAATATCCTGATCGCACTTACAGTTTGGTATCTTTAATGTCTTCTCCCAAAATTCCTACGAGATCAGATATATCTGAAAGAAATCAAGATAATCTCCGAAACATGGAAAATGTCGAAACAAAAGATGTTCAAGAATACGGTTTTTACCCTAGAGCCATGCCGAGACAGTTAACAGCAATTTTCGAAGCTGGAGACAGATCTGATATCGTAAGTAAAATTGAAGTACCTGCTTTAGTGCTCCATGGTGAAGAAGACACTCTTGTGCCTGTTAAATATGGAAAACTTACAGCAGAACTTATTAAAAACTCTAAACTTAAGATATACCAAAATATGGGTCACAACTTGCCTGAAGAAGTAATCCCCGCCTTAATAGGAGATATTGTGAGTTTTTATGACGAAATTAATGAAGTTCTTTAAAAAAGAAAATACTTTATATCAACCAATCAAGCCCTTCGATTCCGGTTTTATCAAAACGGGTATACACGAAATTTATTACGAGCAATGCGGGAATCCTCATGGAAAGCCAGCAGTTTTTCTTCATGGTGGTCCCGGGGGTGGTGCCGGGAGTTTTTCAAGACGATTTTTCGATCCGAAAAAATATCGAATAATACTTTTTGATCAAAGGGGATGTGGTAAAAGTAAGCCACATGCATGCCTTGAAGATAACACTACTTGGCATCTTATTGAAGATATTGAATCAATAAGAAAGAAGCTAGAAATTAAGAAATGGCTTGTTTTTGGAGGTTCTTGGGGAAGTACACTGGCCCTAGCATATGCTCAGCGACATCCAGAAAATGTCACTGAGTTAGTGCTAAGAGGAATCTTCATGCTCAGAAATAAAGAGCTTAGGTGGTTTTATCAATATGGAGCAAGTGAAGTTTATCCTGAAGCATGGCAAGGATTCTTAAAAGAAATTCCTGAAGAAAAAAGATCCGATCTAATAGAAGCCTACAGAGATATTTTTAATGGGGATGACGAAGAAAAAAAATTATCTGCCGCAAAAGCTTGGTCTAAATGGGAAGCTTCCACAAGCTATATAAATCATAACCCAGAGGCAATTAAAGAATCTGTAAATAGTGAATTTGCTCTAGCTTTTGCTCTTATTGAAAATCATTACTTTGTGCATAAAGGTTTTTTGGACTATGAAGAGCAACTGTTAGATAACATAGATATTATTCGTCACATTCCTACTGTAATTGTTCAGGGCAGGTATGATGTGGTTTGTCCTCCTACCACAGCTTATGAGTTGCATTCTAGATGGCCTGAATCAGAGCTTAAAATAGCTCCCTACTCCGGACATTCTGCTTTTGAAAAAGAAATAACTCATCTATTGATTGAAGCAACAGACAGATTTTCAAAAAACTAATACAGTGGAGACGATAACTCCATGGATGGAAAATAATTCTATCTTTAGAAAAAATTTCAAATTGAAGCTTAATTCTCAATTATACGAAATTGGTTTAAACTAATTTTATGGCAGAGGTAAAGCACGTCACAATCAGCACACCTATTGAAGAAATACTTAATATAATAGATGAAGACGCTGGTGTTATCATCGATGGCTTTCTAAACACAAAGCAGATAGATCAAATCAAGAACGATTTAGATCCTTTTTTGAAAAGTACTAGAAAGGGCCAAGACCAATTCACCGGCTTTGAAACCAAAAGAGTTGGTGCCTTAATGGCACGTTCGAAGGCTTGCCAAGAACTTGCTTTGAATTCGACTATCAACGAAATGGCGGCATTATTTTTAGAACCTCATGGTGAGGGTTACCAACTTCACTTCACTTCCGCAATTCAAATTGGGCCGGGTGAGACAAGTCAAATACTACACAGAGACAGAGGAGTTTGGGGAGGTTATATACCCAGAAAAATTGAAACCCAATTTAGTACTGTTTGGGCAATTAATGACTTTACAAAAGCAAATGGAGCAACGCAGTTAGTTCCAGGTTCACACAGATGGGATAAAAATAGGCTGCCTAAGCCAGAGGAAATTGCTTATGCTGAGATGAAAGCAGGTTCTGTATTTATTTATACAGGTTCCGTGCTGCATGGAGGCGGAACTAATACAACAGATCAAGCCAGATTGGGGGTATTCTTGCACTATGCACCTAGCTGGTTAAGACAAGAGGAAAATCAATATCTTTCATGTCCTCCTGAGATTGCGAAAGACTTTAGTCCAGAACTGAGATCCTTGATTGGATACTCTAAAGGAGGATATGTTTTAGGCTTTTTCAGTGATCCAGAAGACAAAGAAGGGAAGCTAGAGTCAGTATCGCCGGAAAAACTATTTGGTGAATCAAAGGATAAATACGAATCACTTGCCACACCCGAAAACTTAGTAAAAGAATCTACAAAGTAGCAGTCTAGAGGATTAGTGGATAACAGAACTCAAGAGTTCCTTTCTAAGCCTATAATGCCCTTGCTGATTAGAATGTCAGCACCCAATACTATTGCATTCTTTATTCAATCACTGGTTGTACTAACAGAAGTCTGGTTTATTAGTAAATTAGGTACAAACTCTCTTGCTGCGGTTGCTCTGGCTTTCCCTCTACTAATGATTACCCAAACTATGTCTGGTGGCGCATTTGGTGGTGCAATTACTTCTGCGGTAGCAAGGAGTATGGGTGCCAATGATATTGATAGAGTTGAAAAATTGATTTGGCACTCCATAGTAATTTCTCTAGGGGGAGCGTTAATCTTTTTAATTCTATTTTTATTTTTTGGCCAACAATTACTGTTTGCATTGGGAGGCAGAGGAGAAATTCTTCAAGAGTCATATGCTTATTGCTCAGTCTTATTTTTCGGTGGTGCACTCTTATGGCTATCAGGAAGTCTAAGTGCGGTATTGAGAGGAATGGGGAATATGCGTTTTCCGGCAACACTGATGGTTATTGCATCTTCTTTTCAAGTTGTCTTATCTGCAGGATTTATTCTCGGATGGTTTGGATTTCCTAAATTGGGAGTTCCTGGTGCCGCAGTTGCAGTCTTAATTACAAGCGCAATAATGGTTATAGTCATTCTAATAAAACTTCAGAGTAATTCTGTTCCAGCTTCTTTGAAGAAAGAAAAATTTCAACTCAGCAAGAGTTTATTTGATAACATTTTTGAAGTAGCTATACCTGCATCAGTCTCTCCGCTGTTAACTGTTGGAACCATACTTGTTCTAACAGGTCTTGTTGGAACATTTGGTACAGAAGCGCTTGCAGGTTATGGCATTGGATCAAGAGTAGAGTTTCTTATGATTCCTCTAATATTCGGTATAGGAACTGCAATGACGTCCATAGTAGGTGCTAATATAGGTGCTAAAGAAATTATTAGAGCAGAGAAAGTTGGAATCTATGGGGGTTCTACAGCAGGGATTGTTTCTGTTTTTATAGGTCTAACACTAGCTCTATTTCCAGAATCTTGGATTCAATTTTTTACAAATGATCCAAAAGCTTTTGAGGTAACAAAGCAATATATCCAATTAGTCGGACCTTTTTATATTTTTCAGGGAGTCGGGCTATCGCTTTATTTCGCTTCTCAAGGTGCCAATGCCATGAAGTGGCCTACGATAGCCACAATAATTAGGTTTTTAGTAGCCGGTATAGGCGGTGCTGTATCTGTATATTGGCTAGGCTTGGGTATAGAATCTATTTTTATTTCATCTTCAGTTGCAATGACCATCTTTGGAATCATGATCTTTGTTTCGATCAAAAGAGGTGCGTGGAGAGTAAATATCTAAATTATCTAGATATTATTCACGAGACCTGATTTCAACATCGCTCTATTTTCGGGCTGATAAGTAATAATATATGCTCGTCTTTCTTTTTTTGAAGTATTTGATGAAGAGCCATGCACTAGATGAGGATTAAAAAAAATTACCGACCCTGCTGCTGCTTCAAGATCAACAGTATTTTTCAAATCAAAGGTCTCTTGATCAGTATAGAAACCACCAAGTTGTGTTCCATCTGCTGTTCCGGGCAAACATCCTTTTGTATGGCTGCCGGCAATTACACTGAAACAGCCGTTAGACTTACTTGAATCATCCAGACAAAGATACACATTGGGTAATGAGTCTACGTCAGTACTATTATGCACCCAATAGGGTGAATCTTGATGCCATCCGAAGCCAGACCCTACTTCCGGTCTCTTTAAATTCAATTTATCAGTCCACAGGCTGATTTTGTTAACCGATAAAATAGATTTAATCGGATCTGTTAGACGCCTATCCTTGATAATCAATTCAAGTTGGGAGTTTAGAGAATGAGCTGGTTCAATAACCCTAAGGCAATTATCATTAGGCTTGGGCTCGTATTGAAGTGTTAACGAATCTACATCTACAAATTTTTTTTTATCAAGAAAATACACCTTTCCATGCTTGGAGGCTAAATCAGCACTCCGAACAGTGGCTTCAACTATTTTCCTATATGAATCTAGTTCACCAGATGAGAACTGAGCTTCACGAAGAATAAAACCTTCTTCGGCATATTGGCTCTTCTCCTTCTCAGAAAAATAATAATTCAAAGGCTTAAACTAGCGCAAAAGCCATCGAAAATAAGCAAAATATTGAGGCAACCCATAGCACTGTTCGAAGATATAGGATCCCAAAAATATAAGTGAAGTAGTAAAGCACTCTAGATCCCAACCAGAACATAGCCATATTGTAGTTCTCAACATCTAATACTATTGAAAGAATCGCTAAAGCCAAAAAAGCGGGTAAGCTCTCAAGTATATTTGAACCTGCTCTTCTTGCCCTACCCACGATTGCCGCCTCATCCACAGAACCCTCACGGTTGGATATTAAAAAATCTAGATTTTTTGCATTTAAAATAGTTGGAGTAACAAGTTGTATAAAAGTTAGTAACAGAGCAAGCAGAATTAATGTAATCATAGTAAGTATCCTGTGTTAATGTCCTTCAAGGTTAAACTAGATTCTTGGGGATTTAAACAATATTTTTTAGACAAAATGAAAATCCTTAACCAAATTTTTACTATCAAAGAGGTGCCGTCGGTAAACTGGAGTTCAGAACTACCCCTCAACATGAGGCCCAGGCTAAAGACTCTCCTAATGTTAATTGTTGGGCTTTTTCTGTTTGGTCTTGGCGAAGCAATATTGATCAGCAGTGGTCTGGGGGTAAGTCCTTGGACTGTTCTTGCTCAAGGATTAGCACTAAACCTTGAAATTTCTATTGGGATGGCAACTTTTATTGTGAGTATTGTGATTCTTGCTCTATGGATTCCTCTTAAACAAACTCCTGGAATAGGAACTGTCCTCAATGCAATCATTATTGCCTCAGCAATAGATTTAACGCTTCCTTATCTGCCCGTTCCTGAAATGTTTCTTTTGAAGTTGGCGCAGGCATGCTTAGGGATAATGATAGTAGGAATAGGTAGTGGCATCTATTTAATAAGCAATCTGGGGCCCGGCCCACGGGATGGTTTAATGATTGGTTTACAAAAAAAAACCAATTTATCAATTCCGGGTATAAGAACCATCATAGAGCTCACAGCAGTGATTGCAGGTTGGATCTTGGGAGGAATTGTGGGCCTCGGAACTGTGTTATTTGTAATAGGTATAGGACCTTGCGTAGGTCTTGGATTAACTTTAGTAAAACGTATTTCGCAAAATTCCTGAGTTAAATTGCTTGAAATATGAGCATTTGTCTCTTCTAATAGGTGCTTAAGTTATCGAGTAATCATGAAAAAAAGAGTAACAATTCCTTCAACAATTTTATCAATCCTCATAGGCGTTTTGATAGCAATGGCTGGTAGTGACGGGTCGGAAACCTATAATGGAATTTCATTATTCATTATCTGTGCTTCTGTGAGTTTCGTATTGCACTGGATAATCTTCATACCTTCTTTTGCTTTTCAAACCGAACACTACTTTGATTTAACTGGATCGATATCCTATCTAAGTGCAGTCGCTTTAGCTTTTTACCTTAATCCCTCAGTGGATCCTAGAGACGTTTTAATAGGTTTGCTAATAGTGGTTTGGGCCGTTCGTTTAGGCTCTTTCCTGTTCATGAGAGTCAAGCAAGATGGTAAAGATGATAGGTTTACGATTATGAAGACTCAATTTCACTGGTTTCTCATGACTTGGACTCTTGGAGGACTGTGGGTATTCCTCACAATGGCTGCAGGATTGGCAGCTATTACCTCTGATACAACGCAACCATTCGGATTGATGGCATACCTTGGCCTGGCCCTTTGGATTTTTGGATTTTCTATTGAGGTGATAGCTGATAGACAAAAAAGAGTATTCAAAAAGAATCAACAAAAAGATAAAGAGTTTATAACCTCTGGGTTGTGGGCTTGGTCTAGGCACCCAAATTATTTCGGAGAAATAACTTTGTGGATAGGTCTTACTCTAATTGCTCTTCCGGTCTTGAGTGGATGGCAGCTGGTAACGCTTATTTCTCCAGTATTTGTCTATATATTGCTAACAAAAATTAGTGGCATCCCTTTGCTTGAAAACAGAGGTATGAAAAAATGGGGATCAGATCCTGAATACATAGATTATGTAAATAGAACCCCTGCTTTGATACTAAAGAAGCCAAAATAAAACAAAATAGGAGGAATAATGGATAATGAAAAACAAACCGGTAGTTGTCTTTGCGGAGTGGTAACCTATGAGTTTAATCAGTTGGAGGCCCTTTCAGCTCATCACTGTCACTGCCGCGATTGTCAAAAAATAACAGGAAGTGGCAAGGCCACAATTCTTCTTGTTCCTTCAAAGTCGTTAACTGTAAGTGGAGATCTGAAATTTTATACAGTGGAGGGTTCTGCCGGTTCTCATGTATCAAGAGGGTTTTGTTCGGAATGTGGATCTCAACTCATATCTTATGTTGACGAAAATCCTGATCTAAAATTTATTAAAGTTGGAAGTATTGATGATTCTTCATGGGTTTCAATAAGCTCCAATTTTTGGAGCTCCACAGCCAATCCATGGTCACCAGCCGATGATTCGGTTCACTGTTTCACACATAATCCAGACTTCGCCTAAAAGTTGAAACCTTCTGAACTTTATTCCAGCTTAGTTGAAGCTGGAAAACTCAGCTTTGACGAGGAACAGAGCAACCTATTAGCTACACTTGATGGTTTAGGTAAGTCATTAGAATCAAGCTCTAGATCCTGGTTTGGAAGAAAGAAAGTCAAAGGTTTATATATAAAAGGAGAAGTAGGTAGAGGTAAAACTCAAATGATGGACATCTTCTTTGAAACACTTGATATAGAGAAGAAAAAAAGGGTTCACTTCCATAGATTTATGAAATCACTTCATGAAGATCTGGACAAAAACTCAGGGCAAAAGGACCCTCTCAAGAAAGTTGCAAAAGATATATCGGTTGAGACAGTTGTTCTTTGTTTTGATGAATTTTATGTAGAAGATATTGGAGATGCGATGTTGCTAGGTCGCCTTTTCAATGCTTTGTTTGAATATCGCGTTACTCTTGTGGCTACCTCCAATACACACCCAGACAATTTATATAAAGATGGCTTGCACAGAAGCAGGTTTTTATCTGCCATAGAATCTATCAAGGAAAACTGTGAGATTTATGAATTGAATTCTTTGCAAGACTATAGACTGAGAACCCTCGAGCAATTAGAAATATTCGTAATCAGCAAAGATGATGGTATTAAAGAGCTCGATGAAAATTTCTCTGACCTTACTAATAATGAATTTATATTGGAAAAGAATATAGAGATATTAGGGAGGAAAATTAAAACCATAAAACTGGCCAAAGGGTCAGTATGGTTATCTTTCAAAGAAATCTGTGAAGGTCCAAGAAGTGCCAAAGATTACATAGAAATCTGTACTGAATTTCATACCGTGTTTGTATCTGGTGTACCAATCTTTAATGAAATTAATAACGACTCAGCCAGGAGATTTATTGCTCTGGTTGACGAATGTTACGAAAGAAACGTCAATCTGATACTGTCCATGAAAACAGACCTAAATAATATCTATAGCGGAGAAAGCCTTAAAGAGCCCTTTAAAAGGACAATCAGTAGATTGGAAGAAATGAGGTCCAGAGAGTATCTATCCAGACCTCATCTAATTTAGTTAAACCGCTTGTAATATCTTAACCTCAGGCGCTCCTCCCATAAAAGGTGCCATTTGCGCTCCGAGCTCTCTAAAATAATCTGTCTTTCCATGAGCTTCGTGAGCAGCTTGATCTTTATATCTCTCCAAGAAAACATAAGTCGTCTCATCTTGCTTATATAAATCATAGTAAACAACACCATCTTCATTGGCGTTTACTTTCTCAACAAGTTGAGAGGCTACGGCTTCAAAATCAGCTCCGGACCCTTCCTTTATTTTTAAAGTTGCTACAATTCCTATCATTTTTTTTCTCCCTTATTTTGAAATTAGTTGTAGACTTTAGTTAGTTTCAAAAAAATAATCGAGAACTATTTTTAGGTATGGAAAGCTTAGTCATTATTGGTGCAGGACAATCCGCAGTTCAATGCGTTACGTCTTTAAAAAAAGAAGGTTATGAGGGCTCAATTACACTGATTGGAGAAGAAGAACATCTTCCCTATCAGCGCCCTCCTCTTTCAAAGGGCTTTCTTGAAGATTCAGTTGCCAAAGAAAGACTATATTTCAAAAAACTAGATTATTTTATTGAGAATAAAGTGCAGCTCAAACTAGGCGCTTCAGCTAACCAAGTGAATGTAGCTTCGAAAGAAGTAATTTTGTCTGATGACTCAAAATTAAACTTTGATAAGTTGGTTTTTGCCACGGGTAGTAGAGTAAGAAAACTCGATTTCCCTGGAAAAGACCTCTCGTCAATATACTACTTAAGAGGATTGGATGATGCCGAAGAGATAAAAAATGATCTAGAAATCAGCAAAAACCTGGTCATCATAGGTGCTGGATATATTGGCCTCGAAGTAGCCGCTGTAGCATCACAAAAAGGTATATCCGTTACTGTCTTAGAAATGGCCGATAGGGTTATGAATCGAACAGTTGATAAACAAATTTCTGAGTACTATCGCAAACTTCATGAAGAACATGGGGTAAATTTCAAATTTAATTCTAGCTTGGAGGCTATCAAGGGAGGAGAAAAGGCGGATGTTGTAATTTGTTCAGATGGGTCTGAAATAAAAGCTGATATGGTTGTAATTGGAGCAGGTATTATTCCTAACTACGAACTAGCAGAGCAGTCAGGAGTTAGTTGCGATAATGGTATAAGCGTTAATGAATTTGGGCAAACTAACATAAAAGATATTTTTGCATGTGGTGACTGTACTAATCACCCAAATAAATTACTTGAAATGCAACTTAGATTGGAATCGGTTCACAATGCCATGGAACAATCAAAGACGGTAGCCTCTACAATTCTTGGTAGGCCTATAGAATATAATCAAGTGCCATGGTTTTGGTCAGATCAATATGATCACAAGCTTCAGATAGTCGGGCTATCCGGTAAGCACAATCAGGTCGTCATGCGAGGAAATCTTGAAGACAAGAAATTTATGCTCTTTTACATGCTTGATGACGAACTTATTGCTGTTGATGCAGTCAATAATTCAAAAGAATTTTTAATTTGTAGAAAGCTAGTAGCAAATAAAGTTACAATAAAACCTGAAATGATTTCCGATACCGAGACAAATTTAAACGATTTAATTGCATGAAAAAAACAGTAAATACCGAGTACTCCCTAGGACAAGTTGTTAAACATAAATACCTTGATTTCAGAGGTGTAATTTATGATGTTGATCCAGAGTTCAACAATACAGAAGAATGGTACCAGTCTATTCCAGCAGCAATCAGGCCAAAAAAAGATCAGCCCTTTTATCATGTGTTTGCAGAAAATGATCAGGTCTTTTATTCGGCCTATGTTTCACAGCAGAACCTTGCAATAGATGATAGCCAGATCCCAGTAGAACATCCAGATGTGCCTGTTTTTTTTGGAGGGTTTGACGGTAAATCTTATGAGATTCTAGAGCACAGCAAGAATTGAGCCTCTATCCCTGTGTGTAGGCGAGACCTACACAGCAAGAAAAAACTTCCATAGCAGCTTCTAGTTCTTCAAGACTGCATGCAGTTGGAGCTAGCCTAATGTATTTGTCATCCTCATCGACTCCGTAAGGATGTGTTGAGCCAGCAGGTGTAAGCTTAAGGCCAAGCTCAGAAGCATAGGAAATTATCTTTCTTGCCAAACCCTTTTCAGATTCAAAAAGAACAAAATAACCCCCTTTTGGACTGGTCCAAGATCCCAACCCCAAAGATTTGAGTTGTCTTTCAACCAATTCAAATTTAGGTCTAATAATTTCAGCATGAAGTTTCATGTGTTCCATCAAATCATTTTCTTGAAAGAATCTCACATGTTTAGCTTGGTTGAGTTTATCCGGTCCTATCATTAAGGCTGAATAGAAAGGTAAAAATAACGCTTGATTTGCCTTAGACATTGCAATAAATCCTATCCCCGCTCCAGCAAAAGTGATTTTTGAAGTTGAACCAAATTCCACTACGCAATCCTCATGGCCTCTTTTAAATGCAATATCAAAAATATCATCTAGGGGAAGTTGATCTGATAGGTCGTGAACAGCGTATGCATTGTCCCAGAAAATAACACTCTTGTTATCGGATTTTCCAAAAATATCTAATAATCCCTCCATATTTTTTTTGCTATAAACCTCTCCAGTAGGATTGGAATACTTGGGGACACACCATATGCCTCTTATGGATTTATCTTCGTCCACAAGTCTTTTAACTTCCTCGAGATTAGGGCCTTCTCCAGTTAATGGAACAGGAATCATGTTAATGCCGAAAGTTTCACAAAGCTTAAAATGTCGATCATAGCCAGGAACTGGGCATAAAACTGAAACACGCTCTTGGGCTCCCCAAGGCCCTGCTCCATTGCCTTCAACTAATAAGAAAGATAAGTATTGGGACATAAGAGAAAGACTGCTATTACCTCCGGCCCATACAAGATCTTCTGTACAACCCAAAATCTGCGAGCCTAATTTTCTACATGAAGCTAAACCGGTAATTTCACCATAATTTCTTAAATCTAAACCGTCTTTATCTAAGTTCTTGACCATTAATTCTCCCATGGCATTTGATAAATCTAACTGAGCTGAAGAGGGCTTTCCTCGAGTGAGATCTAAAGAGAGATTTTTTGACTTTAATTCTTCAAACTTTGCTGAATATTCCATTGAACTTAAGGGTTAAAAAAGAACGTGATATTACCATCGAGAGCAAACGATAGAAATATATAAATACTGTTCAATTTTTATACAATTTTATTTCAGACACTTAACAAAGGCATTTATAAATCAGTCAACATACTTATCCACAATTCCAGTGGATAACTTAGGAAAGCGAAGACATTAATTTCAAGAAATAGTACAATTCTGATTTAACAAAATTCATTTGAACAAAAGAACCTCTCTATACCAAGCTCACGTCGAACTGAATGCCAAAATGGTAGACTTTCATGGCTGGTCTATGCCCATAAACTATGGCTCACAAATTACAGAACACAATGAGGTAAGAGAGAGCTGTGGCATATTTGATGTCTCTCATATGACCATTCTTGATTTTCATGGAGAAGACTCGGAGTTATTTATACGTAAATTGATTGCAAATGATGTTAAGAAGTTAAAACAAAATTTCGAAGGGCTATATTCTGCAATGCTAAACGACAATGGAGGAGTCATAGACGATTTGATTGCATATCGATTGGAATCTGGATACAGACTTGTAGTGAACTGTGCAACAAGAGGTGAAGATCTCAAGTGGATTTCAACTAAAGTGAAAGATTACGAGGTTGAAATGATAGAAAGAGATGATCTCTCTATGGTGGCAATACAAGGACCTAAGTCATCTGAAGTCCTTTCAAAGTGTCCTGCTCCAATTGTTAGGGCCCTAGAATCAAAAAAGAAGCAGCAAGGGGTTTTTGGCAACAATATGTTTGCAACTAAAACGGGATATACAGGTGAAATAGGCTTTGAAGTCATATTGCCTCATGATCAAGCAATTAATCTTTGGAAAAATGCTGTAGAAGCTGGAGCTGCACCAATCGGTCTAGGTGCCAGAGACACACTGAGATTAGAGGCTGGAATGAATTTATATGGTTTTGAAATGAATGAATCTATTTCACCCTACGAATGCAATATGTCATGGACAGTAGATTTAAAAGATGAGAAAAGAAGTTTCTTTGGTAAAGAAAGCCTATTAAAACAAGCTTCTGAAGAGCAGCATCAGGAACTGGTTGGATTAATACTAGAGGATAGAACCATACTTAGACAAGGTCAAAAACTTCAGTTTGAGAGTTCTGCTGACTTAGAAGGCATAGTTACAAGCGGAACCTATTCTCCTACTCTAAAAAAACCGATTGCCTTAGCAAGAATTCCTAAAACAACTGAACAAATTTGCTTTGCAGAGGTGAGAGGTAAGAAGGTTTTTGCTAAAATTGGTACGCCCAGATTTATTAAAGAAGGACAATTTATATTTAAGGAAAAAACATGAGCATCACTAATGAGATCAGATACCTGGCTAGTCACGAATGGGGCAGAATTGATGACGAAGGCATCCTTACTGTAGGAATAAGCGATCATGCTCAAGATCTCTTGGGAGATATTGTTTTCGTCGAGTTGCCAGATATTGGAAAAACTCTGGAGGCTGAGGAAGAATCAGCAATAGTGGAATCTGTTAAAGCAGCTTCCGATGTTTATTCGCCTCTATCTGGTGAAGTCATTGAAGTAAATGAAAAACTTCTTGATGAACCAGAAATAGTTAA
This sequence comes from uncultured SAR86 cluster bacterium, assembly GCA_902594545.1. Lineage (GTDB taxonomy): Bacteria > Pseudomonadota > Gammaproteobacteria > Magnimaribacterales > Magnimaribacteraceae > Magnimaribacter. Next base: position 233,024 of record CACJMO010000001.1, read on the forward strand.
TGACTCTCCCTATGAAGAGGGTTGGTTCTTCAAGATAAGACTGGATGGTAGTTCTGAATTTGAAAATCTTATGACGGAAGAAGAGTATACAAACTCTTGCGAGGAGTAATTCCAAGAAAAGCTTTGACTAATCTAAAAAAAAATAACCTTTTTTCTAAAAGACACATAGGAACAAATCCTAATGATAGGGAGCATATGCTTGAATCTATTGGATTTAGCACAATGGACGAGTTTATTGATGCTGTTGTACCGACAAATATCTTAAAAAGAGACAATATTGAAATAGGTGAAGAAAGAACTGAAGAAGAAGTACTTGTTGAGCTCAAAAAAATTGCTTTAAAAAATAAAGTATATAAAAGTTTCATAGGCCAAGGTCACTACAATACCCATACACCAAAGGTCATACTGAGAAATGTATTTGAAAATCCAGGCTGGTATACATCCTATACACCCTATCAGCCTGAAATATCTCAGGGCAGACTTGAAGCTTTAATAAACTTTCAGACCATGGTCAGTGACTTAACTGGCATGGAGCTTTCGAATGCTTCTCTTTTAGATGAGGCAACTGCAGCAGCAGAAGCTATGACTTTGGCAAAAAGAGCCAGCAAGAACACTTCTGATAATTTTTATGTTGATGAAAATAGTTTTGAAAATACTATCAATGTTTTATTAACTCGAGCAAAACCTCTTGGTATAAATATCAAAGTTGGCCCATTAGATAGAGCTACTGAAGAAGACTGTTATGGAGTTTTCATACAAAACCCAGGATCAGATGGATTGATCAAGGACTATTCCTCCTTGGTAAAATCTTTACACGAAAAGAATGGTATTGCTGTATTCGCCAGTGACTTGTTAGCTCTAACATTGACTAAGCCTCCTGGAGAGATGGGGGCCGATATAGTCATAGGATCTTCTCAAAGATTCGGGGTTCCATTAGGGTGTGGAGGACCGCATGCAGCCTTTATGTCTGTTAAGGATGATCTCAAGAGATCTCTTCCAGGGAGGATAGTGGGAGCATCAGTAGATAGTTCGGGTGATCTTGCCTACAGACTGGCGCTTCAGACTAGAGAGCAACATATTAGACGGGAGAAGGCAACCAGCAACATTTGTACAGCACAAGCACTTTTGGCAATAATGGCTGGCTTCTATGCTGTCTACCATGGGAAGGAAGGTCTTTGTGAAATTGCAAAAAAGATCAATATGCTTACCTGCAATTTGAAAGAAAACCTTACTCAAGCAGGTTTTGATGTACTGAACGAAAATTTCTTCGACACGCTTGTAATTAAAACGAATGAACACACCCAACAGATTCATAAAAGAGCTCTGGATCATCAAATCAACCTAAGGGTTATAGATTCTGAAAACATAGGAGTTTCTTTAGATGAAACCACTACTGTTGAAGACCTGCAGATTTTGTTAAACATATTCACAGATTCAAATGCAATACTCAAGATAGCAGAATACTCTTCCATACCAGAAAATCTAATCAGAAAAACTGACTTTCTTCACCACCCCATCTTTAATGAATTTCATACTGAAACTGAAATGTTGAGATACATTCGCAGGTTATCTGATAAAGATATAGCTCTAGACAGGGCTATGATACCTTTAGGCTCTTGTACAATGAAGCTAAATGCAACTTCAGAAATGATACCTGTAAGTTGGCCTGAATTTTCCAACATCCATCCTTTTGCCCCCAAAGATCAGCTCTCTGGTTATTCACAACTGGTTCAAGAAATGGAAGAAATGTTAGCAAATCTTACTGGGTACAGTGCCATTTCTTTGCAACCTAATGCTGGATCTCAAGGAGAATATGCAGGTCTTTTAGCCATAGATGCATTTCATAAAAAGAATGGTAGAGAAAATAGAGACATTTGCCTAATTCCAAAATCAGCTCATGGAACAAATCCTGCTTCAGCTCAAATGGTGGGTTTGAAAGTTGTTCCAATCGAGTGTGATCAGGATGGGAATATAGATATAGAGGATCTAAAAGAGAAGGCTTCAAAACACTCAGAGAATCTTTCATCTTTAATGATAACTTATCCCTCTACACACGGTGTATTTGAAACATCTGTAACAGAAGTTTGCGAAATCATACATTCTCATGGAGGTTTTGTTTATATTGATGGTGCTAACTTTAATGCTATGGTTGGGCTTTGTTTTCCAGGTTCTTTTGGAGGAGATGTTTCTCACTTAAATCTCCACAAAACGTTTTGTATTCCTCATGGTGGGGGCGGCCCGGGCATTGGGCCAATAGGTGTAGTAGAAGAACTGAAAGACTTTATGCCATCTACTCACGAAGAAGCAAAAGCTGTGGGACCAGTATCAGGAACGGATTGGGGCAGTGCCAGCATACTTCCTATAAGCTGGATGTACATAAAAATGATGGGAACAAAAGGCCTCATTCAAGCCACTCAAAATGCCATTCTTAATACAAATTACATTGCATCTAAACTAAAGGATCATTATGACATCTTATATAAGGGAGAAAACGGACTTGTGGCCCATGAATGCATAATAGATATTAGGCCGTTAAAAGAAACTGCAGGAGTAGAAGTAGAAGATGTTGCAAAGAGACTTATTGATTACGGTTTTCATGCTCCAACTATGTCTTGGCCTGTAGCTGGAACATTGATGATAGAGCCTACTGAATCTGAATCTTTGAAGGAACTTGATAGATTCTGCGAAGCAATGATATCTATTAGAGAAGAAATAGCAGAAATTGAAAATAATGAAGCTCCAAGAGAAGACAATCTCTTAAAAAATTCACCACACACAGCTAAAAAACTAATTTCAGACTCTTGGGAGCATTCATACGACAGAGTTAAAGCAGGTTATCCCGTAGAAGGTTTATATGAAAGCAAATACTGGCCACCTGTAGGCCGAGTGGATAACGTCTATGGAGACAGAAACTTAGTTTGCAGTTGTCCTTCTATGGAAGACTACGAATAACAAGCTATCTATCTATTATTGCCCACTTTCTTTTCGTTGCAACTTCCCTCAGATTAGCGTCTGGACTTATTGCAAAAGGAATATGAGAAAATTCTAGAAGCGGAAGATCGTGTATGGAGTCAGAATAAGCATATATCTCTTCAAACTCTTGACCATTAGCCCATTCTTCCACCCTTCTTACTTTTTCTTCAGAAAAGTTTGGCTTTCCAAGAACCTTCCCTGTAAATTTTCCTTCAACATATTCTGGGTCAGTTCCAAAATTTACATTTATTCCCAATTTCAGACCAATTTCTTTAACTAAAAAAGACAATGAACCAGAAGTGAGGACTCGAAGATCATTTTTATGTTTGTCCAATAACTCTTGAGAAAGAGCATCGGTGAATTTATCTACAGTTTCTTGAGTAAACCTTTCAATATCATTCTTAAGATCTTTTAAACTTTTTCCAATCAAAGGGCTCAGCAAGAACTCTGAATATTCATCTACATCTAATTTTCCACCTCGATAGTTGTTTGTAAACTCTTCCATCTTAATAAAGAAGGACGGATCTTTGATAAAACCATTTGTATCCATAAATTTGGTCCACTCAGCTTCTGTGTCACCGTCAAAAAGCGTATCATCTAAATCAAATAAAGCTAATTTCATTTTTTTCATTATTATAGTTAAAAGAAAATTGGATTCTGAAAAATGACATTATACAGACCAAATGTAGGCATTATTATCTGTAACGATGAAGGTAAGTTGTTATGGTGTAAAAGAAAATCAGGGGACGGATGGCAGTTTCCACAGGGAGGTATAGACGAGTACGAAGCTCCGTTAGAAGCTGTAATAAGGGAAACTTATGAGGAAGTAGGCATAGAAGAGAATAAACTAAAATTTATCAAAGAAAATGATAGGTGGATCAACTATGATGTTCCTAAAGAAAAAATTCCTAAATATTTCTCTCTAAAAAATAGAAAATTTAAGGGCCAATCTCAAAAATGGTTCCTAGCTAAGTACCTTGGATTGGATGAAGAAATTAATCTTTCTTTGCACAATCAAATTGAATTTACGGATTGGATCTGGGCTAGTTATTGGCATCCAATTGCAGCAGGAGTAGAGTTCAAAAGGAGTGCCTATAGAGAAGTCTTAACTGACTTTCTTCCTTTCTACAGAAAATATATCAAGGCTAATTTTTTACGTCGAAGGTAAACTGGACAGATCTGCCCTCTACTCCTTCTTTGAGATAGGTTTGCTCCAGCATCTTTACCTCTCCTGAAGGTTCAGTAGAAAAAACCGTTGTACATCTAGTGCCATAGATCGGAGATCTTATAAACCTAAAAGGAATCTCTTCTCCATCTCTTACTTTTAACTCTCTTTTAGTTTTTTCGTGCAGGCTTCCATAATCTTTTTTCATCAAGGCTATTGCCTTTGCCTGCGAAAAACCCTCATGAAGCAATCCATCAAGATCCATTTTTATTGCTTCAACTTTTTGAGTTGAAGCATTAAGGGTTAAATTTCCTAATGCATGAGTTCCTTCATTCAAAAAAAAGATGCCCTCCATACGATTACATAAATAGAACAAACCATGTTTATCTCCCACAATAAGGTTAAACCCAGCAAAATTGTCTTTATCAGGTTCTAAATTTTCAAGGTATGTTTTGGCCGACTCATTTGACTCCAAGAAATCCGTTACCAATGATCCTCGTGATGACTGATATTTGCGATCATTACTCTCCTTGAGATTAGTAATTGCAGCAAACTTCCCTTCTTTATTAGTCCCCAACCAAGTGCCACCTGCTAGCTCATCTTTTCCTGCAAGGATCAGCTTGTTTGACCACCAATGCATCTGTGTTGTTTGTCTCTCATGGTACTCATCTCGGTTTGCTACAACCTTAAAAAAATAGGAATCCTTACCATTCCAATCCTTGGATTTGACAACAGATAATGCAATCAAACACATAATTTAAAAGGAGATAAGAAACATTAATGATAAAATATATTTACTTGGAAATTCTACTTTACTTCTTGCTTGGAACATTTTCTGGCGTTTTAGCTGGATTGTTTGGCATTGGAGGAGGAATAATTATTATTCCAACTTTTTTTTATGTATTTTCTTATTTGGGATTTCCACAGGAAATTCTATCACACATGGTCTTGGGAAGTTCGCTTGGGGTAATTGTCTTTAGCTCGATCTCATCTACCTTCTCCCATAATACTAAAGGAGCTGTAAATTGGGGTCTTATTAAGTTAGTGGTTCCAAGTATTGTCATTGGTTCTTGCTTAGGCAGTCTTACGGCTGGATATCTTGAAAGCAATACCCTGCAGGGCCTTGTAGCTTTATTTTTAGTTGTTGCTTCTGTGCAACTTATATTTGAATTTCCGCCGCCGCCGCAGAACCCCCAAACAAATTTAGTAGGTCCAGTCGTAGCAGGTGGTGGAATTGGTTGGCTATCAGGTGTTTTTGGAATCGGCGGAGGAATATTTTCTGTACCTTACTTTTATCATAGAGGTCTGAAAATGATGAATGCAATAGGTACCTCAGCAGCTTGTGGTATACCTATAGCTGTTGCTGGATCAATTTCCTATATGATTATCGGGATAGACAGTATCGATCTTCCTCAAAACAGTATAGGCTATGTATATCTCCCTGCCACCATCATTGTCGGCCTTACGAGTTCAATTACAGCGAAATATGGAGTTAATATAGCTCATAGGATGAAGCAGAAAAAATTAAGAATAGCTTTTGCGTTTTTGGTTATGATAATGGCTCTTAACCTTTTAATGCGCTAATGAATAATAAAAACAAGAAATACTGGAAGTCTAATCTCAAGATTGTTTTTTCTCTTTTGATAATTTGGTTCGTATCTTCTTTTGGTTTTGGAATTTTGTTTTCAGACTATCTTGATCAATTCCAATTAGGAGGCTTCAAGCTGGGATTCTGGTTTGCTCAACAAGGAAGTATTTACGTGTTTGTTATCTTAATATTCCTTTATGTCTGGTTGATGAAAAGACTGGATAAGAGACTATCTGAGGAGGAAGATAAGTGAGCACTCAGGTTCTAACTTATCTTTTTGTAGGGGCTTCTTTTGCTCTATATATAGGCATTGCTATTTGGTCCAAAGCGCAATCTACAAATGACTTTTATGTTGCGGGTAAGGGTGTGCATCCTGTTGCTAATGGAATGGCAACAGCAGCTGACTGGATGTCGGCAGCTTCTTTCTTGTCTATGGCAGGTTTAATAGCATTTTTAGGTAAAGATGGTTCTGTTTATTTGATGGGCTGGACAGGAGGCTATGTATTACTTGCGCTTCTTCTAGCACCTTATCTTAGAAAATTTGGAAAGTTCACAGTCCCTGACTTCATAGGTGAGCGCTACTACTCCAAAACAGCAAGAAAATTAGCTGTTCTCTGTTTAATCTTCATATCATTTACCTACATAGCCGGACAAATGAGAGGAGTTGGTATTGTCTTTTCAAGATTTTTGGAAGTGGATATCAATACTGGAGTAATTGTTGGTATGGCCATTGTCTTCTTCTATGCAGTTCTCGGCGGAATGAAAGGCATTACATACACTCAAGTAGCGCAGTATTGTGTTCTGATTTTTGCCTATCTTGTTCCAGCTATTTTCATATCCATACTCATGACTGGCGAGGTTATGCCTCAAGTTGGCTTCGGCAGTAAGCTTGTTGATAGTGATATTTATCTGCTAGACAAGCTAGATCAAGTAACAAAAGACCTAGGTTTCACTGCTTACACAGAAAATGTTAAGAGCAACATTGATATATTTTGTATCACAGCTGCTTTAATGTTTGGCACGGCAGGCTTGCCCCATGTAATTGTTAGATTCTTTACTGTTCCAAATGTGGGAGCAGCTCGTCAATCAGCTGGGTATGCTCTTATCTTTATTGCTCTTTTATATACGACAGCCCCTGCAGTATCAGCTTTTGCCAGAATGAATTTAATTGATTCCATTCAGGATCAACCTTACAGCTCGTCCCCATCTTGGTTTAAAAACTGGGAAGAAATAGGATTAATTGCTTGGAAAGATAAAAATGAAGATCAAAAAATACAGTACTCATCAGGCAATGCTCTTGAAAACATAAAGCCTAACTACATTGAAGGAAAAGGTTCTAGTGGAGAAAGAATGTTAGCGAACAATCCTGATCTATCAAATGAAAATGAGGTCTACATAGATAGAGACATAATAGTACTAGCTAACCCAGAAATAGCTCAACTACCCGGTTGGGTAATAGCGCTTGTAGCTGCTGGAGGATTAGCAGCTGCTCTATCTACTGCTGCTGGACTGCTGCTGGTGATTTCCTCTTCAATATCGCATGATCTTTTGAAAAAAACCTACATGCCGCAAATTACAGAAAAACAAGAATTGAGATATGCCAGAATTGCTGCAGCCATTGCTATAGGTATTGCTGGTATTTTTGGAATATATCCCCCTGCTTTCGTTGCTCAAGTGGTAGCCTTTGCATTTGGTTTAGCTGCTGCAACTTTTTTTCCAGCTCTATTCCTTGGAATCTTCTACAAAAGGTTAAACAAGGAAGGGGCGGTGATTGGAATGATGGCTGGCCTTATTTTTACCGCCACTTATATTATTTATTTTAAATTTATAAACCCTACTCTTAATTCAGATGAGTATTGGCTGTTTGGTATTTCTCCTGAAGGAATTGGATTTCTTGGTATGCTCTTAAACCTATCTCTTGCCCTGATATTGTCGAGTTTCTACGAACCCCCTCCAGAAGAAGTAATTGAAATGGTCGATGAAATTAGAAGGCCTTAATGTTAATCCCTGAAATAGACCCTATTGCTCTTCAAATTGGTCCTATCGCTATTAGATGGTACGGACTGACTTGGCTAGCAGCTTTTTCAACAATCTATTTTCTTATAAATAGGTATCAAAAAGATCTAAACAGTGAACAAGTGAGTGACTTGATGTTCTATAGCTTGTTAGGTGCAATCATAGGAGGAAGGGCTGGATACATTTTTTTCTACTCCATAGACCAATTCTTCGCTAACCCGTTATCTTTATTTTTTATTTGGGAAGGAGGTTTGTCATTTCATGGAGGCCTTTTAGGGGTTTTAGTAGCATGTTATTTTCAATCTAAAACATTAAATGTAACTTTCTTTTGGTTGATGGATAAAGTTGCTACCTATGTACCGCCTGGTCTTGGACTTGTCAGGCTTGGTAATTTTATGAATTCTGAACTCCTTGGCAGGCCCACGGAAATGAGTTGGGGAGTAATCTTTCCTTCAGACCCTTTGGGCTTAACAAGACATCCCTCTCAACTCTATCAAGCTTTTGGTGAAGGAATTGTATTGTTTATTTACTTACTATGGGTGTCTAAGAAAGAACAACCTGTAGGATATATATCTGGTCAGTTTTTATTAGGTTATGGATCTATAAGGTTTGTTACAGAGATTTTTAGAATGCCCGATCAGCATATTGGATTTGTTGCATTTGAAGCCATAACAAGAGGTCAAATGCTTTCAGTTCCAATGATAGTAATTGGTTTATTTCTAATTTATCATTCTCAAACAAGACAAGTATGAATTGATGAAGCAATATCTAGACTTACTCAAAGAAATCAAAGACAAGGGTGTCAGAAAAGAAGATAGGACCGGTACTGGAACAATCAGTATTTTCGGTCATCAGATGAGGTTCGATCTTCAAGAAGGTTTTCCTTTAGTAACCACCAAGAAAGTAAATTTTGACTCTATCTTACATGAGCTTTTGTGGTTTGTTAGGGGTGATACAAATATTGAATATCTAGTAAAAAATAAAGTTAATATTTGGAATGAGTGGCCTTTTAAGAGCTGGCTTGAGAAGACCAATCAATTACAAGATATAGAAATGCATTCAGAGGAATGGAAAGAAAAGCTAAATGAGTTCGTTGATAAAATTAAAAATAGTGAAGCTTTTGCAAGAGAATATGGTGATCTAGGGCCTGTTTATGGAAAACAGTGGAGAGACTTCGAAGGTGTTGATCAATTGAATCAGGTCATAGAGGACTTAAAAACTAATCCAAATTCAAGAAGGCATATTGTTTCAGCATGGAATCCAAAAGAAATTCCTGTAATGATTAAATCTGGTCTTCCTCCTTGCCATACTCTTTTTCAATTTTATGTGAGTGAAGGAAAGCTCTCATGTCAGTTATATCAGCGAAGTGCAGATGTTTTTCTGGGCGTGCCATACAACATTGCATCCTACGCGCTGCTCACATGTATGATCGCTTCTGTGATAGACCTTGTTCCAGGTGAATTTGTTCATTCTTTAGGAGATACACATATTTACTTAAATCATCTAGAGCAAGTAGATGAACAACTTTCAAGAGATCCTCATAGATTACCTAAAATAGAAATCAATAAAAAAACTTCTCTATTTGATTACGAATATGAAGATTTTGAACTTATAGAATATAAGTCTCATCCCTTCATTAGCGCACCAATTGCAGTCTGATGGAAATCATATTGATAGCTGCCGTTGACAAAAATCTAGCTATTGGAAAAAATGGCCAGATACCTTGGAGAATATCTGAAGACCTTCGGTTTTTTAAAGAAAAGACAGAAGGGACAGCAATTATCATGGGAAGAGCCACTTTTGATTCTATAGGCCGTCCACTGCCAAATAGAAAAAACATTGTTATGACTAGAACTCCGAAAAATAGAGAGGGAGTTATAGAAGTTAAGTCTGTTAATGAAGCGTTAGCTGAAGCTCGAGAATTCTCAGATAGAATAAATATTATTGGTGGCGAATATATATACAAGGAATTTCTAAACTCAGCAACAAAACTCCTAATTACTGAAGTAAATCTAGAAGTAAATGCTCCAGATGCTTTCTTTCCAAAGTGGGATTCGTCTCAATGGAAAGAGTTGTCTAGAAGAGAAAGCTCAGAAGATAATATAGATTTTAGCTTTGTTGAATATATAAAGAGTTAAACTCCAAGGGCTTTTCTTTTAAGCTTTAATGCTTCGACCCTTTCCTCTTCACCTTCAGTATAGGTTACCCACTTACGGGCCTGATCTTGTACTCTTTTCTTTTTCTCTTTTTGCTTTTCTTTCTTATCATCAAATTGATTTTCAGCCACGTCGATACATTTTCTGAAGGACTCAATAGCCGATTCCCATTTTTGATTCTCAAAGTTGATCTGTCCAAGCAGCATATAAGCTGCAGCTTCATCCTTTAACTTACCCTTTTTGATACCTTCTTTGATAGATTTCTCAGCTAGGTCAAATTCATCTAAACTGAAATGGACTTGTCCTAAGAAAATAAAAAGTTCACCTTCTTTTGATTTACTAGCTGCCTGCTGATAATAAGGCTTAGCCCTTTCTAGTTCCTTTGCAGCATGCCAATATTGAGCAGCGGCTTTTAAAGTCTTTTCTTCTTTTTTAACTATTCCTTGATTTAATCCATCTTCAATTACTTTTGCTGCCTTACGAGGATTTTCAAACATGAAGAGTAGCTGTGAAAGAGCTGTGAATTCCCTTTGCTTATCCAACAACCTATCATCATAAGCAGCTTCTAGAGCACCCATCTGGTCAAGCTGTCTATCCTTCTGTCCATAAAGCCCCGACAGATTTGTCCAATATCTCTTCTTAGGATAATGTTGAACAAGAATTTCATAGATTGGAAGTACTTCTAAATCTTTCTTAAGTTCTGAGTAAAGAGCCATTTTCAACAGATAATGATTTTCTTTTGCAACACCTTTCCTAGTTTCACCAGTTTCTATCATCTCACCAGTTTCATTTCCTTCTTCATCTAGTACCGCAACCTTTATAGGTATATCTCTGGATTCTTGGATGTCTATGGCTGTATCTACGGCTTCTACCGATTTTTGATAATCTTCTATTTGGTAGTAGGCCTGAGCTAAGAGGCCATATCCATCTGAACTAGGCTCCTCTTCATTGTCCAACCACTCTAAGAGGTAGCCAATGGATGTTTTATAATCCTCAGCTATGTATGCTAGCTGAGATAAGGAATAAATTGCACCTTGCCTTTCTTGATCATTGGAATCTTCTTCAGCAATTAAATTTTTATAAGCAGTTTCAGCTAACCCGTATTTTTCTTGAGAGAAATATATATATCCCTGATAGTAGTACATTTTCGATCTATCGGTACTAGTAAATTTTGAGTCAGGCATTGCAACAGGCTCCAAGGCTAGCAATGCTTCTTGCCACTGCTCAGCTTCAATAAAAGGGACAATGGTCTGCAATATTCTTTGCATTTTTTTGCTAGGCAACTTGGTACGTCTTCTTTTCTTTTTCTTTTTCTTTTCGTCTTCAGCTGCTTCTAGGGAAGATCCTTTATAGTCTAAAGGAGCTACACCTAAAGTGACAGGCAATAAACTAATCACAGTTGATATTAGAAGGATTTTTATCGGGTAACTTAATTTAATCATAATTACTACGCACAACCCTCAGGAGTATAGTCTGCAGGCTTATTAGGGTCTTCAATTTTAAAAACTATTATAGTCCTTACATTGGGTACCTCTATTGCCTCACCGTCTCTAATCTGAGGTTTATATTTATATTTTAAAGCGGATCTCATTGCCGCACGATCAAAAATTCCTGGCGGTATCGCCCACTCTACTTCTGGTTCTTTTGTTGAGCCTACTTTAGTCACTGTAAATTTGAGCATAACGCAACCTTCAATACCTCTTTCTAAAGCCCTTCTAGGATATACCGGTGGGACTTGAAATATTGGTACATAAGAGCCATCTGCAAAAACACCTGCTTTTTTTCCTTTAAAGCCTAAATTAGGTCTTGCAGCTGAAGTGTCCAAGTCTGCTGGAGGCGTCATATCGAATTCAGGAGGCATCGTCTCAGGCGGGGGCTCTTCTTCTTGAGGGCGCTCCATATCCATCATAAGCTCAAGCTCCCTTTCTGGCATTGTCACATCTGCAATCTTTATTGATTTATCATCCAGCTGGACATCACCTACATCTATTAGCCATTGCATAATATAAAAAATGGCAACAGTAAGAAGTAGAGAGCCTGTTAAGGTTGCCCCTAACATTTTTAAATTTTGTTCAGCAAAAAATCCCATTTATTTTAAAATTTAGGTTCTGAGGCAAGAGAAATTGCATATACACCCGCCTCTCTAGATTGATCCATTACTTGGATAATAGCATCGGCCTGAGCTTTTTCATCGGCCTGAATAACGACAGATCCCTGAGGATTGTCCGCTAAGAGCTTAGTTATATTTGCCTTAACCTGTCTAACATCAACCCTTCGACCATCTATCCATATGTCATTGGTTGCTCCAATGGCAATAAGGATAGCGGCATTTTCCTGAATATTTGAAGTCTCAGCATCTGGTCTATTTACTTCTAGACCAGGCTCTTTGATGAAATTCGCTGTGACAATGAAAAATATAAGAAGAATAAAGACTACATCCAACATTGGAGTCAAATTAATATCTTCTTCTTCTGCTACAGCGCTACTTATTGGTGATCTTCTCATAACAAATTTCCTATTCTGCGACCAATTGGTCAACCAGTGAATCTTTCTCTTTTTGAGCTCTATTAATTAAAAATTGATTGGCTAATGTTCCAGTAAGAGCAACTGCAAGACCTGCCATTGCTGGTATCGTAGACCTTGAAACTCCTCCTGCCATGGCCTTCGCATCCCCTCCGCCTGTTACAGCTAAGAGATGGAATACTTCAATCATCCCAGTGATAGTACCGAATAGACCGAAGAGTGGGGCAATGCCAACACACATCTTGATAAGACCTAGATTCTGGTCAATCCTTATTTCGTTCTGTGCAATTAACATATCCCTGATTGCTTTTGAGTTCCAAGAGCTCTTATCTTGTCTTGAATCCCACTCTTGAACTGACTTGCCTAGGTGGTTCCTGTGAGTAAAAAAGAAATACCACATTCTTTCAAAAATTAGAAACCACATTACAAAAGCTAGTAAGCCTATTAGGTATAAAACATCTCCGCCTCTTTGCATAAAAGCAAAAAGAGCATCTGAAAAGTTATAAAAAAATTGCATTTCTTATATCTTTTTTAGTTGGTACCCTCTGAGCGTTTAGCTGCCATACCAGTACTGGACTCCTCAATAGTTCCTAATATTCCTCTTGAAATATTATTAACTGTTGCGTACATAAAGGTTGTAGGTATTGCAACCATTAATCCCAACCAAGTTGTTACTAATGCAGTAGAAATACCACTTGCCATAGTTTTAGGATCTCCTGTACCGAACAGCGTAATCATTGTAAAAGTTTCGATCATACCGATGATGGTTCCAAAAAGACCCATCAAAGGAGCTACTACAGACACAATTTTTAATACCCAATTTAGGCCTTCTACGGTAGGCCTTTCCTTAAGAATTTGTTCAGCCATCTTAAGCTCTAGAGTTTCTGTATCTGCTTCTTTATCATCTTCAGCTATTTTTAAAATTCTACCAAGAGCATTATCATTGCTTAAGGTAGATGAACCTGCTTGGGCTATTACTCCACCTCTGATTCTCCATAGCTCATTAAATCTCCACAAGAATAGAAGAGTAGCTAAGACACCTATTGTCATAAGCATGTAGCCAACTGGACCACCTTCTTGCATTTTCCCCCATGTGCTTGGCATGGAAATTAGACTTGCGAGTAGAGAACCTCCCTGAGGGCCAGTAGGATCAACCGCAAACTGCACTGGGAAAGAATCTCCGCTCAAAATATCTGAAGTTTGAGAAGTGTATCTACCCGCTGGTTGCGAAGGCAATTCAGAATAAGCTCCTCTAGAAGGCGAATATGTTAAATATTGACCATCAGAAACAACATTGAAGTTACCGACTCTAACAACATCTCTATTCTCAACATTACCGTCAGTTGTTATAACTTCGGTATTGAACCTCACTACTTCACCAGAAGCGTTTATTTCTCTTTGGAGCTCGTACCACAGGGTTTCTAATTCTTCAATGGAAGCCAATTTAATACCCTCATTCATTTTTGAACCTAAATCGGTCATGAATGCCTCTCTATCTTTTCCGAATTGAGCTGCGGTTATGGATTGTTCCATGATATTTCTGGCTTCGGTAGTATTGCCCGCAAGATGTCCAAATATTTCATTCAAAGAACCGAGCCTTTCTCTTAACTGTTCTTCCGCAACTACAAGTAAAGCTTCATTTGCTTCGAACTTCTGTTCAAGTCTAGCTGCTTCTCTTTCGAGTCTAGCTCTTTCATCTTTAGCATCTGATAGAAGCTTAGCCTGTCTATTCTTTTCGTTTCTAAATTGAGCTTCTCTCGCTCGTTGTTGTTGAGTGTCTGCAAACTGCCCTTGTCTAACTATCTCTAATAGCTCTTGAGGGTTTGAAGGTTGAACTTCCTCTTCATCTTCTGCAATAGCAGAGGTAGAAATCAGACCAAAACTAAGAATAAGTATGTAAAGTTTTAGTTTTCTCATTTTAGTTAGCCTCCTTTGCTGCTGGTAAAGGTAATTCCATAAGGTCTACCGTAGCCAATTTGTTTGCGATTCTCAAACCTCTTGTAGTCGGATTTCTGTAGCTATTATCAAGCTCAACCCAAGATCTTGTAGAATTATCCCAAGCATGAGTCTGGGTTTCATCTGCGGTCTGAAATACCATCGCCAACCTACCGACTCTTAAAATATTTCCTTCTCTTAATTCACCATCAATCATGATGCTGTCCTTATAGGCGTCGATTTTTCTTCCGTACTCAGCCTCAACATTGAAAGCCTCAAGTACCTGTCTTAGACCTTCAGCAGGTGAAACAGTAGGGTTGTCTAGAGCAGCCTTAGCAAAGGCTATTCTTTCTTTTCTTTCAGCTAGGTGAAAAGGAAGATCTAATTCTATGGAAGTTTCCACTCCCGCAAGCATCCTTCTTGTGAAAGGAGGTATCTGCCTTTGCATAACCTGAGCTTCTTTCATTGTGCGATCAATCTCTTTCAAGCGTTCCTCTTGTCGCTGAATTTGTTGTCTCATTTGAGCGTTGTAAACTCTTAACCCTTCTATCTGCTTACTAACTGTTTTGAATTCGCTGATGATTACTGAAGTTTGTTCTTCCATTTCATCTATTTTTGATTGAGATGTTTTCTCGGCAATCTGCCTAGCTGCGCCAACATCAAGAAGAGGTTGGATCTGGTCGCTAAACATTAAGCCAGAAACTGAAATTCCAGCCAGCATGAAAACAAATTTACAAAGACGCGTCATAGCTATCTCCTAATTCTTATTCTTATAATTAATTCCGTAAGCAAAAACTAGATGAAACTTAATGGTTTTGCAACACATTATTTCACCTTCCCCATTGCGAACGGGTAAACTATAGAGTCAAACAAGAATCAATGCAATGCTAAATAAAATCGCTTTATTGTCTTAATATAAATATGTCAAATATTGAGTTTCTATTATTTATCTTTTTGTCATCTTTTGTTTTACAGGTATACCTCGTCATTAGAAGCATTAGAAAAAAAAGCCCTAGGATCTTGATTAAGTATTTTTTTGCTCCAGTTCTTATCTCTTTGGTTATAAGTTATTTACTGCAAGCTTTATTTGCTATATCTGAGGTATCAATGAGGCAGCTAATAGGAAACCTACTGGTTGCTCTATGGTGCGTGAAGTCATTCTATTCATACAAGTCAGTCAAAATGGTCTTATTGATAAATACTTTGAATACAATGAGAAAATCTATATCCGATAAGAATTATAAGAGCTTAATATCAACTGTCTTAAAGATCTCATGCATTCAGTTTCTATGCTTCTCTTCCATCTTCTCTTTAAACTATCTATCAGGTTACTCAAAATTAAATTTTGTAGATTTAAGTGGACTGATAATTGCCGCAACAGGTATAGCATTAGAAATCTACAGTGAAAATAGATTCAAAAAATCTCAAAAAAATATATTAGTAAATGATGGACTTTGGTCTTTTGTTAAGCATCCAAATTTGTTTGGAATATGGCTTTTCTTTTTAGGTATCCAAGTACTTGCCTTTGGGGCAGTTGGCTCTGAATGGTCTCTGATAGGACTAATACTGGTGAGTATTATAATTTTTAAATATGTATTTTTTGAATACGAGAATAAACTAGCTTCTAAATATCAAAACTATATAGCTGGAGAAAATTTGTCTAGTTTTTTTCCTTTCTTAAAATGATGAGTAAAATTTTGCCACACTTATTTATTACAAAAATAATAGGAATCCTTGCGAATAGTAAAATCTCGCTACTAAAAAATCTTTTCATAAATTTATTTTTAATCTTCTACAAACCTAATCTAGATGAAGCTTTAGATTCAGACCTTGATTCATACAAGACTTATAATGAATTTTTTGTTAGGAAGTTAAAAAAAGAAGTAAGGCCTATCAATAATAGAAAGGACTGCTTTATATCCCCTGTCGATGGAGAAATTGTTGATCATGGCTTTATAAAGGAAGGTCAGCTTATTCAAGCCAAAAAACATAAATATCCTCTGAAAGAGCTAGTTGGAGGTGAGTTGGAAAACCGCTATGAAGAGGGATATTTCATCACTATATATTTGGCTCCCACCGATTATCATAGAATTCACTGCCCCTACGACGGTAATATTACTCACTCATCTCATCTAGGCGAGTCTTTGTATAGCGTAAATAAGAAAGCTCAAGATTTAATACCTAAACTCTACATAAAAAACGAAAGGTCTGTTCTAAGTGTTGACTCTGAGCTAAGCGATTATGCTTTAGTATCTGTTGGAGCATCTGTAGTTGGAAGTATCGTTCCCTTTTGGAGCAAGACACATGGCAGCTCAAGGCTTGAATTGATAAATAATTGGAATGAAGGGCCCGGAAGTCTATCTGAAGTCATTAAAGGTCAGGAATTAGCACATTTTAGAATGGGCTCAACAATTATATTGATACTAAAAAAAGCAAATTTATTTAATTTAGATTCCTTGAATGAAAAGAAGCTTGTAAAATTTGGATCTGAACTTATCTCACTTAAAACTTAAAGGAAAAATAAATTGGTATCTTACTCTACGAGCGATTTTAAAGTCGGTCTTAAAATTATCATTGATAATGATCCATGTGTGATTATTGAAGAAGAATTTAATAAGCCTGGTAAGGGACAGGCTTTTAGTAAAATTAAATTCAGAAACTTTCTGACAGGAAGGGTTGGTGAAAAAACCTGTAAAGTTGGAGAATCTTTAGAGTCTGCAGATGTAGAAGAACTTGATATGCAGTTTCTTTATAGCGATGACAGTTCATGGTTTTTTATGCATCCAGAAACCTATGATCAAATACCCGTATCAGTTGAAACTGTTGGGGAATTAGGCAAATGGGTTACCGAAGAAGATATTTGCAAAATCCTTTTGTGGAATGACAAACCTATATCTGTTGTAGCTCCAACTTTTGTAGATTTGGTAGTAACGGAAACTGATCCAGGAGTAAAGGGAGATACCGCAACCGGAGGAACAAAGCCTGCAACTCTTGCGACAGGGGCTATTGTTAAAGTTCCTCTCTTTATTTCTGAGGGTGAATTAATCACTATTGATACCCGAAGTGGAGAATATCAAGGGCGTAAATGATCTTCTCATGAAAGATAATATTAAGAAAACCCTTTCAGAAATCCTAGAAGATCTATACTCCCAAGTAGAACCGGAAATCAAAAACCTAAAAATATCTATCCAGGATAATAAAGAGAAGGAACATGGTGATTTGGCAACGAATATAGCCATGGTTCTTGCTAAACCTCTTAAAAAAAATCCTAAAGAAATAGCTGAAGAAATAAAACAAAATTTTGTTCTAGATGAAAAAATAATAAAAATCGAAGTTGCGGGACCCGGTTTTTTAAATTTCTTCCTATCCAAAGACTCGCATGGAGAAATTCTAGAACAGATTCAAAAAGAAAATAAAGATTTTGGAAAGTCTAGCTCTAAGCAAAGTAAAGTCTTGATTGAATATGTATCGAGTAATCCAACTGGTCCACTGCATGTAGGGCATGGAAGAGGTGCAGTCTTTGGTTCGGTTTTATCTAGCCTTTTGGAAGAGGCTGGCTTTGAAGTTGATCAAGAATACTATGTAAATGATTTTGGTAGGCAAATGAACATCTTAGCGACCAGTGTATGGATTAGATATTGCCAGCTTTTTAGTAACGAAATAAAAATGATGCAGCAAGGCTATCAAGGAGACTACTTGCTTCCAGTTGCAAAAAAATTAAAGGACGAAAAGTCAGATAGTCTATTTAAAATTGAAGAGAGCTTAATTCAAAAGCTAAATTCTGAGGATCAAGATGACGAATTTACTGATCAATTGGTGGAAAATTTAAGGGTAATTTTAAAAGAAGAATTTCAGTATATTAGGGAGTTCGCATTGTCTGAAATCCTACACTTGATAAAAGCAGATTTAGAACAGTGTGGAGTTCATCATAATGCTTGGTTTTCAGAATCATCCTTGTATGGAAATGACGGAAGCACTGACAACAAAGTTAATGGATCAATAGAAGAGCTTAAGTCCCGAGGTTTTATTTATGAAGAAGGTGGAGCTATATGGTTTAAATCTTCTTCTCTTGGTGATGACAAAGATAGGGTTCTAAAAAGAGGTAATGGCGAATATACCTATTTTGCATCTGATGTAGCCTACCATCTAGATAAATACGATCGTGGGTACGATAGAGTCATTAATGTATGGGGTTCAGATCATCACGGTTATTTACCGAGGGTAAGGGCGGCAATGGATGCATGCGACAGAGACATAAATAAGCTCGAAGTAATATTCATTCAGTTTGCAAATCTTGTAAAAGCCGGAAAAAAGGTATCTATGTCAACTAGAAGTGGAGATTTCATCACTCTTAATGAATTGATGAATGAAGTAACGACGGAGGCTGCAAGGTTCTTTTATATAAACAGAAAAGCTGATCAGCACTTAGAATTTGATTTAGATCTGGCTAAAGAACAGTCCAAGGACAATCCCCTTTATTACATACAGTATGCGCATGCTCGAATTTGTAGTGTTCTAAGAAAGGCTGAAAATGAATTTGAGGATTTTGGTAGTGTAGAGCTTGCACTATTGGGTTCGGAAAAAGAAATAGAGATATTAAAGCTACTTCGACATTATCCTCAGCTAATTGAAAGATCGGCCAAGGCTGGTGAGCCACACTTACTTTGTTACTTCTTAAGAGATTTATCTGGAGTTTTCCATAGCTACTACAACAGTGAAAAGTTTTTAATAGAAGATAAAGAGCTGATGACGTCTAGACTCTTTCTGCTCAAGGGGGTTAAGCAAGTTATTGCAAATGGGCTTAGGGTCCTAGGAATTAAAGCTCCTGAAAAAATGTAGGGCTGTGTCAGAAGAGAATCTAAAACAGATAAAAATCAGTATACAAAAATACTGTAAAGATGCTGACAGAGATCCTGAAGATGTAATACTCATTGGTGCAAGTAAGTCTCAGTCCGCAGATAAAATTAATGTTGCTTATGAAGCCGGTTTAAATCATTTTGGAGAGAATTATCTTCAAGAAGCAGAAAATAAGATTGCTCTAACCAATAAGGGTATTACATGGCACTTTATAGGCGCAATTCAGACAAGAAAAACAAAAAAAATAGCTGAATTATTTGATTGGGTTCATACAGTAGAGAACATAAGGGTGGCTGAGCGATTAAATAGTGCGAGACCTACTGACAAACCACCTCTTAATGTCTGTATTCAATTAAATATAGACGAAGAGGATACAAAATCAGGGATAAAAAAAGAAGAACTGGAGAATTTAATTACTTCATTGAGCCATCTTGAGAATCTTGTTGTAAGAGGTTTGATGGTCATACCTAGACCTAGAGAGACCGAAATTGAACAAAGAAAAATATTTGAAGAAGTCACTAAAATTTATAAGTCTTTAAATCAAAAAGGCATGAATTTGGATACACTATCCATGGGGATGTCATCGGATTTTGGCTCAGCCATTAAAGAAGGAGCTACAATGATTAGAATTGGAACCGCAATATTTGGTTCAAGAAAATGATTAAAGAAGATTTAAAGATAGGTTTTATTGGTGCTGGAAATATGGCCTCAGCATTGATATCGGGACTTATTCAAAGCAATCATTCCGCTTCATGCATTATGGCCTCCTCACCTGAACAAGAGCATCTCAATAATTTAAGCAAAAACTTTGATATAAAAACTACCAATAATAATGTCGAAATCGTCAATTTTGCTGATGCGGTTCTGCTTGCTGTAAAGCCTAATATGGTAGAAACAGTTCTTAGAGAGATCTCCGAAGACGTATCCAGAATTGATCCTCTTCTTATTTCAATAGCGGCTGGAATAAAAATCCAAGATTTAGAGTCATACTTATCATCACCCTCCAGGATTATAAGAGCCATGCCAAATACGCCCGCAAGTATCAGAGAAGGCGTCACTGCTATTTGCGCCAACGAGTATATAAATGAGATTGACGAAAATTTCGCTAAAGGTCTTTTTGCATGTGTTGGAGAAGTTGCAAAAATCGATGAGAAAAGTATAGATATATATACGGCCTTGATCGGATCTGGGCCAGCATATGTATTCTATTTAATTGAATCCATGCTCGAATCATCTTCCAACCTAGATCTTGATCAAAAAGAAAAAATTAATTTAATAGCCGCTATGATCTCAGGAGCAGCAAATCTTGCTAGAGCCTCTAACGAACCTCCAGAAGTCTTGAGAAGAAATGTCACGTCTCCTGGCGGTGTTACTCAAAGAGCTATTGAAGAATTTGAGGATAATGAACTTAAGAAGGTTATCATCAAGTCTATGGAAGTTGCAGAGAAGAAATCTATTGAATTAGGAAATGACTGAAGCCACATTCTTTCTCTTTAAGACACTCATGGATATTTTTACAATAGGAGTTGTTTTTAATTTTCTTTTTAGGCTACTCAAAGTAGATTATTACAACCCCCTAGTTCAGGGAATTATCAGAGCTGTAGACTTTCCCAGCCAATTAATTAGAACAGTCATAAAACCCCTATGGAGTTTTGATTTGGCATGTTTCTTAGTGGCTGTATTTATTCAAGCAGGTGCATTTTATTTAGCCGTTATTGCGGGAAGCATAAATTATGATCCGATCAAAATATTGCTGTGGTCTACCTATTCCGTGATTTTATTGATGTTAAAAATGGTTTGGTGGATTTTATTGGGAGGAATAATAATCAGCTTCGTTGCTTCAAATGTTTTTCATCCTGCGGTATTGTTGATTAGACAGATGTCAGATAAATTTTTCCATCCCTTTAGGTCCATACTACCTCCTACAGGTGGACTGGATTTTTCTCCAATTTTTGCGTTTCTTCTTCTAAACTTTCTGCAGATAGCTTTCATAGAGTTTGCAGTTGAGTCCGGCTTGCCCGTATGGCTCTCAGTTGGTTTCTGAAGCTATATTCAATATAATCGTTAATTCGCCGATTTGAGATAGCTTGCGGGCGTTTAATTGAAATACTGCTAATGCATTAAATTAAACCTGTTTAGCTTAAGCGAACAGGTTTTTTTATGAGTAATTCAATAGGACTAGTAGAACCAAAAAAGGTTACCTTAGACAAAGGTCTGAGATTAGAAAGTGGTAAAGAGCTTAAAAAGATTGAGCTTATTTATGAATCTTACGGCACCCTAAACGAGGACCTTTCAAACGCTGTACTTATATGCCATGCCCTAAGTGGCAATCACCATGCCGCTGGAATATACGAAGATGAAAAAAGAGCTGGTTGGTGGGATGCCTTAATTGGTCCTGGAAAAGCTATAGATACAAACAAATTTTATGTGGTTTGCCCAAATAATATTGGTGGATGCCATGGCTCAACTGGCCCCACTTCTATCAATCAAGAGACTGGTGAAATATACGGTCCTGATTTCCCTATGATAACTGTTAAAGATTGGGTGAAATGCCAATCAATGCTTTCAGACCATCTTAAAATTAAAAAATGGCATGCAGTTGTTGGCGGAAGTTTGGGAGGAATGCAAGCTCTCGAGTGGTCGCGCTTATTCCCTAAACGAATAGAAAAAGCTGGGGTGATTGCCGCTGCTCCAAAATTAAGTGCCCAAAATATTGCATTCAACGAAGTAGCAAGACAGGCAATTTTGAATGATCCTGATTTTGAGGAAGGGAGATACCTATCAAAAAATAAAACACCAAAACAGGGCTTGAGGTTAGCTAGGATGGTAGGTCATATTACCTACCTTTCTGAAGAAGCAATGAGGAATAAATTTGGCAGGGAGTTAAAAGAAGAAAAATTAAGTTTTGGTTTTGACGCTGAATTTGAGATAGAAAGCTATCTCCGACATCAAGGAGACGTATTTTCTGAACAATTCGATGCCAATACCTATTTGCTCATGACAAAGATTCTAGATTACTTTGATCCTGCCAATGAACACGAAGGTGATCTGGCTGCAGCCTTCAATCCTATTGAGGCGCAAATCCTTGTAATGTCTTTCTCAACAGATTGGAGATTCTCTCCTGATAGATCTAAAGAAATTGTTAATGCCTTAATCAAAGCCAAGAAAAAGGTAAGCTACATTGAGGTGAATAGTCCACATGGGCATGATTCATTCTTATTTGCTGATGATGCTTATGTAAAAGGCTTATCCTCATTCTTAGAAAGTTAGATGAATACAATTGAAGTCATAAAAAACTGGACGTCAACAAAATCTGAAGTTCTAGATCTTGGTTGCGGCGACGGAGAAATTCTCAAGACCCTAAAAGACGAACTTCAAATAAATGCCTTGGGCGTAGAAATTAATCAGAGCAATATTAATATTTGTATTCAGTCCGGTGTAAATGTTATTCAACAAAATATTGATGATGGTTTAGGTAACTTCTCAGATAAAAGCTTTGATACGGTTATCATGAGTCAAACCATTCAAGTCCTAAAAAATCCAAAGCAGGCTCTGCTGGAAGTGACCAGAATAGGAAATGAAAGTATTGTGACGATCCCCAATTTTGGTTACTGGACAACGAGATTGAAGCTCTTATTTCTAGGAAAAATGCCAATCACAGGTTCTTTGCCAAAAACCTGGCATGAGACAGAGAACATTCACTTATGCACAATTAAAGACTTTGAAATACTCTGCAAAGAGTGCGGTATAGATATAAAAGAAAAGAAATTTTTCAGTTCTTCAGGTAGAGAAAATTTATTAACAAATACTTTTCCAAACTTCTTTGCCACAAGTGCAATTTACAAAATATCCAAATGAAAATTGCTGTAGCAACTCAGAATATAGGAAAATTGAAAGAGTTTAATGAGCTAGCCACCTTAACACCTTACGATTTCATAAAATTGCCATCCAACATAAACCAACTTCCTGCCGAAACAGGCAAGACCTTTTATGAAAATGCATTAATCAAAGCCAAGTTTGTTTCAGATACATTAGGGATTCCAGCCATAGGTGACGACTCTGGGTTAGAGGTAGATGCACTTGATGGAAGACCTGGAATATATTCTGCTAGATATTCGGATACAGGAACTGATCAAGATAATTGTTTGAAGCTTTTAAAAGAACTTGAGGAATGCAAAGATAAAACTAGAAATGCAAGATTCAAATGCAGTCTAGTTGGCTACTTTCAAGGAAAGATTATAAGCAGCAGTGGAAGCCTAGAAGGAAAAATAGCTACACAATTCAAAGGCTCTAACGGCTTTGGTTATGATCCTATATTTGTTGTTGAATCGGGTTATCATTTAGCTGAATTAAAAAAAAATGAAAAGAATGAGATATCTCATAGGTCTTCAGCATTTTTAAAGCTTTTGAAAGAAATCCCTCTGCTGTTTAACTGATCTTTTTAAGAATGATCTCTTTTAAATCCCTCTTCGCAGATAGTGCTTTCTTCTCAAATGAGGTTTGAGGTAAGCATTTTAAATAATTCGCCAGGTCTTCTCTTTTTTGTTCTTTCCAGCCATCACTGATTTGAACTATCTTTTGAGCGTCACGAAAATAGTCTTCCCAGTCAGTTTTAAAGTAAAAAATAGAACCTTGCTTCAACTTTTTACTGATTAGGCTTAGAAAGTCTTGTTGGAAGAGACGTCTCTTGTGATGCTTCCTTTTGGGCCATGGATCTGGATAAAACATCAAAACTAAATCAAGACTGTTATCTGGAACCTTTTCTTCCATAAAGGGGACAACATCTCCGTTAAATATCCTTAAATTTTCTATTCCCTCTCTATATGCCCTGCTCAAAACTGAGCCTATACCTGAAAGGTACACCTCTACTCCGATAACAGACAATTCAGGATTAGTTTTTGCAAGATGTATCGTCGTTTCCCCCGCACCAAAACCAATATCAAGAGCAACAGAAGTGTCATTAAATAATTCTATTTTGCTATCTTCATTTAAAAGATAGTGATCTTTAAGATCTATTAAGGCTTTCTTTTGATTGGAAGTAATTCGTCCTTTTCTAAGAACAAAGCTTTTTAAACGTTCTCTAATAGGAACATTACTCACCTGATGAAAAAGACTGTTTTATTTTTTTCATGGCATTCTTCTCTATCTGCCTCACCCTTTCAGCAGATATATCATATTTTTCTGCAAGCTCATGTAATGTGAGTTTTTCCTCAGCTAACCATCTGTCTTGCAATATATCCCTACTTCTATCATCAAGTTGGTGGATGGCTTCATAGAGTTGTGTTGTATTGGCGTTAATGAGATCGTCTTTTTCAAAGATATCAGCAGGATTGGCCTCTACATCTTCTAAGTATTGAGATGGAGCGAAAGATGCCTCATCGTCATCTGAATCTGCTAGAGGGTCGAAAGGCATATCAGTACCACTTAACCTTTTTTCCATTTCTCTTACCTCAGAAGGCTTTACACCTAAGTCCTTTGCCATAGCCTCAACCTCTTCTTCTGTAAGCCAACCTAAACCTTTTTTCTTGCTTCTTAGATTGAAGAAGAGTTTTCTTTGGGCTTTTGTAGTAGCTATCTTTACAATTTTCCAATTCTTTAGAACGTACTCATGAATTTCTGCTTTAACCCAATGAACAGCAAATGAGACCAGCCTTACTCCCATTTCAGGATTAAATTTTCTTATAGCCTTCATCAGGCCTACATTTCCTTCCTGAATGAGGTCAGCTTCAGGCAATCCATAACCAGAATAAGTCTTAGCTATATAGATTACAAACCTAAGATGTGCCAAAACTAACTTTCTAGCAGCATCTAAGTCATTTCTATAGTAAAGATCTTCTGCAAGTTTCTTTTCCTCCTCTGAAGTTAAAATACCAATGCTGTGAACAGAGTTGATATAAGCTTGAAGGTCTCCACCCGGAGAAAGAGACTCCATCTCTTGAAGAGCTGTACCAGCAGAATTTTCACTTTTAAGCTCTTTTTTAGGCATAATCATTGCGAATTTTACATTTTTAGTGATTGCTGGTGCAAATTTGAACAATTTTTAAGGGTTCAACCAGGAAAATTAACATTTATATTTATATGAAAACCATAGAAGTTAAAGATAAAACCTTACTTATAGGAGAAAGAGAAGAACCACAAATAGGAGATCATGAGGTTCTTATAAAGGTTAAAGCATCTGGCATCAACAGAGCTGATATAGCTCAAAAAAATGGATTATACCCTCCTCCACCAGGAGCAAGTGACATACTGGGACTTGAATGCAGCGGAATTATAGAAGAGGTTGGTAAAGAAGTTACATCAAAAAAGCCCGGTGACGAAGTGATGGCGCTTTTAGGCGGTGGGGGTTATGCAGAATATGTTACTTGTCCCGAGTTTCATGCCATAGAGAAACCAAAGAATTTAAATTGGATTGAGGCTGCTGCTATCCCAGAAGTTTTCGCAACATGTTGGTTAAACTTATTTATGGAAGCTTCAATGAAAGCAGGCGATAAAGTTGTTTTTCATGCAGGTGCCAGCGGGATAGGAACTGCAGGAATTCAACTTGCAAAAACTTTTGGTTGTGAGTCCTTCGTAACTGCAGGAACAAAAGAAAAAATAGATTTCTGTATAAACTTAGGTGCCTCGAATGGAGAAGTTCGATCAAAAGATATATTTTCTAAGATAAAGGACTGGGCTCCTAACGGAGTTGACATCATATTAGATCCTGTTGGAGGAAATTACTTTGAAAGGAATTTAGAAGTTCTAGGTATAGAGGGTAATTTAATAATCATAGGTTTAATGGGAGGGGCTAAAACTGAACTCAATCTGGGGCTATTAATGATCAAGAGGCAAAAGATTATAGGGTCAACTATCAGGGCTCGTGATGAAAAAACCAAAAATGCAGTCATGACTGAGCTATCTAATAAGCTTATACCGCATCTAGGGGTTGGGGAAATTAAACCCATTATCCATCAATCTTTGCCTTTCGAAGATTGTCTGGAGGCTCATAGGATTATGGAATCTGACGAGAATATTGGTAAATTAATCCTGGAGTTAGATTAAATTACTGAACACTTCTTTCCAGGCATAAGAGCCATCTCCTGTGCAATAAAATAAAGGATTCTTAGTTTCGGAAACAAACTCGTACTTTAGACTTCTTCCATTCAGATCAGACACATTTCCTCCAGCTGCTTCTACAACAGCCTGACCTGCTGCAATATCCCATTGATAAGTTGGACCTAACCTGCAATAGACATCAGCCCTTCCTTCTGCAACTCGGCAAAGCTTTAAAGAACTGCCTGTGGGCAGTTCTTTAACTTCTTTAAATCTCTCCTCGCAAAGCTTTATAAAAAGCTCATCTTTTTCACTTTTGTGACTTTTACTAACAGTTACTAAACAGAAATCTTTGGACTGGGAGCGACTATGTATTTTAGTTTTAACTCCTTCGGAAATTCTGTAAGCCTCACCATTGAAGCCTATAAATTTCTCCTCCAAAGCAGGTGCTGAAACAACCCCTAAAATAGGTCTTCCTCTTTGAATTAAGGCAACATTTACGGTGAATTCTCCGTTTTTATGAATAAACTCCTTGGTTCCATCCAAAGGATCAACCAGCCAAAATAAATCTATATTGGAGTCTTTAATTTCTCCTTCTTCCGATAGCACAGGTATAGATTTATCAATGGATGATAAAGTGGAAAAAAGAATTTCATGGGAAGCCTTGTCTGCAAGAGTTACAGGAGAGCCGTCACCCTTTTCCTCTATAGAAATATCTTCGTCATTGTATATATTAAGAATTTCGACTGAAGCTTCGTCTACTCCAGCCATTACTTGATCCAGTATTTTCTCTAAGTTTGAAACTTTCATTTCTTGAAGGGCCCTTTTCTTCTACAATATATCATCAAAATTCAGATTAAATATTAATATGGAAAATAAAAGTAAAATTATAGAAAGTGCTGAAGAATTAAAAAAGGGATTGGACCTTTTGAGCAGAGAAAGAAAAGTTGTGATGCCTCATAACAAGGCCTTTGATCATGTTGATCAGCTTAAAGAAAAAATAGATGAGATAATAAATCTAGCGGAAACTGGATAAAGATAAGGAGATAAAAATGGAATACACATGCTTTGACTTTGAAATAAAAGACAAGATAGCTCACATAAAGATGTCGAGACCAGATGAGTTTAACTCTATGAATAAAGCCTTTTGGTCAGAGTTGCCTCACTTGGTGGAAAGCATTTCTGACAACGCATCGGCAAGGGTAATTGTCCTTTCTGGTGAAGGAAAACACTTTTGTGCTGGCATGGACCTTGCTAACTTTGCGCCTTCCGATAAACAACCCAATGCACATATGGGTATGAGAAAAGAATCAGGCTACAGAGTGACCTTAGATCTACAACATACTATAACTTGCTTAGAAAAAGCCCGGGTTCCGGTCATTGCAGCAGTTCAAGGTGCCTGCGTAGGTGGTGGAGTTGATCTTGCTACAGCTACAGATATGCGCTACTGCACTAAAGATGCTTTTTTCTGTATACAGGAGATAAATATAGGGATGGCAGCAGATGTAGGAACGCTGCAGAGAATACCTAGACTGATTCCGGAGGGGGTAGTTAGGGAGCTGGCCTATACCGGGAGAAGATTTTTACCTGAAGAAGCTTTAAGTCATGGTCTAGTTAATGAGGTATTTGAAACAAAAGAAGAAATGATGGAAAAAGTAATGGAAATTGCTTCTGAAATTGCCTCTAAAGGACCTCTAGCAATAGCCGGTACAAAAGAGTCACTTAACTATGGAAGAGATCATACTGTAGAAGAGTCTCTAAATCATATTGCACTCTGGAATACGGCAGTCGGCATTGGAGACGAAATGTCTGTAGCTTTTAAAGCTAAAGCCGAAAATAAAGAACCAGAGTTTGAAGATATGCTACCTAGACGAAAATATTTAGATGGAGAAGTTGGGGTCTAGCTCTTCCTTAAGAAAACAGGAGAATTCGCGATAGATTCTTTTTCGCTAAAGGAATAACCATCCAGATCAAAACCTTTTAAATCTTCAGCTTTCTTGATTCTGTTTTGGATTATGAATCTTGTCATTGAGCCACGAGCCTTTTTGGCAAAGAAACTAATGATCTTATATTTTCCATTCTTGTAGTCTTTAAAGACTGGGTTAATAACCGATAAATCTAAGTTGTCCTTTTTCAAGACAGAAAAATATTCCACTGAAGCTAAGTTAACTATGGCCTTTGATTTATTTTCTTTAGCTAACTTATTCACTGTCTGAGTTATTTTGTTTCCCCAAAACTCATATAGATTAGCCCCTCTTTCATTTTTCATCTTTGTTCCCATTTCCAATCTATAGGGGTACATCAAGTCCAAAGGCCTCAATAAACCGTAAAGGCCTGAAAGAATGCAGAGGTGTTTCTGAGCATAATTTATTTCAGCTTTAGACAAGGATGAGGCGTTGAGCCCTTGATAAACATCTCCTTTAAAAGCAAATATTGCTTGCCTAGTGTTCTCATTGAGCTTTGTAGGTCTAGACCAATTCATATTCCTATCAAAATTTAGTAAAGCCAGCTTTTCACTTAAGCCCATCAGCTTGGAAAGGTCCTCAGGACTTTTATTTTGAAGCTCTTTAATAAGGATTTCACTATCAGCAAGATGATTGGCTATAGAGAAGTCTTTCTGATTAAGATCAGATTCGTAATCTAAAGTTTTGGCAGGTGAAACAAGTACTAACATTCGTTATAAGCCTAAGACTAATTTAGCCATAATGTTTCTTTGTATTTCATTGGAACCGGCATAGATACTTGCTTTTCTATAATTAAAATACCTAGGAGCAGCAGTATTAGCAAACCTGCTCCCTATAGCGGGTTCATTAATTCCTATTTCAGGACCAGGATTATGAAAAGGTATGCCATAGTAACCAACCAGCTCAACAGCAAGCTCTGTTATAGCTTGTCCTATTTCTGTACCTCTCGTTTTGAGAAGAGAAGATTCTGGTCCGACATTTTGACCAGCCGATAAACTTCCTAAGATTCTCAACTCTGTTGCTTCCATAGCATTTATCTGAACTTCTAGTTTTGCCACTGACTCCATAAAGCTTGGATCTTCAGATAATTTACTTCCACTAGCATCTTCAATTTGCGATTTGGCTTTAATTTGCTGAAGTTGCTGATAAAGCTCAGAGGAATACCCGTTACCTCTTTCGAACTCAAGAAGATATTTAGCATAAGTCCAACCTTTACCCTCTTCACCAATTAAATTTTCTTTAGGTACTTTCACATCTTCAAAAAAGACTGTATTAACTTCATGATGTCCGATGGGAGTATTGTCTAGGGTATTGATGGGTTGAACCTCAATTCCTTCAGAATGCATATCTATCAGCAGAAAAGAAATTCCCTTTTGTCTAATGTCTTCATTGCTTGTTCTAACTAGGCAAAAAATCATATCTGCGTGTTGAGCCATTGTGGTCCAAGTTTTTGCTCCGTTTACTAAATAATGATCCCCTTTATCTTCAGCTTTCGTCTTCAATGAAGCTAAATCCGAACCAGACCCAGGCTCTGAATAGCCCTGACACCACCATGTTTTTGATGACAATATATCTGGTAGGTACTTCTTTTTTTGTTCATCTGTTCCAAACGCCATAATTACAGGTGCTACCATTGATATTCCAAATGCTGTAAAGCCAGGAGCTCTTGCAGCTGCCATTTCTTTTCCAAATAGATATTTCTGGGTAGCATTAAAAGATGCTCCTCCATACTCTTCTGGCCAATTAATGCCAGCCCAACCTTTCTTATATAAAGCTTGCTGCCACTGGACATGTTCTTCTTTGGTAATGTGGCCATTAGGGGCATGCATCAACCTTTCCTTCATGTCTTCAGGATAGTTTTCTTTAATCCAGTCTCTAACTTCTTTTTGAAAATCGAGTTCTTCTTGTGTAAATTGTAAATTCATATATACCTCGCATTAATTATAATTCAAATTTTCATTATCAAAAAATAGATTAACCTTGGAAAAAATAAGCTCCAATTTAGATAATTTTTCTGAATTTACCGGAAAGATATGCTCATGGTTTGTAGCCATCATGGTAGTTGTTACCTGTATTGTGGTTGTAATGCGTTATGGTTTAGATATGGGCTCCGTAATGCTTCAAGATGTTGTTCTCTATCTTCATGGAGGTCTATTTTTACTTGGTGCTGCTTTTGCCCTTAAGCGAGGTGCTCACGTTAGAGTCGATATTTTTTATAGGAATTTCAGTGATTCAAAAAAAGCTTTAGTAGATTTAGTAGGCAATCTTATTTTTCTTCAACCAGTTTGCTGGGTCATTCTCCTTTACTCATGGGGTTATGTTGAATTCTCTTGGAGAATTATGGAGGTTTCTGCAGAACCCGATGGACTTCCCTTCGTATATATCCAAAAATCTTTACTAATTGCTGTTGCCCTTTTATTGATGATCCAGAGTCTTTCTGAAATTCTAAAGTCAGCATTGAAAATCAAGAATGGTTGAGTTTATACCCCTATTGATGTTTGGAGTTATATGCCTAGTTTTACTGGCAGGATTCCCCGTAGCTTTTTCATTAGCTGGAACAGCTTTGATGTTTGCCGGGATCGGAGTCTTAACTGGAACTTTCGAGAGTGCATTCTTAGGAGCTATACCAAATAGGCTTTATGGAGACATGACTAATATGACATTAGTAGCAGTGCCATTGTTTGTTTTCATGGGAGTTCTCTTGGAAAAATCCAACTTAGCTCAAGATCTCCTAAGTAACATGTCTGAAGTCATTGGAGGATTCAGAGGAAGTCTAGCAATAGCAGTTATATTTGTGGGGGCGCTAATTGCAGCAAGTACTGGAATAGTCGGGGCTACTGTAATTGCAATGGGATTAATCTCTTTGCCAATAATGCTTTCCAGAAGCTATGATCCCAGCCTGTCAGCTGGAACAATTTGTGCCACTGGAACTCTTGGTCAAATAATACCGCCTTCTATAGCTCTGGTAATTCTGGGAGATGTTTTATCGGCAGCCTATCAACAATCTCAATTGAATATAGGTAATTTTTCTGCAAGAACTGTTTCCGTTGGTGATTTATTTATGGGAGCACTTATTCCTGGAATCATTTTGGTTTTTTGCTATGCGCTCTATGTGATCATAAGGGCTTACCTTTCGCCGCAGATGGCCCCTTCCCAAAAAACTGAAATCATAGAAGGCAGATGGAAAATAATGCTCACCTCTCTTCTACCTCCCTTTGTTCTAATCTCTTCCGTATTAGGCTCCATACTCTTGGGCATTGCCACTCCAACTGAAGCAGCGGGTGTAGGGGCACTAGGAGCAATATTATTAGCTGTGAGTAAAAAAAGCTTAAATCGAAAAAACTTAACGGAAGCTGTAGAGACAACTACCGAAATAACTGCAATGGTTTTTATGATACTTTTAGGATCATCAATATTTTCATTAGTTTTCCGGGGCTTTGGAGGAGATGACTTAATTACAGGCATATTCACTGAACTGCCAGGAGGTGCCTTCGGAGCAGTTCTATTAGTCATGGTAATTATATTTCTGCTAGGGTTTATACTGGATTTTATTCAAATTACTTTAGTGGTTGTTCCGATAGTCGGACCAGCACTTCTCATGTTGGGAGTTGATCCAATATGGTTGGGCATAATGATTGCCATTAATCTTCAAACTTCTTTCTTAACTCCACCTTTTGGATTTGCCCTATTCTACTTAAGGGGTGTTGCCCCCGATACTTTAGCAACAAAGGATATTTACAGAGGGGTTATCCCTTTTATATTAATCCAAATTGGGTTGTTGATAGCTCTGGCTATATTTCCTGAGCTGGTTACAGCACTTCCTGAAGCCGTATACGGAAATTAATCTTCAATCAAATGCGCAATCCTATCTGCTCTATAGGATGATCTAACCATAGGTCCTGAAGCGACTTCCTGAAATCCTATTTTTAAGGCTAAATCTTTGTAGTAATTGAACTCTTCAGGGGTATACCATTTTTCAACTGGCAAATGATTGGCAGTTGGCCTCATATATTGACCAAGCGTCAAGACATCGACTCCTGCAGACCTTGTGTCTTTAAAGGCTTCCAGCAGCTCTGCTTCATTTTCACCTAGCCCAAGCATCAAGCTTGTCTTAGAAATAGTTTTAGGAGAGTATTGTTTTGCGTATGAGAGGACCTCTAAAGTTTGGTCATAACCTGCTCTATGATCTCTTACTTTATGCGTTAATCTCTTAACAGTCTCAAGATTTTGAGCAAAGACTTCTAATTTTGAGTCCAGTAATGTTTCTATAGACTTCTCATTTCCTAGAAAATCTGGAACCAGAGCTTCGATAATAACTCCTGGAGCCCTTTCTTTTATTTCTTTAACCGTATCTGCAAAATGGTTTGCACCTCCATCTTTTAGATCGTCTCTATTTACTGATGTTAACACTGCATACTTTAAATTCATTTGTGCAATTGATTTTGCAACTTTAATGGGCTCTTCGGTGTCTAACTGACCTTTAGGATTTCCAGTGTCTACAGCACAAAATTTGCACGCCCTGGTGCAAACAGATCCCAGCAACATAAAGGTTGCAGTACCGTGACTCCAGCACTCTTGAATATTTGGACACATAGCCTCTTCGCAAACTGTATGAAGTTTTTTTTGGGAAACTATTTGTTTTAGTTCTCTAAATTTTGCCGAGTTCTGAGATTTAACTCGTAACCAAGTTGGCTTTCTCTCAATGGGAATGTGTTTATTGGGGTTAGGCTTAATGCCATTCTTGATGGCTATTACACCATTTTCTTTGATTGTTTTTGTGGGGATCAGGTTATTCATTATGCTGCTTCTGTATTGTGATCTTTGATAAGCTCAATTAAATCAGCTTTGATTTGAGTCATAGAAATTTCAATAAAATCGGATACTTGAACAACTTCAAGAGAAGGAATGCCACAAGTAACTATTCCACCAAAAGGCTTTAGATCCATGTCGACATTTAAGCTTATACCATGATAACAAAAGCCCCTTTTTATTTTTAATCCAATAGAAGCTATTTTCTTTTCATCAACATATATACCTGGAGCACCTTCTCTTCTTTGAGCATGTATTCCATATCTTTCGAGTAACTCGATAACCATGCTCTCCAGTTCGCAAATCAATCTTTTCGGACCCCAGCCTAATCGTTTTAGATTAATTAAAAAATAGATCATTAATTGACCAGGCCCATGATATGTAATTTGACCTCCTCTATCTGTTCTTACTACAGGGATATTGTTTTCTTCCAATAAAAATTCTTCATTCGCAGCATGGCCAAGGGTATAGACTGGATTATGTTCTGCTAACCAGACTTCATCTTGGTCTGTCGCAGATCTCCGGCTCACATTACTTTTCATGAGATCCCAGGCGTCTATGTAATCAACCAAATTAAGGTCTTTAATTTCTAAATGATTCAATCTAATTCTCGTGTATCAATATACGCTTTCTCAGAAATCCTATGGTAATTAATGACCTCTTCTTTAAAGTCGTTATAGGATTTATAGACCTTCTGTGCCATTGGGTCATCCTTTATAAAATCTTGCATAACTTCTTCGGTTATTCTTTTTAGTTCAATTAGGACGCTGTCAGGAAGTTTTCTTAAATCTACATTATGCTTTTCTATTAATTCAGTAAGAGCTTTGTTATTCCTTGCTGTGTATTCATCTAGCATCTCTTGGTTAGCTGATTTAGCGGCATACTTGATGATTGCTTTTAAGTCATCTGGTAAAGAGTTATAAGCCTCTTTATTAATGATGATTTCTAAAGTTGAGCCCGGTTCATGCCAACCCGGATAGTAGTAATAATCCGATACTTGGTGGAATCCGAAAGTTAGATCATTATATGGCCCAACCCACTCAGCTGCATCTACAACACCTTGTTGCAGTGACAGGAATATTTCATTTCCAGGTAAGGTTACTGTCTCAGCCCCTGCTCGAGTAAAAACTTCACCAGCCAAACCAGGTATTCTCATTTTGAGCCCCTTTAAGTCGTCAAGTGAATTGATTTCTTTCTTAAACCAACCCGCCATTTGTACACCTGAATTGCCTCCAGCAAGCGGAACAAGATTAAAAGGTTCATAGGCCTCTTCCCAGAGCTCCATGCCTCCTCCGTAATGCAACCAGCCATTCATCTCCTGAGCTGTTAAGCCAAAAGGAACTGCGGTAAAAAATTGGGATGATTTTACTTTGCCGGTCCAATAGTAAGATGCACCATGCCCCAGTTGAACATTTCCTTGGGAAACAGCATCAAAAACTCCAAGGGCAGGAACAAATTCTCCAGCTCCATAGACTTTAATTTGCATTCTTCCACAGGTCATTTCATTTACATATCTTGAAAAGTTCTCGGGTCCCATTCCTAGTCCAGGAAAATTTTTTGGCCAAGTTGTAACCATGGTCCATTTGTAAGTCTTACTTCCTGTAGAAAAGCAGCTGCCGTCTTCAGAGACAGCCTCCTCATTTCCTGAGCAAGAAATAATTAAGACGGAAATTCCTAAAACTAATAATTTTTTCATTGTTATCATCCTTACTTATATGGTCTGTAGTTTAGCGTAAGAAACCATCAACCATTTAGTATTACTGGTATCAAAATTTACTTCGACTCTAGCATTAGAGCCTTCTCCTTCATAATTCAAAATCACTCCCTCTCCAAAGGCTTCGTGAAGAACTCTTTGGCCTAGTTTAAAACCTGTCTCGGGTACCTCGCCTGAAAGTTTCTTAGAAGAAGATTTAGAATTTCTAGGGACATTACCTCCAGTTCTTACTTCAACCGTTAGTTCTTCTGGTATTTCTCTTAAGAATCTAGAGGCAGGATTAAAATTTTCAGAACCGTATAAATTTCTCATTTCAGCATGAGTTATAAATAATTTTTCCATCGATCTAGTCATACCTACGTAACATAGACGTCTTTCCTCTTGGAGTTGACTGGGGTCTTCAATGGATAGTTTGTGGGGAAAAAGACCTTCTTCAAAACCAGTTATAAAGACAAGTGGAAATTCAAGACCTTTAGCCGAATGAAGCGTCATCAATTGAATTGCCGACTCATGTTCCGATGCCTGCGTATCTCCCGCATCTAGCGCCGCGTGATCTATGAACATTTTTAAAGCGCTTTCTTCAAGATCATCAAATGAATCTGGCTCAAAGTCTCGGGCTGCTCCGACTAACTCCGATAAATTTTCTACTCTTGTTCGCCCTTTTTCTCCCGCTTCTTTTTTGTGATACTCAATAAGCCCACTTCTCTCTATAGCCATATCTACTATATCTCGAAGGGGTAGATCTTTAGTATCGTCCTCTAAGGAGTTAAAACTCGACATAAAACCTTGAATGGCCTGAGATGCCCTTGATGTAAGGCCATCATTATCAATTAACTCTTCACAGGCCTTCCAAAGAGATATGCTTTTTTCTGCTGCCTTTGCCCTTATCAGATCTATTGTTTTTGCTCCGATGCCTCGTGGTGGAATATTGATAACTCTCTCAAATGCAGCATCATCTTCCCTGCCATATATGAGCCTGAGATAACTCATAGCATTCTTTATTTCAGCCCGTTCGTAGAATCTTAAACCTCCGTAGATCTTGTAAGGTAAAGAATCTCTCAAAATAGCTTCCTCTAAAACCCTTGATTGAGCATTTGATCTATAGAGAATAGCAACCTCATCTAAACTACGTCCTTGTCCAATCCAGTTCTGAATACTCCCCACTACATATCTTGCTTCATCGTCTTCGTTATAAGCTGAATAAACTGAAATAGGCTCGCCTTCTTTTTGATCTGTCCATAACTCTTTGCCCATTCTGCCTTGGTTATTCTTAATCACAGCATTGGCGGCATTCAAAATTACAGATGTAGATCTGTAGTTTTGTTCCAGCCTAACAATCTCTGTATTTTCAAAATCTTTAGTAAATCGATTTATGTTTTCACTTTTAGCTCCTCGCCATCCATAAATGGATTGATCGTCATCTCCAACAGACATAAAGTTAGCTCCGCCATCTGCTAATAGCCTTAGAAACTGATATTGAACCTCATTTGTATCTTGAAATTCATCTACTAAAATATGGCTAAACCTTCTTTGATAGTGCTTAAGAACTTCCTCATTGCTCTTTAGCAGAATGTACACTCTCAAGAGAAGTTCCCCAAAGTCAACTAAGCTCTCGCGTTCGCATAATTCTTCGTATGCCTTATATACTTCGGTCATTTTTTCAGCAAAGTAGTCATCTGCAATGTCTACATCTTTAGAGCGATTGCACTCATCTTTCTGTTTGTTGATGAACCATTGAATTTGTCTGGGTGGCCATTTTGTATCATCTAAGCCCATAGACTTAACAACCCTTTTAATCACTCTGTACTGATCTTCTGAATCAAGAATGGAGAATTCTCTTCTCAGGCCGGCCTCTTCCCAATGAGTGCGCAATAATCTATGAGAAATACCATGGAAGGTTCCGCACCAAAAGTTTCCCATTTCTTCCTGAACGATACCTTCGATTCTTCCCCTCATCTCTCGAGAAGCTTTATTTGTAAAAGTTACGGTTAAGATTGAATGAGGACTAACTTTCTTTGCCTTTATGAGCCAAGCCACTCTGTGTGCTATAACTCTAGTTTTGCCTGAACCCGCTCCAGCAAGGACTAACAAGTTTTTTGATTCCGAAGTTACGGAGTTCCTTTGGGGTTCATTGAGATTTTCAAATATTTCGGATACATCCACTGCTATATTTTAACTAAGAATCGGAATTCTATCTCGCTAATTAAACTTAAAATTCAAATAAAATTGCAAAATTTAATTGATTGAACAATCTATGAAAATATTGTCGTTTAGGTATCATTGAACTATGGAAAATACAGAAAAATTCTTCGAAACTTATTGCGATTTTGTGACTAAAGTTACCAGCAATCCAAGCCTAAAAATTGATGACCTCAAATCCTCTTTAGACAACATACAAGAGAACTCACCTATTGACGCCCCTCGTCTACTGACCGCTGCATTGGGTCTAGGCAGCGAAACTGGTGAGTTTGTGGAGATAGTAAAAAAGATGGTCCTTCAAGGAAAGCCAGCGGATGAGGATAATATTTTTCATATGAAAAGAGAGCTTGGAGATGTCATGTGGTATTGGGTAACCGCATGCATGGCGCTTGACTTGAATCCTGTTGAAGTTATTACCGAGAATCAAAAGAAGCTAGAGGCAAGATATGGAGAACAATTTACAGTTAACCAAAGTGAGGTTAGAGCTGAGGGTGATCTATAATTAGTAGATTCTGGATACTGCAGGCTTTTCTTCCTGAGATTCTTCTGACCTTTGAAGATCCATTACTTTCCATACATCATCTAGCGCATCTAGGAAATGATCAATATCTCCTGCTTCATGTCGTGGCGTTATAGTAACCCTGAATCTCTCATCACCTTTAGGAACTGTAGGGTAAAAAATTGGTTGGATATAAATACCGTGCTTTTCTAGTAAGAGATTAGCAGCTTCTTTACATAGTCGTGGGTCATATAAATGGATGGGGATTATGTGACTATCATTTTCTAAATATGGAATCTGTAAATCTGTTAATCCTTTTCTAATTCTCTCTGAATTGAGGCGTATATTTTCTCTAAGATCTTCAGCTTCCTTGGCAATGTTAATAGCTGTAATTGAAGCAGCTGCGATAGAGGGGTTCATGGAAGATGTAAAAATAAAGCCTGGCGCGAAACTCCTTATGTAATCAATGATATCGGAGTTAGCGGCCACATAACCACCCATTTGTCCGAAAGATTTAGATAAGGTTCCATTGATAATATCTATATCATCCTCTAGCCCTTTCTCGGAAGTAATCCCTCTTCCTTCAGGACCGTAAAGACCAACTGAATGAACCTCATCAAGATAGGTAAGGGCATTATATTTTTTTGCAAGATCTATGATTTTTTGCAAGGGAGACCTAAGGCCTTCCATAGAGTAAAGAGATTCAAAAACTATAATTTTAGGTGTATTTGCGTTCGCAGTTTTTAGTAGCTCCTCTAAGTGATTGGTATCGTTATGTCTAAAGATATGAGTTACGACACCCGCATTCTTGATGCCTTGAATTAGAGAAGCATGATTTAGTTCATCTGAAAAAACTTCAACTCCTCCCAGGTTCTTACATAGAGTCCATAGCGTTGATTGATTAGCTGTATATGCAGATGGAAAAAGTAGAGCGGCTTCTTTATGGTGAAGATCTGCTAACAAATTTTCTAAATCCACATGATAAGTAGATGTTCCTGAAATATTCCTAGTTCCTCCAGATCCCGTTCCAAGTTGATTTATAACATCAATAGATGTTTTGGTAACTTCCGGGTGCTGACTCAAGTTTAAATAGTCATTACTGCACCATACTTCAACTTCTCTCTCTTGACCTTCAAATCGTTCTGTAGCTTTAGGGAAGCTGGCCTTGTTGCGATTTATGGCTCTAAACTTTCTGTATAAACCTTGAGACTTTAAGGAAATTAACTCGTCAGAGAAGAATTTTTTATAGTTCATGAATTAATTAGTGATAAAAGTTAAAATATTCTGGTGAAGCGGCGAGTATTGTAAATCAATACTGTTTTGTGTGTCTTCTTAAGAATAATTCTCATTTAGTTTTGACTTTGAAAAACTTAAAAATAGTCTCAAGGAAAAGTCCTCTTGCAAGGATACAGGCACAGCTTGTAGCAAAAGCAATAAGGGATGAATTTCCCGACATCATCTTTGAGCACATTTACAAGAGCACGCTTGGAGATGCTGACTTAACAACACCCTTAAATCAAATGCCAGATATTGGTGTCTTTACCAATGATATTAGAAATGACTTGCTCCATGGAGAAGCCGACATAGCTGTTCATTCTTGGAAAGACCTACCGGTGGACTTGGAGGAAGGTACGGAAATCAGCGCCACTATCAATAGGGCCGATACAAGAGATATGATCTTTCTCAAAGAAGATAGTTTAGGTAAACAAAATTTATCCATATTGAGCTCATCTCCAAGAAGGGAAAAGAATTTATCTCTCTTTTTGCCTCTTGCTCTTCCTTTTCAGTCGAACATTTCTTTCAAAGACGTGCGTGGAAATATACACACTAGATTGAAAAAACTAATCGAAGGAGATGACGACGGTCTTGTGGTTGCAAAAGCAGCTATAGATAGAATCATAGACCAAAATGTTGATGAATTTATTGAGGATAAGAAAGAGTTACTCGATATCACAAAGAATCTTAAATGGATGGTTTTGCCAATTTCTCAAAATCCATGTGCTGCAGCTCAGGGCGCTCTAGCAATAGAGTCAAGAGAAGGTGATTTGAAAGTTGAAGAGATAATGAAGAGAATTAATAACGAAGCGATCTTTGAAGAGGTGGAGAAGGAAAGAAGTTTATTAAAATCTTTTGGAGGGGGTTGCCATCAGAAAATAGGTGTTGCATGCGAAACAATAGACGGCTCGTCTCTTCTGACCGTAAAAGGAGAAACAGAAGATAGAGAAGAAATTTCGCAAAGGGCGCTAGAGAAAGATTACGAAGATTATTTTAAGTCTATTGATGAAGAGAACTATTTTCCTTCCAACAAAGAGGAGCAAAAGTTTTTTGAACGGCTCCCAATTGAAGATTCAATTGATTCACTGAAACAATTAAAAAATGTGGGCATATATATAAGTAGATCCAATGCAATAGATGATTCTGATCTAATAGATAAATCTAACACCATTTGGACTAGCGGAATAGAGACTTGGAAGTCAATGGCACAAAAAGGTTATTGGGTAAATGGTACATCTGATAGCTTGGGTGAAGATAATTCTTTAGCTGAAGACCCTTTTAGAAAGCTCGATTGGTTAAAAGTAACTCATATAGACAATCAAGATGACCCTAAGAAATCTGTCGCAACCTATAAGCTTGAACCTTTGGAAGTCAATCAAAGGAT
The DNA here is from genome assembly GCA_902594545.1 of uncultured SAR86 cluster bacterium. GTDB lineage: Bacteria > Pseudomonadota > Gammaproteobacteria > Magnimaribacterales > Magnimaribacteraceae > Magnimaribacter. Next base: position 273,113 of record CACJMO010000001.1, read on the forward strand.
AAAGGATTGCGATTACTTTTATTGGATGAGTGCCAGTTCGTTTAAATTGGCTCTACAAAAATTTCCTGAGATAAAAAATAAAAATCATGCCTGTGGATTGGGCAGTACCCATAAGATTATAAAAAAAGAGGTGCCTGATGTGATGACCTTCTTAAGCTATGAGAGCTGGCAGGAATCAATCAAGGCCCACATTAGACCTAACAAGCAGAACGGCTAAGGTATAATAAGCTTTTTTACATAAAGTATGACCGCATCAAGAAAATTTCCTAACTCACGCCTGAGAAGAACAAGGTTTACCTCTGCAATTAGAAGTTTAGTTGCAGAAAACCACCTGACTGTTGATGACCTGATTCAACCTATATTCGTAAAGGAAGGACTAGATGGCATTGAGGGCATAGATTCTCTTCCAGAAATCAATAGATTTGGTCTTAATGCTTTGGATGATGAAATTGCTAGGATCCAAGAAAATAAAATAAAAGCTGTAGCAATTTTCCCTGTGATAGATCCTGTAAAGAAAGACGATAGAGGCACTGAATCAACTAATGAAAATAATTTAGTCTGCGAAGCCATAAGACAAATAAAGAAAAATTCTGAATTAGCAGTTATTGCGGATGTTGCTCTAGACCCCTATACATCACACGGTCATGATGGTGTTCTAGACTCTAAAGGATATGTAGATAATGATGAAAGTTTGCCCATATTAGTTAACCAAGCTCTGACTCTGGCAAAGGCTGGGGCAGATATGGTTGCACCCTCAGACATGATGGATGGAAGAATTGCAAGCATTAGAAATATGTTGGAAGAAAAAGGTTTTGTGAATACGATTATCCTTTCCTACGCTGCCAAATACAGTTCCAAATTTTATGGCCCCTTCAGAGATGCAGTATCATCGTCTGCGAGCTTAGGGTCTGGAAGTAAAGATACATACCAAATGTCTGTCGCAAACATAGATGAAGCACTTCATGAGGTAAAAATGGATATCGAAGAAGGAGCTGACATAGTTATGGTTAAACCAGGTCTTCCTTACTTAGATGTCATTAAATCTGTTAAAGAAACTTTCAAAGTTCCCACATTTGCTTATCAAGTTAGCGGGGAATACGCCATGCTAAAAGCGGCCATACAAAATGGATGGCTTTCTGAAGAAGTTATGATGGAATCCTTGCTGAGCTTTAAGAGAGCGGGTGCTGATTGTATTTTGACCTATGCTGCAAACCAAATTGCAGAGACATTAAATAAGTAGAAACCTTGCCAAATAAAAAATTTATAAACGCATTAGAAAGAAAACCCCAGGACTGTCCGCCGATATGGCTCATGAGGCAAGCTGGTAGGTATCACGATCACTATCAAAGTCTAAAAAAAGATTACACTTTCGAGGACCTTTGTAAAACACCAAAACTTGCAGCTGAAACGGCAATGGGGCCTATCAATGAATTTGATTTTGATGTAGCTATTTTATTCAGCGACATATTGTTCCCTCTTGAAGCACTTGGTATGGATCTCTCTTATAATCCAGGACCTCAATTTGGCCTTCACTTAAATGAAGACAATGCTGAAAGCCTACTAATAAATCAAAACCCCATAGGTTTAATGGAATTTCAAGGTGAGGCGATAGAGCGAACCATCGAAAGATTGCCTGTTGAAAAATCGTTAATAGGTTTTGTTGGCGGACCTTGGACTTTAATTGCTTATGCATGCAATATCAGTAAAGATTCAAGAAATATCAATTTTAGTAATTTTCAAATAGGCCTTCTTGATAACGTCATTCTTCCACTGCTAAAGGATAATGTGGAATTACAACTGAATGCAGGTGCTGAAGTGGTAATGATCTTTGACTCTACAGCTCATCAACTTGCTGAGGAAGATTTAAATATCTACTTAGAAAAAACCTTCAATATGTTAGTCAAGGAATTTCCTAACAAGGTTGGTTACTATGCAAAAGACGGGGTTAACTACGAAACTATAATTGCAAAACAAGATGACCCTCAAATAAACCTAGCAGGAATGGGTATAGACTCTAATGTTGATTTAAGAGATTACTTCAAAAAAACTTCCAATGGATTCGTGCAAGGTAATTTTAGTGAGCATTTCTTAACCCTCCCCCATGAAGAATTCTTATCCAAATTAGATACTTTCATAGAACAAATGTCAGCGCTATCGCCAGACGAAAGATCGGGTTGGGTGTGTGGACTAGGCCATGGAGTTCTAAAGACAACTCCTCAGGAAAACGTCAAAGAATTTGTACAAAGAATTAGATCGTCCTTTTAGAGAATGGATATTGAAGAAAAAAAATCCTTAACTTCGTCTTGGTTTAGAGAACTAAGAGATATGTTCTGCGAAGAATTTGTCGATATAGATGGCGGAAGTTTTGAAAGAAAAAACTGGGATCATAAATTTGAAGGGGGCGGAGAGATGAGCCTCATGAAAGGTGAAGTTTTTGAAAAGGTTGGTGTAAATATTTCTACGGTATCGGGAAAATTTGATAATGATTTTAAGTCTGAAGTTAAGGGCACAGAGGAAGCGCCTAACTACTGGGCAAGTGGTATCAGTCTTGTGGCACACATGCAATCACCCAAAGTACCAGCATTTCACTTTAATACGAGATATATAGTCACTGGAGATTCCTGGTTTGGAGGCGGAGGAGATTTAACTCCAACAATTAAAAAAGATGAAGAAATTGAGTTTTTTCACAAATGCATGAAAGAAGCTTGTGATTCGGCTGATCCAGATTATTACGATAGATATAAAAAGGCTTGTGATGAATATTTCTATCTGCCCCACAGGTCAGAAGCCAGAGGTGAAGGCGGGATATTTATAGACCATTTAAAAACAGAAGATTGGAATAAAGATTTTAGCTTTATAAAAGAAGTAGGTTTATCCACCTTAAAAGCGATTACAACAATCATCAGAAATCTTAAGGATGAGGAATGGACGGAACAGGAAAAAGAGCAGCAACTTATCAAAAGAGGTCGTTATGTTGAGTTTAATTTGCTTTGGGATAGAGGAACTGCGTTTGGCATAAAAACTGGGGGCAATTCGGACGCTATATTGATGTCTATGCCGCCTACTGCCAAATGGGATTAGATGAATACCTACTTAATTTTTAAAACCATTCATATAATCTCGGTAATTACCTGGATGGCTGCCCTATTCTATCTTCCAAGACTATTTGTATATCACTCCACCAAGGAAATAGGCTCAGATGCATCTGAGACCTTTAAAGTGATGGAGTCTAAGTTACTGAAAATCATTGCGAATCCATCTCTCATTCTGGTTTGGATCTCAGGCCTGGCCCTTTTGAGCTACAAAGGTTTAGAAATTTGGCTGGTTTTAAAAATGTTTCTTGTCATGGGCATGACTCTTTTTCACTTTTATCTGAATTTTCTCAGGGTAAGTTTTGAGGCCGATTCCAACACAAAATCTGAAAAGTTTTATAGGGTTATAAATGAAATACCGACAATATTGTTACTGATAATAGTTGTACTGGTTGTCTTTCAACCCAGATTTTAAAACTCTACAACCTGTCCAGGCTTTAAGACTCGAAAGAATTCATCAGATAAACCCAGTTCTTGTAAGGATTGTTTTAAAAGTTCTGGAGGTTCCATGATCGCTTCGTCTGTTAACTGGAAAGTGCCCCAATGCATTCCAAAATTCCTTTTAGATTCAAGATCTAGAGCTACTTGAATTGCTTCAGGTGGATTTACATGATTTGTTTTCATGAACCAACGGGGAGCATAAGCACCTACAGGAATTAAACTAAGAGAAGGAGAGCCTAATCTTTTTTTTGTTTCAATAAAATCACCGGAATACCCTGTATCTCCTGCATGGTAGATAGACTCTGTTTTAAGTTCCATAAACCAACCACCCCATAGGCTTTTATTTCTGTCAGCAATACCTCTTGCCGACCAATGTTGAACCGGGGTAAAAGTAAATATTGATCCGTTGATTTCAATTTCTTCCCACCAAAGAAACTCTTTAACGTTCTCTATGCCTCTTCTTTCTAGTCTCCTCTTATCTCCCTTGGGAACCAAGAATATTGCGTCAGGATTTGCTTTATAGATCATTTTGAGACTTCTTAAGTCCAAATGATCATAGTGATTATGGCTGACAGTAATGACGTCTATCTTAGGAAGCTTATCTATGGGAATTGCCGGCGGAATTAGCCTTTTGGGTCCCGCAAATCGGACAGGAGAAGCTCTTTTTGAGAAAACGGGATCGGTAAGAATAGTTAACCCATCTTTATTAATAAGATACGTTGCATGCCCAATCCAAACGAGATAATCGGTTGAGCTAGGAGTTAGCTCTTTCCACTCATCAGATGAATCAATCTCTACAAGTTCAGGTGTTTTATTTGTGAAAGACCATTTTAAAAATTCCCTAAAAGACTTTCCTGCAGCTTCCTCATCGGTATTTTTAAATCTTTCATTTGGCATGATTAAGCTTGAGAATAACAATAATAGAAGAATAAATCTTTTCATTGGATTAATTTTAAAAGTATCTTTTTGCCAGCAGCCAAAATAAGAAAGGTATAAGAGCAATACCAATGAAAGCTATTGAAGCAGATTGACTGGTTAGGGCTGCGGTTCCTATGAAGGCGTAGACTACTGAAATCAATAGATTGCTAAGAATCATTACAGTTAAAAAGGTAGTCCATTTCATATCAGCTAAACCAGCAGCAACAGTTGAAATTTCAGCTAAACCCGGCGCAGGTCTTGCAATCAATAAAATACTCACACCAAATTTTTTGGCCACCTCCTCGGATTTTTCTAAATCTTCTTGGCTGAGTATTTTTTTTGCTAAAGGCTTTGCAGCATACTTTCCTATAGCGAACCCAATTATGGAACCCAAAGTAAGTCCTATCCAAATAACTGGAATAGATAAATAAAAACCTAAAATGGCTCCAGCCAAAGTATTGGTAACGCCATTTGGAATGGGTAAGAAAACATCAGCTGCCAAAGCAAAAATAACCAAAATAGAGTTTAAAAATTTATTGTTCCCACTCCATTCAATGAATTCATTTGTTAAGTCAGCCATAGATGACTCGAGTAATGACAAAGGTAAAATTATGGATGTCAGGACAATTAAGATAAAACTCAGGAACTTTAAGAGAGTCTTAATCATATAAGCCTCTAGGTGTTTTCTTTAAATGTCCTTTTATATAAATTTTGAGCAAATAAAGGTGTTTCTTCCTCATTATGTTTTCGCACAAAATAACCACCTAGTGCCAAAGCGGACAAAATTTTCATAATGAAGTTAGGATGTTCCACCAATACGGTATTTTGAAATTTGCATTCACTATCAGAAACAGAGATTAGGCGCATTTCCCATGTAACTTTTACTACAACGTGTACTAACTTCATCAACCAAAGGTCAGACATAGAAACCATCTTAACGTAATCAGGTTCTTTAACTTCTGCTACATAGTGTTGGACTAATAAGTTTCCTCCTACACTTTCTACATTGACAGATGTTTGTGTTCCATCGGTATGAGTGCTTGATCCAGCACCAATATGCCCACGTGCTGTAGTTTGATAATCTTTATCTGATAGAGTAAAAACCCAATCATGGAGATTAAATGCCTCCTTAGGAGCATCAATTGGTGCTTCACAGACAGTTTGAAATAGTTTTTTGTATTTTTGACTGTTAATCTCAGACATTTGAGCTACTCCTTTAGTCTTAATTTAAATATTTACCCATTCCCCATGGAATCCAAATGGCACCCTTTGAGGTAAGTGCACTGTAGCTAATGGACCTGATTTTGGTTCCTTGGCATTTAGAATTATCAAATCACTCTTATCAGTTTCTTGGTTATACACAAGAGACAATAAGTAGCCTTCGTCTTCAGACTGAGCCCCTTCAGCTGGCACAAATACTGGCTCAGCACCGAATTTTCCAGATCCATACTCATAAACTTCAGAGGTGTCATTCATTAAGTTGTATTTAACAATCTCATTAAAGTCAGGCTCTTTTAGATTTGAGGAGGCTAACGCGTAAGCATATTGGTTAAACTTTCCGACAAGTTTAGGATTTATTCTTGGAAACTCCACAGATCTATCATCCAACCTGGTTGATGTTGCTTGACCAGATTTTGTATTTAACTCCCACTTAGTAAGTTGAGGGGGAGATTCCGTGAAAGGCCCATTCCAATCAGTATCAAATAATCTGCCATAAGCTGCAGCGGTGACACTTACATTACCATTTGAATCTTCATAAGCATTAAAAGTATGGAAAAAATATGTTCTATCAATGTCAAACCACTGCACAGTATTTGATTCTCCATTTCTGCTCAATAAACCTATTCGGGACTGATGGTTGTCATCCCAAGACATAGGGAAATACCCTCTTCCGAGCTTATAAAGATCAAAAACAACCGATAGATCAAAAACTAGCATGTAGTTTTTAGTAATCGCACATTCATGCAACATAGACCTAGACTCAAAAGGTATAGATTGAGTTTTCTTATGCGACCCATTTTGATCAATTACTACATAGTCAACAGTGTCAAAATTATTTGCGTAGTCATAACACATAGCATGCAACTCGTTAGTATCTGGATCTAGCTTAGGATGAGCGGTGAAGCCCGCGTTTCTGTCTCCGTAAAAAGGTTTAGTATTTAGCGAGTTGAGATCCTGATCAATTTCTACAGGGTAGCCACCGGCCTCAACTATGGCATAGATTTTTCCTGCATGAGAGATAACACTTGTATTAGCAACAGAATCATTGCCGTCTACAAGTTTATTTTTATACCAAAGTGCATTTCCGGAATCTAATCTAATGCCATGAAGCATTCCTTCTCCTAAGAACCAATGATGTTTTTTTTCATTTACTGAAGACATTGGATTTGGACCATTTCTTACAAAAAGACCTGACAAGTCTTTGGGAATTTGTCCTGTCACCTTAAGACCTGTCTCAGAAATGAGATTTTTTACAGGGGCATAATTTCCCTGCAAGTAATAATTTTTTTTTGTGGTAATTCCTGACATGTCTACTCCTATTCCTGCAACAGCTAATCCTCCAAGACTTAGGCTGGAAACTTTTAAAAACTTTCTTCTGTTCATTGATAGAATCCTGCTATTATGTTTACTAAGATAACATCTTAATAGACTATGTTAACTTAGTCAACATTAATGAATTATGGGATATCACAAAGAGAATCTTAAAGAACAGCTTGTTGAAATTGCGTGGGACATTTGCAACGCAGAATCTTGGCAGAACGTTAATATGCGTAAGGTTGCTAAGAAGGCTAAAGTTTCAACAACTGCTTTCTACAGGCATTTTAAAAAAAAGGATGATCTTAAAGCAGAGTTGATGCGCAGGGGTTACGAGTTAATTAATGAAGGCAGAAAAGACGTAGATACGTTTGCAGGTTACGGTGCTCATTACATAAGATTTGGGTTGGACTATCCATTTATTTACGATTTGATGTTTGGAAATACAGATTTAGATATGTCTCTCTATCCTGATTTAGAAGAGCAATCCAATGCAGCTTTTGATGGTGTATTAGAAGCACTAAAGGATTTTATGCCTGATTCTGCAGAGAAAGATACCAGAATAAAAGCTATCAATATCTGGGCTTCTGTTCATGGATTAGTCGGACTTTTGAGGAATGGGGATTCCCATGTTTATGAATCTGAAGACTTAAAGTGGATTGAAAACAACTTAGAAGAGTATTTGCAAATGACAACTTTTAGTTAAAGCGATTTTTTCGTTATTTTTGGATTGCTTCTAACTATTATGGATTATTAGCCCAAAGAAATTTGCGTTATCTCGATAGAGCTATATCTATTGCACTAATTTGATCCTGGTCGAGTTCTCCGAGTGATTCTGCTTCTAAGCAATCTAAAAGCTCTTCCCTATTTTTTACGCCCAGTATTACAGACGACACTTTTTCTGCACTTAGGGCATATCGATGTGCAAGAATTGATGGATTCATATTCCATTCGGAAGCTAACTTTCTAAAAGGTTCGGCTTTATCATAATCCTCAAAATCTTTTATATCAAAGCCCGATGGGTGAGGCTCTCTATCCATTTCTAAAGTTAATGCCCCGGCTTGAACCGCTCTAATTCCAAGTATCGGTACTCCAACTTTCTGACTTTCAGTGAGAATTTTGTGCGGGTCGAAATCTTGATCAACATATCCTATGGCGCCTGCTGAATTTAAAGGGTTAACAACACACTGTATAGCTTCCGGTTGAATGTCATGATTTAAGGCCTCAAGGATTGCTTGAGTTTGACCTAACCCACCTATACCCCAGCTACCGATCTTGCCTTCTTCTTTTAATCTTTCAAAGGCCGGTATAACTGCGTTGTAATAACAAGAAAGTGACGTTGTATTAGTCTCTCTATATTCATTGAGTGTGTATAGCTGGAAATCATCTTGTCTTAACTGTGAATGCAGTAGAAAAAGATCAACCCTTTCCATATTAAGATTATCAAGGCTTTTGTTAAGAGAAGAAATTAAGCGCTCATACACTTCGTCATCTGGCAATGTTCCTAATCTGCATTTTGTGGTAATTTTTACATCTCCTAAATCTTTCCCTTTAAAAACTTCACCAACAACTCTCTCGGCCTCTCCTTTTCCATACATTGGTGCAACATCGAGGTGAGTTATGCCCTTTTCAATGGCAAGATTCACAGTTGCAACTGCTTCCTCTCTTGAAGTCTCACCCCAAACTTGACCCAACCCTCCGCCACCTAGAGTAAGAGCACTTACTGAGTCAAAAGGTTTAAATTGTCTTTTTTGCATGGCTATTTAGTTAATCCCATTTCTTGTAATTGTTGGGCTGTTTCAGTTACGGACTGCTCAGTAGAAATATATTCCCAATTGAAAAAGCGCTCAGCTTTTGTCTTATCTATGTCTCCTCTTCGGTCGAGTGCTGATATAAGGGTCTTCAGTTCTCCTACAAAGAAAGACATTATTTTGACAAGAAAATTTGGCAACTCTTTAGTGGGTGATTTTTTAAATCCAGCTTCATTTAAAGTTTTCCCAACCTCAGCAAAAAACATTTCATTTTCACTTACTATAATTCGTTCCCCGTTGGTTTTTTCTTCTGTCATTGAAAATATGTGTGCTTTAGCCACATCTCTTACATCTATATAGCCCATATGTATCTTAGGACAAGCAGGCATAGATCCTGAAATTAGTTTAAGTAAAAAATCATTTGAACTGCCAATATCACTGGTAAGCATTGGCCCAGTAACGGCAACTGGATTAATAACAGTAAGGTCGAATTTCTTTGATTCTTCTAAATTTTCAACAAACTCCCACGCTGCCTTTTCAGCAAGGGTTTTACTTTTTGCGTACGCGGAGATTTCACCATCCACACTGGACCAATCTTCTTCAGTATAAACTTCTTTTTCTCTAGGATGCCCATACCCTACAGCAGCAAAGGATGAAGTTAGTACAACCTTTTGAACATCGGCGTCCGCACATGCTTTCAAGACTCTGAGAGTTCCCTCAACAGCGGGCTTTATAAAAACATCTTCATTTTCTGGTTCGCCCAGAAAGAATGGAGAAGCAACATGTAAAACATATTTCGATCCTTCAACAGCCTCTTTCCATCCGTCATCATTTAATAGGTCCGCAATATAGAATTCTAAGTTTTCACAATTTGAAGAATGCTTTTTCATGGCTTCCAGCACTTCTTGTTTCCTAGACTCTGATCTTATAGTGGTTCTAACTTTGTATCCTTTATCTAGTAATTGTTGAAGGCAATGAAGTCCTATAAATCCTGTTCCGCCAGTCACTAAAACTGTTTCCATAAACATACTCTCCCTTTTTAATTTTAAAAACTACAATTGACAAATTACCCTGTAATTGTCAATATGTCAATGTGACAAATTTTGATAATTCTAAGCAAAACGACATAATTGAGGCAGCGTTTACGCAATTTATCCAGTACGGGTTTCAAAAAACAACTATGGCCGATATTGCAGTTGCAACAGGTATTTCAAGACCCTCTATCTATACTTATTTTGAAAATAAAGAAGAGATTTTTAAAGCAACGTGTATTTGGACTAATGATCTTTCTCATGAAAAAGTTAAGAAGATTTTGGATAATGATCATGAAGACTGGAAAATAAGTAAAAAGATAGAAGCTGCACTATTTGAACATTACGGTCGTTTGTTAGAAATCACACGATCGCCACATGGCAGTGAGATTTATGATGAACATAATCGTTTATGCGGCGAAATTGCCCAGCAAAATACTAAAAAATTACGCAATCTGTTAACCCAAGCCTTGATAAAAGCAGATGAAAATGGAGAAATTAATTTTGCTAGTATTAGTTCTTCAGCGCAATCCTCTGCTGAAATTTTACAAATGTCAGCTGTGGGCCTCAAATCAGAGTTGCCCCCTGTTAAAACTTTTAGAAAAAAGGATCAGCGCTTTTGTGGAAATCTTTTTTGCAGGCCTTGAAAATCCGACAAATGATAAGCCGGCGCTTGCTAAAGCAGTATAGTGAGTAAATATAAACTATTCACTGTCGAGCACAGTTACTTTTCTGGAAAAATAAAATCTTATCTTAATTGGAAGCTTTATAAAGGATCGCTGAGTGATGGATTTGAAAATATCCTTGCCACACCTGAGCTAATTACTAATCTGCTTTTACCTAAATCCGGCGTACCGTCTTTACCTCAAATGGAAGCTCCAGATGGCACATGGATACAAGATAGTAGTAGTATTTTTGACTATATAGAAGCCTCTCATCCCGAAATGCCTGCTGTACCCTCTCCTTCTGCAGCCCCTAGGCAATGTTTAGTAAGTTATTTAATAGAGTTATTAGCAGATGAATGGTTAATAGTTACTGCCGGAAGACAAAGATGGCATTACTCAAAAGAGAATATCGATCAATCACACCTAAGCTTTAATCAACAGCAATGGGGGGCTTGGTTGGCTCCAGAAGCAAACGGCTTAAATCGCCGTCAAGCTGGAGCAGAGTTCTTTAAAAACAGTTTTGGTATATCTAAAGCGGGTAATGATATCCCACCAGGTATTGGTGAGCTCGGACTGACATCCGATACTGAAAAGGTATGGTTAGATTCTTTGGAGAATATTATGACCTTGCTTGAGGAACATCTAGATCATCATGATTACCTTTTAGGGGGTCAACCTTCTCTAGGAGACTTTGCTTTAATGGGCCCTTTCTATGCACATTTTTATCGTGATGCAGCACCTGGTTTCGATTTACGGACTCGCTTTCCTCTTACTGCAGAATGGGTTGAGCGAACTTACAGTCATGACAATATTAATGCCCGCTCTTACGCACAATCACTATACAGTTTAGAAAATGGAAAGTTAGTGGGACGTCCAGCAACCAGTGACAATGGCGCTTGGTTGCCTGATGACGCCATACCTCCTACTCTAGAAGCACTTGTGACAGTGTTCTTCAAAGAGATGTGGCCTGTTCTTTCAGAAGCCTCGCAGAAACTCACAGAGTTTATATTAAGTGATGAACATCAAATGGGTGATGAGTTGCCTCGTAAATCCTTCACGGCCTCTCCTGGGTTTGAGCATCTTCAAACTAATGAAGGAAATCTAACCCATGAATTTGAATTGGGTGGAGTGAAGGGACGGCGCATGGTAGTTGCTAATCAAATGTGGATGTTGCAACGCATCATGCCGATTATCAAAGAATGTGCATCTCAAGAAAAAGTAATGAAATGGATGCAAGTGTTCCCTGGTGCAGATGAACTATTAAATTTTGAGAAGATAACCGATGGTTATCAGATAGAAAAACGTGGTGGTAAATTATTTTCTGCTGCCGAAAAGTAAACATTTAAGGAAATTATTATGTCAGTGATGATCACAGTAGAATTTAGAATCAAGCCCGAAAAAGTCGATGAAGCGCTTGAAGTGATGCGTGAAGGCCTCCCGGCAACAAGGAATTTTCAAGGATGCCAAAGTATTGATTCTTATTTTGACAAAAAAAACTCTTCGCTTTTTCTGGTTGAATTTTGGGATAGTTTAGACGCACAAAAGAAATATCTTAAATGGCGTCTCGCTAATAGCGGTGAAAGTGTAAACAATTCAATAGCAGCAAATCTTTTCGAGCCCCCTATCTTCAAAATTTACGAGCCAATGCCAGAGCTTTAGAAAAATATAACCTAGGAAACCATGCGCTTGAAAGCATTCTGATGCTTGTCAATAAACTGGTGTTTTAGTGCACCTAAAACATGGGCTCCCAATACAATGTAAAGAATGTAGGGCAAAAGGTACTTATGAAAGCCTCCCCAAACTTGATATACAGGGCTTTCTTCCCATAAGGGCTTCATCTCCCAAAAAAAGAAATATGTTTCGTAACCATGATAACTTGTCATCATGAAACCGGTTATAGGCACAGCCAACATCATAAAGTAGAGTGTGTTGTGAGCTCTGTGAGCAAGTTTTTCTTCTCTGGGTGAAAGTGAACTGTCTAAAGCAGGACGTTTAGATATTCTATTCCAAACTAAGCGCACTAAAACGAGAAGAAATACTGTCACTCCAATAGTTTTGTGAGCTACGTAGTAAGCATTCCTGTATTCCGTATCTTCTGGAATCATCGAAGCAAAAATACCCATCGGGATTAGAGATATGAACATAATGGCAATTGTCCAGTGAAGTATACGAGACACTCTTCCATATCTATTTTGTTCATTCTTGGCCTTTAAATCCAATACAGCAAAATTATTTCTTTGTTTATTTGCTACATACAAGAGAAAGATGCCTGTCAGAAGTGCGGTTACCGATTGAATCCACAATAAGGTAGGTTTTGCTGAATCCATGGGAGTTTGGTTTGGTTTTGGATTTTCTAAAACACCTGAATCCAGAATAAACAAAAAGAACCAAGCAGCGACAATCAGGCAGCCTATAGCTGCAAGAACGGTCCCAAAAAACACGCACATTAGGCGAAGTGAAATTTAAGGCCCAAGAAGTCAAAACTGATAAAAAAACTATTCCTGTAGAGACCCATGCGCCAGGATTACTGGCATAAACACTTAAAAGTAATTCAGTCATATTATTCCCTTAGACTTATAAAGATTAACCTAACTTAAGGTGGTTCTATTTAAGTAGCCTGTTTTCTGAGCCAGATCATTTGCGCAATTAGCCCCAATAAATAAATCACCAGAAAAGCTGTATGAAAATTTAAAAGCAATGGGTCTTCAAAAGAATCTATGAAAGGATCTCCGACTGGAAGTCTTCTTAAGAAATCTGTAATTGCAGGAATCATATGAAATAAGAGGGTTGAAGTATATCCAAGTGCTTGAAAGTATTTCGAAAAAGAACCAAACAACTTGAATCTTTCCATGATATATCCTTCAGCGAGAGCCATCAGGGTTAAAACTGCCAAGATGTGAGCAACTCCAAAACCTCCTTGGTTGTATATGCCCAATGCAGATCCTGCAACAAGCAAAGTCACCCATATATAGAGGCGACCTGAGCTTTCTTCAGCTGAGATAACTTTGTACTTATAGAGGGTATAAAAACCGCTTAAAACAGCAACTATCCCCAAAATAGTATGAAACCAACCCAGCAATGTCATTTCTGGCATGTTTTTTTTCTCCCCTAATTAATTACGCAATCTTAATATTAAACATAATAACATAAATTGATTTTGTAACCTTTACTTCTCAAAATAAAAATGTTAAGTTTACGTTACATTATTAACATACAGATAAATTTATGGACATTATCATCCCTTTAGCAGGAATCTCAGTAGGAATCATTATTCCTTTAGCTGTATTCTTTTGGCTATACCATGAGGCGAAGAATAAAAATGAGACTATCTTAGAAATCTCAAAAAACCTTGATGACCCCGATAAAATAGAACGCTTGTTGAGTATATTTGATGAGAGGAAAAAAGAACCCCTCGATTATCGAAGAGGAGGTTTGATTACTATCTTTGTTGGAGTTGGAATTTATTTTCTTGGACTTTTTGCTCTAGGTTCTTTTTTTTGAAGGAGTTGGATTACTGGTTGGATTCATAGGCATTGGAACCATGGCTGCTGGCTATCTTTATCCTAACACCAGCGAAGAACTAACAAAGGCCGTTGAAGATTTTGAAGAAAAATAGAAAAATTCATGCAACCAAAAGCAAAAAGCTTTATTAAGTCAATTTTTATCCATGCCATTTTTTGGGGTCTCTTTTTCTTATTCTTTTTTAAGATAATTCTGTGAAATGGAAATTGAAATGAACAAAGAATTAAACAAAATCGTACCGAACAAAACTCGAAAAAGGGCATTAACGATAATGTACGTAGGCCTTGGAATGAATCTGTTTGGCTTTGCGGCATTTGATCCACTGGGATCTTTCTTTGAAAACCTAGGACTACTAATAATGGCTGTTGGAGTAGGATTTATGGCAGCCGGTTATTTTTTTCTAAATTCAAGCGAAGAAATAACAGAAGCGGTAGAGGAATTTGAAAAGGAGAAAAAATGAGTTATTTCAGAAGGTTTTTAATTGTGTCAGTCTGTGGCGTGGTACAAATATTTTTTGCTTCTTACGTACTGCTTGGATTATTAAACCTTAACTTCTTTGAACTTCCGTCTGACTCCTTCTTACTACCAGGCATCTTAATAATTCTTGGCTCAAGCTATTTAACTATTTCCTACTATCTGGGAGATAAAAAACTAAATAACATGCTTTACGACGAATATTCTGCCTTGAGGTACTACAAGCTTGGAGCTATCGGATATGCTATTAATGGTTTTGGAGTCTTCTTGATTTTTTCAATGCAGGATTGGTCTAATTGGGATTTAGTAAGTGCAAATAGGATGATTTATCAAATAGCAGCATTTGCATGGATGGTCTTCGGTTTTCTTATGCTTATTTTTTCTTGGGGTGATTATCAAGAATATCATGCGGAGAGGAGCTCCTAACTCGGAATGGGAAAACATCACGAGAATCTATTAAATAACCTCGAAGAATTAAGAAAGAAAGCTGGCCTAACTCAGCAAGAACTCTCGGAGGCTGCTGAAGTATCAAGAAAAAGCGTTAATGCTATAGAGAACGGAGTCTATGTTCCATCAACAGTTTTAGCATTAAAAATAGCAAAAACTTTAGGCTGTAAAGTTGAGGATTTATTCAAACTCCCGTAGCTCAAAGAATTGAAGTCATCTTTTTTTTCATGCTAACATCAAATTAGTATGATTCTTGAAAATGGCCCATCGCATACCAAAGATCTATATCAAGCTAAAAAAGATCTTGATAAATATGGTTATTGTTTAATTCCTGAAGCTCTAAGCGATGAAGAAATCAAATCAGCAAAAGATAGACTTATAGAACAAGCTGAAGCGGAAGAAAGATTAGGCTTGTCTTTTCGAGATGGGGGAGAGAAGCAGGAAGTAAAGTTCAAAGATGGAAAAATTGATAAAGATTCCTTTAGTGAAGCAAACGGAGGTATCAATCAAAGACTTTGGATGTTAGTAAATAAGGGTTCGTGCTTTAGAGATATGGTTATTCATCCGCTTGTTGATGAGCTCGTGGGACATATTCTGGGACAGGATTTTATACTTTCAACACATTCAGCAAACATAGCTAAGCCTGGCGGTGTAAGAATGGGGCTTCATACTGATCAATGGTGGATGCCTCAACCCGTCAAAGCAGGAGAAAACTACATAAGACCTTCGGAAATTTCTAGAAAAGCCGACTCTAACTTCATTAATCCCGATCTATCTTTGGGCATCTCACCGCCAGTTGTTGCCAATTGTATGTGGATGCTGTCTGATTTCTCGCCCACTAATGGATCTACTGAAGTTGTAGCAGGTTCACATTTATCAGGAGCGCATCCTGACCAAGACGATCAAAGCTCCTACCCCATATTGCAGCCAACAGCTGAAGCTGGAACGTTGATGGTTTTTGACGGCAGGCTCTGGCACGGTACAGGAGCTAACACAGGCAATACAGATAGGTTAGGTGTACTTACTACATTTTGTTCTCCTCAATTTAGACAACAAGAAAATCAAACTTTAGGCATGGACAGAGATTTATGGGAAGGCTGTCCAGAGAAACTAAAAGAGAGGCTTGGTTTCAAAGTATGGAACGCTTACGGGAGAATTGAAAGCTCAATGGACCACCTCATTGATATCGAGCCGGAAAGAATTAAAGAACTTAAACCTACAGGTGAGTGATATGCAAATTACAGAACTAGAAACCCTAGATTACCCTCCTCTGACGGAAGATTTGGAAGAGGCCAAAGCCCATCTTGATAAATATGGCATGGCCTTAATCAAGAATGTTTTAAGCTCGGAAGAAGTAGAAGAAATGGATCAGAGGCTTAATGAACAATTTTTAGGTGAGGAAAAATATAAAGTAGGCTCTAAAGTCAGGGGTGATGAAGGCTTTGGGATCGAGTCTTCAGAAGAAGAAAAGGTAAGTAGACTGGTTTGGAACTTAATCAATAAAGGTGATTGCTTTATAAAGCTTATAGATCACCCAAAGATTCTACCCCTAATACAACACATGATTGGAGAGAAAGTTTGTCTCTGCTCTATGGGGGCACATATGAATGGAAGTGGTAACGAAAGAATGGCCCTTCATCAAGATCAGTGGCCGCTTGTACCGCACCCAATGAATTTCCCCTTCATGGCCAATGTAATGTATTTAATTTCCGATAACTCACCTGAGAATGGTGGAACAAGACTAATTCCTGGATCTCACAAATGGCCACTAATTGACTACAAAACTGCAAATGGTGAAGAAATTCAAGAAAAAGCAGTTTCACTGACTGCTCCCAAGGGTACAGCTATAGTTTGGGAAGGTAGGCTCTGGCATGGCAATGGGCTTAATAGATCAGGATCTATTAGAAGTAATATTTCGACTGCATTTTTACAGCCATGGGTAAAACCACAAGAAAATCATCAATATAGTATAAGGGATGAAGTACTAGACAAAATTACGGATAAGCAGAAGCATATTCTTGGATTCACCCCATATGGAACATTAGGAGGTCATGACGGATCAAGTGTTTCCCCAGCAAATTTTGATCCAAAAAAAGAATCTATAGGAATTCTTAAACCCTAAACTCTCCATGATTACAGAAGTGCTTATAGGACTTACTGTAATAGCCCTAGCGATCATATTTTTTTATTTTTTTCCTTATATTTTTCTTCAAGCTATAGGTCTGATTCCATATATTGCATACAAACAAATTCATAAAATTAGACTAATAAGAGATGCACATTTCTTTGTCACCTCAAAAGGAAATATTGAATTTGTCATGAAAGGTGAGAGTGGGCCTGTTGTTTTATACATACATGGTTCACCCGGTGGCTGTGATCAAACTATCGATCCAACTAAAGATTATAAGGTGCTAACCCCTTCTAGACCCGGTTACAGACGAACAGATATATCTGTAGGAAAAAGTCCAGAAGATCAGGCAGATAGCTTCGCAGCTTTACTAGATTCCTTGGAAATAGATAAGGTTTTTATTATGGGTGTCTCGGGCGGAGGTCCCTCTTCTATGTGCTTTGCGGCAAAATATCCTGAAAGAACTTTCGGTCTTATACTTTTCGAAGCCGTCAGCTTGTCTCAAGATTTTATGTCAGAGGATGAACAATTGATTAAATCTTGGGATTACAAGCTTTTTATACAACTTTGGTTTTTAACCTCATTTGGTGATTCGAGATTAGCTGAAACCATGCTCCCGAACAAAAAAAACAGGTCAAGGTTGCTAAATAATAAGCAAAACATTGCTCAATTAAAAAAAATAATCTGGTCAATATGGCCTATTAGTATAAGGCGAATTGGAGTAGAAAATGATTACAAGCAGTTTTCTAATCTAACAATCCCGTTCGATAAAATTTGTTGTCCAACTTTGATTATTCATGGGGACGAAGATAAAAATGTTGACATAACCCATGCTAAAAATGCACATGATTCGATTAGCAATTCTTCTTTATATATTGTTAAAGAAGGCGATCACATGATGCATGCAACTCATCCTGAGGAGATTGAGTCCCGACTGGTTACATTTATAAAGGAAAATTACTAGTTAATTTCTTTCTTGTATGCTCTTTTTAATTGCAGCATGTTCTCTTTCCCCAAATTTGAATTTCGTAAATAAGAGATATGCACCTAAGCTATAAAAAATTAAAGGCACGAGTCCATAAAGGCTTATTAAAGCAATCTTAACTTCCATAGTTTGTGGTTGATTGGGAACAAACCCTGAAAACTGCAAAACAAATCCAGTAACTAAGAGCATAATTCCTGTTGCACTTTTGAAAACGAAATTAAGAGCAGCAAAATAAGAACCTTCTTTTCTTTCTCCGGTGAGATACTCATCATAATCTATAACATCACCTTTCACTGAAGGGCCAATTGCTCCTCCACAACCAGCTGCCATACCACCCAATGCAGCCCCGAGGAACATAACAATCAATCGTTCTGTTACAGAATCTAAGAAGGGGATAATAAATATTCCGCCAAAAGAAATCCCTGTAAGAGCCAGACTAAACACCCATAATCTAATTTTTCCAAACTTTCTAGAGAGTGGTATCCAAAGCGGTACCGATAATGCGGAGGGGAGCATATAAGCAAAAATAATTAAAGGAGCCCAAGCCGGAGCTTCGACAATATATTGAGTAACATAGAGAGTTAGAACTCCAATAACTGCACCACCAAGATTCTCAATAAACAACACGATGATAAGAATCCTTGCATGAGGGTTAACCCATATATCTCTAAAGGCTTTAAAGGGATTTTTATTTACTCTATTTTGAAATTCTGGGTTTTCTTTGAGTCTTGAAACAGAGAAAAATATCATCATCGTCATTGCTATGACAGCAATTAACGCTAAGTTTCCTGCCAGTTCTCTGACATCACCTGTCGGGCTATTTTCCTCACTAATCAATAGACTCATTGAAACCAAAGACAAAATTGAACCTAAAGTGAAGCCTATGTGCCTTACTCCGAATAGCCTAGTTCTCTCATGATAGTCTTCAGAGAGTTCTGCCCCTAAAGCCATGTGAGGTACATTAAAAAGAGTTATTGCTGAGTAAAAGCTTAAGATCGCAATCATCATCCAAAGATCTAACGACTGGCCTTGCATAGTCTCAGGTGGAGAAAATACGGCCAGAAATCCAAAAGAAATAGGAACAAAACTCAACAACATCCAAGTTCTCCTCCTGCCGTATCTAAATGTTGTTCTGTCGCTTAGATATCCCGCAATGGGATCTGAAATAGCATCCCAGATTCTTGAGATACTAAATATAGCTCCCATAACAGCAGGGGCTATGAGAAGCACATCGGTAGAAAACTTCATCACATAAAGACTCATTAGGAGATACATGTACCCTGCACCTATAGCAGGCATACCATAAGATATTGTTGTACCCAGAGGAGCCTTAGTGTTGTTTTCTGTCAAAGTTTATAACTTTATGCCCATGAGATTCTCCATATTCCCATGGTAAAAGGCTTTCATTGTCTCTTCATCACAGCCTGTCATGGTAGCTTCAAACTTCCTTATCGGATCAGATGTGCCTTCAGGGTGAGGATAATCTGAGGCATACACAAGCATCTCACGACCAACGTTTTCTATTATCCAGCCAACTGGTTCTCCAGCAAAAGGCGAAACTTTGATATGTTTTTTAGCAGTTTCAGAAGGTAATTCTTTGAACTCTCTCTTTCTCTTAAATAGAGAAGCAGTGTAGTCCAAGGCCTTTAACCATGAAGGTAGCCAAAAAGCTCCATGTTCCATCGATATGCCCTTTAGATTTGGATGCCTCTCAAACACCCCATCAAAAATCATTGCTGAAAGAAACAGCTCTGCGCTGCTATTGATGGTCATCAAGCCAAGCTCGCCAGCAGGTGCATCTCCACCTAACTCCAGTTCGGTTTTACCGTTGTTTTTAAAGCTTTCTGAAACAGCTTTATAGTGACCATTAACAGCTACATGAATTACAAAAGGGGCTTTAGTTTGAACAAATTCGTTCCAAATGGGATCAAAATCTGGGTGAGTAAATGAAATGTTCTCATCATTTGGCTCATTGGTATCAATCATGAAAGAGTAACACCCGTCTTCAAAACCTCTTTTCATAATCTCTAGAGCTTTCTTCGGCCCTAGCTGAAGCGGCAGATAACCAATTGCCTTTAATCTTTCATCAGCCTCACAAAAACTTCCCATTGCTTTGTTGAGAGTCAAGGCGCCTGCCTCTAAAACTTCCAAATCGTCTGTATGCGCAATCTGATGAAATGAAAAAGTAGGCAATACCCATTGGAGAGAATAACCAAATAGATCTAGAGCATGTGATCTCTCTTTAGGGTCAAAGGCACCAAGCCTGTTCCATCCACTTTTCGTATTATCTAATATGGCCTCTTCAAATTTAGCCATAGTCTCTGGATCTTTTTGTCTTTTCTCAAAGAGCTCTCGGCCACGATCGAGGCCTGCCTGAACAACAGGCAGCTCTTTTTGGGCTGACATTAAAGGTATGAGATCTTTGTGTTCTTTTGAAGCAACTTCATGCAAAAAATCATCAAGCTCAATTACATGACTGTCAGCATCAATTATTTTTCTGTCTTGTGCGTAACTCATTTTCTCCTCCCTAGAAACTTACTTAGATTATCGTTTCAAAGATTAAAAGCAAGGATTAACAGTTTATCTTTTCCTAATTGCCTTTAACTCTCTATCAAGCTCGTAAGAATGCAGACCTGAAACACTTCGTTTAAGAACAGCCTTAGTTATAAGGTTTCTTAATGACATGATCGAAGGAGCAGATACGTGATTAAAACGCCCCTGCAACAAAGACCTTTTCTGTATCCAGTTACTTCTGTTTTTTCTTAGCTTATTAAAATCTTCCAAAGCCAGTGTTATATCATCGCAGCCTTCTATGATTTCAGCCAAAGCGTAACCGTCTTCTATAGCCATACAAGCTCCTTGCCCCAAAAAAGGTACCATTGGATGAGCAGCATCTCCCAATAAAACTGATCTTCCCATGAATAGCTTTTGTGGGAGAGATCTTTGAAAGATTCCCCATTTATAAACCTTATTTGCTGAGGCCATCATATGCACGAGTCCTTCGTTCCAATTAGCAAATTTACTCAATAAATCTCTTGCCTCCCCTTCGGTTCTCCATGACTCTTCATGCCAAGAACTTTTACTTTCTATTGCCACAAAATTTATATAATCATCACGTCCTGTTGGATAATGGACGATATGGCCTCCGGGCCCGTAATAGACATTAGCTTTATCGCTGCCTTGAAATTTAGGCAAATCATCAGCTCTCACCATGCCCCGCCATGCCACATAACCTGTGAATTTTGGTTCTAAATTATCGTATATCTGACCTCTCAAGCCAGACTTGATGCCATCACAAATTAGAATTAAGTCATAATTTTTTGTACGGTCCTTAATACTCAAATCCCCAGTAGAAGCATTTACATAATTAATTTCATGATCAAGATTTAAATTTCCTCCAGCTGATTTGAAAGACATCGCCAGAGTGTCTATCAAATCCCTTCTATCTAAAGAAATAAAGCTTTCATCTAATTCAACAGAAGCAATTTCTCGAGCACTTTTGTATTCGCGTACATAAGATTTCATGGGGTGGTAAGCGTTCTTTGCAATCCCACTAAGGAGACCTATGTTATCCAATAGAGAGGTAGCGTTTTTTGAGAGAGTGATGCCCGCCCCAAATTCACTAATGGAATGAGACCTTTCGTAGACATCTACAGCTATACCTTTTTTTCTTATCGCGTAACCGGCCGTTAATCCAGATATGCCGGCACCAATAACTGCGACACTGGTGATCACTGTATGGCCTTAGCTATAATTTGATTCTTTATAGATCTTTCTTTTCGACGTGTTCTGTCGTTGACCTGGCCTACAAGCTGGCCACATGCCGCCATAATATCGTCTCCACGTGTTGATCTAATAGTTGTCACATAGCCCTGTTCTTGAAGATATGACTGGAATCTTTTGATTCGGTTACCAGATGGTTTCAAATATCCTGAGCCTTCAAAAGGATTGAATGGAATAAGATTGATTTTACAAGGAAGTTGTCTTAAGAGCTGGCTAAGCTCTGCTGCATGATCCAGACCATCGTTCACTTTATCGATGAGAATGTATTCAATAGTAGTAACTCTTTTGTCATTACAAGACTCAACATAACGGTTAACCGCATCCAAAAGTTCTTGTATGGAATATTTCTTATTAATTGGAACTAACTCATTTCTTAATTCATCATTTGGAGCGTGAAGAGAAATCGTAAGTGCGATATCGGTTACTTTGCTTAATTCATCAATTTTAGGAACAATGCCAGAAGTACTTAACGTAACTTTTCTTTTAGATAGACCATAAGCATTATCATCAACCATCAAATTCATCGCATCCACAACCGGCTCAAAATTCAATAAAGGTTCACCCATCCCCATCATGACTACATTTGTAATATGTCTGGAATTAGGATTTCTAGGCAAACCAAAGGAGTTTGCTGCCACCCAAACCTGACCTATGATTTCATCGAGTGTTAGGTTTCTAGAAAATCCTTGCTTTCCAGTAGCGCAAAAACTGCAGTCAACTGCACAGCCAACTTGAGATGACACGCAAAGTGTAGATCTGTTATTTTCTGGTATCAGGACCATCTCAATTAAATCGCTTTCATCTACTTTGATTACCCATTTCTTTGTTCCATCATTTGAAGTTTTTTCGTATACCACCTCTGGCACATTTATTTCACAAATCTCCGAAAGCTTTTTTCGAAGGCTCTTAGATAAATCTGTCATTTGCGAAATATCCGATACACCTCTTTGGTGAATCCATTTTATGATCTGAGTAGCTCTAAAGGGTTTCTCATCAATTGACACAAGAAAGTCTTCCATAGACTTTCGATTCAAGCCCATAAGATTCATTTTTTTTGTTTCAACAGCAGCCATTGCAGAGTTCAGTTTAAGGCGAGATTACTTTTTCTTCTAATTTGGAGAAAGAAAAACAAAAGGACTATCAAATTAATGAATCCTGATATTCCAGCAATTGTAAAAGCCCAAGTGTAATCACCATAAATATCAAATAAATAACCTCCAAGAAAACCACCCAATCCCATTCCTATCCATCCAAAAAAAGAAGTTAAGCTCATGGCTCTTGCTCCAAACTTGGCAGACACCATCATCCTTGTGCATACAAGAATGCTAGACATCACTCCTGAATAGGTAAAACCGAATAACGCAGCAACAACATAAATTCCCAAGGGAGACACCAAATGAGGGAACCAAACCACGAAGATAGTTTGGCCAAGCGACATTAAAAAATATCCAGGCAGGGCACCTATATAATCACCTAACATGCCACCAAATATTCTCCCGAATGCTCCGCAAATCATTAAAAGCATCAATACGAATGTTGAAAATTCCAAGCTAAAACCCTTGTCGGTCAGCAATGGTACCAAGTGCATTATTGGCACTGACATGCAGACGCAGCAAAATATCACAGCAAAACTTATCCATGCAACGACTGCCTTTTCAGAAAGAGGAAAATGCCTTTCTTCGCTTATTGCATCAGAGCGAGCATCTACTCTCCAGGGAGACTCTTTGATCAACAGCGAGATAGGCAAGGAGATAGAAATATAAATAAGCGCAAGATAAATATAAGCACTTTGCCATCCGTAACTTAGGATCAATATTCCACTTAAGTGTGGAATAAAAGCCTGCCCTACCGCACCACCTGAGGCAGCAATTCCCAGCGCGAGGCCTGGATTTTCCCTAAACCAGAACCCCACATTCGCATAAAGGGGTGAAAATAAAAGTGCCGAACCTAGCGCACCAAATAAAAAATACAAAAGGTAAAATTGATAGATAGAATCTAGGGAGCTTAAAGCCAATAAAGTTAAACTCATGCTTATTGCACCAGCAAGCCCAAACCATTTAGTCCCGTACTTATCAGCAACCTGGCCCCAAATTACACCAAAAGCTGCAGAAGCAAAGGATGCGATCGTATAAGCAAATGAGGTTTGTCCTCTAGACCAACCAAACTCCAAAGATACGGGCTTCAAGAAAACGGAAATTGATGCCATGGAACCAAAAGCTAGACCGCTTAAAGTAAAGACAACCAAGACCATTGCCCAACCGTAGTTAATTCCTCGTTTTTGAAATATATTTTCTACTGCTTTCATAGAGCTACGAAGAAGAGCCTTTTTCTATGATCCTTATATATGCTCTTATGCCATCTAAAAAATCTTTCTTCTTAATTCTTTCATTGGTTCCGTGAAATCCTGCAAACTCTTCATTTGATAATGGAAAGGGGTTAAATCTATAAGAATTATCAGCTACTTTTCCATAATGTCGAGTATCTGATCCTGCAATCATCAGACCCGGGGCAACAATCACATCACCAAAGATTTCTTTTACAGAACTTTCGATTACTTTATACCCTCTAGACTCCCAACTTGAAACTTGGCTAGCCGGCCTGCCCGAATAAGAGAGGGCCCTCACTTCTACATTTTCATTTTCTACAAGGCCTCTCACGTGATCGAAAACATCTTCAACTGAATTTTGTGGATGAATTCTAAAATTAACCAATGCAGTCGCCTCAATGGGTAACACATTTGTTTTCACGCTAGCAGAAAGCATTGTGGGGGCAGTTGTTGTTCTTAACATGGCATTTGTTGCTGGTACTTGAGACAAATACGAATCAATAATCCCCCCAAAGAGCCAGCGATTAGCGAAAGCAATCTTATAAACAAAGGGCATATGTTTGCTCATTTCATCAAACATAGCCAAACTTAGGCCATCTAATCCACCCGGCATCCTGTTCTCATCAAGTTTTACTAAAGCTTTTGATAAGTGCCCCACAGCTGAGCTTCTGGTTGGCATAGAAGAGTGACCTCCTTTAGCTTTGCCTACCACTTGTAAAGTTACACTTCCTTTCTCTGCTACATTAATTGCGGCCACAAGCTTATCAACACCAGGAATAAAGCCTCCTAATAAAAAAGACCCTTCGTCCAAAGACCATTCGAGCTGTACATTGGATTCAGACAAGTACCTGGCCACCTCAGCTGCACCATTTACTCCACCTATCTCTTCATCGTGACCAAAACTCAAGTAAATAGTTCTAGCAGGTTCAAAACCAGATTCCATAAGAAATGAAACAGCCTCCAGAATGCCAATCACTCCACTCTTATCATCTAAAGCCCCCCTTCCCCAAACATACTCTGAGTCAATAGCTCCAGAATATGGGGGCTCCATCCAGTTATCTTCGGTTCCTGGTATAACAGGCACAACATCATAATGTCCCGTTACTAAAATAGGCTTGAGATGTGGATTTGAGCCTTTCCATTTGAACAAAAGAGTGTCATTAAATATTTGGAGTGAGGTATTTTGATGAACCAACTTATAACTTTCTTTTAACCAATCAATAAAGCGTTCAAATTCTTGTAAAGATTCTTCGGTCCTATTCTGATTAGAAATTGTCTTAAATTTAATTGAGTTAGATAAATTAGTAATGGCCCTATCTTCATTAATTTCAAATGTTGTTTTATTGTACGACTCCTCATTTTCAGGATTGTGCGTAAGGGCATTAACCAAGACCAGTGCAACCAAAAACAACAGACCTAAAGAACAGAATTTAATAAACCTCAACATTTGATATTTCCTCTCATGGATTTAAACCAAGCAACTCATCAGCCACCCAACTGATAGACCAATTATGTCCTAGCTTGTTACCTTTATAAGTTTCCGGGAGCCTAGTTATTTTGCTATTTAAAATCATAGTTTCTTGGGGGTCGTAGTCTAGATCTTTAAAAGCACCGTCAAGCTCTTTAATTGTCCTCCATTGATGGAGGCTTGTATTGTCTTGAGTTGCTCCAGGAGGCTCATAACCGCACATTGATGACACAGGACCCATGCCTTTAAGAGGTGCC
Organism: uncultured SAR86 cluster bacterium; assembly: GCA_902594545.1. Classification (GTDB taxonomy): domain Bacteria; phylum Pseudomonadota; class Gammaproteobacteria; order Magnimaribacterales; family Magnimaribacteraceae; genus Magnimaribacter. The sequence goes on from CACJMO010000001.1 coordinate 298,936, forward strand.
GCAATTGCGTGAATTTCAAGAGGAAGTTTCTCTTTCCAATTTTGCATGAAAGAAGTAACCAGAATCCCTCCATAGCTATGACCAAGCAAAATGATTTTTTTAATATTTGGTTTCTCCACAAGTAAATCACTTAAATTTTTGGATAGAGATTGAATGCCCGGACCTGGACATAAGCTGTCATCCCAGCGAAAAAAAGCTACAAGCTTGTCTGAATTGTCCAAAGAACTGAGAGGGTATATCCACTCGTATCCACGACTGTTGCTGCCGTGCACTCCTATGATTAAAGTTTTTTCCATAGTGTTGTTTTCTTCCAATGTATGCAAACCATAAGGCAGCGACATCAATCTTTTTCCGGAGTCAAAAACATTTCCTATTATCTTAAATTCTTTAAGACTAACTTCTTCGCTTTCACTGCACGAAACCAATAAGAAAATCATAAATAAATAAAGAATATTCCTCATGCCTCTTTCCTCCGTATCCAATTAGAATCAATACTTAGCGCTCTCACAAATCTATTTAGAATAGCCTGCCATTTTATCCAACGCCGCCACCTTGCCTTCCTCCAAACCAGCGTCTATTGAATCTTGGCGAACAGTTTCGTATCGATATGGAAAAATAGATTTTCTCCTGGTTTGAACGAAATACACTAAAAATCCCCATAAGTTTAAGAAAATACAAAGATAAAGCACCCAAGGCCTGATTAAGTCTGCAAAGAAAATAAACATTAAAACTTGGAGACTTGTTTCGGGTTTTGTTAAGAAAGTTATTACAAATCCAAGCCTACCAGGAAGATAGACCATCCATAAAAGCATCATAATTAATGCAAGGCTTATAAAAATTAGCTCGAGCTCAAACCTCGTAATTGCTCCTTCAATAAGACCATTGAGGGCCACAAAGCCTAGCAAAAAGCATACCGCTGCATGCATCTTATAACTTACGACCTCTCTCATGGCCAAATAACTATTCACCCTTCCATTTCTCATGTTCCAAGGCTTTTCTGTCGAAAAAGAGTCCAATATTTCGAAAATACCTATCCCCATATAAACAATAACTTCTATCCATAAAATAACTTTTAATAAGGTTGTTAGCTGTAATAGTTCAGTAGCGCCCACTTGTCCTCCTAATCTTTGAAATAAGTCAATGAAACTTAGCATAAAAAAACCCTCCTAAGGGAGGGTTTTTTAAAATCATCAGCAGTTAGAATGGATAAAAAGTCATCTCAACTGATTCTGTTCTGAGGTTTATTACTGTTTCGCAGTAATTTAGCCTTCCGTCACTAACATCATCTAAAGAATAGAATTTCATGATAGATCCTTCTCTTCTAAAAACGCCCTGCCTTGATCCTGCTTCGCGATTTCCTTCATCATTAAAACCTACTCCTCTTCCATAAAAGTAACCTTGGTCAGGCAGTGCAGGATTGAGCCTAACATTGTAAGTTAAAAAAACTTTTCCATATATGCCTGCTTCAGCCGAAACAGTTATAACACCGCCTTCATCTGTTAATTCAACAGAAGTGAGCTTTCCGGAAAGTTGGAAAGATTCACCTTTAGGATCATGCGCAAAAATGGACAAAGAAAATGCTGTCGATAGCAGAATGGCTATGGCTGCTTTATATAATTTCATAATATTCTCCTTTTTTCTATGAACAGATATACTGACAATATCAAAATTATTACTGGAGTAAAAATGTTTAAAAAATTCATCATATTAGCTGTAGGCTTCATATTAATTTCCTGTGGAGCAGAAATGGAGGTTGAAGTATCTACAAATGGAGGTGAGCCAACTGGTTCTCATGATTCTGCAGAGTGGCAAATATGGGCCTATTCCACGGCCGCACCTGACTTTATAGGTAATTTTGCTACTGTAAAAGGCAGTGAAGGAGAGGTACTTAGAGAAGGTTCAAATGGCTGGGTTTGTCTGGCCTTTAATCCTATGCCTGAGGGAGGATTTAACTCCCCGCATGATGCTAATCCTGCTTGTGGAGATGCTGCATCATTGGCTTGGGTTGATGCTTATATGAACAATACCATTCCCGAAATGGAGAGCGATGGATGGCTATGGATGCTTCATGGAGACACTGGTGTGGATAATTTCAGAGCATATTCTGAAGGAGATAGAGAGGGTTCTAATCCTATGCACTTCATTGAGTCCGGTCCTCACTTAATGCTATTACCCAGAGACCCAAGCAGTCTGGACACGCAAACTACGGATTTTGATACAGGAGCGCCTTACGTTATGTTTAAAGGGACACCATACGTTCACTTAATGATTCCGACTGAAGGCTACTATGAATATCAGCCCAGTGCAGAACCGAAGTAATAAAATAAAAAAATAGGCCTAAGGGCCTATTTTTTTTGTTGTATATTCCTGTTCAACAATTAAAGTGTGATGAAGGTTAGAGTGACCTAACCTTATATTTAAAAGGATAAATTATGTTTAAAAAAATTATGAATAAAACTATTCTCGGAATTACTGCTTCTATATGTTTGATGGCACAAGGTGCTTACGCTTTTGAAATAAAAGGAGAAAGCTTTCCAGCAAATTTCAACATTACCTCATGGACGGCTGGTAATGGAGAGAGCACAATCACCTCTGAAGGGCTTGTAGGAGAAGGCTATGGAAAAGTTTACCTAACCCATCACTTTACAGTCAGCAGCGATGATGGAATGTCCGGAGAATTCACTGGTCAAGCCAGAACTATTAATCAAGATGGAGAGCTGCAATATGCTTCTCTTCAAGGTTCGTGGAGTCGAGATGGAAAAATTGTAAGCATGTATTCTTTTGATACAGTCAACAATGGGGTGATCAATCACGCCCAAGGAAGAGTTGACTTATTTGAGGGCACGCTAAAGTTTGAAGTCTTTCCAGTAAACTAATGAAATAGCGGCCCGCACTAAGTGGGCCGCTACTTTTTCAATATAGAGTTATTTTGATTAAACATTGGATACTCTTTCTCATCCCAATAGACTTTTCCAGAAGGCCCTCCTCTTTCAAGGCTTGCCAATAGCTTTGCTGTAGGAAAAGTGGCTTCCGGCTTTTGCAGGTGAGGCATATCTTTTCCCCATATACTTGTATTCGTAGGTCCCGGAATAATCATATTAATTAGAATGTCATGCTCAGAATTTTCTTTTGCTGCCACTCTAGTTGCAGACCATATACCCGCTTTTGCTGCAGCATAAGCCGAAGTTCCTTCAACATCAGTCTCCGCGTTTCTAGAAATTGTGTTTATGATCCTTCCAAAGTTTTGTTTCTTCATAATTGGAAGTGCGTAGCGCATCCCATAAATTGTTCCAAATAAATGAACACTCACGTGATGCTCGAAGGCACCTTCAGGCATATCATGAACTTTGTAGCCAAAGCCCATTCCAGCATTATTAAAAAGAACATCTAGTCTGCCAGTTACATCATGGGCTTGTTCGATAAATGACTTCACTTGTTGTGACGAAGAGACATCTAATATCGAGGTTGTAATACCCAGCTCCTGCAGCTCATATAAACCCGCTTGCTCAATATCACAAGCAAAGACATTCGCGCCTTCTTGATCAAAAAGCTCGGCCCAAGCCTTTCCAAGGCCATTGGCTGCTCCTGTAATCAAGATTGTTTTACCTTGCAATTTTAGCTCTCCTAAATTTGTAGATTATGCCAGGAAAAAAAATTTTCCAGCACTAAGTCAGGTCGTTGCAGCACTGATCCATGTCCCACATCATCAAGAATCTTGAGATTGCCAGAAGCGGATCGACTCACTATATCTTTGCTTGAGGTTAAGTTCGGATCATGATCTCCAGTCATAACAAGAAAAGGATATGAGATGCTGGATACTGCTTTATCTAAGTTAAATTTTGCAGCCGCAGTTAATGAAAGGTCTGCATTCTTTTTATTGATGTGTTCATTCCATCCTTTAGGCAATTCAAATTTCTGTATACCCATCGATTCTTGCCTAGCCATTGCTATTTTCAATCCTTTTCTTTGAGCTTCAACATCCGCAGAGGCTATACTCGCATCACTAAATACGGCAGAAAGAATTCTATCGGAATTCAGAGAAGAATAAGCTAAAGCGGCTCTTGTACCCCAAGCCATGCTCCATAAGTTGAATTTTTCTATCTTTAAGTGCGTCAAAAGATGATTTAAATCCTCTGAATATTTCTCAAACGAGAATACATCTTCGCTGTCATCAAAATTTAAGCTTTTTCCTGCGCCACGAATATCGAAAGTTACAACATAAAATTTACTCACCAGACCAGAGATTACGTTATCCCACATTCGCAAAGTGCAACCCGCCCCATGCCACAAGACAAGGGGCGAATTTTTAGGACTTCCGTGAGTTTCGAAATTTAGTTTGGCCTGATCGACCTCTAATTCCATAAACCCTAAAGATTAAGAAGCGCGCACAGCTTATTGCCTGAAGGGTCTCTCAAGTAGGCAAGATACAATTTCATTCCCATGCCTTCTCTAATTCCGGGAGGGTCTTCACAAGTTGTTCCACCACTCTTTATTCCGGCTTCATGCCATTCATCTCCTTGCTCTGGACTTTTAATAGCAAAACCAACTGTACTACCGTTTCCGTGTGTAGCAGGTTCATCATCTATTGGTTCTGAAATTAAAAATACATTTCCATCAAGAAAGTACATATATCGTTTATGGCCTGTAGGATTTACAGAAAGTACTCCTGGCTCCGCGCCCAAAACTGAGAATATACTGTCATAGAACTTTTTAGACTGCTCTATATCATCTGCTCCAACCATTATGTGACTAAACATTTTTCCCCCTTAAATTGTTATTGGTAAGTCAGATTCAAACATAATTATTTTTGAAACAAAACAACATTCTGAGAAGGAATTTCGCAGCTCCAAGTCATCATTGATGCAATAGCAGATACCGTCTCTAAAGAATAGAAAACTACATGGGTTGGGTCTTTTCTGTAATACCAGTCTTCAAATGAGATGGAATCATCATAGAAATTAGTCATCATCCCAAACCAACCACCCTTTTTTAAAATCTTATCTATCTTTTGAAATTCTTCGAGGGGATTAAAAAAATGTTCAGCAACCTCGGAGCATGTCACAAAGTCATACTTTTTATTTTTGTAGGATTCATCGGGAAAAAAGAAAGGGTCATAAAGATCCATGCAACAATAACTTTCTTTAAACATTTCTGCCAATGCGGGTCCTGGTCCGCATCCATAATCTAAACCAATGGAATTTTTTGACAGCTTTTTGATTAAAGGGTTGTGCAGTTGTGAAAGAAATTTCCTGTAAGAAGGATCATTCAATTCGTTGTTATGAAGTTCATATCTGAGCTTTTCTGCTTGTTGGTCAAGGTGATTATTTTTATCCAGATAAATTGCCTTACAACTTTGACACTGAAAGTACTTGAGCTCATTGATTTGAGAATACAAGCAGTAAGATTTTTCATAGCAAACTGGACATTGCATAACAAGAAGAAAGCCTTCTAGTTTAAGAAATGTTTACTTAATGGATTTAAAAAATCGAGCATTAGAGTGGATATAAGCATCCGGATTGGGGTGCTTAGACCAAACTTTTTCCCACTCGGGATCTACATCCAGGTTGGCAAAGAAAGCATCTCTTTCCTCCCTGTTTTTATACTTTGCAACCCAAGTAACATTAGGCTGTCCGTTAGGAGACACTATTGGATTAGTTCCTTCGACTATTGCTTCATCACCTCTATTGACCCAAAAATCAATAATTTCAATCCTCGCATTTCCATAAGGCATAAAGTGATTTTCAGCCCAGTAAACATAGGCTTCAAAATCCTCTTCTTCAATAGTGTAGTCCCTGATTTCATAGATCTCAGATTTTAAGTTAAAGGAAACAACTAAAGCTAAAGCCAGTAATTTTTTCATAATATCCTCCTATTTAATGAGCTTACCTGATATCTATCTTTCCATAGTTTAGAAAAAATTAAAAACATCTTGAGGGCTTCTTTCTGCGTAAAGTTTATCTTTTTCATTTTATAATAACCCCATAAGCTTGTGCTCAAATGACGTTGATCACACTCGTCCGCTTAAATTTGAAAGGATTCTCTTTAATAAAAAACTTTATGATAAAAACACTAAAATATTTTGGCCTCGCCTTTCTAATACTATTGCTAGTTGTCTCTCTGTATTTGATGAATCTGTTTTCTTCAAGACCATACTCAATAGATCATTATCTAGCCAAGGAACTAATTGTGGGGGTCACAGATTCACCCGAATACATGACTTATTTGGGCATATTTGATGATCTAAGCTTCTTCTTTAAGCACAATCAAAAACTCTCTGTACCTTCGTCAGAGGAAAGCGCAGAAGATTATAAAGACAATCTAGAAAGGCTAGATATTATCCAGGGTTTTAATGACAGCTCTTTGAATAAAAACCAAAGGATAACTAAAAAAATTGCTGTGTTTGATACAGAAAACGACATCGAGTCGTACGAACGCTTCAGGTATCACTCCTATCCATTCAACCAAATAAGCGGCAACCATCTTAACTTGGTTGAATTTATGACAGACACACACCCCATAAGAAATAAAAATCAAGCTTCTGATTACATAAAGAGAGTCAAAATGTTTGATGAGGTTCTTGATGCAAATCTTAAATGGCTAAACGAGCAGAAAAAGCTAAACATTTACGCACCCAAGTTTGTCTTTGATCACGTTATCAAGCAACTAAGAGAGCTTATTGCCTATGAAGACTCAAAAAACCCATTGATACTCATATTTAAAGACAAAATAGATAAGTTAGATTTGGATGAGGAAGTTAAGAATAACCTTTCCATGGAATTGAGCGCAGCCATTAGATCAGATGTGAAGCCCGGTTTTCAGGCCATTCTTAATTTCATGCTTGAAAATTATCAAAGCGCAAATGAATATCATGGTGTTTGGTCTTTGCCTGATGGAGATGATTACTACGCACTAAGATTGAGATCTTATACGACCACTGATTACTCCGCGGAGGAAATACATCAAATTGGATTGCAAGAAGTAGATCGTATTGGCAAGAGAATGAAAGAAATCTTCTTGGAGCTCGGTTATGAAGTAAACAAGCCTGTGGGGGAGATGATGAACGACCTTAATGAAGACCCTAGGTTTTTATATGAAGATACTGAAGACAGAAAGGAAATCGTAATCAGCGACTACAATCAAATGGTCAAGGAAGCCGAAAAGGATGTAAAACCATATTTTTATAAATTTCCAGTTAGCCCCGTGGAGGTTCGGGCTGTTCCGGAGTACTCCGAAAAAACTGCTGCTGGAGGCTATTATCAATCTCCAAGTTTGGATGGAACAAGACCGGGTGTTTTTTATGCGAACCTATATGACATTAAGCAGACTCCTAAATTTGGCATGAGGACTTTAACATTTCATGAGGCTGTGCCTGGGCATCACTTTCAACTTGCGTTAAATATCGAGAATGAGGAGTTAACCCTCTACAGAAGGTTGGGTTACAACACTTCTGCTCATACGGAAGGCTGGGCTTTATACGCAGAGCAGCTAGGAGTTGAAGTTGGCATGACAAAAAATCTTTACGATGAATTAGGAGTACTACAAAGCGAGATGTTTAGAGCAAACAGGCTGGTGGTAGACACAGGCATCCATCACAAAAAATGGACAAGAGAAAGGGCGATGGAATACATGAAGAAAACTACTGGAATGTCTGATACTGAGGTCAGGGTAGAGATAGAAAGATACATAGTCTGGCCAGGACAAGCGACCAGTTACAAGATAGGCATGCTAAAAATTCTTGAGCTTAGAGAAAAAGCCAAGAATCAATTAGGAGAAAAATTCGACTTAAGAGATTTTCACGCAATTGTTTTAGATCACGGAATCGTGCCTCTTTTCGTTTTAGAAGACTTAATTGATGAATGGATAGAAGAATCTAAGGATTAAATCAAAATAGACCAAACTTTACTTTTTGGCTGGCTGCTTAAATAAAAAAAACAATACGCAACTCTGCAACAAGAACATCGAATAGAAAAACAGCATATTCAAAGGAATGTCGACTATTTTAGGCTCCAGCATGCCCTCTCCTACAGGCTCTCCTCCATATAAAGGCATTAACAAGGTTCCGATTACAAAACCAAAATGAATGCAAAGACTCAGCAGGCCAGCCAACTTCTCCATGCCTTTGTACCATAATAGAAATATGGCCAACGAAAAAATTAAGAAATTTGTAGATAATCGCCATGCTTCATGAACTCTGGCATGTGAATCCCAATCAGGATTTAATAAATGCGAAGGATTCACATCCACCAAAACCGGGAGAATACCCCCAGCCAATAAGCAAAGAGTAGTTAAGTACTTCGTCACTGAGCCACCCAATTAAACAAGGCTGCTATCGATAAGAACTGCTATTAATAATGCCGGCTCGGTTCCGTTATTTACCCACGCATGATTCGTTCCTCTCTGAACTACAATGTCATGTGGATTTACTTTAATTTCTTCTTCATCTAATACCAAAGTAACATCTCCCTTGAGCAAGATAATATAATCAATGGTATCTGTTTCATGCATGGCTGCATTTCTTGATGTATCTACACGATGATGAGCAGCACCCATTTTCTCAAAAGCAGCAGCTGTTGAAGCTTCAATAACTTCTGGCGGTACCCCTTCAGGAATTGGATTTATTTGAAAATACCTGATCTTAGTACCTCCTTTGGATGGAGACAGTACAACATCTGTATCTGCTCTATCTTCTAGAGACTTAGTATCAAAGCCTCCGCCGTCTGTATTCCAAATCTCATATAGCCCACCAGCATCCTCTCCGAGCGATCTTGCTGGCGGCCCTTCAATTGAAACTACTGATTTTCCTGCCTCATTATGTCCCGTTATTATTCTTCTCATATCTCCTCCTAGAAATATATTAGCTTCTTAGGAAGAAGAATAACAATTAATTAATTCTGAGAATTGAGGGTCTAAGCTTTAATGGCAATCATCGCACTCTACCTCTCTACATAATCTGTAGTTTTTGAAATGCGAGATAGCAACCAATAGTGCTCCTACTGTTGTAAGTACTTTTTCACCTACTTCTCCCCAAATTTGAGCTCCAAGAGTGACAGCGAGAATGAGAGAGATAATACCTATAAGGCCTAAGTACAAAAAGCTGAAGGATTTGTGATTTCTTACACCGGTGATTAAGGCATAAAGACTCACAGGAATGGCTATAAACAAAATAGCATAATGTATCAGTTCATTGTTATATGAAAGAGACACGTAACCTGAAAGAAAAACTAAAAAAGACGGCACAAGAAGACAATGGACTAAACACAGTGCAGATAAGCTAATCGCTGTTTTGTCAGAATATTCTTGTGTTAGTCTCATATTTCTTCTTTGGGGCGGAGAACTTTAAATTATAAGCATAAATAATACAAACTATTTAATCTAATCAAGGTTAGATAATAAAAAACTTATGGAGTCCTGCATCGAGGACTTTCTGGCTTTCCAATTTCTCCCTAGATGAGCACCCACTTTGGCTCGGTCTTTAAATATCTGAGACCTTTCATGCGGTTCATTCATTGGGGTTTTGTTGCCCTCTTCGTCTTGGTGATAATGAAAGCCATCTTTCGCAATAAAAGTGTGCCTGCGTCCAACAGCTATAGCATTTGGCACATACACAACAGGGTCTACGGAATCGAATGAGTGATGACTATCTTCATACGTGATTATCGTGCTATTGCCTCCATTTTCATTTATTGCAGGTGACAACTCATCTATAAGAACGGCAGGTGTGTAGTCGTCATCAGCACCGATAAGAGTCAAAATGGGTGATTTGCTCCAGCGCATCTCTTCCGGCCACATGAATGCTCCCGGATAAAATGCCAAATGGCCCGCAAACCGCTCTCCATCTGGAGCCAATTTCTCTGCCAACGGCTCCCAGGCTGAATAAATGGCTGTACTCCCTCCAAGACTCCATCCGGCAATGAAAATTCTTGATGAATCTATATCCGGATGATTTGATAAAATTTTAAGAGCATTGAAGCAATCAGTCATTACAGTAGCTAAAGTGACCTGTATCTGATCTTCAACAATGGATGTGACTTGCCTTGCATCAAAACTATTAACTCTGAAAATTGCAAATCCATTATTTAAAAAATTTACTGAATGTTCGTGGTGATGTCCTCTCCATCCCATACTTCCATGCATGCAGATTACAAGTGGGTGCTTTTCCTTCTTTTCATCTGGAAGAATGAGGGTTCCGAACATATCTTGCTCTTCACTCTCCTGAGAATTGAGTATGTGATAAAACTCGAAAGGGTTTGAAGACTTATAGGCAATAAGACCCTCATCGCCAGTATTAAAGTTAAGCTCTTTCATAATTTTCTAAAAAATAATTCTCTCTTTCTTCCCTATTCATGCCAACTGTCTGATCCATGAATCTGTCTCTATCGTCTCTTGATTTAAAAACCCAAATACAAACAGTGTCATGAGAATGATAGATTGCTTTTAGCTCATCATCTATCGCACAAATTTCTTTTGGGATTTCTGTTTTGATACAAATCATATTTACTAATTCTTATGGATTTAAAAGATCTATGAGAGAATTATTCTCATCCACAATCCGGTGTCGTATCCCTTTTTGTTTTACCATCTGCTTCATGACACGAAAAGCATCTGCTTCATTCGTTTTGGTTTGATAGTGTTGCCATTTGCCCCACCTGTCTTGCCACTGTATTTTATATTTCATTATATTTTTACCCAATTAAGCATGTCTTCTACAAACATATCGTCGCTTGGTTCAAAGTCTTGGGGATTGTCTAAGCTACAAATTGTGACATAAATATATTTAGGATACTCGTCAAGAAGACAGGTTAAAGGAGTTCCACAATCTTGACAAAAGTACCTGCTACCCTGATTAGAGGAAATTAGTTTTTTGGGACTGCCTTTACTGTATTCAAAGGCAGTTAAGGGAATAGCCATCCAAGAAAGAAAAGCGGCCCCTGAAGTGCGTCTGCACATGGAGCAGTGACAATTTGCAGAGGGATAATTGTAGGACTCAAAGCTATAACGAATTGAACCGCAAAAACACCCTCCCTCTGTAATATTATTCACTGTTTTGTCCTGCTCCATATAGCGTACTCATTTTGAATTGTTTTTTGATTCTTCTACAAGCTTAACGAGGTTTTCATAAATTATAAGCGCAGTATCTGGACCCAAAGACACCACCTCGCCATAGGTTTCTTCGCTCTCTCCGTAGATCCAAGGAGCGTCTTCATCCCATTCACTTTTTGGAATTATGTACCCAATAGAATCATTAGCTAAATTCACCATCAAATTAAGTTTGTCTGGCAAATGACTTCGCAAATGTGGAACTTCTTGTGGGACTATGGCGTAATCGGCACCTACAGGGTTTTCTATGCCTCCAACAGCAATTTCTGGATAAAGTTCTCCAGGGACGCCGGTAATAGATGCATCTCCTAGTTGTATGAATGCCACTTCACTCAAATAGCGGATAAATGGTGGCATCAGACTAAACTTAGGGTCGGTATCAATCACGCCTAGCAAAGTGCCTAATGAGAGCATGAAGTTTTCTATAGCTAATTCTATTTCAGCCGAGTGGACAGTTATGGATGGCTTTGGAGACTGCTTAAAATCACCTGCATGAAAAGTCTCTATGACACTGCTTGCTAAGCTATATCCATATGCACGCGCTTTTTCATGACTAGGCTTAGTAAGCATTTTTTTTAAAACAGGATCATAAATTGGATCGGTTGGTCCTGATGTCATCAAGCCTCCAATGTTTCCTGTAAGCCATAACGTGGTTCCGCCAAGGCCAGCTCTGATAAGTTGATCATTATAATAAATGCCTTCACTGATGCCTCTTCTTAAGTAGCCTGCAACATCAGCAGTTAATTCTAGATTTTTATCCCATGCCAGTTCGACATGAATTCCAAAGTTAATTAACGAGCCTATAATTGAGCCATCAGGGCGGTTAAACAAAATTGCTCTTATGTCGTCGTCTATCACGATAGGTTTTCGTTTGTCTTTGATAGGCGTGAGGGGGTTGGTCGGAATTAAAGCCAAACTCATTTCTGCAGGCTCTAGGTTATCTATAGCCATTTTTAATGTGCTTATGAAATCTCTTTTAAGCCGCTCCATATAAACTTCATCAACGCCGCTTTTTAAAAAACCTGGACCCCAAAGACCTTGAGTATCTGGGCCCTCGTGATTATGCGTTGCATGCACCATGATGTAATCAAGACCCCAGTCTGTAGGAACATCTTCACGGACACTAAGTACAAATTTTCGCATTAACCCGATAGTGTCAGCGCTAATAATTCCTATCCTTGTATGGCCATCGTCAATAACTGCAGTTACCGCCATAAGGTCATCTTTAACTTTTTGAGCAGCTCGTTTATTTTGAAAACCTGCCATCCAAACAGCATCAAATTGGTTATTGCCGTTTACATCGGTCCACTTATCAATATCCGGATCAAATTGAGCATCATTATTTATATCTTCCCATTCATCAATTAGTTCGGGGGTAATTGGAAGCTCAGCAAACCCAACTCTGAATTCATTTGCATAGATGTGAGAAGTTAAAGCAATGCCAAACATCATAAAAATGTACAGCCTATTTTTCATAACATCTACCCTAATTTACTGTTGTAAACTACTCCAATGTAGCGGAGTAACCGTAACCAGATTCTCATCTTTCAATATGTTCATTAATTGTGGTTTCTATCTTTTCAATTGCATCTAAATTACCGTTCTTGTAATCATCTGCTAATCCAAACAATCGTGCGAATAAGATATTACCGCCAACATCAGAATTGACTTGAATTTTTTTTGGATTTTCTATCTTTTCTCCCCAAACTTCTCTTACTTTTTTCCAAAAATCTGAAGTTTCATCCCAGTATGTATATCCTGCCGACCAATCAAAGTTTTTTATTCTTTGATATCTTGCTAGACCAATTTCCTTCGCTATGACCTTATTATCTAGTGTTGCTTTATTATTGTTTTGCTCATGAACCCATCCGCTGGGAGTAATTGTGTGTATGTTGGTTCCGATAACAATATTGTAATCATCTCGAACTGTCGCCTCTCTTCTTGGTAGAGGTCTTTTTGTTTCATTGCTTGTCCATGATGATGAGTTTGCAAAGTGGTTCCATTCACCAAAACCCTCGTATCTTGGTGAGTCATCTACTTGATAAACCGCTTGTGACCAAGTTCTCTTTCTTTCACCATAGGACAGATTTTTTCTTTCCCATGTATTTTCTCCAACAAACTCATTAATTGAATTATCTTGGTATTTCCAATCTTGTCGCCAGTGCTTAACAACAATAGGATCTGAAGTCGTCCCATCATCTTGTTCAAAAAACATAACCATTATGTGTTGCAGGCTTATGAAATCCTTTTCATCTTCAACCGCGATTACAAATTCTGTTCCCCATGACTGATAAGGTTTTGTAGGTATGTAATCCTCAACGAAACCCATTGTCTCCATAAAATCAAAATTGACCTTGTATTCCCCTTGCATTGCAAGAATTGCTAACCTGTCTTTTTCAAATTTGGTTAACTCATCATTTTGTATTTCCTTCCATAAAGGGTTGGGGGTTTTATCTAAGTCAACATCTGGGCCTGAGGAAGTTCCTCCTCTTGGTGTCATCAAGTCCGGATTATCTAATTGAGTCCACCCAAATACATAATTGTTATCAGAACTAAAACTTAGTTGACTAAAGAAAATTGTTATAAAGAAAAATATTCTCATTGGAAACTATTCCACAGTTACGGAGTTGTTTAAGTTTCCTATTGGGGGATTTTCCAATAGATATAACCCTTTGAGATCCATCATATTCCTAGCCAAGCAAGCAATGCCGTAATACCCATTAGAAAAGCACCTGGCATTCTTAATAAAGCTCTATGTCTTCCCAAACCAAGAAAAATAAATAAAAGT
>CACJMO010000002.1 GCA_902594545.1 uncultured SAR86 cluster bacterium
CAGCACTGGGAGCAGTTTTTATCGCAGGAATTCTTTTTTTCATTATGAGCGTTACACCTCTGCGAAGGTGGATGCTAGACAGCATTCCTTTGAACCTAAGGATAGCAATGGGTGCTGGAGTTGGACTTTTTATTGGCTTCATTGGTCTAAAAAATGGAGGAATAATAGTTTCTAATGGCGCAACATTTTTAAGCCTTGGAGACTTTACAAGTTCAAGCACTCTATTAGCTGGATTAGGTTTTCTGTTGATTGCAATCCTCTCTATAAGAAAAGTTCCAGGAGCTATAATTATTGGCATACTTGCAGTTACATTCATAAGCGTAATCTTGAACTTGGTGCAGTTTGAGGGGATATTCGCTTTACCCCCGGATATCACCCCAGTATTTTTAGAATTGGATATTCTCGGTGCTCTAGATGTAGCAATGATTAGTGTGATTGTGTCATTTCTTTTCGTAAATCTATTCGATACTGCTGGAACATTATTTGGTGTAGCCTCTAGAGCCAACCTGCTTGAGGAATCGGGAAATATAAGAAATATGGATAAAGCTCTTAAAGCGGATAGCAGTTCGAGTGTCTTTGGATCTTTTTTTGGTTGTGCCCCAGTGACAAGTTATGTGGAGAGTTCAGCTGGAATAGAAGCTGGAGGAAGAACAGGTATTACTGCAGTCGTTGTAGGTATTTTATTTCTTCTAGCAGCTTTTTTATCGCCTTTCGCAGCAGCCGTGCCTGCATACGCAACCGCTGGAGCGCTAATCTATGTAGCCATCTTAATGTTGAGCGGAATGGAAAAATTAAATTGGGAGGACCAATCTGAACTTCTTCCAGCATTAGTAATGGTAGTCATGATTCCACTTACTTTCTCTATAGCAAATGGAATAGCCTTAGGATTTCTTGCTTACGTTTCTATTAAAGTCTTCGTTGGAGAGATCAATAAAATCTCTTCCGGTGCTTGGTTTTTAACCTTGGTCTTTGTTGCTAAGTTTATATTTTTATAAATTAAATTTTTATATCACTTGCATCATGCCTTTCAAGAATAGCCTTATCATCTGGGCCATTTGGCTTTCTATTAACTAGAGAACCTCTCTTGTAAGCGGGCCTTTCAGTTATTTGTTTAGCCCACCTGCCAAGGTTTTTATAGGACTCCACATCAAGAAATTCTGCAGAATTATATGCATTGTTTAAAACCAATGTTCCATACCAGGAATGAATGGCTATATCTGAAATGTTGTAATCGTCACCGCAAATATATTCTCTTGAATCAAGATTTTTATCTAACAAATCTAGCTGACGCTTAACTTCCATGGCATATCTGTTTATAGGATATTCATATTTTTCTGGGGCGTAAGCATAAAAATGGCCAAAACCACCACCTAAATAAGGCGCGCTACCCATTTGCCAAAAAAGCCAAGACATGCATTCTGCTCTCTCGGAAGGATCTGACGGAAGAAATTCTCCAAACTTTTCAGCAAGATAGACAAGGATAGCTCCAGATTCAAAAACTCTTGTAGACGGATCTGTTGATCTATCTAACAATGCAGGTATCTTAGAGTTTGGGTTTACCTGAACAAAGCCAGAGCTAAATTGCTGACCTTCGCCTATGTTTATTATAAAAGCATCATACTCAGCACCTTCATGTCCTAAAGCCAATAATTCCTCAAGCAAAATAGTAACTTTAATTCCGTTTGGAGTGCCTAAAGAGTAAAGCTGCAAAGGATGTTTTCCAACTGGCAATTCCTTTTCATGCGTCGATCCTGCGATAGGTCTATTAATGTTTGCAAATCTACCTCCGCTCTCTTTATCCCATGTCCATACTTTAGGTGGGATATATTCAGAAGAATCACTCATAAAAACTCCTTTAGCTTTATTAATTAGTTATTTGTTTGCTTTAAGATAAGAATAACCTAGACAAAGCTTGTTTGTAAGAGTTTTTAGGAATTCATTTGGCGATAATTGAAAAGGAATTACAGCTAGGATAAAGTCAAAAATATGAATTTACTCAATAATGAAAATTTAAAGTGGAGACACTACAAGGACGATGAAAACTTTGATTATCCGATAGATTATTCTGATGCAGTTCTAGATGCTCGTGAAGATGGAAGATTGGAAATATTGGTTAGGTGGGCTCCAAATTCGTATTGTCATTTTCATAGGCATACTGCCGAGACAAGTTCGGTAGTTCTGGAAGGCGAGCTTAAAGTTACTGACATAGATCTTTTAACAGGCCAAGAGAAAAGCTCTCGAATCAGGAAAGTTGGAGATTTTGTTCATAAAGAACCTGGCGATATACATATGGAAAAAGCTGGACCAGAAGGCGCTTTGGTTCTTTTTAATATTTATGCTCCAGAAGGAGATGGAATACTGGCTGAATCTCTCAGCAAAAGCGGTGAAGTTTTAAGCACCTCATCAATGAAAAAGATATTATCAAAAAGGGTTTAAGTTTTGATTGATAAAACAAAGATAATGGATTTCCTGAACTCATGGACGGAAGGAGTAGTTGAAATTGGTCAGTTCTATATGGACGATCAAGACTACGTGAGATGCGCTGAGAGCTTTATTTCTAGGCATTATGCCTTTGGTGAAGTTGAAGTTCTCTTTAAACCTACTTTTACTAAGGAAGTAATCTTCCGAAACACTCAAAAAGAGGCTTTGTCTTATTTTGTTAAAGGGCAAATTAAAGAGGACAATGGCTTTGCTCTCAAGCCTTGGGAAAAAATAGATTTAGATGAATGCCATATGGTCCAGGAAGAAGAAAATACTTCTGTCATGGGAACACTTCTCTTCAAGCCTCTGGGTATAGATGAAATTACCAAAGTGGCCTTTACCTTTCTCCTGATAGAGATTGAAGAATCTATAAAAATTCAAGTTCATCATTCTTCACCTGTTTTATAAAATCTGAGTTTAAGGTCAATCTCCATATAAACTTGGTGCATCCCCTTTCCCCAACCGTCATCTATTTTTTTAACTTCAGCTCCAGAGAAATTTCTATGGATTGAAGCCCGGTCTTGTTACTGAGTAAGCCCAGTAGAAAAAGAGAAATTGAAGTACCAGCCTAAAATATAAAGCGGATAAAGGAATTTCTGGAAATGCTTCCGGTGTTAAAGCCATATAAATATTTGCTGGGTATACAGCTATCAGAAGAACAAATAGTCCCCATCCTGCTAGTTTCCTTGTTTTGGATAGAAGCACACCAATACCTCCTAATATTTCAAATAAACCACTGATATAAACAGCCTCTAAATGCATTGGAAATGATGGAGGCATTATGGAAAGGTAAAAGTCAGGATTTATAAAATGATCTACCCCAAAATAAATAAAAAAAAATGAAAGACCTAACAAATTCAAATTTCTTAAGAATCCAGAAGGTAAATTTAACAATGAACGCATAGACAACTTAGATTTGATCTACTCTTGGTTAAAAATTGGTTTTCTCTTTTCTAGAAATGCGGTCATTCCTTCAAGAGAATCTTTCGTTCCACTGTTATCTTTGACTGCTTGTTGTTCTTCTTCAATTAACTCTTTCAAAGACCGATCGGAGCTGTTGATAAGTACTTTCATCATACTTGCAACAGCCTTAGCAGGTTGATTAGCTAGTTCTTTTGCTAATTGTATTGCAGCATCTTTAAGATTTTCTAGCGGCCAGACCTCGTGGACCAAACCTATTTCTAAAGCCCTTTTACCAGAAATCTTTTTTGACCGAAGAATCATGTCCATTGCATGGTGCTCTCCCACACATTTAGCTAGTCTTGCACTACCTCCCCAAGCGGGTACTGCTCCTAGATCTAATTCAGGAAGACCAATTTGAGCATCCTCAGATGCAGCTAACCTAAAATGGCAACCCAAAGGAATCTCTAAGCCACCTCCTAGACAGTATCCAAATAAAGTAACGATCCAGGGTTTATTCATGTTTTCTATTTTCTCAATAACAGACAATCTTTGATCAAACAAAGCATCCCTGCTCCCTTTACGTTCTATACCTTCAGGAAGTTGCTTCAAATTCATTCCTACTGAAAAGTTATCTAGCCCGGAAGCAGTTAATACAACTGCTCTTATGGATGTGTCAACTGAGATTTTGTTAACCATGTCCTCTAGTTGATCCATAAAATCTAGGGACATTCGATTATAAGGAGCATCATTAATAGTCAATATAGCTACCGCATCATTAGTTTCATATAAAAGAATTTCAGACATGCATCCTCCAATAATCCTTAGGTTACTCTTTATCTAGTTAGTAAGCAAAATCTAGTTTAATATACCCCCTATGGGTATAAAAAGAACATTACTTTTTTTGTTTTTTATTTGCGGAGTTATAGAAGCAAGACCCATCTCTTATTCGGGTGGATCAACTGTAATGAGCAACACTGATAACATGCGCGATACTCTTTATTACCACTATTCGCCTACGTATAAGTATTCTTTAGGATTGGAAGCCATAAAAGACAGTTACTTTAACACTGACTACTCTTACTTCAGGTTGACCTACTTGCTTAATAGAAAGAATACCCGTTTCTCGCAAAGGAATTTATATTTTCAATCAGGGGTGAGCTCCAAAGGCCTTAACAACAATTTCATAGGAGTGCATGGTGACTGGGAAACTAGGAGATGGTTTGTAGGGTTTGGCTACAAAAAGGTAAGTAACGATATTATCGAATACGACGATAAATTCCTACAGCTAGGGGTGGCGCCCTATTTAGGTGAATATGGCGATTTTCATACATGGATTATGGTGAAATCAAAGAAGAATGATCTATTAGAGAGTTGGTCTACTTTACCAGTATTAAAGTTTTTTAAGGGAAATTTTTTAATTGAGTTCGGTTACAACAATAAGACTGAATGGGACTCACATATGATGTATAGATTTTAGGAGATGATATGAATAAATTAATAATTCTTGGCTTAGCTTTTATGATTTCGTATTTATCTTTTACAGAAGAAAGTATGCATCAGGCTCATGAAGGACATATTCACGGTGCGCTGGTCGATGGAAGCAATCTTGATGTTGACCCTGAAAGATATAAAGAATTTATGAAGGGACTTGAAAACTGCCAGATAGCTGTGGTCAGTGTGATTGGAATGGTCTGTGACTTTTGTGCACAAGGCATTGAAAAGACCTTTGAAAAAGATGAGACTGTAAAGAAGATAGACGTAGATCTAAATAAGGGTAAGGTTTTAATAGCTTATTCAAAAAATAAAAAAATTGAATATAAAGAAATTGAGCAAAAAATCCTATCAAATGGTCAAAACGCGACAGGCTTAAAGGTTATAAATATCAATTAATGGAAGATAAATCTGTAAACATTCTCTCGCTATTTGCATCCTCATCAACATTAATATGTTGTGCCCTACCGGCAATGTTTGTAGCTTTAGGTGCGGGAGCCTCTTTTGCCGCATTAGTTACAAATTTTCCTTTTTTAATTGTCTTATCTCAATACAAAACTTCTATAACTATATTTGCATTCACTATGATAATTATTGCAGGTTACGCTAACTACAAAACTTATCATATGCCCTGTCCTGCTGATCCAGAACTTGGTAGAGCTTGTTTACAAACAAGAAAAAGATCAAGGGTGCTATACTATTTCTCGACGCTGGTTTTTGTTGTTGCAACATCATTTACTTATATAGTTCCAGCCTATTTATAAAATATGAAAAATCCTTGCCACAAAGATCAAATATCCAGCATCAGAAGAATCGAAGGTCAAATTCGTGGTATTGAAAAAATGATTGAGAACGGAGAATACTGTATCGATATTCTTAATCAATTGAAGGCAGCAAAAAACTCAATAGCCAGCGTCGAGGGAAAAATTCTCAAAACTCACATAGAAGATTGTGTCAAAGAATCCCTATCAGGGGATCAATTTGAGGAAAAGGTTGACGAGATAATCAAGACCCTAAAAAGATAAAATCAACTATATAGTTTCTTCCTATAGTAGATCCCCGCCTAAGACGGCAGGAGTCTCACAATATTCTCGCAGTATATAGTTTTGATGTTCTTTTATTCTTTCAGAAACTGCATTTTCTATTTGAGGTATGGAGGAGATAGCCTCAAACATTTTTAACATACCTTGATTTTGGTGAGTAGCTGGCATGACTTCTAAACTAACTGGAGATATAGTCATGCTCATCGTCGCCCAGTAAATATCCAAAGCTGAAATACTTTCACCGACAAGATATGGCGACCCTTTTTCTGCTTGGTTTTTTAGTTGGTTATCTATCAAGCCGATTACTTCCGAAATTTTCTGAGGTGCCTTAGAGCTAGCGTTTTCACTGTAACCGTATTTTCTAGCTAATGGGTTATCAGATAGAATTCTCATATTCCACACTAATCCATCCTCTGCCAGAACAATTGCACACATTCCAAACATATCTGATCTAAGTTCAAAGTTATCTGGTATCAACTTTGGACTATCAGCATCACCTATTTCTTCCGCTAAGGCGAGTTGCTCTATCCATACATTTCGAGGTCTTTGATCATCATGAAGCATAGTAGGTAAGCTTGTTTGGCTGGTAAGTTCATAGAGTTTCTTTTGTCTATCCTCTCCTGTATCTTTGTCTACACCCATGAGCGGATGCAGAACTCTAATAACTTTTATTTTTTTTACATAGCAAATATTTTTTAATGCCTCAGCATACATAGCTTGCACACCTGGAACAAAAGTAATCCTGGTTCCTGCAGTCATTTCAGCTGCCGACTCAAGTGTTATGAACTCGGGTTGATTAGTTGTACGTTTGCTCATCTTATTTCTCGTTTCTAAGCAACACTATAAATAGCCATCACTTCTCAAGTCTTCAAAAGTATTTTTAAAAGCATCAATGATTTTATCGATAACTTCAGGAGTGTGAGCATAAGATATAAACGCCAAATGAATTCCAGGAACAATTACATTGTGACCTAGAAGATGAAGATAAAATTCTCTTTCAATTTTATAGTAACTCCTATCAATATCACGGGAAGAATCAACAGCTTCACCTCCAAAGATCAAATGCATCATTGACCCGGCATTCATTAATTTTGCAGGTATGTTATTCATCTTACAAAATTCATTTATTTCTTTCGCAAGGCGGTTCCCTTGTTCATGCAAGTAAGGGTAAATTGTCTCTTTATTATCCCTAAGATATTCTAATGCTCCGATACCTCCAGCCATGGTCAGAGGATTACCACTAAAAGTTCCTCCAGCAAAAATTGCAGGTGTTTCTTCTGCACCAGAGAAACTATTCATGACTTGTTTTGAACCAGCCACAACTCCTATCGGCATGCCACCTCCTACTGCTTTTCCATAAGTAATTAGATCAGGTTTGATGTTGTAATATTCTTGGCAACCTCCGTATTCAATTCGAAAACCCGTTATAACTTCGTCAAACATTAAGAGAACTTCACACTCTGAGCAAACTTCTCGAAGACCATGTAAAAATTCTTCATTATCCAGACGTGGGTTTGAGCTCTGCACAGGCTCTATGACCACCATTGCTAGATCATTTTTATATTGTCTTATGAGTTCAAAAGCATTTTCATCTCGATAAGGAAGCATCAGCATCAAGTCTTTCGAGACTTCGTCAGGTATACCTGCACCAAGAGGTATGCTAGATGGAGTAGAACGATCGCTCTTGGAGTCAGCACGAATCAAAGCATAATCATGAATGCCGTGGTATGAACCATCAAATAATGCTACAACTCTTTTTCCTGTAACAGCTCTTGCAGCTCTAAAAGCAAACATAGTCGCTTCACTGCCTGAATTACAAAACATAACTTCGTCTACAGAGGGCGATGAATCTTTTATGAGTTCAGCTAGATGAGCCTGTCCCTCACTTGGTATCCCATAATGCCAGCCTTTTTTGATTTGAGATGAAAGAGCCGATTCAACAGCCTTAGGTTTATTTCCCAAAACATTTGGGCCAAATCCTCCTGTTAGATCAATGTACCGATTGCCATCCAAATCTATTAGATAGGGCCCCTCAGCAGAATCAATATAAATCTGATGAGGAAGATCTACTGTTTGTACAATTTCTTGAGCCAAAACTTCTTGGCCTTTCGACGCAATCTTCTCTGACCTTGCAGTCCTTTCAATGAGTTTATTTCTTACTGCTAGAGAATTCTCTCCAAGATCTTTTTGATGGGTATTTGTACCGGGCATTATTTGTCTCCATTAACTAGGAAACATTAAATCAAATGATCTTTTCTATCAATTAATTATTATCTGATATTAAAAAGTTTTAGAGGTTGAATATTTCCTTTCCTAGATTTTCCGCAGGCCTATGAAAACCTCCCTCTAAAGTCCTAAAATCTGTTGTATATCCATCAAGAGAGTCTTTTAATTCTTGCGAAGAGTTACCAAGCACTGCAAAATTTTCTATTGAAAATAAACCACCAAAGCGTGTTTCCCAATTACTTCCTCTAAAATCTTCTACATGTTTAATAGCAGCTGTATTGGTCTTATAGACCTCATAAAGAAATACTTTGTTATCAGAACCAAAGAAATACTGATAAATCACTGTGTCAGGTTCATTTGCAATAACCTTCTTAGTAATCTCGTAAGTAAATTTTCTGGCTTCTTCAGTTTTAGAGTCTACAACTGATAAATCCAACATAAAAATTATAGGATCTAGTTTCTCAGAGTCAGCTGAAATGAAGTTAACAGAAAGCATAATGAATAATATTTGAATGTATTTCATTTTTTCTCCTTTAAATAATAGTGTATCTTCCAAAACCTAAAAAAGCTCTATTGAACTAGCAGTTTTCCAATTACAAACTTTCCTTTTTCTTGAATACCTGATTCTCCTATCGGCCTACCTAAGGCACTAGGTACATTGCCTACATATAAATCAAATTCTCCTGGTTTAATTGGCACAAAACTCACATGAGCTGAACCAACCTCATCGCATTCAATGGCATTAAAACTTAACCCTTGAAGATGAATTTCAATATCACCAACTGTTACCAATCTGAGGTGAGAATTACGCAACAGTTCAGGCATTTCTATGCGCCAACCAGTTAAGTCATCTTTTACATCTGGGCAATTAATCTTCAGACGGTAATATTTACCTACGAATAATGAAATATAAGAAGGTTCTAGTTTAGGCATCCCATTTGATTCCGTGGTTACTGTCATTTCTTTTGTTTCTGGGGGGAATTTAGCTAGGTTACCTAAAGATTGAGATAAAACAAAAGAAGAAAAAAAGAGAAAAAAAACAATTCCTAAAATCTTAGATATAGTTGGCATAGCTTGATATTCCATTGATCCAGTGATCTAAAAAGTTAATGAATACCCTACTTTAAAATTCCAAAAACTGTCTCTATCACTCAACTCAACTGGTCTATTTACGTCAAGAGGTGTGTATGAAGAAGCGAAACTTAGAACTTTATTTATATCATGGGCATAATCTATACCTATTGAGTAAGTGAGAGTTGTTCCATCAGAGCTTATATCTACTAATTCTTGCCCATATTTAAGTGGAGCATCTACCTTTACTGAGGGATCCATTTGAGTCGAGGCAAAAGCCAACCAAGGGGTAAATCTGTTTCCAAAATTTTTAAATACTAAAGAAGCTTCAATGCCTTTATGATCGATTGAAAGTTTATCTTTTGAAATATCAATACATCCTGAAAGGTTCCCGGGTGTGAAGGGCTCTATTGCGACAACATCCTTACTGCAAGTCACATCAGCTTCTGCTTTACCTTTTGAAATGTAAATTCGAATTCCTAAATCTACATTTTCTCCCTTAATAAATTTCCGAGATAAAGCAAGTCCCCATATATTTTCTGGTTTAGCGCCATCAATTTCAAAAGGTGGGGTCCAGGACAGCTCTACAGACGTGTCCGATGTAAGACCGTAATTGAACCTTAATCTTCCAAAAACTGGAGATTTGTTTAAATCCTCATCCTTGATTCCATTAAAACCAACTTTCTGCTGTTCTTCAGATAGGCTTGGAATAGTACTTAGGTCAGCAGATATACTTAGCTTTCCTTTATTTAGATCATATGAAGGGTTCAGTCCCAGATTTAATGCCGAAGCTGAGGTATATGCCATGGCCCATCCTTCAGGACTTTCGAAATCAACATCTTGAGAAAAGACAACAGAACTCAAGCAGGAAAAAAGTAGTATTTTTAAAGTTTTTAACATATCAAAATGTAATTGATTGGTATAAATTTTATTCTAAAAAATTATTGCGAACCATATCCATCTGATCTTTAGTAACACCAATCTTTTCAAGATACTCAATCGCACTACCCCATTTTGATTCCACTCCATCCAAAAAGTCTTTCATTGCATCTTTTGGGACTCCTGCAATAGATATAAGTTTCTCTCGATCATATCCTTCTGGATATCCAACTGTTCTTTCAATGAAGTCGGCTTGTCTCTCTGTATCAAGATTAGTTAGCAAATAATCAGCCTCAATAATATCTCGGCTCACGCCTAAAACAGACAGCAAAAAAGCCGTTGATACACCAGTTCTGTCTTTGCCTGCAGTGCAATGTAAAAGTAAAGGTAAATTTCTTTCATCGGCAAAAATCTTAAATAATCTCAGCCAAGATTCAGGGCCGAATTCTAAGTAACCTAAATAACGCTTCCCAGATATACCAGTATCTCCTACTAGTTTATTTAATCTATCACTGCCTCCTTCAGGAATAACAGAAATGTTTATATATTTAGCGCCCATTGTTTTCAAAGGCCCCTTACCTTGATCTATTACTTCCTCTTGCTTACGTAAATCGATTTGAGTTGCGATATTGAGATCAGCTAGCTTAGCAAGATCCTTATTGGTCATTCTGTCTTGTCTTCCAGCTCGAAAGTAGAGGCCCTTTTTTACTCTTCTACCATCTTTATTAAGATAACCACCTATATCTCTAAAGTTAAAACATCCCTCAAAGGGATAGTGTCTTACTGAATAATCATTTATCATTTTTTTTCCTACAAGCTTAAAGTTAATCAGAATCTGTATCTTAATTTGACTGTAATAGTATCTGTTTCAGGATCATCCCAAGGTCTCTGATATATCTCACCTAAGTTATCCTCTTCATCATATTGAACTACACGTCCACCTTTCGTATAAACCAAATAAAAATAAGAGAGAGGTTTTATTTCATATCGATATCGAATTTGAAAAGCTAAGTCACTTAATGTTATCGGTGGTAAAGGAACATCAGCTCGAATTAGGTCTCCAAAGTTACTAGCCAAATAAGCTTTCGGCGATCTAGCCGTAAATGCAACCATCTGTGCCTTAAGCCTCAATTCATGTTTGTCTCCTTTGAACCAATTTATCCCAGCCACAGTTAGCCTTTGTCTTTTTTCGTAAGTCCCCAATAGATTGTTTTCTAACCAATTTAACCAATCATTCTCTCGTAAATCTTGATAAAAAATTGAATAAGAGATTGAGTCAGCTGGAGTGTACTCAAACAAAAAATCATAAGCTTTGTTCCAACCAAGAGCTGAGACATACTCTTCACCTTTTCTCCTCATGAATCCGGCCATATATCTATACTGCTTCCCAGACATATTCATATACTGAATTTCATAACCATAGCCTTTTGGCATATTAATATATGGAGACTCTTTGTATTTTCTAGTTATTTGATTGTCCCTACCTGAAGTTCTGAAGAAAGTCTTCAATTTCAAATCAGTGAAATTTTTAAAACCATTATCTAATGTCACAGAAAAACTCGATGGTTCTTTATTCCAATCAGTATCAGCCATCAGTGCATAATCGAGGGTATAGTTCCTTTCTCTACTCAAAGAGCTCGAAGGTAAATCAGTATTCTTAAATTGAGTTCTTCCAGTAAGCATTAAATAGTCATTCTTCCATAGATAGCCCATATCGCTTAGATCAATTCTGTCATCGAAATAATAGATTCCAGCCCCTGTTGAAAAGTTTTTATTGGGGGTTCTCAAATATCCTACTCTGAATCCATATCCATTCTCATGGTTAATCTTTGAGTTAAGCAGAACTCCATTCACTCTAATATTATCGTTAGGTTTATACTCAAAATCACTAGCATGAACAGTGGCTTCACGATCTAATACCGGCCTATCAACATGTGTTCCTAAATAACCCAAGGTCAGATTTTCAGAATTTTTTCTTAATCTTAAGGCATAAAAATCTCTTCCTTCACTGAAGGTTTCATCTGCTTCACTTGCTCCTAAGAATCCAATATCTAAATTTTCAGTTTGCTGTATATATCTTAGAGCGAAATCTATATCGGATGTTCCTATCTGGGTTTGGTTGCATAAATCGGCATTTAAGCCCGAAAGGTTTGAGCAGCTATAATCTGGTGCAGCTCCTATTCTTCTAGTATTGATAACATAGAATGTTTCATAACCTTGAATATTAAATAAAGACTGATTCTCTGCAAAAAAGGGTCTCTTGTCTGAATAGTAAGTCTCATAAGCAGAAAAATTAACTACCAGTTCATCACTCTCTACTTGGCCAAAATCTGGGTTAAAAGTAGCGTTTAGTTGTCTTGAAGAATCAATTTTCCAAAAAATCTCAGCCCCCCCTTTTGTATCGGAAAGCTCTGTTGCAGAATCATCCGAGAATGTGAGATACGGAAAAATATCTAGTTGAGAAGATTCATATTTCTTTACTTTTATTGTAGGAAAAATTGATAAAAACTTTTCTTGGTAAGGACTGCCTCTACAAGTAGCAAATACCCTAAATTCAGAGATAATTAATCGATAAAAGCAAATTCCAATTTCTCTTTCTTCAGTACTTACTGATTTCATGGGGGCAATAGACCAAGGAATCAATATTTCCGAAGTCCAGCCATTCTCTTGGACTGAAGTAGCTTGTTTCCAATCTCCATCCCAATCATCATTCATTTCGTTTTCGTTAACAACAACACCATCAATTATTGAGCCTCCTGCGTTTACGATGAAACGATAGCCTGTTCTCTTATCGTTATCGAAATCTAACGTCACACCATTTTGGTCTCCTATAGGCGGCCTGACACCTTGATCTCTTTGGTGTTGATTAAGTCTAATGGTGTCTTTAGGCTGGGTATTTATGAAACCAAAATACATACCCTTCTCATCTTCTCGAATGAGAATTTTTGTATCGTTATGTCCTGTATCTAAAGAATAAGGATAAACTTCATAAAACTCGTTAATTTCTCTTGCACTAGTCCATTCATCTTCGTTCAGAAGGCCGTCTATAACTATTTCCGAGAAGAGTGCGGGGCAGAAAGCAATTAAAGATATTAGAAACCTTTGCTTCCGTGCTGACATATGTATTTCCCCTTTAGATTTAATGCTTTAAGAGAAGTAATGGTAAAACAGGGGCTATTGAGAGTCATTATTTATTGGAGGTATAGTTTTGCATGTAAAAGTAAACAAAACTTCAATCAGTGTATTCGGGCCCCTTGCTTGATTAATGCTTTTTGCACTTTTTTGATATCCACTTTAGAAACATCTTCATTTGTTTCGATCGAGGTTGCTGCCGCAACGCCTGCTCCTTGACCATTGACAGCACAACACATCATATTTCGGACAGCAGCATGAGAGCCTTTATCTCCACCAACACATCGACCGGTAACTAATAAATTTTCTATACCTTTAGGTATCATTGCTCTATAAGGCAATTGGAAATACCTACCTGTTGTTGGCAAAACAAGAACTCCATAGCCATCAATAAATTCAGGAAATATACCAATACTATCCTCAAATTTAGCTTCATTATGAACATCACGAGCAGTCATGTTGTAAACAGCATCAATTTTTCTGGTATCTCTGACTCCTAGAGTCATACCGAAGTTTCTTAATTTAGCATCCTCGCAACCTGGGTTATATTCTTTTAGGGCTTTGATAGCCAACATTGCCTGCCTGCGACCTTCCATCTCACCCTTTGTAAGATGATCCGGGTCAGTTGCATCAAGTCCAGCCAGATGAATTATATTCAAGTAACTCAGGTCACCCTGTTCGCTTATGGCCCCCCAAGTTCCAGTGATAGTTGTTAAATTCTCTGGTATTAATCCTGATTTAATTGCCTTTTTAAATGGCTTCTTTAAATAAGGAGAAAATAAGTCATCTTCTTTTCCAGAGGTTTTCATTGCCCATCCAGGACCAAACCAGTCGCTATAGGTATGTGGATCTGACTTAACATCCTCGATAAAACGAGTTTTATCGACTCCATTCATTGAAAACATAACAGAAGCAGCCATCATATCTTCAACGGGTGTTTTATTTACAATCGCACCTGCTCTAAAAGCGATATCAGCATCGCCTGTTGCATCTATAACACGCTTTGCCAAAATTGCTTCTCGACCTGCCTTGCTTTCCACTATTACACCTTGTATTACATGGTTCTCAACAATGGTAGCTACCATTGTTCTATGTAACATAGGAAAAATGCCAGCCTCTTCAACTAGCACATCAGCCACATACTTAAACGCTTCGCCGTCAATTGCATGGCTATTAGATTGAGGTTCTGGGTTTGATGCACCCATTGATTTTGCTCTCTCTTCAAATTCTATACCGATCCCCTCACTATCAATAGTTTTGTCATGACGATACCAAGCAAGCCCTTCAACACCCACTTGTGTAAGATTGCCCCCGAAGCAGCCATAACGCTCAAGCAAGGTAGTTTCTGCACCGGCTCTAGCTGAAGCTATAGCAGCAGCTAGTCCTCCGGGGCCACTACCAACAACCAGTACTTCTGTACGATGAATTATTGGCGTTTCTCTTGCTAGTTCATTAATAGTTTCCATAAGTACCCTTCTTTGTTTCTAGTGTATAGCTTTACCAATAACAGTCTTCATTTTTAATCTAAATTCTATTTTTACACTCTTTACCGCTCAACATATCTAAAAATAAATTCCACTGACTTTGATCCAAATCACGACCTGTCCACCAAATCGCATGTTCAGCCAAGTCTTGCTGATCATCAATAACTAATCCCCACATTGCATCGATTTCATTGGGTAACATTGAGTAACGAACATCTGTTACTAAATTTTTTTCTTCATCAAAACCTAAATAGTCCTGAGAGAACCATCGAAACCTTTCAATATCCTTAGCTTGCTGACTTTTTTTATCAAGACCCGGTAGATGTTGTTGGTAGTCAAAAATGCTAATACTTTCTCCTGAACATACCGTTGAAGATTGAACCGTTCTAATTGCATCAACATAAAACACATCTTGATATTGATAAATGGATTTCCATAAAATTATATTTCCGAAAGACGGTTTTAACGTAAGGCGTTCGGCATCATGTCCTCTTGATTTGGCTAATTCATTGGCACCTGATAAGGCTCTTTCATATTGAACAAAACCCAAACTGAGATAAAAAATAATCCATCCAATTGAAAAAAAACTAAATATCTTTTTACGAGTTTTAATGGCGGTACCGACAAGAATTAATGCAGGAATAGTAAAGAGAGGATCAACAATAGATATATTATTCCAAGTTATCCTCTCATTTGAAAAAGGCCAAAAAAGCAATGTTCCATAAGAGGTACACGCGTCTAGAAGTCCATGCGTTGCATATCCTAAGAAACTAGCAATGTAGACAGTCTTAAAATTCATTGAGCTCTTCATGAAAGGTGAGATGAAAAGAGCAACTATTAAAGATCCAATTGGAATAAAGAAAAGCGAATGGGTAAACTGTCTATGATATTCAAGGAATAAAATAGGATCATTGGAGGATTGAATTAAGACATCAAGATCGGGTGCCATCCCAGCAAGAAAACCAATGACACCAATCTTGAAAAGATTGTTTTTATTGCCGGTAGATTGCGCAAAGGCGGCTCCGACTGTTCCTTGAGATAGTGGATCCATTGTTCAATTAGTAATGGAGTAATTCTATGTTAAGCAAAGGGTACTTTATTGCAATTTAATTAAAGCGTTTTACTTACTTTTTCATAGAATTCTTTACTGAATTCTTCTACTCCTTTTGATTCTCCTAAATCTTTAAAAGACTTGCTGTCCATTAATTCTACCAAATCTTCTTCTGTTTCAGCGATAACGCAAGGAAATGCATAATTCTTTTCTTTAATTTTTTGAGGTGTTTCGTCTCTATGCAACACTTCTACCGTATATTCCTCCTGAAGTTTCTTTATAAATTTCTGCCATTCAAATTTAACAAAGAATTTTCCATGAGAGATGTCACACAGTTCACAAGCAATCTGTTTCTTTAAGAGGTTCTTATCAATCCAATACTTGAGTTCATTAAGGAGACCTCCATCAGCATTGTAGATAAAGAAAAGGGCTTTAACTTCTTTCATGCGTAGTTATTTAAAATCACTGTAATAAAAGTGATTCGCTCCAGCTTTTGGTTCTAGAGAATTATCAACTACACATCTAGCCACTTTTTTTGAAGAAATGCTTCTAAATTTTTTTAAAGATCCAATTAAAAAAGGGTCACTCAGAACTGATATTGCATCTGCTATTAAAATATCCAATCTTGATTTGTTTCCTCTTAGGTGGCCTGGGTGGAATATATTAGTGCTCTTAAAACCGAGATTGACAATTTCTGCCTCTAGTTTTCCTTTTGTCTGAAGATAAAAATTCTTCGAATCTGGATTCGAGCCAACAGACGAAATGAGAGAAACACTTTGTGCCCCTGCTTCTCTAGCTCTTTTAGCGATTTCTAACTGATAGGTAAAATCAACAAGAAAAAAATCCTTCTTAAGATTTGCGCTCATAAATCCCATAACATTTTGATAATAAAGTGGATATCCTAAAGATAGATATACGTGATCTACGCCATTAAGATCCCATGAAGGTATATTTTCAAAGTCTAAAATTAATTCCTTTGCACAATCAGGTAAATTCATTACGGATCTTCTGCCGAGAGCTATCGTTGATCTATCTTTTAAACCTAATTCCTGAAGAATATCATTACCCAAAAGGCCTGTTGATCCTGCAACCAAATTCATAAATACTCCAATTTATAAATCTTTATTGTAAATGAATAATTCTACCTACTTTGTATAAGAATTTTATGTATAGTATTTTCATTCTTGAACTTTAATAGAGATATATTGTGATAAAACTTGATAAAACAGATTCTATTTATTTATTGACAATGGATGCCGACGAAAATCGTTGGAACACTAACTTTGTAAGAGAGTTCTCAAAAGTCTTAGACGAAATTGAAAATGATGAAGGGCCTGGAGCTTTAGTTACCTCTTCTAATAATCCTAAGTTTTTTTCTAATGGCCTTGATCTTGAATGGGCACAAGATCCAGATAGCCATCCTGATGGAGGCGATAGAAATGTGTTTGGTGAAGAGTTCATGTATCTGATGGGTCGAGTGATTACATTGCCGATTCCTACCATATGTGCCATTAACGGACATGCTTTTGGTGCAGGATTCATGTTAGCCCTATCGCATGATGTAAGGTTAATGAGAGAAGACAGAGGATTTCTTTGCGCCAATGAAATGCAACTTGGCTTATCTATACCTAAACCTGAGCTTGCTTTATTTCGACACAAAGTTCCTGCAAATGCTTTTTTTGAAACTGTGCAGTTATCTAAACGGTGGACCGGTAATGAAGCACTTAATGCAGGAATTGTTCAAGGAGTTAGTCGACTGGAAGAATTGCAGGCAGAGGCCCTTCAAAAAGCTCAAGAGTTGGCGCCATTAGCTAATAATCGAGATAACTTTGGAAAACAGAAAGAGGTTTTATATGGAGAAAATTCAGCCATAAATCTCACACACGGACCTGCTTACATGCTCAAAAATTCGAAGCAGTTTAATTCTTAATCTGACAGTGGTCTGGAGCCGTGACGGGATTGCATTGAACTGGTTGAGGTAAGCTGACTTGATATCCATTACCAAAATGAGTAGCGGGTAAGTAATAATCTGTACTTACTACCTGAGCCCCGCTTTTAAAAGCTGCGATTTTTCTGCTTGTATCATTATCTCGAGCTTCACGAGTATCTGCATCCGCGCGAGTACGGATCATATATCCGGCTTTAACTAATCTTTGAATTTCATCAAACTCTTTGATTGGATCATTAATGATCATGATTGCGGCTGCAGGATGTCCCTCCGGTGCATTAGTAAACATAGGGCGCTGTTGCCAACCTTCATAATACATATCACGCTTTGCACCTCCTTCGTCCAGAATTAAGATGAATTTACCTCTAGCTTCGTCTAACAATGGCCACTTCAAATCAACTATATCCTTCGGGCGTATAAGTTTCTCTCCTAACTTTTCTTCAATAATAGAGTCCATTAAGCTGAAGGCCTCTTGACTGAAAGGCTGTGGTGAAGGTAAACCAAAAATATAATCGTCTTTAGCATTGAAGCTAATCCATATAGGAGAATGAGTCGAGTTATTCTGTGACCAAGCAATAATTTGATTTAGGCAAATACGAAGCGAAGTGCAGTTACTATTCATATCAATTTGCTGTACATGGCCAACTAGAAATCTTTCTTCATCAGCAAGATAAAAAACATCCAATTCTAACTTACGAATACCTAGGTCAAGTTGATCGCCTAAAGGAATATGTTCATATTCAAGACTCTCCAATAGACTAGGATTCACTTTCATCAATTGTTTCACAAAACCATCAGGCATGGCTTGTTTATAGCTGTTATGACTTCCAACAAACTGTATATGATTGATCTTAATATCTAAATTAGTAGATTCGGGTAGAACCATTTGATTAAAAAGAGTAAGGATAGTTAATATAGAAAGTTTTATTATTTTCATCACTCCTTCGTTATCTTTATGATAACTCTGGACGCTTTCCAGTAAAGTTATCAAAATAATCTTTAATAAATCTTAGATCTTTGTCCTTATTACCAGAAGGACTAAAAAAATCTCCAAACTCGATAGTCTTATTCGAGAAATCGACTCCGACCATCATGATTTTACTGTTGGTTTCATTTGCAATTCGTAAAAAACCCGATTTGAGTCGCTCTACTTTTTTTCTAGTTCCCTCTGGTGATATAGCGATGGCAAAGCCTTTGTACTTCTTAGTAATATTGTAAATTTCACCCTTTAATGCTTCAGGATTTATTCTATTTACTGGTATTCCACCCATTTTCTTAAGTAGCCTGCGAAAACCTTTTTTAAAAATTGAATTTTTGCCTACCCAATGAATGCGGACATCAAGGCTTAATATAAGTGACATAGCAAGAACAAAATCCCAGTTTGAAGTATGTGGTCCGGCCACCAGCACCACACGCTGATCTTCAGGTAGTTTACCAGTAGTTTTCCAGCCTGATATTTTCATTAAGAATTTGCCCAGCCAAATAACAAGCCTAGGCCTTCGTGCGCGCAAATGTTCCGGAGTAAAAAATTTCATCTTAGTATCTTAGAATTTCTTTATAGAACTATCTGCGAACCATAACCTTGGAATCTTTATTTAGATCACCGTTAGGATCAACCAGATGCCCACTAGGAAAAGTCACAGTTGTAGCGGGCGTAGTCGTGTCTAGACATAGAAAGTGGTTGTTATCTGCGTCGTTTAGATCTGCCAATGCTGCCGGACTCACCTCTGACCGAGAGCCATCCGCTGCGGTGAGGCTTACCTTATATAACGTCCTCTGTGCCTCGCCCAACTCTTCTCTGTTGGGCAGTCTCACGCCACCTGTCCAGGTCACCCGCACCACCTGTTCGGTGGCAGTGGGGCAAGACGTTCCCCGACCTGACAGCGACCATATATCCTTTGGCACCGCAGTAGCCAAAATAATCTCTGGGCCGGCTTCGAGAGGAATAACTGAGACTTGAGTACCACGAAAGTTCACCTGAGGGCTGTCGGTGGCATCTGAGAGCAAATCATCTACGATCAACACTTTAACTGGAGGGTCATCATCGGCATTACCGAATTCACCAATCAGCAAAACCGTCCGATTTTCATCCTTGTCGCCTGCTGGGCGTAGGGTGACACACATAGGTGTGTTAGTGGCTCCGGACTGCCTGACCACACGAAAGTCTTCAGCTTGCAGAGAATCTGGCTTAATGGTGTGACTTAAAACCACCGGCATACCGTCCTCACCCCCCGCGCCTAAACACAAGACATTAGCGCCAAAGGGCAGTTTGTTGTCTAACCCAAAGAAAGCTGAAAGCGGGCGTGCTGATTGCTCCGCTGCTTGCTGCTGAGCACCTTCTGCAAAAATGAAGCATGCATGAGCCAAACCAAACAAGGCAGCCGCTATACATAAACTATTCTTTTTCATAAATGACTACCAAAATATTGAATTACATTGTCCAGGGCCTCGCGTGTTGGATGCCCCGATTGATCGACAAAATCTAGTGTTAGTACAGAGTGACCTTTGCCCGGCAATGTTATCTCTTGAACTCTTATGTTGCCGTCATCATTAAAAGCGCGATGCACGCATTTGGATTTTTCTTGCGTACACAGTGGATCATCCTCAAAACGTAAAACTCGCATGGGGCCTTTCGCATTGAGAGCGTTACGACTTTGTTCGATGTCATCAGCCGACATATGCAAATTTCCCTGTTTGAAAAAAGGCATTGCCGGTTGTGATGCTACGGCTGCAAGGACACTGTCGTCACCAATAAGCTGTATCGCAAAGTTGCCCGTGAGGCACATGCCAATAACTCCTACGCCTTTAACACCCCGTTGATCCCTGACTTCTCTGCAGAGCAGACGAACCCAATCGGCTATCGGACTCGATCGATCGCTGGTCATTAATCGAAACTCCTTTCTGAGGCACATGACTCTAACAAGGTTCCCACCGATTGATGTTTTACCCAAAGGTCCGAATAAGTGTGGCATGACAACCTCAAAGCCTGCATTAACCAGTTCATCCGCTAAAGACAGTGTTTCCTGACCGATACCCGGAAGCTCTTGGAGTAATACGACCGGGGCGCCTGAGCCTCTGCGGTAGACATCGTGTGTAATAAGATATCCGTTAGACGCATGAGCCTCGAAGATCGTCTTTTGATAGCCACTAATTTGCGTTACAGTATTTCCCATTCGCTTTTCTCCTAGTATCTCGGCGTTTTACGATCTATTAACTAATCCCACTCAGCAAAATGATGTCCTGAAACTCTTGATAAAAAGGCATCTAAAAAAAGTTTGTATTTACTTTGTATCAATTATTTTTTCATCCCCTGCTTTTTTATTTTTGTAATATCCCTGGAAAGCAATATAAGTCTGTATCAAGTTAGCAATTACAAAAGCAAATAAATCTACAAAGATAAAAACTGCTGCTCCAGAAAATCTTGCTACGCCAGTAAGAATATAACCATTTAATCTTGTTTCATGCTTAACAGAACTAACCAAATATAAACTCAAAATGCTTAAAACTAAAATTACCCATTGTCCATATTGTAAGAAATTCTCGATCATTATTTACCCCTTTAGATTATTGATTTTAATTTACTTTTTGTGTTTTAACCCTAGTAAATAAAAAAACTATTAAATTAAGGCTTTTAAGCCTATTGAAATAGACTTTATAACTAGTTTGTAACTCTCTTACCAGGGTTATAGGTTTGTCAAAAGTTTATCGATGGAGTGATATCCTGAGACTATAGCTCCAGGAACACCTAGCTGATGGTGTAAGTCATAAAGTTCACCTGCAAAGAAAACCTTACCATTCAATGGTTCATTTAGTTTTTGAATTATTGACTGATTAATTTGAAACGACTCTATCCAAGTTCCTAGGGTAAATTCATGCCGTCCCCAGTCTTCAAAAACATATTCTCCAGTATATGTCTTTGATGCTTTTCCTTCATAAATCTTATCCAGCTCTTCTAAAGCTTTTAAAACTATTTGTTCTTCAGATTCTAAACAGTAAAAATCCTCGACTCCGCTTCCTTGAATAAGTAAACCCAAAATGTGATTTTTAGAATCTTTTTTGAAAGCCATATCATAATATCCTTTCTCTCCTGTTTTGGCTTTGCACATAATAATATCTGAATAGAATTTTTCTGAAAATTTCATGACTAGCTTAAATCCAGGCATAAAATTAATAGATTCCATTGCATCTTGCTTTTCTTTACTGAGATGAGGAATGAAATTGATATATTCAGATTTCAAGACACCAATAGATGCAGTAACGAGTACTTTGTCTGCCTTATACATCTGTCCAGATTTAGTTACTACATCCACTTTATCTTTAGAGTAGTCAATTTGGGTAACAGGAGAATTAAATTCGATCTTATCTTTCACCTCTTCTGCAAAATTTTTGTCTACAAAATTAAACCACGAGGAATTCTTAAATTTAAATTCAGGAAAAAATTTAAACCTAAAGAAAAATAGTAATTTCATTATTGATGAATTTAGCCAGCTAACAATCTTGCCATATGAACTAGAGCCAAAGTCTTTATCAAACTTATAAAAAGTATTGTAAGGCACGGTTTCCTCATCAACTTGATCTCCTGATTTGCCTTTAAGACGATTTAACACATTAGGCAAATGATGTATCCACTCTGCTCCCAAGTCGATTGGAAAATCCGCCAAAGTTGTGTTTTCCTTTAGTCTCCCTCCATATCTGTTAGAAGCTTCAAGAATAAGATAATCAATATTATTTCTTTGTAATATTTTCGCTGCAGCCAATCCTGAAGCACCGGCACCTATGATGATAATCTTCCCCTGATAGTTATATTTTTTATGTAGAGCATTATCCTCTGGAAACATATCCAAAGCTCTTGAGCCCCATCTGAAAACCTTCATTTTAATATTTTAAAATTCCACCAAAAGATAACTGGAGTTATCAGAAAGGTTGGAAGCACCCACCATACCCATTCGGGTTCAAAAGGAGGATTAACAACTAAAACAGCTGTAATAACTGCAATAGTTCCTCCCATCATATTAGTTAAGTGCCTTGAGATTCTTTCTTTTCCTGTAGCAGAATTGTTTTTATAACTCCTAAAATCAGCGTAACCCAAGGTTATAGATAAAAATCCGAAAACTAAAAGCACGATATATTGTGTATTACTATTCAAGAAATAGATTGCAGCTAATATCAACATTCCTAGTCCTGATAAAATCATTAAGCTGACAGCAATCCAATCTAAACTAGTTGCGATACCCTTTCTATTTCTAGCAAAGCGCATTCCTGCAAAAGCTAAATAGAAAGAAAAGATAGCTATTAAAAACAAAAAGATGTTGCTACTGATAATCGACATTGGAATAGCTGTTAAGAAGATAGTAGCCATACCCCAGAAATATGCTTTACCTGAAAGCACATGCAGTCTTTTACCTTTCTCAGATGAAACTGAAAGAGCAGCACTAGTCAAAGCAATTATTCCTGCAAGAATATGAATCGGTAATAGAATTTGTATCATCTCATTCCCACTCCATAGTTACTCAAAAATTACCCCAGTAAACACAAGGGTTTCCGAGGGAGAAAAATTAGTTTGTAGTGACTTTGTAGTGCTTAGGTATAACATCATTTTTTTATTCTTCTCATACCTGTTGTTTCATCAGTAGCTTAGGAGTCCCATACTACATATTATGTAGCTATGTAATATTGGATGATTAAAAATCTATATGTTCCCAATTTTCAAAATCATCTTCTCTTAGTTGATTTCCTTTACCTTTATAAAGCATCCAAGAGCCTCTCATGTTTTTATCAGTATTTGTAACTATTCCGCCCATAAAATTCTTATCTTTTTTCAGATACTTAATCAAAGCATCACTCTTTTTTCCTGCATTCTTAAGTATGATCCCGCTTTTGGTATCAAAGAAACCTATTTTCTTATTCTTGAATAAAACTATAAAATCTACAAAGAAAAGTCTTACTTTATGATCTTCTTCATACTGAATGGCAAATGATTTTCTATCTTGTTCACCATTCTTAAACCACCAAATAACTTTACTAGACTGTTCCAAGTAATTTATGAATTCTTCTTCTGGCTTTGAAAGAATTGAATAATAAAAAGGTTGCATCAAAGATTTCTTATAAGATTGAGTTTTAACATCTGTTGAATAAAGAGTTGATTCTGGAATATTCCATTCACTATCTTTTAGAATTGCTTCATCAAGTTCTTTTACATATCCTTGATAGTCAATTTTTGATGAATCAATAACTTTTTTAAAGTGGTTTAAATTTTTATCATCTAAAATTATCTTTACTATATTCGTGAAATTATCAGAAATATCTAAATTCAACTCCAACTCAAAAAAAGAATAAATTGATTCTTTTACCCTATCTATGGAACGTTGTTCAGGAAAAAAAGGTGAGAGATTATCTCTAATAAAGTAATCAAATAATTTCTGTAAGTCCTCTATATTTTCAACATCTATAGATAATTGTTTAAGCTCTAGCTTGTTATCAATTTCATCTAAATTATTAAATTTTGCTTCTTTAACTATGCTCTGGGTTACCTTGTTATTTTTTTTTGAGATTTTATTATTCAAATGGTACTTTCTAGTATTCTCCAGAAAAATGGAGATAAACTTAATACCAAGTCTCGTTTTTTCCCTTTTTCTTTGTCTGTAGTAAGACTCTAGTAATAAATTAGTTTTGTGCGCTCTTCGAGATCTATGAAGAGATAGATAACCTGAAGAAAGATCTTCATGAACCTTGACATTCTCAAGGTTGGTATAAATATAGGCTTGGTTGAGAGACTCATCTTGATAATGCCCAATCAAAGGCTCGGGCATTCTCATAATTCTTCCAATTGTTTGGATCGAAAATGTAATGCTTTTCCAGTCTCTAAATAACAATAAAACTTGAGCTCTAGGGCAGTCCCATCCTATTGAAATTGCTTGTTTAAAAATTAATACTTCAACTTTATTAGTATTATCTTCAACTTTTTCGAGATTCGTTTTCTCATTGGAAAGGTATATTGCCAATTTTCCATTACTTACTGATATATCATGCTTTTTATCTAGTAATTCTATTATTCTTTTTTTTTGTATTTCTTCCTGAGAGAGTTTGCTTGGAGGAAGTTGTATTAGCAGTAAAGGATTAACTTTTATTTTATTTTTTTTGTAAGTTTTTTGAAGATCTGCTCTTTTTTTTAAAGCATCTTCCAAAACCAATGCGTCACTTCCATCTGTATTTGCAACTTTAATTTGATTACCAGTTAATTCATTCCCATAACCATCTTGGAGTAATACTGTTTCTTTTATCATTCCTTCATGTTTGACATCTTCAATGTAAACAGTAGAAATTTCATCTGGGCTATCGGCTACGGGAGTAGCAGACACTTCAATTGCTAAGCTAGGATTTATATCTGAAATTAATTTCCTAGAGATTTCACTGGTAGCATGATGGTGACTCTCATCAATTATGAGAACAACTTTTCTACCAGCCAAACTAGTGTTTTCAATAATTTTATCTAAGTAAAAATCTCTTTCATTGTGTCGTATTATTATATTCTCCTCTTTATTGATGCTTTCCCAGTTTAAAAATAGTATCTGCTTGTTTAGTATTTCATTATCAATCAAATCATCAAACTCTAGACACTCAAGAACATTTTTGTCTTCATAATATGCCTCTAATTTTGCTTTGCTTTGAGTATGAAGCGCCCTTGG
The DNA here is from genome assembly GCA_902594545.1 of uncultured SAR86 cluster bacterium. Lineage (GTDB taxonomy): Bacteria > Pseudomonadota > Gammaproteobacteria > Magnimaribacterales > Magnimaribacteraceae > Magnimaribacter. The sequence continues at coordinate 25,395 of CACJMO010000002.1, forward strand.
GGCAGTCCAAATAAAAGCAATTTCTTTATGCACTTCATTGTCGATAACTAGTTGTTTAAGAAATTCAGCAGTGATTACTGTTTTTCCTGATCCTGTAGGAGCCTTGAGGATGAGAACTTTGCTTCCTTGTCTCCCTAAAAGCTTCTTGCTCTTGGATAAAAGATCGTCAACAGCTTCAGCTTGATAATTCTTTAAAAAAAACATTAATTCTTTCCTAAAATCCTATTATAAATTTCTATTATCGAACCAGGCATAGGTATAACTTTTTTAACTTGTGAAAGATCTTCAAATTCATCTTGAAAATCATCATTTCCTAGAGAAAAAATATAAACATGGAAGGGTTTATCTATTTTAGTAATAGACTTAACTATTTCTTCATATGCTAAAAGATCAAATATTATGACTACATGTAAATAATCAGATCTATAAATCGAAAATTGATCTTTCTTAACAATTACTTCTTCAAAACTATTTTCTTTAAGACAAATTAAATCTGTAGCATTAGACATAAATAGTTTTTTATCTTTGTCAGTTCTTTGGTTAGGAATAAGTGATGTTTGAAAATATTTGAGGTTACCTCCCAGTGCTGCGATATCTTTTCCGCTTCTAATTTGTTTATAACCATTGATAACTTTACTTAATCTTTCATAAGTAATATCTCTGGCTATATTTGATTCATTGTTTGTGCATAAAATAAATCTTCTTTTTCCTGAATCTTCTTTATTCAGTTCCAATACAGCATGCCCTGTTGTTCCAGAGCCCGCGAAAAAATCCAAAATTAAGGCATCCTCATTGCCTTTGATTGACTTAATAAACTCTTTTATTAGATGCAGAGATTTAGGAAATGGGAAATCTACTTTAATTATTTCTCTAAGAAGCTTTGTTCCATATGAGTTTGCATTGAATAATGTATCGTTCCAAACAGTTTTATACGTAAAGTGTGTTTTTCTTCTCTCAATGTCAAAGATATTTCTGCTTTTATTAAATTTAACCGACAGTTCATTTCTAATTGAGTCGACATTATGTCTTGCAAAAGTCCATTTTCTCTCTTCTCCACTTGCATCAATTGGATAAACATCGATTGAGCCATCCTTATTTTTTATATTTTCTGACTCAGGATGAAAAGAATCCTTACAAACGTCTCCAAAAGAAATAATTTTATTATCTTTTATTTTTATTGGGTAAAAGCAATTCTTTGCATCTGTCCTCAGGTGACTTCCAGTAGAAACATCTCTTAAGGGACGAATGTCTGGTTCTTCTTCTCTATTCTGAAGATTAATCTTTTTACCTGGTTTAAATACAAAGAAAGCAAATTCATTATTGTATGAGAAGTTTTTTCCCTGAACACCTCCTGGATTATGAACTACTGTAATACAGTGAATCTCATAGCCTTTGAATAAGTCTTCTAACAAAACACCTAGGTGATTTTTTTCATTTTTATCAATAGAGCAAATTAAAACGCCATCCTTCTTTAGAACTTGTTTGGCTAATAAAAGTCTAGAATTCATCATAGATAGCCACTTGCTATGCCTATAATCCTCCCCTACGTATTTATTGTTATATTTCCAATCCTCTGCGCCTGTATTGTATGGTGGATCTATATAAATGATGTCAACTTTATTTCGGTGAGTAAAAGCTAAAGCTGCTAGGGAGTGGTAATTGTCACCTTCAATTAGGTAGTTCGTATTTTCATCTTCGTTTGTATTAATTGATAGTGATTTTTCTTCAATTAGGTTAATGAAATTATTTTTTGACTCAGCAACAATCTCCTCAGTTTCAGTTTCCCAAACCAAACCAAATTTCTTACTTCTTTTTAGAAGTTTTATCTGCTTTATTAGCTCGTCTTTTGAAAGCTTATTTAGTTTTTCTTCAGTCATGTCTAGATGTTATGTACCTAGTATAAATTTATCTTCGTATAATTACTTTAGATAAACGATTCATCTGAAAATTTGTTTCATAATGAAACAAGTCATAATCGTTTGCAATGGCTACTCTAGTTTGTGAGTTTCTTTGTAGTAAGATTTTTAAAAGTCAATAAAATCAATAACTTAAAAAATCAGATTTAGAAATTTGAAGTTCTAAAACCCAGTGTTTATAAGGGTTTCAGAGCGACTGCTCACTCCCACTCAATAGTAGCTGGTGGTTTACTAGAAATATCGTAAGTTACACGAGATACTTCAGGAATTTCATTGATGATTCTATCAGAAACTTTTTCTAAGAAAGTATGTGGGAGTTTAGCTGACTTGGCAGTCATAAAATCTATAGTTTCAACTGCTCTTAGAGCAATGACATATTCGTAACGCCTTGCATCCCCTACTACTCCAACGGATTTGACCGGTAAAAATACTGCAAAAGCTTGACTTACTTTCTCATAATAACCACCTTTAACCAACTCATTAATAAAAATGTCATCAGCTAATTGAAGGGTTTTAATATAAGGTCTTTTAATTTCACCAAGAATTCGGACACCTAAGCCTGGACCTGGAAATGGGTGTCTAAATAATATTTCTTTTGGCAAACCAAGCTCTAAACCAATCTTTCTGACTTCATCTTTAAATAGTTCCTTCAAGGGCTCTATCACTGGCAGATTAAGATAACTCGGCAGCCCTCCTACATTGTGATGAGATTTTATTACATGCGCTGACCCATTCTTTGTGCCAGCAGATTCAATAACATCAGGATAAATTGTTCCCTGTGCTAACCATTGAATTTTTTTATTTCTTTTTGCCTCTTTTAGAAAGACATCTATAAATGTTTTTCCAATAGCTTTGCGTTTCTGCTCCGGATCTTTTTTTCCTTTCAAATCTTTTAAGAATTGATTACCAGCATTAGCTCTTTTTACTTTTATTCCAAATTTACCTTTGAAAGTCTCCATCACTTGGTCACCTTCATTCAACCTAAGGAGTCCATTGTCCACAAAGATACAGGTTAACTGATTGCCTATAGCTTTTGAGAGTAGTGCTGCTACAACAGCCGAATCAACGCCCCCAGATAAACCCAAAAGTACTTCTTGATCTCCTACTTGATCTTTTATTTCCCTAACTGCTCGATCAATTATATTTTTAGAATTCCACAAACCTTTGCACCCTGCTATATCTCTAACAAAATTTTTCAATATCCTTTTGCCTTGGGGTGTATGAGTTACTTCAGGATGAAACTGGAGACCGAATATCTTCTTTGTTGGATGATGAAAGGCTGCTATGGGACTGTTGTTGGTTGTTGCGCAAACTTTAAATCCTTTAGGAAGTTTGGATACGTGATCTCCATGGCTCATCCAAACACTGATTTTGTTTGCATTTATCCCTTTAAAAAGTCCTGACGCTTTATTTTTCAATAATAAATCTGCATGTCCAAATTCTCGCTTTTCTGCTAATTCAACTTTTCCTTTCAGTTGCTTGGCTATGGATTGCATGCCATAGCAAATGCCAAGAAGTGGGATGCCTAAATCAAACACCTTCTCAGGGATTTTAGGAGAGCCCTTTTGTTTTACTGTTTCTGGACCTCCGGAAAGAATGATTCCTTTAGCATTAAAGTCTTTAATTGATTTAAGAGAAGCGCGGTGATTATAGATTTCACAATAAACTCCTAACTCTCTAACCCTTCTAGCGATAAGCTGAGTGTATTGAGAACCGAAATCAATAATTAAAATTTTATCGGCAAGGATATTCTTTGCCATCAAAGTTAGCTGATTCTGTAGTTAGGAGCTTCTTTAGTGACACTAACGTCATGAACATGACTTTCACTGACACCCGCAGAAGTTGTCTGAACGAATTTGGGTTTTGTTCGCATAGTTTCAATATCATGTGAACCTGTATATCCCATACTCTGTCTGAGTCCTCCAATCATTTGGTGGATAACAGCCTGAAGCCACCCTTTGTAAGGCACTCTCCCTTCAATGCCTTCTGGAACTAATTTTTCAGTTGCCTCAGAACTTTCTTGGAAATATCTATCTGAAGAGCCTTGATCACCTGACATTGCGCCTATAGATCCCATGCCTCTATAGGATTTATAGCTTCTTCCTTGGTATAACTCTAATTCACCTGGAGCTTCTTCTGTTCCAGCGAGAACACTTCCGAGCATCACTGTATGGCCTCCAGCGGCAATTGCCTTAGCGATATCTCCAGAAAATCTAATGCCTCCATCAGCAATAATCGGCACATCGGTTTTCTTCAACGCTTCAGTAACTTGAGCTACGGCCGTAACTTGGGGAACACCGACACCGGTTACAATCCTTGTCGTACAAATTGATCCAGGACCAATACCCACCTTAACAGCATCAGCACCTGCCTTTACCAGAGCAAGAGCTCCTTCTCCGGTAGCTACATTACCGCCAATTATTTGTATATCTTTGAAGGTATTTTTAATTTCTGTGATTTTACTAAGAACTCCTTCAGAATGACCATGAGCACTGTCGGCTACCAAAACATCGACCCCAGCGTTGATCAATGCCTCGCATCTATCCAAGGTATCAGGCTTGGTTCCAATAGCTGCTCCGGCCAGAAGCCTTCCTTCACTGTCACGAGCTGCATCAGGGAAATCCAATGATTTATTAATATCTTTAAGGGTTACAAGTCCAGTGAGTTGAAATGAATCATCAATCAGTAATATCTTCTCAATCCTATTTTCCTGAAGTAATCGTTTAATAACATCAGGGCTTTCGCCTTCTTTTGCAGTCACCAACCTCTCTTTAGGTGTCATGATTTCAGAGACTTTAGCAGTTAGATTTTCCTGATATCTGAAATCTCTGCTGGTGACTATTCCCACTAGTTCACCATTATCAACAACCGGCATTCCGGATATATTTAATTCTTTGGTTAGCTGAATAAGCTCTCCTACTTCATTATCAGATCGGATTGTTATTGGATCACGCACGATACCACTTTCATATTTTTTAACTTTCCTGACTTCAGCAGCCTGATTTTCAATAGAAAGGTTTTTATGAATTATTCCGATGCCACCTAACTCACTTAAAGCAATTCCCATCCTAGATTCAGTCACTGTATCCATAGCTGCAGAAAGTAGCGGAATATTTAAATCGAGTGTTCGGGTCAGGCGAGTTTGTAATTTGACGTCTTTTGGAAGAATATCCGAGTGATCCGGAACCAAGAGGACGTCATCAAAGGTAAGTGCTTGGTCAACGATACGTAACATCTTTAAATTATACAGAACTTCTAAAATTTTTCACCCAGTAGTCCGATTTTGGAGTCTCAACTGATGTATAGTTATGAAAAAAGGAGAGAATATGATTTCTGAACTACAAAAACCTGTGAATTCAGGATTTGATGCTAGAAGTGAGCCTTCTGAAATATTAGAAGGTGTGGATTTAAGCGGTAAAGTCGCAATGGTAACTGGCGGTTACTCTGGAATAGGTTTAGAGACTTCCCGAGCTCTAAAAGAAGCTGGAGCAAGAGTTATAGTACCTGCGAGAAGAACCGAAGTTGCTAAATCTGAATTAAATGGTGTGATTGGAGACGAGGATATATTTGAACTGGATTTAGCTAATCCCGCATCTGTCTATAAATTCGTCGAAGGTTTTGTCGAATCAAATATTCCTCTAGATATTCTTATCAATAATGCAGCCGTTATGGCATGCCCTCAAATGCCTACCAAAGAAGGATGGGATTTACAATTTGCTGTCAATCATATCGGTCATTTCATACTGACAAAAGGTTTATTACCTTCAATGGTTAAATCTTCAGAAGCAAGATTGGTTACCCTGTCATCAACAGGACATAAACTTTCTGGAATTCAATGGGAAGATGTGCATTTCGAAAATTCCTATGATAAATGGAAGGCCTACGGGCAATCTAAAACTGCCGCAAGCCTATTAGCAGTTGAAGTTGGAAATAGAATGAGAGATGAAGGCATTAAGACCTATTCTGTGCATCCAGGTGGTATCTTTACCCCCTTACAAAGACACTTGGAAAAAGAAGAAATGATTGCTCTGGGTTGGCTGGGTGAAGATGGAGAATTATCTGAAATGGCAGCTGCAAACTTTAAATCTCCTACTCAAGGTGCTGGGACAAGTTTGTGGGCTGCTACCAGTCCAATGCTCAATGATGTTAGTGGTGTTTACTGCGAAAACTGTGATGTAGCTGCGAGGCAAGAAGATGGCCCAATGGCCAGGTACATTGGTGTAGCTGATTGGGCAGTAGATACTGATGAAGCATCTAAGCTTTGGGATTTAACGGAACACACGCTAGAATCTTTGAGTTAAAATACTCCTTACTTCCCGTTAAACATTAATGAATAAATTCTTTGGATGGCGCATGGTCGCTATAGCAATAGCTATAGACTTTTTTGCTGTGGGCTTTGCATTTCAATCTTATCCAGTTATTCAATTGCAACTTGAGAAAGAGCTTCAATTATCAAGATTTTTAACCACCTTAACCATTCCGATCTTTATGATTTGCTCTGCTTTGTTCTTTCCTGTTGTAGGAAAATTACTTGATCAGCACTCAGTAAAAAGAATACTAGTTTGGGGAGGTTTTATATATTCACTGAGCCTGATGGGGCTTTATTTTACAGTTAACTATTTAAGTTTTATTGTTGTTTACGCCCTTCCGATAGCACTTGGCGCTACTTTAATGGGAAATCTTTCAACATCGAAACTCGTTTCATCATGGTTTGAGCAGCAGGCTGGACGAGCGCTGGGTATTGCGGCCATGGGGGTTTCTTTTGCTGGATTCATTTTCCCTAATCTTACTCAATACTTTCTGATGGATGTTTTACTCCTAGAGTGGAGAGAAGTTTATCTCGTGTTTGGGATCTTCTTATTAATAATCATAACTCCCTTGATGTTTCTGTTGGTCATAGACAAACCAGAAGATGTAAATCAAGAGATAGATGGTGGATTTAATAAAGAAGAAAAGGAATCTGAAGAATTAATAGGTTTTGAATGGCAAATCAAAGACCTTTTAAAAAATAAAAACTTTTGGATTCTAACCGCCGTCTTTTCTCTTCAGTTTTCTTCCATGATGGCTATTCTTGCTCATATCACTTTTTATGCCGCAGAAAAGGGTTGGGCGGATCAAGCTGCCTTCATTTTTGCAATGTACGCTATTCCCGCAATGATCAGTAAAGTAGTTTTTGGATGGCTAGTAGAAAAAAAATTAGATCCGAGAGCTGCGGTTTCTATCTCTCTTGCTTTGCAGGCCCTTGGACTTATTCTCATTTTATCCGCTCAAACACCAACACAACTGGCATTTGTAATAGCAATTTTTGGGTTCGGTGGAGGAGCAGGGCTTCCAATGAGTAATATCTTGTTTAGAAACACGTTCACACCAAAGAGTTTTGGGACTTCAAGAGGTTTGGCTCAACCATTTATAGCTCTTACACAGGCAACCGGAACTCCGGTAGTTGCGATCCTTTTTCAGTATTACGGTAATTACGATAATGCCTTTTTGTTGCTAATAGGTATGGTCGTCGCAGCTATATTTATAGTATGGCTTTTAAAAAAACCTCAAGCTGATTTGTCGGTCAATTCCTGAATCAAAGAGTCTAGATTTTCGATAAAAGGTAAAGGTTGATCCAACATTAAATGATGCTGTGCATCTTTTAATCCTACAATTGGAGAACCTTCAGGCAATAGATCGCTCATGTCTTTGACTCCAGATTTTGCGTTAAATTCTATCGTATGCTCTCCGTAATAAAATCCTACTGGACATTCGAGTTCATTTAGAATCTTAGAATGGTCTGAGCCGATAATTAATCCATCGTAAGCAGCTGGATCAAAAGTCCATGCCCAACCTTCTTCAGTTTGTCGAATCGAATGATCTGCAATGTAGTCAACTAAGAACTGATTCACGCAAGATTGAGGAGGCATTAATCTGAACCTATCCAGCAATTCTTGCCTATCTTGTACGATCCTAGGTGGTCTGGCTGGCGCTCTTCCTTCATACCACTCATGATGATTTTCAGGCTTATAGACTACAAAATCTACCAATAATAATCCTGCCATTTCACTGGAATATTTAGATGCTGTTATAAGAGAAACCATCCCTCCAAAGCTGTGTCCTACAATTACAGGATTCTCCATTCCCGCATCTTCTACTACACCCCAAACATCATCTACAAAAGTATCCCTTGTATAGAAGGATCTCCAGTCGCTTCCTCCCATTCCAGAAAAGCTCATAACAACAAAGTGATATTTATCAGACATGAGTGCTCCAATAAATTTAAACCAATGAGCATGTGCATTGGTTCCGTGCAACATGATTACGCTTTGGTTTTTAGGATCACCCCACTCCATGTACTCTATTTTGGCACCATTTACTTCAACGGACTTAGCCTTGCATTCTTTGTTGATAGCTTGGTCAAACCAATCTGGATTAGTGTGTATAAGTTCCATCTTCAGACTTTAAAAAAGCGACGATATTAGAATATTCTTTATGATATTTGAACCTTTAAATTTAAGAATTCAAGGCATCTGTTTTTGCGGCAGCAATGAAGTCGTTTTTATGAAGACCACCAATCTTATGAGTCCACCAAGTTACTTCTACCCTGCCCCATTCAAGCAATATAGCAGGATGATGATCTTCCTCTTCAGCCAATGCGGCTACTTTTTTTGTAAATGTCAGAGAATCTTCATAATTATCAAAGTTAAAAACTTTGTTTAACATCAAAACAGAATCTTTTGTAATAGGTTGCCAATCGGGTATTTCTTTTAATAATAAAGGCAACTCATCATCAGTAACTCGAGGAGCATCTGCTCTACAAGCTTCACATTTTTGTTTGACTAATTCTTCCATGATTATTTGCTTATTCCTCCCTTGGTTAATTTAGAGGGGTCTAATAATTTTTTTAACTGAGCTACACTTAAGTCGGTTTCTTCATTAGCTACCTCTATTATTGGCCTTCCAGATTTGTAAGCTTTTTTCGCAATTTCTGCTGCTTTTTCATACCCTATGATTGGGTTTAAAGCAGTAACCAATATAGGGTTTCTTGACAATGAAGCTTCGAGGTTTTTCTTATTAACCTTAAAAGTCTTGATCCCCTTTGTTGATAAAACATTCATAGCTCCAGCTAAAAGATTAATGCTTTTCAGTAAGTTATAAGCTATCACTGGAAGCATAACATTCAGCTGAAAGTTTCCTGCCTGAGCGGCGACAGTTATTGAGGCGTCATTGCCTATTACGTCAGCAGAGACCATTGTCACAGCTTCAGGTATGACCGGATTCACTTTACCAGGCATTATGCTGCTACCGGGCTGAAGGGCCTGCAATTCAATTTCTGATAATCCTGCTAAAGGACCGCTGTTCATCCACCTTAAGTCGTTGGCAATTTTCATGAGAATAACTGCAAGGTTCTTAAGTTCACCTGAAAGCTGGACTGAACTGTCTTGTGCACTCAATTCATGAAAGAAGTTACCACTAGGAACACATTTGCATTTATTACCTGATAGTTTTGTGAGCTCCTGAGCAAAGAATTTAGCAAATTGCTTATGGGCATTAATGCCACTTCCAACGGCGGTTCCACCCTGTGGCAGTTCCAGGAATCTCTCTTCGATAACACTTAACATTTTACGCGAGGCATGCAGCTGACTTGACCATGCCAAGAGCTCATCAGAAAAATCAACAGGCATGGCATCCATTAAATGAGTTCTCCCAGTTTTGGTAATGCCCTCCAAAGTTTTTGCCTTTTTTTCTATCTCATCAATTAATTTATCCAAAGCTGGATAGAGTTTCTTTGTCAGATCCATGTGTGCTGAGACCTTTATTGCAGTAGGTATAACATCATTACTGCTTTGACTCATATTGACATCATCATTGGATCCTATTTTAAGTTTTGAGTTTTTACTGGCTAGATTTGCAATAACTTCATTTGCATTCATATTCGAACTTGTACCGGATCCCGTTTGAAATACGTCAATCGGAAATTCGTGATGATGCTTTTCTTGCCATACTTCTTTAGCTGCTCTGGATATAGCTTTAGCTTTGTTTGCAGGTAAGAGTTTTAGTCTGGCATTGGCCCTTGCAGCAGCATCCTTGATTAGCCCTAAAGAACTTACAAAAGACTTCGTAAAGGGGAAGTCCATTTTAATTCCGCTTATAGGAAAATTATCTACCGCTCTTTGTGTTTGAGCTCCCCATAAAGCTTTCTTAGGTACCTTAACTTCACCCAAGCTATCTCTTTCAATTCTGTAATTTTTAGTTGCCATTAAATTTTTGTGTTTTTGATTGAATGGGTTATATTTTAGCAAATATGGTAGATTAATTACCTGAATTTATCAGATCACGGCGCTGGAGAGAAAATGAAAAATATCGATGTAACAAAAGGAAGGGTTGAACAAAGGGGAAAAGGCAATCTAAACCCACCTGAATTTAAGTCCATTGAAGAAGAAAGAAGACATGGACTGGAAAGATTGGCAAGTGCCTTCAGGATGTTTGCCCACTTTGGATTTGATGAGGGTCTGGCAGGACATATAACTCTTAGAGATCCTGAGTATAAAGATCACTTCTGGGTAAATCCATTTGGTGTTCATTTCGGTCAAATGAAGGTTTCTGATTTGTTGCTGGTTAGTCATGACGGTGACATTGTCATAGGTAACAGGCCTGTCAATAATGCTGCTTTTGCAATACATTCGAGATTACACATGAATCATCCCGATTTAAATGCTGCGGCTCATTCGCATTCTATGTACGGAAAAACTTTTTCTACTATGGGCAGACTATTAGAACCCATTACTCAAGACTCCTGCGCTTTTTACGATAATCATGTCCTTTTTGATGACTATACGGGTGTTGTTTTAGATACAAGCGAAGGTGACAGAATCGCAGAAGCTCTTGGGGATAAAAAGGCAGCTATACTCAAAAATCATGGCCTTTTAACAACCGGTACAACTGTTGATGAAGCGGCATGGGGATTCCTTTCTATGGACAGATGTTGTCAGTCTCAGTTGTTGGCTGAAACCGTAGGTCAAATGGAAAGAATTCCAGATGAAGTGGCTGAATTAACCAAAAGCCAAGTTGGCTCTCCTATAGGAATGTGGATGAGCTATCAGCCAATCTATGACTTAATGCTTGATAAAGATGACAGTTTCTTGAATTAGGCCTTTTTTAAAGCCTCTTTCATCTTGTCGTCATAACCTTCAACAAATCCCCAATTTGACATGTAGTTAATGAATTTTGGTGAAAGTCCTTCTTTTGCCAGATATTCTGCAGATACTGGAATGGTTGGAGGTTCAAATCCAGGATCAGCCTCAAAAAGTTTTGGAAAGTCATGATTTAAGATTGCCGCTCTTCCTAACATCACCCAATCAACATCATCTATTGCTTTGACCGCATCTTGCGGTGTTCTGATGTTTCCTGCCACACCTAAGCGAGTATTGCCACGTTCTAATTCGGCAAAATGTTTGATTAAGCTTTTGCCCTTAAATTCTTCTTCTTGAGGTTCATTGAAACAATTCCAAAGGGACATATCTAAAAAATCTAAATTACCCGACACCATAAGATCTTGAGCAAGGGCTTTTGACTCTCCAAGTTTTATCCCAAATCTTTCAGATGACAATCTAACTCCTAACATAAAGTCTTCAGAGCATTCAGACCTAATTCCATCAATTATTTCTTTTAGTAAACGAGACCTTCCTTCTAAATCTCCCCCATACTCGTCTTCACGTAAGTTCACTTCATCGCTCAAAAACTGACAAATAATGTACCCGTGAGCTCCATGTAGCTCTACCCCATGAAATCCTGCTTTTTCTGATCTTACTGCTCCAGCAATAAAATCATCCCTCAAGGTTTTAACTTCATCTAGACTGAGAGCTCTTGCTGAAAATTCTTCATTGTCCGAGGGACACACAGGGTCTTCACCAATTAATTCTTTTGGCGATCGCATCCCGGCATGATGAAGTTGAACGATAGAAATGCTGTCTAATCTATTTATTTCCTCTGCTAGCCTTGTTAGACCCACTAGATGATCATCTGAAAATACGCCCATTTGACCTGGGAAACCTTTTCCAATGGCTTGGATATGAGAAGCGCATGTCATTGTTAAACCAAAACCGCCTTTTGCTCTCATGGTTAACCAATGGAATTCTTCATCCGACATAATTCCATCTTCATGACTTTGGGAATTTGTTAACGGAGCAAGCATGAACCTGTTCTTCATCTCAGGTCCTCTTGAAAAGTCTAAACTTGTAAGAATCTTACTCACTTAATTTCTCCTCAACTTGCCATAAATTATCTTTTCCAAAATACATTTCGTCACCAACAAAAAAAGTAGGAATACCGAATACTCCTCGTTCAGCAGCTGCCTCTGTATTAGAGATTAGTTTAGCTTTCACTTCAGCATCTTGCATCTGAGCCATAAGTTTTTCAGCATCCAGACCTGATTCTTCAAAAGCAGCTTTAATTACATCTGGATCATCCATCTTTTTAGGTTGTTCCCACATATGGACAAGAACCTTATCAATATAATCTTCCAAGTAACCGTCCATTTCTGCTGCAACAGCCCCCCTAATTATCTGTAAACTAATTACAGGAAAATGAGGATTCATCTGAAAATCATGAAGTCCATGCCTTTCAATGAAACGTTGCATCTCTATATTTTGGTACTCATTCTTATTCTTCACGCCGAAGAACTGCTCCATTGGAGGTTTATTATTCGTCAATTTAAAAATACCCCCGAGCAATACCGGGATGTAATTTACTGTTACACCTGTCCTTTCTTTTATGGACTGAATTACCTTATGACTTAGGTAAGCGTTTGGGCTTGCAAAGTCAAAATAAAAGTCTACTTGTTTAGTCATTTAAATTTTCTCCTTTATTCATCTAGATTGTCTAGATCTTCTAAAATTTCTTCCTCTGAGGATTCAATCATATCAAGTATGATTGAATAATCACGGTCTTGGCATGAACCTCCCATGAAACTATTGAACACCTCTTTTGAAACTCCATTCCCGTCTCCGTAAGACAAGCCAAACAGCATTTCACATTTCTCTTGATCACTTAGTCTTGAATCTTCAGACATTCTATCCAGCAGATACTCTTGTGTGTACTCCACGGAGGACATATAAACTCCTTGATCATTCTCAGAGTCCAAAACAATATATTTTTCTCTATCGGATGACCAGGCTCTCCATTCCGGTAAATCATTATTGCGACCTTTTCCAGGACTTCCACTGTAAGCAAATTCTGCCCAGTAAGATTGAATTTGGTCAGATAGCTTCTTGCCAGCAGGATATGCTCCCTCTCCAAATAAAAAGTTTTTAATTATGTAACTATCAAAAGAACCAAATACAAATAAGATCTCCATTGCATGTGCAGCACCGATTAACTGGGACAAATCCATGCCGTTAATTGTTGAGAGTTCATCCCAATCAAATCTATAAGCATAAGTATTTTGATGTCCTGAATCGATTAGTTGCTTTGAAGGTGTATCTACTGCCCTTTGTTTCCAGAAAGATGAACCATAAAAGTTAAGTGCTTCATAGTAATCAGGATCAATAATTTCGAGAGGCATTTCGTCTATTCCGGCTGTCTTATAAAGCCCTGTAGCAGGACCCCACTCAACAAAATTTCTATTTAGAGAATTAAAAAACTTATTTTCGTCTTTATTGGTTCCAGTGATTATTGGAACTCGCGATAAATTGGAATTAGTAAATGATTCTTGTATACCTCCTTTGTGTATAACATGACCATCAGGAAAGACCCGAGTCATACCATTACGTTTAGGACTTGAATCTGAAGCAGCTCCAAACAAATCACTAGGTTCTTGCGAATAAAAAACTCTTCTGATTTCTTCATCAGTCATCTCAGATTGAAGAACATTTGCTTCTTCCATGTCAGATGCCATGTCATTAGCTATCAAAATACGACTGAAAACTTCTAATCCGCTGGTTGTAGGAGCGATTCTGTCCTCAGGAGTAAAGCTTTCTGCAGCATCAATAGAACCAGTAGACATTATTCCACTTTGAACAATAGCTTTATGATAAAGCCCTTCTGCAAGGGGAGAAGCAAAAATTGCTGCTGTATTATGACCACCTGCAGACTCTCCAAAAACGGTTACATTATTTGGATCTCCTCCGAAGTTTCCTATGTTTTTATTAATCCATTCAAGTGCTTTGATAGTATCAAGAGTTCCATAGTTTCCTGATTTATCTTTTTCTGAGGCTCCATCTTGAGAGAGTGCCGGGTGTCTAAACCATCCTAAAGGACCCATTCTGTATTGGATTGTAACTACCACTACCTTGTGTTTAGCAACCAAAAGGCTTGGGTCATAAACATGAGCACTACCGACAACGTTCGCTCCTCCGTGAATCCACATCATGACAGGTAATTGGGTCTTAGAGTCTTTGATTTCTTCTGGTGTTAATTCAGGTGTCCATACATTTAAATAAAGACAATCTTCACTGCCACCCCAATCACCATCGCCTTCTACACCCCAACTAGATCGTTGAAAGCAAGCTGGTTTAAATTCTAATGCCTGAAGAACATCCGACCAAGGTGCAGGATCTTTTGGTGCCTTCCATCTCAAATCAGAAATGGGTGGCTCAGCAAAGGGTATACCTTTCCAAACATAGGTATCATTTTCACCCTGAGCTCCAATCACGGACCCTTCTGAAATTTCTCTAAGGGAATTTTGCTCACTGGTTTGGCTGCAGCTCACAATCCATATAACTAAAATCAATAACAAATACAGTCTAAGTTTCATATTCCTCACCATGTTTCTGACCACGGTCTTAAATCTATCTCAAAGGACCAGGTGCTTTTCTTTTGTTTGTGTAGCATCAAAAAATTTTCAGCAATGCTATCAATATTCAATTTTCCATCTTCACCCTTACTGTTAGCAAAGTCAGGAAACCTTAGGTTTACTTTATCTCCATCAATAATTCCATCCACAATAACGTGTGCAACATGAACACCTTGCGGCCCAAATTCTCTTGCTAAACCTTGAGCAAGTGAACGTTCTGCACTTTTGGCTGCTGCAAAAGCTGTAAATGGTGGTTTCGACCTAATGGAAGCAGTCGCTCCGGTAAATATCAAAGACCCACCTCCGACTACTAAACGAGGTATAGCTTCTTGGGAGACCAGGAAAGCTCCTTTAGCACAGACGTCCCAGAGCTCTTGAAAGAACTCTAGATCCATTTCTAAAAAAGGTTTGGCATTATTGTTTCCGGCATTATAAATAACAGATACTAGGTCATTCCCTGATTCATCTATATGTTTAAATATATTGGCTATATCAGCTTGTTGCGTCACATCTCCAACAATTCCTTTTATCGAGCCGTTGGAAATGGTTAATTTATCAAGGGCTTGCATATTCTCTTGATTTCTTCCACATCCAAAGACTTGATATCCTTCTTCTGCAAACTTCTTGCACAAAGCTACGCCCAGACCTTGTTCAGGACCAACGCCCAAAACTAAAACAGATTGGTTTCTCCCCATTAGTCAATTATAGGCAACTCATAAGACTTTTTAAGCATTAATAGAACTATATACTTGCATGTTTTAAAGCTTGCATGACGGATGTTAGTTACGTAAATTAAAGGTATAAAGTTTAAAAAGGAGATCACATAATGCAGATATCACCCATACCTACTCTATCTGAAGAAATAAATGATATACGTCTTAGAACTGCAGATATTGTAGCCAATAGGATTATACCTAATGAAGCTACTATTTACGCAGGAGGAGATAAATCTAAGAAATTAAGAAAAGAAATCAATGAAGAAGTAAAAAAACAAGGTTTATGGGCTCCTCACTTACCAACTGAGTATGGAGGCATGGACAATGGTTTCCTTGAGTTGGCATACATGAATGAAATTTTAGCTTGGTCTCCTCTAGGAAACAGATTATTTGGTGTGATTGCGCCTAATTCTGGTAACCAAAAAATATTAGTGAAATATGGAACTGATGAACAAAAGAAAAAATGGCTTATCCCTTTGATAAATCAGGAAATGGAATCCGGTTTTTCTATGACTGAACCAGATTCAGCTGGCTCAGATCCTAGATCTTTAAAGACGACAGCTGTTAAAGATGGAGATGAATGGGTCATAAATGGTCATAAAATCATGACTTCAAATGGTAACCGAGCTGACTTTCTTGTTGTCATGTGTCGTACAGAAGAGGACGGCGATGAAGGCGGTGCTAATTCAAAAATGACGCAAATCATAGTACCAACTGACAGCCCTGGTTTAACAAAAGTTAGGTCAGTTCCTATTTGGGGTCATACAGGTGGCGACCATATGGAAATCAAATATGAGAATGTAAGAGTACCTCTAGAAAACGCTCTTGGAGCAAGAGGGTCAGGACACCAAGCAGCGCAGGACAGGCTTGGGGCTGGTAGAGTTTATCACTGCATGAATACGATCGGGCAAATGTGGAGAGCATTTGACATTATGGTTAAGTACTCCACAGAGAGAGAAGTTCATGGAGGAAAATTGGAAACTAAACAGTTCATTCAAGGTTTCATTGCAGATTCATACATGGACATTCAGGCTTCAAGGCTCATGACAATCCATTGTGCTGAAATTATGGATAAAGAGGGAGATGCAAGAGTCGATATTTCTGCGATAAAAGTTTTTGTCCCCGCTGCAGGAACAAGAGTTGTGGATAGAGCAATCCAAATGCATGGATGGAGAGGTGTATCAAGCGACACTCCACTTGCAGGTATGTATCAAGGCTTCAGAACCCTTAGATTAGCTGATGGTCCAGATGAAGTTCACAGAATTCTTATTGCTAAAGAAATATTGAAAAAATATCACGATGGATTGTCTTGGGATTTTGGCGTTTAGCAACAATCTCTAATCGATAGTTACTAATCGAACAGTCGAAGAAGAAGTAGCAACTAACTTTTCCTCTTGATAAAGTTTGCTGCTCATAAAAGCAGTACTTTTTCCAAGCTGGACTACCTCGGCTTTAGCAATCAACTTGCCTTGTCTGGTCGGTGCAAGGAAACTGACATTCAAGTCCAAAGTCATAGGGATTACCTTAAATTCGAAAAGCCCCATGAGTAAATGTGCCATAGGCGCGTCCAACATTCCTGTGACAAATCCTCCTTGGACAACCTTTCCATCTGAATGAGTAAATTCATAGATCGCTTCGAATTCCATCTCAATTTCAGCCGGTTCAGAAGAGAAATGAGTAACAGTCGCACCTAAAGTATCGGTACAAGGTGCTGTTTTATTTTGAAAAGCTTTGAGTATCGTTGCATCATCCATAAGGGTCGGCAGTTTAACTCATTGATGTAAAGGGTGGTAGATGAAACTTTTGCTGCGCCCAACCAAAAATTAATTTTCAAGTTCCACCTACCATGGAGAGCAGGATACAGCTAAATTCAGCTAGTGCAGCTTAAATGGGTGACTACTGCATCCTGCTTAAGAACTGAGGAGTTACCTTGGAGAGGTTTTCTGGGGAGAATTATACGTCTCTCAGTTTCTAAACAATATCGAGGGAGTTACCTTGGAGAGGTTTATTTCTGGGGAGAATTTTTTAACGTCCCTTGATATTGATGACAATTATATATAACTATAAATATTTTGTATAGTACTAAAGTAAAAAAATTTATTTATGTTTTTTTACCCTTTTTTTATGATTTAGCCCTTTTTATTTATTTGGGCTAATATGAATTTAGTGAACAATAAAATTAAATTATGAATTTAGAATTCTGGGGAGCCGGAACGGCTAGAACTCTAAGACCTATCTGGGTTGCTGAAGAACTGAATTTGAAATATTTACTGCACCCTATTGGTCCAAGAACAGGTGAAACGCAAACAGAGGATTACAAAGCTCTGAATCCTAAACAAAAAATACCTTGTATAAGAAATAATGAATTTCTACTATCTGAGAGCGTGGCCATATGTAGGTACTTGCAAGGCCTAAAAAATTCCCCGAATCTATTCAAGCCAAGTGATCCTGAATCTATAGCCCTTGAAGATCAATGGTGCAATTTTATTTATGGCGAACTTGATGAAACATCTCTTTATGTGATGCGTAGACATTATGATTTGAAAGCAATCTATGGAAGCTCTTCGATAGTAGTAGAAAGTTGTAGAGAATACTTTTATAGAAATTTGAAAGTTATCGAAAATACTTTACATAATCAAGATACATTGTTTGGATATGATTTTGGTTTGGCTGATATTTTATTAGTAACCTGTTTAGATTGGGCTGTGGCTTATGATTTTGAACTTCCAGAAAATATTTCTAATTATCATAAAAAAATAAAGCTCAGGGATGGGTACAAAAAAGCAGTAAAAATTAATTATGGTTTATAAAAATGGGTCCATTATCTGGAGTTAAAGTAATTGATTTGACCAGTATGGTTTCTGGTCCAATGGGAGCCATGATGCTTGCAGATCAAGGAGCTGAAGTTATAAAAATTGAGCCAATTGCCGGGGAGCAACTTAGGCATATGGCCACTCCTTACAATGGTGTAAATCCAGCCTTTTTTTCATGCAACAGGGGAAAGAAATCACTTGCGATTGATTTAAAGTCAAGCGAGGGTAAAGCCATATTACTTGAGCTAATAAAAGAATCAGATGTATTCATGCAAAACTTCAGACCAGGAACCACTGACAGAATGGGTTTTGGATATGAAGAATTAAAAAAGACCAATCCTAATCTGATTTATTTATCCATAAGTGGTTTTGGAGACAAGGGTCCTTACTCTCAATCTAGAGTGTATGACCCAGTGATACAAGCTCTTTCCGGTGCTACAGATATTCAAGCTGATAGAAATACAGGAACTCCTAAAATGTTCAGAGTGGTAGTGGCTGATAAAGTAACTTCCTTGACTGCGGCACAAGCTGTTTCATCTGCACTTTATGCAAGGGAGAAAAATTCCAAAGGACAACACATCAAGCTATCGATGCTAGATTCTGTTATAGCCTTCTTCTGGCCCGAAGGAATGACAGGGCTTGTTTTCAAGGAAAATGAATTTGACGTTAGGAAGCTCCAAGGATCTCAGGACCTTATATACAAGGCCAAGGATAGATACATAACAGCAGGAGCTGTTTCAGATGCTGAGTGGATAGGTATGTGCAAAGCCTTGAATATGGAAGAATTGATCAATGACGAAAGATTTGCTACTTCATCAGCCAGAGTAATCAATGCAGAAGAGAGAAAGACACTAACAGGTAAAGAAATTCTTAAATGGGAAAGTGAAGAAATTCTAACTAGATTTCAAGAAGAAGGTGTGCCCAGTGCTCCTTTACTGGATCGCATGGAGTTAATGGATCATGAACAAATTCTTGAAAATCAAACAATCTTAAGAGAAGAATATGAAGGCTTCGGTGAAGTAAGGCAAGCAAGACCTGCCGCAAGATTTGAAAGTACTCCAAGTAAAATTTCTAGACCGGCTCCCAAATTAGGTGAGCATGGAAAAGAGATCCTGACTTCTTTAGGGATATCAAAAGAAGAGCAAGAAAAGCTAATTAAAGAGAATAAAATATATGTCTCTGAGAGTTAATATGAAAAAGGGGCCGAAGCCCCTTTATTTTTTATTGAAAGAATTAGTTTGCAGAATAAGTTTGCTCACATTCCTCAAAATTATCTGAAATTATTGTTCCTCCAACAGCCTGAAGGGCTAACCATTCATCTGCCCATTCAGCCTTGCCGTCAAAATACTCATCAAATAATTTACCAAAAGAAGAAGCATCTGTGGTTACACTTCTGACCATCACTGTTTGTGCTTCGTGCACTCCCCCACCTATTGAAATGAAAACTCCATTAAAGAAATCAGAGTGCCCTGCTTCAATGATTGCTTTTTCAAGAGCTGTCATGCCATCAACAAAAGCTTGTAGCTTATCTGACGGTACATTTACTCTTTGTACTCTTTCATAACCAGGATCTAATCTCCAAGGTTTTGCTGCTTTCCACGTTAGAGCATATTTAGGATCTCTCAATTCAGCAAAGCTTGCTGGGGCATCTTGAGGATCATAATTTAATGAACCCACTAAAGCGGCTTCTACACTTGGAAAGGCACTCCATACCATCATCTGACCATCATAATCGTGTCCAGACCTTGTAATGCAAACCCCGGCATCAGTTGCGCCTGTGGCGGCAAAAGCTGATGTATTAGACTTGAGAGTATCTACATATTTATCAATATCAGGTGCAGCCAGCATTAAAGTTGTGAATGCTCCATCTGTTGTTCCTCTATTTAAGGGTTCATCTGAATAAATTCCAAATGAGAGGATTAAACCCATAGTTAAAATTAAATTTTTCATTGTTTTCCTTTTTTAGATTAACTAGCTATCAATAGCATCATAGTAAATAGTGGTCCCCAAATTTTTTAAATCTGGATAGTTATCTCCAATATATTGAATGAAGCCCTCCCACCATTCTGAACCGAACATAGCATCAGAAAATTTACCGTAAGCTTCTTGTGAATCAAATTCTATACAATAGTAGACTTGTTCCATATTGCCTCCGGAACTAGCTTTCCATAATCTTGGGTTCTTAGCCCCCATCGATTCATGAATGGGTCCTGATTGCTTGGATCCTTCTATTAGCATTTCCAGTGCCTTCGGGGTTCCTTCCCACGTTGTTACTGCTTGAATTTTCATTTTATTCTCTCCTTTTGAAAAAACATTCTTTCAATATATCGGAGTTTGAACAAATTTTCATTTAAAAATGGTCGGGACGGCTGGATTTGAACCAGCGACCACCACACCCCCAGTGTGGTGCGCTACCAGACTGCGCCACGCCCCGATTACTTTATGGCTTTTAGAAGAGCCTCAAGATCTTCTATGATTGGTTTCACTCTTGTATCGCTATTATCTTCTTTAGTGACCGTGAGTAAATTTCTTTTTGCTCCTGCTATAGTCATTCCATCTTTGTATAAAAGAGATTGAATTTTTTTAATTAGAGCGATGTCGGCCTTTTGATAATAACGTCTATTGCCCTTTCTAGTTATAGGCTTTAAATCTTTAAATTCTTTTTCCCAAAATCTCAAAGTGTGCGGTTTGATATCACAAAGCTCAGAAACTTCAGTAATGGAATAATATTTTTTATATTGGGGAGTATCGTTAGTCATGGGATGAAGCTATTTTCTGTCTTAGCTTATTGCCAGCTCTAAATGTTACGACTCTCCTGGCGCTTATTGTTACATCTTCTCCTGTCTTGGGATTCCTTCCAGGTCTAGCCTTTTTATTGATAAGCTCAAAATTACCAAAACCAGAAATTTTTACATCTTCATTGTTAATTAAAGATTGCTTAATCTCATCAAAAAAAGTCTTCAACTATCGTTTTACACTCACTTTTATTTAAGCCTAACTCTTTATGTAGATGTTCCGTGATATCTGCTTTTGTGATGGTCTTGCTCATTTAGACTCTCAACTCTCCGCCCAATTCTTTCTTTACCGAGTTTACAATTTTTTCAACAGCTTTATCAATATCTGAATCCAGAAGTGTTTTTGTATTTGATTGCCATGTAATACTAAGAGCTATACTCTTTTTATGGTCGTCAACTCCCTTGCCTTCATAAACATCAAATATCTCGAGACGTTTGTAATATTCACCAGCAGAACCTTTAATAACTTTCTCTACTGAAAAAGCATCAATCTCTTTATTTATTAGAAAAGCTAGATCTCGCGAACTTGATGGAAACTTTGAAAATTCCTTGAAAGACTTAAAACTATCAAATGATAATTTATCTACATCTATAGAAAAAAGGAACAAATCTTCTTTAACTCCGAGTTTGTCTAAAATGTCAGGGTGAATAGATCCTAAAAAACCAACATTTTCTTTTCCACAGAAAATATAGCTAGACATACCAGGATGAAGAAAGTCGATGTTACAGTTTTTGAGAGAACTAATTTGATTTGAATCGGTTAGTAAGTCCTGAACAGCTCCTTTTAGATCGTAAAAAGTTACTTCAGTGGATTTATCTTTCCAATTATCCGATTGCTTTCTACCGCTGATTAACCCAGCCACCAATTTTTGTTCAACTACTTCTTTGGAATTTTTTGTATGAAATGTATTTCCTATCTCAAATAGTCTCTGATTTTCTTGACCATGATTGAGGTTGTATAGAAAAGTATTTATAAGTCCAGAGGCAAGATTTGTTCTCATAACACTCATGTTTTGAGATAAGGGATTGGCAACATCTAAAGTCTTTTGCTTTTGACCAAACAAGTTGTGGTCTTCTTTACTAATAAAAGCGTAACTGACTATTTCATTAAAGCCTTGTGAAACCAATGAATTGCGTAGATGACTTTCATTAGATTGAATTTGTTTTTTATAAACTGGAGATAAAGATTCTCTTGGCAGTGAATCATAACCTTCCATTCTTGCCAGCTCTTCAACAAGGTCTGCTTCTATATTGATATCGTATCTCCATGATGGAGACAAAACAGAAATGTCTCCACTTTTAGTATTTTCTGGTGATAAACCAAGGCTGTTAAAGTATTTTTTTGCAGAAGAGTTAGAAATGGTTGTGCCTAAGATCTTATTGGTTCTTTCTATATCTACATTAATTCTTTTATGTTTTGGCAATTCTTTAGCTCTTGAAGCTGAGATTATGGAGCTTACCTCGCCTCCTACAGTTTCTTTTAACAGTGAGGTGGCTCTATTTAGAGCAATCTCTTGAATCTCATAGTCTATGCCTCTTTCAAAACGCAACGAAGCATCCGTTTGAAAACCAAATCTTCTTGCCTTTCCTCTTATAATTGAAGGTTTAAAGTAAGCACTCTCTAGAAAGATGGAAGAAGTAGATGGAGTTACTGATGTATCTTTTCCACCCATAATTCCTGCAAAAGCAACTGCACTTTTATCATCAGAAATTACAAGACAAGTGTCATCAAGAACTAATTCCTGGTCATCAAGCAATGTTAAATGTTCTTTTTTCTTGGCTAATCTCACGGATATATCACCTGTAAGCTTATCTCGATCAAAGGCATGCAAAGGCTGTCCAAACTCTAAAAGGATATAGTTTGTGATGTCCACAACAGGATCAATTAATTTTTGGTCGCTTAATCTAAGTCTCTCAGCAATGAGAGGTAAAGAGACTGAGTCCATATTGAAGTTTCTTACGGTTCTTCCGCAATAAATTGGACCTTCTGCACATACATTGACAGAAATATTATCTTCAAAAGTTGATTTTATAGCCTGTATCTTTGGAAGTTTAAATTTAACATTATTTATAGCAGCCAGCTCTCGGGCTACTCCCAATACGCTGAAACAATCTCCTCTATTAGGAGTAATATCAAGCTTGATAATTGAATCATTACCAGTGATTTTTGATTTTATATTTTCGAAGCTGTCTACTTCAATACCAGCCATAGTTAGCTGATAGCAAATATCTTCAGTAGATAAATCTATATCAATAAAGTCTCTTAACCAATTTTTACTAAATTGCATATTAAAACTGTTTCAAGAAACGCAGATCATTTTCAAAAAATGCCCTTAAATCAGGAATATCATATTTGAGCATTGCCATACGTTCGACACCAAGTCCAAACGCAAATCCACTATATTCTTTAGTATCTACTCCAACACCTTCTAAAACATTGGGGTGAACCATTCCACATCCTAAAACTTCTAGCCAATTCTTCTTCCAACGTATATCGGCCTCTGCGGAAGGTTCTGTAAAAGGAAAGTAAGATGGTCTAAACCTCAATTCAACTTTTTCTCCAAAAAAATCTTCTAGGAAATCGTTCAACAAGCCTTTCAACTGAGCAAAGGAAGCATCCTTTTCCACTACCAGCCCTTCTATTTGATGGAACATAGGCGTATGAGTGAGATCTGAATCTTTTCTGTAAACCTTACCAGGACATATGATTCTGTGAGGAGGTTCACTTTTTTCCATTGTCCTAATTTGTACTGGAGAGGTGTGTGTCCTGAGGAGGCCTGAATTACTAAGATAGAAAGTATCATGCATATCCTTTGCAGGATGATCCTTAGGAACGTTAAGAGCTTCAAAATTGTAATAATCTATCTCAGCTTCAGGGCCTGTCTCAATATCAAATCCCATCCTTTCAAAGAAGTCAGATATCTCTTTAATTGTCTGCGAAACAGGATGTAATGATCCTTTATAACTCTGAAAACCCGGAAGTGTTACATCAACACTGTCTTTTGCAAGTCTTTCGGAATTAACTAGAGCAATTAGAGTTTGAGATGTTGATGTATATAAACTTTCTAGCTCTTCTTTTAGCTTGTTGAGTAAAAGGCCAGCATCTTTTCTCTTGTCTTGAGGTAAAGATCCAAGTGATTTAAGTAGAATATTAACTTCACCTTTTTTTCCTAGAAACGATCTGTAAATATCGTCTAACTCAGGTTTAGAAGAAGCAGCATCAAAGACATGCTTTGATCTTGAGCTAATATCTGATATCTGTTTTTTTAACGAATTTAAGTCCATGATCTTTCAACCCTAGACCATTATACTCATATTAGAATATTGCTTTTTAGAATTAATACTAAGCAGCTAAGTTAGCTTTAGCTTGTTCTGCAATTTGAGAAAAAGCTTCTTTGTCATTCACTGCAATGCTTGCTAAGACTTTTCTATCAAGATCGATATTGGCCTTCTTAAGACCTGCAATGAGCTTACTGTAAGTAAGTCCATTCTCTCTTGCAGCCGCATTAATCCTGACTATCCAAAGTGAGCGAAAAACTCTTTTCTTAACGCGCCTATCTCTGTAAGCATACTGACCAGCGCGCATAACAGCTTGCTTAGCAACTTTGTAGGTTCTGCTTCTAGCACCTCTGAAACCTTTGGCTTGCCTTAGAACTTTCTTATGCCTCGCTTTGGCTTGGACACCTCTTTTTACTCTTGCCATTTTCTTCTCACTAAGTTTTTATTTTTAACATCTTATCAACCAATTGCTGATCGCCTTTAGCGATCTCAGTAGTGCCTCTAAGTTGCCTTTTTCTTTTTGTCTTCATTTTGGTCAGGATATGACTCTTATTAGCCTTCTTTCTTTTTAATCCTGAACCAGTAGCTTTAAATCTTTTACTCGCTCCGCTATGTACTTTTAATTTACTCATAATTAGTTCTTTTTATTTGGTGCCATCATCATCACTAACTGTCTTCCTTCCAGTGTAGGGAATTGTTCAACACTTGCCATACTCTCTAAGTCAGATTCAACCCTTTTCAAAAGCTCCATGCCAATTTGTTGATGAGCCATCTCTCTGCCTCTAAATCTCAATGTAATCTTTGCCTTATCTCCGTTTTCTATAAAACTCTTAATTTTGTTAACTTTTATTTCGTAATCGTTCTTTTCCGTTACAGGTCTAAACTTTATTTCTTTAATTTGTTGTCTTTTCTGTTTCTTCTTGGAAGCTGCTTTCTGCTTTTTTGCATCAAAAACATGTTTGCCATGATTTAGAAGGCGACAAACTAACGGATCCCCGTCTTTTGCCATTTGCACTAAATCTAAACTTGCTTCTTCTGCTTTTGCTAAAGCTTCATTTAAACTTACAATTCCTAACTGTTCTCCAGACTCACTAATGAGTCTTATTTTATCTGCTCGTATCTCACCATTTATTGGCAAACGTTTTTCAGACTTCTTAAAAGATTTTCTCTGAGCTATGTGATTCTCCTATTAACTATTTTTTCTCTTGCACTGTTTGCTGAAGCATGTGGATAAAATCATCAATAGACATTTCTCCAAGGTCTTCTCCGCCTCTAGCACGAACAGAAATAGTATTATTCTCCATCTCTCTGTTCCCTGCTATCAAAAGAAAAGGTGTCTTCTGTAAAGAGTGGTCGCGAATTTTATAAGTGATCTTCTCATTCCTCAAGTCCGAATGAGCTCTAATTCCACTTTTTTTCAATAAATTAGCTAAATTTTGGCAATAATCAGCTTGTTTATCAGTAATATTAAGTATTTCAGCTTGAATTGGAGACAACCAAGCAGGTAAAGCACCTCCATAATGTTCTATCAGTACTCCAATAAATCTCTCGAATGAACCAAGTACTGCTCTGTGTATCATCACTGGATTATACCTTTCACTATCAGAGCCTACGAATTTAGCATCCAATCGCTCGGGAAGAATGAAATCGGCTTGAAAAGTTCCACATTGCCAATCTCTGCCGAGGGCGTCGATGAGTACAAAGTCCAATTTAGGGCCGTAAAAAGCACCATCTCCCTCTACTATCTCATAAGGGAGGTTTAAATTCTTTATAGCGTTTTCTAAAGCAAGTTCTGCTTTATCCCAAACCTCCTCAGAACCTGCACGTACCTCTGGCCTGGTGGAAAGTTTTATTTCAAAATTATCAAATCCTAAAGTCGAATAGATATCAGACAGTAGTTCTATGAATTGTCTAGTCTCATCTTGGATCTGATCTTCGGTGCAAAAAATATGTCCATCATCTTGGGTAAAACCTCTAACCCTCATAAGTCCATGTAAAGTTCCTGACGCTTCATACCTGTGGCAAGATCCAAATTCCGATAGGCGAAGGGGTAAATCTCTGTAAGATCTTAAACCCTGATTGAAGACTTGAACATGACAAGGACAATTCATAGGCTTGAGTGCATTGGTTCTTTTTTCATTTGCGTGATCTTCGTCTATCTCCGTAATAAACATATTTTCTCTATATTTATCCCAATGACCCGAAGCCTCCCAAAGCTTTCTATCTACGATTTGAGGTGTATTGATCTCTTGATAGTCATACTCATCTTGTTTGGTTTTAATAAAATCTTTTAGGGCCGAATAAATTGCCCATCCCTTAGGATGCCAAAAAACCATACCTGGAGCCTCTTCCTGAAAATGAAATAAATCAAGCTGTCTGCCAAGTTTTCGATGATCTCTTTTTTCTGCTTCTTCTTGCTGAGTGAGATAATCCTCTAAATCCTTGCTATTTGGCCATGCGGTTCCGTAGATTCTCTGAAGCATCTCATTTTTAGAATTACCCTTCCAGTAAGCACCTGAAATTCTCATTAACTTAAATGCTTTCAGATGTCTCATATTTGTAACATGAGGACCTCGACACATATCGATGTATTCTTCGTGATGATAAAGAGCGATAATTTCTTCTTCCGGAATCTCTTGAGCTAAAGTTACTTTGAAGGGCTCATTTCTCTCTTCAAAAGTATTTACAGCCTTTTCTTTAGTAACAACTTCTTTCACTACATCATATTTAGTTTTAGCAAGCTGCTTCATTCTTTTCTCAATCTCGACTAGATCATCATCTGAGAGTGATTTATCTAGCTTTATATCGTAATAAAAGCCATCTTTTATGACAGGACCAATGGCCATTTGAGCAGTTGGATGAATTTGCTTTAGGGCATGCGCAAAGAGATGTGCACAAGAGTGCCTTACTATTTCCAACCCTTCTGGGTCATTAATGGTAACTATCTCTAGATTGCAGTCTTCGGATATTAAATCAGAAGCATCTACAAGGTTGCCATTAACTTTTCCGGCAACAGTAGCTTTCGCTAACCCTGACCCAATGTCTTTAGCGACCTCATCAACAGTGATAGGTTGGTCAAATTCTCTTATAGATTTATCTGGAAGTGTAATTTGAGGCATTTTCAGTGGTGTCCCATACTAAAGGTCACTTGTGTTAAAAAAAACTATTGTAAATTATATTTTCAATTAAGGCGATAAGAGACTTGTTTTCCAACCAGTTCCATCTTTGGTATATAAGGTTCTCTTGTGCAGTCTATTGCTTTGATCTATCCAAAACTCTACAGAGTCAGGTTTGACCAAGAAACCTCCCCATCTATCAGGTCTTTTAATATCTTTATCAGAATTTTCCTCTTCAAAAATTTTGGATGTTTGTACTAAAGATTCGTAAGATTCTATTTTGGAACTTTGTAAAGAAACAGAAGCAGAAATTTGAGATCCTCTTGGACGTGAAGCAAAATAATCATCATTTTCTTCTGCGCTTACCCTAGAGCAAGTTCCTTCAATCCTAATTTGTTTGTTTGTTTTTGCCCACCAAAAAGTCAATGCTGCGTGAGGAAAATCTGTTATCTGTTGTCCTTTATTGCCCTCATAGTCTGTAAAAAAAACAAAACCTTCATTAGAAATCCTTTTTAATAGCACCATTCTAGAACTAGGCTTGCCTTCAGAATTCAATGAGGCAATATTCATAGCATGTGGAAGAGCAACAGATTGGTCTTGGGCTTCTTTAATCCATTGATAAGCTTTTAAAATTGGATCTTGTAAGTTATCAGATACTTCGAATAGTTCCATTTATTTCTTAGATGAGACCCAATAGTCAAGACTTAAAAACTTACCACCTCCGAAACAGAGCAAAGTTAAAATCATTAAACTGTAAGTTGCTGCAAACTCAATACCATTTGCTTCATGAGCCCAGCCATTTTGATAATGAACTAGATAACCAGCGAAAAACATAACGATCAATAATGGTAGAGACATCCAGCGAACAAAAAGTCCTACCAACAGAAGTGCCGCCCCGCCAGCTTCAATCAGAATAATCATCCACGACAAGATGTCAGGAAGTGGCACTCCTAAAGTTCCCAAATATCCAGAAAATTTATCAAAATTGTCTATCTTTCCAGTTCCGGCATACCAAAATACAAAAAAAAGGTACACTCTGATTAAAGTTAAAGGTACAAAACTTAGTGTTTCAAAATTTTTAAGTAGATTATGAATATTCAATATTATTTTCATGCTAAACCTTTTGAATAACTACACTACCAACAGAATAACCTGCTCCAAAGGAACTGATGACACCAATATCATCGGAGAGAAAATCCTCTTTGTACTTATGAAAAGCTATTATTGAACCTGCGGAACTAGTATTGGCGTATTCATTTAATATGATTGGCATTTCTTCTCTATTTGGCTCCCTACCAAGAAGTTTTTTTGCGATGAGCTGATTCATACTCAGATTTGCTTGATGCAACCAGAGTCTTTTAATTTGATCTGTAGAAAGATCTAGGCTTTGTAAATGATCATTTATATGGGCCTGAACCATGGGCACCACTTCCTTAAAAACACTTCTGCCCTTCTGTATAAAAAGTTTATCAGCTGCATGAGGATCTGAATCCTCTGAAGTGTTTAGAAAACCAAAATTATTTCTAATGTTGTTGGAAAACTTCGTTTGCAATTTGGTGCCGAGTATTTTGAAGGCTTTGTTATTTTCAGAATTCCTTTCCAAGACAACAGCTGTACATGCATCTCCAAAAATGAAATGAGCATCTCTATCTCTAAAATTTAAATGTCCTGAGCATATTTCAGGGTTTACGACTAATACTCGATCGGCTACGCCGGACTGAATATCATTGAATGCATTTTGAATTGAAAAAGTTGCTGATGAGCATGCCACATTCATATCATAAGCATATCCTGAAATATCAAGCTCTTGCTGAATTTCAATGGCTATCGCAGGATAAGCTCTTTGAAGGTTGGCACAACCACAAATAACTGCATCAATATCGGAAGCCTCTAAATTAGCTTCGCTTAAAGCTTGATTGGATGCATCAATAGCCATCTCAGCCAAAATTGAGATTTCATCATTGCTTCTTTCTTTAAGCTTAGGCCTCATCCTGGAAACATCGAGTATTCCTTCTTTGTCCTGAACATATCGTCGTTCGATCCCAGAAGCCTTCTTGATAAACTCCGTGGATGATGGTGTTAAAGGCTCTACTTCACCTTCTTCTATAAGAGTTTTGTTTTCTTGATTAAATTGTTCAACATAAGAATTAAAGCTCTTAACCAGCTCTTCATTGGAAATAAACTCTTTAGGAGTAAATAAACCAGTACCAGAAATATACACAGACATAATTGAATAATAAGGTAAAAGGAAACTTAAATCCTAGTTTAATTTATTTTTTTTCTCTATCTCCTCAAATGCAGTTTGTATCTCAATAAACTTTTCCTTAGCTTTATCTAGAAGCTCATCCGGCAGGCCTTTTGATATTAATGTATCAGGATGAAACTCTTTTCTTTTTCTTTGGTAGGTTTTCTTTATCTCATTAAACGACATGCTCTCATCAACACCTAAAATGCTGTAGGCATTATTTAAGTTAGCTACAAATTTTTTCTTATTTGTTTCAAATAGATTCGGATCAATATTAAAAATATTTATAGCACTAATCAATAAAGCCTCTTCAGCTTTATCAAGACGGCCATCAGCCATGGATAATTCAAATAGAAGTTCATAGAACATTACAAGAGAAGAAGGATTTGAGGCCAATAATGATGCTAGCTGTTTTGCATAAGCTTCAAAAGAATTTCTGTCATCTTTTGCATGATTGAATACCTGTATGGCAAATGCTCTCTGATCTGGAGGAAAATTGAATCTCTCTTTAATAAATTGATCAACTTTATTAATTTCTTCTTTTGAAACCCTGCCGTCAGCTTTAGCTATTTTTGCAAAGCATGCAAAAAGAGCTATAAAAAAAGCAGCTTGATTTTTCTGATTATTACTTGGCCTTCTTCCATCATCATCCGATAGTTTAGATCCAATAATTGCACCTAGTATTCCTCCAATAGGTCCACCAATGGTGAAGCCTATCATCCCTCCTATTCCTGCTTTCCAAAAACTCATATCTCAACTATTGTAATTAACTGAAATTTATATAAAACTAGTTTCGAAATACGGGGGAAAAAATGAGTTTACCAGTCGTTGATTACTTAAAGTTACCTGAAGGAGAAGATCCTTACCTTGAAGGTCATAAATGCTCTGAGTGTGGATCTATTTTTTTAGGGGCTAGAAATGTTTGTTCTAACTGTTTTGCAAGAGATAGTATTGAAGCAGTTAAATTAGGAACTACAGGAAAATTATATTCTTATTCAATTGTGTTCAGGTCTTTTCCTGGAATTGAAGTTCCTTATATTTCAGCAATTGTTGACTTAGATGGAGGGGGTACAATTAAAGGTAATCTTATTGGCTGTGAGCCTGACCCTGAAAAAATAGAATTTGATATGCCCGTAGAAGTAGTTTTTGATGATGCTTTGGGCAGAAAAGATAAAGATGGTAATAGCTATATCAGCTATTTCTTCAAACCAATATCATAGAGGAGAAAGTTATGAGTGATGTATATGTATTAGGTGTAGATATGATTAAGTTTGGACGGTTTCCTGAAAGGACCGTTCCTGATTTAGGGGCAGAAGCTGCTTTACTAGCGTTAGATGATGCCGGTCTAAATATTGGTAATATGGAAGCTTTCTATTGCGGAAATTTGGGGCAAGCTAATGCTATGGTTGGTCAAAGAATACTTCAAGAGATAGGCCAAACAGGAATACCTGTCATAAATTGTTCTAATGCATGCGCCACTGGTGCAACTGCTTTTAGAGAAGCTTGGACTTCTATCAAAGCAGGGCTTTATGACGTGGTTCTTGCTGTTGGAGTAGAGCAAATGGGAACAGGTTTATTAGGAGGAGCTGGCGGAGGAGCA
The DNA here is from genome assembly GCA_902594545.1 of uncultured SAR86 cluster bacterium. Taxonomy (GTDB): domain Bacteria; phylum Pseudomonadota; class Gammaproteobacteria; order Magnimaribacterales; family Magnimaribacteraceae; genus Magnimaribacter. Next base: position 56,650 of record CACJMO010000002.1, read on the forward strand.
GGCATTCCAAAAGAAGGCCTACTGGGATCAGGAACTATGCCGGCCGTATTTGCTGAAGCTGGCATGGAACATGCAAGGCAATATGGAACAACTTTCGAACAATTTGCAAAAATTTCTGTCAAAAACCATCATCATTCGACTATGAATCCAAAGGCCCGATATCAAATAGAAACTCCTTTAGAAGAAGTCATGAATGCTGAAATGATTTCCTATCCCAATACAAAGTTAATGTGTTCAGTAAATGTTGATGGAGCTGCGGCGGCTGTCTTAGTCTCAGAAAAGAAAGCAAAAGAGCTGGGAATGCAAAGAGCTGTGAGAATTAAAGCTTCTGTAATGACTAGCGATCCATATCAGGAAAGAGATCTTGTAATGCCAGATGTAAATTCTTGTACAAGGAAAGCTGCTGCAGAAGCTTATGAAATGGCTGGTCTTGATTCTAGTGATGTAGATCTTGTTGAACTACACGACTGTTTTGCAACTGCAGAAATGCTTCACTATGAAAATCTAGGTTTATGTAAGGATGGAGAAGCCGGAAGATTAATTGATGAAGGAGAAGTTGAACTTGGAGGAAGAATTCCTGTCAATGTTTCCGGTGGTCTACTTTCAAAGGGACACCCTTTAGGTGCAACCGGTATAGCTAATATTTATGAAGTTTGTACTCACTTAAGAGGTGAAGCAGGAGAAAGGCAAGTAGAGAATGCTAAAATTGGTATGACACATGTTATAGGCTTAGGAAGCGCCTGTGGCATTCACATTCTTGAAAAAGTCTAACTTTTAATGAAAATTGGCGTTGTTAGCGATACGCATAACAACCTTAAGAATATAGAAATAATCATCAAACTATTTAATGATGAAAAAGTCCCTCTGGTCATTCACACAGGTGATATATCTAATGCCAACACCTTAGAACAATTTTCTAAGCTTGATTCTGAACTTATTGGCGTTTACGGAAACAATGATAGGAATGAATCAGGCCTTGAGGAAGTAGCTCAAAGAAATAAGTTTCAGTTTCAGGAGCCGCCAAGAAAATTAGACCTGCTTAATAGAAAAATTGTTATTTTTCATGAACCAGACAATATAGATCAATTCTTATCAGAGAATAAATCAATCAATGTGGTTCTTTATGGGCACACTCACCGCTATGAAAATAAAACAAAAAACGGTGTTCTTTATTTTAATCCCGGCGAGTCTGCAGGCATGCAAAAAGGTAGCAATGCAATAGGAATTCTTGATCTAGTAAATTTGGAAGCTAAAAGAATTTTCTTTTAAAAATCCTAAATATTATTAGAACTAGAATGGTAGTTGGGATGGTAATCACTAATGGTCGTAATGGCCTTAGGGACAGATTGTTTTCAAATAATATATTAAAAAAAAAGGTAAATAAGGAAGGTGCGTAATCTGTATTAGAAATCTCTATTTGTGCAGGGGTTATTAATAACAAAAAAGATAGAAAAAAGATTTCTGAATAGTATTTTTTTCTAATTTTTGCAATTATCGAACATATTAAAAGTGAACAGAATAGGTAAATAAACCAATACATAGTGTTATTTGAGCAGATTATAGATATCTTCTCTAATTAGCTGACTTCTCCACGCCGTAATTTCCTTGCAAGCAATTTCTATACCTTTTTTAAAAACTAACCTTAAAAATTCCTTTTGAGCTTTCTTCGAAAAAAATAAAGTTGGATTAATCTTTTCTCTTTTTGAAATTGTTTCAACAATTTTATTTAATCTTATCAAAAGATCTGTTTCTTCTGCTTTAGTTATGCTTCTCTCTAAATCATCATGTCCTTGTGGATTGAATGTCACTTCTATTAATCTTTCAATTTCTTGATTATGCCATTCAAGTTTCTTCGTTCTATTTAATTGCTCTGCTTGAGCTTTATATAGATAAATTAAATACTCTACGTCTAATACTGCATATTTTAGCTGTGAATCAGATAAAGGTCTCCGGATCCAATTTGATCTTGTTTCATTTTTATTGAGGACAATTCCCATCTCTTGCTCTACTAGACCTTGATACCCGATAGAAAAATTTCCGCCTAAAAGAGAATTTGCAACCTGTGTATCGAAAATATTTACCATTTCTTTTTTTGTCCATGCAAAAATAGCTTCTAAATCTTCTTTACAAGAATGAAATATCTTAGTGACAGAAGGGGAAAACAGAAAGTCAGCATTAGAGCCGGGGTCGTCTATTAGGATAGCGTCAATAAGATAAATCTCATCTTCATCATTTACTTGCAGTAAAGATAACTTCATATTGTCTTTTGTAGTTCTCCTAAATTCTGTATCTAAACCCAAATAAGGCTTACGAGATAGCTCCCTATTTAGGTAAGCAAGATCGCTAATTGAGTCTATAAGTATGAACAAATTACTTAATCTTAATTATCTCTTTGAAGATAAACTATATCGACTATTTCATCTTCTGGCGTATAACCAGAAACCACAGTCTTTAGTATATTTCTTAAGGCTACAACATCTCCATTTTTTTCTGCTTCAGATAAGGAATTAAGATGTACTTCTAACTCTTTAGCTTCTAGAAATTCTTCCTCAGCTCTTAAAATCTGTTCATGTTCTGTTGAACTTACATTTCCCCCAATAAGCAGCTCTTCATAAAGTTTTTCACCTGGTCTAAGACCTGTAAAGATAATTTCTATATCCCCTTCGGGGTTACTCTCTTCTTTGACCTCCATTCCACTAAGATTAATTAATCTTTTTGCCAAATCATAAATTTTTACAGGCTCTCCCATGTCCAAGACAAAAACGTCACCACCTTTACCCATTGCTCCAGCCTGAATAACAAGCTCAGCGGCTTCAGGAATAGACATGAAGTATCTAGTTACGTCTTTATGGGTGACTGTTACAGGACCTCCTTGTTGTATTTGTTGTTGAAACAACGGTATAGCTGAACCGGAAGAACCTAGAACATTACCAAACCTAACCATAGTCATTCTTGTTTTACTATTTACTTTTTTATCTACTGAGTATGCCTGCAAGATCATCTCAGAGAATCTTTTTGTTGCTCCCATTATGTTTGTGGGTCTAACAGCTTTATCAGTAGATATTAGTACAAAAGTTTCCACTTCATTTTCTAATGCTGACCTCATACAAGAGAGTGTTCCAAAAATGTTATTATTAACCCCTTCAAAAGGATTTTCTTCAACTAATGGTACATGCTTGTAGGCGGCAGTATGGTAAATTGTCTCAACTCCAAAAACCTTTAAAATTTCTGAAATCCTTTCCTGATTTGTTACATTTGCTATAACTGGAAAGATATTAACTCTATCCATATATAAATCTAATTCATTTTTTATGGAATATAATGAGTATTCGTTAGAATCCAAGATCACCAAAATTTTTGGATCATTTCTTATTACCTGTCTTGCAAGCTCTGATCCTATTGAGCCTCCAGCTCCTGTAATTAAAACAATCTTATCTTTAATATTTCTATCAAGAAGCTCAGAATCTGCTTCTATTTCATATCTTCCCAATAAATCACTTGTGTCAACTTCTTTTAATTCAGAGACCATTACTTTCCCTTGAGCAAGTTCAGCCAATCCAGGTAAGATTCGTACTTTAACTTTATATTTCTCTATTTCTTCAAATAATTCTTTTAAGATGGACTTTGAAGCAGAAGGTATAGCAATTAAGACCTCATCTACTTTTTCTCTTTCTACTAAGCTTCTAAGCTTGACTGGGTTCAAAACCTTTAAGCCTCCAACAAATGTCCCATGAAGAGATGGGTTTCTATCGATGAATGCTACTGGTTTCATTTCTGAGCTTACACGTAAGGCTCCTGCCAGTTGAATGCCAGCATCTCCTGCACCATAGATTGCCACTTTCTTGCCATTAGAAGCCTCGCTAAAATAATAATTAGCAAATATTCTCGATCCAATAATAAGGACTATTGAACTCAACAGACCTATCGACCATCCTGCAAGAGTTACCAAAGATTTATCTAAAACTATATAGGGAGTAAATTGATTTAATGTAGACAAAAGTAATAAGTTTTTGAAAATCAAAATTAATACAAACGACAGAACAATTGACTTTATCAGTAGATAGATAGATGAGAAGTCTAAGAATCTCAGAACTGACCTATAAACACCGGATAAATAAAATATAAAAACTGTGAAGATTGGAATCAAAAATAATCTTAAGTAATCATCACTTTCTAGAAGATGGGGGTCAACATCACTTGCGGTGATAGCAAGAGAAGATGCAATACATATTAGAAAAAAATCGTTTAGACAGACTAATATCTGTTTACTGAGTCTGCTGGAAGAGAGGAGGTTTTTTTTTAACATTTATTCTTCTTTCCTCTGTATCCTGAAACAATATATAGAAATGACTTAACTAACCTCAGTAAAAACTTTTGTAAGTATCTCACATGTGTAGTCTAGATCACTCTCTGAAAGAGTTGGATGAACGAGAAATGCGATAGAAGTTTCACTTAATTCTTCTGCAACTTTCAGTCTCTTTTGGGGCCTGAAATTAGTTTTATCAAAAGCTACCTCACGATAAATCTCTGAGCATGATCCTTCCAGGCAAGGTATACCATAAGAGTTAATTTCTTGAATAAGCTTCTGCCGGTTCCATCCAGACTTTAGTCCGTCAGGTTTCAAATAAGTATAAAACTTATAATAGGCATGACGTATATCAGGAGAAGGAGTAGGAGTTCTTAGAATGGAAGGAAACCTATCACACACCTTCTTAATAATCTCTGCATTAATATTTCTTCTCTCTATCCATCCATCCAGCAATTTAAGCTGATGTTTTCCCAAAACTGATTGAATTTCAGTCATTCTGAAATTGGAACCAAAAGACTCGTGAAGCCATCTAAATCCGGGAGGATGTTCTTTTTTATAAACTGCATCATAATTTTTTCCATGATCTTTGTATTCCCACATTCTTTGCCAGAGAATCCTGTCATCTGTGACCACCATGCCTCCCTCTCCTCCTGTTGACATTATTTTATCCTGACAAAAGGACCAGCACCCAATATGTCCTATAGATCCAACTGCCCTACCCTTATATATTGTCCCATGAGCTTGTGCGCAATCCTCTATTACATAAAGATTTCTTTTTTGTGCTAAATGTAAGATAGGATCCATATCGCAAGGCCATCCAGCTAAGTGAACGCAAATAATTGCCTTGGTTTTATCTGTTAAAACTTTTTTAATTGATTCTTCTGTAATATTTCCGCTATCCGGAGATACGTCTGCAAAAATAGGCTTAGCTCCAGCATTTACGATACACGAAACAGAAGCAATGAAAGATCTGGGGGTCACTATCACCTCATCATCCTTTTTTAAATCAAGAACTTTCAATGCTAGCTCCAGAGCTAAGGTACCATTTGCTAGTGCTATTGCGTGTTTTGTTCCAACATACTTAGCAAATTCTTTTTCAAAATTTTTGCCTTGTTCTCCCGTCCAGTAATTGACTTTATTAGACTTAAGCACGTCAGAAACTTTATTTATTTCTTCAGCAGAATAATGAGGCCATTGACCAAGTACTTTTTTTACCATCTTATGTTCTTTTTAAACTCTTAGTTTTTGTTGATGAGATGCTGATAATATCATCCTCTAAATCCTTGTTGATATAAGTCAAAGCGTCAACTTTATTATTTTTTCCTAGCTTCACGCCTTGATAAACAAAGGCATTTGACCCAATTAGGCTTTCGCTACCTATACACACGTTCCCACTAATTCTTGCACCGGGCAATACGATAGTATTATTTCCCAAGTTAACATCGTGACCTATGGAACAATTTAAGTTTAACTGACAAAAATCACCTATTTTTGCATCAGAAGATATTGATGCATTAGCAGCTATGTAACAACCAACACCAATTTTTGCTGATTTAGCTATGTAAGCTGATCTATTGATAACAGTAAAAGGAATAAGCTTATTTTTTAAACAAAAACTTATACAGTCTTTTCGCAGAGATGCTTCAGAAAAGCCTATATTAAAATGAATGTGATTAGCCTCCTGTAGGTCTAAGATTGAATTATCTTTGCTTTCTTCTCCATAGAAATACAATCTTTTAATTTGATCAAAGTGGCCATCATAAGACTCCTGTACTACCTCTTCAATTTCTTTTGCAGTCGACTCGGTCCCAAAAATATAAAGTACTTTCATGAAAATTTTATTTCTTCCTTAATACATCTAACCTTGGCATGATAGTCTCATTATGAGGTGAAATACCAGACCTAGTTATAACTATCTTAATAGTCAAGAATAGGATTTTTAGATTAAGAAAAAAAGAACGATTTTGTACATAAAGGTTGTCGAAATAGAATTTTTCTTCCCAAGTGAGTGCGTTTCTTCCTTCTACCTGAGCCAAACCAGTCAAACCTGGCCTGACTTGATGTCTTTTTTTTTCTTCATCAGAGTAAAAGGGGAGGTATTCTGGTAGTAAAGGTCGCGGACCTATAAAACTCATATCTCCCTTTAAAATATTCAAAACAGAAGGCAGTTCATCCAAACTTGAAGAACGCAATAGTTGGCCCAATTTTGTTAATCTCTTCTCATCAGGTAATAAATTTCCCGAAGAATCATAAACTTCCTTCATAGTCTTCAGTTTAATTAACTTAAATTTTTTTTCGCTCTTGCCAATCCTCTCTTGAACAAATATTGGATTGGGGTCTATAAAGAACACCACTAAGAGAATAATAAAGGTAAATGGAACAAATAAAAAAAGCAGTGTGAAAAGGGAAAATATAATATCTGCCGTTCTATTCACTTTAGTTTGAGGAAATCCATTTGACCATACTCTGCATTGGCAAGTAACCATCCCATGGATTCTGATATATTGACATAGAACCTAAATTAGGAAAGCGATCAACGCCATATCTGGCCAGCTCAGTCATGACAAGAGGCTTGGCCTGAGGTGGGACAAACAAACCTACTGACTGTATATTAGAGGGAAGCATATTCCCTAGATTGTCTATTGATTCAATTTCTGAGATAAAGATACTCCTTCCATAGAGTGGCTCTTCTAGTTTAGGTTTATCATACCTAATGAAGATATTCCAATTGCCTGTTTTGCTTGTTTTACCCTCCAAGGTATCTTGGGAGTTATAAATGAATTCTTTGAGTAGAATGTTAAAAGTATCAATTGGTTCCTTAGTGAGTTCATTAAGTCGTGACTTTTTTTCAAATACCTCTTCTATAGCCTCTGCAATATATGAAAGATTGAATCTAGAACCTTTTTCTATTATTAAATTATGAGGAGCATTACATCCAGTTTGATCGAACGCATAAATATCATTAGCTAATTTTTCTGCCATGTCTTTGACATCATCTTCAGATTCCAGCTTAGCCGAAGAGACATAAGCTAAAGAAATTTTTGGCCCAAAAATTAAATCTCTACAATTAATTTTCTTTGGAAGGCCTGTAACTGACTCAACTGCATCTGCCCCTCCCCAACAAATTCTTATATCTGCAATAGTAGATAAAAGTGCTTGATTCTCATTATCTGATTTATCAATGTACACGAGAATTATATTTTCTAGTAACTTCTTTATAGTTGTCGATATTCTGCTCGAAAAAAACTCGTTATTCATAAGATCAAAAAGGAGATTTGGAAGCACGTCTTTGTAAGCTGAAGGAAGCTTAACAATACTTTTATTCTTTGTTAGCAAGGTTTGAAAAAGAGAGATAACACCAAGAACAGGAACATTTCCTGCTATCCAATGCACAGACAAACCTAGAGGCATTCCTAGTAGGTAATAATCGTATTGATCAATATAAATTGGACTATCAAGTGATTCAGGATGTTTAAAGTTTTGATTCAATAATTTTTCTATATTTTTTTTTGCTAACCAAGGTATTAAAAAGCCTATGCCTTCTCTTTTTATTAAATCCTTCACACGGTTATCTTTTGATACCCAATATAACGAAACCGCATTATAAGCTTCCGTAATCTCATGAATATCTAATTCAAGAAGAGTGTTTTCTTTATCTACAAAATCTTTCAACTCTTCCAAGGGGTTTTTGGATCGGCTGTTTAAATTGAAATGTATTTCCATTAAATGTAGTAATTATCGGGAAGAGTATCGCCACATCCTCTTTCTTCAGCTTTTTCTAACCTTGATAGAACTTTAAACTTGAGCACTTCTCGATTTCCCTCATTGTATCTTTCAGAAATGTAGCCTAAATCATCATTCAGAATAGAGAATCCAGGATAACTCATTGGTAGCGCAGAGAAAAACTGAAGAAAACCTATTTCACCGTCCTCTAAAACTTTTAAAGTATTTGTATCGCGAACAATTACATGCGAGTAGTCGGACACCAAAGAACCTTCCTCACCTTTTCCTACGTATACTGTTCCTAATTGCTCGGTAAACCCATAAATATCCATTATGTTGTCTTCACTGATATTCAGCTTTAATTTTAACGCAGCATTTAGCTCCGTCTTTGATTTCTTTAAGTTCTGTAATTTTTTCCAGCCACCAAAATGAATCAAATGAGAATCTCTTCCTAAATTTTGAGCCTTAAAATTGTTATTTCCAGCCAGATATTGCCAAATCATATATGTATAGCCTATTACAACCACCGCTTCTTTTGATGAAGTTTCAAGTAACAAACTTAACGCATCATTGTTTATCTTTAAGGATCCTTCCTCGTCTTGATCAAGCAAATAAGTTCTTGATTTAGAGGCCAATAAATAGCCTTGCATACCTGCCAAACGAGCAGAGATCGAACCATCATCACTGAGGGCTTCTTTGGGTTCTATATCTACGATAAAAAATGGTTTCTTATTTTTTCCTATGAATGATTTTAATATTTTTGTAAGAGCTTTAGTTTGGTTTACAGAAGTGCTGGAATCTAAATTAATAGAGCTCTTGAGCTGTGAAGAAGTTCCACTAGATCTAATTATCTTCTGAGAAACGGGGTTGCTGCTTAATGCAACGTGTTTAAAAATAGAACTAGGAAGGAAGGGAATGTCATCTATTTTCTTAATATTATCAGGACTAAATCCTTTCCTTTTTAGCCACATTCCATACTCTTCGCAATGTTTAGAGTGATATTCGACTTGTAATTTTGCTAAATCCAAAATAGTTTTTGATTTGAGCTCCTTGGATAACTCAAAAGGTTCCAACTCTAGAAGAGAATCAATTGATTTCTTTAATTCCATAAAAATTCTGAAATGCACCGAATATATCAGCTTTTTCTAACTTTTTTTTCATAAGCTTCCAACAAGGATCAGCTTGGGCTCCTTCAATAATATCAGACAAAACATCTTCCTTCCCATTCAAACATTCCTTTATTTGAAAAATTCCATACTCTTGATTATAGGAGGAATAGTAATTTGATATCTTGGTGACCAGATCTGCAGGGAATTTTTCAAAAGTTGAGGAATCTTTAGCTTCTAATAATCGAATAGTGGGAACTAAAAATTCAGCAATTGCCTCAGTGTGCTTGACTTTTAATACCATCTCGGCAGAGTGGCTCAAAGCATGGCATAAACCTGCACCCGCATTATTCTGAGCCAAGCCGCCATGAAAAGACAACATACAAAGATGTTCAAGAAAATTTTTACTAGGGCTGCTAAAGTCTATTGTATTTCTAGAAATATAATTAAAGAAATAATCAAGAGTAGAATAAGATAGGTAATCTACGTAAGGATTAGCAAGAAATGATAGAGACGATTCAATTAGATGAGTTAGAGAATCAATAGAACCTTCAAAAAAATCTCTTGGCTTGAGACTATCAAATAAATCAAAATCATATATAACCGTTTTGGGCATCATTATTTCATTGACCTCTATCGATTTAGTGGTTTGCTCGTTTATTATTGAAGTCATTGAACTTTCTGCTCCAGAGCCAATTCTTGAAGGGATGACAACCAGCTGTATCTTTAAGTTTTTGTCATTCCCAATAAGAACAAGTCTCTTTGCATAATCTATGAGACTTCCTCCTCCAATTACAAAAATTCTATTAAACTTTTGTTGGCTTAATTGATTATATAAATCGTGCAAACTTGATAAAGAGTTTCTTTCACTCCCAATCTTAAGGTGCAACAGGTTTTCTCCCGTTATCCTAGAAATCCTCTCAAGGATACTTTCAAATTCAGAGTTATGGCCAGTTAAGAGGCAAGACTTATAATGAGAACTTAGTTCGATAGCTGAATATCCTTTTCTTCCTATACCCAGGCTAGATATAAAATTCTGCTTAGCCATCATAGATTCCTTTTAAGATATTTGGGTCTCTGACTTTCTTTCCATTTTCAGTGAGAGGAATTTGCTTAATTAATAAGTATCCTCTGGGTTTGTAGTAATTAGGATAGTCTTTGAAAAGTCTATCAATTTCTTTATTTACAGTTTCATTCGTTAAAACTTCCTTAGATGATATTAAAGTGATCGGTTTTTGGCCAAGAATTGGATCTTCTATTGGAAAACATATTGCTTTTTCAAAATATTCGGAACTTTCCACTATATCTTCTATATTTTCAGATTGGACTTTTTGTCCTCCAATGTTGATTTGGTTATCTGTTCTTCCTGTCAAAAAGACTTTTCCATTGTCTAATGTGCATATATCGCCAGTGGAAAACCATCCATCATTCAATTTATCTGAGTTAAATTCATCTTGTAAGTAGCCACTAAACAGATTGGTTCCTTTTAACAAAAGTTCACCTGAAAATAGATCATCTTTTATTTTGAAGTGGCAGCCTGGCAAGGGATTACCTATCCATGCACTTTCTTCAGTAAAGTCATCATCTTTTCCTCTGGGTCTTATAAAAGATCTAGAACACTCTGTCATTCCATAATGATGAATTATTTCAGCTTTATTAAAATTTTCTTGAAGCCAGAGCCTAGATTTCATCTCTAAAGAACTGCTCCCAATTTCTAGATACCTAATATTAGCTGAAAATTCTATAGTTTTTTTTCTTAATAAAGATCGGATCAGCTCAATTGCAGATGGAACCATTGAGAGGCCAGTGATTGAGGTAGTTTTTGAGAATCTAAAAATCTCTGGAAATTGTTTCAATCCATCAGTCACTAAGGCCGAAGATCCGCTTAAAAACATTGTCCTCAATCTTGTTAAACCAAAGGAATGATAGAAAGGCATGCTTAAAAGCTCTAAATCAGTTTCATTTTGCCTAAGAATATCAATTAAAGAATTTGCAACATGCAAATAGGCATCTTCACTAACTATTGCACCTTTTGGAAAACCGGTTGTTCCTGAAGTAAAGACAATATCCTTATTCATTCCGAGATTATTGTCTTTTTTACTCTCAATTCTTTCTACATCTGCTTTGTCAAAACCTTTTTGTAGGTCGACATTTTCAAAAAAAAGATCGATCGGATAATTATTTTTTATGACTTCTTTTATATCCCCTTGCATAGATGGATTTACTATATAAATTGATCTACCGGAAGACTTAGCTGACAAATAAACTAAGGGCCAGAAGATATTATTGTCTGAGCTAATAGCTATAGGCTTATTGGATGTGGATAAAAAATCTGATAATTGATCTATCAAATTTATACAGTCATTTCCATCAAGTTTAGACTCTAAGGAGTAAAGAAAAACTTTCGTCTTATTTTTCTTAAGTTGCTTTATAAAAGAATCAAATAATACGGACATCTAAAGTTTATTTTTTGTCATGACTATAAGCTTCTCTATAGTATCAACTCCTACAACTTCATCGATTTCGAACTCAATATCTAATCTCTCTTCAATTTCCATAATAATCCTCATATGACCAGTAGAATCCCAACCTTCAACTTCTTCAAACATTGAGTCAAGTGTTAATAATGAAGCTGTTTCTTCAGAGAGCTCCAGACTTATAAGAAAAACGGATTGCATGAAGCTTAGATTTATTTCCATAATCTTTTTAAATATATTTTGGGCGAATTATCGCACTGAATAAAGTTTTTAAAAAGAATAGAATTTCAAAATGTACTAGGAGTGAAAGATAGCTGATCAATAATTTCAGCATTTACTTTATTCACGTCGAACTTTTCTTCAACAAGTTTTCTGGATTCTAAGCCCATACTTAACGCAAGCTCTTCATTCTGAATAAATTTTTCTATAGCTTCAACTAATGCTCCTTTGTCTTTTACGTTTATGAGAAATCCATTGAGACCGTCAATCACTGTCTCACGACATCCAGGCACATCAGTTGTTATTATTGCTCTTCCTGTAGACATTGCTTCCAAAGTTGATTTTGGTAAACCCTCATGATAGGAGGGTAGTATAAAACATGAGGATTTTGCTAATACTCCTCTGACATCATTAATCTCTCCTAAATAATTTACACTTCCATCCAATATAAAGTCGTCTAAAAACGAAGGTTTAATTGAAGTCGGATTTGAATCAAAAGGTCCTACAAGAGTGAAATTTACCTCATTATAATTTGAGACAATCTCTCTTGCAGCGTACAGATATTCTTTCACTCCTTTATCTTCAAGGAGTCTTGAGATCATAATAAATGTAAATTTATTTTTTACTGGTTCAAATTTGAAATGTCTTGTATCTACTCCTGATCCATTTATTAATTTAATTTTTTGATTTGGTTTTATTAATTTGTTTACCTTAAAAAAATTGAGATTATCCTTATTTTGAAAAAAGATTGTTTGAGAATGATACAGTGAAATTTTATAAAGAGTTTTTAAAATGAACTTTATCAATTTATATAAATTAGTTGAATAAAAGGCAGATCCCAAACCAGTTATCAATGGGTAATTCTTGTATTTAAAGTAGAAATTCAGTAATCCGGTATAGAAAATTGGTTTTATGGTATAAGGTATTACTATATCCGGGTTGAGTCTTTTAAATATAAAAAACAACCTGATTAAGATGAGTAAATCCATAAGGGGGTTTTTACCTGTTCTTATTAAGTCTACATCTACGAACTGTATACCGTATTTGGTTAATTCAGCTTTAACTTCTTTATCGAAAGGAGAAATGGCAATCACTTCATGACCTAGCTCCTTTAATTGAACTAATAATTTAAGTCTAAAATTGATAAAAGATTTAGGATAACTGCCAAAGACTACTATTTTATCCATTTTTTTGGTCATGAAGCCATTGTTGGAATATTAAAATATTCCATAAATGTGATTGCCAGTTTCTGTTGCCAGATAAATGTTCTTTCCACTTCTTTCTTATAACTACAGAGTCGAGTAGACCATCTTGACCGATTCTGTGAGCACTCAATAGATCCTCGGCCCATTCTCTCAGAGGACCTCTCAACCAATCTCCTATAGGCACGCTAAAACCTTTTTTAGGTCTATCAATTAAGTGCCTAGGAACATGCTGTAATAGAATATTTCTTAAAATTGATTTCTGAATTGGCATTTGTGAGGAATTATCTATCTTTTGTTCAATCGGTATTCTCCAAGAAAACTCTATGACTCTATGATCTAGAAATGGAATTCTTCCTTCAAGACTTACTGACATAGCAGCACGATCAACCTTTGTTAAGATATCATTTAATAAATAATTTTTAATATCACTTAACATTAGTCCTTCAAGAAATGTAACCCTGCTATCCAAATCATAAGTTAAGTCAGAAAATTTATTTTCAGTATGAAGTAATGGTACTCCTTCTTTTGTCCAATGATTGGATATAAGTTTTTTATAGATTTCCCTTCCAGAAGAAGAGTCTAACAATTGCATTCCTTTTGAAAGTCTGTCTCCAACAAAGGGTTTTTCGAAAAAATTTCCTAATTGGTTTAAAAGAAAAATACTGTTATTGCTTAGTTGTTGAGGAAGGCTTCTCCTCAATAATGATGGTAACTTAGATATTAGGTTCCACATCTTTTGAGTTTGAATATACCTAGTATATCCACCAAAAATTTCATCACCCGCATCTCCAGATAAACAAACTGTGACATCTTTTCTAGCCAACTTACTCACTAAAATTGTTGGAATCTGAGATGAATCAGCAAAGGGCTCATCATATATGGTTGAGAGAGAAGGAATTATGTCTAAAGAGTCTTGGGGAGTTAAAATAAGTTCTTGATGGTCTGTATTCAAAAAATTTGCAATATCCTTGGCATAACCTGCTTCGTTATATCTTTCATCTTCAAAACCGATTGAAAAAGTCTTAATAGGTTTTGAAGAATATTTCTGCATCATTGCAACAATTAAACTCGAATCAATACCGCCAGAGAGAAAAGCACCTAACGGAACATCAGAAATCATTTGATCGGAAATAGCAGATTCCAAGACTTCAATTAAACCAGCCATAGCCTCTTCTTTAGAAGTAATAATATTCTCTTTTCCCCTTTGTACCACCTCATCAAGACTCCAATAAGACTCTTCATTAAACACGCCTTTGTCTTTAGAAATATACAAGATCGTTCCTGGCTTTACTTTTTTTATACCTTTATAAATACTTTGTTGTCCTTGTAAGGTGTTATATTGCAGATATCCATCTAGAGCCTCTAGGGATATATCTGATTGAAAAGACTTGTGTTTTCTTAATGCTTTTAATTCAGATGAGAAAAGCATTACTTTGTTTTTACCAATTCCTTGATAACCATAATATAAAGGCTTTTCTCCAGTTCTGTCTCTGATAAGTATTAAGACTTTCTCTTTTGTGTCCCAGACCGATATTGCAAACATACCGATAGACTTTTTCATAGTCTCTTTGATGCCCCAATTATCAAATCCATTGAGAAGTGTCTCAGTGTCAGAGGTACTCTCCCATAAAGGATTATAAGTAAGGTCGAGTTGTTTCCTTAAATCGAGATGATTGTAAATCTCCCCATTGAAAGCAATAATATATCTACCACTTTTTGAAATCATTGGCTGATTTCCTCTTGAAGAAACATCTAAAATAGATAGCCTCCTGTGGCCTAAAAAGATTTCAGAAGAAATATCTTTCCATATTCCATCTGAATCAGGTCCTCGATGTCGTAGGGCATAAGACATTTCATTAATAGCTACTCTATTAATGTGCTCTTCACCTCCTAAGACTCCAACTATTCCACACATATTATTGCTCTAAAATATTTTCGTATAGACCTTGATATCTTTCTATGAAATTATCAATTGAGTAACTAGTAATCATGTTTTCCTTAGATGATTGTGTAATTTCCATTCTTTGATGCTTACTTAAGCCTACAAAATAATTTATTTTTTTTACAAATTTATCAATATCACCAGCAGGAAGGATAAGATCGGGTTCTTTAATCATAAGATTTACATCACCAACATCACTACTAATTGAAGGCAATCCAACGAGAAGAGCTTCTGCTAAGGCATTAGGAAAACCTTCAGTTTTAGAGGTCATCACAAATATGTCTAGAGAAGATAAATAGTCTACAATATCATTGACTTCGCCAACAAGAATAAAGTGATTTTCTAATTTTCTTTTTTTTATCTCTTGACCTAGTTCTATATTGGTCTTTGAAAGCCCTTTTCCAATCATCATAAAGTTTACATTTTTGTTTGAGGAATTAACCCCTTTTGCAATATCTAGAAAATCTTCAATTCCTTTAATTGGATGGTATCTTCCTACAAATCCTACTAAAAAATTATCATCGCTTAGATTACAACTATTTCTAATTCTGATTCGGCTATCTAAATTAAATTGATAATAATCTGAGGAATAACCATTAGCTATAACTATAGATTTTTTTAGGTTGTAGCCTAGCTTGGTATGCAGTTTCAATCCTGCATGAGAAACAAAAACAATATCTCTTGGAACAAAATGAGACAAATAAACGCATAATCTCCTTAGTAAATAAGTCATAGGGCTCAATTCTTTGCTTATTTCCGTTGTCCTAATATTCCATATAATATTTTTAAAGCCCAAAATTTTTGCTGCCAATCCACCAAAAAGATCTGCATGGTACATCCATGTCTGGACTATATCTGGATGAATTTGCTTTAGTTTGAAAATCAGTTTCAAAAAATAGACAGGGTAAAGATAGACCTTTTGTAAGCCAAGTACATGAACCTTATAACCTTCATTTTCCAACTCAGACCCAATTTCTCCTTTTGTAGTTAATGAAAGAACTTCGTGAGAGATTCTCTTATTTGTGGTGTTTAGAATGAGTCTTTTAAGGGCCCCTTCGGCACCACCTTTATTGAGCCCAATAATTATATGGAGCACTATTTTTTTTTCTCTCATAAATTCACGGGAATTTAACTAGATAAAGCTTTCTAATGTTATCCGCACCATTGACCTTTTGGATGATGACTCCTAAGTCCTCTAAATTAGACTCTTTATGAATATATGGATACCCTTCTGTATCCTGCTTAATTAAATCAATAAGCAGGTGCTTTATTTCATATTTCTTAGAAATCTGCACTAAGCTGCTACGAATAAAATCCCATGAAACTTCATGAGTCCAATTTACTAAAACAAGTATATCTAAAGTTGAAACAGGAAAATCAAGTTGGCCAATATCTTGTAGGTTACAGGAGGAATATTTTATAGATTTAGGGGATAAATATTTAGCTGCATCAATTACGTTAGGATCGTTATCTATTCCAAACTTTATAGGTGCTTCTATTTTTCTAAGGATTTCGCCCAATCCGCAACCAACTTCCATTACTGACATAGGATTTATTGAATTTGCAATTCTAACCACTTGCATTTTATATGGCTTACTTTCTAATGGAGAATCTGAGTGCCAGGAATTGAAATTAAATTTTTTTCTCAAGATTTTAAAATACATTCTTTTTGCTAAAGCAATTACAAGGCCTCTGAGGCCAATAGAACTAATAATGCTGAATATTTTATTTATCACTAAATCTCTTTCGTTTTGCTCTCAATATATGTTTGGACAAAATCCTTAAACTAGTTGGAATGATCGATGAACCTGTATTAATCTCAATAGCTTCTTTAAAAGAAATAAATTTCTTTTGATTTTTCCTGACAAAATTACTGATTGACTGAATACCAGAGTCAGATAATGCGTTTATATGAATACAAATAGTCTGAATACCTAAACCAATGGGAAGGTAAAATGAAGTAAGTTGCGGGACTAGGACAATATTCTCTTTTATGTAAGGATAAAAACCATATCCATCAGTCAAAGCATGAAAATCTAAATCTCTTAGAGCTTTAAGTGTATTTGTATCAAAGCTATGTGCAGGAGCCATGAAGTAAGGCTGCCAGACTTCCTCTGCAAGAAGGATTTCCTTTCCTTTTTTTAAAGTAAGTTTTTGTTCTTCAAATGCGAGTCCTGCAAACTCTGAAAAGTTATTTATGCCCAGAATTCCACTATCTTGTGTAACGTAATTATGATGAGTCCCATGCTGAGCAATAATATCTCCATAATCTCGGTAAGTTCTGATTAAATTAAAAAAATCTGGTTTTATCTCCTCGACATTTAATTTCTGATCTTGGCAATCTGGCACAACTCCAAGAATCGACCTAATACCGAGACTTTCTAAATGTTCTTTAAGGGGGATAAACTTACTCCAAGCCATGCCTGGAGCAACATCATCAAATCTAATTAATATTTTTGACATTATTCATTCTCTCATAATCCTCATCTTTTAATAAATTAAAAATATATGCACTAACTATAAAAAATATTAGGACTTGCCCTCTTTCCAACGAGTATGTATGAAATAACAAGTGTGGCGAACTAGCAACTAGAAATACCCATGAGAACAACTTTGTACTCTCATCAGAAGTAAAAATAGAAAATATAAACCTAAAACAAAATAAAAGATAAAAGAACATTACAAATATCCCGTAATCGGCAATAAGATGCAAAAATTGAATATGAGGTTCTTGATTCCAATAAGGATCCATCCATTCTTCTATACCAAATCCAAAAAGGAGTAACCAAGGTTTGTAGATCAGATCACTTAAAAAATACATTATTATGCTAATTCTTTCTGAATCCGAGACTAACCTTCCGATAATCCTAAGCTCAGAATTATCAGCATAAAGAACCAGTAAAGAAGAAAGAAAAACTAAACTTAAAGCTATAGATAAGAGTAGCAACATAGGTCTTTTTTTCCACGTCACATAGGTTATTGTAAGTAAGGCACTGAGCAGCATGCTTCTTTGACCTGTGGCTATAACAGCAATCAAAGTAAGAGAGAAAAAGAAAAAGAAATGAAAAAAATTCTTTTGATTCATAAGATACTGAAAGCCACTTACTCCTAAAACAAAAATGTAAATGGAAGCAGTACCAGAAAAGATAGGAAGTAATCTTCCTGTTCCATCATCTTTAACTATTGGCAGATCAAAAAAGAAACTCAATAAGAAAATAGATGTAATAATTAGAGATAAAGTTTTTATACCTTTGGAAAAACTTTCAAAAGAATAACTTTCAACAAATAAAATAGAAAAAATACTTACTATATTTAAAAGAAAGAGGAATTGGACAGAATTTTCAATAATATTGGTATCAAGTTGTGTAAACAAGACATTGAATATAATTACAGGTATAAAAAATAAGTTACCTGCAAGTATTGTTTTTAAACTATGTTTACTAATTTCTATCTTGTTGAAAATTAGTAGGAAGATTAAAAAAAATAAAATATAAATGTCTAGAGCAGAGAAGTTTCCAAATAATGTTAATAAGGAACTTAAAGGTATCAAGAGTATGAAGAAGTAAAGATTTATATTTTTTATCATACAAAGTTTTTAGATAATATTATTACTTCTGTTCGGAATATGGTGAAATTAGTTCTAAAAAGTTTGTAAATCCCTTACGAAGATTTCACATTATTCAAAAGGTCGATCTTAAAAACCTTCAAGAGAAATATACAAAATAAACATTGGTAGATTATATATATGCCTATAGGGAGCATAAGCTCCAGAGCACTAAATTCATCGTAATATGTAAAAAAATTACTTTTTAAAAATCCCACTACTGATAAATTGAAAAGAAATGGCACGAAGATAATTTTTAGCACGTTCCATATTAAAGCATGCATACCTGGTAAGTAACTGCATCTAATTAACAAGCATGAAAGAAGTGATAATTGCATAATACAAAAACCTACAACAATTCCTAATAAATCGTATTCCTTTATGATTATAGGCATTGATAATAAATATATAAAAGTAATCAAAAATAAAATTTTAAGAACGTCCCTTGAATCGTCTGAACTTAATAATAGTCCGTTAAACAAGGGAATAAATGCTCCAAAAGTTGCCCCTAATAAATAAATTGGGAATATAGATATCAAAGAAGAGGATATTTCTTTATCAAGATAAATTCCCAAAATTGGTTCAATAAACAGTAACAAGAACGAACTTATTGGTACAACTAAAATAGCTGAAATAACAGTATAGGTTCTAAGCTTTGAAAGTAGTTGCTTGGTATTGTTACTTGCCATTGCTTTGGAAAAAGCAGGAAAAGATACCGATCCTATTGGATAGCCCAAAGTTAATATTGCAGTACCGAAAAGAACCATCAAACTATATTGACCAAAAATATCTAAAGAAAGACTTGACGCTACTATCATTTTATCGAATTGAAATGAGACTACTCCAAGGAGAGAAATAGCAAATGAAGTGGAAATAAAGTCAAATTCGTCTTTGAAATGCTTAATCCGAAAAGGAACCTTACTATTTAGATTGTCCTCACTCCAACAAACCAATCTTGTAATTATTAACTCCAAGAATACGATGATAATTTGATATGTGAAGAATTCAGCTATATCAATTTCAAAATAAATTAATAATAAAGCACTACCAAAAAGTCTTATTGAACTGAAAAATATTGTGAGTAAATTGAGAGGAACTATTTTTTGAAAACCTGTTAATGCCGCTTGGTAAATAATTATTGGAAATCTGAGAGCAACTTGAAGGATTATTAGAAAAATAGAAATACTAATTATTCCTTGATCTAGATCTTGGCCAGTAAAAAGGAAATCACTAAGGTAAGAAGATGGCAAAGCTATGAATAAAACTATAAGGATAGCTAAAGTAATGAAAACTAATTCAAAAGTCTTAAGTATGGAAGAGATTGTTGAGTGAGAATCAATTTCTGCTCTTAGTCTTGATATAGCCCTATTTAAAGAAAGTGGAATCCCAAATTCCAAAATCATCAGAATCCCCTGAACCAAAACAAAAAAGCCAATGAGGCCATATGCCTCAAATCCAAGGTAATGTATGAAAACTGGGGTAAGAAGAAATGTAAGACCCATATTCCAAAGCCTGCCTGCAAGGGAGAAGAGAACCTTAACAAATTCTTCGTTTTGAAGATTTTTTATTAAGTCTAAAGTTTTATTCAATTATCTCTTTGTTTTAATTTTTAAGAAAAGTTTTTTTAGTTGATTAAGAATAGGGCTTGGAATTATCAAGTAAATCAACCATGTAAATGAATCAAGAAAGTTGATGCTTAAGTTCTTCAAGCCAAGAAAAATATAAGGAAACGAATCTTTTTTTCGTCCCTTGAATATCAATAGGTTTCTTATGAGTGAATTTAAGGTATATCTATAGTATTTTTTCCCCATATTGTCTTTGTAATTATCGAATAAATATTGTCTTGTAAATAAAGACCATTCAAAATAAATATCAGCATTCTTGCCTTTTGTAATGTTATCTTCCCCCCAACCTCCCGTGAGCACAACTAATTCATTCAATTTTTCAAGATAAAGGTTATTCATGGCTACATCGTAAAACGATCTAAAAAAATCTTTTGGCGATCTGAAATAATTCATGAATTTTTTCCAAAAAATATTTCTATAGAAAAATAAGTAATCAGATTGAACGTATTTATCTGACATAATTTCGTTACTTAGAAATGATTTAGTAATAACTCTATTATGATCTTCGTGTAGAAGGCCATCTTCAGTATCAAAGAAAAAACCAATTTTCCATACCTCAGAAGGTTCGTTATTAAAAATTGAAATTATTATTTTGAATATGTCATCTTTAAAGTAGTCATCTGATCCTATGAAAGAAACAATATCTCCCGTAAGCCTTTCCAATACTCCTGATTCGTAAATGGCAACTGGATGACCACGGTTTTCTTCAAAACTAAAATAGGTAATTCTTTCATCATTTAGAGATGATAATAGGAATTTTGTTTCATCTGTCGAGCCGTCGTCTACGATGAATAACTCCCAATTTTCATGCTCTTGAGATTTGATAGAGTCAATCATCCTTGATAATTTTTCTGCCCTATTGTAAGTGGCTGTTAAAATAGAGATTTTCAATTTGTTTTGTTGATATTATTTGATCCTTTTCCCAGGATTTCCAACATAGACTGAATCAGGTTCAGTATCTCTTAATACGACACAACCGATACCAACAGTAGTATTCTTAGCCAAATTTACACCTTCTAATATGGAAGAGTTAACACCTAACCAGCAATTTTCTTGAATTTTAACACTCCCACAAACAACCACTCCTGCGGTAATAGCAACATTTCTTCCTATATGACAATTATGAGCTAGATGAACATGATCATCAGATTTAACACCATCTTCTATGATGGTATTATTGATAGTTCCTCTGCAAGTAGTACTGTTAGACCCTAACTCCACATTGTCACCTATAATGACTGTTCCAGAATGGTGCATTTTAACTAAAGCCTCATCATCATCTCTTGCCACCCCAAAACCCTCTTCTCCAACCACAGCACAGCTCTTTAGAACGCAATTCGTTCCAATTTCTACATCCCTATATACAGTTACGTGGTTTTGAAGAATAGTTCCTTCACCAATTTTAGTATTTTCACCTACTACACAATATGGACCAATAGACACACCCTTTCCTAAATCACACGACTCATGAATAAATGCTGTCTTGTGGATTATGGGATCAGGGCTGTTTTTAAAAAATTTCTCTGATATTTTAGCAAAAGCAAGGCGAGGATCATTAACGACAGCCACTATCAAATTAGATGCTTCAGGAATTTTAATCTCATCATTAATTATTAGTAAAGGAGCTTTTATGGATTCGATATCTAGATCGATAGAATTTGACCATACAATGGTGTTCTCAGAGGATTTATCATGGGTTGAAAAGCCAACTAAAGCTTGTTCATGTAGGTTTTTATTGTCATTGTAAACTTCAGCTTGCATTGCTGAAGAAAGGTAAGACAAAATTTCACTAATATTTATAGACATAAACTATAATTTCAGTCTTTAGATTTCTTTCCAACATTTACCTTACCATGATTATCTAATAAAAGATCGTATGCTTTCATGACGTCTTTGGTCCTTCCTTCTGCTGCCCTTAAAACTCTCTCTCTTGGCAACATTGGAGACTTAACCCACCAAACTGGATGAGTGAGTACTTGAAGATACTGTATATCATCGCGCTCTAAAACATCATTTAATCGCTTGAATTTCCAATAACCATTAGAGTCACTGCAGTAACTATATTTATCCATAAAAAAGTCAGAACCTGTATTCAATAACCTTCCATAGGTTGGGTCAGTAAATTTCTTTGTTAATTCTGTAGTATTGTGAAATGAAAAAGATTTAATTTCCGTGCCAAATTCATTTTCTAAAACAGATGCTTCGTATTCTAAATGATTTTTTAGATTCTTTTTTAGAGTGTGTTCAGGGTAATAAGTTATATCAAAATGTAGAGCAACTTCATTTCCTAGTGAGAGTATCTTATGAACACGCTCTTTAATTGCTTTTTCAAAAATACTGTAGAACTCGCATCTGAGAAGAATAAAAAAAGTGGAATTCACTCCTTCTTCACTTTCTATTTCTGCAAGCCTTAATGCTCTGTGCATAGAAAAGTCTACATCATGCCTCCAAAGAACATGTCTATCTTCCGTATCATCTCCAAAAAATGAGAACTTATATTTATCTTTAGCTCTTCTTACAAGAGAACGATAATTTTCTTCAGTAAAGTCTTCTATATTGAAATTTGTAATACGTAACTCCTACTTTTATTAGCTTAGTCTTGATCTTATTGAATTGATCACCTCTCTAGGATTTTTGATCCCATTATAATCTATTCTGTTTAGCTTTAGCTTACCCTGACCAGTTGAAATAATAATGGATTCATTTTCAAGTCCAACAACCTGACCTGGAACAGCACAGTAAATTTCACCATCATTTACCAGTTCTGCATCCCAAACAATAATTTTCTTTTTTTCTAAAAAACAATAGGCACCACTATATGGACTACCGGATGCATTTATTAATCTCAATATATCTTTTGCACCTTGCTTCCAATCAATTCTTCCATCCTCAGGTTTTCTAGGATAGCACCTTAGAGCAACACTAGGATCTGAGTCTTGCACTTCAAGAATATAACTTCTATCAGACTCTAATTTGTCTAGGGCTTTCAAAAACAGGGAAGGAATTCTTTGGTTCATCCAATTCCATATAAATCCTACCTTTGTATTTATATCAATTTCTAGATAGTCTCTCGCAATAATGTCTCCATTATCAAGTTCTCCTCCTATCATATTGTGGATACAAAGACCTACCTTAGTTTCTCCATTTAATATCGCCCAGGCTTGGCACGCATTACCTCTATATTTTGGTAAATCACCTCCATGAGCATTAAGTATGCCAATCTTAAAGCAGTCGATGATCTCTTGAGGAATGATCCCGCTATAGTTGACACTAACAGCTATATCCAGATCTAAATCTTTTATTTCCTTTTGAGTCTCAAGTATCCTTGGTGTATGAATAAAGCAGGCATTTAGTTGTGTTGCTTTTTGCTCGAAGTCTTTAGAAGTCTTTGTATATTCAGGTGCCTCTTTTGAGGTAATTATCAGCTCAATACTATGACCAGCTTCTTCAAGAACTGTAATCACATCATACAGAATCTCGCTTCTTCCAATTATACCTACTCGCATTTAACTTTTTTGATGAATTTAAATATTGAATCTTTTAATTTAACCTAGAAATTTAATAAAAGTAAATTTCTAAAAAGCGTTTAGTTTTAAGCCTAGTCCAGATTTTTGTGTCTCCTCAATAGCTTCAAGTACTGAATTTCCTTCCAAACGTGAACGAGATGCTATTTCACCAACCTTTAAACCTGCTGTATGAAGATCAACCAAGGGTTTTGGGCCTACATATTCTGTTGTCAAAGACATGTATCCAAATGGAGCAATCTCTTCAGGCCATATCTTCATATCTCTCATATTAAGAAATGATTTATCTACATTACCGCATATATGAATCAATTGCTTATCTTTAATATTATCAGGATCTATCACCGAATCCTTACCTATTATTTGATAAGGAAAATTATGCTCAGCCAAAATTATTGCATCTGCATTCTGTAAATTCTTGAGAATTTCTATTTCTTTATTAGAAATTTCTTCATTTAGGACAAGTTGTGTAGAACTAGCACCTATGCTTTGAAGAGTTTCATGAATGTAACTTCCAAAAGGATCTGATCCTATAACAATAATATTAGAAGAATAAATTTCTATATTTCTTTCGAAGAGCAACTTAGCAGCAAGCAGGCCAACATACTTATAAGTATTCAATCTGGTATCTCTTTCATTTGTTCCGATTACTGGAATATCCTTAGATACACAATAGTTAACATCAATATCTTCTTCTCTTAATTCCCAAGGCTCCCACATCAGAGAAATGACGGCATTTGAAGGCAACTCATCTATTAATTGTTTGTTTATTGGTCTCACAAAACCAAGATTAGTAACTATATTAATGCCTTTTGCCACCTCATGAGGCGGTTGATCAGTAAACTCTATATTATTTATAGATAATGAATTTGCATTATTTTGACAAAAATCTATAACTTGATTGGCTGAACCATAAGAAGAATCTTTGGTAACTGCAATTACCTTATTGGCATTTGCCATAGCGGCAATTAAACAAGTCGATACAAAATTTCCACTTGCAGCTTCAGTGAGAACATTTAAACCACTTAGATCCAAATCCATAACCTTTATAGAATCTTTAATTAGGGTCTCTAATCTGGTGAGGTCAAAGTGTTTGGACATTAAAAATTAATATCTAGATATTCATTTACGTTAAGTAAAGACCAAATAAATAATCTTCTGTTGCTTAAGCCGTTCAAATGCTGATCAATTATTTCATTTGTACCTTTGAAATCTAAATAGTTGTAAATAGGAGCAGAAGTATCCTTCAACTTTTTATTGACATAATCAATACTATCTCCCTTGAACCAACTTGCATCGGGAGAGCTGAAACCCTGCTTTTCGGACTTAGAAATCTCATCTGGAACATAGCGTGACATAACGTCTCTTAAAATTTGCTTACCTTCATTCGATTTTTGAAAAATCTTAGACTGCTTGTTGCCCACTGTATTTTCATTCATTGTTTTTATTTCAGATAGATTTCTTATTTTCAAAGAAACAGGACATGACATAGAAAATTCTACTAAGTCATTATCCATAAACGGAACTCGGGTTTCTAAGCTATGCGACATACTTATTTTATCCTCGATCACAAATAAACCATGAAGAAAAGTCTTAGCCTCAAAATAGAGACTGTTATTAATTGAATCCTCAAGAGTATCTTGTTTTTTATCTGTGTTAAGGTAGACGGCTCTAAATATTTCCTTAAGGTCCAGGTCCTTAACATCCTTCCAAATAGGAGAAAATATGGTCTCTCTTTCTTCCTTTTTTAGTAATCGTTGCCAAAATTCATAATACTGATTTACGTATTCATTAAAATTTTTTGTATTTGTTGCCCTGTAATATCTCCAAGGATAACCTCCAAATAATTCATCGCCTCCAGCTCCAGACAAAACTACTTTTACAAACTTACTTGCAAGTTTTGCTGCATAAAAATTAGGGTAACTCTGACCGACTCTTGGTTCTTCGAGTATATGAGAAAGTTTATTTAGGCTCCTTTCCATATCTCCAGACTTAAGCACCATTTCGTAATGTTCAGTTTTGAAAAGATAAGACATATACTCAGCCTTTTCTCTTTCGTCGAAGGCCAGTTCTAAACCAGAAGCAGATCTAAGATCAAAACCGCATGTAAATGTATTAATGAAAGGCAATTTTTTTGAAGCTAAAGCTGTCAAAGTACCTGAATCCATACCACCTGATAGGTAAGACCCTAATTCAACATCAGCCACTAATTGCCGAGAAACGGCTTGCTGGAGGAGTCTGTCAAGCTCTTCTTCTAATTCTATTTTGTTATCAGTGAGAGCAGCTTTAAATTGATAATCCCAATAAATCTCTTTAGTTATTTGGTTAGTTTTAGTACTGATAGAAATAATTGATGCTGGTTCTACGATATGAATACCTTTAAGCAGGGTTTTATTTGTGAAAAAATTCTGAAAAGTAAAATATTCTACTAAAGCTTCCTTATCTAGTTCCTTCTTTGTACTTGGATGCTCTAAAAGAGCTTTCTGTTCTGATCCAAAAACTAAACAATTACCCCAATTAGCGTAATATAAAGGTTTAATTCCGTATCTGTCTCTAGCCAGATAAACCATTCCATCTTTACGATCATATATGGCAAAAGCGAACATACCATTAAATTTATTTACAGACTTTTTCCCCCAATGCTGCCAGGCCTTAAGAACAACCTCTGAGTCTGTTTCAGAAATGAATCTGTAACCTAAATTTATAAGTTCAGATCTTATTTCTTTGAAATTATAAACCTCTCCGTTGTATGTAAGAACAAACCTCTTATTGTCAGAATGCATAGGCTGTGCGCCTCTCTCAGACAAATCAATAATCGATAGCCTTCTATGACCCAGAGCTACGTTTCCCTCTAAAAAAAAGCCTTCTCCATCAGGTCCTCTATGAGCAATGGAATCTGTCATGTTCTTTAAAACAAGTTTCTCAGACAGAACTCCATTGGAGTTTACATAACCTGCAATGCCACACATTTATTTTGTAAATCTGCCACTATGGCAAGCTTCTTCAGAGTGAACTGATGTACCGGATAGATTACTTTTTCTAACCATATCTAGAAATTCGTCTTTTGTATACCTTTCTGCATTAGAAGGAGCATACCAGTCAAAATTAGTTGATATAGAAGTTTCAAGGCCTAAATCTTCATTCCAAAAACACTTAATAAGGTTCCAATATATAAATCTTTGTACATCCATTTCTCCACCCTGAATACCTAATATGGGAATATCTGGAACTTTCACAGTTTTATTTAACTCCGAAAGATTCTTTCCTAAGATAGTTAGTTGTTCACTCATCTCCCATAAATCTTTGTCAGAAAGGCTCTTAGTTTTTTCACGAAAATGCTCATCTAACAACTCTCTTGGTAGGGCTTTCTTCGCATATACATATACTGCCAACTCTCCCCCCATTTTTAAAATTCTTGATAGTTCTATCATGGTCAATTGAGGATTTTCTGTGTGATGTATAACTTGATCACAACTAACGTAATCTAGAACAGAGTCGTTAAACTTTGTATCTGCAATGTCTCCTTTAACAAATTCTAAATTTGATACATTTTTATATGTTTCTCTTGCTATAAAAACAGAATCTGAGAAATCCATTCCTATAACTTGAGTATTTGGAGATAGCTCGGCAAACCAGTTAGCTTTGTAACCCAATCCACAACCTGCATCTAATATAATTTCTTTTGATATTAAGAATTCTTTTAACTCATTTTCGTTTTTGAAATTATAAAGACTTAAGTACCAGTTCTTTTGAAATTCAAAAAATTTAAGTTGGTTCTTTAACTCATCCTCACTATATTTTTGCCACTTGTCAGTAAACACATCATTTGTCTGCGATTGATCACTAAAAGTAGAATTGTCCGAAGCGATCCAAACTCCATTACGCTTAGATAATTTATCCTTAAATATTTGATCTATATTCATTCTCTAAAAGCTATTTTTTACCTTCTCAATGATGTATTGTTGTTCACCCTCACTCAGTCCATGGAAAAGCGGAAGGGAGATGCTGCAATCATTCAATACGTAAGAATTATAGAAACTTTCTTTCTCTATGTTATATTTATTTTTATAGAAACTTAACATATGCACGGCATGAGTAGCCGGTCTAGTTGATATGCCTAAGTTAAGAAGATAATCCATCCATTCATTTCTAGCTTCGTGCGTTTCTTTGATTTTATTTTTTTGTATCTCAAGAGGTTTAAAGATGCAAGGGTAAGATTGATAGCTATGTTCATAGTCATTTCCAACTTTTGGTGTTTGGAGCCACTCTATATCTGAAAACTCTTCGTCATAGATGTTTGCCAACCTTTGTCGCTCTTTAAGTATTTGGTCAGCTCTATCCATCTGTGCACTTCCTAATGCAGCCTGTAGGTCGGTCATCCTTTGGTTATAACCAGCATCGGGGTGATCAGCAAGAAGGTAAGGTCTTTGCCCGAGATGCCTTTGTAAATCTGACATCTCAGCTCCATGATCTCTCAATCTTCTAATTTTCTTTGTTAATGATTCGTTATTGCACGTAACCATTCCTCCCTCACCAGTGGTAATAGATTTTCTTGGATGAAAACTAAAACAACCTGAATCTCCAAAACCTCCAACATGTTTTTTTTTGTATTTTGTTCCAAATCCACAAGCTGCATCTTCTACTACCGCTAGGTCATAATTTTTTGCAATCTTACTTATTGGATCCATATCTGCAGATAGACCAAAAAGGTGGACAGGAAGTATTGCCTTCGTTTGTTTTGTTATTTTCTCTTCAATCTGACTTACATCTATATTGAAAGTATCCAGGTTAACATCGCAGAAAACAACTTTTCCTCCTAAATGTTCAACAACATTAGCAGTAGAAATCCAAGTAAATGCGGGAACAATTGCTTCATCTCCTTTTTTGAATCCTAAAGCTGCTAACGAAAGATGAAGAGCAGAAGTACAAGAAGTAACAGCCACTGAGTAAGGATTTTTTGTAAATGTGGACCATTTTGTTTCGAACTCTTGAACTTTTGGCCCTTGCACTAACCAACCAGACTCTAAAGGTTCAAGAACTTTATTTATCTCTTGCTTAGTAAGGGAGGTTCTTGCTATTGGGATTTTCATCTATTTCTTTTTCTCCAGAGTATAAGTTTCTCTAATCCCTCTTTTAAACCATAATCATATTTAAAATTTAAATCTTGTTCAGCTTTTAAAGGGCAACCTATTCTGTTTTGAACCAATCTTCGAGCATCATCTTCATTGTAAGGTTTATATTTAACTACTAAGTCTGATTCTTTCAATTCAAGGATTAAATCACAAAGATCTTTGATGGAAGTCTGGATTCCAGACCCCACATTATAAAATTCATCTGTTGCTGAAGACTCTAAAGCTTTTATATTGGCCTTTGCAACGTCTTCAACATAAATGAAGTCATAAGCTTGAGTACCATCGCCATTGATTTCAGGGGCTTCATTTGAGTCTATTTTATTAAGCATTATAGGTATAACACCCGTATATGCTGCTGTCTGATCTTGGTGAGGACCATAGACATTCATATACCTTAATCCAACATAATCTAATCCATACCTGTCATAGAAGGCTCTGCACATTGCTTCTCCGGCAATTTTAGTTGCCCCATAAAAGTTTTTATTCATAAATGGGTGTTCCTCAGTCATTGGAACTTCAACAGCATCACCGTATACAGAAGCTGAAGAAGAGTATATGAGCTTCTTGATTCCGTGTCTTACACATGCTTCTAAGATATTAAAAGTTCCCTCAATATTCACATGAAAGGCAGTTCTAGGAAAATCTTTACAGTGCAATAGCCACATTGCAGCTGTATGAATTACATAATCACAACCTTCAATAGCTTTATCAAGAACATCTACATCTCTTATATCTGCTCCATCAAGAAAAATACTTAAGCGTTCATCTTCAATAAATGGCTCAAGATAACTTTCTTTACCTCTAGCAAAATTATCATAAACGACAATTTCTCTCACATCTGTTTTTAATAGTTCTTCTACTACGTGGCTACCTATGAAACCTGCACCTCCTGTAACAAGTATCTTTGTATCATTTAAATTATTCATAATATTATTTGGCAGAAAAATCTTTAATGGATTTCATAATCATATCTTGATCTTCTTCAGTTAAATATGGATGCATAGGCAAAGACAAAACCCTTGTTGAAACTTCATCTGAGACTGGTGTTTTACCCCTACAAAAGTTTATATAAGCAGGGGACTGATTGATTGGAAATTTATAATGCACAGCCGTTGGGATTTTTTTTTGTTTTAGATGATTTGTTAGTTTCTCTCGATGATCTGAAAAGATTGTGTATTGCGCAAATACACTTGTTCGATCTTCCTTTTGTTTAACTCTTTCTATCGATTGACTATCAAAAAAATTATTATATCGATCGCCAATGGTAAGTCTCCTCTCTATTTCTGACGGAAATCCTTCTAGTTTGGAAAGAACTATTGCAGCTTGTAGTGTATCCATTCTGCCTCCAACTCCAATGCGAGTATGCCAGTGCTTACTTTCGGCTCCATGAAGTCTTATTTCCTTACAAATTTGAGCAATATTTTCATCATTAGTGAAGATAGCTCCGCCATCTCCATAACACCCCAAAGGCTTACTTGGGAAAAAACTCGTGCATCCAATATCTGACAAATTGCAAGAGATGTCTTCTTTATACTTAGCACCAAAACTCTGAGCTGCATCTTCAATAACAATCAAACCATATTTCCTTGCAATTTGATTTATCTCTTGCATATCTGAAGGTTGACCGTAAAGGCTTACGGGCATAATAGCTTTTGTTTTTTCAGTGACTGCAGATTCAATTTTACTTTGATCGATGTTACAGGTGCTTGATTCAATATCAACAAACACTGGTATTGCTCCTAGCAAGGCTATAACTTCAGCCGTAGAGACCCAAGTAAAAGGAGTTGTAATAACTTCATCTCCGGGATTTATACCAATGGCCATTAAGCTGATTAATAGTGCATCAGTTCCACTTGAAACTGTTATACAGTGCTTGGTGCTTGTAAAAGTCTCTAATTTTTCTTCAAGCTCGAAGATCTCCGGTCCCATTATGTAATTACCGTGATCTAGCACCTTTTTAATCCTCCTCTCAAGATCATCTTTAATGCGGTCTTGCTGGGTCTTTAAATCAATGAATTCCATTTTTAAATATTATATGTGGGGATTGCTGATTCTGTTTCCTTCTTCATCCATCCAACCTATACGTTTTGCAGGCACTCCAGCCATCAAAGCATAAGGTTCAACATCTTTTGTAATAACAGCTCCAGCAGCTATAAAACAATATTCGCCTAAAGTAACTCCACAAACTATTGTTGCGTTAGCACCTATTGAAGCGCCTTTCTTAACTAATGTGGTCTTGTATTCATCTTTCCTTTCAATATCAGATCTAGGATTTATAACATTTGTAAAAACCATGCTTGGACCACAAAAAACATTTTCTTCTAGCCTAACTGAATCAAAGATACTGACATTATTTTGGATCTTACAACCATCGCCAATAACCACATCATTAGCTACATAAACGTTTTGACCAATAGAACATTCACTTCCAATCACTGATTTTGAAGAAATGTGGGTCCAATGCCAAATCTTGGTTCCATCGCCAATTGTGGCACCATTATCAACGACGGAAGTTTCGTGACAAAAATATTTCATAAGATTACCACCTCTTTATTCAGTGAGGATTGAATAGCTGAAGAGATGATTCTCAAAGATTTAAACCCTTCATGACCATCAGTTTCAGGTGTTGAGCTCATTTGTAAAGCATTTAATACATCTTCATAGTATGGCTCATGAGAGAAACCTTCTGGAAAAGGTTCCATTAATTCAACCTTTTTTTCGTGTTCTTCCATATCTTCAAACTCCCACTTCAAAAACTTGTTGAGGCTAGGCCCACCAAGTTGAACAGTGCCCTTTTCACCGATTATAGTTAAAGAACATTCAAGGTTCTGAGGATAAGTTAATATTGTAATTGCGATGGATCCAAGAGTATTACTACCTAATCTAAGATTTATAACAGAAGTATCCTCAACTTCTATATTTCTACCAAGAGTTCCATTCATAGCTGAAACCTCTGTTACTGGCCCAAAAAGCCAGTCTATTATATCGATATAATGACTGCCTTGGTTTAATAACGTGCCTCCATCCATATCTAAAGAGCCTCTCCAGGGCGCTGAATCATAAAACTCCTGGGGTCTTGTCCAAAATAAATTGAGATTTACAAGATAAATATTCCCAAATCTTCCGGCCTCAAGGGCTTTTTTTATCATCTGAATAGATTTAGTGAATCGAACTTGCTTTACAACAAATAATTTTTTATCCAATGATTGAAAGGTCTTAATCATTTTTTGGGCATCTTGGACCTTAGTGGCCATCGGCTTCTCGGTGATTACATGAAATCCTGCTTTAGCAGCATTTATACTGTGATTTGAATGCATTCCATTTGGTGTAGTTACAATTATGCAGTCTGCTTTACTTTTTGAAAGCATCTCATTGTAATCCTTATAAGGATTGGCAGAAGTTTCTAAAGCTGTTTTCTCTAGGGACACTTCATCAACATCACAAACATCTTCAAGCTTACATCTTTGGCTCAAGGAAGAAATGGCCTCTATATGTCTTTTTGATATTCTGCTACAACCTAATAAAGCAAATTTAGTTATTTTAGTATTCACTAGCGATCAGATTTAATTTAATTTATAAAAAAATTTGTACCAATTGACGAAACTATCTATGCCCTCTTCTATACTAGTGTTTGGGGCAAAATCTACCCAATCATTTAGCATCTGGGTGTTTGACGCAGTCGATACAACATCTCCTAACTGTAAAGGCATAAAATTAATAATAGCTTTTTTCCCAAGAGAATCTTCTAAGGTTTGGATATATTTCATTAGCTTTACGGGACTACTATTGCCTATATTGAAAAGTCTGAAGGGAACATTACTGGAAGAAGGGTTTGGCTGGTTTGTTGAAAAATTTTCATCTGCTGTGGCTGTTTTATCTAAGACTCTAACAATGCCCTCTACGATATCTTCAATATAAGTAAAGTCTCGGTACATTTCTCCATTATTAAAAACATCTATTGGCTTATTTTCTAATATGGCTTTTGTGAAGAGAAAAAGTGCCATATCCGGTCTTCCCCAAGGTCCGTAGACCGTGAAGAACCTTAAACCTGTAGTTGGTAAACCAAATAAGTGACTATATGTGTGCGCCATAAGTTCATTTGATTTTTTTGTAGCTCCATAGAGACTCACAGGATGATTTACGTTTTGATCTTCATCGAAAGGAGTATTTGTATTTGCACCATAGACACTAGAGCTGCTTGCATAAACTAAGTGACTTACACTGTGATGTCTGCATGCTTCAAGAATATTCATAAAGCCTTCTATGTTTGCTTTAATATAAGCATTGGGATTTTCTAAAGAATATCTTACCCCGGCTTGGGCAGCTAGGTTTACAACCTTTTGAGGTTTTACTTTTTCGAAAATTAGTTCAATATCTTTTTTATCTGAAATATCAACTTCCTCAAATTTAAAATTTTTGTAACCTTTTAAAATATCATTTCTGGCAGTCTTCAAAGATACATCATAGTATTTATTGAGGTTATCAATACCTACTACAGTATCACCTCTTTCAAGTAATCGAGAGGCTACATGCATACCTATGAATCCTGCAGAACCCGTCACTAATATTTTCAACTTATAGCCTCAAGTCAGAATGTTCTTTTGAAAGAATTGATTTTAGGTCAAAAATAATCCCTTGATTTATAGTCATGTCTCTAAAGTCCTGTGGATCTATATCTAAAAAATCATCATGTCCAACTGCAATAACTACAGCATTATATTTTTTGGTAGGGTTTATCTCTTGTATACAGTCAATACCATATTCCTTTTGAACTTCTTTTGTATCTACAATCGGATCATAAATATCTACATTTATATCCCTTAAATTTAATTCATTTATTATGTCAACGACTTTTGTATTTCTTATATCAGGGCAATTTTCTTTAAATGCTATACCAAGGACTAAGACCTCACCTGAAACTGGATTGACGTTCCTCTGTTCTAAGAGTGAGCATAGTTTGTTTACAACAAATTTACCTACAGAATCATTTATTTCCCTACCTGAAAGTATCATTTTAGGCGTATAGCCAATTTGTTTAGCTTTATAAGTGAGATAATATGGATCTACTCCGATACAATGGCCTCCAACTAAACCTGGGGTAAAGCCTAAGAAATTCCACTTTGTACTTGCCGCGTCAATTACTTCTTTGGTGTCAATGTCTAAAAGGCTGAAGATCTGACTCAATTCATTCATTAACGCGATATTTACATCTCTTTGAGTATTCTCAATAACTTTTGCTGCCTCTGCTACTTTTATAGATGATGCCCTATAAGTCCCAGCATTAATAATTTCAGAATAAAGACTGTCTACTATCGAAGCTGTCTCACTATTGCTGCCGCTTGTAACTTTCACTATGTCAACAAGGCGATGCTGCTTGTCGCCCGGGTTTATTCTTTCAGGGCTGTAACCACAAAAAAAATCTTTATTAAATTTTAGTCCGGAAAATTTTTCTAAAACAGGAACACATACTTCTTCTGTACATCCCGGATAGACAGTTGATTCATAGATAACTATATCTCCTTTATTTAAATAAGTTGCAACTGTTTCGGAGGCAGACTCAAGCGCCTTGGTATCGGGCAGCTTATTTTCATCAACTGGGGTGGGAACAGAGATTATGTATATGCTAGCTCCCGACAGACTCTCTTGATTGTGTGTAAACTCTAAATAATGTGAGGAAGATATTTCATCTGGTGTTGTTTCTAAAGTCCTATCTATGGACTGCTTAAGTTCAATAATACGGTCTTTGTCTAAATCAAATCCAATTACTTTCCTATATTTTCCAAATTCTACAGCTAGAGGTAAACCAACATATCCTAATCCTATAATAGCTATGTCGCCTTTAGTGTCCATCACGATCCAGTCTTCCTTTTCAAGTATGAGAGAAATATTAGAGATATAGGTAATAACAATCCTAAGATTATTCCAAAAAATAAAAAGTTTATCCTGATAGGAGAGTATAAGGTTTCAGGCAGAAATGCTTGATCTAAGACTCTCAAAACATATTCATCATTTGAGTTGATAAGTGTTAGTTTTTTTTCTTCTTCCGCTATCAATTCAAAAAGCAATTTCTTAAGTTCTATTTGGTTGGTATTAACAATTCTCGCTTCTAGAAATGCCATCGATCTCAAAGCAGTTTGTCTATCTCTTTCAGCAAAATAAGAGTTTATATCCTGAACAATCCAATCAACCCAAGATTTGGCTATGTTTGGTGAGATATGCTTGATGCTTAGGTGTATCATACCTGTAACTTCATCTTTTTCTATTTCTAGATATTCTGACAAGAAAACTTCGTGGGCCTCTAGAATTGATGGACTATTACTGCCGGATCTAAAGTTTCCTGTCCACTCTCCTGTGTCGGGATCAAAATCTTCGTAGGAAACGATGTCAGTTTCTTCATTCCAAGAATTTGCTGCCATTAAATCGGGAAAAATATTTCTTCGCGAATTGAACTCTACCAAGAAATTTCTTGATTTAATTACCTCTATAGCCTCTTTCTCCCTCGAAAATCCTTCCCCTGGGAGACTAACTCCCCCTAAAGATGCTAAATTTGATAATTGAGAAGGAACCGAAGGTAATTCTTGACGTGATTCTTTAATCAGTATGGCATTTGCCTTGTAAATCTCTGGTACTGAATAGGAGTATAGCAAGCTTAGAATGCTAGTGATTATCACAGAATAAAAGATCAAGATTCTTTTTTCTTTTAACAAGATATATAGTTCTAAAAAATTTATTGTCTCTTTATTCATTACTAATTCAGTCTTGGTGCCCGGGGCCGGACTCGAACCGGCACGAAGTTTCCTTCGAGGGATTTTAAGTCCCTTGTGTCTACCAATTCCACCACCCGGGCTAGAGCAAGCATTATATTCTAAATAACCAATAAAGCTTTAAAATTCATCTAACATATCTTTGATGTATTGCGCGGTTGCTAAGGAGCATGTTAGTCCTGGAGACGAGTAACCTAAAACATCTATGAGTATATTTTTATCTAGGCTAGTTGCTTCAATAACAAAGTCTTCTTCATTTTCAAGAAGTGGTCTAATGCCTGAGTAACTAGGATAAAGTTTATTTGCATCTATATCCGGCCAATATGATCTTATAGACTCTAAGAAAAAAGGTTTTTGTTCATTTGAGATAGAGTAATCTACTTCCTGGACTTCATATGCGGATGGACCAAATTTGATCCCATGACCAAGATCAATGGTGGCATGAGTTCCAAGACTATATTCTTTAGGAACAGGATAAATGAGATGCGACAACTTTTCTTTTCCGCTGTAACTATAATATTCGCCTTTTAGTAATTTTAAAGTGTGTCTATTCTCTTCTATGAGAGTATTCGACAAAGCAACCGCACCTAGTCCTAAACAATTTATTAACAAGCTAGTTTGTATTTCAAATTCTATTTTATTGTTAAGATCATTCACCAAAACAGAAAAATGATCTTTTTGTCGAGAAATTCGAAGAAATTTATTTCCTTTTAAGATTATTCCACCGGAATCACAAAAATCTCTCTCTAGCGACAAGATGAACGAATGACTATCAAACACACCTGTAGATGGAGAAAATAAATGCTCATGATAATCAAGAAAAGTGTATTCTTTTATTAAGTCATTTCCAAACTCTAGATCTTCAACACCGCATTCGTAAGCATTTTCTTTAATCTGATAGAGTTTTTGTATCTCTTCTTGAGACGAAGCAAGAATAAACTTGCCGCAATTATTGAATGCAATTTTTCGATCTTCTAAATAACCGTATAGAAGTCTCTTTCCTTCAATACAAAGTTTAGATCTAAGACTATCTTTTTTATAATAAATTCCTGCGTGTATTACTTCAGAATTACGACTAGAAGTCTCTGAACCTAATTCTTTATTCTGTTCTACTAATATACATTCTTCAAAACTATCTGCTAGTTTTGCTGCCACAGCTATACCAGCAACTCCTCCGCCTAAAACCAAACAGTTAGTTTTAAATTTTTCCATTTATAGTAGAGGCTGAGGTCGGAATCGAACCGGCGTAGACGGATTTGCAATCCGCTGCATAACCACTTTGCTACTCAGCCTTGTGTGTATTTTAATTGTCTAAAAACATTAGACCAACTATTTAATATAATTTTTATAAGTTTTTATGTAGCCATATAGACTATATAAGGAAGCAAAGGCAGCTGTATAAAAAAGAATAATTGTCAAATAATAGAAATTATTTCCGAAGTTTGGAGAAATGATTAAGAAGGACAAGGCAGTAATTTGTAAAGTAGTTTTGCTCTTGGCTATAAAACTTACCTTTATAGGGTTGCTACCTTTTCTCTCTGTCAAAAATTGCCTAACTGCGGAAATTACTAATTCCCTAAAAATGATAATCATGGCAGGTATAACTAAATATTCATTCGTCGTTAATGACACCAGATAAGAAG
Source organism: uncultured SAR86 cluster bacterium (assembly GCA_902594545.1). Lineage (GTDB taxonomy): Bacteria > Pseudomonadota > Gammaproteobacteria > Magnimaribacterales > Magnimaribacteraceae > Magnimaribacter. Next base: position 93,923 of record CACJMO010000002.1, read on the forward strand.
TAATTATGACTACAAGAAGCTTATCTGCCATCAAGTCTAACAAGGCGCCCAAAGGGCTTTCTGTGCCCGTTCTTCTCGCAATGTAACCATCAAGATTGTCAGTGATACCCGCAAGGACAAATAAAATCAAAGCGAACCAGTTCGACAAGTTCTTATCTTCAGAGACTAGTATAAGAACAGGAAGTATTAAGACAATCCTGGAAAGAGTTATTAAATTTGCTGTATGAATCAATTATGTAACTCCTCAAATATAGACTTAGCTGTATTTAGCCCTATGCCGGAAACTTCAGTCAAATCCTCAATACTTGCTCTTTTTAGTTGCTCTATAGAGCCAAAATATCTGATAAGAGATTTTTTTCTCACTTTTCCAACACCAGACAAGCTGTCTATTGATGACTTAATGGTTGATTTTCTGGCCTTTCGTTTTTGCAATGTTATTGCGAATCTATGAGTTTCATCTCTTATTTCTTGGATGAAATTTGAAAAGGAAGGATGACGATTTACATCTAGTTTAAGGCCTTTCTGTAAATGGATGCTATCAAAAGTAGACTTTCGTCTAATCCCTTTTGATATAGAAATTACATTAATTGAGTTCAGTTTAAGTTTCTTTAATTTAGTTAGTACTTGTTTAAGATGAGTTTCACCTCCATCAATTATCATCAAGTCTGGTAGATATTTTTTATTAGAAGCCCTAAACCTTCTTTCGATAACCTCAACCATGGAGCCAATATCATTTCCTGAATTTTCTCTGCTTATATTATAAGACCGATAGAATTTCTTTTCTTTTCCTTTTTCAGAATAAACAACACAACCTGCAACTGCATTATTACCTGCATGATGGCTGATGTCGTAAGATTCTATCCACTTTATATTTTGATCAGTGTTCAAAACTTCACTTACTTCCTTTAATTTAGATATTGATAGAGGATCCACTTTATCTTTGTTTAAGACGTATTCCGTATTAGCTGCACAAAGATCCATTAAACCCTTATCCTTTTTTCCAAGCTTAGTTACTATTGAAACTTTTTTACCGTGACGCTTAGATAATGCTGCCTCTATTATCTTTTTATTATCTACTTTCTTTCCTAGCACAATCTTGTCAGGGCATCTTTTTTCTCTTAAATACTTTTGACTGATGAAGCTCTCTAATAAATCTTCGTTTTCATAACCATCTATTTGGTAAAAATTCTTATGACCTATAACCCAGCCTTCATTTACAGATGTTACGCCAATCCTTATTTTGCCCTTAACGGGTTTTACAGAGATTGCATCTTTGCTATCGGTAAAGCCCGCAATACTCTGTGACCTTTGGATATCTCTTAAAGCCGATATTCTATCTCTATAAATAGCTGCCCTTTCATAATTTTTTTTAGCAGAATATCTATCCATCTCTCTATAAAATTCGTTTATCAATTCATCTGACTTTCCTTCTAATAAAAGTTTTGCACTATCAACATCTTTTAGATATTCCTTTTTTGTTATAAAGCCAACACACGGAGCTGAACATCTTCCTATCTCATATTGAAGACAAGGCCTACTTCTGTTCTTGAAATATGATTCAGAGCAGTTTCTGAGCTTAAAAGTTTTTTGAATTAATTTAAGGGCATCTCTAACTGCATAGCCATTAGGAAATGGGCCATAAAAATTTCCATCTTTGAGATTCTTTCCAAGAAATGATTTCGCAGATGGGTAGCTTTTCTTTTCTTCTATTTTTATCCAGGGATATCCTTTGTCGTCTTTAAATTGAACATTAAATTTCGGTTTATACTCTTTTATTAAGAACTGTTCATGTAAAAGCGACTCAAGTTCGGTATTCGTTAGACTGATATCTATAAATACTGCCTGTTCAAATAGCCTTTCTATTTTTTTTGTCTTAGCAGAGATCCTAAAGTAAGACATTAATCTATTTTTTAAAGACTTCGCTTTTCCTATATAGAGAGGATATCCCGTCTTATCGAGAAATCTATAAACACCTGGTTTATTAGGGATTGCCTTGAAGAATAGTTTTATTTCATCTTCTAAAACAGGAATCGGGAAAGGCTCTTCAGTGAAAATCTTTTCTTCCATACATATCATCAAATCTTATGATATCGTCCTCACCAAAATAACTTCCTGTCTGGATTTCAATTATTTCCAAAACCTCGTCATGAAGATTCTCAATTCTATGCTTTTCTTTTCTTTGAATAATTATGGATTCTCCAGGATAAAGTTCTACAACTTCATCAGATTTTGTGATGGTTGCAACTCCCTGAGTAATGTACCAAGTTTCTGATCTATGTTCATGCATTTGCATTGAAAGCTTTTGTTCTGGGTTTATAGAAAGTATTTTCACTTTTGATGTCTCTGACTCCAACAAAACCTCAAAGAAACCCCATGGTTTCTCAGTTCTTGGATAGAGTCCTTCAGAGTAGAGGGTCAACCCATGTTCGGGCTTTTTTTGTAAATTGCTCAAAGTGTGCCAAGATCCTAGATCTGTCCAGCCTGCAGCCAAAGTTGCAACATAGTTATTTTTATTAAACTCAACAAAACCTTTATCAAAAGATAAATCTTCAAGCTTAGAAAATTCTTCTGGGTCGGGATAGAAATATGTTTCATTTAAATTTTCTTTGGAGACAATCTCATTAAGTCTTGAATAAACCTTCGGATTGTTGATCTTAATTTCTTTTTTTAACCAACTGCCTTCAAAACAAAAAATACCTGCATTCCATAGCGTATTAGGCTGTTTAAGTAATAATTTAGCTCTTTCCAAATTGGGTTTTTCAATGAAAGAATCTACTTGTTTCAAGCCATCATATGAAGATTTATAAGATATATAGCCGTATTCAGTTGAAGCCTTATCTGGCAATATGCCCATAAGAGTAAGTGCATCTTTTCTAAATTGATCCCTAATAACACTGCAGCTTTCATAAAAGGACTTATTAAATGGTATGTAATGATCCGACGGCATAGTTATATATCTTTCGCTCTTGGATTTATTTTGCTCAAGTGAAACAAGAACAGGTAAAGCCAAAGCGGCATAAGTGTTTTTAGATTCAGGTTCGAGGTATATTTTCTCTACCTCTATGCCTGTCCTAGCTAATGATTGTTCAACAAGAGGTAAGTAACTTTTAGAAGTCACTATTATTGGCTCAGAAAATAGATTTCTATTATTTATTCTCTGCAGGGTCAAATCAAAAAGAGATAAATCTCCAAATAGCTCAAGAAATTGTTTTGGTTTTTCTTTTGTTGAGAGAGGCCAGAGTCTTTTGCCTGAACCTCCAGCCAAAATAATGGGTCTAAACTTTATCAAAGACATCCATAAATTATAAACTAGGACTTAGGGAGAAGCTTGGAAGAAAAATAATTTGATAAAAATTTTGAGTTCTCTTCGGAGCTATTAGCTAGTTTTTTTCCTAACTGCACTCCCCACTGATCGAAAGAATTTATACCTAAAATCAACCCTTCAAAAAAGACTTTGTGCTCATAAAGTGCTATCAAAAACCCTAATGTGTTGAGATCAAGTGAGTGCAATTCAATAACTGAACAAGGATTATTTCCTCTAACTGATTTATGAGGTTCCATTTCGTTATTTTCTCCTAAAGTCATAGCAAGAACTTGAGATAACATCATCTGATAAGAATCTTTCAATTGTTTATTTGTATTGAGTCCTATGAAATCACAAGAAGTGTTGGTCTTTCCTTGCATCATCCATTGAAAAGTTGAGTGTTGACAATCTACTCCATAGCCTCCCCATATCAAAGGCGATGTAGATAAAGGAGAAAGCATAGAATCTGAGTTAATAGATTTACCATTACTCTCCATACTTAATTGAGCAACATATGAGGTGAAAGAACGTAATCTATAATTGTAGGTAAAAATTCCATGATTATTTATTCCCAAGGCCGAAGTATTCCAGACACTCAGTAAAGCCATGATCATAGAAATATTATTCTTCCACTCACTTTCCATTACATATTTATCTGCAGCAGCACCTCCCTCTAGAAAGCTTTGATAGGCTTTAAAATCTGAATTTATAAATGCAGGTAGACTCATAGAGGACCATAGAGAATATCTTCCTCCTAAAGATTCTAGAACAATAAATTGATTTTCTTTTTTAATACCAAAAGCATCCATTGCTTCTGCATCTGATGAAACTCCAAACAGTTGATCGAAGCAATCTATTCCATCTCTGTTATCAAACCATTCTTTAACAAAATCAAGATTCTTCAAAATTTCTGAAGTAGTAAAAGACTTTGAGGATGCGAGAAAAATGGTTTCACTCTGATCACATCTTTCAAGTGCATCTTTTAATTCCAATAAATCATAACTGGAGCAAAAAAAGATATTTAAAGATTCTTTTCTAGCCTGAAATTGATTTAATAATTCAGGGCCAAGCCTTGAGCCTCCTATCCCAATACAAATCAGATTTTTGATATTTTTTTTAGATTGAACTTTTTTAAAAAAATTGCCTATCTTAATTCTTTCAGAAAAAATTTGTTCGTATCCTCTTTTCGGTTCAGACGACCTATAGAGAGTATGAGAAACCTTTCTCTTCTCAGATGGATTATCAAAATCTCCATCTAATAGCTTCGAGAAATGATCTCTGAGATTAAGTTGATCCGGAATAGTGAGTAACCAGTCAAAAGCCTGTTTATCTATCCTTTGTTTAGAAAAATCAAAATTTAGATATGGTGTAGAAATTACTTCATCAATAGATTTTTGTTCAAGAGGCAAATCTTGAATCTTCAGATCTGCATGTTGTTTTCCAAGTTTTGCGAGATTTTCGCTGATTTGTAATCTCAGGTCATTCATCTTTTTTGGCCCTTGAAGAAAAGAAAATAAGTTCTAGAAAGATTGTTATAGATATTCCTAACAAAAGGGTAATGAGAATGAGTGAACCGAGGGAGATATCGAATTCTAAAAAAAGAAGATCCAGTTGAATAAGCGAGTTATTTAGGGAAACAATGACAAACGAGTAGACTCCGATTGCTACAACTAAAATTAGAAGAAGAATAAGAGAGAAAGACATAAGTATTACGTTTTAATTAACCAGCCATCCTCCAACAGCTTATCCTCTACATACTGCAATAAGGCATGACCTGCAGTAATATGACTCTCTTGAATTCTTGCAGTCACTTCACTAGGAACCACAAAAGCTGAATCACAATAAGACAAGGCCTCTCCTCCACCATTTCCAAGAAAGCCTAGTGTAAATATACCTCTATTTCTTGCCTCTTTAAGGACCTCTAATATATTTTTTGAATTACCTGAAGTAGTAATTGCTAAGAGAATATCATGCTCAGCACACATCGCAGTGAAGACCCTCTTAAAGATTACTTCAGGACCGTAATCATTAATACAAGCTGTTAAAGTTGAGGTATCTTGTGCAAGTGAAATAGCAGGAATGCTCTGTCTATTCACATCTGAAGTGAGTCTGATCAGGAATTCAGCTGCTAAGTGTTGAGCATCTGCAGCAGAACCTCCGTTGCCACAAATTAGTAGTTTGCCTCCTTTAGCAATTGACTGAGATATTATGTCACCTGCCTGAAGCAAAACCTGATAAAGATTCTGATCAACTATTTTTTTCTTAACAAGAATTGAATCTATAAAACTTTCTTCAACCTTTTTTTTAATTTCGTCGGACATAAAAACTCTCAACCTGTATCTATACTATACAGTCTATAGGTTCTTATTTGTTTAATGAATTTTTTAAATTTTTAGAGGCTCTAAAGTAAGGATGTGATTTTTCTTCAACTAATACAGATGTTCCAGTTTTTGGGTTCCTGGATATCCTTTTTTCTCTTTTGCGTGTTGAGAAAGTACCAAAATTTCTAATTTCGATTCTATCTCCTTTAAATAAAGTATCAGATAAGAAATTTAAAATTGTGTTTGTAGACTTTTCTAAATCGTCCTCGGTAAATGAATCTTTCTTTTTAAATAACTTCTTAACAAGATCAGATTTATTCATCTTCCGATTTAGAGTCTTCCATTTCAGCTTTAATTAGGTCGCCAATATTTGATTTAGTTGCATCTTCGATTTCTTTGTTCTTTAAAGCATTATCCTTGAGCGCACTTTTTTCTTCTTGCTTTTCTAAAGCTCTTAAGGAAAGGATAACTTCTCTATCTTTACGATTGATATTTGCTATAACTACCTCAATCTCAGCCCCTTCCTCAATAGGAGTTTCAGACATGGAATTAGTATAGTCTTTCATTGGGAGATAGCCTTTGACATCCTCAGTCAGTTTTAGATCAATTCTGTCATCGGAGGCACCAAGAATTATTGCATTTACTCTAGAGCCTTTTTTGTTTGCTTCAGCGAAATCTCCAAACGAGTCGGATACTAATTGCTTCATGCCTAGTGATATTCTTTCTCTATCTGCCTCTATAGAAAGCACTAATGCCTCGACAACATCTCCCTTATTTAGAGATCTTACTGACTCTTCACTTTCGTCCCATGAAATATCAGAAAGATGAACTAAGCCATCGATTCCACCCTGCAGCTCTATGAAAACTCCAAAATCAGTTATTGATTTTATTGCTCCTGATACTTTATCCCCCTCTTTATGAGTATGTTCAAAAACCTGCCAGGGGTTTTCCGTAAGTTGTTTTAGTCCTAAGGAAATCCTTCTCTTTTCTTCATCAACTTCTAGAATCATAACTTCTACTTGGTCCTTAAGTTGAACTACCTTAGAAGGATGAATATTTTTATTAGTCCAATCAATCTCAGATACATGGACTAAACCTTCGACACCTTGTTCAATTTCTGCAAAGAAACCATAGTCAGTAAGATTTGTAACAGTTGCCATAACAGAAGTATTAAGAGGGAACTTAGATTCAATGCCCACCCAAGGGTCATCAATCAGCTGCTTGATGCCAAGGGATACTTTCTTCTCTTCCGCATCGTACTTTATAACTTTAACATCAAGTTGCTCGCCTATTTTTATGGCTTCAGATGGATGATTAATTCTACTCCACGAGATATCAGTGATATGTAGTAATCCGTCAATGCCACCTAAGTCAACGAATGCTCCGTAATCTGTCAAGTTTTTCACCACTCCTTTTACTACTTGGCCCTCAGCTAAAGTAGCTAAAAGTTTTTCCCTTTCTTCAGAGTTTACTTCTTGTAAAACAGCTTTTCTTGATAAGACTACATTATTCTTATCTTTATCAAGCTTGATGACTTTGAATTCTTCGTAATTTCCCACCAAATGTTCCAGGTCTTTAGTGGGAACGACTTCAGCCAAAGAACCGGGCAAGAATGCTTTTATTCCCTGAACATCTACAGTCATACCTCCTTTGACAGAGCCTGTGATTAAACCTTTCAGTATAGAATCCTGAGCTAAACAGTCTTCAATCCTCTTCCATACCTCTTGCTTAATAGCTTTTTCCCTAGATACACGAGTATTACCATGGCCATCTTCAATAGCTTCGAGAGTTAATTGAACTTCGTCTCCAATTTCTAACTCCAGTTCACCTGATTCGTTATAAAACTCAGAAACTGGAACCACTGCTTCAGATTTTAAGCCAACATGAACAACTACATGGTTATCTAAAATATCTATAACAATACCAGTCACAAGACTGCCTTGTTTCATAATTACTGTACTCAGGTTCTCGTCTAAAAGTTGTTCAAAGCTTGCTGCCATATTTAAATTTATAGGTAAGTTTTTATTTTCTTAACCACTCCTTCAGGGTTTAAATTACTTGTATCAATTACAACTGAGTCTTCGGCAGGTACCAGTGGAGAATGCTCCCTTTCTGTATCTTTACGATCCCTCTCCTCTAACTCTTGTAAAAGGGAGCGCATGTTAACCTCCAAACCTTGTCTTTTCAACTGTGATTGTCGTCTTTTCGCCCTTTCCTCTGCAGAGGCGGTTAGAAAAATCTTATATTTAGCATCTGAAAAGATAACTGTACCCATATCTCTACCATCAGCTATGAGTCCAGGTGGAATCATAAAATCTCTTTGACAAGGCTTAATGAAGTCTCTGATAACCGGTTCAGCGGCTAGAGTGGATGTAAGTTTTGCCATTTCTTCTGTTCTTACTGATGCGGTGATATCTTCATCATTAAATATAACTTTCACAGGTTCACCAGGAATTCCTGGATCAAACGAAACCTTGAAGTTATCTTTAATTTCATCAGCTCTTACTTCAAATTCTGCTAAAGATATTTGGTGCTCTTTCATAAAATAAGCAAGAGTTCTATACAAAGCACCGCTGTCTAAGATATTCCAACTCAGTTCACGTGCTAACATTTGAGCAACTGTTCCCTTTCCAGCTCCACTGGGTCCGTCAATAGTAATTACTGGAACAGTCAACTCATTCATGGTTACTTATATCGATTCCAACTTGTCTACACACATCAATAAAATTAGGAAAAGAAGTATTTACGTTCACGCAGTCTAAAATCTTTACAGCATCGTCGGACCTGAGAGAACCTATAGCGCTTGCCATTGCTATTCTATGATCACCATAAGAGTCTATTTCGGCAGAGTTTAATGTTCCTTTTGAGCCTATACCATGAATAACTATTCCATCCTTGCTGAGCTCATTTTTAATGCCAAATGCATTCAAAGAGTCAGCCATTGCTTGAAGCCTATCGCTTTCTTTTGTTCTTAGCTCTTTAGCGTCTTTAACTATTGTTTTACCCTCTGCCAGAGCTGCAGCAACAAAAAAAGCAGGCATTTCATCAATCATATTTGCGACTAATGCGGTGTTAAGGGATATGCCTTTAAGTGAAGAAGTTTTTACTAAAATATCTGCTGTAGCTTCTGAAGTATTCTTTAAATTTATTAATTCTATATTCGCACCCATATGCCTTAATGCATGAAGAAAGCCTATTCTTGTCTCATTAATACCAACATTCTTTATTTTAATAGAAGAATCAGGACAGATTAGAGCAGCAAGAATAAAAAAAGATGCTGAAGAAAAATCTCCTGGAACTTTTATATCCTGGGGATAAATCCGGCTCGCTTTATTTACACAGATAGTCCTAGATTGACCAGAAGGCTTAATCTCTATAGGAAGTCCATATTCCATGAACATTCTCTCAGTATGATCTCTGGTTATGGTCTTTTCTGTTATTTTGGTTTCGCCCTCTGCAAATAACCCTGCAAGCATTAAACAAGATTTAACTTGCGCACTTGCAATAGGTAAAGAATATTCTATTGCATGCAGAGACTTAACAGGACTGACATTAATAGGAAGAGTTCCCTCGTCAGTTGCTACTAAATCTGCACCCATAGCATTTAATGGATCTACAACTCTTCGCATTGGTCTTGTTGAGAGTGATTTGTCTCCTGTCAACAAAGATGAAAAATTTTGTGAAGATAACAATCCAGCACACAACCTAATGGAAGTTCCTGAATTTCCAAAATCAAGTGCCTCATTGGGTTCTTTGAGACCCTGCAAGCCATTACCGATGACCGTGTAGACACCCTTTTTAGAAGAGATATCAATTCCCATCTTTTTGAATACTTCAATTGTAGCTAAACAATCTTCTCCTTCGAGAAGACCACTGATTGTAGATTCTCCTTCCGCTAAAGAGGCTAATATAATTGAGCGATGAGATATGGATTTGTCACCAGGAACGGATATTTCCCCTCTCAAGCCCTCGCCTCTCTTTACTGTAAAAATCATTTAACTATCTAAAATTGAACTGTCTCTTAATTTTTTAATATTATCTAAAAATTCAATTATTCCCTCTTCATTGCCATCATTTATTAATTCTTTTAGTTCACTGAGGCTATCCTCAAACTCTTCTATAGAGGATATGATATTGCTTTTATTGGATACAAAAATATCTTTCCACATCGTTGGGTCACTCGAGGCAATTCTAGTGTAATCTTCTAGACTTCCACCTGAATATTCAAAAGTATTTTCTTTTAGTTGATCGAACAAGCTCCTTGTAAGCGCGTAAGAAATTACATGAGGTAGATGGCTTGTTTTGGCAAAAATAAAATCATGCTGATCTTGAGTTAGAATTTTTGTATCAGAGCCTAGTGACTTCCAAAAGTTAACGACTCTAGCAATATCCTCTTCATTATTGGACTCATTAGGGGTAATAACGGAAATTCTACCCTCAAACAAATCTTTTTTTGAATGTATAAGGCCGCTTTTCTCAGATCCTGCAATAGGGTGAGATGACACAAATTTATCCTTTAGTTCAGGAAATTCTTTTCTGAGCATTTGATTGAAAAACCCCTTGGTGCTCAACGTATCTGTCAATATAACGTTTTGGGAAGGTTGCAGAGACAGGAAAGAATTTAGGGCTGCTTGAATCGATAACACAGGTGTACAAAAAATTACCAAAAGGTCATCAAGGTTATCTAAGTTAAGAGTTTCGCTTGATATCAGATGCTTTTCTTTTGCAATGGACGTGGCTTTCGAATCATTATCTAATCCATGAACTACTCCTGAATAAGAGATATCTTTTAATTTTTTTGCTATTGAGCCACCGATTAGCCCCAATCCTATTATCAAAACATTGCTAAAATCTTTAGGAACACTCATTTGGATAGAGCTGATTCTATTTTTTCAAGAAAGATTTGATTCTCTTCAGGAAGTCCCACAGAGACCCGTAGGAAATTTGGCATCTTGTAAACTGTTAATGACCTTACAATAACTCCCTCCAGTAACAATTTATTAAATGCATCTTTCGAATCCTCCTTACAATCAAACGAAATAAAGTTCCCTCTGCTCGGCAAGCATTCATAACCCAAGGATCCCAACTCTGTAAAAAGGATTTTCTTTTGCTCGTGATTCAGCTCTAGGCATTTTTGGATAAACTTTTCGTCACCTAAAGCAATTTCCGCAGCATAAAGTGCAAGAGAATTGGCATTGAAAGGTTGTCTTACTCTGTTTAAATAATCTGCCATCTCTTTTGAAGAAACAGCGAAACCTACCCTGTATCCGGCAAGACCATAAGCTTTAGAGAAACTCCTGCTGATTACAAGATTTGAGAATCTTTGTAGCACATCAAAATCTATATCTTTTGTTTCGTAAGACGAATATTCAAAGTAGGCTTGATCTAGCAGGACAAGAACATCCTCAGGCACTTTTTCAAGAAAATCGATCAATTCGGAATATTCTATGAAAGAACCTGTGGGATTATTGGGATTAGCAATGAAAATCAGCTTAGTACTTTCCTCTATTGAATCTAACATCGCATTTAGGTCGTGAGAAAAATTCTTAGCAGGGACCTCTATCCCCTTTGCACCAACTGCCTGCACTACCAAAGGATAAACAGCGAAAGCATGCTCAGAATAGATTGCACTATCACCGGGACCTAAAAAGCTCCTCGCAACGAACTCGATAATGTCGTTGGACCCGTTTCCAATGGTTACTTGATCTTCGAGCACATTAAATTTATTTGCAATCTTAGCTTTGAGACGGGTTGCATTACCGTCAGGGTAACGATGGGTTTCTTTTAAAATCATTTCAATAGAATCAATTATCTTAGGGCTTGGCCCTAGTGGATTCTCATTGCTAGCAAGCTTCACTGCATTTTTTATACCGAGCTCTCTTTCAAGATCTTCGATAGGTTTGCCGGGCTCATAAGGGCTTAAACCATCAATCCCTTTATTAACTAATTTTTTAAGATCCATAATTTACCCTAGAGACTTGGGATACGAGCCAAGCATTTTTAAATCAATATCTTTGTTTGAAAAATCAGAAAAGAGTTCTTGAATGAGGTCATCATCTTGATGTCCATCAAAATCTATAAAGAAAGAATACTGCCATTTATTGATTTTTGAAGGTCTGTAAGTGAGATGTGATAAGTTTATATCTAACCTATTAAAAGGCTCTAAAAGTGAAAATAGAGCCCCTTGTTCATTTTTGGTAGTTGCCATTAAGGAAGTTTTATCTCTGCCAGTTTGTGAAGCCACTACTTTACCAATAGTTAAGAAACGAGTTGTGTTTCCGGAATAATCTTCAATATTTGAGTTTAATATATCTAAACCATATTTCTCTGCCGCGAGACTACCAGCAATTGCTATTATCTGATTATCAGTTGTAACGTTTGCTGCGGCCTCTGCATTACTTGAAACGCTTACTAATTTGACTCCAGGGCAATAAGATTCTAGCCATTTTCTACATTGGGCTAAGGTTTGTTCATGGGCATGTATCTCAAATCCTTCCTTCGGAAGAGGTCTGTCATGTCCCAATAGGTTGTGATGAATTTGCAATTCAATCTCACCGCAAATTTTAAGATCAAACTCTGCTAAGCAGTCCAACGTAAGATTTACAGAGCCTTCAGTTGAATTTTCGATTGGTACAATTCCAAAATCAGAACTACCAGATGAAACGGATTCAAATATATTTTTTATATTTTCTTGAGGAAGCTTTGTAACTGACTTCCCAAACTGTCCCTCTAGTGCCGACTCAGAAAATGTTCCTTCGGGTCCTAAAAAAGAAACAGTAAATGTTGATTCCGTTGATCTGCAGCTAGAAATTATCTCATTAAAGATATTTATTATTTGATCCCTATTGAGTGGACCTTTGTTCATATCAGTCAGTCTGTTAAAGATTAGAGACTCCCTTGCTGGCTTATAGATATCAGATTCTGTCTTTGTCTTACCAGCTGAGATAGCCAATTCAGCTCTTTCAGTTAATAAAGATAAGATTTGATCATCGATTGAATCAATGGCCTTTCTTACTTTTGATAATTCATCCTCTTTAGGCATCAGAGTATTTTTGTTCGAAAGATTCCATAAAATTTAAAAGTGCATCAACTCCCTCTTCAGGCAAACCATTATAGATGCTTGCCCTCATTCCTCCGACAGACCTATGTCCTTTGAGGGCCAATAAGCCAGCTTTATTAGACTCCTCTAAAAATAGAGAATTAAGGTCCTCATTACTCAACAGAAAAGGAACGTTCATTATCGACCTATTCTCTGTTTTTATTTCATTCTTATAGAAATCAGAACTGTCAATAAAGTCATAAAGCTTTGTTGCTTTTCTATTATTGATTTCAGCTATGGCCTCTACGCCACCGATCGACTTAAGCCATTTGAAAACCTTGCCAGCTACATACCATGCGAAAGTAGGTGGTGTATTCGACATAGATTCCCCTTCATGAATTAATGTGTAATTGAGAAGATTAGGCGTTATAGGTTGCGGATTTCCTAAGAGCTCTTTTTTAACAATCACAAAACCCAAGCCTGAAGGTCCTATATTTTTTTGAGCTCCGCCGTATATCAAAGAGAAATTATCTATCTCAATGGGTTCAGATAGAATGCCAGAGGAATAGTCTGCAACTACTGGAACAGAGGAACTTTCGAGAGTCCTTAAACAAAGTCCGCCTATTGTTTCATTAGGTGTGTAGTGAACATATGCAGACTCTGCATCCAAAATCCAAGAAGACTGCTCGGGGAAATATTGAAAGTCAGCTTCTTCTGAAGAAGCTGCAATCTTTACATTTGTATAACGTCCAGCTTCCTTAATTGATCTCTTTGCCCAGTGACCACTATTAACATAGGAGGCCATTCCATCAGGTGTGGCAAGATTTAGAGGTACCATTGCATTTTGCATGGTAGCACCACCATGAGTGAACAAAACTGCAAAATTATCTGAAATTGAAAGTAATTCTCTGAAATCAGATTCTGCCTGTTTAGCTATTTCTACAAATTCAGGGCTTCTGTGGCTTATCTCCATAACGGATAAACCTAATCCATTCCAGTCTAAAAGCTCTTCTTGAACTTCTAACAGGACAGATTCGGGCATAGTCGCAGGCCCTGCTCCGAAATTAAATTTTCTCGGCATTATTCATCTCCTATGAATTCTTCACTAATAGGCGCAATGCTAATCAATTTTTCAGAATCTTTCAGTCTAATAACTGTCACTCCTTGAGTATTTCTTCCTATGATATTTACCTCTGATACTCTCGTTCTTACTAACATGCCTTTATCAGAGATGAGCATCAATTCATCATCTTCATTTACTTGGGCAGCACCTATCAATTGTCCATTTCTTTCTGATATTTGCATCGCAATGACACCTTTAGCGCCTCTTCTGGTCTTTCTAAAATCAGAAGATTTAGATCGTTTACCATAACCATTCTCACTAACAGTGAATATAGATGTGTTTTCTTCAGGGACAATAAGAGAAATAACTTGCTGATCTTTATCTAGTTTAATACCTCTTACTCCTTTAGCAGTTCTACCCATAGACCTAACTTCAGTCTCTGAAAAATGAGCCGCCTTTCCTGCATTGGTAACCAACATTACAAACTTGCTACCATCTGTTACTGTTGTACCCACAAGTTCATCACCCTCAAGCAGCGTTATGGCCCTTTTACCCCCTTTTCTTTGATTTTGAAACTCAGTTAGAACTGTTTTCTTAATTGTTCCTCCCTTCGTTGCCATGAGGATAAAATGCTTATCATCATACTCTTCTACAGGCACCATGCTTGTAATTCGTTCACCTTCATTTAGCTGAATTAGATTAACAAGAGGACGTCCTTTAGCTGCCCTACCAGCTGACGGAATTTCATAGACTTTTAGCCAATAAACTTGACCAAGATTCGAAAAGCAAAGCAGAGTTGTATGAGTATTTGCTACCAAAAGTTGTTCAACAAAATCTTCATCCTTTACAGAGGCAGCAGTTTTTCCTGTTCCTCCCCTTCTTTGAGCTCTGTACTCTTCCAGAGGCTGAGTTTTTGCATATCCTTCATGAGATATAGTCACAACTCTATCTTCAGGTGTAATAAGATCAGCTTCTGTTAGGTCAGCTGCAGAATCTTGTATCTCTGTTCTTCGATCATCCTTATATTTTTCTTGTACTTCCTTGAGCTCATCTTTCACAACTTCGATTAAACGATCTGAATCTCCTAATATTTCAAGCAAGTAAGTTATATGTTCAATTATCTCTTCATACTCTTTAATTAATTTATCCTGCTCAAGACCTGTGAGCCTTTGAAGCCTCATATCTAAAATGGCTTGAGCCTGCTGTTCTGATAATTGATAAGTTTTACCAATCAACCCTACAGATGTATCTGTGACATCAATCTTGCAAGCATCGGGCCCAGCTTTTTCTAGCATTGCTATAATTTTTCCTGGTTTCCATTTTTTAGACAGTAATTTCTTTTTAGCTTCAGAGCCTTCTTTTGATTTTTTGATCAGTTCGATCATTTCATCTATGTTAGCCAGAGCAATTGTCAAACCCTCCAAGATATGACCTCTTTCTTTGGCCTTTCTTAAATCAAAAAATGTTCTTCTGGATACAACTTCTTTTCTATGATTAAAGAAAACTGAGAGTATAGATTTCAAGTTAAGAAGTTTTGGCTCTCCATCTATTAATGCAACATTATTTATTCCAAAAACAGTTTGCATTTGCGTTTGAGAATATAGATTGTTCAGAACTACATCAGGGATCTGTCCAGATTTGAGTTCGATAACTACTCTGACACCATCTTTGTCGGACTCATCTCTTATATCTCTAATACCCTCTAATTTCTTATCTCTAGATAACTCAGCAATTTTTTCTATCAATCTTGCTTTAACAACTTGATAAGGCATCTCAGTTATAATTATCTTAGCCTTGTCTTTTTCTTCATCTTCGAACTCAGTTTTTGCTCTAATTTTTACTCTTCCCCTACCAGTTTCATAAGCACTAACGATTCCAGCTTTACCATTGATTATTGCACCTGTTGGAAAATCAGGACCTGGGATGTACTCCATTAACTCCTGAACAGTTATTTCGGGATTATCGATGAAAGCCAAACAAGCTGAGAGAGATTCATTTAGATTATGCGGAGCCATATTTGTGGCCATACCTACAGCTATACCTGCCGAACCATTTACAAGCATGTTGGGAATTTTTGTAGGAAGCACTTCGGGCATCATTTCAGTGCCATCATAATTCTCTACGTAATCTACTGTTTCCTTTTCTAAATCAGCCAATAATTCTTGAGAAATTTTAGCCATTCGAACTTCTGTATATCGTTGAGCAGCTGGTCCATCACCATCCATTGAACCGAAATTTCCTTGCCCATCAACTAGGGGGTATCTCAAAGACCACCACTGCGCCATTCTTACAATTGTTTCATAAGCAGCGCTGTCACCATGAGGATGGTACTTACCAATCACGTCACCAACTATTCTTGCTGATTTTTTGTGTGGTCTACCGAAGTCATTATTAAGGACATGCATGGCATATAAAACCCTTCTATGAACTGGCTTTAAGCCATCTCTAGCATCTGGCAAGGCTCTGCCAACAATTACACTCATTGCGTAGTCCAGATAAGACTGTTTGAGTTCTTTTCCTATATCAACAGGTACAATTTCCTTGGCAGCTATTTCGCTCATAACTTATGTCCGAATGTTTAATTTAATTGAGAAAAAAGGAGATAATATTTCAAAAGAAATCCTTAATTTTTGGTGTTTTTTATGCAATATCAACTTAGGTCGATTTTAACATAATCGACCTTAAAAATCGCCGAAAAAAGCTGGAAAAAAGGTGAATTAGCCCTTAAATTCTGATACTAAACTAGATACCATCTCTTTAGCATCACCAAAGAGCATTCTGGTGTTAGATTTAAAGAATAACGGGTTCTGTATGCCAGCAAATCCTGATGCCATGGAGCGTTTTAGAACGAATACTGTTTTAGAATTATCTACCTCAATAATTGGCATTCCATAGATAGGACTTCCTTCATTATCTTTAGCGTCTGGATTAACTACATCATTAGCCCCTATAACCATACATACATCAACTGTTTCCATGATTGGATTCACGTCTTCAGGTTCGACCAAGACATCATAGGAAACATTAGCTTCGGCTAAAAGAACATTCATGTGGCCAGGCATCCTACCTGCAACAGGATGTATGGCATATTTTACTTCAGCCCCATTTTCTTCTAAAAGTTCACCCAGTTCACGAACAGTATGTTGCGCCTGTGCTACCGCCATTCCATATCCTGGAACAATTAAAACCGAAGAGGCTGCTTCAAGAATAAGATATGCGTCCTCTGCAGAGATAGGTTTTACTTCTCCTTGTTCTTGAGCTGATTCACCTGATGGATCAGGAGCTGCACCAAAGCCGCTGAATAAGACATTTGCAAGGGACCTGTTCATCGCTTTACACATAATGTTGGTTAAGATTAAACCACTTGCCCCAACTAACGCTCCTGCAACTATGAGGACATTATTGAGTATCACAAAACCTGCAGCACATGCAGCCAGTCCTGAAAAACTATTTAAGAGAGCAATAACTACAGGCATATCGGCTCCGCCAATAGGAATTACAAACAAGACTCCTAAAATAAATGCTAAACCAATTAATAATAAGAGCGTTTGCTCTGAACTGATAAAGCCTTGTATAAACAACATGTTTATACCAACCAGCAAAATGGCAAAAAGAAGAATTCCATTTACAAACTGTTGGCCTTTATAGAGATAAGGTTTACCGGAAATCGTTTCGGAAAGTTTTCCATAGGCTATGATACTTCCGGTAAAAGTAATTCCTCCAATAAGAACTGTAAGAAATATAGCCCCTAAAAAGGCAGGATTATCAAAAGCTCCAGATACGTACTCTGCAGAACCAACCAAGAGACTAGCTATTCCTCCAAACCCATTAAAAATAGCTACCATTTCTGGCATTGAAGTCATCTTTACTCTGGTTGCTGCAAAAAAACCAACCAAACTTCCAGCTACCAATGCTCCTGCTATGTATCGATAATCAATAATATTCTGATCTAATAAGGTAATAAGAACTGCCAATAACATTCCAGAGGAAGATAAAAAGTTTCCTCGTCTAGCTGTATCAGGAGAACCGAGCATTTTCAGCCCAACAATGAACAATATCGAAGATGCTATATAGGATAAATTGACTAGTATTGAAATATCCATATCTATTTTTTCTTGAACATGCCAAGCATTCTGTTTGTTACCAGATAACCACCCACCACATTTATAGAAGCAAAAAATACTGCTGCAGTACCAAGTGCTATGGTGACGAATTCAGAAGATCCGGATGATAATATTGCACCGACAAGGGTGATACCCGATATTGCATTCGCACCTGACATAAGAGGTGTATGAAGAGTAGAGGGAACTTTAGTAATTAATTCTACACCCAAAAAAATGGATAAAACTAAAATAAAGATTAACAATATGATTTGGCTTTCCATGCTTTGTTCCTATTTAATAGCTTCGTTTACAACCTCACCCTGATGAGTGATAACACACCCTTTTAGAATCTCATCTTCTAGATCAAAGTTAAGGCTTTTTTGTTCTTTATCCCAAAACTCTTCAATCATGTTGTAAAGATTATTACCAAAAACCTGTGAAGCATCTCTTGCTACCTCACCAGGCAAATTAGACATGCCTATGATAGTAATACCATTATGGAATACGTATTCATCGTTTTTCGAACCTTCAACATTTCCACCCGTAGCTACAGCCATGTCAACAATAACACTCCCAGGCTGCATTGCGTCAACCATATCTTGAGTAATGATTCTTGGAGCTGGTCTTCCAAATACCTGAGCTGTAGTAATAATTACATCCGACTGCGAACATATTTTTTTCATGCCTTCTTGTTGCATTTTGATTTGCTCAGAAGTTAACTCTTTTGCATATCCTTGTTCGGTTTCTTCAGTCTCGCCTATATCTATTTTTACAAATTTAGCTCCTAATGATTTTACCTGCTCTTCAACAACCGGTCTGGTATCAAATGCCTCAACTCGAGCTCCCAATCTTTTCGCAGTTGCTATAGCCTGCAATCCTGCAACACCTACTCCCACAACAAACACTCTAGCAGGAGAAATTGTTCCTGCAGCAGTCATCATCATAGGAAAAGATTTAGAAAGTGTTCTTGATGCTTCTATAACAGCAGAATAACCTGCTAAATTTGCTTGTGAACTCAATGCATCCATTTTTTGTGCACGAGTTATCCTAGGTACCAGCTCCATACTGATAGAGCTAACGTTTGCAGAAGCTAACTCAGCAACGAGGTCAGACTCGTTAAAAGGATCCAAAAAGCTGATAAAAATTGAGTCTTTTTTCAGCTCACTCACTTGATTGGCATTAGGTTTATTTATCTTGCAAATCACATCTGCAGTTTTGAAGCCTTCATTGCCTTCAGGGCAGATTCTTGCACCAACTTCTGCATATAAATCATCTGCTATGAAAACTTTATCGCCTAATCCGGACTCAATTGTTACCTCTATGCCTAAATCGATAAATTTTTTAGCAACTTCAGGTAAAATGGTCGCGCGTATTTCGTTTGTCTCTTCTTTAGGAAAGAATATTTGCATAATAATTTTGACTCGGAAAGTTTGTCATTAACAGTTTAATGAAAAAATTAGACTATGAACATAAAAAATTTAGACCATGATGAAGTAAAAAAATTTGATGACCTGGCGGCTAAATGGTGGGATCCAGATGGAGAATTTAAACCGCTTCATCAAATTAACCCCCTTAGAGTTGGCTTCATAAATGAGCGAGCAAATTTGGAAGGCATTAAAGTCTTAGATGTAGGATGTGGAGGCGGAATCTTGGCTGAAGCTCTGAACAAACTTGGAGCGCAAGTCACAGGGATCGATGCTTCTGAACAAACAATCGGTGTAGCGCAAAACCATTCGAATGCAGTTGGAAGCGATGTCTCATACTATCAAACTACAATTGAAGAATTTATAGCAAACAAACCTGAAGAAAAATTTGATGTGATCACCTGTCTAGAAATGCTTGAACATGTTCCTTCTCCTGGAGAGATTATTAAAACTTGTTCAACCATATTGAAAGATGATGGCGATATTTTCTTTTCAACAATTAATAGAAATCCTAGGTCATATCTATTCGCGATAGTCGGAGCTGAATATATTTTGAACCTCTTGCCAAAAGGAACTCATGACTACCAGAAATTTATTAAACCTTCCGAGCTAGCAAAATGGATTAGAGATGCAAGATTGTCTCAAATAGAAACCATAGGATTGAGTTATAACCCCATCACAGACAATTATTGGCTAGGTAAAGACATACAAGTCAACTATATGGTTCATGCCAAGAAGGAAGCAAATTGAATAAGATAGAGCTCTTTGCTTTTGACTTAGACGGTACCCTCTTAGACACTGCTCCTGACTTTTATAAATCAGTAAATATATTAAGACAAAAATATGACTTGGATACTGCTGATTATGATCAAGTTAGAACTAGGGTATCTCAAGGTGCAGCAAGTCTTGCAGCTTATGCCTTGGGACTGGAGAAAGACGCAGAAGAGGTTATCGAATTTCATAGACAAGAGCTACTAGAAATATACGAGGGGTGTTGTTTGGATGAAACGATACCTTTTGAAGGAATAGATAAAGTTTTAGATCAACTTAATGATATGGAAATTAAATGGGGAATAATTACCAACAAACCTAGAAGATTTGCGGAAAGTATTGTCGACAATAAGCTCAATATTTACAAAACTCCCTTCTTGATTTGTCCTGATGATGTGGGAGTCAGGAAGCCTGAGCCAGATGGCTTATTGCACGCGCTGAAAATTTCTAACTCTTCGCCAAAAAATAGTATTTACATAGGCGATCATGCAATTGATATTGAAGCTGGTAAGCGAGCAAAGATGATAACAGGTGCAGCAGCTTATGGTTACGTACCGCTCGAAGATAGTGTTATTAATTGGGAAGCACATCATATCTTTCAAAACCCTATGGCAATAACCAGCCTAATATAAAAATGCTAGATTTTAAAAAACATCAAATCCCCTCTGATTCACTTAAGGGTAAAGCTATTGTTATAACTGGCGCTGGATCTGGGATCGGCAGAGAGGTAGCTAAATGCTATTCAAAGTTTGGAGCAAATCTAATTTTATTAAGCAAAAGCCAAGATAAACTTGAAACTCTTTACGATGAGCTAACACCTTATGGTAATAATGTTGCTATTCAGCCGATTGACTTCTCTTTGGTCAAAGAAAAGGACTACATAGATATAGTTAAAGCCATTAAAGAAGAGTATCCAAAAATAAACGGACTTGTGAACAATGCCGGAATATTAGGAGAAAAAAAATCTATCGAACAATTTGATTACAAAACTTGGAGAGAAGTTCAAAGAGTTAATCTTGATGCAGGCTTTTTACTCTCGAAACATCTTTTACCGTTGATGAAAAAATCAAAAAACAGTTCAATTATTTTCACCTCATCAGGTGTAGGGAGAATTGGAAAAGCTTATTGGGGAGCCTATTCTGTGAGTAAATTTGCTACAGAAGGATTGATGCAAATACTTTCTGAAGAACTACAAAATACCTCATCCGTAAGGGTGAACTGTATCAACCCAGGAGCAGTAAGAACAAAAATGAGAGAATCTGCTTATCCTGCTGAAGACCCGGAGAGCAACCCATTGGCGTCAGAGATCATGACACCTTATTTGTTTCTTATGTCAGACATAAGTGAAGATATTACTGGTCACTCAATTGACGCTCAAGAGAACTGATCTCGCTCTTGGAGAGTTCTTTAAATGCACCCTGCTTTAAATTAGCAGGTAGAAATAAATTACCGTATCTGACTCTTTTGAGCCTTGAGATCTCTAAACCTTGACTCTCCCATAATCTTCTAACCTCACGAGTACGTCCTTCCATAATAACCATAGCAAACCATTGGTTGGTATTACCTTTTCTGCCTCCCTGAACATCCGTAAATTTTGCAAGTCCGTCTTCAAGCATTATGCCGCTAACTAAATTTTGAAGAATTGCATCAGTGACTTCTCCATGAACTCTTGCAACGTATTCTCTTTCAATTTCTGAAGAAGGATGCATCAAATCATTTGCAAAAGAACCATCATTAGTAAAAAGAATAAGACCAGAAGTATTAATATCTAATCTGCCAACCGAAACCCATCTTCCTGATTTTAACTTGGGCAAAGTATCAAAAATTGTTCTTTTGTGATCAGGGTCTTTTCTTGAAGAAATCTCGCCAACTTTTTTGTTGTACATGAGAACTCTTTTCTTCTTAGGATCTTTTTTACTTAGTTTGATAGACCGACCATCAACCTCAAAAATATCGTTCTCTGTCACAAGCTGCCCTATGGAGGCAAGTTGACCATTTACAAAGACTTTTCTTTGTCTAATAAGAGTCTCTAAACCTCGTCTAGATCCTATTCCATGATCTGCGAGGATCTTGTGGATCCTAGTTTTCAATTTTTAATTTAGCGTTTGAGGGTTTTCATTGCCCTCAGGCGGCTCTATTGGTAATTCTAACTCTATAGAATCTAAGTCAGGCAATGATGGCAATTCAGGCAACTCCCTCAGGTGTTGTAGTCCGAAGTAGTCCAAAAACTCTTTTGTTGTTGAGTACAAAGATGGTCTACCAGGAACATCTCTTTGTCCGACGATCTTGACCCATCCTCTTTCCATTAGACCTCTCATCAGCTGCGTACCAACCGTGACTCCTCTAATTTCTTCTATTTCTCCTCTTGTGATGGGTTGTTTGTAAGCAATAAGCGAAAGTGTTTCCAGAGTAGCTTTAGAAAATTTCTGAGGACGTTCTTCCCATAATTTAGCTACATAATTGGATAGACTCTGCTTAACTTGAAGACGATAGCCGCTTGCTACTCTTTTGAGTTCTATACCTCTCTCAATACATCCCTCATCTATTTGATTTAATGCTGACCTGATCTCTTCTTTAGTAGGCTTTTGATCTTCAAATACTTTGATCATTTCATCTATACTTATGGGTCTTGAAGCAGATAGAAGTAATGCTTCTAAAATTTCACTTAACTTATTTTCCATCAATGCACCTCGTCTATTCCCTTTATGTGAATGGGGCCAAATTCCTCGGATTGAACAATCTCTATCAGAGAATCTTTCAATAATTCTAATATAGCAAGAAAAGTAACAACGACGCCTATCTTTCCTTCTTTTGCAATAAAAAGCGAAGTAAATTCAATGAAGGATTCGGTTTTCATGCGCTCTAAAATCTGTGTCATGCGTTCTCTTGTAGAGAGCTCTTCAAAATTAATTAAATGTGCTTGGGATTGGTCGGCTCGTCTCATGACTTCTGCAAGAGCAAAAGTTAGATCTTCCAAAGGAATATCAATCAGAGGAGTATCGGTAGTGAATTCAGGCAATTTTGCATTGGCTGCGAAGGTTTCCCTGTCTAGTCTTGGTATCTTATCTATTCTTTCAGCAGCCTCTTTGAACCTTTGGTATTCTTGCAACCTTTTTATTAGTTCTGCACGCGGATCCTCTTCTTCAGTCTCTTCTTGAGGCCTTGGCAGAAGCATTCTAGATTTAAGCTCAGCTAAGTAAGCTGCCATAACAAGATAATCACCTGCTAATTCAACCTGCATAGCATCCATAAGCTCTATATAAGACGTATATTGTTCGGTGATTTTGGCAACATTTATATCCAAAATGTCCAGATTCTGTTTTTTTATTAGATACAGCAAGAAGTCTAAGGGTCCTGCAAAGCTATCCAGTAATACTTCAAGAGCATTTGGAGGCACATACAAGTCTTCAGGAAGAACAGTTTCTTTACCTTTTACAGTCGCTAAGAACATCTCCTCTTGACGAGGATAAATTTGATTTTCCTCAGTTTTTTGAGGATTTGAGGTCTTTGTATCAACCATTTTTACCAATACTTTCGTATTGGGCCTATATTATAGACATATATGTTGAAGTAAGGAAATAAAGACTATTTCAAGAACTTATTTGTAATTGGATATCTTCTATCTTTGCCAAAACCTCTAGAGGTAATCTTTACACCTAATGGTGCTTGACGCCTTTTGTACTCACTTAGATCGATAAGCCTAATTACCCTATCTACAATTTTTTTGTCTACACCTATGTTCGCAATTTCTTCTTTACTCTTATCTTGCTCAACATAAAGCTCGATAATTTTATCCAAAATATCATAGTCAGGAAGACTATCGCTGTCTTTTTGATCCGGAGCCAGCTCAGCACTAGGAGGTCTTTCAATGATTCTTTCAGGGATGACTTTTGAAATGCTGTTTCTATATTTTGAAAGCTCATAGACCATTGTTTTGGGAACGTCTTTAAGAACACAAAATCCTCCTGCTGTATCACCATATAGAGTTGAATAACCTACGGCTGTCTCACTTTTATTACCGGTTGTTAAAACAAGATCTCCTGATTTATTGGATAGAGCCATCAAAATCACACCTCTGCATCTCGATTGAAGATTTTCTTCAGTGATGTCCTTCTCTTTTCCACTAAACTCATCTTCAAGACTACAACTGAAAGAATCATAAATTTGCCCAATCGGAATTGTAGAATGTTTTATTCCTAAATTATTTGCTAACTCTGCTGCATCTTCAACACTCATATCTGATGTATATTCAAAGGGCATCATGAAAGTTCTAACTTTATCTGCACCAATTGCATCTGCAGCTATAGCTGCTGTCAGAGCAGAATCTATGCCTCCTGATGAACCTATAATCGCACCAGGGAACTTATTTTTCTCTATATAGTCTCTAGCACCCACTACTAAGGCCTGATAAACCTCCTCAAGCTCGTTGTCATCAGGAATAATCATCTCACTATGAGCTTCCAAACAGCCCTCTTTATCCTCAAAAATAATGGTTTTTAAGTCCTTCTTAAATTTAGCCAATTGGATTACCTGTTTTCCCCGACCATCAATTGCCATGGATGTTCCATCGAAAACAAGTTCATCCTGGCCACCAATCTGATTAGCATAAACTATAGGTAATGAGTATTTAGAAGAATGATTTATTAAAAGCTCCTTCCTGTTTTCAATTTTTTTCAAGTGATATGGAGAGGCATTTATATTTAAAATTAAATCAGCTTTGTTGTCGTAGGCTTGCTTAATAACCTTTTCGTGCCAGATGTCTTCACAAACAGACAGAGCCACTCTAAGGCCACTAACTTCGAAGATACCTGGACTTGAACCAGGTTCAAAATACCTTTTTTCGTCAAAAACTTCATAGTTCGGCAATTCTTGTTTTTTGTATTCAGTAATAATGGAATGATTTCTTAAGACACCTGCACAGTTATAAATCAAATCTCCTTCTTTTTTTGGATAACCTATAACAACAAAACTCTCTGGTTTAACTTCAGATAATTTTTTTACTGCATCGTATGCATATTTTAGAAGATCATCTCTCAAAATTAGATCTTCAGGAGGATATCCAGTAATAAACATTTCCGAAAAAAGAAAAATATCAGGCGATCCATTTGAAGATAGATCTTCGATGGCAGAAATTGCTAGATTTAAATTTCCTTCAATATCACCAACAATAGGGTTCTCCTGAATAATGCCAACAGAAATTCTCTTTTGAGCCATTTTTAACTGAATTGCTAGGTTTTAATATTAATCTAATAAGTGATTGACCTTTAAGTCTTTAACTCTATCTTAACATTTTCATGCTTTAATCTGTGCATAATGTATGTAGAATGCACGTCCGGTTTTTAAAATGAATATACAAAAAACTAGTGATCTTAGAATTGCAGGAAGGCAAGAAGTTGTCTCTGCTAAGTCACTCATATCAGAACAACCCATTTCAGAAAAATCTTCTGAAACTGTTTTCAATGCCAGAAAAGAGTTCTCAGATGTTCTCTACAAAAAAGATGAAAGGCTTGCTGTTGTAGTTGGGCCTTGCTCAATTCATGATCCAGGTGCAGCAAAAGAGTACGCTGAATTATTGTTTAATGAAAAGAATAATCTAAAAGATAATCTCTTGATCATAATGAGGGTGTATTTTGAGAAACCACGAACAACAGTAGGATGGAAAGGCTTAATCAATGATCCTGACCTGGATAATTCTTTCAATATAGACAAGGGTTTATCGATTGCCAGACAGTTGTTGAGGGATATCAATGATATGGGCATGCCTGCTGGAACGGAGTTCCTAGATGTCATTACGCCCCAATACATAGCTGATTTAATCTCTTGGGGTGCAATAGGAGCACGAACAACTGAAAGTCAAGTTCACAGAGAGCTTGCTTCAGGTTCTTCTTGTCCTATAGGCTTCAAAAATGCTACCAATGGCGGAATTCAGGTTGCTGCAGACGCAATTGGTTCTGCGTTGCATCCTCATAAGTTTTTATCTGTAACTAAAGAAGGGAAAGCCGCTATATTTTCTTCATCAGGCAACAAAGACTGTCACGTCATTCTAAGAGGCGGAAAAGAACCAAACTATACAAAAGAATTTATTAATTCTACTTCTGAAATACTTCAATCCAATGGGTTGGAGGAGTCAATTATGGTTGATATGAGCCATGGGAATAGCAGTAAGCAACACAAAAAACAGATAGATGTTTGTAAAAACATAGCCGATCAAATCAGTGCTGGTGAAGATAGGATTACTGGAGTTATGATTGAAAGCAATCTAGTAGAAGGAAACCAAAAGGCCGATGATCTTGCGAATCTTGTATATGGAAAAAGCATCACCGATGCCTGCATAAATTGGCAAGATACTGTTGATTGTCTCCATAGACTAGCTGAAGCCGTAGATAAAAGAAAAAACTAACCATTTCTCTTGTTTAGGTTAATATCATAAATTAATCTAATGCCAATCGTATGTCGAATTCAAAGTTAACTTTCTCTAAAGAAATTGCTGAAACAATCGGCTTGAGAGAAGCTATTCTTTTAGATCAATTAAAAAAGGAAGGCAATCAAAATAGACTAGTTTCATTCAAAGAAATTTGTTCAGATCTCTCCTTTTTGCCAGCACAAGAAGTAGAGGCATTGCTGTCAAAGCTTGTAAAAATTGGATTAATAAGTTCAGAAAACAAAGAAGGCATTCTGCATTACTCTTCCGGTAAAAAAACTGATACTGAGACTGTAGATAGATGGATACCTGATCAAGAAATCTTAGATCAAATTAATGAATACGGTATTCCTGAAGACTTCGCAAACCTGCTATTAGAAGACTTTAATCAGCTCAGCAACGAAAGAAATGATAAAGAGGCAAACTGGGGAATAAAGTTTTTAAGATTTGTCATTAAAAAATGGAGATTTAAAGAAGCAGAAGACAATAAAAAGAAAAAACTAAAACCCATCCATAAAGATTGGTCTCCAAATGGTGATGCTAAAGAAATTCTTCTAAAGGCAGGTATAACTGAAGAATTTATTCAGAAAGAGTTGCCTGAATTTATTATGTATTGGAGTGAAAGAAATGAAGAATCCGATATTTGGAATAGCAAGTTCATAGCCCATATAAGAAGACGTTGGGGTAGATTCAGCGAGATAAAAGAGAATGATGATACACCCTCAAAAATGTCTCAAAACTGGACTCCAAATGAAGATTTTTATGACATACTCCAATTAACTGATATTCCTCGGGAATTTGCAGAGAGCACCAAACCTGAATTCATAATGTATTGGAAAGAATCCGGTCAATCTCTAACCTCTTGGAATAGTAAATTCCTTCAACACGTTAAATTCAACTGGGAAAAAAGTAACAGAGGTCAAAACAAACAGTTGTCGAATCAATTAGAAAATAGAATTGAATCAAGCTGGAAAATAGATCAAAAAAACTTAAACAATCCAAAAGCCTCAAGAGACACACAGAAAATTAGAGAAAACTTCAAAAAATTAAAGGATAAGCACAGAATTTAGTTTTTTTCTAAGTATTTTAGTGTTATAGTTATGTATAACACCTATATTTCTCTATGAAAATAAAACAAACTTACAAAACAGCGTCAATTCTTGCATCCTTTTTAGTCATATGGATGGTTTCAGGGTCCATGGTAGAAGAGGAAAACTTTGAAAAGAATAATTCTGCATTAGATACACTCTCGTCTGTAACGATTGTTAATAGCAAGGCCACAAATAAATCTAAAATTCTCAAATCAAGCGGGTTTACTGAAGCTGATAAGTTTGTTCAAGTGAGAGCAGAAGTCAGCGGCAGATTGATTGCAAGGCCAGCTCAGCAAGGTGATTTTGTTGAAGAAGGCGATTTAATTTGCCAACTCTACATAGCAGGTCGAGAGGCCTATCCTAAAATAGTAGCTCCCTTTTCAGGTTATCTGGAAACACTCAGAGTCGAGGAAGGTGATTTCCTTAATACTGGAGCAGTTTGTGCCGCTCTTATCGATCCTGATCCAATGCTAATAGTTGCAGACATTGCTGAAAAAGATATTGCTCAAGTTCAACTTGGATCCGAAGCTAGGGCAAAACTAATTTCTGGAAGATTCATATCAGGCGAAGTAACTTTTATAGCATCATCAGCAGATAAAAATACGAGAACCTTCAGAGTTGAAATTAGTGTAGACAATAAAGATAGAGCTATCAGAGATGGTGTTTCAGCTGAGATCTATATCAAAGGTAAAGAGGAGGCCGCTCATAAAATTTCTCCAGCTATCTTATCTCTCAATGACCAAGGTAAGTTAGGAGTTAGAACAGTGACTGCTGATAACAGAGTTGAATTTAAAGAGATTAGCATACTCGAAGATACAAACAGCGGCATGTGGGTATCTGGTCTCGGAGAAGAAGCTAGAATCATAACCCTCGGCCAGGAATATGTATTCCAAGGTCAAACCGTGAACGTTAAAGAAATTTTTTCCCCTGATGCATGAAAACTTTTATAACTGGAGCAATAAAGAAAAGTAGAACATCTTTAAGTATATTAGTACTTTTAGCACTTTCAGGGATATTCGCACTCAACTATCTACCAAAAGCTACTGAGCCACAGGTAAGTTTTCCAGGAGCTTACATTGGCGTTGGATTTGAGGGAGTATCACCTGAAGATTCAGAAAGACTTTTAGCTAAACCACTCGAAGACGCCCTGCGAACAATCTCAGGAGTTGTCGATATTAGATCTACTTCTGCAACAGGTTATGCTGCAGTAGTTGTAGAGTTTGATCAGGATGTCGACATAGATGATGCATTATATGACGTTAGGGTAAAGGTAGATGAAGCAAGAGCAGATTTACCCCAAGATGCAAGAGAGCCAACAATAAGAGAGTTCACCTCAACTGATGACCCCATTTTGACAATAAGTGTTGCCAGCTCAGTTCTACCGCAAAGAGTACTTGTAAACTTAACTCAAGAGTTACAAGACTTGGTAGAAACACATCCGAATGTATTAGAAGCTGAACTTAATGGCGTACCTGAAGATTTAATTGAAGCAATAGTTGATAAAAGTAAGTTGGAGTCATATGGGATCTCTATGAATCAGCTTTTTCAGGCTGTGTCAAATAACAACAGAGTTATACCAGCGGGATACCAAGATACTGGAACAGGAAGGTTTGCAGTCAATGTTCCAAGTGTGTTTTCTAATTTAGAAGATATAGAGACCTTACCAATCAAGGTATCCGGTAGTTCTGTAGTTACACTGAAAGATGTGGCCGATGTAAGTCTTACTTTTAAGGATAGGGGGGGATATTCAAGAATCAATGGTCAACAATCTCTGTCAATAGATATCAAAAAACGTATTGGCACTAATATCATAGACACAGTCACAGACATTAGACAAATGGTTGAGGAGAAAATTAAATCTTTTCCTGAAGGTATAGATGTAAATTTTGTTCGTGATGACTCAGAGTTTGCCCTTCAGATGATCTCCGAATTACAAGGCAATGTACTAACTTCAATAGCATTAGTCATGATTGTTGTTCTGGCAGCTTTGGGGTTTAGGACTTCAATGCTGGTTGGTATGGCTATACCCTTTTCTTACCTCTTCGCACTTTTGGTACTTTTTGTCTTAGATAAAGAGTTTAACTTCATGGTCATGTTCGGGATGCTTATTTCGATGGGAATGACTATAGATGGTTCCATAGTTGTCACAGAATATGCTGATCGAAAACTTGCTGAGGGTATGAATAGAATTGAAGCTTATACGGCTGCGGCAACTCGAATGTTCTGGCCAGTGCTTTCTTCAACTACTACCACATTAATAGCCTTTACGCCTTTAATGTTCATGCCTGGATTTGGTGCTTTCATTAGAGATATGCCCATAACAGTCTTTTGTGTGCTTGTTGGATCTCTTCTTTACTCTTTATTCTTTGCACCGATCTTAGGAGCAATGTTTGGTGGACTTGCCAAGCAATCAGAAGAAGAAGTTAACAATACGAGGTTGTTAGAGTCATCTGATCCACTAAGCTTATCAGGTGCTTCAGGTGTCTATGCCAGAAAAATTAATGGCTACCTAGATACACCAGGTCAAACGATTTCCATAATTCTGGGTGCAATTATCCTCTGTATTGGACTTTGGGCTCATCACGGCAAAGGGATAGTTTACTTTCCCCAAGTAGCTCCTCAATTTGCAGATGTAGATATCTTGGCAAGAGGAAACCTATCAGTAGATGAAATAAGAGATATTGCTATTGAAGCTGAACAAAAAATAATTGATGTTGAAGAAATAGAAAGATTGTCTGTCTGGTCAAATTCTGGAGGGAGTAGAGGTTTGGGAAGGCGTTCAGGATCTCCTGATAGAGTCGGAGGTATGTTCATAGATTTTTATGGGGAGGATGAAGCAGTATCTGATTTAAATGGTTTTGAGATCATGGAAGTTTTACGAGATAGGCTTAAAGACACTTCAGGTTACATAGTTCAAGTTGAAGAAGAAAAAGGTGGACCGCCTATAGGTAAACCTCTCCAATTAAATGTCAGCGGTGATAACGAGCAATTGCTCGTTGCTGCAATAGGTAAAATTAGAAGCCATCTGGAAAGTATGGGAAGTTTCATTGATATAGAAGATACCACTGTAACAAGAGGTATTGAGTGGGAACTTCAAATCAACAGAACTAAGGCTGCTCAATATGGAGCAGGATTAAGTGATGTCGGTGCCTCTGTTCAAATGGTAACAAACGGGATAAAAGTTGGTGAATACAGACCATTGAATCTGGATAGAGAAGTAGATATAAGAGTTAGATTCCCAAAATCAGAGAGAAACATTGATCAGTTAGGAAACCTTAATGTTCAAACAATGAAAGGTTTAGTGCCTGTTAGCAGTTTTGTAGAAACTAATATTAAACCCGCCACCAAAAGCATATCAAGAAAAGATGGAAAGAGAGTTCACAGTATTTCAGCCAACACTGTAGAGGGAGCTATACCTTCTGTTCAAATCAAAAAAGTAAAAGATTGGCTTGCAACTCAAGATTTAGGTAGAGGAGTTTCTGTTGGAGATGATGGATTTGATAAGTACAACAAAGAGGCAGCTGATTTTCTAGTTTTAGGGTTTATAGCCATGCTCTTTGTTATGTTGATAGTCCTGGTTGCTCAATTTAATAGTTTTTATCAAGCAAACATTGTTCTCTCAGCTATTCTCTTGTCTTTTGGAGGTGTTTTTGTATCTCTTTTAATTCTTGATCGGTCTTTTAGCACACTTCAAACCGGAATAAGTTGTGTTGCTTTGGCTGGAATTGTTGTGAATAACAATATTGTCCTGATTGATACTTTCAATTTACTTAAAAGAAATAATCCAGGATCAACCACAAAATCACTCGCTCTTAGAAGTGCAATATTGAGATTGAGACCTGTATTCTTGACTTCGTTTACGACCATTGCAGGACTCTTGCCTATAGCGCTAGGCTATAGCATCGATCTAATTGATAGAACAATCAAATCTGGATCTTACATTACAAGTTTTTGGGAGCAAATGGCCGGATCTCTTGTTGTTGGTTTAACAGTTGCAACAATACTAACTTTGGTTGTGACTCCTTGTGCTCTGGCTTTTTCAGATACGATTAGGTCCATACCTTCAAGAATATTTAGATTTTTATCTAGACCTTTTCTGGCTCTAAATTCTCTTAGAAAAGCAAATTAATTTCTTTATTAAAGAGCCAGTTTAAGGAAAAACTGCGCTATCATATGCACGCCCAATTGAATCAAATAATGGAATATAGATGACCAAAAAACTGACTTTTTTTACTTTTGCTTTGATCACTTTCTCGATGAATGGTTTCTCGGAAGAAATTCAAGAAATAATTGTCCTTGAAAAAAAATTGTCTAGTTTAAATGAATGGTCAAATAATCAATCTATAAGTTCAATCGATGAAGATGAGTTGGTTGAACTCGATGCTCAGCATCCAAAACAAATTTTCAGAAGATCTCCTGGAGTTTGGATAAGCAGAGGTTCTGGACAAGAGCATTTAACTGCTATTCGCTCTCCAGTCCTTACAGGCCCAGGAGCATGTGGTTCCTTTTTGTTGCTTGAGGATGGTATTCCCATTAGACCTACAGGATTTTGTAATGTTAATGGATTGTTTGAAACCTTTTTTGAAATAGCATCTGGTGCGGAAACCATTAATGGTCCGGCAAGCGCTAGATACGGTGCAAATGCAATGCATGGAGTAATAAATATACTTTCCAAGCCCATAAACTCAGAAAACTCGATCTATACAAATATAGGTCCTAATAATTATAGGAACTTTAAAATTAGTACTGGCAATCAAGAGGATTGGAGATTTGATGGATTTTTTGCAAATAATGATGGTTTCAGAGATGAATCTGGTTACGATCAGCAAAAAATCAAATTTCAGTCGAACTTTGACTTTGGTACATGGAATGCCTCACTGAAAGCAACATTAACAAACCTGAATCAAGAAACTGCAGGTTATATAAATGGACTAAATACTTACAAAGACAAAGATTTTAGTAAAAGAAATTTTAATACTGATGCCTATCGAGATGCTAACTCCCAAAGACTAACACTTAGATTAGCCAAAGAAGAAGATAAGGTAATCAATTCAATTACTCCTTATATACGTCACAATGATATGAAGTTTTTTCAACACTTCTTGCCTGGTACTCCCTTGGAAGAAAATAACCATTCAAGCGTAGGTGCGATCTTTCAAAGAATAGCGGATTACGGTTCTTTCAATTTAATAACCGGCTTTCAAATTGATTTAGCCAAGGTTGAACTAACCGAGACCCAAGAAAATGAATTAACGACAAGCTCAGCATTCAACAATGCTACTAGACCTAAAGGGAAACATTACGATTATGAGGTCGATTCATTAGTCTATGCATTTTTTGCCGGCGTAGAGAATTTTTCTATAGGAGATAACTTAAACTTCTTTGCTGATACAAGAGCTGAGCTCATTGAATATGACTACTCAAATAATATGGTAAGTGGCAATACTAGAGAAGATGGATCGAAGTGTGGATTTGGTGGTTGTTACTACAATAGGCCTTCTGATAGGACAGATGACTTTAATGAAATCAGTGCTAGAGCTGGTATCACAACGACATTCGAAGAAATAAATTATTTTGCTCAAATTAGTTTGGGTTTCAGACCCCCACAAATTAATGAAGCCTATAGGCTTCAAAAGAAACAGAATGTGACTGATCTTGATTCCGAAACATTAACCATGATTGAGTTTGGAACAAAGTATGCGTTGGATAGTATTAATGGTTCCGTCAGCTTCTATCAAAGCAAAAAAAGAAACTCCATTTTTAGGGACTCCGAAAACTTTATTCAAGATAATGGAAAAACTGATCATGAGGGTGTAGAACTCAGTCTAGTGATTTACTTAAATCCGTCTAATACAGTAAGCACAAATATTACTTACGGAGATCATAGATACGACTTTGAAACAGATACTTCCATGAGAGAAAAAATAAGAGTCAATAATCAAATTGATACATCACCAAAAATCATGGCTAACCTGCTATGGAATATAGATTTAAATGAAGATTCTTCTTTAGTATTTGAGATAGAGCATATGGATTCTTATTTCACTGATGCAGCTAATTTGCACGAGTATGAAGGACATACGCTTTACCATACAAGGCTGAATAGAAATTTTTCTGAATCCCTAAAGGGCTACTTAAGGATAGATAATTTATTCGATAAAGAGTATGCAGAAAGAGCTGATTACAATGCGTTTGGTGGAGATAGATATTTTCCAGGTTTACCTAGAGAGGTTTATATTGGTTTAGAATATACTTTCTAAAATAATGACTAAGAAAGTAGATATAAATTTTGAGAAAGCTCTTGATGAGCTTGAATCCATTGTCGAGGACCTAGAATCAGGAGACTTGAGCCTTGAAAACTCACTTAAATCTTTTGAAAAAGGCATCAAGCTTGCGAGACAATGCCAAGAAAAGCTTTCTCAAGCTGAATTGCAAGTTCAAAAGCTGATTGAAGAAGATGGAGAGTTAAAAACAACTCCATTGAAAGATGTCTGAGTTTGAAAAACTGCTGGGATCTTATCAAGCAAGAGTAAATCAAAAATTGGAAGTTCTTCTTCCGCATGATGATTCCATTCTGACTTCTGCTATGCGTTATTCAGTTCTTAATGGAGGTAAAAGGCTAAGGCCAATATTGGCCTACCTAACTGCTGAGCTTAATGATACTGAAGCTGAATATATGGATACATTGGCTAGTTCTTTAGAGCTGATTCATTGTTACTCGTTAATCCATGATGATCTGCCAGCTATGGATGATGATGAACTACGGAGAGGAAATCCAACCACTCATAAAAAATTTGATGAGGCAACAGCAATTCTTGCTGGGGATGCACTGCAACCTCTCGCATTTGAATTGATATCTACAATAAAGACAACTGACAGGAATAAAGTACAAATGATAAACAGTTTATCTAAGGCTTGCGGTTACTTGGGAATGGTAGGTGGGCAGATAAAAGATATCAATTCCAATCAAATAAAAGATGTAGAGTCTCTAGATTCAATGCATTCTGAAAAAACCGGTAGGTTGATACAAGCTTCCATTGAAACTGCAGGGATATTGAGCGGACTATCCCCGTCTGATATTGATTCTCTAAAAGAATATGGTGGAAAAATAGGTCTGGCATTTCAAATTCAAGATGACATTATTGACATTGAATCTCCTGCCTCTGTGAGCGGTAAAGATCAAGGTTCGGATATAGGGAAGGATAAAACAACTTACCCATCATTAGTCGGACTAGAAGCTTCAAAAGTAAGGGCTCATGAGCTTTCTAAGGATGCAAAAAAAATTCTTCAACCAATAAACAAAAATACTGATAATCTAGCCATGTTGGCTGATTATATAGTGTCCAGAAAAGCTTAAATCGTGAAAATTTTTGATTCAATACCCACTGAAGCACCGATCTCTGAGATTCTTAATCTTATTAATAAGCCTGAGGATCTAAGAAATCTTCAACAGTCCCAAATACCTCAATTGGCAGATGAACTAAGAGAATTTCTTCTTTATACAGTCGGTAAAACTGGAGGTCATTTTGGCGCTGGACTTGGAGTTGTAGAACTAACGCTTGCTTTGCATTATAAGTTTAATACACCTTATGACAGGATTGTATGGGATGTAGGTCATCAAACATATCCACACAAAATCCTTACCGGAAGACGTGATGCCATGGAGAGCATGAGACAAAGTAATGGACTAGCCCCCTTCCCTGTAAGATCAGAAAGTGAGTATGATACTTTTGGTGTCGGGCACTCCAGCACCTCAATTAGTGCAGCACTAGGAATGATTGCTGCAGCAGAAAAGAAGAATGAACAAAGGTATGTTACAGCCGTCATAGGAGATGGAGCAATGACAGCCGGTATGGCCTATGAAGCTCTGGCTCATGCAGGTTCAATAGATAAAAACCTTTTGGTAATTTTAAATGATAACCAAATGTCCATTTCAGAAAATATAGGTGGAATGAGAAATTACCTTGCAAGAATATGGGCAAGCAAAACTTATAACAGAATAAGGGAAAGCGGTAAAAGTGTCTTAACCTACCTGCCGGGCGCCAAAGAATTTGCCAGAAAAGCAGAAATACATGCAAAGGGAATGGTTGCACCAGGGTCATTATTTGAAGAATTAGGCTTTGAGTATTTTGGACCCGTAGATGGTCATGATGCAAATAACTTAATCAATATTCTAGATGACTTAAAACATATAAAAGGGCCTAAATTTCTCCATGTAATTACCACAAAGGGTAAAGGCTTTGCCCCTGCTGAAAATGATCCGGTAGGCTTTCATGCCATTAATAAAATAAAACAATCTGATCTACCAACGCATACAGAGACTAAACCAAAACAACCTACATATTCTCAAATTTTTGGCGAATGGTTATCTTTTAAGGCAAAAGAAGATGAGAAATTAGTAGCAATTACTCCAGCAATGGGAGAAGGTTCCGGCATGATTGAATTTTCTAAAGAATTTCCTGATCGATATTATGACGTGGCAATAGCTGAACAACACAGTGTTAGCTTTGCAGCGGGGCTGGCATGTGAAGGCTTAAAGCCAGTAGTGGCAATCTATAGCACTTTCTTACAAAGAGCCTATGATCAGTTAGTTCATGATGTTGCTCTTCAAGATTTGGATGTACTTTTTGCATTAGACAGAGCTGGTCTGGTCGGATTAGATGGAGCGACTCATCAAGGTGCATTCGATTTATCTTTTATTAGATGCATACCCAATATGGTAATTATGGCTCCCTCTGATGAGAACATGGCATGGCAAATGTTAAATACTGGCTATCATTACAATGGCCCGGCTGCTGTTAGATATCCCAGAGGAATAGGTACAGGAGCTTTTTATGATAAAAATCATGACGATTTAAAAATAGGTAAAAGCTTAACTGCTGTTGATTCTGATCAAAAAGATGTTGTGATTTTGTCTTTTGGTACTGTTTTAGATGATGCGATTCAATCCGGTAAGAAGTTCAATGCTCGAGTTGTTGATATGAGGTTCGTTAAACCTTTAGATCATGATCTCATTAAAGAAATAAGCAAAGACTATAAGTTAATTGTAACAATCGAAGATAATGTTATTGCCGGAGGAGCTGGATCTGCTGTAAATGAATATTTACTGTCTTTGAATACAAATGCCAGGGTTTTAAATCTTGGTCTCCCTGACGAATTTATAGAGCATGGTGATCAAGAACAGCAGAAAATACTTAACGGATTAGATGCTTCTGGGATAGAAAAATCTATAGAAAAGAAATTGAAACTAATCTGAGTCAGTCAGCATATGACCTAATTTATCTGCCTTCACCTTAAGATAGTTCTCATTGTGCTTGTTAGGGTCAATCTGAACAGGAACTCTTTCGGTAACCTTGATACCAACCTCTTCTAGACCATTTATCTTGCGAGGATTATTTGTCATGAGTTTGACCGAAGAAATATTCACCGAAGAAAGTATCTCTTTACAGTATGAATAATCCCTTTCATCTGCAGCAAAGCCTAAAGCTTCGTTTGCCTCGACAGTGTCCATCCCTTGATCTTGCAATTCATAAGCTCTGATTTTGTTGACCAACCCTATACCTCTTCCTTCCTGTGCCATGTAGATAATCATACCCTTACCTTCCGAAGCTATCCTTTCTAAGGCCATAGCAAGTTGTGACCCGCAATCACATTTTAGACTGTATAAGGTGTCTCCAGTAAGGCATTGAGAATGGATTCTAAGAAGAGAGTCATTTGTAAGGTCTCCCATATACAAGAGAAGATGTTCTTCATCTTTTGCCTCATCTTCATAGGCAATTACTGAGAAGTCGCCCCAATGAGTGGGCAATTTTGCTTCCGCTTTTTTTTGGATTGTCATAATTTTAAAGGTGGGTATTCTACTTGAGAAATTACAAAATCAAATTAAATAATAAGATAAAAAAATAACTAAAACACCAGAAAATATACCCGCCAAAACATCATCGATCATCACGTAAAAGGCACTGTGCTTACTGTCCATTTTCTTTATTCCGAAAGGCTTCAAAATATCAAAAATTCTAAACAAAGCAAAAGCAATGATGAGCCATTGAAGGGAGTGATCAATCATTGCTAGCGGTATACACGCGACCCACATTCCGACAAATTCATCCCAAACAAAACTTCCTGGATCATTCTGCTCCTTAACTGTTTTTGGATAGATATACAAGCCAACAAAAAAAGACAATACAACAAATGAAATAAAGACTAGATGATCAAACAATTCAACGATATTTCCAAAAAAGAAAAAGTAATAAATAGCTAAGGCGAATATACTTCCTGCGGTACCAGGAGCAACAGGTGATAAACCTGAGCCAAATCCAAGAGCAAGCCAAGAAAGAGGGTTTTTTAGATTCATAACTTAGAAATGACTATAACCTGATTCCAAATCCATTTTATTTCCTTCATGGTCAAATAGAGTTAATTCTTTAGTGTTTGTAATCTTACCAATTTCAGTTATGGGAACTCCCAATCTTTCCGAAATATTATTAACCTTAGCGGACTTGTCTTCTGAAGCAGTGAAACAAATCTGATAATCATCACCAGAATTTATCAGTTCTAGTGTTTTATTTTCGACAGAAGTTGGAATCATCGAAAGATGGGCATCGGCTCCTACATCACTGGACTTACAAATGAGATTCAAATCTTGAATTAAGCCATCCGATATATCAATCGCCGAACTGGCTATATCGATTAGCTCCAATCCTAATGCTATCTGCGCTTTAGGATGAAGATAAGCATCAAAACCTGTATCTTGATTTTGGGATTTTTGCAGTTCCTTTAACTGAAGAAATGCGTCTCCAATAACTCCACTAACATAAATAAGATCATTTTCTTTTGCTCCAGACCTCAGGAGTGCTTTTCCTTTTTCCACTTCTCCCATTACTTGAACGGTTATTGATAGCTTTCCTTTTGTTGTGTCTCCACCTACAAGAGGAATCTTATACTCATCAGAAAAGTCATTGAGACCCGATGCAAAATCTTCTAACCATAAATGGTCTGCCTTTGGAAAAGTTAGAGCAATTGAATACCAAGATGGATTAGCACCACAAGCCGCAAGATCACTCAATGCTATTGCACAAGATCTGTAGGCTATGTCCCTTGGAGATATAGAATTCAAAAAGTGGATATCCTCAATGGAGGTATCAATCGAATTAATATATTGAGTATCTGGATTCAGATTTAGAACCGCGGCGTCATCGCCAACTGATAATTCGACATTGCGCTCGGCCAAATAGGCCGAGCCAATGTCAGAAAAGTATTTTTGAATTAATAGATGTTCGTCCAAGGTATTTTCCTTAGACAATTATCTACTATTCAGGGATGGACTCAAATAAGCCCGTAGCTCCCATTCCACCGCCAACGCACATGGTCACTATTCCATATTTACCATTTCTGCGTCTAAGCTCTCTCGCTAAATGTCCAACTTGTCTAGATCCTGTCATTCCAAAAGGATGACCAATTGCAATTGAACCTCCATTAACATTCAGCTTTTCTGATGGAAGACCAAGCTGGTCTCTGATGTATACAACTTGAGATGCAAAAGCTTCATTAAGCTCCCATAGATCAATGTCGTCAACGGTTAGTCCGGCTGAATCTAAAAGCTTTGGTATTGAGAAAACTGGTCCAATTCCCATTTCATCTGGTTGGCAACCAACTGTTGTGAACCCTCTGAAGTAAGCTAGAGGTTTGAGACCTAATTCGTTAGCTTTTTCTTCACTCATGATCAAAGTAACCGAAGCTCCATCTGATAGTTGCGAAGAGTTTCCAGCCGTTACAGATCCACTTTCAGGATTGAATACAGGATTTAAGCTAGAAAGGCCCTCTAAAGTTGTTTCAGGTCTGTTGCAGTCATCTCTGTCTACAGTGACGTCAACTTCTTTTTCTGCACCAGTCTCTTTGTTTTTTAAGATCATTTTTGTATCCATTGGAATGATCTCATCATCGTAGTACCCAGCGTCTTGCGCTGCCGCACACCTTTGCTGACTTGATAACGCATACTCGTCTTGTGCTTCTCTCGTTACGTTATAACGATCTGCAACACACTCGGCTGTAGTTCCCATTGCATGATAAATGCCAGGGACTTCTTCAGCCAGCTTGTCATTAACATACATGTGCATGTTGGTATGACCTTGAGAAGTACTTATAGACTCAACACCACCTGCAATAATGCAGTCATAGAAGCCACTTTGAATTTGAGTGGCAGCCATAGCAATTGAATTTAATCCTGAAGAGCAGTAACGATTAATTGTTACTCCTCCAGTTTGGATTGGGAGATTAGATAAAACAGCAACATTTCTTGCAATGTTGTGCCCTTGCGCTCCCTCAGGGTTACCACATCCTAAAATAATATCCTCTACCATTGACGGATCAACTTCTGGATTCCTCTCTAAAAGTGCATTAACAATGTGGGATGTCATATTGTCTGCACGAGTATTATTGAAGCCACCACGAAATGATTTCGCTAAGCCTGTTCTAACACTATCAACAATTACTGCATTACGCATATATTCTCCTTTTTTATAAAAATCGGGCGTAAGATGTTAGGTCACTGAAACCTATTAAGCAAGTTAAATTAAAGCCACAAACCTACATGTTTGTAACAATAACCTCCTCAGATCCAACTGGTAACACTACCAATGTTCCATCTTCAACAAGTGTCCACTCTTTGCGGACCGCATCTACGCCCCTTACAAACATAATTTCCTGAATATAATTCCTTGGAGCAGGCGTTAGATGATAAAAAACTAAATTCTTAACATTTGCCTTGTTGGCAATCTCAGCCGCTTCTACTAGCGTAGTATGATAAGTGGTTATGTCATCCAGTACTGTAGCTAATAAATCCACTCCTCGACTTCTTAGTACTTCTTCCATAACTGCTAACATATGGTTAGCTTGGGCTTCATGAAATAGGACATCAACATTCATTGAATTGTCGATTACACTCTGAGTGTAAGAAGTATCTCCGGTGATTACCAAAGATCTTCCTTTGTATTCGAATTTGAACCCTAATGCAGGCTCTATTGGTTCATGAACAACCCTAAAAGCTGTTATTTTTAATTCTCCATTATCAAATATTACCGGATTGTTGAGATCTATAACTCTTGTATCAAAACCTGCATATTCCAGGGGCGCTATTGCATCGCCATGGTGCTCATTACGAAATGCATAATCATGAGCATATGCCATCTCTATTCCTTGAGTGAACTGATCAATACCTTCTGGACCAAAAACTTTTAACTTTGAGCTGCGTTGACCTACAACCCATGCATTCTGATGGAGGCCAGGCAAGTCAGCAATGTGGTCCGAATGTAAATGGGTGATTAAAACTGCCTCGATATCCCTAAAATTAATGTTCCAGCTCCTAAGGTTATCATTGCTACCATCACCTATATCTACAACAAATAGATCTTCTCCAGCAGCAACTAGAATACATGTTTCTGCTCTTCCTGGGCTAGGTAATGGTGACCTTGAACCACAAACCGCAGCACTTAAGGCATCCTCTTCAGGTAGGTTATCGGTAGCAGAACCGATAGCAGTAAATGCAGCCGTCAATACCCTGTCTTGTATGGAAGGAACTTGAATTAATACCCATGATGTAACTCCAAGCACTAGAGATACAAGAGTAAATCGAATTAAAATTTTCATGTTATGTCATATATTATGTCAGGTGTTTTTTGCCAAGCAATAAAAGATATTAGTCAACTTTGAACCAGATTGGAGAAGACCATGCCCTTTCTTGAATGGTTACAGGTATATCTGACCTTGGCTTCTCCTCTGCTCTTACTGCATCCCATGTTGACCATCTGCAAGTAGGATTTTCAAGAACCCGTGCATAGTAAAAAACTTGTTGGTCGCTTCTGAATTCAGGATCTTCCCAAAAAGTCTTTATTTCTGCACTGCCCTTTTCGCGACTTATTGAACAATCCTCTAAATTTACTTTAGCGCCATTGTCAGGACATCTATGGTTAAGGGGGTTTACTCTCTGACCATCAGAACAGGCTACATCAAAAACTCTTTCTCTTTGCTCTCCATCAGCCAACCACCCTTTAATTATTTGAACTCTTTGTAAAGGCGCTCCAAGAGGATCGGAAATAGCCCACACAAGAAATCTAGGATTTTTGCCTTTTTCTTGAATTATATCTCCTCCCATTGGTATGTTTGCTGAATAGGCTTCTTGAATGAGATCACGATCATTCAAATCTAAATTTTCAAAATTATAGCCAGCAAAAAAGCGAACTTTAATTCTAGGTCCACTTGTACCAAAGGTTTCTTTGCGCCTAAAAGCATTATAGATGGACTCTCGGGTGTTCTCCTCAGCCCACACTCCCGCAAGTCCTGAAGATCCAAACCGAATTAAACGCGGACTGAAACTAAGATAATTTTTCTCATCTATTTCAAGGATGCTATCAGGCTGCCATAACCTTGCTATTAAACTGTATATTCCATCAAAGGGAACAGACCCTCTAAGATACGGCTCTCCGTCTAAAAGACCAATCTTAGAGAAGTGAGTTTCTTCGGTATAAGATCCACCGCCTACGTGTGTGTCACTAGAACCTATAACGCCAAAATTAAAAGGATTGGGTTTACCCTGATCTTGGAGAGTCAATCCTTGTAAATACGCATCTCTTACATAGCTTCCAGTTAAATTACTCAAAATCTTTTCACCAGGATGATTAGTTACAGCTTCAAAACCTGCCCATTCATCATTTTTAGATAAAAAAGGATGAGTTTCTGAAGTTCCTTTAGCTTGAGTGATTTCAACCAAGGGTTCGTTACGTAATCTCTTGCTTAAATAGGCTTCATCTATTGGACCGCCGTTGTAATCACTCATTGAAAAAGCAGCGCCGCCAGAAATGTTAGAGTTATGAGGAATTGCTAAGCTTTCTACTCCTTCCTCTCTTTGTATATCCATCCAATTCCATAATTCTTCCGGATCTAGACTGTCATCTCTAGAAAAGATTCTTTCAGGGAGGTTTTTTGTATCTTTAAATATAACGTTCCTGTGAAGGTACTTATTGTATAGATCTACACTTGACGAATATTCGTAACCCGCAAAAGTGGTAAATATCCCAGGCTGGTATGCATCATCTGCTGCTTTTATAGTTTTTTTCCATACAGATTTTCCAACAGTTTCTATAAGATCTCTATCGACACTTCCATCTTCTAGGCCTGCTCGAGCCGCCCCTCCAAAACCTCTAAATAGGCCAGATCGCTTAATGATTGAAAATAAACTATTACTTACTTCCTCATTCAAGTTATGCATCGGCTTAGTGAATTCGTATTTAGAGAACTCAGAGCTTGTATCTGCCGCTTCTTTAATGATTCCTAAAAATACTGCATGATCAGTTACCGCATAAAAATCTAATGGTCTTTTGAGTTGAATGTTATAACCAGTTGGATGAGGAATAGCTTCTCCCTGGGCAAATTTATAGGCATCAATAGGATTAGCAATCGTTCCAAAAGTATAAGCGTCGAAAGAATTAGAGGTATGGACATGAAGATCACCGAAGTAGGCATTCTTATCTGGATTAGGCTTAGGCCTTTCGAATACTTGAACAGTTTCTTTTTTTACTTGCGAGTTATTATTGAGCGAACTTGGATCTTCTGGTGAGCAGGCAGAAATAATAAACAAAATAAGTACATAAATTATTTTACGAACATTCATAATGGAACCCCAATTAAAGAAAAGTATAATTAATGAAACATTATTCTTAAAGAAGAACAAGTGTCAGGATCCTGACATCAAATATCAGAGACCTAAAACAGCTTTTGCCATAATATTTCTTTGTATTTCATTACTGCCACCGTAAATAGTGGTTGCTCTAAGATTCTGATATTTTCCTGCTATTGATCGATAATCTTCATCTCCAATAGCAGGCTTATTGGAACCTAAGCTGGTGTCTTGGAAAGGAATTCCGTAATAACCAATAACTTCCAATGTTAATTCAGATATTTCCTGTTCTAAATCTGTAACAAGGGTTTTCATCATTGAAGATTCTGGACCAGGACTGTCGCCTTTGGTCAAGGAACTAAGAATTCTCAGTGAGGTGTATTGGATAGATAGAGCCTTAATTTCCAATTCAGCAACCTTCGTATTGTAAGTGTCGGCAAAGCTAGAATCTTTATGAGTAGATGAGATCTTTTTAATTAGCCTTCTAATAAAATCTAGATCTGAAAGGCTCTTGGAACCGCCTATTCCTCCACTTCTCTCAAACTCTAATAAGTATTTAGCGACCGACCAACCCTGGTTCTCTTCTCCTATTCTATCGCTCACTTTGGCTACTGCATCAGTGAAGACCACTTGGTTGAAATCATGATCTTTGGCCATCGTAAGAATGGGTTCGACTTTAACTCCTGGCTGATTCATATCTAGCATCAGAAAGGTTATGCCTTCTTGATTTTTCCCTGAGTTATCAGTTCGTACCAAGCAAAAAATTTTATTTGCTAAGTGTGCATGAGTAGTCCAGATCTTAGTCCCGTTTATTACGTATTCATCTCCTACTCTTTCTGCTTTACATTGAAGACTAGCCAGATCTGAGCCAGCTCCGGGTTCACTGTATCCCTGACACCAATAATCCTCACCACTGATAATCCTTGGAATGTAGTAATCTTTTTGCTCTTTTGTTCCTTTTCCCAACAAAAGAGGACCAATCATAGCCAGACCCATGGGTATCAAATTTGGGGCTCCGGCTTTCGCGCATTCAGATGAAAAAATATAGCGCTGCGTTTGGGTCCAATTAGTACCCCCATACTCTTCTGGCCAAGAAGGAACCAACCATCCTTTATTGGCGAGCTTCTTCTGCCACTTCATCGCCACTTCCTTCTCTGTAAAGACAGCGGAAGTATGTTTTGCTGCATTAACAAGATCTTGTGTGAGTTCTTGCTTTAAAAAATCTCTTACTTCTTCCTGAAAAGAGATTTCTTCTGGAGAAAAATTAAGATTCATTAAGTAGAGACATTAACAATTCTTGTACCGATATTGCCACCAGCCAGAAGATCGACAAATCCTTTTGGTGCCTCATCCAACCCATCAACTTCATCGGTTAAAACCTTAAACTGACCTGATTGAATCCATTCGATTATTTCATCAGTTGCCTCGTTGTACTTGTCAGCAAAAT
Organism: uncultured SAR86 cluster bacterium; assembly: GCA_902594545.1. Classification (GTDB taxonomy): domain Bacteria; phylum Pseudomonadota; class Gammaproteobacteria; order Magnimaribacterales; family Magnimaribacteraceae; genus Magnimaribacter. The sequence goes on from CACJMO010000002.1 coordinate 138,577, forward strand.
CAAAAACTAAAAAACCTTGCATTCTTATACTTTTATTTACAAGAAGACCTGGGATGCCTTTGGGTCCCGGTTCAGGCGTGTTGGTATCGTATTGAGAAACAACACCACAGCATGTTATTCGACCCCCAGTGTTCAATCTAAATAGAGCGGAGCCAAGAATCATCCCTCCCGTATTATCAAAATAAACATCAACTCCATCTGGCGTTGCGTCTTTAAGATTTTGCCTAAAATTTGCATCTTTATAATTAACGGCCGCATCGAAGTTAAGTTCATTGATCAATTTGTTACATTTTTCATCGCTTCCGCAAACTCCTACAACTTTGCATCCTTTGATTTTTGCAATTTGACCAACCATATGGCCAACTGAACCTGCTGCAGCAGAAACCATAACAGTCTCACCTGCCTTAGGCTGTCCTACTTTTAGTAAACCAAAATAAGCGGTCAAACCGTTGATTCCTAATGGACCTAAATAAAGAGAGGGATCTACACCTTCTCTTAGAACTGTTAGGTCGTTAGGTGACTGAACTGAATATTCCTGCCATCCAGTTTGAGTAAGAACTTTAGATCCTATGGGGCAGTTCTTGTCAGAGCTTTCAACAACTTCCCCTACACCGGTACTATTCATGACAATTCCAGTGGTTGGGGCACCAGCGTAACTTGCACTTCCTTGCAAACCTGCTCTGGTTCCTGCTGTTATAGCGAATGAAATAGTTTTGACCAGTACCTCACCTTGTTTAGGCTTTGTAACTTCTGATTTGACTACTTTGTAGTCACTTTCTTTCAATTTTCCTTCCGGAAGACTATCTATCAATACTTGTTTATTTTCCATATTCAGAAAATATCTTATTTTTAGAATTTATAAAACTATTATTTAAAGAAGAGCATTTTCAAATGCTTGTATTTTTAAGGCGCAAGCATCTTCTACAGAAAGTTGTTGATTCTCTCTAAGCTCTATCCAGTAACCCGTAGAGTTAATGGAAGTTAAGAAAGCTTGTGTGGCCTTAGTCTCCTCCTTGACTTCAGGAAGCCACGAATAGAGCAAAGCCTTAAGATTTTTTTGATTTCTTTTGTAATTCTTCTGCAAGGTCTTGTACTTCCATTTGTTGGCTAAAGTTGCTCGTAAAAATTGTAAATTTGATTCATAAGTTCTAGCTTCCATCACAACAAGCTCTTTGATTCTCGATTTTATATCTCCGCATGGTGTTGTATTCATCATATCTCCGGCGTAGTTTTGTTTTACCCTTTCATCCATAAGAATGAATAATGTTTCTTTATCTTGAATCTGTCTAAACACGGTGCGAATTCCAAGATCTGCTTCATCGGAAACTTGCTGAGCAGTAGGTTCAAGAATGCCCCTCTGTACGAGGTTCATCAAAGCATCAACTATTGCATTTTGTGTATTGAGGCTTCTGAGACGCCTTCCATCATTTTTAATTTTTCCATTTTGCATTAGACAAAGATAAATTAGTGTCATAATCTAAGTCAACAGAAAATGACACAATTTGTGTCAATAATAATGGAGAGGATTTATGGAAGTTAAAAATGCAGTCATGCCGAACGAAATACAACTTAAGGAGTTCAATGACCAAGGAGAAGATAAACCAATTTTTATGGTCAATCTGCTGAAATTTAAAGAGAAAGCTCAATATCCAGACAAGAGAGAAACTGATCTAACCGGTCAAGAAGCCTATGCTATATATGGAGAACAAGTGGTAGAGCACTTAGCAAAGGTTGGAGGCAAACCTATCTTTGGAGGCAATGTAGAAAGGTTAATGCTCGGAGAAGTTGAAGACCTTTGGGATCAGGTTGCAATAGCAATGTACCCATCAAGAAAAGCTATGTTAGAAATGATTTCCGATCCAGATTACATAAAGAGCGCACAGCACAGAGTTGCCGGCCTGGAAGGTCAATTAAATATTGAAACTTCTGTTGAAGAGATATTTAAAGATTCTTAAAGAATAGAAGATGAAAACCTTTAGCCGAATCTTTATTGCAATTAATGTTGCTCTGATTATTTTTGTAATTTACATAACTCGAGACGGTGTTACTTATACTCCTTTTGGAGATGGCGAAGTTATTTTGGACTCTGGAAACTACGAAGCATTTCCCTTGCCCGATTATGCGTCAGCTATGATTAATGAGAACTATAAAAGTTACTTTATTGAAGTAGAACCAGGTATAAAAGTTCATGTTCTTGAAGTGGGTGAAGGTTTCCCGGTTTTTCTAATGCACGGCAATCCAACATCTGGATTTCTATACAGAAAAATAGCCAACAAATTGCCTTTAGATAAAGTCAGAGTCATTATGCCAACCAGTCCTGGGCTTGGCTTCTCTTCTAAAATTCCTGCAAGTGAGCATAAGCTAGAAAATCACATTCGATGGATTCATACAGTCCTAGATCAACTGGAGATAAAGGAATTAATATATGCCGGACAAGACTGGGGGGGACCTATTGGTATGGGCGCATTATCTCTTTCTCCCAACCTTCTTAAGGGTGCTGTCATTATGAATACAGGATTTAATGCACCAACTCTAAGTATTGATATTTCCCCAGCACATGCGACTGTCAAGACTCCTGTGATAGGAGAGTTGTTGGTAGAAGTTTTCTTCTCTATGTTTGATAGATTAGGCAATGTGCAAGGCGATCCTGAGACATGGACTCCAGAAGTAGCAGAACTTTACGGCAAACCCCTGTATGACAATGGCAATGAAAAGGCGCCATTGGCGATGATGAGAATGGTCACAGATGGTCCAAATCATCCAAGCACTCCCTCGATGGTTAATATAGAAAATTACGTTAAAACCCTTGATATTCCTGCAGAGATAGTTTGGGGAATGAATGATCCAATTCTAGGAAAAGCTCTTCCAAGAATGCAAGAAAACTTTCCGAAAGCTCCAGTAACGCAAACTGATGCTGGTCATTTCCTACAAGAAGAAGTTCCAACTGAAATAGCAGAGGCTCTTATTAGAGTCTTTAACCAAGTTAATAAGAGATAAAAAAATGTTACAAAAAGAAAAAGTCACACTCATAGGTGCACCACCCTCTCCCTACACAAGGAAGATGATTGCTCTACTCCGCTATAGACACATACCCTATGAAATAGTTTGGGGTAATCCCGGAGAGCTTTTAGCTGGAGAAGGTCCTTATGCCGATCTGAATATTGAACCCCCTAAGCCGGTTCTGCTTCCAACTTTCCTTATGAGAGACGACAAAGGAAATCTTAAAACCGTTACTGATTCAACACCAATCATTAGAAGGCTAGAAGATGAGTTTGAAGGTAGAAGTGTCATTCCAGAAGATCCAGCACTGAGTTTTTTAAATTATCTTCTAGAAGATTTTGGAGATGAATGGGTTACTAAATATATGTTCCATTACCGTTGGCATTTTGAAGAAGATGCCGACAACGCTTCATCAATACTTCCTTTAAATCATAAGGTTGACCTTCCCGAAGAAGCATGGAAATTATTTAAAGAAGGAATTGGTAACAGACAGATAGAGAGGCTTTGGGTTGTTGGGTCAAACGATATTACAGCACCCATTATTGAAAATAGTTATAAACGATTCTTAGAAATTATGCAGACGCATTTAGCAAACTTACCTTTTTTATTTGGCTACAGGCCTAGCTCTGCTGATTTTGCAATCTATGGACAGCTCACTCAATTGGTTGGTCTGGATCCTACTTCAAGAGCCATCGCACACCAAAAATCTCTTAGAACTGTTGCTTGGATTAATAGCTTGGAGGATTTATCAGGAATAAAACTTGATGATAATCCTTGGGTTGTGATGGAAGAATTACCTGAATCCATAAAATCTCTATTAAAGGAAATAGGTCGTGGTTATGTGCCTGCTTTATTGGAAAATAATAGAGCTTTAGAAAATGGAGATGAAACTTGGGAAACAGAAATTGATGGTTCTACTTGGTCCCAAAAGACTTTTAATTATCAAGGCAAATGTCTGCAATGGATTAATCAAGAGTTTTATACTTTAACCGACATGGATCAGAAAAGATTACTGAATCTTTTTGAAGGAACAGGCTGTGAAAAATTATTGATGAAAGAAAAATAAAATGAAAATATTAAGAACACCCGACAAAAGCTTTGAAGGAATAACCGATTTTCCTTATGAGCCCCACTACACAAATATAAAAACCCATGATGGTTCAGAATTGAGAATTCATCATATAGATGAAGGGCCTAAGGATGGACCTATTTTATTAGCAATGCACGGCCAGCCAGTTTGGTGTTATCTCTATTCAAAGATGATACCTTTTTTGACCGATGCAGGTGTAAGAGTGATAGCTCCAGATTTACCGGGTTATGGAAAATCTGATAAGCCCGCTTCAAGGGAAGACTATAGCTATCAAAATCAGGTGGATTGGATGGTCGATTGGTTAAATGCCAATGATTTTCAAAAAATTACATTCTTTGGGCAAGATTGGGGTGGCTTAATCGGATTAAGAATAGTTGCAAGAGAGCCTGATAGATTCTCAAAAGTCTCAATGGGAAATACCGGTCTTCCTTACAATCCTGAAGTGTCTGAAGAGGTTATTGAAGAAATAAAAGCCTTCAGAGAAAGTAATATAAAACTTCATCCAATGTCGATGGCGAAACAGATAAGGCAAATGGATAGTGGAAAAACTCATCCAGGTCTTAAGTTCATGTACTGGCAGAAATTTTGTTGGGATACCGAAGACTTGCCTATAGGTTTTATTCAATCGATGCAGATGGATAAAAGATCTATGATTTCAACAATCCTTAATTATATTTTTATCCTGCTAGGAAAATACAGTGCATCACCTTTTAAGTCCTATGTTGCTAAAGCTTATGAGGCGCCTTTTCCAGATCCAAGCTATAAAATGGGTCCGAGAGCTATGCCTAGTCACGTGCCGACAGTTCCCGATCAATCTTTAGAAGAACAGAGAAAAGCGAGGGAGTTTTTCTCTACGTGGGATAAACCTTTTCTCAGTGTTTTTGCAGGAGATGATCCAGTGACTAATGGAATTGAGAAAGACGTTTTAGAGATGTGCCCAAATGCAAAGAGTGCTGCCCATATTGGAGGTGGTCATTTTTACCAGTGGACAAGACCTAAAGAATTATCTGAATTATTAATTAATTTTATAAAGGAAAACTAATGAACAGAGTAACGGAACATACAGGATCAAAATACCCAATAATTCAAGCACCCATGGGGTGGATTGCAAGAAGCCAATTAGCTTCTGCAGTTTGTAATGCTGGTGGTTTTGGCGTTATAGAAACCTCTTCGGGTGAAGTAGATAACTGTAAGGCTGAAATAGAAAAAATGTCAGAACTTACTGATCAACCCTTTGGAGTAAATCTGCCGCTACTCTTCTTAAGAGATGAAAGTATGGTGGAGTTCTGTGTTCAACATGGCGTGAAATTTGTAACCACATCCGCTGGAGATCCTTCCAAATATATAGATATACTCAAGTATGCTGGAATTACTGTTTATCACGCTGTGCCAAGCGTTGAAGGTGCCATTAAAGCTGCGGATTGCGGCGTGGATGGACTGGTTGTTGAAGGCACAGAAGGTGGTGGATTCAAAAGCCCCGAAGAAGTAGGTCTTTTTGTATTAATCCAAGCAATTCGAAAGCAAATTGATCTTCCAATTATTGCAGCTGGTGGAATTGCTGATGGTGCCGGTATGGCTGCAGCTTTTGCGGTTGGTGCTGAGGGCATTCAAATGGGAACACGATTTGTCTCAAGCAAAGAAAGTCCGGTGCATGACAATTTTAAAAATTACATATTTGACTCCCCTCTCAATGGGACTTGGATATTGAATAAAACATCTAAGCCCGTAATTAGAGCATTGAGAACTGACTTCACTAAAGAAATCTTGGATGCTGGAGAAATGGATATGTCCGCAATGGGAAAAATACAGGATTTATACTTTGGGGGTGATATGAATGCAGCACCTGCACTTTCAGGTCAATCGGTTGGTCTGATAGATGGTATTAAATCTGCTGAAGATATTATTCAAGACACCATAAAAGAATTTAATGAAGCATGTTCAAAGCTCGGAGCATTGAAGCTATAGATATGTTCAATTTTAATCTACTGCCCTCCCCTGCAGATAATATTTACAAGGGCAATAAGATTGCTCAATGGTTCTTTATTGCCTTCGTCTGCCTTATGACATGGAGATCAATCATCCATATGGTCTTTGAAAAATATGGCATGCACGAAATAGCAAACTTATTAGTTCTGTCCGGTGATCCAGATCCCATGCCACTAATTTATATGTTCTTTTCTTTGTGGGGTTTTGCTCAACTAATTTTTTGCGGAGTTTGTTGGATAGTTATTTTTAGATACAAATCATTGATACCTTTAATGTTGGTATTTTGGTTAATTGAATGGTCCGGAAGACTTTTTTTATATCCACTAATAGGTAGAGCAACCGTAGACAGTGGTATTTATTCCACTGGAAATACTCCGGGAGTAGAAGGTGCTCCTTATGTCACCATTATGTTGGTAATTTTTTTAATACTTTCCTTAAGAGAAAAAAAATAAGAAAACTATGAAGCAATTACAAACCTTAAAATCTGATCTTCATCAATCACGAATTGCCCTAGAACAGCTTGGAGAAGATATTCAGGACAGTGAAGTTCTTCTCCAAGTAGAGAAATTTTCATTTACTGCCAACAATGTAACTTATGGCGTTGCGGGCGATAGCATAGGTTATTGGAATTTTTTTCCAGCTATCAATAATCCTAAAAATACATGGGGCTGTATACCGGTCTGGGGTTTTGCTGAAGTCATACTGTCGAATAACCCTGAAATAGAGCATGGTGAAAGAATATTTGGTTATTTTCCTCCTGCTAACTTTTTAATTGTTAATCCAGTAAAAGTTTCTGCAGGGTCTTTTAGTGATGGCAAAGAGCATCGTAAAGAATTACCCCCTGTCTACAACAACTATGTAAGGCTTAATGCTGAAACAGGCTACGATCAATCCATGGATAATATAAGAGCATTACTTTTCCCTCTCCATATCACGGCATTTTGTTTATGTGATGCTTTAGAAGAGCAATCCTATGATGGTGCATCTCAGGTTCTTATAGTCAGTGCTTCAAGTAAAACAGCCATAGGTCTTGCTCAAGGTTTAGCTGAAACTGATGATTCACCAAAAATTGTTGGATTAACATCAAGCAATAACATTCAATTTGTCGAAAGCCTGGGTTGTTATGACCAAGTAATATCCTATGATGATTTAAGTAGCATAAATAATGCTCCTTCAGTCATGGTTGATATGTCGGGTAACCAAGAAGTTTTATCTGCAGTCCAAAATAATTTGAAAGAAGATTTACTGAAGTGCCTAACTGTCGGTATGACACATTGGGACAAAGGAGGAACGGTGGACGAAGCTCTTGCACAAGCCGAGTTACAAGAAAGAACAGAATTCTTTTTTGCACCTGCTCATATACAAAAGCGAATAGGAGATTGGGGTCAGGAAGGATATGCAGAAAAAACGAATGCGTTTATGACCAGGAGAGCTAAACAAAGTAATGATTGGATGCAAATCAAAAAGATTACGGGATTAGATAATTTTTCTGAAACCTACAAAGAAGTGGTTGCAGGAAATATAAATCCTAATGAGGGAATCATAGTAGAAGTTTATGATGCGTAAAAAGCTGACTTACTTTTTACCGGTACTTTTAATTTCGGGGTTTTTAATCTGGGAATACAAAGTAAATTTAATCATTTGGACATTGCCTAAAATCATGAACTTGGTAAATCCAATTCAGGAGAATATATCAACGAATTGGTCAGAAGGTCCCTTTGAAATTTCAGATAAAAACGATTCTAGGCCAAATATTATTTTGATTTTGGCTGATGATATGGGTTACAACGATATATCTTTGCATAATGGCGGTGCTGCAGATGGTTCCCTAAAGACTCCTCATATTGATTCATTGGCAGAAGATGGTATTTGGTTTTCTAGAGGTTATGCGGCTAATGCTACTTGTGCGCCATCAAGAGCTTCAATAATGACTGGAAAATATCCAACAAGATTTGGTTTTGAATTTACTCCTGTTCCTGATGCTGGAAGGATGGTTCTATCTTGGCTTGCAGAAGAGGATGACGCAGAGTTAAAAGCAAGAATTGACAGAGAATTAGCAATGAACTTACCTCCATTTATGGAGCAAGGTATGCCATCTGAGCAGATAACAATTGCTGAGGTTTTAAAGGATGCAGGATATTACACAGCGCACATCGGAAAATGGCATCTTGGTCATGCAGGTGGAATGGATCCTTTAAGCCAAGGATTTGTAGACTCTTTATCTTTGGGAGGTGCGTATTATTTACCGGAAGACCATCCAGAAGTAGTGAATGCAAAGTTTGATACTAGCATTGATAAGATGGTTTGGAGTTCAGGTCAATATGCGGCTAGGTTCAATGAAGGTGCTCTCTTCGAACCGGATAAATATGTAACAGATTACTACACGGACGAAGCGCTAAAAGTAATTGAAAAAAATAAAAATAGACCATTTTTCTTATATCTAAGTCATTGGGCCATTCACAACCCTCTACAAGCTTTAAGGAGCGATGTAGAACAAATGAGTCATATGTCAGGTCACAATCTTCAAGTATATGCAGGAATGATTGCTTCTCTGGATAGAAGTGTGGGAAAAATTTTACAGAAATTAAAAGATTTAGATATTTATGGAAAAACCTTAATCATTTTTACTAGCGACAATGGTGGAGCTAATTACATCGAATTAGAAGACATAAATAAACCGTTTAGAGGCTGGAAAATTAGTTTTTTTGAAGGGGGAATAAGAGTTCCTTTTATAGTAAGTTGGCCTGACGAGATAACTCCAGGAATGATCTCTGACAGCGCAGTTCATCATTTTGATATTTTTCCAACAATTACGTCAGCGGCACAAGTTAAAACTTCTGATGAAAGAATATTAGATGGAGTTGATTTGTTGCCTCACATAAAAAAAGAAAGTTCTGGAGAACCCCATGAAACACTTTTTTGGCGATCGGGAAATCATCAATCTGTTCTCCATAAAAAATGGAAATACATAATTAGTAAAAAAGAAAATAAACGCTGGTTATTCGATACTTCGATAGATCCTACAGAAAAAAATAACTTGATAGAAAGTCATCCCAAAGAAGCCAAACAAATAGAGGAGCTCTTAGAAAAATTTAATTCTGAGCAAAAAGAGCCTTTATTTCCGTCCGCTTTTGAGGCCCCAACTATGATAGATAAGTATGACGGGCAAGAATACGAGGAAGGAGATGAGTATATTTACTGGTCTAATTAACATAAAAAAATAAATCATGAATCAACTAGCTCAAAAAACTCATATCCCTTGGTGGCTCACTTTAATTATCTTTATGGAAGTTTGGCCTATGTTTTTAGGTCCTTATTGGGCCCTTACTGATCCAACTTTCTTTGGAACTCCAGAATCCACAACGACTATTCTTGGAGATTGGATTTATACCGCAAGAAATCTTGCAGTAGGTTTTGCATTGATTCTTGCGTTCTATCTTAAGAATGCTCCAATGCTATTTATACTAATTTTTATTAGATTATTTACTGATTTAATTGATGGCCCAGCCTTTTGGTTCTTTAGGGATCAGGTTAGTGAAATTGCTTTCATTATAGTTTTTCTGTTTGGGTACTACATACCAGCCATCATAGCTTTACGATATCTCTGGAAACAGATGAAAATATAAAGCATTACTTTTAAAAAAAGTTTACTGTCTATAAATTAATCATTTTATATACTAAGTTTCAAAATTTATGGAGGAGAAATGAAAACACAAATAACTGAACTTTTTGACATTGAGCATCCTATTATTCAAGGGGGCATGCATTATGTTGGTTTTGCGGAATTGGCTGCGGCTGTATCGAATGCGGGTGGGCTTGGAATCATAACCGGACTAACCCAAGGAACACCTGAAAAATTGGATGCTGAAATAAAGAAATGCCAAGCCTTAACAGATAAACCATTTGGCGTAAATTTAACCTTTTTACCTTCCCTTACTCCTCCAGATTATCCAGGATTAATTGAAGTAATTATAAATAACGGCGTTAAAGTAGTAGAAACAGCTGGAAGAAATCCTGCCGTTTATATGCCTGCAATGAAGGATGCAGGAATTAAAGTCATACACAAATGTACATCGGTAAGACATTCTCTTAAAGCACAAGATATAGGTTGTGATGCTGTTTCAGTAGATGGATTTGAGTGCGGAGGTCATCCTGGAGAAGATGACATACCAAACTTTATACTCCTTCCAAGAGCAGCTGATGAATTAGATATACCATTTGTTGCATCTGGCGGAATGGCGGATGCAAGAAGTCTTGTTGCTGCTATGGCGCTGGGAGCTGAAGGCATGAATATGGGCACTCGTTTCATTGCAACAGAAGATGCGCCTGTTCATCAGAATGTAAAAGAAGCAATTGTTAATGCTAGTGAACTCGATACAAGATTAATCATGAGATCTCTAACTAACACTGAGAGAGTATTGAATAATCCAGCTGTGGAAAGTTTGATGGCAAAAGAAAAGGCCTTGGGTGATGACCTGAAATTTGAAGATATAGTAGATGAAGTTGCAGGAGTCTATCCAAAAGTCATGATGGAAGGTGAGCCAGAAGCTGGTGCTTGGTCATGTGGTATGGTAGCGGGATTAGTAAGTGACATACCATCTGTAAAAGAGTTGATAGACAGGATAATGTCTGAGGCCGAAGAGATAATTGCCTCAAAACTATCAAAGGCTATCTAGCGGAGTAAATTTGGTACGATCTTCCCGAAAGGTACACAAGTATCTCAGCTTGGCGATCTCTGTTCAGCTTTTGTTATGGACGGTATCTGGTATTTATTTCTCTTTTAATAAGATCGAAGACGTCAGAGGCAATCAGTATTTAAAGCCTGTTGATATAATTGAAGCGCCTAAAGGAAATAAAATTAGTCATGAGCAAGCTCTCGAGATAGTTTTTGATCAAACCTACCTTGAGCCTTTGATCCTCACAGAGATATCTCAAGAGGCGCCAGGTTCAGAATACAGAGGAAGGGACCTCCCTCTCTATAAAATAGAGTCAAGCGATGAAAACTCTAAAAATATAAATGTCTATGTAGACCCTTATTCGGCAAAGATAGTGGCAATTCGATCAAATCAATGGCGAATTTGGGACTTTATGTGGGGAATTCACATCATGGACTGGAATGAAAGGGACAATATAGGAAACATTTTTTTAAAAGTATTCTCCATTCTTGCTTTATTAAGTGCCCTTTCTGGAATCTACCTTTTCTTTTCAGCGAATAAGAGAAATTAGTTCATTTTAAGGAGTCTTTAAACCATTCTGGCAATAAATCAATATTGTGTTTTTTTGCAAATTTAGCAATCATCGGAATGGTGATTGGAGCAAAAGGTATTATCGCAAGTAATCCGAAACTTAAGTCTTTAAGTATCTCATTCAACTGCTTATTGGCCCTTTCCAATGATTCTTCATCTGCTTCTCCTTTTAAGTAATCACTATAGGTGGTCAACATTTGCCTCGAGGACTCAGTTTCATAAGCAAACTTTTCTTTTAGAAAGGCTATAATTCTTTTGATTCTTCCATCAAACATAGAATCAGTATACTAATTAATTATGATAAAAAAGTAGATTTGAACAAAGAAGAAAGATTCCTGTATATAAATAAAGAGCTCCAAAAGCTCTATCCTAAAACTCCAATACCGCTAGATCATGACTCACTTTATACGCTGCTAGTGGCGGTATTATTATCTGCCCAATGCACAGATGTTAGGGTTAATCAGGTAACACCTAAACTTTTCGCTCTTGCCGACAATCCGTTTGATATGTCTAAAGTAAAGACATCAGAAATAAAAAAAATTATCAGGCCGTGTGGCCTATCGCCAAAAAAATCTAAGGCTATCTCTGAGCTAAGCAAAATCCTATGCAAGAAATATGATGGAGAAGTTCCAGAATGTTTTGAAGCTTTAGAGGAGCTTCCAGGTGTGGGTCATAAAACAGCATCAGTTGTAATGAGTCAAGGATTTAATCACCCTGCATTCCCTATCGATACACACATCCACAGACTTGCACAAAGATGGAGATTATCAAAAGGTAAAAATGTAAAGCAAACAGAAAAGGACCTAAAAAAAGGATTTCCTGAAAAAGACTGGAACAGGCTTCACTTACAAATCATTTTTTATGGCAGAGAATTTTGTACAGCCAGGGGATGCGATGGGAGGGTGTGTTCTATTTGTAAAGTCGTCAATGAGGGGAGGAAATCCCCAATTATTACTAATAAAGCCTAAAGAATATAGGGAGAAGTAATAGCTCATTCTGTATAATCATCAAAGTCGCCCAATTTTATTATTTAAAAAAAACCTATGTTCATAACTGAAAAGAATTTAAAGGAATTTGATCCTGAATTGTGGAACTCGATTAATAACGAAACGGCCAGACAAGAGAAACATATTGAGCTAATCGCTTCAGAAAATTACACCTCTAAAAGTGTATTGGAAGTTCAAGGTTCTGTGCTCACTAATAAATACGCTGAAGGCTATCCGGGTAAAAGATACTACGGCGGCTGCGAGCATGTAGATATTGCAGAATCACTAGCCATAGATAGAGCAAAGGAGCTTTATGGTGCAGCTTATGCAAACGTTCAACCACATTCTGGAGCAAGTGCCAACTCGGCTGTGTACCTTGCATTATGCGAAGCAGGTGACTCAATACTAGGAATGAGTTTGGATCACGGAGGTCATTTAACTCATGGAGCAAAAGTTAACTTTTCTGGCAAAACTTATGAATCTTTTCAGTACGGTCTTGATCCTTCGACTGGAGAATTGAATTATCAAGAAGTCGAGGATTTGGCGAAGGAACACAATCCCAAAATGATCGTTGCTGGCTTTTCTGCTTATTCTGGAATAGTTGACTGGGAAAAATTTAGATCTATAGCTGATGCTGTAGGCGCATACTTATTGGTTGATATGGCCCATGTTTCTGGACTGGTAGCTGCTGGAGAGTACCCATCACCAATACCCTTTGCTGATGTTGTTACAACAACTACCCACAAAACACTCAGAGGTCCTAGAGGAGGATTAATTTTAGCCAAGGAGAATGAAGAAATTCATAAAAAGTTAAACTCAGCTATTTTCCCTGGGACTCAAGGAGGCCCTTTAATGCATGTTATAGCTGCAAAAGCTGTCTGCTTTAAGGAGGCATTGGATCCTGCCTTTAAAGATTATCAAAAACAAGTGAAAGCAAATGCCAAAAGGATGGCTGAGACTTTCATGAACAGAGGTATCAATATTGTTTCAAATGGTACAGAAAATCATATGTTCTTGGTCGATCTAGTGGATAAAGGAATTACCGGTAAAGATGCCGATGCTTCATTGGGTCGTGCAAATATAACTGTTAACAAAAACGCCGTTCCAAATGACCCTCAATCTCCATTTGTTACGAGCGGTTTAAGGATAGGTACTCCAGCGGCTACGACTAGAGGATTTAAAGAAAATGAAATTACTCAAGTTGCTGATTGGATTTGTGATGTTCTTGAAGACATAAATAATGAACAAGTAATATCAGATGTAAAAGACAAAGTCGTTGAACTTTGCACTAGATTTCCAGTATATTCAGATTAGTTTATGCATTGTCCTTACTGTGGTTTTTCAGATACAAAGGTTATCGATTCCAGATTGATAGCTGAAGGTCAACAAATAAGAAGAAGAAGGGAATGCCCTCAATGCAACGAAAGGTTTACAACATTTGAGACTGCAGAGCTTTTGATGCCCAGGGTTATAAAGCAAAAGGATAATTCTAGAGAACCTTTTAATGAACAAAAACTTAGAGAAGGACTCTATAGATCCTTGGAGAAAAGGCCGGTTGGCGAGGAAGAGATTGAAACTTTGATTGAAGACATCAAAAAAGATATCAGATCTTCAGGAGAGAGAGAAATTCCATCTAGGCTTATCGGTGAAGTTGTAATGCAGAATCTAAGAAAAATAGATGAGGTAGCTTTTATCAGATTTGCTTCAGTTTATAGACGCTTCGAGGATATCAATGAGTTCTCTGAAGAAGTAGAGAAACTTACCAGCGATTAATCATGACTTGCCCTGCTGAGCACATGAGTGAAGCATTGTCGCTTGCCAGAAAGGGTCTTTTAACAACTAGACCAAACCCAATGGTGGGTTGTGTAATAACCCACAATGAGAAAATAATTGGAAGAGGATGGCATGAGAAATCAGGAGATAATCATGCAGAAATAAATGCCATACATGACGTATTCAGGAATCTAGGTTCAAATGCAGAATCAGCACTAGAAAACTCAGAAATGTATGTGACTCTTGAGCCTTGCTCAACTACTGGCAAAACGCCTCCCTGCTCTGAGGCAATTAAAAAATATGGTATTAAAAAAGTATTTATTGCTTCAGAAGATAATTCACAAGATGGTTTTGCAAATAAAACGGATGGAATAGAAATTGAAGTGGGCCTTTTAAGGGAGGATGCAAGAAGACTGAATCGTGGCTTTTTTTCCAGAATAGAAAAAAACCGCCCCTTCATAACCGCTAAAATGGGTGTAGGATTGGATGCAGGCATCGCTCTATCTTCGGGAGAAAGCAAGTGGATTACTTCAAAGGAATCCAGGAAAGATGTACATAAAATGAGGGCAGAAAATGATGCCATACTTACTGGAATTGGAACTATAGTTGCAGATAATCCAAGCCTAACCTCAAGAGATTCGGGCTACGATGAAGATAAAGTAATGCAGCCATTACGAATTGTTATAGATCGAAATAATAAACTCACTGGAAATGAATCTATATTTCAAGTTGAAGGAAATAATTTGATATTTTCATCTAATCAAAACATAGATTCTCACAACACCAATTTCTATCCCAATCCAAGTAACAAAGAAATAAATCTTAAAGAGATTGTGCAGTACTTAGCCAAAGAGAAATCCATTAATAATCTCATGATTGAATCAGGATCTGGCATGTTTGATGCTCTTCTAGATGAGCAACTAATTGATGAGATTATTCTTTATCAAGCACCAAAACTTCTAGGCAAAGATAGAAAAAGCTTTTCTAATTTGGATGTGACCAATGAAAAACTAAGTACAATAGACTTCCAAATAATAGAGACTACCAATTTGGGTGAAGATAAAAAAATAATACTGAGGCCAAATTATAAATAATGGAATTAAATAGTATTCAAGAAATCATAGATGATATTTCTCAAGGAAAGATGGTCATTCTTATGGATGATGAAGATAGAGAAAATGAAGGTGATCTAGTTCTAGCGGCTGAAATGGTAGATGCTGAGGCGATTAACTTTATGGCAACTCATGCTCGAGGTCTTATCTGCTTGGCAATCAATGAAGAAAGATGTAAGACGCTAGGTTTAGAACAAATGGTAAAGAATAACGGAACAGAATTGGGTACAGCATTTACAACCTCTATAGAAGCGGCTGAAGGCGTCACCACTGGCATATCTGCAGCTGATCGTGCAACTACTATAAAAGCAGCTGTTAATTTGCAAGCAAGAGCTGAGGATATTGTTCAACCTGGCCATGTTTTTCCTATTAAGGCGCAAGAAGGAGGAGTATTAACAAGAGCAGGTCACACCGAAGCAGGCACTGATCTGGCAAAACTTGCTGGATTCGACCCTTCTGCAGTCATTGTCGAAATAATGAATGACGACGGAACGATGGCAAGAAGAAAAGACCTTGAAGTATTCGCAAAGAAGCATGATCTCAAAATAGGAACCATTGCAGACCTGATTCATTATAGAAATATAAGCGAGAAAAGTATCAAGTTAATCGATAAAACCAATATCAAGTCTGAATATGGAGATTTTGCTTTAAGTGCCTACGAAGATACCATTAATGGAGAAGTTCACATCGCTCTTGTTAAAGGAGATATTAGCCCTGAAGATGAAGTGATGGTTAGAGTTCAGCAAAATAATACTCTTCAAGATGTTATGGGAATCAATGAATTCGGCAGTAGACTTTCCTTTTCTCAAGCAATGAAGAAAATTAATGAGGAAGAAAAAGGGGTCCTTTTATTTTTATCACATCATGAAACTCCTCAAGAAATCCTATCCAATATATCTTTTCTTAAAGACCAGAAAAGGACTAAAAATAATGATGGTCCTGACTCCAGAATAATTGGTGTGGGGGCACAGATTTTGAAAGATCTTGGTATAACAAAAATAAGACTCTTGGGAGCTTCAGTGAAATATCCATTAACTGGCTTTGATCTTGAAATAACTGAATTTATTAACTAGAACAATGAAAGGTTTCGACAAAATAGAAGTGTCAGATATAGCCAAGAAAGGGACTTACAGCATTGTTTATACATCTTGGAATTCTCAGATCATTAATGATCTTCTGCAAGAAACAAAAAAAGAACTTATATCTCAAGGGGTGCCAGATAAAAATATTATTCTAAAAGAAGTACCGGGTGCGTTTGAACTTCCGCTTGCAGCCCAAAAATGTGCAGAGAACTCCTCATCAGTTATTGCATTGGGTGCGATAATAAAAGGCGATACTCCTCACTTTGATTTCATTTCTAGTTCTTGCATAGAAGGGCTTCAGGACGTAGCCCTAAAAACAAATAAGCCTATTATTTGTGGTGTTTTAACAACGGAAAATCTTGATCAAGCTAAGGAAAGATCAGATCCAAATCAAATGAATAAGGGAAGAGAATTTGCTTTAAGCGCCATGAACATGGTCGATGCTCTTTCTTAGTTTATGAAATCAAAAAAAGAAACCTCACCTGTAAGGTCCAGGGATAAAGTCATACAAAGTCTTTATGAAATAGAATTATCTGGTTCGGATTTAAAGGATATCCTGGCAGACTTAGCTCTTCAAAGTCGATATCCACATTTCAAAGATCTCCTTACAGGTGTAATTAACTCAAAGGAAGATATTGATACTATCCTTGCAAGCAATATGGATAGGAAGCTTTCTTCTCTTGATCCAATTGAACGTAATACTCTTAGATTAGCAACTTATGAACTGCTTTATACTAAAACTGACGCTCCTATCATTATTAATGAAAGCATAAGACTTAGTAAAAAGTATGGTGCAGTAGATGGGCACAAATATGTGAACGCTGTTTTAGATAGAATATATAAATCTAATTCAGAGTAGGCTTAATGAAAACAGGAGAGGACCAAGCTCTCTCTTCATTATCAGATAAACAATCACCCTCTCCTTGCCCTTCAACATCTCCGCAAAGATTAACTTCTATGCATTTACCTGAATCATCAAATTCACATGCTAAATTCGCAGCTCCCACAGCTAGAGAAGGGGCTTGAATTGCTCTAACGTAATAAATCACTTCTCTATTAGCGTTAAGAAAATTTGGATCTTCAAATTCAACTAAACATCCCTCTTGTGAAGGTTCGCATTCAATTATCTTCCATGGGTCCTCTATCAAAGTTTCAATGGGCTCATTAGGATAAGTCTGGGGCCTAATACGAATTATCTCTATTCTTTGAATAATATTTCTTTCATCAACAGGATTAAAACATTCTCCGTTGCAAAGCCTATTTAAGGTCGAAGCATCAAGTTGATTATCTGAACTGCATCCAGGAATTTGCTTTTGTGAGCCGAGTGCTCTGACCTGAAATACAGGGTTCTGAGACATTGAAAATTCGCTTCCCATCGGCTTTATACCGGAGGGATGATTTAAAACATCAAACCACAATAATATTCTTTCTCCACTTGTAGCATAAACCTCACGAGTATTAAGCGAATTCCATAGAGATTCTCTATTTTTCTGAGAAACATGCGAAGCTATCAATCCTCCTGTATATAAAAATGAAGCTACCCTCTCGCCCTGACTGGGTTTCATTCTATCAATCATTTGTTCAAGATTGATTTCCTGAGACCTAGGTATCGCAAAACTTTGTTGAGATTGTCCTAGTGACATGAATGCATTGGAGGATTTATATTTTGAGTCCGTATTTCTTATACGATCAATCTCTTTATATCCTGTACCCGGTCTGGAGGAATGATTATCACTGGATCCAATAAATCCAAACCTAAATGGTTCAGAATTTTTATCTTCAAAATTTCTTAATGCCAATGCGTACTGAACTGAAGATCTAGGTCTATACTCAAAAGCTGGAAGATAACAATCCTGGCATTGCCCGCTATTCAACCATTCACTGGGTTTATTATTAGGAATTGATAACAAACCATAGGGATTGGCATTTGTAAAATTATTCCTAGCCTCTTCAGCCCTTGTATTGCATAAATTTTCATCACCTGCAGATACTCGACATCTTTCTCTAATAATTTCTCCAGCCTGGAAGCAATCGGGTAAGTAGTTATCCGTAGGTGATGGACATTCTAAACTTCCATCTACTTCATTAAATGCCTCCCAAGAACGATACTCCTCAGAGTTTCCATGGCCTGAAAATATCTCAATCAAATTCTGAAATTTTGGATCATGCTCTTTTCCATTCAGCTGATTACTCCAGGTAGCCATAGGAGGAGAAGTATTTCCCCAAGCAGAGCCGTGTGGAATAACGAGCGACTCTATGTTCCATTCATTTAATTTTCTATATAAATCTGAGGGCTTATAAGCTCTTTCAAGACAATCCAGTGGTAGATCCTTCACGTGCTTATCCGAATCGCAGAATTCTAAGTTTTTTATGATCAGCTGCCTCTGTCTATAATCAAAATAATTGGACATGTTCTTGAAGTCATAAAGCATGGCTCCATACAAAGCATACACAGGAGCTTCTACGATACTTGCAAAAAACTTATGATCCGGAGCCCCGATTGGTCTCTCAGGAAGAGGTCCAAAAAGCGGCTTTAAAATGACATTCTTATGACCATAATGATTCTCTGGGTCAAGGCTTGTCTGAGTCCACTCCCAACCCACCATCGGTATGATCTCTGTTTCATCATGTTCTTGCGAAATTTTTGAGCAATTTCTCAAAGATTCAATTGTTTCTTTCCATTCCCTTCGTGTAAGAAATTCAGCGTGATCAGTAACAGAGAAGAAATCAAGATTTGCACAATACCTTGCAAAATTACAAGCATCAGCTACTGGATGAGTTCCTTCGCCTTCAAGTATAGGAAGGTTGCCTAGGAAAGCATCTAGCGAATAAGTAGTATGGACATGCAGATCTCCAAATAGGATCTGTTTAGTTGATTCCTCATCAGTATTTTTTCCCAGGTAAGGAGCACTAAAGGTTTCTACTGTACCTTGGCTAGGATGTCTTCCAAAAAAATCAAAAAATAAAAACAAAAATAGAAGAATGAAAACAGAAACTAAAACCAAAATACCCTTTGAGGCTATTTTGAGATAGCGGATCATAGAAACCTACGATTCTTTTACAATCAGTTCAAGAGAAGAATTTTTTAAGTCCTCTGATAAAACAAAATATTTTTCTCTTTTGGCTCGTTGGCTCTTTAGATTAACTTCAAAGATATCACCATTCCTGAAACTTTTGGTCAAAGTAAAAGTATCCCCTTTTCGTATCTTAAATATATCTCTCGTATCGACAGTAGCATGATTTAAAAAATCATTTAAAGAAAAAGAAAAGTCTCTTGCTGTGTTAACACGAGAGGCATCGGCTTTATAAAGGTAAACAGCTATAGCTTCAAATTTATTTGCTTGAAATTCATCACCCTCTTTAAAATTTTTTTCACTAGCATTTGTTAAAAGGGGGATTAGTAAAAGTAAAATGTAAAAGTATCGCATATCTATATTTGTTGCCTAATAATAGTATCTTCTCGTTTAGGGCCAGTTGAAATCATGATAACAGGAACTCCGGAGATTTCTTCTACTTTTTCAACAAAGGCTTTAGCATTATCATTAAGGTCGTCAAATTGAGTGATACCTGCTGTTGGCTCTGACCATCCTTCAAGTTCAAGATATTGGGGCTGCACGTCTTCAATATCCATAGTTTCAATGAGTTCCTCAAAAGATTTACTACTTTTATAGGAAGTACAAATTTTTACCTTTTCCAGGCCATCCAAAACATCTATCTTTGTTAGACAAAGGCCATTTACTCCGCTTAGTCTTGTCATGTTTTCTAATAGCAATCCATCTAACCAACCGCATCTCCTTGGCCTACCAGTAGTTGCACCTACCTCACCTCCAGTCTCCGCTAAATAGGTACCTACTTCATCGAACAGTTCTGTAGGAAAAGGCCCTTCTCCAACCCGAGTTGTATAAGCCTTTGTTATTCCAATTGTATAGTCAACATCTGATGGACTTACTCCAGCTCCAGAAGTTATTCCACCTATTAGATTGCTCGATGTGACGAAGGGATAAGTACCCAAACTAATGTCTAACAGTGCACCTTGTGCTCCTTCAAAAAGTATTTTCTTATCTTGGTTCTGAAGATTTCTTATTTCTTCAATAACGTTGCCAACATATGGCTTAAGCTTCTCAGCTTGTTGTAAATTTTGGTCGAAGAGTTCATTGATATTGATTTCATTCGCACCAAAAGAATGTGTGAAAATTGAATTGTAAAAATCTAAGGCCTGAGTGATTTTTTCTTTTAATTTAGATTCATCATATAAGTCAGCAATTCGTATGGATCTTCTTCCAACTCTATCTTCATAGGAAGTGCCTATGCCCCTACCCGTAGTTCCGATCTTGGTAAGATTATTGGATTGTTCTCTAAGTTGATCTAACTTGATATGGTATGGCTGAATAAGGCTACAAGCAGAGCTAATTGTCAGTCTTCCTTCTAAATTTCCCAGCACTTCAGCTGCGTCATCAATCTCAGAAAATAAGGCATCTAAACTTACTACAACACCTCTACCAATGAAGCATTGTATGTTTGGGTGACAAATAGCCGAAGGTAACAAGTGAAAAACTACCTTTTTACCATCTACAATTAATGTATGGCCTGCGTTGTGGCCTCCTTGATATCTAACAGCAGCATCAAGATTATTCTCAGCTAAGTTGTCTACAACCTTGCCTTTTCCTTCATCTCCCCATTGAAGACCCAATAAAGAAATATTTTTGTACATTAATTTTTCCTATAAGTTTGATACTGCAATTAAATCAAGATCGAATCCGACAGCAGGCCTATCTTCTTTAGATGCTTTTCTAAGTCCATCATACCTTCCACCTTTAGAAAGTACGTAACCAGCTTTATCGGAATAAGCGGAAAACACTATACCGTTATGGTATTTAAATCCCTGTACTTCACCCAAATCGATGTGAATATCCTGTATTCCCATCTCTTTTAGTTGATTGACAATAGTTTCCAAATGACTCAACGAATCCTTGGATGAATCTAAATATGCAAATTCTTCTTTTGCTTGAGAAATAATATCTAGGTCTCCATACATTTCGCATAGGGTCAATATAGATGCTTTGTGTTTGTGTTCGTTTGGGACTAGATTTTCCAAATCAGAGATAGATTTCTTAGATAACGCTTTTTCAATTAATGTCAGTTTTTCTTGACCAAGTTCTTGAAATTGATTCAGAACGGACGCTGTGAAACCGGCATGACCAATTCCAAGAGTTATATTTTTTATACCGGAAATCTCTAAACTTTTTAGCATCAATTTAATGCTCTCTAGTTCAGCAGCCATGGAGGAGTCACCAAATATTTCTGCTCCGACTTGAATGGTTGTTCTAGATCTAAGGATCTTAGAAGATTTACTTTTAACGACTTCTCCGGCGTAACAGAGCTTTACTGCATCATTAGATTGAATCCTGTATGCATCAATTCTTGAAGCTTGTTCAGAGATGTCAGGCCTTATTGAGAGATCTTTACCCGTTAAATTATCTTTGAAGGTAAATGCATATGATTGAATTTCATCATGTGCCTCTCCGCCAATTGACTCCGAAAGCTCTAAAAGTGGAGGAATGATAAACTCGTAACCCGAGTCAATATATTCATCTATAAGTTTTCTTCTTAATTTCTCAACCTCTATAGCCTTAGGTGGCAGAAGCTCATCTACGCCATCAGGTAAACTCCAGCGTACTTTAGAGCTCATCAATTAGTTGTTAGCCTTAGAGTCGTCCAGATATTTAAAGAAATCACTATCAGGATTTATCAATAAGATATCAGACTTACTTCCAAAAGTTGATTGGTAAGCCTTTAAGCTTCTTGTGAAGTCGTAAAATTCGGGGTCTTTAGAATAAGCATTAGCGTAAGTTGCCGTAGCTATCGCATCCCCATTACCTTTGATCTCTTCAGCTTGCCTATATGCATCAGCAAGGATAATTGTTTTTTCTTTATCAGCCGTTGCTCTTATTTTTTCCGCAACCTCATTACCTTGGGCCCTGAGTTCTTTGGCCAGCCTTTCCCTTTCAGTTCTCATCCTATTGTAGACAGAGTCACTTACCTCAGGCGGGAGGTCAATTTTCTTTACACGTAGATCAATTACTTGGACGCCCAGTTCAGCAACTGCAATAGCGTCTAATTGCAGGGTTAACTTATCCATAAGCTCATCCCTTTCTCCTGAGACAACTTCATTAACTGTTCTGGTACCGAACTCATTTCTCAAGCCAGCATCAACCCTTTGTATAAGAAGTCTTCTTAGTCTTTCTTCATCTCCACCGGTTGTGGTGAAGTATTTTTCGACATCACTTACTCTCCACTTAACGAAGGAATCTACCGTGAGAGCTTTTTTTTCAGAAGTTAAATAGCTTTGAGGTGCGGCATCCAAAGTAAGGATTCTTGCATCAAATTTCTTTACAGAATTAACTACTGGAATTTTGAAGTGGAGTCCGGGAGGTACGTCTGCTTCTACGATTTCACCAAATCTTAGCTTTACAGCCCTCTCAGTTTCTTTGACAACAAAGATTGATTGACTGATCAAAATAACGATCAGAACAAAGGCCGGGAATAATATACGTTTTAGAGCATTCATTATCTTCTTTCCTCTTGTCTGTTTCTTCTTCTAATTTCTTCTATAACTTCATTAGTTAAATCTCTAATGGAAGGATTATTTGCATTACCAGGTATGTTTAGGCTTTCTATACCTCTTGTAGATTCAGCAATTTTATCGAGCGGCAAATAAAGGATATTATTTCCTCCTTCAACATCTATCATTACTTTAGTGCTGTTCGACATGACGCCTTGAATGGAATCTAGGTAAAGCCTGTTTCTGGTAACATCTGGAGCTTTCTGATATTCAGCTAGGAGCAGGTTAAATCGTGTTGCATCTCCTTCAGCTTCCGATACCACTTGTTCTTTATAAGCTTCTGCATCTTGCAACATTCTCTGTGCTTGACCTCTAGCTTCAGGTACAAGACCATTTGCATAAGTTTCAGCTTCATTTCTTGCTCTGACCTCATCCTCTCTAGCTTTGATAACGTCATCGAAAGCTTCCTGGACTTGATTAGGAGGAGAAGAGTCCTCTATGTTTACGATAACCACTTCAAGACCCGTATTGTATTTATCCAAGTATCTCTGCAGTCTAGTTTTAACCTCTTGAGCAATAAGTTCACGACCCGTTGTCAGAGCATCATCCATGATTGATCCACCCACTACGTGTCTCAATGCACTTTCAGTTGCCTGGACAAGACTTGCATCGGCATCACGGATATCGAGAACATATTTTTGAGGATCACCTATTTGATACTGAACAGAAACAGTAACATCAACAATATTCTCATCCTTAGTAAGCATTAAAGCATCATGTCTGTGAGGCCTAACTCGGACAACGTCAACTATTTCCCAAGAATCGATTATTGGAGGATTCCATCTAAGTCCTGGGCCTTTAATTTCTTGGAACTTGCCCAATCTTAAGACTACCGACCTTTCCGCTTGTTCAACCTGATAGATTCCAAAACCTACCCAAGTTAAAACTAAGATACCAATTATGAGTGGCAGGCTTTTCATGCTAAAACCTCCCCCTGAAGAGTCTCCTGAAGAGCCCCCTCCACCAAATAGAGAGTCAATTCTCTCTCTTACTTTTTTTATTACTTCATCGATCTCCGGAGGAGTATCATTCCTTCCCCATGGATCTTTATTATCATTTCCATTCCAAGACATTTATATTGCTTCCTGTGTTTGATTAGTGTCGATTAAGGTTACACCTTTTGTATTTAATAACTTTATGAGGTCATTTTGATAAGTTTCAAGATTTAATTCTATCAGACCTTGATCAGATATTCTCTCCTCTCTCACTCTACCAGAACTATATAGTTTAGCTCTAAGCCAGCCTAAATCTGAGTTTAGCGATATCCAGCTTTTGGTTAGTTTGCCATTAAGTTTTGTATTAATGGCTTCAAATAAACTCTCAAAACCATCAAAAGTTTGAGAAGAAATCCAGATTTGATCTTGGTTTTGACTGGACAACATATCAAGATCGGACAAATCAAGCTTGTCACATTTATTATTGACCCTGATAAGTGGTTTATCTAACAATCCAAGCTCTTTAAGAATCTTATTCACTTCTTGAACTTTAAATCTGTGATCTTTATCCGAAATATCTACAACATGTAACAAGAGATCTGCCGATCCAAGATCATCAAGAGTTGCCTTGAATGATTCTACTAGCTGAGTAGGCAAGTTAGATATAAAACCTACTGTATCTGAAAACAGTATATCTCGCAGTTTAGGCATATCTGTTTTTCTTGTTACAGAATCCAAAGTAGCAAAAGGCTTATCTGCAGCATAAAGATTATTTTGAGTGAGGTAATTAAATAAAGTGGTTTTACCAGCATTGGTGTATCCAACTAAGGCAACAACCCTGTCCTTTCCCTTTTTTCTTGCATAGCGATTCACCTCTTTTTGATTATGTGCTTTGTCTAAGCGTTTTTTAAGATTTTTTATTCTGTGACCTATTAACCTTCGGTCAGTTTCTAGCTGAGTCTCTCCTGGACCTCTAAGCCCTATTCCACCTTTTTGCCTCTCTAGATGACTCCATCCTCTAACAAGCCTTGTAGAAAGGTGGGTGAGTTGTGCAAGTTCTACTTGGAGTTTTCCAATGTGACTACTAGCTCTGGTAGCGAAAATATCTAGAATTAAGGAGGTTCTATCAAGCACTCTGGCTCCTAAATATTTTTCTAAATTTCTCTCTTGGGAGGGAGATAAATCCGTATTGAAGATAACTAGACTAGTCTTGAAAGACTTTACAAGTTGTTTGATCTCATCAACTTTCCCTTGTTTGATAAAATAATTTGGTGAGGGTCTGTCTACTTTCGCAGTTACTTCAGTACATACCTCAGTACCAGAAGATAAACACAACTCCTTAAACTCTTCTAAAGCTTCTAACTGAAGGTCTCTATTTAAAGAAAACCTATCTATATGGACAATTACGGACTTGGGTAGTACTTCTTCGCGAATCATTAATGGTGGGTGATTAAATCTTGAACTATTTGAGATAAGTTTGGTTGAGTCTCTAAAAAATTTATATTTTGCCAGCTCTTTAGCCAGGTCATTTGTCTTTTCGAAAGTTGTCTAGTTGAGTTTATTGCCTTTGTTATCATAACATCAAGACTCACTTCACCATCCAAAAATTCACAAACTTGCCTGTATCCGACGCTCTTCATTGACTGAGATTCTTTACTCATTCCTTCAAGGTTAAGAATATTTTCTACTTCTTGGACCAAGCCCTCTTCAATCATCTTCTTAAACCTGATTGCAATTTTTTCCCTGTGAGAGTTTTTATCATCTGGTCGGATGGCGAATTGAAGTAAATTTGAAGAACTTATTGTCTTATCTATAACTTTTTGATGTTGTTTTTGTAATTCAGAAAATTTCTTACCAGTCGCTTTAAAAACCTCAATAGCACGTTTTATTCGTTGAGTATCATTTTTATGAATTTTAGCTGCTGATTCCTCATCAATTTCACTAAGGTATTTATGCATTTTTTCATTTCCATTAAGAGAAAACTCGTTCTCTAAATCAATTCTTAGCTCTTTCTCAACTGAGGGTAAATTTGAAATTCCATGGATTAAGTGGTCAAAATACATCATGGTTCCACCAACAAGAATGGGCAACTTATTGCTTTCAAAGGCATCTTTTATGGATCTAATACAGTCTCTTTGGAATCTAGCCGTAGAGTAGTTTTCTTGCGGATCTAAGATATCAACCAGATCATGAGGATAGGATTTTAAAGTATCAGGGTTAGGCTTTCCGCTCCCTATATCAAGAAATTTATAAATTTGAACAGAGTCTACACTGATAATTTTGACTGGCATCTTGTCAGAAAGCTGCATTGCAAGATCTGTCTTACCTATGGCTGTTGGGCCCATGATAGTTACAATTAATTTCTTTTCCACCGGACATATGATAGTTGATTGCGGACAAAAAAAACCGGCCTTTAGGCCGGTTATTTTTTTTGCTTAATTTAGGCTAAGTCGTATCCTCTTTCTTCGTGCTCAACAACATCTAGTCCTTCGTACTCTTCTTCTTCTGTTACCCTAAGAGCCGTGAAAGATCCTATAAATTTCAAAATCACCCATGATGCAATAGCTGTCCATAGACCTATAACCACAATCCCTTTGAGTTGAATCATTAGTTGCTCCATTGGTACCCATTCTTCTCCAGCACTGGAGCCTAAAAAGCCTCCCTGAACTCCAAGGAAGCTGACCATAATAATACCAATTATTCCACCTACTCCATGAACAGGGAACACATCTAGTGAGTCATCTATTCCAAATACACCTTTTACAGCTTGGGTTGCGTAAAAACAAATAGATCCTGCCATTAGTCCGATTAAAAGAGCTCCTTCAGGCCCAACACTTCCAGCTGCAGGAGTAATGGTAGCTAAACCAGCAACCATACCGGTTGCGATTCCTACAATTGTTGGCTTTCCACCTTTGATCCACTCAATTGCCATCCAAGTTAAAGCCCCTGTTGCAGCACTGATATGAGTGACCAACATTGCCATTCCTGCTAATCCATCAGCTGCCCATGAACTACCTGCATTGAATCCAAACCATCCTACCCATAGCATGGCAGCTCCAGTAACGACCATAGTTCTATTATGAGGAGGCATTGCAGTTGATGGAAATCCCTTTCTGGGTCCGAGAACTACGGCAATTACTAAAGCTCCTACTCCACAGGTTAAGTGAACTACTAATCCTCCAGCAAAATCTTTGACATCTCCGAGATAACCTCCTCCCCAAATCATATGGCAAGCAGGTATATAGACAGCCGTAAACCATAGAAGAGAAAAAAGGCACATTGCTCCAAACTTCATTCTTTCAGCAAATGCTCCAACAACTAGAGCTGGGGTAATGATTGCAAATGTCATCTGGAAGATGACAAATAAAGAATGAGGCATGGTAGTACCGGGTGCTAAAGTATCTCTTCCTATTCCGCTCAAAAAGAATGCGCTAGTACCACCAATAAATGCATTTCCCTCTGTAAAAGCTAGACTGTAGCCATAAACTACCCAAGCTACAGAAACAATACAAGCTATCGCAAAGCATTGCATGAGAACTGAAATAGCATTTTTACTTCTTACGAGACCTGCATAGAAG
Organism: uncultured SAR86 cluster bacterium; assembly: GCA_902594545.1. Lineage (GTDB taxonomy): Bacteria > Pseudomonadota > Gammaproteobacteria > Magnimaribacterales > Magnimaribacteraceae > Magnimaribacter. Next base: position 165,987 of record CACJMO010000002.1, read on the forward strand.
AGAGAAAGTCCGGGTAAGGTCATGAATAATACTAACGCTGTAGATGTTAGTATCCACGCAGTATCACCTGAGTTAAGTTCATCTGCAGAAATTCCTACAGAAAAAATAGCCGCTGAAATAAGAAATAACTTTTTCATCATAGTCTCACCTATAGTTAAAGGGCATCTTCGTTTAGCTCTCCCGTTCTTATACGCACAACTTGGTCTAAAGAAGATACAAATATTTTTCCGTCTCCTATCTTGCCAGTGTTTGAGACTTGCGATATTGCATCAATTACTTTTTCTGCATTGTCATCACTGACCGCTACCTCAATTTTGGTTTTTGGAAGGAAATCAACGACATATTCTGAACCTCTGTAAAGTTCAGTATGTCCCTTTTGTCGTCCAAAACCTTTCACATCTGTAATGGTAAGACCTGTCACGCCGACTTCAGATAAAGCTTCTCTGACTTCGTCTAGCTTGTAAGGCTTTATAATTGCTGTAATTAATTTCATTAATAACTCCTAAATATTAGTCTTAACACTATAGATTGATTTAACTGTCTTTAAAATAGAAAACCACCTGTAAGGAATTATGCAACTTCAGTGCCAAAAAGAGTTAAATCGTTAAGTTACTGTTTTTTTAGGGTTTTTTAGGGATAATAGGTATTTATAAGAGGAAATATGGTGCAGCTATAAATAAACTGCACCAAAAAGTAACATTTTACCTAGATTTGAGGTGTTCTAAATGGAGATGAGTCAAATAGTAACATTTCACTACAATCTGGTTGAGGCCCTTCTATTGAAGGCGCAGTCTCAGCGAACATTCTATTACCTAATTCTCTAGATTCCTCTGAATCCCAAAAATGATGAAAAGCATAGTCATATGGACCCACTGAAGAACCGGCTATTGGTGTTTCAAAATCAGGGACATGAATTGTATAGAAATATGGCGATCCACTGCCCGAAGATTCTTGTGCTGCATTTAACCAGTTGTTGTAAGTGTCTAAGCCGTCTAATAGCTCTGCTTCACCGAACGAATCTGTATAACTGCAAAACATAAAACCTACTACTCCTCCTGGGTCAGTATCTTGAGCAGTAGCAGTTCGATATACGTTTACATCAAAACCATAATTAGCTTCCTCTCCATTGTCAGAAGCGCCGCATGAGATTATGTTACTTGTCTTTTCTGTCCAAGCATCAGCTGGACCTTCTATCCATTCTTTCCAACCTTTGTTTGCCTGCTCTTTTGATTCCCATACTAGTGTCCACATGCCGTCATAAAGATCTGTCTCAGTTCTTGGGACTAGTCCTACTGACATAGGAACAGCTGTTTCCAAACCATCTAAAATATCATTCCATTCAACTAATAACTCGGCGAAAGACTCTTGTGAGATGTCAGGCCCGAAATCGCAGAATAAATATTCAACGTATGCAGTATCAAGTGCTGATTGCGCAATATCAATTTCTCTTCTTTCCTCTGCACATGAGATAGCAAAAATTGAAATTACTACAAAAGCTAGGATTTTATTTTTTAACATATATTTTCTCCCTTTTTATTATTGTACAGATTATTATTGTACAGAAACTTTGGAGCCTTCTATAAAGCTCATAATATCTTCTGCTTTATAAAGGATCTTACCCTCTATTTTGTAGTAGCATGGACCTTTGTCCTCTCTTCTCCATGCTTCTAATGTTCTTTCGCTGCACATCAAGATTTGAGCAGCCTCTTTAGGTTTGATTAGTTTTATATCCATAATTTTCTTTGAGTTAACATCCATGTATTTTGAGTAAATCCTTTTACACTCAAACGGAAAAGGGCAATCCAATTAAGGATTGCCCTATTTTTATTATGTACATCAGATGACATAATCGAACGCAGCATTACTTAAAGTCTGGATAAGCCTCTACACCAATCTCAGCTTTATCTAGACCTAGATCCTCATCTTCTTCAGAAGCTCTAATTCCGACAACTGAGTCTAGTATTTTCAATACTATGAAGCTTGTAACAAAGACCCAAGCGAATATGATTAAAGCACCGAGGAATTGAGTTCCGAATGCACCCGCACCCGATAATGGGGTAGCCATGATTCCCCATATTCCAACAGTACCATGAGCTGAAATAGCTCCTACGGGATCATCTATCTTTAATTTTGTATCTAGTATGATCACAGAGAAATATACAATTACACCACCAATGAGTCCGATAAAGGTTGCTAAACCTCCGGTAGGTGTATCAGGAGCAGCTGTTATTGCTACCAAACCGGCTATTGCACCATTGATTGCCATCGTAACATCAGCTTTACCACTAAATATTTTACTAGCGAACAATGCACCTAGTACTCCGCCAGCTGCAGCCATGTTAGTATTCAAAAACACCTGTCCAACTGCAATAGCATCTGCAGCAGTGTTAATGGCTAGTTGAGATCCGCCATTGAATCCAAACCAACCTAACCATAGTACTAAAGCACCGAGTGCAGCTATGGGGATATTTGATCCAGGTATTGCGTAAACTGATCCATCTGCACCATATTTGCCTCTTCTAGCGCCTAGTATAGAGACAGCTGCCAGAGCTGCTGCAGCACCACAAAGGTGAACTACACCTGATCCAGCGAAGTCAGTATATCCAAGAGCATCAAGGCCGCCACCGCCCCATTTCCAGTAGCCTTGAACAGGATAAATAAAACCTGTCAGGACAACCGCAAAGGCGAAGAATGGCAGTAGTTTCATTCTCTCGGCTACAGCACCTGAAACAATTGACATTGCCGTAGCAACAAAAACTACCTGGAAGAAGAAATCAGAGCCTTCAGAGTATGAGCCGTAACTCATGTCTTGATCACCCATACCTAGTCCTAGGTAAGATAAACTAAAGCCAGGAACCCAAGCAGATATTGCTGAGTCTCCGGGGTACATGATAAAGAAACCACACACCAAATACATTACACATGCTATCGAGAAAAGACCTAAGTTCTTGGTCACAATCTCGGCAGCGTTTTTTGACCTTACCAATCCAGCTTCTAACATAGTGAAACCTGCGGCCATCCACATGACAAGCGCTCCACTCATTAGAAGGTAAAAGGTATTAAGCGCAAATTCTAATTCTGTCATTTTTTCTCCTTAAATTTATAGCGCGTCTTCATTGAGATCACCTGTTCTGATTCGAACAAGTTGATTTAGATCTACAACAAAAATCTTTCCATCACCTATTTTGTTTGAATTTGCAGAAGTACTTATAGCTTCTACTACCTCATCAGCTTTATCGTCGGATACAGCGATTTCGATTTTCGTTTTTGGAAGTAAATCGACTTCGTATTCAGATCCTCTGTAAAGCTCCGTATGGCCCTTTTGTCTGCCATAACCTTTTACGTCTGTGACTGTTAGACCTGTAACACCTACAGAAAGAAGTGCTTCTCTAACCTCATCAAGCTTAAAGGGTTTAATAACTGCTGTTATTAACTTCATTATTTTCTCCTTAAATTTTAGAAAAATACAAAATGTATAATGCAATCTCTATGCCAAATAAATTTTCGTAAATTCAAGAGTAAATTAGTGAATTTCTTATTCTGATGTTCTATGAATGTGCTAAAAAAGAATAGAAAGCTCTAGAATCGAGCAATTTAGATCACGTTGCTGATGAGCGGCTTGAGTTTACTAAGAATGGCATCGAGGGCTCCACGATTTCTCATGAAAACCTTATAAGCTTTCGTACCTATTGCGTTACAAGTTGATTCATCTTCTATTAAGAACAGGTAGCGGTTGCATAGCTCTTCGGCATCATGGACAACAGTTAAAGCATTATCTTGAATAAGTTGTTCAGAAATATCTGAAAAATTTCTTAAGCTAGGACCAGATAAAAGAGCTAAGCTTTGAGCGGATGGTTCAAGAAGGTTTTGGCCTCCGTGATCTATTAAACTGCCACCGATAAAGGCTACGTCAGCCAGCGAATAAAGAAAATTTAGTTCTCCTATAGTATCTCCAAGAAGTATTTTAGTATCCTTACTTACATCTTCTCTCATGGACCTTGATACGAATGGTATTTTAGATTCTTGCAAAATCCCTTTAACTCTCTCGAACCTTTCAAGATGTCTGGGAACCAAAATCAATAAGGATTCAGGCCTTACTTTTAAGATTTTTTTAAAAGCATCTAGAACAATGTCCTCTTCTCCTTCATGGGTACTGGAAGCGATTAAAGTTGGTCTGACTTTTCCATTAATACTCCAATCTTTTCTGATATTCAGGGAAATTTCATTAAGTTCAGAAGGAATATCCTGGTCAAACTTAAGATTACCGCATATGTCTATTTTTTTAATTTGGGAAATTTCATTAAATCTAAGCCTATCCGACTCATATTGTGCAAGAATTAAATCTAAAGAATCTATAGATTCTTTAATTAATGAGTTATATTTTAAATAGTTTGATTTAGATTTTTCTGAAAGCCTGGCATTAACCAATGCAGTTTTGATCCCCTTTTGTTTACATAAATTAATTAAATTGGGCCATATCTCCGTTTCCAACAAAATAAGTGCTTTAGGTTGCCAATGATCTAAAAAGGGCTTTATGCATAGTGGTAAATCAACTGGCAAATATTGGTGCTTTACAGTCCCACCCAATCTTTCCAATAATAGTTTGGATCCTGTAGGTGTAGTTGTTGTAACAAGAATTTCAATATTTGGGTATTCGGCTATTAGCCTTCTTAAGAGGGGCATTGAGGCATTTACCTCTCCAACAGACACAGCGTGCACCCAAATTAAAGGTTTATTTTTTGTAGGAGAATCTTTAGATATTCCGAGTCTTTCAGACCATCTAAAAAAGTATTCTCTGTTGTAGGCTCCTTTCCAACAAAGCCTAGCGAAATACAGAGGTAATAAGAAATAAAATGCAAATGTATAAACGTTTCTATGCACAAGCGTATGCTAACATAGCTCCTATTTCTAATAATTAATTTAATCTTTTGATAATAGTAACTGGCAGTAACGGTTTCATCGGATCTAATCTTATTAAAGGCCTTAATGAAATGGGCATTAAGGAAATAATTGCAGTAGATGACCAAACCAATACAGAAACACATCGTAATATTGCTCATCTCGAAATAGAAGAATTCTTTGAAATAGATGAATTCCTAGATTTCATAAAAGGAGATCAAATCCTAAATAAAGATATTCAGGCCATTTTTCATCAAGGCGCCTGTTCAAATACTATGGAGTGGGATGTAAATTACCTTTACAAGAATAATCTTTATTATTCAAAAGAGCTATTGAGGCTTGCTAAACGTTTGGATTGTCAATTTATATATGCCTCATCAGCATCTGTCTATGGCAGTGGAAATGAATTCAAAGAATTAAAGGAGAATGAAAATCCTATAAATCTTTACGCTTACTCAAAATTTAAATTTGATCAGTTGGTGAGAAAAGAATTAGATCAAGAACATGGCCAGATAGTTGGCTTAAGATACTTTAATGTATACGGTCCACATGAAGAACACAAAGGAACAATGGCTAGTGTTGCCTACCACCTACATAATCAATTAAAAAAAAGCGATCAAATAAAACTATTCGAAGGGTCAGATGGGTACGAGAACGGGGAACAAAGAAGGGATTTTATATACGTCAATGATGTAGTTAAGGTTAATTTATGGTTCTTGTGTCACAAAGATATTTCTGGAATCTTCAATGTAGGGACCGGTAAGAGTCAAACTTTTAATGAAGTTGCTCAAGCAGTCATAGACTGGAATAAGAAAGGGAAAATTGTTTATATACCATTTCCAGAAAACTTAGAGGGTGCTTATCAAAGCTATACAGAGGCTGATATTACTCACCTAAAAGAAGTGGGATATGAAGAGGAATTTCTAGACGTAAAACAAGGTGTTACTGACTACCTAGATAAATTAGAAAGCTGGCCGAAAAATGAACCCTAGCAAAGATATTCCGCTACAAAATAATCAGGCTAAGCTATCGCTAAAACTTCTATCCCTAAGATATTTAATGACTTGGATTGGGATAATAATATTAAGACTATCCGTATTTCTTCCTTACAGTTTTTTAATGAAGTTTGGTAATGGCATAGGAATGATCCTACATAAAATAAGTCCTCATAGATCAGAAATAGTCAAAATTAATATTAAAAAATGCCTAGGTATTGAAGGAAAGGAACTGGAACATTTGGTAAGGTCAAATTTTAAAGCTTTAGGCAGAGGTTTCTTTGAAACAGCAATAGCTTGGTGGGCATCAAATAAAAAAATAAAAGCACTTAGTCAGAATATAGTTAACGAGCATTTAATTGATCAGCTTGGTTCAGGAGCTCTAGTTCTCATAAAACATTCGACGCATCTAGAATTAGATTTGCGAATTTTAAGTAATTACTTTGATCTTACGGGAATGTATAAGAATCAAACAAATGCAGTCGTCAATTATGTAATGATTAACTCGCGCAATAAATATGTAAAGGCATCTGCATCAAACAACGAAGCCATGAAAGCCATTAGATGGATAAACAAAGGTGAAAAATTTATTTATGCCGCAGATCAAGATTATGGTCTCAAGGTATCAGCGATGATACCTTTCTTTGGTTCTGATGCTGCCACTGTAACTTTCCCCGCCTTATTTTCTAGAAAAAATATTAAAATTATTATGGCCGATGTATCGAAGATAGACGGGTGTTATGTAATCGAGTTTGCAGAGCTGAACAATACTGAGGATGAAAAATACTTCTTGTCTAGCATGAATGAGTGCTACGAAGAGTTCATAAAAAAAGAGCCTGAAGGATATTTATGGATGCATAGAAGATTTAAAAGCGGATCAGAAAATGCCATTTATCCTAAGTGGTCTAGTCGAGAAAAAAGGAGAGCTAAAAGGAGAATGAAAAGAGACTAAAGCTACTGAGCTTGATCTAGTATTTTAGTTGTTGATAAGCCTTTGACTAAGGGTATTGTTACAACAGAACCTCCATAACCAGTTACTTCTTTATAACCAACAATATCCTTAACTTTATAGTCGCCACCCTTTACTAATAAATCCGGCTGCAAAGTTTTGATAAGCTTTAAAGGCGTATTTTCGTCAAACATAACAACTTTATCTACACACCGCAGTGAAGATAAAACTTTAGCTCTATGAATTAATTTGTTGATTGGCCTATTTTTTCCTTTTAATTTGCTTACAGAACTATCGGAGTTTATTCCAACAATAAGCTTGTCTCCCAGAGCTTTAGCCTTTTCCAGATACTCTACATGTCCGGCATGCAAGATATCAAAACAACCATTAGTAAAAACAATTTTCTTGTTGCTATCTTTCAGATCATCTTTATAAGGTCCCACTTCTTCTAATGTTAAGTAAGGTTTTTCTTTTTCCAAGAATGGGTTAATTTCTTGAGGGGTGACTGTCGCGGTTCCTAATTTTGCGACTACTATCCCTGCAGCTATATTTGCCATACGTATTGAATCTCCTAGATCGAATCCGCCGGCTAAGCCTCCAGCTAATGCAGCTATGACAGTATCACCAGCACCTGATACATCGAAAACATCCCTGGCCTGCGTAGGAAAGTCCGATCTTAATACCTTCCCTTTTTTGTTTTGTAAAAGTGTCATACCCTCAGGCCCTCTAGTGATTAAAAGCGCATTAAGATTTAAAGCCTTAATCAACGCTTTGCCTTTTTTTGTAAGGTCAGCTTCACTTCCCACCCTTCCTACTACATCTTCAAACTCAGACAAATTGGGCGTAATAATGTCAGCACCCTTGTATTTTGAAAAATCTTTGCCTTTAGGATCAACCAAAACAATTTTACCCTTTGCTTTAGCTTTCTTTATTAGCAAGGCAGTATCTTTGAGTGTTCCTTTTCCGTAATCAGATAATACAAGTGCACTAACATCATTCAAACTGATGTGTTTATAAAAAAGCTCTAAAGTGGATTTCCAATCCTCCTCAGAAAAATTTTCTTCTTCATCTATACGTAAAATTTGCTGTTGGGCCGAAAGAAGTCTTGTTTTGGAAATAGTTGGGTGAAGGGATTGTCGTAAAGCTATCTTAATTTTATTCTTCTTTAAGAGTTCATTTACAACTCTTGAATCGCCATCCTTACCGGTAACACCAATTAGAGTTGCCTTTATTCCTAAGCTAGATAAATTAAGAGCTACATTTGCTGCTCCGCCCAATCTAATTTCTTCGTTTGAAGGTCTCAAGACAGGGACAGGTGCTTCGGGTGATATTCTATCGATAGAACCCATAATATATTTATCGAGTATTACATCCCCAAATACGATAACTTTACCCTTTTTCAAATTCTTGAGATTCATCTAGTAATTATATACCCCTAGAGCAAGTGCTTATCTATATTATAAGAATATATCTTTATAATTAGACTCAAAAAATTTAAAAAAAATGACATTTGTACCCCCAATTGACATGAATCAGGTTAAAGGTTTTCTGGATCCATTGGAAGGTGAAGCTCTGTATAGCTATGCAAAAAAATACGTGATCAATAAACCGGCTCTAGAGATTGGAAGTTACTGTGGAAAATCAGCCGTGTACATTGGTGAGGGAGTTAAAGCGAACAATCAAAAACTGTATTCTATAGATCATCACAAAGGGTCAGAAGAACAACAACCCGGTGAGGAATACTTTGATCCAGATCTCTTAAGCAAAGATGGTGAAAGCTTAGATACGTTACCTCATTTTTTAAAGACAATTTCGGACAGTAATTTAACAAGTTATGTTATTCCAATTGTGTCCTCATCCAAGGAGGCCAATGAAGATTTGGACTTAAATTTTGATATGGTTTTTATTGATGGTGGCCACAGCGAAGAGGCTGCTCAAGCAGACTTTAATTTATGGTCAAAAAGGTTGGCCAAGAAAGGGATATTGGGAATTCATGATGTGTTCCCCAATCCAGATGATGGAGGAAGGCCCCCTTTTAACATCTATAAGAAAGCTCTTGATAGTGGCGATTTTATAGAATTAGAAGCTATTAAATCTCTAAGGATTTTACAAAGAGTAAGTTAATTTAGTGAGGTCCAATCTTGAAGGAAAAGCTCATGTCCGGGCGTGAACCCATAAAGAGTATCTGCTGCAAGTAGCACCGCCCCTGCAGTCCAAGTAGGTTTTTCAATGGGCCAAAACTTTTCATCGGTATAAACATAGCCAGTCCAATATAGTCCATCTTCATCTCTCCATTGATGTAGAGAATTGAATAAATCTTCAGCTTTATCCACCAAGCCTAATTTAACAAGCGCCATAACCAATTCAGAACTTTCTGCAACTGTCACCCATGGTTCCTCACTGACACATTTACACCCCTTTCCCTCAACAATAAATTCCAACCATTTAGAGTCAATTATTGAAATGCCTTTATCGTGAGTATAAACCCCACAAAGAATTGGATAATACCAATCCATACTATATCTGGATTTACTCTCCCAACTTCTATCATATCTTTCTGGATTATTAATGATGGAATTTTTCAATTTACTTTTTGCCTCTAGTAATCTTTCTGCTGGACGATCCAGGATCTCATTAATTGCAATGGCACACTCTAAGCTCTTGTAAATTGAACTGCTCCCCGTAATTAAAGAATCATCAAGTATTTCTTTTCCCTCTTCTTTAGCCCAGTAGATATCACCTTGTAAAGTTTGAGAAGAAATAACAAAATCAATTGCCTTAGAAAGCGTGGGGTATAGGTTTTCTAAAAAATCCTTATCTCTGAAAATAAGATAATGATGCATGAGACCAGTTGCTATATAAGCAGAAAAATTTGTCTCTCTTCTCTTTGTTTGAGGAATTGATTTTAAATATTCAGAATACCAAGAGCCATCTTCAAGTTGATTATCAGAAAGCCACAAAAAAGCCTGCTCAGCCTCATCTTTTTTTCCTGCAATAGAAAGGCCCATACATGCTTCGACATGGTCCCAAGGGTCAAGCTTTTTACCCTTCTCCCATGGAATCGACCCATCACTATTTTGTACTTCTAAAATATAATTAATAGAAGGAATATAAAAGTCTAAAGTTTTGCTATTCATCCAAAGGTTTTTTGAAATACATTACTAAGCTCTTTCCAATTAAGGGCTGAAGTATCATTTCAAGTATTCTTGTAAAAATTGGTCTCTGCATTAAATCCCACACTAAAAGCTTATGATATTGTTTGATAATGAAAGATTGATCTTTGGTGTTCCAGAACAAGCATTGCAACCACCAATACGGAGAGTGTAATCCATGGGCCCAGTGAAAAGACAAATATTCTAAACCGAAGTCCTTTCCCAATTTTTTTAATTGGTTATGTCTAAATATCCTGACATGACCTCCAGGCGTTTGAGAATACTCTTTGCTTAATTTCCAGCAAATTAATTCCGGTAAATATCTCGGAACACTTAAGGCCATTATCCCTCCTGGCTTCAAGACCCTTGTGAGCTCTTTTACGGATTGCTCGGGGGAGTCTACATGCTCTAAAACTTCGCTACAGATAACTGCATCCAAAGAAGATTCTTTAAAAGGAATATCATTTATATTTGCCACACCAAAATTACATGATGTAGATAAGTCGCCAACATCAAAATCGTTAAGACGAGTCTTAGCCGTTTGCACATCTTCTAAGCACAAATCCAAACCGATCACATTTGCGGATGACTCTATAAATCCACCAATTGAGTGACGGCCCTCCCCGCAACCCATGTCCAATAAAAATTGGTCATCCCCTAGATTAAGATTTTTGTACCTGATTGTGTTCATTGTTATATGATTTTATAACGTTATTAAAGACATCAACGTAGGATTGAGCAGCTATTTTCCAGTCAAAAAGCTCTTCAATTCTTTTCCTTCCCTTTTCAGACAACTCCTTTCTTTGCAACGGATTTTGAAATAATTGTATAACTGCCCTCTCGATATCAACTGTAGAGCCTGGCTGAATTTTTATTGCGGAATCTCCAACAACTTCTTTCAACCCTCCAGAGTGGGTGCTTATTAACGGAACACCGCAAGACATAGCTTCTCCTGCACCAAATCCAAAGCCCTCGTACAAAGATGGTATAACGGCAACCTTGGAAGCGTGATAAAGATCCACTATTTCCTCTTCACTAATCCCAGAATGAAATATTATTTTTTCTTCTAAATGCAATTCCTTGATTAATTGCCTGATTTTGCTGTCCGTGGGAGATTTACCAATGACATCGAGTGATGTATCAGGAAAACTCTCCAGAATTCCTGGAAGAGCCTCTATTAGAAACTTGAGTCCTTTTAGAGGTATATCCGCACTTGCTGTTGTAATAAGCTTGTGCCCTTGGCTTTCTTTTTGTGTATTAGGAACAAATTTTTGAATATCAATACCATTTAAAATTATTTCAATCTTGTCAGGATCAACCTCAAATTCATCAACTATATCTTGCTTAGATGGGCCACTTACACAAATAATCTGATTCAGATTAGGAGCAACCCTTTTTTGCATCGGTAAGAAATTATGCCATCGCTTAGAGGATAATTTTTCTTTCCAATTTTTGGCACTTTCCATCTCAAGTTTATGGTCTTTTGTTATAGGGTGATGAATGGTGACCGCTAAAGGATACAGTTTTTGTATTTGCAAAAGAGAACCACAAAGCGATTGGTTATCCAAAAGCACATCAAAAGCAGGACTTGATGATTCCAAATACTTCAGTAGTCTTTTGCCAAACGTATAAGGCTCAGGAAAGCCTCCAGTCATCACATTACTCCACTCATAGAAATCTATAGGATTGAGAAAATAGTTCAACTTAAATTCTTTCAGCCTATTTTCGCTTGCAAATAAATCCAAGCTGGGAATTTTAATCAACTTCACTGAGTCATGCAGCTCTGGGTAAGGTGGGCCCGATATAACAGAGACATCATTACCTAGTTTGCTGAGCGCTTTACTTAAATGTTTAACGTAAATGCCTTGTCCGCCTGAATAGGGATGACTTCTATAACTTAATAGTCCTATTTTCAAGAAATACTCCTAGATTCTTTTTGATACTCTTTGGTGCAGTGAAGGCTGGTTCGCAAGACTTTTAAGCATTCTCTTCTTATCCTTAGATATATTTTTTTTAATTGAACTAAATCCTTGTTTTCCAGCAGTATCCAAATCTAAAGCAATGATGCTTTTTTTAAATATAAAAAAATTTGAACTTTTAGCATCGCCATGACTAAAATTTATCCAACTGAGTTTTTTAAAGAAGGCTACTATACCTGAAACAATCACTTCAGAATCAACATTGTTGGAAATAGCCTCATCAAGCCTTTGTCCGGCTATTGCTCTAGTAACTAGAAATGAATTTCTCTTCCCAAAAAATCCCTTTTGTATATATATCAAGACAGGTTCAGAGGTTTGAATACCAACAGCAGTCATCCAGTTATAAGCCACCCAGGAGTTATAGGCTCTAGTTTGCTTGAAAACACGAGAAAGTCCGTGAGTTAAGTTTTTTATTCTATATTTTTTAAAGAAATAATTTGTCCCTTGTATTTCGATTTCTACTACCAAATGTCCTTCTTCATCTTTAATCACCTTTCCTTCACTTATCAATAAATCTTCATCTTTGATGAATTCCATAAATAAATTAAGAGGGATCTCTTTGTTAAACAACCATCTTCCAGATTTGTCTTGATCCTTAGAAAATATACTAGACTCAGGAAAAGGTGACGTAGAAACGATCTTAAATGGCTTCAACCTTGGCTTAAGGTACATTGAGAATGCCCTATCAAGAATTTTACTTACCAAAACAGAATGCTGCTTGCAAAGTTCTTTAAAAGAACAGGAAAAATAAGTTTTAAAGAATCTATAACAGTCTCTCTCAGTCAATCCAAAACCCATTGCAGAATGTAAAAAACCTCCAAGATCTTTTATCAACCACCTCTCCGGTACATTATTTCTTATCTGAGATCTATGAAGGTCAATGGTAGTGATTTTTAAATCCTCGAAGTTAATTTCTTTCTCTACATGTAAATGGCACAAGTAAAGATCTCGATGGTTTAATCCAGAATCATGTATCTGTCTGATTGTTTTAGCAGTTTGCTCAATTAAAATTTTCTTTTGTTTAAAGGAGAGCCTTTTATGAAGCCCTTCTAAAAAAAAGTCCTCCAGCGAGATAGTTTCTTCCAGTTCTTTTGTAATAAGGAATGAGCGAGAGTTAGCTGGGTTTATACCTTCTTGAAAAAATCCAACAACCTCGAGAGAGTTTATAGAACTTTGTGATAAGTGTTTTATTGCGTTAAATTCTCTTAATGCACCTATCACGGGCACTTTCAACTGAATTAGGTTTTTTAATACTTCTCTCCACCCTACAGGCCCATGAATTTTAAGAAAATATCTCTTTTCATTGACTTCAATTCTTTTAGTAATTCTATTGGCATGCTTACGGTAAGTCTCTCCTTCAATCTCCTCAGCAAAACTAAAAGAGGCCTTTTCTTTAAAGAGGTCTTGCAATTCGTTATCAAAAAAAATCTGCTTCATCAAAAATTACTTTCTACATAATCTGCAACAAAGCTAAACCTCGAAAAAAAATAATCTTCATTCTTGAGTTCTTTTATCGAGGATTTAACATTTTCTAACTTTCTTTCTGAGAGGGTTTCTTCCAATAAACTATTAAAAGCTTCTTGAGAAAAATTATGCTCAAGAACTGATCCTGATCTAAATTTTAAGATTTCTTCCGAAAAACCTACCTCTTTTGATGCCAAAGCCGGAAGACCAGAAACAATTGCTTCTATTATGATGTTTCCAGCAGCTTCCTCTCTTGCAGGATGTATTAGCAAGTCAGCAGATTTCATAAATGATGCCACATCGTCCCTTGGACCCATGAATTTAATTTTACTTTGAACGTCACTATCTTTGATCAGATCAAGATAACCCTTTTCATTGTCATCTCCTATAACTACTAACGTAGCAGGAATATTTTTATTTTTTAAATAAAGAAGACCCAAAATGGCACGGTCTAATCCTTTTCTAAAAAAATCTGAACCAACAAAAAGTAGAATTTTATCATTAGGTGGTATTTGTAACTCTTTGTGCATATCGATGGACATCGCGTCTAACCAGTCTCTCTTTATACCCGGGGGAATAACTTGCATTCTTTCTTCAGGTGTTTGGTAGATATCTTTAAATTCATCTTTCTGGCGATTGTTTAAGAGCAGTATCTTGGTTAAGGACTTATTAGAAAAAACTTCTGTCTCAAATTCTATTGATTGCTTAAATCTTTTTGTGAATCTTTGTAAAAAATGTTTATTTATAGAATGTTTAGCAAAACAAGTATCAGCTGCAAAATATAAATCTAATCCTGGCATTTTATTAAACCCAAATACTATTTCCGGATTAAATTTATTAATACCTTCAAAAACTTCATCAACAAATTTCCTATCTTTCGATGCATTAGTGAATCCGTTTTCTCCGATCTCCATCACATCTAACCAAGCTGGTATTTCCCCACTCCAAGATCTTGTAAAAACCTTGAGTGTGTAGTTTCTTTTGTAAAGCTCTTCAGCAATGCCCAAAAAGTCTTTTTGCAAGCCCCCGTAAGGAAAATATTTGAATAATGTAATGGCTATCTTTTTACCACTCATTAATGCAGTCCTTCCAGGGCGATTAAAACTTCTTCCGGGCTAATTTCTAATAGTGACTGATGATAGCCTTTTTCACTGGTCCCGTACCTAACCTTTTTGTAACCTTCCATTTTTCTGAGAATTTGTTTTTTATCAATTAAAGGTGGAGTATATTCAGGCGATGAAGGTCCATATAACGCAACAAGTGGAGTTCCTACAGCAGCTGCAATATGCATTAATCCTGAATCGTTAGTAACTACTTTTTTTGCATAAGACAAAATATCTATAGCGTCCAATAGGCTTGTTTTTCCAATAAGATTGATAAAGTTGATTTCATTAGAGAGGTTGTTTGTATTTTCTATTTCTATTCCAATATTCTCATCATTTTTTGAACCAATGCAGAATACATTCCATCCATGAGATATATAGGTCTTGGCAATCTCAGAATAATACTCTGATGGCCATCTTTTTGAGGGTCCAAATTCTGCTCCAGGACATAAAGCAAGGGCGGGCTTTTCTTTCTCAACTAAATTTTTTTCTAGAAGGAGAGAAAGATTAGTAGAGTTAATCTCTAATTTTGGTAAGGATAGATTTCTCAAAGAAAAATTTTCCTTCTCTAAAGAAAGGGCTGCAAATTTTTCAACCATCAAAGATTTTTTCAATTCATTTGAGGATCTTATGTCATTAATTAATCCATATCTGAATTCGCCTAACCAACCAGTTCTAACCTTAATTTTTGCAAAATAAGGCAGAAGTGCAGACTTAAATGAGTTAGTGAGGATAATAGACCTCTCGTAACTTTCTCGTTGAAGTTTTTTTCCAAGTTGAAATCTTTCGTAGACTTTTATATCGCCATGGGTAAAAGGTGAAGCTATTTTCTTGTCTACTTCCGGCATTCTATCAAGCAAGCTCAATGACCACTCAGGAGCAATTACTTCGATTTTAGCTGAAGGCTCTTCTTGCTTTATCCGCTTATAAAGTGCTTGAGCCATGACAGAATCTCCCACCCAAGAAGGACCAACAACAAGAATCTTCATATTTTTAATTTGTAAAGGTTAGCCAGGGACTATTAAGATCCCTTTCACCCCTTACTTGATCAAAGTATGTTTGTTGGAGTTTTTCTGTGATTGGTCCTCTCAAGCCTGTACCAATTGATTGACCGTCAAGTGAATTGATAGGAACCACCTCGGCTGCAGTTCCTGAGAAAAATGATTCGTCTGCGTTCAATACATCTTGAACGGTTAATTGCTTTACCTGAAAAGGTATATTCAACTCTTCAGCTAATTCAATAATTGTTCTCCGGGTTATTCCGTCTAGGCATGAATCCAGGTTCGGCGAAGAAAGAACTCCATCCTTTACAATAAAAAAATTCTCCCCGCTACCTTCTGCAATGTATCCATCGGCATCCAGCATCAAAGCCTCGTCAAATCCAGCTTCGAGAGCCTCGGTAAGGGCAACAATCGAATGAACATAGTTACCGTTTACTTTTGCATTTGAAACGGGATTTTTTACTTGGCGCTTGTAAGAAGATAATTTAACTTTTATGCCCTTTTCTCTAGCTTCAGGATCCATGTAAGATGGCCATTCCCAAGCAGCAACCATTGTATGAACATTTAGATTGTCTGCTCTAAGGCCCATGCCTTCTGATCCATAAAAACACATTGGTCTAATATAGGCTTCTTGCAAGTTATTAACTTGAATAACCTCTATATGTGCCTTGTTAATATCTTCTAAGGTATACGGTATGGCCATATTTACGGTAGAGGCAGATTTGAAAAGCCTTTCAGTATGATCGTGTAGTCTAAATACAGAAGGTCCTTTAGGGGTGTTATATGCCCTAACACCTTCAAATACACCAAGTCCATAGTGCAGAGTATGGGTTAAAAGATGAGTATTGGCCTCCTGCCAATCAATC
This sequence comes from uncultured SAR86 cluster bacterium, assembly GCA_902594545.1. Taxonomy (GTDB): domain Bacteria; phylum Pseudomonadota; class Gammaproteobacteria; order Magnimaribacterales; family Magnimaribacteraceae; genus Magnimaribacter. Next base: position 182,395 of record CACJMO010000002.1, read on the forward strand.
ATTTTTCCGTTGTACCAGATTTTTCCGTTGATTTTAGATAGATCCAAAGCAATTTCCTTCTTTTGTAAACAACATTTTATCCATATAAATTATTTTATATAGAACATTTCAAATATTGAATATATATAATTACAAGGTGGACCTTAACCAGAATATATTTAGAGCATACGACATTCGCGGCATAGCCTATGAAGATTTAAGCGAAGAAGTTGTAATCAATCTTGGCAAAGCTCTAGGGTCTGAGAGTTTGGATAGGGGAATAAGTGATTTCATCATAGGCAGAGATGGAAGACTTTCAAGTCCTCAAATGTTTGATTGGCTTTCCTCGGGTGTTCTGTCCACAGGGTGTAACGTAGTTGACATAGGTTTAGTTACAAGCCCTATGTTTTATCATTCGACTTATGAACTGTCGACATCTAGCGGGACTGTAATAACTGGAAGTCACAATCCTGGAGAATATAACGGCTTCAAGATCATATTTGATAACCTTCCAACTTCAAGTTCGGAAATTTTAAAACTTAAAGATAGAATCTTAGGAAAAGATTTTCTAAGTGGAAGTGGGAGTATAGAAAAAAAGGATATAAAGCAAGGGTATATACAAAGGATCAAAGATAACATTTCTCTCAAAAATAACTTGAATATTTCTATTGACTGCGGAAATGGAGCGGCTGGGCTTGTTGCTAAAGAGGTTTATGAAGAACTTGGGTGTAATGTTAAAGAGCTATACGGCGAAGTGGATGGATCGTTCCCTAATCACCATCCAGACCCATCGAAGCTTGAGAATGTTAAAGACCTTATAAGGTCTGTTCAGGATGAAAATTCCTGTGTCGGGCTCGCATTTGATGGAGATGCCGATAGGCTTGGGGTTGTGTCGCCGGAAGGCAATTTGATATTCCCAGATACTCAATTGATTTTATTTTCCAAGCAGGTCATCGATGAGAATCCGAATTCTAAAATCGTGTTTGATGTGAAGTGCTCACAGCTCTTAACTCAGGAGATCGAGAGACTTAATGGCGAACCCATAATTTGCAAGACCGGTCATACCTTCATCAAGGAAAAAATTAGAGAAACAGGGGCAAAACTTGGTGGAGAAATGAGTGGACATATCTTTTTCAACGACAGATGGCCTGGTTTTGATGATGGTATCTATGCTGGGGCTAGAATGCTAGAAATTATTGATAAAAACGTTAAGGTGAATCCTTTTACCAATCTACCAAAATTAATTTCTACACCTGAAATTAATATACCTTCATCTGATGATGAAAAGTTTGATCTTGTTGAGGCTTTTAAATCAAAATCAAATTTTAGCGATGTAACTATAATTGATATTGATGGAATTAGAGTTGAATTCAAAAATGGTTGGGGTCTGTTAAGGGCATCCAATACAACGCCTGTGTTAGTCCTAAGATTTGAAGCAAAAACCGAGAGAGATTTGAAAGATATTAAAGCCTTATTCTATGAGAATCTAAAGAACTTAAAAAAAGATATTCCAAATTTTTAAAAATGACAATTACTAGAAAACAAGCAGAAAATATTGCAACAGTTTTAAGCGAAGGGCTTCCTTATATACAGAAATTTTATAACAAAATTATTGTTGTTAAATATGGTGGTGCAGCTATGACAGAAAGCTTTTTAAAGGAAAGCTTTGCAAGAGATATAGCTCTAATGAAACTTGTTGGAATGAAACCTGTAATAGTTCATGGTGGCGGACCACAGATTGGAGAAGAGCTAAAAAAAGCGGGTGTCACTTCCGAGTTCATAAATGGACAAAGAATCACTACCAAATCTACGATGAAGGTTGTTAAAAAGGTACTGGGCAAAAATATAAATAAAGAAATAATTAAATTATTAAAGAAACATGGTGGTCATGGCTTATCTTTCAACCATGAAGAATTCAAAATAATTAAAGCCTCAAAAAAACACAACAAGGACGTAGACCTAGGATATGTCGGAAATGTAAGCAGAATCCTTAAAACACCTCTACAGAAAGCTCTCAGCAGCGACTATATTCCTGTCATAGCGCCCATAGGTCTGAATAGAAAAAATGATTTTCTGAATATCAATGCTGACTCGGTGGCGGGAAAGGTAGCTCAAGCTCTCAGAGCAGAAAAATTGATACTTCTGACAGATGTTAAAGGTATTGGAGATTCAAAAAATGATCTAATCTCTAAAATTTCTTTAAGAAAGGGACAAAAACTACTTAAAGAAGATTTTATCAAAGGAGGAATGACTCCAAAGCTTTCAGCTGCATTGGAGGCAAAGAAAAATGGTGTTAAATCTAGTCACATAATAGATGGAAGAGTCCCTCACGCCGTCCTCCTTGAAGTGCTTACTGAAGAGGGAGTAGGAACTATGATAAGCTAAATCTATGGATCAACTTAAACCACGCCAACTGGATATAATGCAGAATCTTGCAAAGATGTTAGGCGAAAAGGGGCCGGTAAAGATAACAACTTCTCTACTAGCTAATCAGTGCGGAATTACCGAAGCAGCAATTTATAGGCACTTTCCAAGCAAAAAAAAGATCTACTCAGGTTTAGTGGATTTCTGTGAACAAAATATTTTCGATTTAATTGCTAATATAAACTCTTCAGAGGGTGATGAACTGGAAAAAGCGAAGAAAATTCTTATTTTATTGGTAAATTTTAGTGAAAAAAATCCTGGGCTAGCCAGACTGCTTACAAGAGAAGCGTTTTCAATTGAAGAGACTAGCCTTGATGAAAGGATTGGACAGATGATGGCGAAAGTTGAACTGTTGATAAAACAAAATCTTCAAAGGCACGAGCAAACTACAAAAGCTAAATTGGCTTTACCAACTGCTTCGGCAGCTAATTTGTTGCTTGCCAGTGCAGAAGGATTCATCCAGCAATTTGTTAGGTCAGGCTTTGAAGACTCACCTTCAAAAAGGGTTAATGACCAGTTTGACTTCCTCATCAGATCCCTTGCTAATTAGGTATATTTTCCTCTAGGAAGTATTCAAAAGCTGGCCTAGTAGTCTCTTTTGAAGCTAATTTTCCTGATTCTTTATCAATCTTTACTACTGTTAATCCCTCAGGAGGCAATTCTATTGAAACCGGTATGTCATCAATAATCTCCTTTTTATAGTCTAACCAGATTGGCAATGCAATTGTTGAACCAAACTCTCTATCACCCAAACTTTTAGGAGTATCAAATCCCACCCAAACTGAAGTAACGATGTTTTCATTATATCCAGTGAACCAAGTGCTCTCCGCCTCATTTGTTGTTCCAGTTTTTCCTGAAAAATCATTTCGTTTAAGTTCAGATACCTTACTAGCCGTTCCCCTAATAGTAGCCTCCTTGAGGATATCATTAATCAGAAAAGCTATCCTCTCATCTATAACTTGCAGGGGTTCGATAGCACCTTTTTTGTAAATCAAATTTCCACTTCTGTCGCGTATTGAATCAATGAGATAAGGTTCAACCTTTTTTCCTCCATTCGCAAACACTGAGTATGCAACAGCATTTCTAAGAGGATTCAAAGATGATGTCCCAAGTGATAAAGATAAATCTGCAGGCAGTCTATCTTTATCAAAACCAAATTTTTCAGCATAAGCTCTAACTTTCTCAATGCCAACCTCCCTCAGCAATCTCACTGAAACTAGATTTCTGCTCTGCAATAATCCCTCTCTCAATCTGGTAGGACCATAAAATCTTCCACTAGCATTCCTTGGTCTCCATTTTTCTTCTAAAGCTTTATCTTCAAAAACTATTGGTGCATCATTGATTAAAGATGAGGCATGAAAACCCTCTGAAAAAGCTGCTGCGTAAAGAAATGGCTTAAAATTAGATCCCAATAGAGGTGAAGCTTGCTCAACACGATTAAATTTACTTTGAAAGAAATCATAACCTCCGACTGAAGCTAATATGGAACCTGATTTAGGATCTATTGAAATAAGAGCACTTTGAACTTCAGGTACCTGTGTCAGTGATAAAGATTTCGTTATTTCATCCTTTTTAATCCAAACTAAATCGCCCACTTCTATTATGTCATTGAAAGATTTTGGTCGAGGACCTCTTCTGTTCTCTGTAATGTGAGGTCTAGCCCAGCTTAAGTCCTCAGACCAAAGAATTTCAATAAATTCTCCAGACTTAGTTAATACTTCAAGAGTGTCTTTGTTATTTGTAACAACTGCTATAAATCTACCTTTATTCTCTGAGAAATTTTGAATTGAGTTAAATATTTCACTTAATGATTCGTCTTCTTGCCCTAAAGAATCAGAACTAAAGAAATTATTAATAAGGTCCTTTTTAGAATCTAATTCTTTTTCAAAGAAATTTTCAGGGAACAGATCTGATATGTTGTCTGGTTGTCTGAAACCATGTCTTTTATCATAAGCTTCTAATCCTTTTTTTAAGGATTTAGTTGCCATATTTTGAAATTTAGAATTTATAGTTGTATAAACCTCCAGACCTTCTGAGTAGGCTTTCAAGCCGTATTGTTGAATCATATATCGCCTGACCTCTTCAGCAACATATGGTGCCTCTACTTCTGAGACCAGCCCATAATAGTCTGCTGTCACTGGAGCCAAAATTGCTAAATCATACTGTTCTGGATGAATGAACCCCAAATCCAACATTCTATTTAAAATCCAATTTCTTCTTTGGATAGCTCTTTTTGGATTTACTAATGGGTTAATGGAAGAAGGAGCTTTAGGCAGCGCTGCTATCATTGCCCATTGAGATAGATTTAAGTCTTCAAGAGGCTTTCCGTAATAAACCTCACTTGCAGCAGCAATACCATAGGCTCTATTCCCAAAAAAAATTCTATTGACGTAAAACTCGAAAATTTCTTGCTTAGAGTATGTTCTCTCAAGCCTGTAAGCTAAAAAAATGTCTTTGACCTTCCGATATAAGCTTACATCTCTGCTGGTTAAATAGTTACCAGCAACCTGCATGGTAATTGTACTGCCACCCCCTTGAATTCTTCCTGAAACGATCAATCGATATAAGGATCTCAACAAGCCTGTGTAACTTACACCGGAGTGAGAAAAGAAATTATCATCTTCTGCAGCCAATACTGCATTTACATAGTGATGAGGTATATTTTTGAATTTAAGCGCGGTCCTTCTTTGTTCGCCAAATTCTCCTATTAATTTCCCATCTTCTGAGAAAATCTTTAACGGGATTTGAAGCTCAATTTCTTTAATTTTCTGTTCGTCTGGAAGTTTGCTATCAATATATATATTAAGACTCGTAATACCCATGCCCAGAAGCAAAAGCAAGATGATGAAAAGCTTACCTAACTTAGTTCCATAAAGAATATTTAAGTATGTCTTTAAATTAACAAACATCTAAGAGTTATAATAACCCAATGAGAGTAATTATTATCGGACCTATGGCTTCAGGGAAGTCTGTTGTGGGGAAAAAGCTCTCAAAAAAATTAAAAATGAGTTTCTATGATACGGATAAAGAAATTGAAGAAGCAGCGGGAGCTAGCATTGCCTGGATTTTTGATGTCGAAGGAGAAAAAAAATTTAGAGACAGAGAATACAAAATATTATCCAAAGTAATAGAAATGGAGAATTGTATTATTTCTACAGGAGGAGGAATAATTTTAGAAGAAAAAAATAGAAAATTATTAGAAAAAGGTACAGTTGTATACTTGAAAACAAGTATCCAAAGCCAGCTAGAAAGAACCATGAATGATAAGGAGCGTCCTTTATTGCAAGGCAATATTAATAAAGAAGAGACACTAAGAAAGATTGCATCTGAAAGGAATCCAATTTACGAAGCATTGACTGATATTACCATTCAAGAAACCAATACACCTGATGAGTCTGTAAATATAATAATTAAAGAACTTAATCTATAACAATGGAAACGATAAAGATCCAAACAAATTCAAATAATTATGATGTTCTTGTGGGGCAGAATATATTAATCAGGGAAAATTTAGTCCAATTCTCAAATCGTGAATGCTTATTAGTTGCTGATTCTAATATCGATAATAGTACTGTAGGTGAACTCTCTCAGGTTCTTGAGGAAATAGGTTCGAAATTTGCTCAGATAAGCATCGAAGCAAGTGAGAATAAAAAATCTATTGAGACACTTGGTTTCATTCATGACAAACTCATAGAACTTAAATACAGCAGAGATTGTGTACTCTTTGCATTGGGCGGGGGTATAACATGCGATATCACAGGATTTGCTGCTGCGACTTATCAAAGAGGTGTTGATTTTGTTTTAATGCCTTCTACCTTACTGGCTCAAGTTGACGCATCAGTAGGAGGGAAAACTGCTATAAATCATAAAGAAGGTAAGAATATGATTGGAGCCTTTCATCAGCCCAAGAAAGTTTTATCTGACATTGGGTTGCTTGAAAGCCTTCAACAGAAACAAATTTATGAAGGTTTGGCAGAAATTATTAAGCACTCTCTGTTAGAAAATGAAGGTTTTTTTGAATGGCTAGAAGAAAATATACAAAAAATAATCTCACTGAATAAGTCTGAATTAATGGAAGCTGTTTCAAAATCCATCCAAATAAAAGCCGATGTAGTAAGCAGGGATGAAACAGAGCAAGGTGTTAGAAAATTTTTAAATCTAGGTCACACATTTGGGCACGCGATAGAGTTATACGGAAATTACAAAGAATATTCACATGGTGAGGCAGTTGCTCTCGGCATGATAATGGCTGTGAACCTATCTCAAAGTAAGCTGGGTCTAAATAAAGATAAAGCTCAAAAGATAATCGACCTAATATCGGTAATATTAGATGAAGAAAAAAGGATCAAAGAATTCAATCAAAGCGAACTCTTGGCGAAAATGTCATCTGATAAAAAAAGAGTTGGTGATAATCTAAATTTAATACTTCTGGAAGATATAGGTACACCTAAGATAGTTTCAGGGCTAGAAAAGATAGAAATAAAAGAGTCTATGAAAATTAGCTAGTCAATCTTTTCAGACTGCTCAACAAAAGGTACAATCCTTCTTCTGCGCACTTCTCGGTTTTACTCTTTCAGCAAAGGAGTTAGCTGAGAATAAACAATCCATATTAATGAAGAAATTTAAGCTTAAGAATAAGTATCGGTTTGGTTTCCCAAAAAAAAGGGGGCTATACGACCCACAATTTGAAAAAGACTCCTGCGGTGTAGGTCTAGTTGCGAATATCAAAGGCATTCCATCTAGAAAAATTATGGATGATGCCTTCCAAGTGAACTCAAAGATGGATCACAGAGGAGGATGCGGTTTTGAAGAAAATACAGGAGATGGTGCAGGAATTCTTGTTGCTCTGCCTGATAATTTCTTCAGAACAGAGGCAAGTGTTATGGGTATTGATCTGCCCTCATTTGGTTCTTATGCTGTAGGCAACGTGTTTCTTCCTGTTGACGATGCAGAAAGAACTAAGTGTTATCAGATAATCGATGAAACCATTAAATCAGAAGGACTGAAGTGTCTTGGATGGAGAGATGTTCCAGTAGATGCAGATAAAGCTGATGTAGGGCCTGCTTCAAGGAAGGCTCAACCTGTTATCAAACAGCTCTTTATTGAAGCAAACTCGAATTTAACTCAGGATGAATTTGATAGAAAGCTCTATATCATTCGGAAGCAAATAAGTCATTTGATTCGCGGTGATGAGAGTTTTAACGAGGGGAAGCTTTTCTATGTATGTAGTCTCTCTTCCTCAGTGATTGTATACAAAGGTATGCTTACACCTGCTCAGCTCTTCCCGTTTTATCCTGACCTTGAGAGCGTTGACTTCGAAACTCATTTAGCAATGGTCCACTCAAGATTTAGTACAAATACTTTCCCATCCTGGGATAGAGCTCAACCAAATAGATATATGTGTCATAACGGAGAGATAAACACTCTGAAAGGTAACATGAATGCCATGAAGGCAAGACAAGGCACTGTTAGAAGCGATTTATTCGGTGATGATATTGAAAAACTCTTTCCAATCGCTGAGCTAGATTGTACAGACTCTGGAAGCTTCGATAATGTGCTTGAGTTTCTGATGCTATCCGGTAGGAGCCTACAAGAATCAATAATGATGATGATACCTGAAGCCTGGCAATCAGATAAAAATATGTCTGACAAAAAGAAGGCTTTCTACCAGTTCAGCTCATCGATGATAGAGCCTTGGGATGGTCCTGCCTCAATAGTTTTCACTGATGGAAGAAAGGTAGGTGCTGTTTTAGATAGAAACGGTCTAAGGCCAAGCAGATATTATTTAACTGAAGATGACAACGTGATAATGGCCTCTGAAGTGGGTGTTCTTCCTGTAGATCCTTCTAAAGTCATAAAAAAAGGAAGATTGCAGCCCGGTAAGATGTTCTTAATTGATTTCAGTAAAGGTGAAATGATTCCTGATGAAGATATCAAAACAGAGATAGTTAATCAGCATGACTATGAACAATGGAACAGAGCAATCGTTAGCTTAGACGACCTAAAAGCGGAAAAAGAAGCTGAATATATATCTGAAAGTTTAATATCAAGAATGAGGGCATTTGGTTACACAACCGAAACTATGCAGTTTATGTTAATGCCTCTCGTGTCTGAGTTAAGAGACCCTCTTGGTTCTATGGGAAATGATGCTGCCTTAGCATGTTTGTCAGACAAGCCTCGTCTAATATTCGACTACTTCAAGCAGCTTTTTGCTCAGGTTACCAACCCTCCCATCGACTCCATTAGGGAAGAAGTGATTATGTCCCTAGAATGCCTCATTGGCCCTGAAGGGAACCTATTGGAAAATGATAAAGATAATGTAAAAAGGTTAAGAGTTGATAACCCTATTCTTTCGAATACTGAACTGAATCAAATCAAGAATCTATCGATTGAAGGATGGAATACAAGAACAATCGATCTTACATACAACATTGATGACGGTCTTGAAGGGATGAAGAAGAGACTTGAGGAAATCTGCTCAGAAGCTGAACAAGCCATCCAAGATGAATGCTCTTTCATTATCCTCTCTGACAGAAATATTTCTAATTCAGTCATGACCCTTAGTTCCCTCATGGCATGTTCTTCGATTCATCATCACCTGGTACAAAGGCAACTTCGCACAAAAATTGGAATTATTATAGAGACCGGTGAAGCAAGAGAAGTTCACCATCATTGTTTATTGTTTGGATACGGGGCCGATGCCATTAACCCCTATCTTGCTTTTGAATCTTTATTTCAGGCCTTACAGGATGGTTCTCTAACCGATGAAAACCTTCCTAATAACCAATCCATTGTCGAAGCTTATAAAAAAGGTACAAAAAAAGGTATCCTCAAAGTTATGGCAAAAATGGGAATCTCTACCCTGCATTCTTATAAAGGTGCACAAATATTTGAAGCAGTCGGTCTGTCTGATGAGATCATAGAAAAATCTTTTCCTGGTACAGCAAGTAGAGTTGGTGGCATCACTTTTGATGCTTTATTTAACGAACAGAAGAGAAGGCATGACTTGGGTTATCCCAAAGAGGAAATTAATGTTACAACCCTTCCAAACCCTGGTGATTTTCACTGGAGGAATGGTGGAGACTCTCACATGTGGGATCCAAAGACGATTTCTAGCCTTCAACTAGCAGCTAGAACTAATAACGAAGATGCCTATTGGGAGTTTGCCAAACATGCCAATGAAGTTTCAACTAAACAAAGTTCGTTAAGAGGTTTACTGAAATTCAAAAGTAATAATCAACCCATTGAAATAGATGAAGTTGAAAGTGAAAAAGAGATTGTCAAAAGATTTGCCACTGGCGCAATGAGCTTAGGCTCCATATCAACTGAGTCACATGAATCACTTGCAATTGCGATGAATCAATTAGGTGGAAAATCCAATACTGGAGAAGGTGGAGAGGACCCTATTAGATTTAAAACTAATGATGATGGTGTTTCCAAAAGATCTGCAATTAAACAAGTCGCCTCAGGTAGATTTGGAGTAACAATGAGGTATCTCACAAATTCAGATGAGCTGCAGATCAAAATCTCTCAAGGAGCTAAGCCTGGCGAGGGTGGAGAACTACCTGGCAAGAAGGTAGATGATTACATCGCCAAAATAAGACACTCAACACCAGGAGTAGGACTTATAAGCCCTCCTCCGCATCACGATATTTATTCAATAGAAGACATAGCCCAACTCATTCATGATTTAAAAAACGCCAATAGGACGTCAAGAATAAGCGTAAAGCTAGTATCAGAAGTAGGAGTAGGAACAGTAGCAGCAGGAGTAGTGAAAGCAAAAACAGATCATCTAGTTATTGCTGGTCATGATGGAGGAACGGGCGCTTCACCCCTTACCTCTATCAAGCATGCAGGTCTTCCTTGGGAACTTGGAGTTGCTGAAACTCATCAAACCTTAGTTATGAATAACTTAAGATCAAGAGTTGTTCTCCAGACCGATGGGCAAATAAAAACAGGAAGGGATGTTGCTATTGCTGCCCTTTTGGGCGCAGAAGAGTTTGGCTTCGCAACTGCTCCTCTAGTCACTTTAGGTTGCATTATGATGAGAAAATGTCATCTCAATACCTGCCCAGTTGGAATAGCCACTCAAGATAAAGAGCTAAGAAAGAAATTTAAAGGTAAACCCGAACATGTGGTGAATTATTTATTCATGGTAGCGAAAGATCTAAGAATGATAATGGCAGAACTTGGATTCAAAACAGTGAATGAAATGATCGGCAGAGTTGACTGCCTTGAAACAGACATTGCAATTGATCACTGGAAAAGAAATGGCCTAGACTTCAGCAAAATACTTCAACCTGCAGAAAAGATCTTTGAAAATACCGAGGTTTACAACATAAAAGAACAAAACCACGGGTTAGACAAAGCTCTTGATAATGAATTATTAGAAAAATGTGAAAGTGCTATTAAGAGTGGTGAGAAAGTTTCTTTCGATAGCCCAATATTAAATATCAACAGAACAGTTGGCACAATGCTTTCCAATGAAGTTGCCAAAGTCTGGGAAGAAAACAATCTTCCAGAAGATACTATCAATATCAATTTCACTGGATCAGCCGGCCAGAGTTTCGCAGCTTGGCTTGTAAAAGGAATAACGTTCAAACTTGAAGGAGATGCAAACGACTACGTAGGTAAAGGTTTATCAGGAGGTAAGCTGATAATCTATCCCCCTAAAGAGAGTAAATTTACTGCTGAAGAAAATATATTGCTTGGAAATGTTGCTTTATACGGTGCAACTGGCGGTGAGGCCTACTTCAGAGGAATTGCAGCTGAGAGATTTTGCGTGAGAAACAGCGGTGCTTCAGTAGTGGTTGAAGGCATTGGTGATCATGGATGCGAATATATGACAGGTGGAAAAGCCGTAATACTAGGCGAAACAGGAAGAAACTTTGGTGCAGGAATGAGTGGCGGAATAGCGTATATATACAACCAAAACAAAGATTTTGATAAGAAGTGTAATAAAGAGACCTTCGAAATAGAGTCTCTTATGGATGAAGATCTTGAAGATCTAAAAAAATTAATTACTAATCATTTTAATTACACTGAATCAACTGTGGCTAAAAATATTCTTAAGAATTGGTCAGACGAAAGTAAAAAATTCCTGAAGATTATGCCAACTGATTACAAGCGTGTTCTCAATGAAATGAAAACTAAACTACAAAGCAATGGGTAAAACTACAGGATTTAAAGAATTTTCAAGAGCAGTTGAGCCCTATAGGCCAGCTAAGGAAAGGGTTTTGGATTTCAAAGAAATCTATACAGATCATGATGATGAAAAGCTGGCAATACAGGGCGCAAGATGCATGGACTGTGGAGTCCCGTTTTGTCAGTCAGGAGAAGGTTGCCCGGTTTATAACCTAATCCCTGAATGGAATGATCTTGTTTATCAAAATAAATGGGAAGAAGCTTTTGATAAGTTGATGCAGACAAATAATTTCCCAGAAGTTACCGGACGAGTCTGCCCGGCTGTTTGCGAAGGGGCATGTGTTTTAGGAATAACAGAAAGCCCTGTTGCCATAAAGAATCTAGAGTTTGCTATAGCTGATAAAGGTTTTCAAAATGGATGGCTAAAACCTCATATTCCTCAAGAGAGGACAGGAAAAACTATTGCTATTGTGGGCTCCGGACCGGCCGGTCTGTCTGCTGCTCAACAGTTAAATAGCGTTGGTCACTCCGTCAAAGTTTATGAAAGAGCGGATCGTATTGGCGGTCTTATGATGTATGGAATTCCAAATATGAAATTGGATAAGTCAATCATTGATCAAAGACTTGAGGTGATGAAAGTTGAAGGCATTGAATTCTTTACCAATGCTGATGTTGGTGGTGAAGGAGACAACTCAGTGTCTATGGATGATCTTTACAACAACAATGATGTGGTTCTTTTAACAACCGGTGCCACCAAGCCTAGAGATCTTCCAATTCCAAACAGAGAAGTTGAAGGCGTGCACTTTGCTATGGATTTTCTCAGAACAAATACAAAAAGCTTGCTAGATTCGGATCATAATGATGGAACATATATCTCAGCTAAAGATAAGAACGTAATTGTCATTGGTGGTGGAGATACTGGAACAGACTGTATTGGCACTTCACTCAGACACGGATGTAAATCACTAATCAATTTCGAAATAATGCCTGAACCACCGAAAGAAAGAGCTGACAATAATCCTTGGCCTCTCTTTCCAAGAGTCTATAAGGTTGATTACGGTCATGAAGAATCCAGAGAAATCTATGGTAATGATCCACGTGTTTATTCCATATCAGGAAAAGAATTCTTAAGAAATGATGACGGAACTCTTAAAGGTATAAAGACTGTTGAAGTAGATCAAAACTTCCAAGAGATACCAGGCACTGAAAAGGATTGGGAGGCTGACTTAATACTTCTAGCAATGGGCTTTTTAGGACCCGAACAATACACCGTTGAGGGCTTGGATCTTGAAACTGATGAGAGATCTAACTATAAAGCTGAGCATAATGTTCATCAAACCTCTGATGAGAAAATATTCGCAGCGGGAGACTGCAGAAGAGGACAGTCACTTGTTGTATGGGCCATCAACGAAGGAAGAGCTGCAGCCAGAGAAATAGATCGTCACCTGATGGGTGTTACTTCATTAAAGTAAGAGACTCTTTTTTACTTCTTAAGCATTCTCATCAAACCTTCTTGGACAGCTGAAGCAACTAGGATGCCATCTTCCGTATAAACACTTCCACGATTAAATCCTCTTGCATTGCTAGCACTTGGGCTGTCGGTAGAGTAAAGCATCCATTCATCTGCTCTAAAAGGTCTATGAAACCACATAGCGTGATCTAAGCTGGCACTCATCACGTTTCCTTTCGCGTAACTAAGCTTATGGGGAAGCATAGATGTACTGAGAAGTCCCATATCTGATGCGTAAGCTAGAATTGCTTGATGTTGCAAAACTTCATCTGGTAACTTTCCTGCCGCCTTCATCCACACATGTTTATACGGAAGTTGATTTGTTGGTTCATCGAACATGCTTTCACCTGGCAAGTGCCTCATCTCTATAGGTCTTTCTCTTAAGAAGAAATCTCTATGCTTTGCTGGAATCCTTTCAATGATTTTCTTCTTAATGTCCATGTCACTAATGCACTCTTTAGGTCCGGGTATATTACTCATATCAATTTGATGAGAGGGCCCTTTCTCTTTTTTATGAAAGGATAAAGCCATATCAAATATTGGTTCTCCTTTTTGTATGGCAACTACACGACGAGTAGTAAAACTCCCACCGTCTCTTGTTCTTTCAACGTTATAAATAATTGGATATTCCATATCGCCCGGTCGAAGAAAATAAGCATGTAGAGAGTGTGCAAATCTCTTCTCAGGTACTGTCCTAGCAGCAGCCGTTAAAGCTTGCCCAATGACTTGTCCTCCAAATACTCTTGGTCCTCCAATATTTTCACTTTGCCCTCTGAAAAGATTTTCTTCCAAAGTCTCTAATGCCAATAGTTTTACTAGTTTATTTAAAGCCCTCTTAGTCATATTAACTAAACTCCTTTTCATCCCACCAAGGGTAATAATCAGGCATATCTTTTGAAACTTTATTGGGGAATTCTGGCGGCCTTTTTTCTAAGAAAGAATTAACACCCTCTTTAGCATCATTTCCTCTACCTAGCTCATATATGAACCTTGAATCAACTTTATGTGCTTCCATTGGATGATCTGCACCTAACATTTTCCATAACATTTGACGTGTCAAGGAAACTGAAATGGATGAGGTGTTTTCAATTATCTCCTTTGCGATATTCTTAGCTTCAGTCAACAACTCATCTGGTTCGTGAATTGACCTAACTAAGCCACCGTCTAGAGCCTCTTCGGAACTGAAAACTCTTCCTGAATAAGTCCACTCTAGCGCTTTACTTATACCTACCAACCTCGGGAGAAACCAGCTTGATGCTGCTTCAGGAACCAGTCCACGTCTGGCAAAAACAAACCCAAATTTGGCATCCTTACTAGCCAACCTAATATCCATCGGTAGCGTCATTGTTACCCCTACTCCAACTGCAGGGCCATTGATCGCTGCAATTACAGGCTTCGGGCAGTCGTATATAGCAAGAGTTGTTCTTCCTCCACCATCTCTCATCCATTCAGGATCTTGCTTGTGATCTACTTCATCTCCTTTATTATTTCTTACATCTCTATTGAAGGTATTAGATCCAGCAGCTAAATCAGCACCGGCACAAAAACCTCTTCCTTCACCTGTGACAATAACTACCCTAACATCGTCATCCTTGCCTGCTTTATCAAAAGCTGAAATAAGCTCATCCATCATTTGCCCTGTAAAAGCGTTCAATCTATCTGGGCGATTTAAGGTAATTGTTAGAATATTATCTTCTAATTCATATTTTATTGTTTCGTAACTCATAAAGTTTTCCTATTTTATTGAATGGTCAATTTCGTCTGCAGGTATAGTTCCTTGCTCCTGCCCTACTTCTTTTGCCGGCACACCAGCAACAGTAGTACCTTCTCTCACGTCCTCTAAAACCACACTTCCAGCTGCAATTTTAGCATTTCTTCCGATCTCAACGTTACCAAGAACAGTTGAAGCAGCACTCAGCAAGACTCCTTCTCTTACCTTCGGGTGTCTGTCTCCAGTATCCTTGCCTGTACCACCAAGAGTAACTCCTTGAAATATTGATACATTGTCTTCGACAACAGATGTTTCTCCTATAACCACTCCTGTTCCGTGATCAATCATTATCCCTTTACCAAGCTTTGCGGCAGGATGAATGTCAACTCCATAAACTTCCGAGGTTCTACTCTGAAAATAGTGCGCTAATGTATGTCGTTCATTTGCCCACAACCAACTAGCTACTCTATGAGACTGAAGAGATTTAAACCCTTTAAAAAATAAAAGAGGTTCTGATAAGTACTTACATGAGGGGTCTTTTTCCTTAGCAGCCAAGAGATCATCGATTGTCCCCTCAAGAATTTCATCACTGGAATTTATGGCATCTTTAATCACACTCCTCAACATCATGGGCTGTACAGAAGAGCTTCCTAAATCGTTAGCTATTAGATCTGCCACTGCAGAAGAAAAAGAATTATGTTCTAAAACAGTTGTATGAAAGAAGCTAGCTAGAACTGGTTCCGCCTCAACTCGCCTTTTAGTTTCGTCCTGAATTATAGTCCAAATATCTTTTATAGAATCTTTGTTATCCATACAGATATTGTACTTTAGCCTAACTATTGCTGAAATGGTTCAAATCAGGATAATGGAGCGCCCTTTCCTTAAAAAAGATTAAAAATGAACGAAAAAACTGATAACGGAATACCTGATGTTGAGATAGATGTTAGGAAGACATTTGATATAGACGTTGACATGAAGGTTATGGGTTTCAAACAACCCAATGAATACGTACCCAATGTTGATGATGCATATAAATTTGATAAAGATACAACTCTAGCCATCCTTGCTGGCTTCTCACATAACAGAAGAGTTATGATTCAGGGCTACCATGGTTCAGGAAAATCAACGCATATTGAACAAGTCGCTGCTAGATTAAACTGGCCATGTATTAGAGTTAACCTAGATAGCCATATCAGCAGAATAGATCTTCTTGGCAAAGATGCCATAACACTGAAAGATGGCAAACAGATCACTGAATTTAAGGAAGGCATATTGCCTTGGGCACTTCAAACACCTACTGCTTTGGTTTTTGATGAATATGACGCAGGAAGACCTGATGTGATGTTTGTAATTCAAAGGGTCCTTGAAGTAGAAGGAAAACTTACTTTATTAGATCAGAATAAAGTTATATCTCCACATAATGGATTTAGGTTATTTGCCACAGCAAATACAGTAGGCCTTGGCGATACATCAGGTCTGTACCATGGAACACAGCAAATAAACCAGGGGCAGATGGATAGATGGCATATAGTCTCTACTTTAAATTATCTAGACCCTGATCTTGAATTAAAGGTCATTATTTCTAAAGTGCCTAGCCTGGACAACAAAGAAGGTTTAGAGGTTGCAAAAAATATGATTTCTGTTGCCAACCTCTCAAGACAAGGTTTCGCTAACGGAGATATTTCTACGCTGATGTCACCGAGAACTGTTATAAGCTGGGCTGAGAATTACCAAATATTTAATGATCTAAATAAGTCATTTGAAATTACATTCTTAAATAAATGTGATGAGACTGAAAGGGTTATTATTGCCGAATATTATCAAAGATGCTTTGACTCTGAATCCATTGATTCCATAGCCGAGGACATGCAAGAAGCTCAATAAGTTTTGACAGCTAAGAATTCCCAAACAGAAACTGTAAAAGAGGCAGTGTCTGCCGCCACAAGGGCTATTTCTGGCAATCCTGAAATGGAAATAAGTTTCGGCGGTATGGGATCTTCCCTTCCTAATCCACCTAAAACCATCAAAGAACTTAATTCGTTTAGAGGTAAAGCAGATTCTCTAGCTTGCATTGAAAAATACAGAGATAAAAAGATAAGAATAAACTCTGGAACAAAGAAAGTTGATGCTCTTTTAAGGGTTATGGAAGATGCGAGGGTCGAAATTTTAGGGTCAATAAATTATCCAGGTATCGCTTCTAATCTTAATGCTAAATTTGAAGATAGCTGCAAACTATTTCAAAGTCTTGAAGAAAAGGAAGATCATTTAGAAATAGCCTTGGAATCTTGGTTAAGAAAACTTTGCTTACCTCATATAGAGTCCAGTGGATCTGATCAATTCTTAGAATACTGGGGTACCTTATTCAATGCTCAAGACGAAAAAGTTAAAGAGGGATTAATTACTAGTCTGAGTGATCAGGAAAAATTCCAAGAAACTGCTAAGGATTTCTTACAAAGTTTAAATATAGAGGATGAAGACTCTGATTCAGAAGATCACGATATAGAAGACGAAACAGAGCAGGAAGAGGAATCAGCTTCGCAAGACGCTGAAGATGATGAGTCTGTTGAATCGGAGGCTAGTCCAGAACAGCAAGATGAAGAAGGAACGGAGGAAACTGATGCTGATGCTGGAGATCTGGATGAAGATGCAATAGTAGATGAGAATCAAGAAGTAATAACGAATCAATCTTGGCTGGAATCTCTCGTTGGGCAAACTTCGAATTTCACCTACAAGGTCTATACCAGAAGTTTTGATGAGGAAATAAAGGCTGAAGATCTTTGCAGTCCTGAAGAGATCCTGAGGTTGCGCAAGCATTTAGATCAACTAATGGGTCCAAGTAAATCAACGATTTCTAAACTTGCCCATAGGCTTCAAAGATTTTTAATGGCTCAACAAAATAGATCATGGGAATTCAACAAAGAGGAAGGTATGCTTGACTCAGCTAGATTGCATAAAATTATTACCGATCCCCTTACCCCTCTATCTTACAAGATAGAAAAGGATACCGAATTTAGAGATACAAGCGTTTCTATACTTGTTGATAGTTCAGGATCTATGCGAGGTCGTTCAATGACTGTAGCCGCCATTTGCGCTGATATTATCAGCACCACATTGGAAAGATGCAATGTTAAAACTGAAGTTTTAGGATTCACAACTAAACAATGGAAGGGAGGAGAAAGTAGGAAGTTATGGATGGAAGATGGGAAGCCAGAAAATCCAGGCAGACTTAATGATATAAGACATATTATTTTTAAATCAGCTGATACTCCGTGGAGAAGAGGTCAAAAGAATTTTGGTCTTATGCTAAGAGAAGGTCTTTTAAAAGAAAATGTAGATGGAGAAGCTTTGATATGGGCGCATGATCGTCTGGCAAGAAGACAAGAGCAAAGAAAAATCTTGATGGTAATCTCTGATGGAGCTCCAGTTGATGACAGTACACTTTCAACTAATCCAACTAATTTCCTTGATCTACATTTAAGACAGGTAATTCATTCCATAGAGACTCAATCTGAAGTAAATCTCATAGCAATTGGCATCGGGCATGACGTTACACGTTATTATAAAAATGCTGTAACCATTCATAGAGCAGAGGAGCTTGGCGGGGCCATGCTTGAACAACTTACAGACTTGTTCAAAGTTGACTAACTTTATTGAGTTTCAAAAAAACCATACTCTTATGTATGGCTTGACGTTCTGGATACTGTCTACTTGTTTATATTTTCTATTCAACTTAACAGGTTTTGAGCTTGCGCCCATAGCAAAGGATGGTCTCAATAGTTTAATTTCGGTTTACATTCCAGTCTTGGTATTAACTGTATTTTTACTGCTTTACCTAACCAGAAATAGAAAGAGTGTTGAGTGGGAAAAGTTATATGCTATCAACAAATCTTCTGCAAAAAGAGAAGCCTGGATCGCCTCACTCTACTTACTAACCTCTCAGATCATTTTAGGGTACGTATTTAACATGGGTCTTCATTTTCCAGGGACTGACGTTTATACAACCAGGAGTCACACTCATGTAGATGTATGGATCTGGGCCTTAACATATACTCTTGTATATACGGTTTTGCCACTCATATGGCTTAAGAAAAGAGGGTTTTCTCTAAAAAAACTCTTTTCCTCTTTCAGGTGGATTAGGGATCTATGGATAATTATTGCTTATTGGGCATTAGATTTTTTTGGTCCGATCCTATCAGGATCAACAAATTTCTTAGGAGGAATTAATGCTAATCAGTACGCCCAGGGAATATCACTTGGAATTCTTGTAAATACCCTTGGCGCAGGATTGCCAGTTGTTGTCATGATGCATATGATTTTTATTCCACGTATAGCAGTATTATTTAAAAGTAAATTTACAGTGATTTTGCTAGGAGGACTTTTTTATTCGATATTTAGTCTGTTTGATCCAGGTGTAGATTACGGATCTATGGAAACCACCCTTACAAGCATTACATACATAATCATGACCCAGACTCTTGTTGGAATGGGAAAAGCTACTTTCACAGTAGTTACTGGAAATCCTTTTGTTCATTTCATTACGTTGCATGTTATCAGTGCAAGAGTGCCATTCGATACCAAGATGTATATTGAAATCTTCAAGATAAAGTGATGAAAATGCTCGCTGGGTAAAATGGGAATAAATTAAAGTTTTAATGTAGAATGATCTGATATAAAGGAAAAAATTATGAAAATAACACAAGTAGACAATTGCCCTCCAGGACTGAGATACTTCGACAAAGACGATCTTGAAAGCAAGCTGGAACCTCAAGATATCGAAGATATAGTTGAAATTTTCCAAACCCCTCTGACTGGGTCTTACAACTGGGATTATACTGAGGCAGATAATAGGCTAAAAAAGTTATATGAGCTTGGCAAAAAGCTTAATTGGAATGCCACTTTAGACCTAGACTGGTCTAATCAGCCCTACTCATTAGAGGAATGGGCGACAGATCCACAACACCAGCAACTAGCAGGATTCAAGCCGTATGATGATTTACCTGAAGAAAAGAAGATTGAATGCTCTTGGCACTTGCTTGCAAGCAGTTTGAGCCAGATTGTCCACGGTGAGCAGGGAGCTCTATTAGTAGCTTCACAACTGGTTTCTTGTGCTCCTACTTACAATGCAAAATTATATGCAGCATCACAAACCTTTGATGAAGCTAGGCATGTAGAGGTTTTCAACAAATATCTCCAAGAAAGGATTGGTTGGAATTATCCTGTAATGCCTGGTCTCAAGCTACTTTTAGATAAAATTCTTTCCGACCCAAGATGGGATTTAAAATTCATAGGAATGCAAATTATCATAGAAGGCCTTGCACTTGCCGCCTTTGAAAGACAAAAAGCGGCAGCTATGGATCCTTTATTGAAAGATATCTTCTATCTGGTTATAAGAGACGAAGCAAGACATGTTACTTTTGGTGTCAATTACCTAGAAGAATTTGTTGCAACTCTATCTGATAAAGAAAGAGAAGATAGAGCAGAGTTTGCCTACGAAGCGTGCGTTGTAATGAGAAATAGATTTGGATCTGACAATGTTATGAAACACTATGGATGGAATGTAGAGGAAGCTCAAGAAGTCCTCAATCAATCTGAGAATGCGAAGCTCTTCAATAATCTTCTTTTTGCCAAGATAATGCCAAATTTAAAAAGAATTGGTCTATTAACTGAAAAAACGCAAGAAAAATACGAAGAAATGGATATATTACAATTCCAAGACTTGGAAGATCATGGGAATATTGATTGGGATGAGCTTTCTCAACCCCTAGAATACTCCTCTAAAACTGCTTAGGTTAATTTAATGAAAATAAAAGTTGTTGATAATCCCCCTGTAGATCCTAGAGAGTTTGATTTACCCGAGAGCTTTGATGAAGGCAATATCGAAGATGTAGTAGAGATTTTTAACACACCATTAGTCGGTCACTATAATTGGGACTATACAGATGCCGATTCAAGGATAAAGAAAATCTATGAATTAGGTAAAAAACTTAATTGGAATGGCTCCATAGATTTAGATTGGTCCAAAGCGATAAAAAAAGGTGAGGCACCAGTTAAGGCGGAGCTTATTGCAAGAATGGAAGGGCCCTTAGCTGCTTTGCCCGAAGAGGAACGCATTGAATACATGTGGCATGATACAGCATGGAGTCTTAGTCAGTTTCTTCATGGAGAACAAGGTGCCCTGCTAGTCGCTTCACAACTAGTTTCCTGTGCACCCACATACCAAGCAAAGCTATATGCTGCCTCTCAAACTTTTGATGAAGCCAGACATGTAGAGGTCTTTGCAAGATATTTAAGAGAAGTTTCAGGAGTGGAATATCCCATAAACAAAAACCTAAAATCACTGCTTGATAAAATTTTGTCTGACCCCAGATGGGACCTGAAATTTATAGGCATGCAGATAATTATTGAAGGCCTTGCTCTTGCAGCTTTTCAAACAACCAAAGAGACTTCAAATTGTGCTCTACTGAGACAACTAGTGCATTACGTAATCAGAGATGAAGCAAGACATGTGACTTTTGGTGTTAATTACTTAGAAGAGTTTCTAGAAACACTTACGGAAGAAGAAGTTGAAGACAGAGCTATGTTTGCCTATGAAGCGTGTGTGGTTATGAGAAATAGAATCATCAATACTGAATTGCCTGCTCGATGGTTCAATATTAGCGAAGAAGAAATACTTGAAATGGTAGTGAATAACGAAACTCAAGATATGTTCACAAATATGCTGTTCAGCAGAGTGATGCCTAATCTTAAAAGAATTGGCCTGCTTACAGATAAGGTTCTTCCATTGTATGAGAAGCTTAACCTTACGTCTTATATGGATGCAGAAGATGAATTTGAGATAGATTGGGCTGAACTCAACAAGCCATTAGAATCTTCAGAGGAGATTGATAAACAATCCGAGAAAGAATTAGCAGCGCATACCGCGCAAGGTCTATTTTAGAATCTACAGAGTAAACTCAAAATCAATGAAGAAGTAAGGCTCTATCTTATTTACTTCTAGATGATTTTGATTCTTAGAGAATCCAAGTCTTCCTGATAGGCCAAATGCTTTGTTATTCTCTTCGTAAACTACCTCTGCATTAAATTGTCTTGATTCAGGAGCCATATCTAGCTGAATATCTTTGAACAAGACTTCCTTGTCCTTTGTTCTGCGGTAAGGAACACTCAATCCCATTTCTGCCTGCTCAATCCTTAAGGGCTGATCAACTATGAACCCAATATTATCACTTTGAGAAAAAACTCCCTTTTTATAGAAACCGAGTTCAAATGATGAAGAAGTAAAATCATCTATTGAATTAAATAAAGACTCTTGTTTAATTTTTGAATTACTTTTTCCGATAAAGAATGAACCTCGTGCTTCTAATTCTCCAAGTTGACTAATCAACTCCAATCCTCCAAATAATGTAGAGCTTGAGGCAAGCCCAAAAGCTCCAGAAAATGTACTCCCAAGAATACCTTCTCTTTCGTCAACCACACCTCCCTGAATAGATATTGATCTAATTTCATTCCTGTTCTTATACTCCATAAGGAACCCTTGAGAACCTTTGTCTTTAAGAAGATATCTTTGACTGTCCCTATGATTTCCTGCAAAAAAAGCTGCAGATAAAATCGATTCATTTGAAAGGTTGCGTTTTAATCCTAGAAAAGATCCATCGGATGACATCTCCAAATAAGGGGCACCTGTTGAAAAAAAACGGTTAGAAGTAAGATTCGAATTTTCATATTGATTACCAAAATAAAGACTTGGGCTTTGTCCTTTGCCAGTGAATAAATTTAAATTCTCTGATAGAGGGTGAATAAAAGAAAAGTACTTTAACCTTTGTTGTTTGTCGGCCCACAAGTTATAGCTATTATCTGGCTGGGAAACCTCATTATTTATACCAAAAGTAAGTTTTGTTCCAAAAGATGTATACGCTTCCTTTCTTTGTACCCTCTTAAGATTAGAGGATTGCTGAGATGCTATCCAATTAGGAGAATGTAAATTAGTAAACTGTTTTGAGTTCAGTTTTCGTTTAAATGGAGCTCCTAAACTGTCAACCACAATAAGCTCTATGTCAGTCTTGGTATGGAAGTCACCACCAAAAGCCGGGCCCAAGTTAAATACCTTTGTAGAATCTATAGAAAATAGCTGATTACCTATAATACTTCCTAAAGTTGCAATTGTTGCAGTCCCTTGAGGTTTTGTTGCTTCATCTAAATCCATCAAACCTTGACCATAGATATCAGAGTCAGCGTAAATTCCTGTTTTATTTGCAGTAGCAAAAAGTCGTTGCAGAATCTCTGTGTTTCCAAGTTGGCCATCAAAGAAATCAGCCAAGAGAGCTATGCCGCCTGATACATGCGGCGCTGCCATGGATGTTCCGCTATAAGCAGCATAATAATTGTTATCTGGTGCATCTTGAGCATAAGCACTTGTTATAGATCTTCCCGGCGCAGCTAGGCAATAATCCTTTGCTACTCCACACCTATTAGAAAAACTACTTATCGTTCCATCAGGATCTACTGATACTACTGCAGCACTATTATTTCTTAACTCCGCTATACGATATGCTAAGCCTCCAAATACTTCGGGACTAGAATAATCTACTCCTTGATCTGCATAACCTCCTCCATTGCCAGCTGACCAAATAAACAAAGTTTTCTCAGCATCAGATTTGTTTGCTTGAGCCATAACTTCAATAGTTTTTGGAAAGGCATATCTTAAATCTTCTTCTGTATAGTCGTTAATATTTCCTTGATAGCCAAAACTTCCATTTACAACGGTCACACCTCGCTCAACAAACACGCCTTCTAATTGAGACCAGCTACTATCGACACCCGTATAATCTACCGTAGTATCTATCTGAGCTGGCTCATAGTCTTCTCCTGCGGTTCCAAGTTTGATTGATATGAAAAACAATTGAGCATCGAATGCAACACCATGCATACCAGAGCCGTCTCTTTCACCTAATGCAATGGCGGAAACATGAGTACCATGCCTTTTCTCATCTGTTGTTGGCGATCTATCAGAATAGACTAGATAGCTGTCCGATGTTAGCTTATTTGCACCATCTAATTCTTGATGAGAAATATCTACACCTGAATCCATGACACCTATCAAGGAACCCACTCCTGTCGCTCCTCTTGCATAGGCAGAAGAAGCATTAATAAGAGCCAGGCCAGATTGTTCCATATATTCTTCTGAGCCCTCATAAGAAGCTTTATCAAGCTCAAAATCGTTAGTTAGAGAAATAGCTCCGGATATTGGTAAATTACTAGGAACTGGAGTTGGTGTGGGTGTAGGTGAAGGAGTCGGAGAAGATGAAGGAGTTGGAGTAGGTGTAGGAGTTGGTGTGGGTGTAGGTGAAGGAGTTGGCGAAGGTGTAGTATTGCCTGTAGGATTTGTAGGAGAAGCAGAACTGCCTCCACCGCCACCTCCGCAGGAAACCAGAACTAGCGAAGCAAATAGAAAAGCAATTAATAATCTCTTCAATTTAGATAAAATTTTACACCTCCAATAACAATATTATCTTCTTGTAAGAAGCCAAACTCTTTAGCCTTACTTATAAGTAACTCTTTATTGTCTGTAATAAGACTGAAAGCAGATATACCTGAACCACGATCATCTTCATCTGTAAAACTAATCCAAGTATTATCTAAATAGATTTTCTTTTCAGATTCATTAATATTGCTAGCATCTAATATGTCTTTCCATCTATTAAACATCTCCTCAGGGTTGTTTGCCTGTATCTCAACACCATCAATACCCTTGATATCATCTGTAATGTACTTATTCCATTCAGGTCCAGCCCACTTCCAGCTTTCTTTCGGGTTCATCCAATCAAGAGAAACAATAGCTCCTCCCATTTGTTTGGGATGAAGATGAATCGCCTTAGCTTCAGGTAAGTCAGTGTCCCAAACTATTTCTATCTCGTTGTCATGAACTAAAGATTTTGTTTTATCAAAGTCATCAACTTGGATAATGACCATATAGCCGCCATCACCGCCTCTTTTTTGAAGGTATCTTCCTGCAGTAGTATTTTCTTCAATTGGGCTGACCACTTCCAAGAAGTCAGTGCCCAGAGGCATTACAGCATTCTCAAGGCCAAAATGACCTACACCTGGGTCATTAAAAGCAACCTCTAATCCGAATAATTGACTCAGATCTGAAACTATTGGATCTCTTAAAGAAGAAACCATAACTATTTGTCTAATATCCATTTACAAACCTATAAATTAAACACTTATAATATACGCATACTCCAAGATAACCCAGTTTAACTATAACTATAATGAATATTTCAGCAGATTTCGGGATTACTGTCACAGACACCTTGAGAAAAAAGGAGGGAACACTGGTTCATAAAATGAACCCGAGCACCTCTGAGTTAAATCAGGATAGGGTTAAAGATATTTTTCAGGAAATTGATTTCAAAACCAATGAAGGATTCATGGCAGTTACTGGCGGAAAACATCTTGAACTTGGTGATTTCATTGAAAATACTCCAATAGTACATGTCAATGAAATAGAAGCTATTGGAGAGGGTGCAATGGAATTATCTGGAATTGACAAAGATCAGTCCACCATAATTGTCAGTGCTGGATCTGGAACAGCCTGCATACATGCACATAAAGGCCAATATCTTCACGCATCTGGAACAGGAGTTGGTGGAGGTACCGTTATAGGATTAAGTAAATTGCTTTTAAATACTGATGATCCCTCTGAAATAGCTAGTCTAGCTGAAAAGGGAAATGAAAGCTCTGTTGATCTCATATTGCAAGATGTAGTGACTGGACCTATAGGACAATTACCACCAGAGACTACAGCAGTTAATTTCGGCAAAGTTGCAAAAAATGGAAGTAATTATTCTAGAGAAGATATAGCGGCAGGAATAGTTAACCTAGTTGGTCAAACAGCTGCCAGGATTGCAACATCAGTTGCTTTAATGTTTCAAGCAAGTGAAATTGTAGTGGTGGGTAGAGCTCCATCATTTAATGGTTTGAAGTCTTCGTTAGAGCAAGCTGCTTCAATAACAGGTTTTACGCCGCATTTTCCTAAAAATGGTGAGTATGCTTCCGCTTTAGGGGCAATGCTTGTGGCAGAAAAAAACCCCCCTAATTAAATTAGGAGGGTTTAAATAAAAGTCTGACGATGTCCTACTCTCACATGGTCGCAACCACACTACCATCGGCGCTAAAAGGTTTCACTTCTGAGTTCGAAAAGGTATCAGGTGGTTCACTTTTGCTATGGTCATCAGACAAAAACTTATAAATTCAATCTAATAATTTGGTTATATCAAGAAATTACTTGATGTAATACGGTCAAGCCGATCGAGCAATTAGTACAGGTTAGCTCAATGCCTTGCAGCACTTACACACCCTGCCTATCAACGTCCTAGTCTTGAACGGCTCTATAGGACCCGAAGGTCCAGGGAAAACTAGTCTTGAAGGAGGCTTCCCGCTTATATGCTTTCAGCGGTTATCCTTTCCGAACATAGCTACCGGGCAATGCCACTGGCATGACAACCCGAACACCAGAGGTTCGTTCACTCCGGTCCTCTCGTACTAGGAGCAACTCTTCTCAATTTTCCAACGCGCACGGCAGATAGGGACCGAACTGTCTCACGACGTTCTAAACCCAGCTCGCGTACCACTTTAAATGGCGAACAGCCATACCCTTGGGACCTGCTTCAGCCCCAGGATGTGATGAGCCGACATCGAGGTGCCAAACACCCCCGTCGATGTGAACTCTTGGGGGGTATTAGCCTGTTATCCCCGGCGTACCTTTTATCCGTTGAGCGATGGCCCTTCCATTCAGAACCACCGGATCACTATGACCTACTTTCGTACCTGCTCGACGTGTCAGTCTCGCAGTTAAGCAACCTTATGCCATTGCACTCATTGCACGATGTCCGACCGTGCTGAGGTTACCTTCGCACTCCTCCGTTACTCTTTGGGAGGAGACCGCCCCAGTCAAACTACCCAGCACACACTGTCCTCGACCCGGATAACGGGCCTAAGTTAGAACTCCAAATTTAATAGGGTGGTATTTCAAGGACGACTCCACAAGAGCTGGCGCTCCTGCTTCAAAGTCTCCCACCTATCCTACACAAATAAACTCAAAGTCCAGTGTGAACCTATAGTAAAGGTGCACGGGGTCTTTCCGTCTAGCCGCGCGTATACGGCATCTTCACCGCAAATTCAATTTCACTGAGTCTCTGGTGGAGACAGCGTGGCCATCGTTACGCCATTCGTGCAGGTCGGAACTTACCCGACAAGGAATTTCGCTACCTTAGGACCGTTATAGTTACGGCCGCCGTTCACCGGGGCTTCGATCACGAGCTTCGCCCAAAAGGGCTAACCCGATCAATTAACCTTCCGGCACCGGGCAGGCGTCACACCCTATACGTCCACTTTCGTGTTAGCAGAGTGCTGTGTTTTTAGTAAACAGTCGCAGCCACCTGGTATCTTCGACCCTCTTCCGCTCCGAGAGCAAGTCTCTTCACGTAATGAGGGCGTACCTTCTCCCGAAGTTACGGTACCATTTTGCCTAGTTCCTTCACCAGAGTTCTCTCAAGCGCCTTAGTATTCTCTACCTGACCACCTGTGTCGGTTTACGGTACGATTCCTTGCTACCTAAGCTTAGAAGTTTTTCCTGGAAGCATGGCATCAACCACTTCTTATCTCCTAAGAGATAATCGTCATCAGTTCTCGGCCTTAGAGATCCGGATTTACCTAAATCTCCAGCCTACAACCTTAAACACAGACAACCATCGCTGTGCTGGCCTAGCCTTCTCCGTCACTCCATCGCAGTAACAAGAAGTATAGGAATATTAACCTATTTCCCATCGACTACGGCTTTCGCCCTCGCCTTAGGGGTCGACTCACCCTGTCCCGATTAACGTTGGACAGGAAACCTTGGTCTTTCGGCGGAGAGGTTTTTCACCCCTCTTATCGTTACTTATGTCAGCATTCTCACTTCTGATACCTCCAGCAAACCTCTCGGTTTACCTTCAGTGGCATACAGAACGCTCCCCTACCATGAATATAAATATTCATTCGCAGCTTCGGTGTATGATTTAGCCCCGTTACATCTTCCGCGCAGGCCGACTCGACTAGTGAGCTGTTACGCTTTCTTTAAAGGATGGCTGCTTCTAAGCCAACCTCCTAGCTGTTTAGGCCTTCCTACAACGTTTCCCACTTAATCATACTTTGGGACCTTAGCTGGCGATCTGGGTTGTTTCCCTCTCGACTACGGACGTTAGCACCCGCAGTCTGTCTCCCTCACTGTACTTGCTGGTATTCGGAGTTTGCATCGGTTTGGTAAGTCGGGATGACCCCCTAGCCGAAACAGTGCTCTACCCCCAGCAGTAATATGAGAGGCTCTACCTAAATAGATTTCGGGGAGAACGAGATATCTCCGAACTTGATTAGCCTTTCACTCCTATCCACAGCTCATCCCCCCATTTTTCAACATAGGTGGGTTCGGGCCTCCAGTAAGTGTTACCTCACCTTCACCCTGGCCATGGATAGATCGTCCGGTTTCGCGTCTAATACCTGAGACTAAGTCGCCCTATTAAGACTCGGTTTCCCTGCGCCTTCCTTAAAAAAGTTAAGCTTGCCACAGAAATTAACTCGCTGACCCATTATACAAAAGGTACGCCGTCACTATTTGTAAACAAATAGCTCCGACAGCTTGTATGCAAGCGGTTTCAGGTTCTATTTCACTCCCCTCTCCGGGGTTCTTTTCGCCTTTCCCTCACGGTACTGGTTCACTATCGGTCAGCTAGGAGTATTTAGCCTTGGAGGATGGTCCCCCCATATTCAGTCAAGATTTCACGTGTCCCGACCTACTCGATTTCACTTTAAATTAGTTTTCGTGTACAGGGCTATCACCTTCTACGACCGGCCTTTCCAGGCCATTCCACTAACCAATATAAAGCTTAAGGGCTGTTCCGCTTTCGCTCGCCGCTACTCACAGAATCTCAATTGATTTCTTTTCCTGCGGTTACTAAGATGTTTCAATTCTCCGCGTTAGCCTCTTTACCCTATGAATTCAGATAAAGATACCTAGGTTATCCTAGGTGGGTTTTCCCATTCGGAAATCTCCGGATCAAAGCCTGTTACCGACTCCCCGAAGCTTATCGCAAGTTACTACGTCCTTCATCGCCTCTAGCTGCCAAGGCATCCACCGTTTGCACTTCATTACTTGACCATATTACATCAATTAACTTAATGATATTTTCAAGCATTTCTATCTACTATATGTGTTTAAAAACACAAAACGCCAAATTACTTTGCAGTTATTCATATAAGGTTTCGGATTAAAAGAATAATTAAACCTTGTATGAATAGTTAATTTGCATACCTAAAAGCACTAGTGCTTTTGATATGACTTGATTGAACTTATAAAAATGTTAAAAAACTCATCTCTTATCTAATAAAGGATAGAGATAAATAAGTAATTCGTGTGAACGCCTACAAAAAAACGATTTTATTTTAAGGAGGTGATCCAGCCCCAGGTTCCCCTAGGGCTACCTTGTTACGACTTCATCCCAGTCATGAATCACACCGTGGTGATCGTCTTCCCGAAGGTTAGACTAACCACTTCTGGTGCAACCCACTTCCATGATGTGACGGGCGGTGTGTACAAGGCCCGAGAACGTATTCACCGCGACATTCTGATTCGCGATTACTAGTGATTCCGACTTCATGGAGTCGAGTTGCAGACTCCAATCCGGACTAAGAAAAGTTTTAAGGGTTTGGCTCCAGCTCGCGCTTTAGCGTCCCTCTGTACTTCCCATTGTAGCACGTGTGTAGCCCAACCCATAAGGGCCATGATGACTTGACCTCGTCCCCGCCTTCCTCCGGGTTTCACCCGGCAGTCTCCCTATAGTTCCCGCCTTAACGCGCTGGCAAATAAGGATAGGGGTTGCGCTCGTTACTGGACTTAACCATACATCTCACGACACGAGCTGACGACAGCCATGCAACACCTGTCATAGCGTTCCCGAAGGCACATTCTCATCTCTGTGAACTTCGCTAGATTTCAAGGGTTGGTAAGGTTCTTCGCGTTGCATCGAATTAAACCACATGCTCCACCACTTGTGCGGGCCCCCGTCAATTCATTTGAGTTTTAGCCTTGCGGCCGTACTCCCCAGGCGGAGAACTTAATGCGTTAGCTGTGCCACTGAACAGTTAAATCTGCCCAACGGCTAGTTCTCATCGTTTACGGCGTGGACTACCAGGGTATCTAATCCTGTTTGCTACCCACGCTTTCGCACCTCAGCGTCAGTGACGAGCCAGAGAGCTGCCTTCGCCATTGGTATTCCTTCTGATATCTACGCATTTCACCGCTACACCAGAAATTCTACTCTCCTCTCTCGTACTCTAGCTTAGTAGTTTTGAATGCAGTTCCTAGGTTGAGCCCAGGGCTTTCACATGCAACTTGCTAAACCGCCTACGCGCGCTTTACGCCCAGTAATTCCGATTAACGCTTGGACCCTCCGTATTACCGCGGCTGCTGGCACGGAGTTAGCCGGTCCTTATTCTTCAGGTAACGTCAACAGATTAAGGTATTAACTTAAACTGCTTCTTCTCTGATTAAAGTGCTTTACAACCCTAGGGCCTTCTTCACACACGCGGTATACCTGGATCAGGGTTGCCCCCATTGTCCAATATTCTTAACTGCTGCCATCCGTAGATGTCTGGGCCGTGTCTCAGTCCCAATGTGGCTGATCGTCCTCTCAGACCAGCTAAAGATCGTCGCCTTGGTAGGCCATTACCCCACCAACAAGCTAATCTTACGCAGGCTCATCCAATAGTGAGAGCAGTAAACTGCCCCCTTTCCCCCTCAGGGCGTATGCGGTATTAATCCGAGTTTCCTCGGGCTATCCCCCGCTACTGGGTAGATTCCTACGCGTTACTCACCCGTTCGCCGCTCGTCAGCACCGGATTCAGCAAGCTGAATCTTTATGTCTGTTACCGCTCGACTTGCATGTTTAAAAGTTACCGCCAGCGTTCAATCTGAGCCATGATCAAACTCTTCAATTGAATTTTGAATTAAGTGCCTAAATGACACTAAATTGCTACTTGATACTTGTGTAAACACAAATAAAAGAGCAATTTTGGTAAGTTGCGCTTAATTATAAGCGCCCACACGAATTACTTATTAAAACTTTTAAAAAACTCCCCTTCGTTACCGAGGGACGCGCAGTATACATCAAAATAGCCGCTTTGAAAGAGGTTTTTAACTATTAATTTATATTAATTTTTGCTGCTTTTTTCTTGCCAATTGTAACTAAATTTGAAGTGCCTTTTTTCAAGGAGAAATTTGTATCAGTAACCTTCTCCTCATTGACTTTTACTGCCCCCTGCTTGATCATTCTCATAGCCTCTGAAGTACTATTCAGTAGGTTGGATTCTTTCAAAATCCTTGTGAGTAGTTCTTCTTCGGGAATTATTTTCAATGCGATTTCTTCTAACTCTTGAGAGATAGTTCCCTTTTGAAATCGATTAATAAAATTTTCTTTAGAGATTAGACCTTTATTGGGATGAAATCTCTCAACAATTTCCTCAGCTAGAATAAATTTAATGTCTCTAGGATTTGCCCCGTCCTCTATTTCATCTTTGAAACCATTTATGTCTTGGTCCGACTTAAAGCTTAATAAAGAAAAGTAACGCCACATAAGATCATCTGATATAGACATAAGCTTACCAAACATGTCATCAGGGCTATCTTCCAGCGCAATGTAATTGCCTAAAGATTTTGACATTTTCTTTACACCATCGAGTCCCTCTAAAAGAGGTACCGTAAGAATAGATTGCTGTTTCTGATCATAATGTTTTTGGACTTCTCTACCCAATAACAAATTAAATTTCTGATCTGTCCCGCCCAACTCTATGTCCGCTTCAAGCTTTACAGAGTCAAAACCTTGGAGAATTGGATATAGAAATTCATGGATTGATATAGGCTGTTGAGATTTATACCTTTTAGAAAAATCATCCCTTTCGAGCATTCTTGCAACTGTGTAAGAAGACAACATCTTAATAAACTCTGAAGGATCTATTTCTTGCATCCACTCAGAATTGAACCTTATCTCTGTTTTTTTTGGATCTAAGATCTTAAATACTTGCTTTTTATATGTTTCAGCATTTTTATTTAGTTGCTCTTTGGTAAGTACCGGACGTGTCTCATTTACTCCTGAAGGATCTCCAACTAAACCCGTAAAATCGCCAATTAAGAATATCACCTCATGCCCCAAGTCTTGGAAGATTTTCATCTTATTGAGTAATACTGTATGTCCTAGATGAAGATCAGGAGAAGTTGGATCGAACCCGGCTTTAACTCTTAGAGTCTTTTTCGACTTAATTTGCTCTAAAAAGCTTTCCTCTGGGATTATCTCTTCTGCTCCGCGAGTTAGAAGTTCTAGGTTGTCTTTGCTCATTGCCTGTCTATTATATGTTCTTTTTCAGGTATCATTCGACTTTATGCTGGTTAATGAAATCATAACCATCCTTAAAAGCTTTCCAAAGAAGCATGTCTTTACTCTGTTTCTGGGGTTTTTTCTTCTTGGTGCAATGAGTTTACTTGGCAGTAAAGACCTTAAAGAGAAAGAGACTGAATTAGAACTTATAAAACCCCTAATATTAAATACTTTAAGCGAAGAGATTAAAATTGAAGACCCTCTTATAGAGAGAGAAAAGGTAATCAAAAGAAATGACACTCTCTATACAATCCTTGATGATTTTAAAGTAAAAAAAGAAGACATCATAAGCCTAGTAAATAGCAAAAATAGCAATCTTCTCGCCAAGATAGAAGTAGGAGACAAGATAAGAGTTATTATCGATAAGAGCGGAGAACTTAAAAACCTAACGTATATAGATGACATAAGAACGGGCGTAAAGGCAGTAAGGAAGACAGGAGGTTTTTCGATAGCAAACTATGAATCAAAAATTGAAAAAGTAAAAATATTTAAACATGTAGTTATTGAAGACTCTATGTATATGTCAGGACTGAAACAGGATATTCCTGATAGTGTACTAATGGATTTAGCTTATATAAATGGCTGGGATATAGATTTTACTCATGATATTAGACCGGGTGATACTTACAGCTTGATTTATGAAGAAATCCTCATTGATGGAGAAAAAGTAATTGATGGCGATATACTCATATCTGAATTCATGAATCAAAATGAGCAGTATATTGCCGTAAGGCATGACCTAAATAAGCAGACATCCGAGTACTTCAATCTCGAAGGCGAAAATGTAAAAAAAGCATTTCTTAGGTCCCCTGTGAAATTAAGTTACATAAGTTCAAAGTACAATCTAAAACGAAGGCATCCTGTGTTACATACCATCAGGGCACATAAGGGAGTTGATTATGCAGCAAATAAGGGCTCTCCAGTTAGGGCTACTGGCGATGGAACGATATCTTTTGCTCAATACAATGGCGGATGCGGAAATGAAATTAAGATTAAGCACTCAGAGGATTATGAGACTCGTTACTGTCATTTAGATAGATTCAACTCTAGGGCTAAAGTAGGAAGAAAAGTAAAGCAAGGTCAAACAATTGGATATGTGGGAAGTACAGGCTTAGCTACTGGACCTCATTTACATTACGAGTTTCATGTTAATGGCAGGCATACAGACCCTTTGAAAGTTAAATTTCCTAATGCATCACCCATACAAACCTCTCAACTCAAATCTTATAAAGAAAAGTCGGAAAACCTGATAAATGAGCTTAAGAATTTTCAATCTCTAATTAATGGAATAGAGGTTTACGGTGGATGAAATCTACATTGGTCTAATGACTGGTACCAGTGCAGATTCCTTAGATTGTGCAGCTGTAAAATTTATCAATAACTCTATAAAGATCATTGGTGTTCAAAATTACAATTTACCCGAAAAGATAAAGAATGAAGTCCTATACTTATCCAGTTCACAAAATATTGACGCTTCCCGTTTGAGAGACCTGGATGAGAAGTTAGGCTTATTCTTTGCTGGCAAAGTAAAGGATTTTATGGAAGAGTTGTTGGTCAAACCAGAAGATATAAAAGCCATTGGATCACACGGTCAAACAATAAAACATGAACCGAATTCACCTAAACCTTTCTCATTGCAGATTGGAAATCCTCAACTGCTCAGCAATGAGCTTAATCTTGATATAGTAGCCAACTTTAGAGACGACGATATAGAGGCAGGTGGTCAGGGAGCTCCATTGTCTCCTTTATTTCACAGGGAAATATTCAAGGCTGATAAAAATAGGCTAATCGTTAATATTGGCGGTATCACCAACCTTACATATTTGAGTGATAAAGGAATAGTGGGATTTGATACTGGACCAGGAAATTGCCTTATCGATGCTTGGTCAAGAAAAAATGGTATAGGCGAGTTTGATGACAAAGGTGAATGGGCAAGGTCAGGCGAAATAAATCAAGAACTTTTAGGCTTAATGCTGGAAGACGATTACTTTAAAAAAAAATATCCCAAGAGCACGGGTCCAGATTATTTTAATATGGATTGGCTTCTAAAATTACTGGAAGAACTTAAAAGTGAAATTATTGAAAAGGACATTCAGGCTTCACTCTTAGAACTAACCGCTATGGCTCTATGTAAGGATATTGAGCAAATTCGAGTAAATACTGAAGAGATTTATTTTTGTGGTGGAGGTTCACACAATCTATTTTTGATGGAAAGAATAAGTGATTTATCAAAAAGAAGATGCCTAACAACGCAGGAGTTGGGAGTAGAACCTGATTATTTAGAAGCTATTTGTTTCGCTTGGTTAGCGAGAGAAAGAGTTAAAGGCACCCAATTTGACATGCAGGATATAACTGGAAGTGTTGGGAAAGTTTTTCTAGGAAAAATCTACAATCCTACTATATAGAAAAGGACTCACCACAACCGCAAGTAGTGGTTGCATTGGGGTTGGATATAATAAATTTAGACCCGGTTAGATCTTCAATGTAATCAACTGTAGATCCCTGAAGATACTGCAGACTGAGTGAATCGACCACAAGATTTGCTCCACCATTTTCGATACACGTGTCATCTTCTTCAACAACATCGTCAAAGGAAAAGCCGTATTGAAATCCCGAACAACCTCCACCGGTTACATAAACTCTAAGATTTAACTGAGGGGAGTTAGCTTCATCACTCTTTAAAGATAAGATCTTTTGTACAGCGCCGTCGCTTAGCTGCATTAGAGAAGGAGTATATGTTTCAACCATTGTCTAACCCTTTCAGTTGGTTATTGCCAGTAAGTAAATTGTAACACTCCATAGCCTGACCGGCAGCTCCCTTAACTAAATTATCTATTGCAGAGATAATGATAATTTGATTATCAATAGCTGAAGAATAGACGCCAATTTGACAGTTGTTTGTATTGGATACCTTTATAATCTCAGGTACTTCATCGTCACCCATCAAAAGAATATTTGGAGAATTTTTGTAAAATTCATAGAAAAGGTTTCTAAAGTTCTCTTCCACTTTTTCCTCAAAGTTAACATGGATCGTAGCGTAAATACCTCGCATAGCCGGTATGAGGTGCGGAAGAAAATTAATTTCAAGACTGGATCCATAACTTTCTTCTAAAACTTGTTTTATCTCTGGTAAATGTCTATGACCTGAAGTTGCGTATGCTCTAAAATTTTCTTGTATTTCAGTTTTTAGAACATCTTCTACTGTGCTTCTTCCCGCTCCGCTAATCCCTGATTTTGCATCTATTGAAATCGAGCTTATTTTAAGCTTACCAGAGGTCAGAGGAAGTAATCCTAATATTGAAGCTGTCGGATAGCAGCCTGGTACTGCAATTAAAGTAGCTTTCTTAATCTGATCAGTATTCAGTTCTGTAAGTCCATAAATGGCAATTCTAAGATTTTCTTTATCCAAGTGTTCGGAGCCATACCACTCCTTCCATATGCCTGTATCTTTAAGTCTGTAATCAGCGGATAAATCAACAACCTTAATGCCTCGATCCAAAAATGAACCTGCCTTTTTCATAGATACTCCATGAGGAGTGGCAAAGAAGACAACATCGCATTCGAAAAATATATCATCATCAGGATCCACAAAATTCAAATTACAATCTTTTACTAAATCGGCGACCTTTTTATCTTTTCGATCTCTAGAACTGACTGCTATAAGATCACTGGTCTCATGAGCAGATAAGAATTTTATTAATTCTTCACCGGCGAAACCTGATCCTCCAATAATTCCAACTTTCTTCATTTTCAAACTTTCGATAAAAAAGGCCGCGGATTATATATTAGTAAAGATAGGATTTAGAATTAATTTCTGAGGTAAACATTCAAAAGTAATCTTTCCCAAGATGAGATATCCCTTAGCAACAGACCTTTTGAAGCAAATGATTCAGATTCCTGCAAAAGACCTTGCTTATATCGTATGTGGGCAAGTCTTAGGTATAGAGCACCGTCATTCTTTGTGATTCTTAAAGCTCGTTCTAATTCAGTGTTAGCTTCAATATATTTTCTTTTCATTAAATGAGCATCGGCTCCCATCAGAATTCTTTGAACAGATGGATTATGAGCATTTATTTTCAATATCTCTTCTTCCAAAAAGTCATCATTGGATATCAGCATCTCAACAGTCTGGGAAAAATTATTGACTGGGATTGTGTAATTAGATGCATCTCTAGAAACTTGATTAGAAGTACAAGAGATAAATGTAGATATAAAGATTATCCCAATTAAATATCTAATGTTCTTCAACCTTGCCCTCCTTCGAACACTTCTCTGAGTCTATCCAGAATAGTTTCTGTTGATTGTTGTTTTTTACTCGCACACTTTCTTCTGACATCTGGAATTTTTGTTGGTTCAGTCCCTTTTATAAATGGAACTTTTATGGAATTCTTACATGCTTCACCACTTAGAAGGCCATCCTTAAGATCTGTCCAAATATATTCTACACGCGGAAGTATAGTTTTTTCTGTTGAAGGAGGGTTAATGTCATTAATTACATTCTTCCATACTTGAAATGCACCTGTTCTTCCTGTCAGTGGTGTGGGCCTATTATCATCGAACCCTAACCATACAAGAAGAAGCAAATCGCCCGCAAAACCTACAAACCAACTATCTCTTTGATCATCTGAGGTGCCTGTTTTACCTCCAGCATTCCAGTTTTCTATTTCCTTCTTTGAGTAACCTCTCGCAGTTCCTCGGATAAATGTTTGTTGAAGTGCAAACTTAAGCAGTGTAATAGGTTCTGGACGTATTCTTTGTTCTATACTGTAAGGATAAGAGAGCTCAATATCTCCTGCAGTATCTTTAATTTGTCTGACAGAACGTATGGGCGTATAAAATCCATCCCCCGCTATGGTTTGATAAGCTTGAATTGCTTCAAAAGGTGAAAGTTCAAAAGATCCTATGAATAATGAAGGGTAGTTTGGAACCTGCTTGGTTATTCCAAGATTTGCAAAGATTTCTTCTACTGGCTCATAACCAACATCAAGACCTAATCTTGCTGAAGCAATGTTGTAAGACTGCCATAACGCTACATGAAGAGGGATTTCACCGTGAAACTTTTTATTAAAATTATCAGGTTCCCAGACTTTACCACCACTTATTAAACTAAGTTTAGAATCATCGAGTATGGTTGTGAGCGTGTAATCATTGTATTTATCAAGTGCAGTCAAATAAATAAGGGGTTTAACTAAGGAACCAATTGGTCTAATAGCGTTAATAGACCGATTAAAACCGTAACTCGACGGACTGGTACTCCCCACAACTGCTTTAATCTCTCCATTTGTAATATCTACTGCAATTGCAGCACCTTCGATATCTAATAATTTATTGCCGTACTTCCTTACTAATTCTTTTTTAGATTTAACAATATTCTTTTGAAGAGACTCTTGCAAAACAGGGTCTAGATTTGTCTCTATTGCCAACCCTTTGGTTCTAAGCTCACTCTCATTGAAATTCTTTTGTAACTCTATCCTTACCAGATCATGAAAAGCGGGATATTTAGTTTCTGTTCTGTAATTTGGTGAAGAAATACCTAGGTCATTTTGCAGCAGAGTTTCCAGTTCGGTATTAGATATTTTGTTTGCCCTATTAAGTATCCTCAATACTAGGTTTCTTCTATTTGTGGCATTGTTTGGATTTCTTCTTGGATTGTATAAGGAAGGTCCTTTTAGCATTCCTACTAACAAGGCAATTTGATCCTTTGATAAATTTTCGATGGACGTTCCAAAAAAATGTTGAGAGCCCATGCCAAATCCATGTATGGCTCTTCTTCCCGACTGAGCTAGAAATACATCGTTTATATAAGCAAGTAATATTTCCTCCTTTGAGTAATGCAGTTCAATTAGCAAGGATGCAATAGCTTCCATGATCTTTCTTCTTATTGTCTGTTCCGAAGAGAAGAAAAGGCTTTTAGCTAATTGTTGTGTAATGGTACTCCCACCCTGCTCAATTTCTCCTGCTTGTATATTTTTGAAGAAAGCACGAGAAATAGATTTAAAAGAAACCCCATAGTGATTGAAAAAATTTTGATCTTCTACAACCAGAATAGTATCAATCAAAACTTGAGGAACATCTGGCCAATTCAATAAAACTCTATCTTCCATATGCGATGGATACATTCCCCCAATAGCAATGGGCTCAAGTCTTATAAAATCCTCGGCTATTCCCAATTGGTTACGGATACTAATAACTTGCTTACCTTCAAAACTAACTTCGAATATGCCTGATCGTTGATCTTGATAACCTCTTAGATAAATTTTTAGATTGTCTTTGGTTAACTTATATTGACCAGGAGTTTCTGGTTCGTCAGAACTGACATAAGAAAGCATATCCAACTCTCTTTCCAGATTCTTAATATTTAAAAGAGATCTTTCAGCTAGCTCTAGAGGTCTGGAATAAATCTTAGCCGGTACTGTCCACAAAACACCATCTAGTTTAGAAGTAACTCGGTAATCGATTACAGCAATAACTGCTGCAAAAAAAGTGAAAAGGACTATGAAAATTAGACCTAATGAAAAGCCAATTGTTAATCTAAATTTCATCTAATTGTTTGATACTTGGTACACTGCGCACAGTCTACGATTTTAAAATGATTTTAGGAAAAAAAATGAAATATGATTTAAGTTGTATTGGTAGTGCTTTAGTAGATATTACTTTCGAAATAGATGAATCTTTTGCTGAAAAAAATAACAGCCGGGGGATTCCCAAAGGCGCTATGACATTAATTGAAAAGGATGACCAAAATAGCATAATAGAAGAGCTTGTTAATCTGGGTAAAAAGTCTCATAGAGCTTGTGGTGGTTCTGCCACTAACTCTATAGTAGCTGCTTCTCTATTCGGGTCTAATTGCTATATGTCTTGCATCGTAAATGATGATGATAATGGAAGGTTTTATTTAGACGACTTGTCATCAAATGGAGTTGATCATGTTTCTGACTTATACGAGTCTGACCTGCCTTCAGGTCAATGTTTGGTCATGGTATCTGAGGATGCAGAGAGGACAATGTGCACTAATCTTGGAGTCAACGTTAATTTCTCCTCAGAAAATGTAGATGAAGAAATCATCAAAAATTCAGATTATCTTTTTATTGAAGGCTACCTAATTGCTTCTCCTGATGGGTATGATTCAATAAAAAAGGCGATAACCATGGCTGTGAAACATAAGACCAAAATAGCCTTATCCCTTTCTGATGCTTTTATTGTCAACTCATTTGAAAAAGAATTAAAAGAACTTACAAAAGACAAATGTAATTTAATTTTTTGCAATGAAGCGGAAGCTAAAGAATTTAGTCATGCAAATAATCAAACAGATATATTTGATTACTTCAAGAATTATACCGCCAATCTGCTAATCACTAAAGGTTCCCAGGGCTGTGTAGGTTATTCAGAGGATAAAATAATAATTGTTCCTGGATTCGAAGTGGTGGCAATAGATACAAATGGCGCGGGTGATATGTTTGCAGGAGCAGTCCTTAGTGAATTAATTAAACAAAAAAACCTTGAAGAGGCTGCCAAATTTGGTTGTTTTTCTGCTTCAAAAATTGTCCAAAATTCAGGACCAAGATTAGCCAAAGAAGAGTATGCAAAAATTATGGAAAGTTTTTCTAGCTATTAAAAAATTATTCTGATACATTGCTGCGCCTTTAAAACTTAAAGTTCATAAATACTCTTAAAAATGCCTGCAAAAAAGACTACAAAAAAGACAACAAACAATAAGAATACTAAGAAAGCAGTAGCTAAAAAAACTACTACTAAAAAGACAACAACAAAAAAAGTTGCACCAAAGAAGCCAGCTGCTAAAAAAGTTACAGCTAAAAAAACAGCCCCAAAAAAAGCTAAAAAAATAGAAAAATATGAAGAAGCTCAATTCTTAGCTTCTATTAAACCTTATGCGTTAAAAAAGAATGAAAAGTATATGAACGCTAAGCAAAAACAACATTTTCAAGAGATCCTAGTAAGCTGGAAGGAGCAACTTCAAATTGAACAGGACAGAACGGCAGATAAAATTCAAAAAAACGTGAGCCACTTTCCAGATGAATCTGATAGAGCGACCCATGAAGAAGAATTCACTCTTGAATTAAGGACACGCGAAAGAGAAAGGAAATTACTATCCAAAATAAGTGAATCAATCGAAGATCTGAAATCCGATGATTATGGTTATTGTGCCTCTTGTGGAATAGAAATTGGCATAAGAAGACTGGAAGCTAGACCTACTGCTACGCGCTGTATCGATTGCAAAACTATTGAAGAAATTCACGAAAGGCAGCAATATGGCTAGTAAGTTTTGCTAGTTAAAAACGAAAAAATTCGAAAACCAGAGATATTAAAAATCTCTGATCACAATATTCTCCCCGAAAGCCTAGATAAAGATGCTAGTTCTATAGCACATAGACTTAATGAAGCTGGTTTTGAAGCTTAT
Organism: uncultured SAR86 cluster bacterium; assembly: GCA_902594545.1. Classification (GTDB taxonomy): domain Bacteria; phylum Pseudomonadota; class Gammaproteobacteria; order Magnimaribacterales; family Magnimaribacteraceae; genus Magnimaribacter. The sequence continues at coordinate 223,044 of CACJMO010000002.1, forward strand.
ATTGTTGGAGGCTTTGTAAGAGATTCTATTCTTGGCCTAAAACCTAAAGATTCTGATGTGGTTACAAATGCAACCCCTGAAGAAATAAATAAAATAGTTCCTAAAACTAGAATAATAGGAAGGAGATTTAAAATTGTTCATGCCAGAGCAGGAAGAAGAATAACTGAAATCTCTACATTTAGAGCCGCCGATAAAAATCAAACAATTAAATCAAATAAAGGACTGATTCTCAGGGACAATAATTACGGAACTATAGAACAAGATGCATTTCGGAGAGATTTTACAATTAACTCTCTTTACCTTGATATGCAAAAAATGGAAGTTCTTGACTTTACAGGGGGTTATACAGATCTCAAAAATAGAATGTTAAAAACCATAGGAAAAAGTTCAGAACGTTTCAGAGAAGACCCGGTACGGATACTAAGAGCGATTAGATTTAAATCTAAATTAGATCTGAAATTTGATCCAGAGATAGAAAAGGATATTCATAAATTATGTTATTTATTGGAAGAAATTCCTTCAGGCAGAAATTATGAAGAAACTCTTAAAATGTTCATGACAGGCAGTGCTGAAAAGATTTTTCTTGAAATGCAAACTTATAATTTAACAAAATATCTACTTCCTCAAACTAAAAATTTCTTATCATCAAAAAAAGATAAGAGGTTTATTTTAAATGCACTCAGAGATACTGATCAAAGGTATCGAAATAACCAAACCCTTACTCCCTCTTTTCTCTTTTCAGTTCTCCTTTGGCCAGCTTTAGTTAACAAGACAGGTCCTCTTAATTTCAAAAAAATCAAAATTACTAAGGTTTCAAGAATTGCCAATTTCATTCTAAAAAAACATAACGAAAATTGTTTCATTCCAAAAAGAATTCAACAATCAATTAAGGAGACTTGGGAATTGCAGATTTTGCTTATGAAAATTCCTGAGAAAGCTAATATTGCTTTAAAACATAAAAGATTCAGAGCTGCATATGATTTTTTATTGCTGAGAGAAAAGTCAGGTGAAAAATTAAATCAAATTGGAGACTGGTGGACAAAAAAAATTACCAAGAAAATCTAGGTTAAAAGAAAAAAGGCTCAATTTGGTTTAATATGTATCTGCACTATTCTTGTTATGGAAAAAGACCAAATCAATATAAAGGCATTTGAAAAGTTACCTAAATTTATAGCAGTTGAGGGCCCCATAGGTGCAGGAAAAACTACTTTAAGTTCTCTTTTAGCTGACTCATTTGGTTATGACACCTTCCTTGAAAAGCCTTCAGAAAATCCTTTCCTTCCTGATTTTTACATCAATCCTTCTCAAGCGGCATTAGCTACTCAATTATTCTTTCTTTTTCAGCGCGTTAAGCAAATACAAGAAATTAAACAAGAAGATATATTTTTACCAAACAGAGTATCGGACTTTCTTTTAGACAAGGATAGGCTCTTTGCCAAAGCAACACTTTCAGCAGAAGAATTAAAACTGTATGATCAGATATATCAATATCTATCTATTGATTTACCAACTCCTGATTTAGTAATTTATCTTCAGGCAGATACTAAAACCCTTTATGAACGCGTCATGCATAGAGGTATTGAGATGGAAAAAACAATTAGCTTCGAATATTTGGAGCTACTAAACGAGACTTACAAAGAATTCTTTTTTGAATACGAAAGGTCTCCTGTCCTGATAGTTAATTCAGATTATCTGGATTTTCAAACTAACAAAAACGATTACAACCTCTTACTGCACAAACTATTGGACTATTTTAATAAGCCAGAGGGTTCAAAAATGTATTTCAATCCTTCACCTGCTTTAATATAGAAATTATGAGTAAAGAAACAATATATAAACCATCCAATAAAATTTTGGATCATGCCAATATCAAAGAGTCTGAATTCGATAAGCTTTACAAGGAATCTATAGAAAACCCAGAAGGTTTCTGGTCCTCACAAGCAGAGTTATATCTCGATTGGGACAAGAAATGGAATGAAGTCAAGAAAACAGATCTTAAAAAAGGCGAGGTATCTTGGTTTTTGGAAGGAAAGTTAAATGCTTCTTATAATTGCATAGATCGTCACTTAGAAAAACATGCCAATAGAACAGCTTTCATTTGGGAGGGTGATAATCCTGATGATTCAAAGAAAATTTCTTATAGAGAGCTCCATGAGGAGGTTTGTGTATTTTCAAATGTTCTCAAGAAAAGGGGAATTAAAAAAGGAGATAGAGTCTGTATATATATGCCAATGATCCCAGAGGCTACTTACGCAATGCTTGCTTGCGCAAGAATTGGTGCAATTCACTCAGTTGTATTCGGAGGGTTCTCTCCCGAATCTTTGAAAGATAGGATTTTAGATTCGGATTGTCAGACAGTTATAACAGCCGACGAAGGTCTTAGGGGAGGCAAAACTATTCCGCTTAAAAATAATGTAGATGAGGCAATAAAAGAATGTCCTAATGTTCATACAGTTTTGGTTATTAAAAGAACTGGAGCAGATATTGCTTGGAATGCTGAACATGACGTGAGATACGAAGAAATTTCAAAAGAGGTTTCTAAAGAATGCGAGCCAGAAAGCATGAATGCTGAAGATCCTCTATTTATTCTCTATACTTCAGGCTCAACCGGGAAGCCAAAAGGGGTTCTCCACACAACCGGAGGATATCTACTACAAGCAGCTGTCTCTCATAAGCTTGTCTTTGATTACAAGGATGAAGAAATATACTGGTGTACCGCAGATGTAGGGTGGGTAACTGGTCATTCCTATATCGTTTATGGGCCTTTAACCAACGGAGCTACTTCACTTATTTTTGAGGGTATTCCAACCTACCCATCTGCTTCTAGATTTTGGGAAGTGATTGATAAGCATCAAGTTAATATATTTTATACAGCACCCACAGCCTTAAGAGCCCTAATGGCTCAAGGTGATGAATTTGTAGAATCATCTTCAAGAAAATCCCTAAGAATACTTGGTACAGTTGGTGAACCAATAAACCCAGAAGCTTGGGAGTGGTATTTTAAAGTAGTTGGAGATTCTTCTTGTCCCATTGTGGATACTTGGTGGCAAACTGAGACTGGAGCTATGATGATAACCCCTGTTGCTGGATTTACAGCAATGAAACCTGGAAGTGCAACGAAACCATTTTTGGGAATAGAGCCCGCATTACTGGATGAAAATGGTAAGGAAATTACAGGAGAAGGTGCTGGCAATCTTGTCATTAAATCCAGCTGGCCTTCGCAAATAAGATCTGTCTATGGTGATCACCAAAGATGTGTTGAAACATACTATTCACTTTACCCTGGTTATTATGCAACTGGAGATGGAGCGAGAAGAGACTCAGATGGATATTACTGGATCACTGGAAGAGTAGATGATGTTTTGAATGTGTCAGGTCATAGGTTGGGGACCGCAGAAGTTGAAAGCGCTTTGGTGCTTCATAAAGATGTAGCAGAAGCTGCAGTCGTTGGTTATGAGCATGAAATAAAAGGACAAGGAATATATTGCTACGTTACTCTAATGACTGGAGTTGAAGCAGTAGAAGAATTAAAAGCTGATCTTATTCAGCTTGTCGCCAAAGAGATTGGTGCAATTGCAAAGCCTGACATCATACAATGGGCACCTGGACTTCCTAAAACAAGATCAGGAAAGATCATGAGAAGAATACTTAGAAAAATTGCTTCAAATGAAATCGATAACTTAGGGGATACAACAACTTTAGCTGACCCCTCTGTAGTGGAAGAACTTATAATAAATAGAGAGAATAGATAATGTCATTAATGGATTTGTTAAATAAGAAAAGCATATTACCGCTTGAATCAGAAGCTTTGCTTGGAAGAGATGAAGAGATTGAGGTTCCAACAGAGCACTTTGTAAAAGGGACGCCCTTGAAAGGTCCATTCCCCGATAATTTAAAAGAAGCTATTTTTGGAATGGGTTGCTTTTGGGGAGTTGAGAGAAGATTTTGGGAACTAGATGGAGTCTACTCAACTGCAGCCGGATATGCTGGAGGTTTTACAAAAAATCCTTCTTACAAAGAAGTTTGTACTGGCTTTACAGGTCACAACGAAGTTGTACTAGTTGTTTATGATCCAGCTATCATTAGTTATGAATCTTTACTCACAACTTTTTGGGAAGATCATGATCCCACTCAAGGTATGAGGCAAGGAAACGATATGGGCACTCAATACAGGTCAGGCATCTATTTCTCCAATGAAGAGGAAAAAGCCATTATCAAGAAAACTATGGAACAATACCAAGCTCAGCTCAAAGCAAATGGACTGGGCCAGATAACGACTGAAGTGAAAGAGGCTGATCAATTTTATTACGCTGAACATTATCATCAGCAATACCTAGCTAAAAACCCGGATGGCTACTGCGCTCTAGCAGGCACAGGAGTAAAGATTAATTAGTATTTTCTATAAAGTATTCTTCCCCACTGCTATAGATCAACTGATCTTCTTCTAACTTGATTAAATGAGCAAGAAGCGAGGCCTTTGCGATTGGAAATAAAGAAGAATCAACATCGTCATAAACCTTTTCTACAAGGGAGTCGGGAGTGCCTTTAGTCGCCTCCCGCAGAGCTTGAAAGACTTTCTTTTCTCGTTCGAGTCTGTGGTTGATAATCCAATCAGCTACCTCATGAGGATTTTCTAGCAATTCCCCATGGCCTGGTGCGATCTTTTCAATATCGTAATCTTTTAATTTTTCTAAAGATTGTATGTATTGTTTCATATTGCCATCAGGAGGACCGATAACAACAGTTGAGCCATTCATAATATGATCACCCGTAAAGATTAGTTTCTCTTCCTTGAGGATAAAACATAAGTGATTTGAAGCATGACCTGGAGTATGAATGACCTCAATAGAAAATTCTTCTTCTTGAAAGACCTCTCCGTCATCCAAGATCCTCTCAGGACTAAACGTTTGATCTTGGTTTTTGGAAGAATTTGTGAGCATGCCATAAGCGGGGACATCCAGATTTTCTTTGAGAAGCCTTACTCCAGGAGAGTGATCCGGGTGAGTATGAGTGACTAGGATCTGCTTTATATTAGGTGCGGCAGCTGTAATTACATCAATGTGTTCTTGCATTGCCGGTCCTGGATCAATGACTGTTACTTCTTCTTTGCCTACTAAATAGGTATTTGTTCCCGGTCCAGTAAAAACACTTCCGTTACCTGCTGTAATTCTTCTAACTAAAGGACTTAACTCAACAACCTTTCCCGCTTCCATTATCAGTGATCCTCGTATCCTTCATCGCCCGGTAAAAGGCCTACCATTTTTCCATCCTCCATAAAGAATTTAGGTTCAATTGTAGGAATTGTTGAAGGATCTATTGATGACTTATCTTGTAATAACTCTTCTACATTAGAATAGCCACAGATACTTTGGAGGTTCTTTATTGTGGGCATGATTAATAATAACTTACCTTCCTCTTGTTGCTGTAAAGCCTCTTCAGGTTTTATCCATAGACTGTTAACACTCTCGGATCCATCGTGCAGACCTTCTTGACCCGAAGGAGCAATGGCAACAAAAAATCGGGTGGTATACCTTCTTTTTTCAATCTTGGGGGTTATCCAATGGGCGAGGTAAGCAAGTCGTTCAGTAGCTAATGTTAATTTCTCCGTCTGGCACATTAAATCTAGTATTGATTCTCCAGAATTAAGTCTATTTCTATAGTCAACAAATTTTTCTCTCTCAACTGAGTCCGAAGGGTCAAAAGGAGTGCCATCATCTCTATATGCTATGAGAATTCCTGCTTCTTCAAAGCATTCTCTGATACAAGCAACCCAGTAGGCTAAACCTCCCTTTTCAATGCCTAAGGTATTAGAGAGTTCTTTATCTGAAGCTCCGGTCGTGATGGCTTCCATTTCATCAAGGCCATCTTCAGGATCTACTTTGCCTCCAGGAAAAACAAATGCCCCTCCAAAATTTGCTTTGGAAGCTCGCTCGACCAGAAAAACCTCTACTCCGTCTTTTGCGTCTCTAACTAATAAAACTGTAGCTGCAGGCTGTGGAACTGTGGGCTCCTCATTAGGGTCAGCCATTTGTGTATTTGCCCCTTGCAATGGATTTTTCATAAATCGTCCTTATTTTTCCGAGATTATAATAGACTAGCGCCTTCAAAAACTTTAATAACTATAAATTTATTTCAAAGGAATGTCTAAATGGTAGATTCTCATCCAGATTGGTTTAAGGAAGCCTTGTCAATTAAGAAAATAGAAAAGTCTATAAATGTCGAGGGCGGCTTAATTTCTTATCAACAATGGGGTGATGAGTCAAAACCAGGTATTGTTCTAGTCCACGGCAGCGGTAGCCACTCTCATTGGTGGGATTTTATAGCCCCTCTTTTGCTTGAAGATTTTCAAGTCAGTGCAATAGATTTATCAGGTATGGGCGAAAGTCATCATAGAGAGGATTATTCACCAGAGCTTTATGCACAAGAAATTTTGTCAGTAGCAGAAGATAGTGGTTTTTTTAATATTGGAAAGCCAATTATCTGCGGCCATAGTATGGGTGGCTTCATGAGTGCAACTGCAGGGTATTTATCTGAAAAGGAACTCACCGGAGTAATTATGGTTGATTCTCCTATAAGACCACCAACTTATGATTATTCTACACATGTAAGAAGTGGGCCTATAAGAAGGATTAAAACTTATCCAACGAGAGAAAGCATACTGGAAAGATTCAGGCTTACTCCTGAACAGGAATGCGAAAATGAATTTCTGGTTAAATACATTGCTGAATGGTCTATCAAAGAAGCTAATAACGGATTTCAATGGAAATTTGACGACACCATATTCGATAAGTTGGGTTTTCGCCATATGCAAAGAAATATTGCTTTTGATCTTAACTGTAAGCTTGGGATTATTTACGGCACGGAAAGTAATTTGATGAGCAGGGAGATAATAGAATTTATCACTGAAAATGTACCTGAAGGAACTCCAATCAAGCCTATTGAAAAAGCGGCACATCATGTTTTATTGGATCAACCTCTGGAATTAGCTGAAGCAATTAAAGATATTGCTAAATCATGGATATAAATCAGTGATCAAAGCCTTCTTCCTGTGTCTTTTTCTGTATTTCTCATTCTCTATACATAGGTCTTTGCATAAAGAAGAAATTTCTTATGGATGCACCTCCATAAGCTTGATGATGTTTGTAGACGTTATTCTGCTTCTACTGATTTACTACACTCTATTTGAGTGAATTAGCTTCTTGGGGGCAATCCCTTAACAAGACTTAGAGATCTCAAAGGCGCTCCTTCTCTTCGATACTTTGAAAGTTCTTGATATTCAGGGTCGTTGTACCAGGCATCTGCTGCAGCCTCTGAAGGAAAAGAAAATATTACAACCCTTCCGCCTGACAAAGGCTCGCTTCCTTCAAGATGCCTAAAAGAATCGTCGAAAGTCAGAAACTCTCCTCCGTGTCTTTTAAGGATGGGAAAAAAACCTTTTTCGTATTTTAGGTATGTATCTTTATCTTCAATCTCTAAGTTTACTACCATATATACTCTTACATCTTCCATGATTCCTCCTTATGCTTTTACCGATTGAAGCCTTCCATCAATTATTTTTTCAGCATCTGAAACAAGTCTTGAGACCATCTCTTGGCAGCTTGGCACATCCTTGACTCTGGCAACAGAAATTCCTGCAGACCATATGCCGTGTTCTAGATCACCTTCTTCGAACACAACTCTTCCTCTCTGGCCCGCGACAAGATCTTTTACGTCCTCAAAAGTTGCTGAACCAGAAGATTCAATTTCAACTACTTGGTCTGAAATAGAGTTCTTAAACACCCTTGCCGTGTTGTGCATGGTTCTGAACATTAGGTTTGTGGAAAGTTCATTAGCCTCAGTCATTTTGTCTTTAACGTTTTGATGTATGCCGGCTTCTTTGGTGGCCATAAATCTAGTACCCATTACAATTGCCTCTCCACCAAGTGCTAGAGCAGCAACCAAGCTTTTAGCATCACTAAAACCTCCGCACCCAGCGACCGGAACATCGAGGGCTTCTGCTGCTTGAGGCAATAGAACAAGAGAAGGAATATCATCTTCTCCTGGGTGTCCTGCGCACTCAAATCCATCAATAGTTATTGCACTTACTCCTACTGATTGGGCTTTAAGAGCATGTCTTACCGAAGTGCATTTGTGTATTACTTTTACATCGTACTCCTTAAAGAGCTCCATAAAAGGCTCAGGGCTTCGTCCAGCAGTTTCTACAATTTTTACACCTGATCCAACAATAGCTTGGGCATATTCTTCGTATGGAGGTGGATTTATTGTTGGAAGAACCGTTAAATTTACACCAAAAGGCTTATCAGTCATTTCCCTTGTTCGCGCTATTTCTTTTGTCAGATCTTCAGGCGTTGGTTGAGTAAGAGCAGTCAAGATTCCTAATGCTCCTGCATTTGATACTGCAGAGACCAATTCGGCGTATCCGACCCATTGCATTCCTCCCTGTATAACGGGATGTTCTATCCCAAATAAATCAGTAATTCTTGTTTTAAGCATTTTTCCTCTCCACGATTTTATGCAATTTATTTCAGTTTGTAGGAAAGATAGTAAGATACTTCACATAAATTAAGAAGAAATACTTTATGTCAGAAAAATTAGAACTTTTCATAGATGGTAAATTCATCCAAAGTAAAACAGAGAACTGGATTGAAGTCCTAAATCCAGCCACTCAGGAAGTATTATGCGAAGCTCCGTGTGCGACTGAATCGGAAATAGAAAATGCAATTTCTTCTGCGCAAGCGGCTTTCTTGACTTGGAGAGAAACTCCACCACCTGAAAGGTCAAGAATCATGATGCGTTATCAGGAGCTGCTAAAACAGAATCAAGATAAGATTGCCGAAATACTCAGTAAAGAGAATGGTAAAACATTTGAAGATGCTAAAGGTGATGTTTGGAGAGGTATAGAAGTCGTAGAGCAAGCTGCAAATATAACCCCGCTGTTAATGGGAGAAACTGTTGAGAATGTAGCCAGGGAAATAGACTCATATAGCTATCTTCAATCTTTAGGGGTATGTTTAGGAATTACTCCTTTTAATTTTCCAGCAATGATACCTCTTTGGATGTTTCCTATGGCTATTGCATGCGGCAATACATTCATTCTCAAACCTTCAGAACAGGATCCTATGACCTCAAATAGACTTGCGGAACTTTTTGTAGAGGCCGGAGCTCCTCCGAACTTATTGCAAGTTATACACGGAGCTAAAGAACAAGTGGATAAACTTATTAAGCATCCAGATATAAAGGCAATTTCATTCGTCGGTTCGGTTCCCGTGGGTCAATATATTTATAAAACTGGAACAGAAAATTTAAAGAGAGTTCAATCTTTTGCAGGGGCTAAAAATCATATGGTTGTGATGCCAGATGCAAATAAAAATAAAACCATTGATAGCCTTGTAGGCTCGTCTGTTGGAGCAGCGGGACAAAGGTGTATGGCAATTAGTGTAGCTGTCTTTGTCGGCTCTTCTAAAGAATGGATTGAAGAACTAAAAAAAGAAATGGAACTTGTAATGCCAGGTCCATGGGATTCTGAAGAATCAGGATTTGGTCCTGTAATAAGCTCCCAAGCTAAAGAAAGAATTATTGGACTGATTGAAAAAGGAAAAAATGAAGCTCACTGCCTTATTGATGGGAGTCAATGCTCAGTCGAAGGATATCCAGAAGGTAACTGGGTTGGTCCGACCCTATTTAGTAAAGTAAAAACAGATTCAGAGATTTACAGAACTGAAATATTTGGACCTGTCTTGCTTTGTATCGAAGTTGATACTCTGGATGAAGCTATTGAGCTTATCAACAAAAATCCTTACGGAAACGGTACTTCCATATTCACTGCTTCCGGAAGATCTGCAAGAAAATTTCGTCACGAAATAGAAGTTGGACAAGTAGGAATTAATGTACCTATTCCAGTCCCTTTACCTTTCTTCTCTTTTACAGGATGGAAGCAATCTTTCTATGGTGATCTTCATGCGTACGGGAAACAAGCTGTAAGGTTTTACACCGAAACCAAAACCATAACAGAAAGATGGTTTGATGAAGATGAAGAAAGTTCAAAGAATTTAACAATAAATTTAGAGTAAGCAATGGATTTTGATCTAACTACAACTCAAAAGGAATATAGAGATCTTGCAAGGAACTTTTCAGAAAAAGAACTTAAGCCCTATGCAGCTCAATGGGACAGAGAAGCTATTTTTCCAAAAGAGACTCTTTCAAAAGCTGGTGAACTTGGATTTTTATCTCTTTATGTGGATACAAATTACGGAGGTATGGGATTAGGAAGATTAGATGCTTCAATAATCTTCGAACAACTAGCGCAAGGCTGTACCAGTACGACAGCTTTCATGACCATTCATAACATGGCAATTTGGATGGTAAGTAAATTCGCATCTGAAGACTTAAAAGAAGAGTGGTTCCCTGCCCTCAGTCAAGGAACAAAGCTTGCCTCTTATTGCTTAACAGAACCTGGGTCAGGTTCTGATGCCGCTTCTTTAAAGACTACAGCAAAAAAAGAAGGTGACCATTTTATATTGAATGGATCAAAAGCTTTCATTTCAGGATCTGGAGCTACTGATTGTTTAGTTTTAATGGCAAGAACTGGGGAACAAGGAGCAAAAGGAATATCTTGTTTTCTAATTCCTGCGGATCTACCTGGCATTGAGTATGGAAAAAATGAACTTAAGATGGGTTGGAAAAATCAACCAACTAGATTGGTTTCTTTAACTGATGTAAAAGTCCATAGAAAGAATCTAATCGGTGAAGAAGGTAATGGTTTTAAGATTGCTATGCAGGGTCTTGATGGAGGAAGAATAAATATAGCTACTTGCTCAATAGGAACAGCTCAAGCAGCTATGGAAGAAGCCCAAAGATATATGAACGAAAGAGAGCAGTTCGGAAAGAAAATTTCTGAGTTTCAAGCCATGCAGTTCAAAATTGCAGATATGGTTACAGAATTAGTCGCTGCAAGAAATATGACCAGACTTGCAGCATTTAAGATTGATCAAGGGCATGGTGAGGCAACAACTTATTCTGCAATGGCTAAAAGATATGCAACCGATGTGGGTTTTAATGTATGCAATGAAGCTTTACAAATATTTGGTGGATATGGATATATTCAGGAATATCCCCTTGAGAGAAATGTAAGAGATGTCCGAGTTCATCAAATACTTGAGGGCACTAATGAAATTATGAGGATGATAATTGGTCGCAGAATGATTATGGAAGATGCCGCATCAATTATTCAATAAAAATATGACAGAAAAATTAATAGTAGAAAAAATTGAGCATATAGCAACGATAGTAATTAACAATCCAAGCGCTAATACTTGGGATCTAGAAAGCCTCTCGGGCCTTGAAAAAATTATTAGTGAACTTAACAAGGATAAGAATATCTCTGCTCTAGTGATCACCGGACAAGGTGAGAAATTCTTTTCAGCGGGAGCAGACTTAAAGGTATTTCATGAAGGCGGTAAAGAGGCCGCAAAGTCAATGAGCGATGCATTTTCGAAAGCATTTAAGTCATTGAGTGAATTTAGTGGAGTTTCTATTGCTGCCATCAACGGCTTTGCTATGGGTGGGGGCTTGGAATGCGCGTTAGCTTGCGACCTTAGAGTTGCAGAAAATAAAGCTATTCTCGCTCTACCCGAACCTAAAGTTGGACTTTTGCCCTGCGGCGGCGGAACTCAAATACTTCCAAGGCTTGTTGGAGAAGGTTGGGCAAAGAGAATTATCCTTACGGGGGAACAGATAAAGCCTGATCTTGCTTTACAAATTGGATTGATTGAAGAGAAGACAGACGATGGCAAGTCTTTTGAAGTAGCAATGGAAATTGCTAAATCCGTGGCGAATCAAAGTCCTACAAGCATTGCCCAGTGCAAAGAACTAATTCACAAAGCGAGATTGTCTAATCAATCTTACGATGAAGAACTAAAGCCTTTTATTGATTTATTCGATACGAAGGATCAAAAAGAAGGTGTGGAAGCATTTTTAGAAAAAAGAAAACCTGAATGGCAAAATGCCTAATGAAGAAGTACTAGTTGAGATTCTTGAGTGTGAACAAAATACCCAAATAGCTCACCTCATTCTTAACTCTCCCGAAACTCTTAATTCTCTGACCTTGAATATGGTCAATTTAATATCAGATCTTCTTGATGCGTGGGAGAAAGACCCTCAAATCAAAATGATATTGATCAGTGGAAGTGGAGAAAAAGCATTTTGTGCTGGCGGAGACATAAGAGCATTGTATGAGTCAATGTGCGACGAAAATGGACCTATCTTCGCAGAAGAGTTTTTTGAGTCAGAATACAGACTAGATTATAGGCTGCATAACTATCCAAAACCGATTATTTCAATCTTGGATGGTATTGTTATGGGTGGTGGCGCAGGTTTAATGTTTGCGAGCTCATATAAAATTACCACCGAAAGAACTAGATTCGCCATGCCCGAAATAGGTGTTGGACTGTTTCCGGATGTTGGCTTTACTCATGAAATCAAGAAGCTGCCTGAGGGATTGGGTCTATACATTATGCTCACAGCTACCAACCTGAATGCAGCAGATACCGCTTTTTGCAAGCTAACCAACAGTTCTCTCAACTCTAATGACTTTGATGAATTTTATACAGATATAAAACAATTGGCTTGGGTTGATAACCATGACGAGAATATCAAATTACTTGATTCTCTAATAAATCAAAAAAAATACTTAACAAACACACAGAGCTTTCCAAAAAGCAAAATAAAAGAGGAACTTTCAACAATTCAAAAACTTACAAAAGGAGACGACTTAGTTACTGTGGTAAAGAACATATTTTCTTATGATACTGAAGATGAATGGTACGCAAAAGGAAAGCAAACTATAAAAAATGGCAGTCCAACTTCTGCGCATTTAATTTGGCTTCAATGCCAAAACTCGCCAAAACTGAACTTGAAGGAGGTATTCTTGTTTGAGCTGAATCTGGCTATCCAGATTACAAGACAAGGAGACTTTAAAGAAGGTGTGAGAGCGCTGATAATTGATAAAGATAATACTCCGGATTGGAAATTTAATTCTATAGAGAATGTATCCCAAGACTGGGTAAAAGAACATATTAAACTTGCATGGGAAAACAACCCACTGGAGGATCTTTAGCATGAATAAAATCGGTTTTATTGGGCTTGGAAATATGGGACTGCCAATGGCAGTCAACTTGAAAAATCAGGCCCTAGAGGTAAAGGCTTATGACCTATCGGAGGAAGCAAAAGTCAAGGCCATACAATCAGGTATTGAAGTAAAGAACTCTATCCAGGAAACCTCAAAAAGTATTGATGCACTAATCACTATGCTGCCCAATGATAGTGCCGTAGAGGAAGTATATTTGAATTCCTCTCTTCTTGATGATCTTGCAAAAACTACTTTAATTATAGACTCTTCAACCATAAGCCCTGAAACAAGCAAACGGGTTGCAAACAGAGCAAGTAAAGTAGGGATTTCGATGTTAGATGCACCGGTTTCAGGAGGTGTTAAGGGAGCTGAAGATGGAACCCTCTCCTTTATAGTTGGAGGGAAGGATGAAGATTTGGTGAAAGCTTCGAGTCTTTTCGACATCATGGGGAGTAATACATTTCATGCCGGAGATTCCGGTTCCGGTCAGATAGCTAAATTATGCAATAACATGCTGCTTGCAATTCATATGTGTGGAACGGCTGAAACAATAGCTATGGGAGTGAAAAATGGTTTAGACCCTGAAGTACTATCTGAAATTATGAAGAAAAGTTCTGGCGGTAATTGGTCGCTTGAAAAATATAATCCTTTCCCAGGGGTTATGAAAGATGCTCCAGCCGGTAAAAATTATTCCGGAGGATTTTTAAATTTACTGATGCTTAAAGATTTAAGCTTGGCTCAAGAGCTCGCAAGCTTATCAAATTCTGAAACACCCATGGGCAAGCTTGCCAAAGAATTATATGAAGATTTAAATAATCAAGGGATGGGAGATTTAGACTTCTCAAGTATTCAGAAAAGATATTTGAATTGAAGTTAAAATGACTAACATCATGAAGACCAAAAATATAAGACCAGCAAAAGTAATCCTTTTAACTTTTCTTCTTTTCTTTACTTTATCCCAAACTCTATCAGCAAATAAAGGACTAGAAATTGCTATAAAAAGCGATAAGAACTTCGATGGATATGAAGACAGTTCATCTGAAATGACAATGGAACTCATCAGCAAAAAGGGTGATGTTGTAACAAGAAAACTTAAATTTAAAAGGTTGGAAGTTCCTGGTGATGGAGATAAATCTCTTGCTGTTTTTGAAAGTCCAAGAGATGTAAAAGGAGTGGCTATACTTTCATTTGCTCATAAGACCGAGCCTGATGATCAATGGTTATATCTACCCGCTCTCAAGCGCGTTAAAAGAATTGCATCCAAAAATAAATCTGGACCCTTTTTAGGAAGTGAATTTTCTTTTGAAGATTTTTCTTTCCAGGAAGTCGAGAAGTATGACTATCAATACATTAGAGACGAAGAATATGAAGGAATGCTATGTCATGTTATTGAAAGAATACCCCTTGATCCCTATTCAGGTTATACAAAACAAATTGTTTGGATTGATACTGAATACTTTTTGATAAGGAAAATTCACCATTTTGATCGTAAGTCTTTTCACTTGAAAACTCAGTTATTTTTAGATTATGAAATTTATGATGAAGCTTACTGGCAACCCCATAGAGTGGTTATGAATAATAACCAAAATGGGAAAAGCTCTATCCTTAGCTTTAAAGAAGTTAAGTATAAGAATGGATTAACAGATAGGGACTTCTCACAAAATAGCCTTAAACGATCAAGATAATTCGTTCTATGAGAACTATTTGCACAATTATTGGTGTTTCCTTATTCAGCTGTTCAATCTTCAGCGAAGTATTAGGTGAATTGATATTAGAAAACAGATCCTTTTTCAAAGAAGGTTATCTCAATCAAGACAAACAACACTCTTCATTCACTTTTTCTCCTGAAATCTATATCGAAGATGGTGAAACAATATTTCACTTTAAGTCAAAGTTCAGAAAAGACAGCCAGGACACAAATAGGAACCTTTTAGATATTCAAGAGTTGTACTTCTTAAGTATTGGAGAATCAAAAGAAATTAAATATGGAGTAAGCAAAGAGTTTTGGGGAGTAACTGAAACTAATCATCGAGTAGATATCATCAACCAAACTGACTTTACAGAAGCTCTTGATGGGGAAGAGAAGCTTGGCCAACCCATGATAAAAGTATCTTTTGAAGAGAGCTGGGGTAATCTTGATATTTATGCCCTATTAGGCTTTAGAGAAAGAAAATTTTTTGGCAAAGAAGGCAGACTGACTTTACCTGTAATCATAGATAAAAATGAATCCGTTTACGAATCTTCTGCAAAGGACAGAAGAACAGATTTTGCAATTAGATGGTCTAATTATTATGATCAATTGGATATCGCTATATCTTATTTTTCTGGCAATTCCAGAGAGCCAAGAATTATTCCTATTGATGATGCCTACTCTAAGATGATTCCACTTTATGAAACTATAGACCAGGTTGGTTTAGAGCTAACTTATTTAGTTGGAAGCCTTGCTCTAAAAGCCGAGATCATTTCACGTTCTGGACAAGGAGAAAGATTTTCAGCCTTGACTGCTGGGTTCGAATATACACAAGTAGGAATATTCGATAGTAGAATTGATTTAGGTTGGATACTTGAAATGAATCACGATGATAGGCTCGATAGCTCGCCTTCAATCCTTGGTACCAGACTTAGCCTCAATGACGCTTATGATTCTCAAATCCTATCAGGAATTGTATGGAATAAAGTGAATGGAGAGGTGGGATTTCTCTTGGAGTCTTCAAGAAGAATAGGAGATTGCTGTCTACTCTCAATTGAAGGGTTCTATTTTGATGACAGAGACAGAGACAATAATGAGCCTAAATTATTTGAAACTTTACTTGATGATGATTTTCTAAAATTAGAATTTACTTACTATCTATAAATGAGACTACTTGATAAGAATTATTTAGCAAATGCGATCATCAGCAATAGATTGTTGAGTATTTGTGGCAGCCTAGTGTTAACAGCTTTTTTGGGCTTAGGTCTTCAGCATCTAACATTTGACCCAGACTTCGATACTTTTTTTCCTGAAAATCACCCTGCTACAGAATTAAATGATGAAATAGATGAAACATTTATACCAACTGACAACATAATCATTGCAATCGATGGAAGAGGCTCGTCTATCTTTAATCAAAAAACACTTTCCTTGATAGAAAGGCTTACAGAGAAATCTTGGACTATCCCGCACTCTGTAAGAGTTGATAGTCTTACTAACTTCTCTTACGTACGATCGGAAGAAGATGATTTGATTGTAGAACCTTTTATTGAAAATGCTTTAGAACAATCAGATGCGTTTATTCAGGAAAGAGAAAAGTTAGTTGAAACTCAAGATGCAATTTATGGATCAATTATTTCTAGGGATAAGCAAACAACAGTCATAAGCATAATTATTGATCCTCCTCCAGGTAATAAAACACAAAGCCTTGCGGAAACAGTAGAGTATCTCCTAGAGTTTCTTGAAAAAGAGATATCCGATTACAAAAACTTAGACATACGGCTATTAGGCAATCCCTATCAAGAATACTTAAGCCCAAGGTTAGTACAAGCAGAGATGCCTACCATCTTGCCAACTATGCTCTTTTTGATCTTCCTATCAGTGTATTTCCTTATTAGGAGTGCGTACGCTGTTTTCGCAACTCTATGTGTGGTCATACTTTCTGTTATTGCTAACTTTGGTTCAATAGGATGGCTTGGAAATCCACTCAACCAAATGATAATAACCTACCCTATTCTGGTTATAACGCTTGCATTAGCCGACTGTGTCCATCTCTTTACAATTTATTTTCAGCAAAGGGATAAAGGAAGTTCTAGCGTAGTATCTATGGTCAAAAGCCTCGAGCTAAATTTACAACCACTTTTCCTCACCACAATTACAACATGTATTGGGTTTTTGTCCTTCAATGTTCTTGAAATAGAACCCTTAAGGAATTTAGGCAATGGAATTGCCATTGGTGTGGCATTGGCCTTCATTTTTACTATATTTTTCATAGCACCTATCACTTCATTCTTTGAAATAAAGGCACCCAGAACCATCAACAAACAGACTGGTCTGGCAAAAAAAATTGCTACCTATAGCTTAAAGAATGGGCAAAAGTTAATTTGGTTAGTGCCTGCTATTTCATTAGCATTGATTAGTCTTATTCCTTTAAACGACTTAACTGAAAATCCTACTCAAATGTATAGTGATAGGTTTACTTCTTTTGCACCAGACACCCTCTGGCTAGATGAAAGAATGGGCGTAACATTTCCTATTAGTTTTAAAGCTACTTCAGAAACTGGAAATGTCTCAAGTCCCGTCTTTCTTAATAAAATAGATAAATTTACCAATTGGTTAAAAGAAAACGAAGAGGTTACTCATGTTACCTCTCTATCTACTACCATGAAG
>CACJMO010000003.1 GCA_902594545.1 uncultured SAR86 cluster bacterium
ATTTGAAAATCCTTATTCTGATTATCTACAAACCGATGCTTCGATAAACAGAGGAAATTCAGGTGGTGCTTTAGTAGACACAAGAGGTAGATTAATTGGAATTAATACGCTTATAAGATCTTCAAGTGGCGGTTCAGAAGGTATTGGGTTAGCTATACCTTCAACGATTGCTTTAGAGATTGTCAGCGACTTAATTCAATATGGTGAAGTCAGAAGAGGCTGGTTAGGTTTCAGCATCGACAGGCTAAGCCTAGCTAGAAAAGGAGAAATCGTTATATCTGAAGTAATCGAGGGTGGTCCAGCTGATATTGGCGGATTAGAAAAACAAGATGTCATAAAGTCTATAAATTTCGAAGAAGCTACTTATGAAAATTTATATAAAACTTTTGCAAGGTCTAAGCCAGGGGAAGAGATAAGATTGGAACTGCAAAGAGGCCTTGAAACAAAAAACCTTTTTTTTGAAGCAGGAAAAGCAGAATAATTTACTTTCTTTTTTCAGCTGCTATTGCATGTGCAGTCAACCCTTCCGCTCTTGCAATATTTGATGTGTGTTTTATGTATTTATCAAAAATATCTGGGTTATTGTTTCGATCTAATGAGACATAACTGAAACTAACCAGAAAGTCTTCAACCGATAATGGAGAGCTAAATCTAGCTGAGGAGCTTGTAGGCAAGATATGGCTGGGACCTAAAACATAGTCTGATAAGGACACTGCAGAATCTTTTCCCTTGAGAATTAAACCTGCTTTTAAATTCTCCTCCTCTTCAAATCTATCCTCAAATGCTATGTGTAAATGCTCAGGAATTAACTGGTTTATAAGGTTTTCAGCTTCTGAAAGTTTATCGATTTTCACTATCAATCCATTAGACACCAGGGATTCTGTAATTATCTTGGATCTGGATAGAGTATCTATATTCTTGGCTATCAATGATTTAACTTCGCTAATAAGCTCTTCTGAAGTTGAAATTAAGATGGAAGATGCATCAGAATCATGCTCAGCTTGTGCCATAAGATCCCATGCTACAGTCTCTGGATCAGAGGTTTCATTACATAAAATAACAATCTCTGAAGGTCCAGCTATAGAATCTATACCCACCTCACCAAAAAGTTGTTTCTTTGCTTCAGCAACATAAACATTACCTGGGCCAATTATTTTATCTACTTTATCAACCTGCTTGGTTCCTAAGGCCAAGGCTGCTATTGCCTGTGCTCCTCCCAACTTATATATCTTTTTAATGCCAGTTACTTTTGCTGCTGCAAGAGTTGCAGAATTAAGAACACCATGCTGAGCTGGTGAGCTCAAGGATATCTCTTCGACACCACAAGCAATTGCAGGAGCTGCGCCCATTAAAACTGTTGAGGGATAAGAAGCTTTGCCTCCTGGAACATACATGCCGACGGAATCGAGAACTCTAAACTTTCTGGTAATTTGTTCATTAGAGTTGTTTAGGTCCAGAGAATTAAAACACGATATTTGATATTCCAATAATTGTTCAAAAGCAAACTCAAAAGAATTTAACAATTCTTTGTCAAAACTTTTTAAGGCTGTATTGATTTCAGTTTCTGTAACTTGAAATGTTGGGCAATCAAATTCATCTAACCTTTTTGTGATTTTCCTTAAAGCTTGATCTCCATCTTCTCTTACTTCATTAATTATTTTATTTACGATCACACCTATTTCATTGGATATCTTATTTCTAGAATTTAAAAAAGAGGAAAACTTGCTTTCAAAGTTCTCTTGATTTTTTTCTAGTTCTCTAATTTCCAGCATTTTTAAGAGAATCTATTATTTCATTCATAAGGTTAGATCGAGTTTTAATTGAAGCCTTATTAGCTATCAATCTCGTCGAGATATTGGCTATAACCTCAATTTCCTTTAAGCCGTTTTCTTTCAATGTCTTGCCAGAATCAACAAGATCAATAATGGCATCGGATAAGCCCAAAACAGGTGCGATCTCTTGAGAGCCATTGAGATATATTATCTCCGCTTGGATCCCTAAAGAACCCATATAGTTTATCGCACTTTTGGGGTATTTAGTTGCCACTTTAAGCCTGCTCGAACCGGAAATAATAGAATTTTGTCCAGCTAAAGATAATCTGCACTTCCCCAACCCAAGATCCAACAACTCGATAAACTCATCTTCATCCTTTTCCATGAGTATATCCTTCCCCACAACTCCCAGATGGGCTGCTCCTGAGGTAATATAAGTTGGTATGTCCCACCCTCTAACTATAAGCACCTTTAGATGTTCACTATAAGTATCCAGAAGCATTTTTCGTGACTTCTTAGGATCGTCTCTTAAGGCGAAATCTGTCTCTTGAAGAAGTGGACTAAAATCTTCAAACACCCTTCCTTTAGGAAGAGCCAATATTAAGGGATTGGTGGTATTCATACTTTCAATCAAGAAATTCTTTCAATATCTGCACCGAGCATTTTTAATTTTTCTTCAATCCTCTCGTAGCCTCTATCAATATGATAGATCCTATCGATAGTGGTAGCACCGTCAGCAACCAATCCTGCTAGTACTAAACTTGCAGACGCTCTAAGGTCCGTTGCCATTACTGGAGCACCATTTAAGCGGTCTATTCCTTCAATTACTGCAGTATTACCTTTCAGAGATATGTTGCCTCCCATTCTTGCTATTTCTTGAACATGCATGAACCTATTTTCAAATACTGTTTCTGTAACAGTAGAATTCCCTATTGCTATGGCATTCAAAGATACGAACTGTGCCTGCATATCGGTTGGAAAAGAAGGATAAGGGCCAGTAGTCAAACTTATAGCTTCAGGCTTATCCTCATCCATAATGATTTCCACCCAATCTTCACCTGTATGAATTACTGAACCCGTTTGCTCTAGTTTAGAAATAACTGAAGAAAGGTATTCAGGTTTAGCCGACTTAATCTTTACTTGCCCGCCAGTCATAGCCACCGCAGTAAGATAAGTTCCAACTTCAACCCTATCAGGCATAACACTAAAAGCAGCTCCTTCTAAATTATCGACTCCAGTAATTTTAATTTGATCAGTACCAGCACCCTCAATTTTAGCACCCATAGCTTTTAGGCAATTTGCAAGGTCTAGGACCTCAGGTTCTCTGGCTGCATTTTCAATGATAGTTTCTCCTTCTGCTAGACTGGCAGCCATCAATACGTTTTCAGTGCCCGTCACACTGACAGGTTCAAAAATAATTTTCGCACCCTTTAGTCTGCCTTTTACACTTGCTTTGATATTGCCATCTTCTATGTCTATCTGAGCACCCATAGCTCTCATGGCATCTATATGAAGATTAACAGGCCTACTTCCGATAGCGCATCCACCTGGAAGAGCGACTGTTGCTTTTTGAAACTTGGCTAACAAAGGTCCTAAAACCAAGATTGAAGCCCTCATAGTTTTTACCAGTTCGTAACGCGCATTAAGATTGTTGATACTTGAGGTATCCACCTGAACTTCCATTTCATCACTCAACATTACATCAACACCCATCGAACCAAGAAGTTCTAGCATTGTTGTTACGTCATTCAAGTGAGGTAGATTTCCTACTTTCAAAGGTGAATCTGCAAGCAATGAAGCAGCCAGTATAGGAAGAGCAGAGTTTTTCGCACCTGAGGCATATATTTCGCCTCTTAATTTTGTTCCGCCTCTAATTAATAATTTATCCATTTAAACTGAGGCTACCCATTTTTGGATTACTAAATCAATATCTTCAGAATTTTTTTCCATTAGCGAATAAAACTGGTTTCTAAAAATTTTTCCAAGGTTCATGCCGTTGATTTCGATATTTATAATCTTCCATTTGCCTTCTTTATCGAGATACATGCTATACCTTCCGGGATATGTATTACTTGAGGTCACAATTTCAATACTCACTCTGGCCTTATTAGGAGAAGCTTGAGGCTTAGATGGAGGCAGAACGTTAATCTTTTCATCTTTAAATTCTATCAAGGTACTGGAATAAGTCTCCAATAGACTATTTTCAAATGCATCTGAAAAGTCCCTCATTTGTTGATCTGTGGCAGATTTTGCATACTTACCCATTACATTCCTGGCTATTCTCTGGAAATCTACAATCGGGCTGAAAGCATCACTGATTTCTTTTTCGAAAAGATCAGGCCTCTCAAGAAATAATTGATTTTTAGTCTGGATAATCTCGATAATTTGATCATGTGTTTGAGCGGCATACTCATGGGGAGAAAGCTGCTCGGAAACTAATTGGAAGCTAAATAAAAACGTAAAAATTATGAAGGTAATCTTTTTTTGTGTAACTTTCATGAGAGATTTATATGAATTGATAACTTTTGGCTCTATTATAGCATTTGGTGATAGCCTTCTATAAAACAAAAATAATATGATTATCGCTACATTGGCTATAGCTGCAGGAATTGCTCTGATATGGGTGAGTGCAGAAAAATTAGAAAAGTATTCAGTACTGACAGCCAAAAAGTTTGGCTTTTCTTCTTTTTTTATCGGGTCAACTGTCATAGCTTTTGGAACATCTGCTCCCGAGATGCTAACTACCTTCTTTGTTTCTTTGGAAAGCAAGGGGTCCATGGTAATTGGTAATGTAATTGGTTCTAATGTTGCTAACTTGTCTCTGGTATTTGGAGCTATGCTTTTAGTGGTTGCACTTAGGAAGCTAAAAATCCAACAAGATCAGAGCATCCAAAAAAACTTATTAATCCTTTTAAGCTCAAGTGTTTTAGTTTGGGTAATTATAGCAATTGACCCATTTAATTTTATTTCCTCACTAGTACTCTTGATATCTCTTGTTTTGGTAATTATGTTTTGGTACAAAAATGGAACCTCTGAAGATATTCAAGATGAAGTGGCAACTGATACTAATAAAGTATCGCTTAAGCTCTTTACCTCTTTAGTATTTCTAGTTTTTGCTGCCTGGTTGATAACATATGGGGCCAACTTAATACTCAACAAGTTTAGTTTAGGTCAACTATTTATAGGTTATACAGTTCTGGCAATAGGCACTAGCTTGCCAGAAATAGCAGCGTCAGTTTCTTTAGCTCTCAAAGGTCGTTACGAAACTGTTTCAGGCACCCTCATTGGCTCAAATATATTTAATGGCTTATGTGTTCTAGCAATACCCGGTTTGTTTAGAGATAATGAGATGTCATCTGGATGGTCATATTCTGAATGGTCACCTCTCCTCTTAATACTTTTCTTCATAACATTCATATTCGCCGCTTATATTTTTGCTTTGTCTAAGAAAGAAAGAAAAGCCAGCCTATTCCTAAGTTTTATCTTTCTTAGTTCCTACTTTATTTCACTTTACTTCGCGTATTAGATAAATTGACTCTATGAAAAAAATAAACCACCTGTTGTCTGCACGAAAAACCCTAAAGATAGAAGCAAAGGGTATAGAAAACTTATCAAAAAATTTATCAAAAGAGTTTAATGAGGTTTGCGACAGCTTACTCAAAGCTAAAGGTAAAATATTTACTTTGGGGATTGGTAAATCAGGGCACATTGCAAAAAAAATATCAGCCACTCTTTCCAGCACAGGGTCGCCTTCTAGTTTTATCAATGCAGGAGAAGCACTACACGGAGATATTGGTGCAATAACAAAAAAAGATAAGGTCTTAATCTTCTCTCATTCTGGACAGAGCGAAGAGATTATCCATTTAATTCCTTATTTAAAATCTGTAGGTTGTGAATATTTTTCAATTACTGGGTCAAGAAACTCTCACATTGCACTTAACTCGATGATCAACCTAGATACAGGAGTGTCTGAAGAGGCCTGTCCTCTTGATCTGGCGCCAACAACTAGCACCACTGCAGCACTTGCTTTAGGCGATGCAATAGCTGTCGCGTTACTTGAAGCGAAGGGTTTTCAATCTGAAGATTTCGCTAAATCGCACCCAGGTGGCAAGTTGGGCAAAAGACTGATAACTAAAGTTCAAGATTTAATGAAGCAAGGCAAAGAACTGCCAATAGTTTCATCGAATACCACTTTGTCTGAAACTTTAATTGAAATAAGCACCAAAGGTTTAGGAGTTGCCTTGGTAGTAGATAAAGAAAAATTAAAGGGTATCTTCACTGATGGAGATCTCAGAAGAACCTTGAATGAAGAAGAAGATCCATTAAGAAAGCATGTATCGAAATACATGACAAAAGATACAAAAACAATTTCCAAAGATTGTTTGGCGATAGAAGCATTGGAAATAATGCAAAATAATAAAATCTACTCGATTGCCGTTACCGATCAAAAAAACTTACCTGTGGGCATTATTAGAATGCATGATCTCATAGAAGCCGGACTGGTTTGATGCCAAAAACTAAGATTGTTTACCTGGCCCTTTTAATGGTAATCGCCAATTTTGTTAGCGCACAGTCTAAGACTTTGATTGAGATTAATAATCCCTTCATCAACCTGTCCTATCCAGATAAATCAATTGCAATAAAGGCTTTAAGTACAAAAAACATTGAAGGTAATAGATTTATCTTGGAAGGACCTATAGTAGAGATTAAGGGCCAAGGCTTTACTTTAGATTTAAAATCGGCAGTGGCTCTCTTTGATAAAACAAAGAATATCTTGGAACTAAACAGAGAAGCTAAACTATTATCAGGTAAAGAATACAATCAAATACGAATAGCTTCTGATGAATTAGTTTTCGATATTGAAGACATGTTGCTGACTAGTGTTAAAGAAGTTGAGACTAATATTGACAATATAAAGATTATTTCTTTAGGGATGCGAGTCATGCAGAATAGTTCTGGAATTAATGCACAATTTAATAAAGGAAATGTATCTATAAAAATCAAAGAAAAATTAAGTCTAGGATATGCAGAAAAGGTGAAGGTTATTGTCGATAAAAAAGAATTGATTTTAGAAGGTGCGGCTTACTTAAATCATAACGATCTGATAATTGAGTCGGACCTGATTCACTTTAGCTACGCCAATAATGAGATAACCAAATCCTTAAATGCAAAAATAAGAAATAACTCATGAGACTCGCCGTATCTGAAATTACAAAAAGCTATAAAGACAAAATTGTTCTAAAGGGAATAACTTTCGAAATGAACAAAGGTCAGACTGTAGGTATTTTGGGGCCTAATGGAGCTGGAAAAACTACACTTTTTTATATCATTGCAGGCTTACTTAAATGTGATGCAGGAAAAATTACATTGGCTGATTCAGAAATAAATCATAAATCTATTTCTGAAAGAACTTCTTTGGGCCTTGCTTATTTGCCCCAAGAATCTTCAATTTTCAAAGGTTTAACAGTAAAGGAAAACATTCTCTCAGCATTACAACAAAATAGACAAATTTCTAAATCAGAACTAAATTCGGAGTTAAATCTTTTATTGGAAGAGTTTAAACTTCTAGAATTCTCGGAGACTCTTGGTATTAAACTATCCGGTGGGGAAAGGAGAAGAACAGAGATAGCCAGAGCTCTAGCCCTAAACCCTAAGTTTATTCTGTTAGATGAACCTTTTGCTGGAATTGATCCTATAGCTGTATCTGATCTAAAACAAACAATAAATCAACTGAATCGGAAGGACATAGGTGTATTAATCAGTGATCACAATGTAAGAGATACTATGAATATATGTTCGAAAGTACTTGTGGTGAATCAAGGCAAGATCATCGCTGATGGCGAACCCTCGAAAATAGCACAAGACTCGTTGGTAAAAGAAGTATATTTAGGACAAGATTTCCAAACAAATTAGTGAAGCAAAGTTTAAAACAAAAGCAGAAGTTAAGCTTAAATATCACTGCAACCCTCAGCAAACAAATTGGTCTACTCTCCCTCAGTGGTTTTGAGATAAGCAAAAGGTTAAATGACTTAATTGATCAATATTATGAAGAGGGTGACAAGACAGTTAGATACTTCAAAGAACAGTATCTCGTTGATAAATACAAATATGCCCTCAGGTTTGAAATAAAGGACCACATGGACCAATCAGATGATGAAACATCTGATTTAAGACAAAATCTTTTGAATCAGCTTGAAATTTCACCTTTAGATTCCATTGAGAACTTAGTTGGAGAATTTTTGATTGATTCAGTAGAGGATAATGGCAGGCTTGATCCTGATTTAGATTACCAAGATATTAAACGAATAGTCTTCGAAGACTTTGATTTTAAAATAACTGACCAAGAAATAGATAAAGTCCTGAAAATTATTCAAAATTTTGATCCACCAGGTTGTGCGTATAGAAATATTCAAGAATCGATGGACATTCAAATCGATAACTTGGACTTAAGCTCGCAACAAAAAGAAAATTTAAGACTTAATCTAAAAGATATTTTAGAGGAGAAAATTTCTTTAGATATGCTTACTCAAGAACTTAGAGATAATCTATCAAAACTGACGCTACATCCCGCAAGTAGTTTTGGTGATATAGATTCCAATTATGTCAGACCTGATGTTGTTGCTCGGCCAAATGGATCCAACTGGATAATAATGTTGAATGATGACTTAATCTCTAAGGAGTTTCTTGAAAAAATAAAGACAAAGGTTGAAGGGGAAAATATAAAAAATGAGGAAGCAAAGTCCTTCTTGAACGGCCTTGAGAGAAGACAACAGACCCTTTTAATGGTTAGTGAATATATCGTCGAAGCACAAAAAGAATACCTAAGAAGTGCTTCTGATAAAAATGCTATCTCAAACAAAGAGATAGCGAATAGATTAGGGATAAGCCCTTCAACTGTCTCTAGAATTGTAAGAAATAAATTCATCCAATTTCCTGAAAAGCTCATACCTTTAAGTCAGCTCATGGAAAGAAGGATTAATAAGCATAACGAAGGTACCGATGTGACTGAGGAACGTTTGAAAAGTCTCATTCTTGAAATGATAAAAGAAGAAGACAAAAAGAATCCTTTCAGCGATCAGACTCTCTCAAGACTTCTTGGCGAAAATGGAGTGGTCATTTCCAGAAGAACAATCAGCAAGTACAGAAATGTTCTCAACATTCCTTCCTCAAGGGTAAGAAAAACTTAGCAGATTATTTTTTTATATTCTCAAACCAGCCTTTAAATTCCGTTTTAGGATCCTCTAGTGTTCCTTTGACAGCCCAAGAGCCTGAACTTAACTTATCAAGATTCCTTTCAAAGGCCTTACCTGCTATGTATACAACACCGGCCGTAAATGGACCACCTAACAAAAGAGCGTAAGCTGGAAGGTATTCCCTCAAAGGAAGTGTCATAATCATCTCTAAATTAAGCTCTCCTAAAACGCCACTTTCTTTTCTTTCAATTTCTCCTTTCCAGGAAAATTCGCTGGAACCACTTTTGAATACTAAAGGAGTATTAAAAACAATTTTTTCTTTGAAAAGATCTACCCTGCCCTTTACAGAGTCAGCACTAAAACCAGATTTATAAAGCTTCCTAAAGTCCAAATTAGTTACTTTTTCAAATGAATCAGTGATATTGAAGATATTTACTAGTCTCAAGAGATTATTCTGAGTCTGCAATTCAGTTTGCTCTAGTATTAAAAGTCCTTTTGCATTAATAGATACATCACCCAAAATTGATGGATAATCAAGCTGCCATGGAAGAGATGGCCAGTTTACTTTCAGTGTGGCTTCAAATGTATCCATCTCAAAATTAGGCTCTATTCCAATTTGTTTAAAAGCTTTCTCAGGAGAGCCTGAATACACTTTGGCAAGCAATTCACTTTTCCAACCAAGTCTACTTCTTGAAATACTTAACCTCGACAAACCTTCAGATGTTTCTGTTAAACCCCACTTTTCGTATTTTCCTTCCAGGTTGTCAAGATATATGGCATTTCCTTCAGGAATTAGGTCGAAAGACCAACTCCCATAATTAACTGAATCCAGCAGCAATGATTTAGTTTTTAATTTGAGCTTTACATCAAGATTATTAAAAACATTTAAAAAAGTAGACTTAGAATTATCTTGAGATAAGTTTACGTTGATAAAATCTAAATCTAGTTCTGGATAAAACTCACCAGTTTTAGGCAATGAAAGCGTTCCTCGCAAGATTTTGTTATCTATATCCAAGATTAAATATTCTTTGGAATCGATACTTCTTATTGAAGTTTTAGGCAATCTAAAATCTGATAAAACAATTTCGTCAAAAGATAAATTTTTAATAACTAGATCAAAATTACTGTTATCAGTTGAAAATTGTAAGTCATCTAATATGTCCAGATTTAGTCTCTCTATTTTTCCTATTACAGAAACAATACCAGCCTCTATGCTGATAGACTGCTTGTCCTTTCCTGCAATAAAATAACCTTCTGTAACTTTTTGTGACAGATTAAATTTGCCTCTCAATATATTGTCGTACCTGAATTGAACTCTCGAAAAATCATTCTTAAAAGAAGGGTAAAGGCTTAAGCTCAATGATAAAGCCTCTTTTTTATCCTTATAGAATGGATCTGCAATGCCTATCTCAGTACCAAGTAAGTCTGTTTTAAAACTCAGGTACGGATTTCTTACTTCATTGCCTTTTATTAAAGAGGGAATAAAAATTTCTATCAAGGCTTTAGAGGATCCAGTAACTTTTGATTGATAAGCATCTGGTAAGAAATTTTGTAACTGAATTATCTCTTCAGCACTAAAGGACACATAACCCTTCTTCTCATGGTTTTTTTCAAGATCAAAAATTAAAGGGATCGAGTTTGCTTTCATGGAAACGAAGCCATTTTGAAAGCCCTTATTACTATCATAATTAATGTCAAAGAAAATATTATTTAAAAGATATTTTAGATTAGCTATCTCTACTTCACCTCTCTTACCTTCGCTACTTACTGACAAATTTGAATCTTTATCTAATAGAGATATTTGTTGTTTCAGGGGAGAATCAAAATTAAATTTAGTTTGGTGCGAACCACTTGATGATGAATTGACGTAATTTTCGCCCAATAACAATTTAGTTATAGTAGAAAAAGGCCCCTCCGAAGTTCCATTTACATTCAAGAAGTAGATGCCTTCTTTCAAATATGTTTCAAAATTCGCTTGTATTGAGGATTCCAAGAATTTTCCTTCATCAACCTTGCCTTTTAAAACGAAATTATTTACTTCAAAATTCGTATTTACATCTTCGATGAAGTAAGAATTAACATCTATACATAACCCCCTACCCTCAGCACTCATTCCAAACGAAGCAGTATTAAAGCTGTAATTAGCGTCAATTGGGCCTCGATAAGCTACAAAAGCATTTCTGTAACTGCCGCACTCAATGAAATCAGAAAGAAAATCATAAGTACTAGTTAAGTAAAATGTTTTAGGAAATAATTTCAGGGCTGAAGAGTGGTTCAAATCAACAGATGTAACTTGCAGGCTTATATTTCCTAACCTTGATGTTGGGACAGGATTCAAAGATACATGCCCTTCAAATCTATCACCATCCAATAGAGAGGAGAACGGAGAACTTAAAATCTTCAAACCGAAAGGAGTATTATGAAAATTAATTTCTGATTTAAAGTCGTTAAGGTGAAGATTTTCATAGGAAAAGAGATCTGAAGTTATTTTTAGTAGAGGACTGAATAAAGTGACTTCACCTTCATTGTCATTAAAAGAGATCTTGCCGCTTAAACCTTCAAATTGAATAAGTTTATGTTTCACATTTATCTCTTGGAATATAGAGCTTAAGAGCTGCTGATTTGAGAATAAATTAATTCTCGTATCAAGCAAGAGACCGTTCAGATCGGTATTATTTGTCACCAATTGTATAAAAGAATTAACAACACGATCCTCACTAAGATTGATAAAAGGTATGTTGATGTTAATGCCATCATTAAATTCAATGAGAAAATTGGGTAATTTATTAGAAGTATCTTGATTTAGATAAGAGCTAAATTGTATTGCGACATCAGTGGAATCTTGAAGCTTGAAACTCGAATTTATATTATTGAGCCCGTAGGTGTTTCCATCTAAGACAAGATCTAGATTGCCTTTTATGTCTATTAGCTTCCAATCTAGAAAGCGGAACGTACTATCAGCCTTAAATAAAACCTGAGAGTTACAGCTTTCACAAATCAAATTTAGAATTATTTCATTAACCTTAAATTTTTCAGTATGAATGAAACCCCTAAAAAGACCGCCGCTTAAATTTTGATCAGGAATAATTCTTAATTCAAGTTTATTTCTATTTTCATCAAAAAGATTAGCATTAACGTTAGGTCCTGCTGAAGAAAATGAAGAGTTTAAGTCCAAGGTAACAAAAACCTTATTTTCTTCATTTAACAACCTCAAATCTTCTATAGTTAAAAAGTCTATTCCATACAAAAAATTAATAGGTTCAAAGGATAATTCACTTCCATTCTTTTGCTGATTAAAATAATAAGAGACTCCAGAGAGACTTACATTGGAAATCATTTCTCCAATCAAGAATTTCAACAAAGAAAATTCAATGACAATTTCTTCTATATTGGAAATACCTTCTTTAGATTCTGACTTGAAATCTTTGATGGTTAATGAAGGATTGGTTGGATGCCAGTTTGATTCGTGTATGGAGAATCTAACTTGAGGGTCAACATTGTTAGCAAAAATGTATGAGTAAAAATCCTTTTGCAACAGTAAGATAGAAAGAACCAAAACAACTCCAAGATAAATTGATATTATCCAGATAAGAAAAGTTATAGATTTCTTCATACAAAGACTAAGTTGCTATTTTTTTTCTTCTTAACTCTCTTAAGACATAAACAGTTGGAGGCCAACACAATGATGAAATAAGTGCAAAAAGAATTGCACTTGATATGTAGGGTAGATCTGAGACATTCATTCCTGAAGTTACATTTAAGAAGTCGAAGGTAAAAACCATCTTAAATATGAAGAATAAGAAAAATAAGATTACTGATTGCTGCCAAAGTGGCGATACTCTAAATTGATAAAAGAAACGTTGACATGCATAGGTAAAGCATACAAACAACAAAGCATGCAAGCCAAGCAAAGAGCCAGTATATAAATCTAGTAAAAGACCGAAAAGCATTGCTTCTGTAATTCCTACTTTATCAGGTAGTGCCATATTCCAGTATATTAAACATAAGAGTGTTAATAACGGTTTCCAGTGCATAATCATTTCAGGAGAAAAGATATCTAATGCAATCGATATGATTAAAGTTAAATAGATCCAGAGTTTATTTTTTGTATTAATTCTCATTTTTGTACACCAAAAAATATTCATGGTTCAAGGGTGTTGAATTAAAGCTAATTTCAACTTTCAAGAACTCACTATCAACAGGATCAGAGATCGAAGATATCTTTCCAATTGGTAGGCCTTTTGGATAAATTCCTCCCAAGCCTGAGGTGAAAATCTTTTCACCCTTTTTAAAATTAGCAGTTTTTTTTATGAACTGCAGCTCGCCTTTTCTATCCAAACCCTTTCCATTCAATATTCCGTGCAGAGATGACTCTTCTGAAATGATTGGTACGGAAGATCTTATATCTTGCAATAAAAGGACTTCTGCTGTTAAAAAGCCTATATTATTAATTCTTCCTACCAGTCCTTGTTCGGAAATTACTGGGCTATTTTTTTCTATTTCTTTTGGATCTTGAATAGTTAAAACTAACATGGGCTGAAAAGTATTGGATGATAAAAAGTTTTTTTCAGAGATCACAAATCTATCCTTTTGAATATCAATAGAAGACCACAAGGTGTTCAATTTAGACAAGTCTATAGATAGCTTTTGAAGATATTCATTAGAAACTTTCAATTTCAGATTCTCTTCTTCTAAAGCATCAACCTTTCTTTGTAAATTTTGCTTCGAAGAAAGGTTGTCGAAGACTTCCTCCGAAATCTGCATGGGGAGCTCTATGATTAGATTTACAGGTTTAAGTAGATCTAAGGCAAAAGAACGAACGATAACTGAACTGTTATAGGTTATATCGCTCAACATAAAAGCAAAACAAAGGCTTATGGCAATTACCACTCTGTAAGGTTTCATAGCAGGTATTGCAAAAATAGCTTCGCTACTTATATTGGATACCTTGTGTTCACGCCTGAGCATCTCTTAATGATACTCAGAGTATTGAAAGAAATATATCTTAAAATGCTATTCTGTAGAAAGGAGGTCTATGTCGTATTTATCCATGATTTCAAGTGCACTTCCTCCTCCTTTTGCTACACAAGTTAATGGATCCTCTGCCACAATTACTGGTAATCCTGTTTGACTCGAAATAAGCACGTCTAAGTCTCTCAACATTGCTCCACCGCCAGTTAGCACAATTCCTCTTTCGCTTATGTCTGCACTTAATTCGGGAGGTGAAGCCTCGAGAGCTGTTCTTATTGCCTGAATAATAGCTGACAAAGGCTCTAGCATGGCGTCATAAGCTTGCTTGCTATTCATTGTGAAAGTAATAGGTATTCCTTCTGCAAGGTTCCTTCCCCTTACCTCCATTTCAATTACTTCAGAATCTGGTGACGCTGTGCCTATTATATGCTTTACTTTCTCTGCAGTTGCGTCACCTAAAAGCACGCCTTGATTTCTTCTGACATAAGAAATTATTGATTCATCAAGTTTGTCTCCTCCCACTTTCAGGGAGTGTGCATAAACAACCCCGTTCAAAGCTAAAATAGCCACTTCGGTTGTGCCACCCCCTATATCTACAACCATTGATCCGCTGGCTTCTTCAACAGGTAAGCCTGCCCCTATGGCTGCAGCCATAGGTTCTTCTATGAGACGCACCTCTCTAGCGCCAGCTTTAAGGACAGATTCTCTAATAGCTCTTCTTTCAACTTGAGTAGACTCACAAGGGACACATACTAATATTCTAGGGCTCGGTCTTACAAAACTGTCTTCATGCACTCTTTGCACAAAGTGTTTTAGCATTTCCTCAGTAACCTGAAAGTCTGCAATTACCCCATCTTTTAAAGGCCTGATAGCTGTAATATTTCCAGGTGTTCTTCCAAGCATTTTTTTTGCCTCTGCCCCTACCGCAACAACAGTTCTTTGCCCTGCATTAGTTCTAATGGCAACTACCGATGGTTCATCTAGTATGATTCCTTTCTCTTTGACATAAACCAATGTATTGGCCGTTCCAAGGTCAATGGATAAATCATTTGAGAATAAGCCCCTTAATTGTTTTAACATTTAATGCTTTCTGAGAATGCTTTGTAAAATAAAGTACTAACTCTAGCAATAGCATTGTTTTTGAGCAAGCCACAATATGCTACATTACGCATCTTTTATTTAATAAAGCCAGAAATATGTCATTAAGCGACCAAGAATTGAAAGAAATTGCTTACTTAGCCAGAATAAATGTTAAGGACGAGTCTTTAAGCGCATTAAAGGTTGAGCTTGAAGAAATCCTTAAACTTTTTGAAGAATTAAACGAAGCTGATACCTCAGAGGTTGACGCTATGTCACATCCTCTTGATCTGTCTCAACCAGTTAGAAAAGATGAGGTAACGGAAAAGAATGAAAGAGAAGAGCTATTAAAAAACGCTCCCTCTGCTAAATCTGGTTTATTTTTGGTACCTAAAGTGATAGAAGGAGAAGGCTAGTGGAGCTAAACAAACTTTCCCTTTCTGAGATAAAAATTGGTTTAGAAAAAGGAGATTTCACTTCTACAGAGCTTACTTCTCATTACCTAGAAAGGATTGATAAACATGACGAGCAACTTAATTCTTTTATATCTGTCACATCCGATCATGCTTTAGAGCAAGCAAAAGCTGCTGACCAAAGATACAAAAATGAAGATGCACTTCCATTAGATGGTATTCCGATAGCCCACAAAGACATATTCTGTACTAAAGGAATATTAACAACATGTGGCTCTCGTATGTTATCCAACTTTGAGTCCCCTTACTCTGCTACGGTATACGAAAAGCTGGATAAACAAGGAATGGTAATGTTGGGTAAGACAAACATGGATGAATTTGCCATGGGCTCTTCTAACGAAACAAGTTTTTTTGGAAAAGTAAAAAATCCCTGGAATCAAGATTATGTGCCGGGAGGCTCCTCAGGTGGATCAGCTGCCTGTGTATCTGCTGAACTTGCCCCAGTTGCTACCGCAACCGATACAGGAGGATCAATAAGACAACCCGCTTCTCTTTGTGGACTTACGGGAATCAAGCCTACTTACGGAAGAGTATCAAGATATGGCATGATTGCTTTTGCATCGAGTTTAGATCAAGGTGGAGTAATTGCAAGATCCGCTGAAGATGCAGCTCTGGTATTGGAGGCCATGTCTGGTCACGATCCGAAAGACTCTACAAGCCTTAATTTGGATGCACCAGATTTAACTGCTAATCTAAATGATTCAATAAAGGGAATGAAAATAGGTCTTCCAAAGGAGTTTTTTGATAGGGAGATTCCTTCCTTCGTTGAAAACTCTATCGAGGAGGCTATTGCAGTATATAAGGATTTAGGAGCTGAAATAGTAGAAGTGTCACTCAAGAATATAAATCTTTCTCTTCCGGTTTATTACATAATTGCGCCTGCAGAATGTTCTGCAAATCTTTCACGTTACGATGGTGTGAGATATGGCTACAGATGTGAAGATCCTGAAAATATTGAAGATCTATTTATGAGGACAAGAGAAGAAGGATTTGGTGCAGAAGTAAAGCGAAGAATATTAATTGGGACATATGCACTTTCAGCCGGATATTATGATGCCTATTATTTGAAAGCCCAAAAATGTAGGCAGCTTGTTGCCAATGATTTCAATGAGGCATTTAAGAATGTTGATGTTATCCTATCTCCAACTACTCCAGGAACATCATTCAAAGCGGGAGAAAAAACAAATGACCCTATTGAAATGTATCTGCAAGATATTTTTACTATCCCAGCTAACTTAGCTGGCCTTCCAGGCCTGTCGATACCTTGCGGCGAACATAATGGACTGCCTCTTGGTATGCAATTAGTTGGCAATTCACTGGAAGAAGCGAAATTACTTCAATTCGCCCATTCCTTTCAATCCAATACAAACTGGCATAAAAAAATGCCTAATATTTGATATGAGCGTAAATTTAGATAATTGGGAAGCTGTTATAGGACTTGAAATTCACGTCCAACTCTCAACAAAATCAAAGTTATTTTCTGGAGCAAGTACAGATTTTGGAGCATTACCCAATACTCAAGCCTGCAATATTGACCTGGCGCTTCCGGGTGTTTTACCGGTTCTTAATGAAGAGGTACTAAAAATGGCTATCAAATTGGGTAAAGCACTCAATGCAGAAATAAATAGTCCTACAAGTTTTGCAAGGAAAAATTATTTTTATCCTGATTCTCCAAAAGGCTATCAGATTAGCCAGATGGATAAACCAATTGTCGAAACTGGATATTTGGATATAGAAACTGAAGAGGGAAAGAAAAGAATTGGAGTGACGAGGGCACACCTTGAAGAGGATGCTGGAAAATCTCTTCATGATGATTTTGAAGGGCAATCAGGAATTGACTTAAATAGAGCCGGTACCCCTCTCTTAGAAATAGTTTCGGAACCAGAGATTAATTCGCCGCAAGAAGCAGTGGCATATTTGAAGTCTATACATTCAATTATTCGATATCTCGATATATCTGATGGCAACATGGCCGAGGGTTCTATGCGATGTGATGCTAATGTTTCCGTTAGAAAGAAAGGTGAAAAAGATCTAGGAATAAGAACAGAAACAAAAAATGTTAATTCCTTTAGATTTGTCGAAAAAGCAATTCAATATGAAATAGAGAGACAAATACATGAAATAGAGTCAGGAAATAAAATAACACAAGAAACACGTTTATATGATTCACAAACAAATACAACTCGTCCTATGAGATCTAAAGAGTTTGCTAATGATTATAGATACTTTCCGGAACCAGACTTGTTGCCTATTAATCTTGATAAGAGTTTTATAGACGAGGTAATGGCTACTATGCCGGAAATGCCTTCAGAAAAGAAAGAAAGATTTATCTCTGAATTTGGTCTTAGCGCATATGACGCCGAACTCTTAGCAGCTGATAAAGATTTAGCAGACTTTTTTGAAGATGTTAATGCTGTTTCTAAATCGCCAAAATTAAGTGCTAATTGGATAATGGGTGAACTATCAGCTGAATTAAATAATGAAAACTTAACTATCCGGGAGTCAAAAGTTACTTCGAATAAACTTGGTCAATTGATCTTGAGAATAGAAGACGGAACTATCTCAGGAAAAATAGCAAAAGAAATATTTGAAAAATTATGGTCTTCCGACAATGAAGTGGACGAAATAATTCAAAGCGAAGGACTAGAGCAGGTTACTGACGATAAAGAAATAGAAAGTATGATTGATGAAGTAATAAACAGTAATCCTGAACAACTTGAACAATATAGATCAGGTAAAGATAGGCTTTTTGGTTTTTTTGTTGGTCAAGTAATGAAGGCCTCCCAAGGCAAGGCAAACCCAAAGCAAGTCAACGATATCCTAAGGAAAAAGTTAGAAAAATAGTCTGTCCTGTAAGTGAAGGTTGATCATATTGTTAAAGTCTTTAAGGATAGCTTTCCTTTCTCTCTTGCCCACTGTCGCGCAATATTCATAGAAACCATATGCAGAAAGAAGAACTAGATCTGTCTGTCTATCCAAGACTGCGTCGATTTTACCCGGCCAGCCCTTCTTGATTATTTTTCTAAAGACTTGCTTGTAGTATTTTTTTGCTCGGTTTCTTTCCTCAATACATTTAGGAAGATAAAAAGACGCTGAAAATACTAAATCACTATAATCTGGTAAAAGTTCTATGAAGGTTAGAAAAACTGTTTCAAGAAGTTCTTTTGCATCGTTGGCTGTCTTTGCTTTCTTTAATCCAGTTTCAAGAAAGTTTTCGATCTTTCTATTAACTCTTTTTTGCTCGTTAAGAAAGATATCTTCAACACTCAAGAAAAATTCTGTTATCTCATTCAAGGGGATATCCAATTCTTGTGCAAGTCTTGGAAAGGCAATAGTGTGAAGAGTTTTATCTGACTTCCTAATAGACTCCATAGCCTTTTGGATAATTTTTACCTTCTTTTGAACATTAACTTTCATTTTAAAAAAACTTCCTATCCTGAAGATGTAAATTAAGCATATTTCTAAAATCTCGTAGGATCTTGGTTCTTTCTATTTTAGGTATATGGACAACGTGATCCACAAAACCATAGAACAGGACTGTTACAAGCTCTGTTTGCCTTTCTAAAACTTTTTCATCTTTTCCAGGCCAACCTCTTTTGATAAGCTTTTTAAACTTTTGTTTTACTCTTTCTCTATTCTTTTCTCTATATTTTATGCATTTAGGTAAGTAGCACGATAATTCCAATCTCAAATCAGCATCATCACTTAGGGTTTCAACAAATCTTTCGAAGAAAATCTCAAAGGCATTTTTAAAATCACCTGGAGTTTTAGATTTTTTTATGTGTCTATCCCAATATCTATGCAGTGACTCCCAATCTTTCTTCTGTGCCTCTAAGAAAATGTCCTCAGTGGTGGTATAGAATGCTTGAATCTCATCCACCCTTACATTCAATTCATTGGCAATTGCAAAGAAACTAAGCTGCTCAATTCTTTTGCTCTTCCTAAGAGAATTAACAGCTCTTTTGACTACCTTATCCTTAAGATTAATGGTAGATGTATTCATGAAGATTAGGTGACAAACATTGATAAAGTTTCCGCAACATATGCAGGCTTATCAACACCTTCGATCTCCATTGTAACTTCTGTTTTCATAAGATACCTACCATCACCCTTATCATCTACAGATACACACTTACTATGTGTCCTTACTTTTGACCCTACATTAACAGGGTTAATGAACCTAACTTTATCTAGTCCATAATTGAAAACCATTTTTAAATTCTCAGGTGCCAATACTGCTTGAGAGGTTAGATGAGGCACCAAAGATAATGATAAAAACCCATGTGCTATAGTTGAGCCAAATAGAGGAGTAGCCTTTTCAGTGTCTACATGTATGAACTGATGATCCAAAGTTGCATCAGCAAACATATCAATTCTATCTTGATCTACTTCAAACCAATCTGATGATCCTATTTCTTGGCCTACATAATCTACTAAGTTTTCTGCTGGTACTAATCCAATCATATCTTCTCCTACTTATCTAATAAATGGTTCTTAAAATCTTCTCTTAAACCAGTTTTTAAAAGCTTTCCAGTAGCAGTATGTGGTAACTCCTCTACGAATACAATATCGTCGGGTAACCACCATTTAGCAACCTTATCTTCAAGAAAGGAAATAATATCCTCTTTCGTTGGATCTTGTCCTGGTGATTTAACGATTAGTAATAAAGGTCTTTCGTCCCACTTTGCATGTAGAACACCTATAACGCATGCTTCGGCAACTTCTGGATGACCTACAGCAGCATTTTCAAGATCTATTGAGCTTATCCATTCTCCACCTGACTTAATAACATCTTTGCTTCTATCAACGATCTCCATATAACCTTCTGGATGTATTTTTGCCACATCTCCTGTATCAAACCATCCTTTATCATCCATAGCACTTTCTTCTGCTTTGTAATAACGTTCCACGATAGTGGGGCCCTTTACTAATAGCCTACCGAAAGCTACTCCATCATGAGGAAGTTCATTGCCATCATCATCGGCTATAGTCATATCAACTCCGAAAAAGGCTTTACCTTGTTTTTGCTGAAGGTCATATCGTTTTTCAATATCCATGTCTTCCATTTCTTTAGTTCTGCTTGTTGCTGTTCCAAGTGGACTCATTTCAGTCATGCCCCATCCATGCATTAAAAAAACATCATGCTTTTCTTCAAATTCTTGAATCATCGCCCTTGGAGCAGCAGAACCACCGACTAATGCAGTTTCAACGCAATCTAAAGTTTGATTAGTTTCATTGAGATGCTGAAGTAAACCTAACCAAACGGTAGGAACACCCATTAAAAGGTCAGGTTTTTCATTATCTATTAGTTCGTACACAGATGCGCCATCTAAGGCCGGTCCAGGGAATACTAATTTGGCTCCAAACATAGCCCCAGCATATGGAATACCCCATGCATTAACATGAAACATTGGAACCACTGGCAAAATGCAAGAAGAGCTAGAGACTTTGGCAACATTTCCAGAACTAACTATCCATGCGTGCAAAATAGTTGATCTATGAGAGTACAATACGCCTTTAGGATTGCCGGTCGTACCAGAAGTGTAACAGAGGCTTGAAGCAGTGTTTTCGTCAAACTCAGGCCAATCAAATTCATCAGATTCACCGGAAATTAAATCTTCATAACACATAGCATTATTTAGTTTTGTGTCTGGCATATTGTCTTTATCAGTGAGAATCACGTAACCTTTAACTCCTTCTAAATCAGGTTCTAAGGATTCAACAAGCTCGACAAATGATAAATCAATAAACAGGTACTGGTTTTCTGCGTGATTAATTATGTAAGTAAGTTGCTCTGGGAACAGTCTGGGATTAACTGTATTAACAACACACCCTATTCCAGATACACCGAAATATAATTCAAAATGCCTAAAGGTATTCCAAGCAAGAGTTCCAACTGTATCTCCTTCTTTCAGGCCAAGATTCGTGAGGGCATTAGCTAGCTGTCTAGATCGTTTTGCAGCATCAGAATACGTATATTTATGAATAGGCCCTTCAACTGTTCTAGATACAATTTCTGCATCGCTGTGATATTTCTCTGCGTGCTCTATTAGGCCAGATATCAAAAGCTGACCACTCATCATATTTCCTAACATTTTTGCTCCTAATTTTTCAGTATTGTCTTTCTGAGAGGATCAGAATATCTTCGCTTTATCCACTCTTCAAGATTAAATTTAGTATCTTTTTGAGTCATTTTTTTTAATAAGATTAAATCCAAGTAAAATTTCCATAAAAATGGTGCCCATTCAAGTTGTAAATTACTTTTCCATTGAATGCACAAGCTATATTGGGTATCTAAAAGTTTATCAATTTTTGCTAAAGTCAAAGGAGGCATCTCTTTAAATGGGTTTTGGAAATAAGGCATAATTCTTCTAAAATCTTGAGGAATTTCATATTTCTTGAGTACCTCATTATCTTTTAGGCCGAGTACAAATCTATCTAAACAAATAGAATCTGTTAGAACTAATCCTGTTGGATTAATGCCGACACCTTCAACTTGATTCTTAATGCCACCCCTTTTTTGATAAGATCCAATAAAATACCTGGTCGGACAGTAATCATTAGCATAATAGTTATCCCATATGATTATGGGATTCGAAAATAGACCTTTAAGCTCAACTATCCCTTTTGATTTGATGGACTCACTCACCACCTCATCTCCTGTCCACAAAAACTTTATTTTTGGGTCGATATTCTTTGCCAGTGTTTTTAAGTATTTATTATCAATTAAACTTCCCTTAGCAAAACTCTTACAATATACAGTTGGACAAATCCATAAGTCATTTGCTGGAATATTAAAACTTGAAACAAGTTCGAGAATTTCAAGATGTTTGGTTGCTAATCCTTCATCTCTTTTATGGTCAATATCATCAAAAAAGATGGCAAATTCTTCAAAACCAAGTCTTTTAGCCTGCTTGATTTTAATAGCTAAGAATTTACGATAATGGGCGGTAGATTTGTTTCCTTCTAAACCGGGTGAAATTGCGAAGACGGGACGGATCTTGTTTTTTTTTGATTGCTTTACAAAGTCTTCTAAAACCTTCTCATATTTTGATGGATAGGGCTTTTCCCAAAGCACTCTATGATAAGGATCTTCTTTGGGGCCGTATAAGTAAAAGTCCATCTTAAGCTTACCCATGTGCCTCAAAAGAAGAGATCTTTCTTCTTGTGAAAAAAGCCTTCCGTAATAGCCTTCTATGTAACCTTTTAACATTTTGTTATTTTGCCTGAACAAAACCTTTCATCACCATTTAAATCTTTGTATAAATTTATTTCAGAATACCCATTTTTTTTGAATAGTGAAACAACCTTTCTTGTTTGATCATTACCAAATTCAACAAATAAAGAACCTTTAACAGCTAACAGTTTTGCACTATTAACAATGATTTCCTCTATATCTTTAAGACCATGATTTTCTGCAGCCAAAGCTTTTAAGGGTTCATGCCTTAATCCATCTGAAAAGATATTAGGATCATCGAAGCTTAGATAAGGAGGGTTTGAAACAATAATATCAAAACGACCTTCAACGAAAGAATCGAGCCAGCAAGCATTTACTATTTGGACCTTCAGCAAATTCTTTTTCATGTTTCTTCGAGCAACTGATAATGCCTGTGGGCATAAGTCGGAACAAACAATATTCCATAGAGGTCTTTCGGAACATAACGCCAAACCAATAGCTCCTGATCCCGTTCCTAGATCAAGTACATTTAATTTTTTTGAATTAAAATTCTCTAAAATTCTTTCCACTAAAACTTCAGTTTCAGGTCTTGGCACTAAAACTCGTTGATCGATATGCAAATCCAAATTCCAAAAACCTATCTTTTCTCTTATATAGGCTAGAGGCTCGCCCTTTTCTCTTCTATCAATAAGCTTCAAAAGCCTATCTTGTTGATCTTGACTCAGTAAAGGGTTATCTCTGTAGAGATCATTCTTGCTGATTTTCAAAATGTCCAATACGAGTAGTTCAATGTCTAACTGCGAGCATAATTCTAGGTTTTGGTTACGAAGTTTTATCTGACTTAGTGCAGAATTAAGGTCCATTGATTTAAGATTCAAGATTTGCCAGAGCTCGTGCCTGGTTTTCCTCCAATAACGCTGTGATCATTGTCTCCATATCTCCATCAAGGAAACCAGGTAAATTATGTACAGAAAATTCTATTCTGTGATCAGTGATTCTATTTTGAGGAAAATTATAAGTTCTAATTTTTTCCGATCTATCTCCCGAACCAACCATGACTCTCCTATTTTCTGCCTTTTCAGATTCAGCTTTTTCCTTTTCAGCATCTTGTAATTTTGATTGTAAGAGCGAAAGAGCTTTCTCTTTGTTTTTATGTTGAGAGCGACCG
Source organism: uncultured SAR86 cluster bacterium (assembly GCA_902594545.1). Classification (GTDB taxonomy): domain Bacteria; phylum Pseudomonadota; class Gammaproteobacteria; order Magnimaribacterales; family Magnimaribacteraceae; genus Magnimaribacter. Next base: position 23,832 of record CACJMO010000003.1, read on the forward strand.
TCTTGGCATTCAACAACAATGCCTGTTGGAATGTGAGTTAACCTTACAGCCGAGTCAGTTTTATTAACATGTTGACCACCTGCTCCTGAAGCCCGAAATGTATCAACTCTCAAATCATTTTTATCTATATTTATATCCGTAAGAGCATCTTGTTCTGGAAGAACTGCTACCGAACAAGCAGAAGTATGAACCCTTCCTTGTGATTCAGTAGTTGGTACCCTTTGGACTCTATGAACACCAGCTTCAAATTTTAGCTGTTTATAAACGTCTGAACCTTGAATCCTGGCTACAAGTTCCTTAAATCCGCCATGATCTCCTTCTCTAATACTCACAATTTCCATATTCCAATTATTTCTCTCAGATAGTCGTGAATACATTCTATAAAGATCGCCAGAGAACAAAGCTGCTTCATCCCCTCCTGTTCCAGCCCTTATCTCCAGAAAGACATCCTTAGAGTCGTCAGGATCCTTAGGCAATAGGAGTTTCTTTAGATCATTTTCAAGGTCTTCAATATCTTTTTTTAGAGAATCAAATTCCATCTCAGCCATTTCTTTAATATCAGGATCAGTATCTTTCATTAATATCTTTGCTTCCTCTATACCCTTTTCTGCATTTTTAAACGCTGAAAAAGCTAATACTACAGGTGATAAATCAGCATATTCTTTGGAAAGTTTTATATATTCCTCTTGATTAGAAGTTACATCAGGCTGACTTAGCAAAGCCTCTATCTCTTCATATCTCAAAGAGACATCTTCTAATTTGTTCAAAATACTATCTATCATTAATTTAAACTTGGCCTGATAATGTTAAGAATGGATATTAGGACATTTACCCATTACAAAAATTTTTTTTCACTTTTCATACTACTGTTGACTATTTCTTGCTCCACCGTAACAGTTGAAAGCACTTATTCGAAGGGAAACTCTCCAATCCAAAAAAGTCAAATTATAGAAGGTAAGTTTAAGCTTTCGTATCTGGATAGCAAGGAAACTGGATACTTTATAATCAATAAAACACTTAATACTGTTAACTTAACCTTAGGAAAAAATTTTCTCTTACCTGAAGAAGTTTTAGTTTTTGACGCCAGAGAATCAATTAGCATTAACCAATTTGTCGACTTTGAAATAGAGCCTAGTAGGGACGTATCTTTTAGCATAGAAGATTTTCTTGGTCTTTTTTCTGGTATCAAATCAAGAAATTTTCAAAAGAAAGGGATTTCAATAAATTTTGAATTTAACTCATCAATCAACGAGCCGTCCAAAGTGGAGCTAAAAGGTCCAGAGTTTGAGCTCAACGTGGTAGTGCGTAAAAATGAAAGAAATTAGAATTAAGGCTCCAGCTAAATTAAATTTGCATCTTCAGGTTCTAAATAAGAGATCAGATGGATATCATAATATTTCATCACTTTTTACTATTATTGATTTCTGCGACTCGATTACCCTTAAAAAAAATGAAAAAACAATAGAATTGGAGGAATCATCACCCATTAAAGATAATATTGTTTTAAAAGCAGCAAATTTATTAAAAGAGCAATTTTCTGTAGATGAAGGCGTATCAATAACCCTAACGAAAAATATTCCTGATCAGAAAGGTCTTGGAGGGGGAAGCTCTGATGCAGCATCTGTTTTGATTGGGCTAAATAAAATTTGGGAATTAGGTTTATCTAAAAATGAACTGTCTGTTTTGGCTCTTGAATTAGGCTCAGATGTTCCTTTTTTTATTCATGGTAAAACAAGCTGGGCTGAAGGAAGAGGTGAGATTTTAAGCAACTATCCATACAAAGAAAGATTCTTTTTATTATCATTTCCGGATTTAAAAATGAGTACTAAACAGGCTTTTGAAAGCCTGCCATTAAAAAAAGTAAAAGCACTAAAACAATCAGATTACACAGACAATAAGTCTTTCAATAGCTTTGAAAGCTGGATTAGAGAAACCAACGCTGAAATGGAAAAACAATTTAGAAAACTTTCCACCTTAGGCAAACCTAGATTATCAGGAACAGGCTCAACAATCTTCATAGAATTTAATGAAGAGAATTCAGCTAAGGAAGTTTTAGAAAAATTTCCACATTTAGTTTTTACAAAAAGCTTAGAACGTTCCCCCTTAATGCAAATAATAGAATAGAATACGCAAAATATTGTTTGGGGTGTGGCCAAGCGGTAAGGCAGCGGCTTTTGATGCCGCCATGCGCTGGTTCGAATCCAGCCACCCCAGCCACTTTTAGAGAAAAAAAATGATTAATTCTTCACGATCCGGCTTAGTTCTTTTCTCAGGTAATGGTAATCCTGACTTATCAAATGAAATTGCAAAGCAGCTTGGAGTAAGACTAGGCCAAGCAAACGTAACAACCTTTAGTGATGGAGAGATCAGTATTAGCATCGAAGAGAATGTGCGAGGTAAGGATGTCTTTCTCATACAGCCAACCTGTGCTCCTGCTGGAGATAACCTTTTAGAATTGATAATCATGGTAGATGCGCTTAGAAGATCTTCAGCCGGAAGAATAACTGCAGTCATTCCATATTATGGCTATGCTCGTCAAGACAGGAGAGTCAGGTCAGAAAGAGTTCCTATAAGCGCCAAAGTTATGGCAGACATTTTAGAAAGATCTGGAATAGACAGAGTTTTAACTGTTGAGCTGCACTCTGAACAGATTCAAGGTTTTTTCGATATTCCTGTTGATAATGTATATGGCACCAAAGTCATGAGAGATGACATAATGAAGAACAACTCTAAAAATAATCTTGTGGTCTCTCCTGATGTGGGAGGAGTTGTAAGATCAAGAGCACTAGCTAAAGTTCTCGGTCTTTCGGATCTGGCAATCATTGATAAAAGACGAGACGAAGCTAACAAGTCTGAAGTTATGAATGTCATAGGAGAAGTAAATGGAAAGGACTGTATTATCGTTGATGATATTGCAGATACTGCAGGGACTTTATGCAATGCAGCTGATGCTCTAAAAGAACAAGGTGCATCAAAAGTTTACGCATACATCGTTCATCCTGTGCTTTCAGGTAACGCAATTGAAAAAATTTCGCAATCAAAGCTTGATCAATTGGTTGTAACAGATACTATACCGCTCTCAGAAGAGGCTCAGAAGTGCAAAAAAATAAGAATTGTAACTATGGCGCCTACTTTGGCAGAAGCAATTAGAAGAGTAAATAACGAGGAATCTATAAGTGCTATGTTCTTATAGAGGAGAAAAAAATGGCAGAACAAGTAGTTTTAAATGCAAATAACAGGGATTCTGAAGGAAAATCTTCGAATCGTCAGTTAAGAAGAGCTGGTTCAGTACCGGCTGTAATTTATGGAGGAGAGCAAGAACCAATTAGAATTTCTATTCTAGAGAAAGATATAGCTAAAGCGTCTGAAGTCCCTGGATTCACAACACAAATACTAAATGTGAATCTTTCTGGGGAAGAACAAAGTGTTATTGTAAAAGAATTACAAAGGCACCCTGCTACGCAACGAGTTCTTCACGCTGATCTTCAAAGAGTTAATCCCGATACTAAGATCAGCATTACTGTTCCAGTTAGATTCATTAATGAAGACAAATGCTTAGGAGTAAAGATGCATGGTGGTGTTATATCTCGCCTGATCAATAACATAGATATCTCTTGTCTTGCTTCAAATTTGCCTGAATATCTTGAAGTTGATGTTGCTGAGCTTGATGTTGGTGATTCAATTTTTCTCTCTGGCCTTCAGCTACCAGAAGGTGTAGAAATACCAGCACTGGCATTAGGGGAAGACAGAGACCAGGCGGTAGTTTCTGTAACCGAAGCTAAAGTCCTCAGTGTAGAGCCTGAAGTTTCTGAAGTCGAAGGTGACGAAGAAGAAGGCGAAGAAGGATCTTCAGAGAGTGCTGCGGAAGAGTCAGCTGGCGGTGAAGAAGAAGCCGCCGAATAGTTATCTAGCTAAATGGAACCTCTATTAATCGCAGGGCTGGGGAACCCTGGAGATGAATACGACAATACTAGACACAATGCAGGAACAGACTTCATTGATCTTTTATGTGAAAAATACTCTGTTACCCTAAAAAAACAAAAAAAAATATATGCTCATTCGGCTGAGGTGGTCTTTGATGGTTACAAACTTATATTCCTTAAGCCCTCTCTATATATGAATGAAAGTGGGCTTAGTATTGCCAAAGCTAAGCAATTCTATAATCTGAATTGTTCTCAAATGTTGATTATTCACGATGAATTGGACTTACCCAATGCGACTATTCGACTAAAGGAATCAGGTGGTCATGGTGGACACAACGGCATTAGAAGCATTATTGATCATCTAAATGGAGATAATTCATTCAAAAGATTGAGAGTTGGTATTGGCCATCCAGGAAAGGGCAAAGACATTATTACCTACGTGCTAAAAAAAGCCTCATCTGAACAAAAAAAAGAATTATTTAAAAGCATGAATCATTTTTTAGAAATTGGGGAAAAAATCATGATAGATGGATGGCAAAAAACTGTTATGTTTTATCATTCAGGTAATGAAGAGGAATTAGATGAGTCTTAAATGTGGCATAGTAGGTCTACCGAATGTTGGAAAGTCCACACTGTTCAACGCTTTAACAGCTGCAGGAATAGAAGCACAAAACTTTCCTTTCTGCACTATAGAGCCCAATAAGGGTATTGTTCCTGTTCCTGATCCTAGACTCAATGCTATAGCAGAAATAGTAAATCCGGAAAAAGTTATACCTACTACTACAGAATTTGTGGATATAGCTGGCCTAGTTAAAGGTGCTTCAGAGGGAGAAGGTTTGGGTAATAAATTTCTTTCCCATATTAGAGAAACGCAAGCCATTATTCACGTAGTGAGGTGCTTTGAAAATCCTGATATCACCCATGTTCATGATCAAGTTGATCCTATAGTTGATCTGGAGACTGTGGAAACAGAGCTACTGCTTGCTGATTTAGAAAGTATCAATAATTCAATCATCAGACTAGAAAAGAGTTCGCGAACTGGAGATAAGGAAATAATAAGTCAGCTTGAAAACTATCAAGCATTATCATCAGATCTTAGCAGTGGACTACTTGCGAGAAACTCTGAGACATTCTTAAAAAATCCCGATAGCTTTAAAGAATTAAATCTAATCACTGCCAAGCCTTGCTTATATGTTGGCAATGTAGAAGATTTAGATGCAGAAAATGAACTCTTAAATCAGTTGATAAGTTATGCAAAAGAAAAAGAGTCGATAGTTCTTCCCATGTGTAATCAACTTGAAGCTGAAATAGCAGAACTAGAAAAAGAAGAAGGTTTAGAGTTTCTAAAAGATATGGGCCTAGAAGAACCTGGATTGAATAAGCTTATTAGGGAAAGTTACAAAATGCTTTCTTTGATAACTTATTTTACAGCAGGTGAGAAAGAAGCCAGAGCATGGACAGTTAAAAATGGATCTACAGCACCGCAAGCCGCTGGAGTAATACATTCGGATTTCGAAAGAGGTTTCATTAGGGCAGAAACAACTTCTTATGATGACTACATAAGTAATAACGGGGAATCTGGAGCAAAAGAAGCTGGAAAACTTCGTTCAGAGGGAAGCGAATATATAGTCAAAGATGGGGACATCATGCATTTTCGATTTAATGTTTAAGAGTTTCTCGACTTTAGTCGATCAGATCACTAAAATTCGCACCACGGTTGTGTAGCTCAGCTGGTTAGAGCGCGGCATTCATAATGCCGAGGTCGGTGGTTCAAGCCCACCCACAACCACCATTCTTCTCTTATAAATATTTGTTAAAGAATAAATTCTGAATAGCGGCCACAGACCTTCCATAACCACTTTGCGAGTCAAAGGCATGTTCTTCCTCTGAATATATATGTAATTCAGCAGGAACATTCAACTCACTCAACTTTGAGTATAAATCGGTGCTATCACTCAAAGCCACTACGGTATCGGACGAACCATGAATGAGTGCAGTTGGTGGGAAGTCAGCTTCTATTTGCAATAGTGGACTGGCGAGATCATAGTCATCTTTTTGAGCATCTTTGCCCATTAATGCTTTATAAGCATCGAAAATAGGATCTGTATTATCGTACTTTCTAATTTGTGCTGGAGGATAAATGGCGCATATCGCTTTAACTTCAGAGCTTTCAAGATTATTACCCCCTTCTCCTTCAAAAACTTTATCAAAGCTTTTAAGCCCAGCCATGAGGGCTAGGTGACCTCCGGCAGAATTACCTGAAACACCTATTCGTTTAGGATCAAAGTGTAGTGCAGTTGCATTTGCTTTTAAGTAACGAATAGCACACTTAACATCTTGTATTTGAGCGGGCCATATGGCTTCTTGAGATAATCTATAGGAGGTACAGAGGCAAACAAAACCTTCTCGAGCAAGCAAGATGCCATATCCTCTTAGTTGTTCTTTTTCACCCTCTCTCCAACCACCTCCATGAACCAGGAGAATTGCTCTATCATTAGACTCTCCTTCAGGTGGGAGAAATAAATCTGCTAGGAGATCTCGAGAACCTGCACTTCCTATTACGATATCATCTTTGATTTGTACTAACTTATCCATAATAAAAAAGGCATCTTTTAAGATGCCTTTTTATAAAATTCCTTTTTAACTAGATCTAGAGTTCCACACACTTAATATAATTATTATTGCGATGATGAGACCTAAACCTTCTGATCCGAGAGTTTCAACAACAATTCTAGTATTTTCAAGTATTCCTCCAAAAAAAGGTACGTTGTTACCAAAAAGGGTTGAAATCAATATGGCTACAGCCACAATTAAAGCCAAGAATTTAGTGAACTCCCACAAAATTCTAGATACTCTGTTTATTGCGTCTAACATATTTCCCCCTTTATTCTGCTTAAAAAAAGAAAGGGGTACCTTAGAGGCCCCCTTTCAGATGATAGCTAAGAAGAGACTTATCTATACATTTCAAGTAGAACCGCTAGAACAATAAGTCCTACTAAACCGTTAGCACCTAAAGTGTTAACAAGATCAAGTAGATTGTCTAGTACTCCACCTACAAAAGGAACCCCAGAACCAAACACCACTCCAGCTGCAACTCCCAATGCAATTAGAGAAACGATGATCCCAGTTAAAGATCCAATTAAGTCTCTTACGTTATTTAAAGCATTCATATTTCACCCATTTATTAGCTAAACAAAAGCCCAGATAAATCTGGACTATTAAAATTTAACAGGATGAATGAGATTAAAACAAATGACCAGCTAGCACAAAATTATAGAAATTACAAATTAATCTTCTAGTCCTTTCATGGTTAGTCTGATTTTACCTTGCTTATCTACTTCGAGAACTTTAACTTTAACTTCTTCGCCTTCAACAAAATAATCTGAAACATTTTCAACTCTTTCCTCTGAGATTTCAGATACATGCACTAATCCATCTCTACCAGGCATAATGGTTACAAAAGCTCCAAAGTCCTTAATATTCGCTACAGTACCTGTGTACACTTTGTTAACTTCAGGTTCAGCAGTTATTTCTTCAATTCTCTTTTGAGCGCTTTCTCTTGATTCTGGAGTATCTCCGTAAATGGTAACCTTTCCACTATCTTCTACTTCTATTATCGCTCCTGTCTCTTCGGTAAGTGATCGGATAGTCTCTCCTCCCTTTCCTATAACATCTCGAATTTTCTTGGTATTAATTTGAATCACGACTGCTTGAGGAGCTTTATCAGATAACTTTTCTCTAGATTCCGATATTACTTCATTCATACTAGATAAAATATGCGCCCTAGCCACTTGTGCTTTTTCCAAAGCAACTTCAAATATCTCTTCAGTAATACCATCAATTTTTATATCCATTTGCAATGCAGTTATACCTTCAGATGTTCCTGCAACTTTGAAATCCATATCACCTAGATGATCTTCATCACCGAGGATGTCTGTAATAACAGCAAACCCTTGGTCTTCTTTAACTAAACCCATAGCAATTCCAGCAACCGCTGCTTTGAGAGGTATACCAGCATCCATGAGAGCTAAGCTAGAACCACAAACACTTGCCATGGAGCTAGAGCCATTTGATTCTGTTATTTCAGATACTACTCGAATGGTGTAAGGGAAATCATCTGGAGAAGGCAGTACTGCCTCTAACGCTCTTCTTGCTAGTTTTCCATGTCCAATTTCCCTTCTTTTAGGACCTGACATAAAACCAGCCTCTCCTACAGAATAAGGAGGAAAATTATAATGCAGCATGAATTGATCTTTGAATTCTCCTTCCAAGGCATCAATTAGCTGAGCTTGTCTTGGTGACCCTAAAGTTGAGGTTACAAGTGCTTGCGTTTCACCCCTTGTAAATAAGGCTGAGCCATGAGTGTTCTTTAATACACCAGTCTCTATAAATAGCGGTCTGACTGTATCCAAATCTCTTCCGTCAATTCTAGGCTGACCATCAATTAGCTTTGTTCTGACAATTTGCTTTTCTATTTTCTTAAATGCATCTAATAGATCGGCAGCTTTGTAAGAATCTTCTTCATCAGTAACTAGTTCTTCTAATATTTCTTCCTTGATAGCTGATAAGGCCTGCACTCTATCTTGTTTAATTTCTATTGCATAAGCTTCTGTTATTGCAGAAGAATATTTCTCTTTAACTAAATCAATCACCTCAGTACTTAGAACCTTTGGCTCATACTCAAAGTCTGGCTTTCCAATATCAGCTGCCATTTCTTTGATAGCTTCTATTGCTACTTGCATTTCTTGATGAGCGAATAAAATACCACCTAGCATCTGATCTTCAGTCAACTCTTTTGCTTCGGATTCAACCATAATTACAGCAGAATCACTCCCCGCTATAACCATATCAAGATGTGAATTTTCTAGTTCACTCCTTGTTGGATTAACGCAATAATTTCCATCTATAAAGCCGACTCTAATCGCTCCTAAAGGCCCATTAAAAGGCAGCCCAGAAATAGCGACTGCTGCAGATGCAGCCAGAAATGAAAGAATATCTGGATCAACATCTTTATCTGAAGAAATGACTGTGCAGATAACTTGAACTTCATATAAGAAATCGTCGTTGAAGAGAGGCCTCAGAGGTCTATCGATAAGCCTTGATGTGAGTGTTTCTTTTTCTGTTGGTCTACCCTCTCTTTTGAAGAATCCTCCAGGTATTTTTCCAGTAGCGTAAGTCTTTTCTTGATAATTAACTGTAAGCGGGAAAAAATCTTGATGCTCACCAGGAGCTTTTCCTACTACAACAGTTGCTAAAACTTGTGTATCTCCACTGGAAGCAATCACCGCTCCTGTAGCTTGTCTTGCTACTTTTCCTGATTCAAGAGTAATTTCGTTTTCGCCCAATTTAAAGGTCTTTTTATAACTTTCCATTTTTATTTCCTATATTCTCTGAGCCCTGTTGCTCAGACATAAACGATTAGATGATATGGGATTTGATTATCTTCTTAAGCCTAGATCAGATATCAACTTTGTATAAGTATCTGGTTTTGAAGATTTAATGTAATCAAGCAATTTTCTTCGCTGATTTACCATACGGATAAGGCCTGTCCTAGAGTGATGATCTTTGGCGTTAGCCTTAAAATGAGATTGTAATGCGTCAATATTTGCTGAGAGCAAAGCTACTTGCACTTCCGGTGAACCTGTATCCTTTTCAGTTCTTGCGAACTTAGAAACTATTTCTTTTTTTTCTGTATTACTTAATGCCAATTTTATTTCCTCTATAACGAACCATTCGTTGAAAGCAATCTTTTAGGTATCAATTTGTCTGTTGTTACCTCGCCTAAACCAATAAATAGCTCTTTATCTGTGTATATTCTTACTAATCTTTTAATTTTGTGGTGCGCATTATAGTCTATTGATTGGCCATTTCTAACTTTTTTTGTATCTTCAGGATTTATATAGACCTTTTTTAATTCTTCAAGCAATGCGTCGCAAGGCAAAAGCTTGGATAATATGGATGTTTTTGATTCGTTAAGAGAGCAAGACTCTTCTTTGATAAAGGAATTTCCAACGCTAATTCTTCTGAGGCTTGATACAGTGGCATAGCAATTTAAATTTCTGCCTAAAGATTCTACAAGGGTTCTTATATAGGTACCTTTTGAGCACTCAACTTTGATAAGTGCGGAATTTTGGTCATTTTGGATTAAATTAATGCTCTTAATTTCTATCTCTCTTGGATTTCTGAAGATATAAACCCCTTTTCGAGCCCAGTAGTAGAGCGGCCTTCCATTAACCTTTATAGCTGAAAACATTGGAGGCAATTGTTTTTGCTTGCCCTCAAATATTGAAAGCTTTTGTATTAAATTACTAGGAAGCGTAAATGTATCTTTTCTTGAAACCACTTCTCCAGTGATATCACCAGTGTTTGTTTCTAAACCGAACTCAATTCCTACTTCGTAGGTTTTATCTTGATTAAGAAGGTAGTTACTAAACTTAGTTGCCTCTCCTATACATACTGGAAGCAGACCTGTAGCTAGTGGATCTAAAGTTCCACAGTGTCCAATTCTCTTTGTGCCGAGAATACTTCTTAATTTATATACACAATCGGCTGAAGTCAGGCCTTCAGGTTTATCAAGTAATAAAACTCCATCCACGAATTAGAATAGGTTCTCAAATTTGAAGAAAATCTCAGGTGTTCTTCTTAATTCTAAATTTTGGCTTAGTTTTCTTCTAATAAACCCTTTAGCTTTTTCTAGGCCCTGTTTTAATTCATCTTCTTTAATGTTAGTAAAACTGTTGCTGAGGCTGATATAAATATCAGCTTTTTTCATATCTGGAGTTAGGTTAACTGCTAAAACAGTTGTTCCTTGGACACGAGGGTCTTTAACGGCTGTACTTAAAATTTGGGATATTTCTACTTTAATAAGATCAGCTATGCGATCAGAGCGTTTAAATTCTTGAGACGGCATCTAATCGAGTGTTCTCTTAACTTCTATTCTATCGAAGACCTCAATTTTATCGCCAATCTTTACATCCCTATAGTTAGCAACACCAATACCGCATTCTGTACCCATAGGCACTTCACTTGCATCGTCTTTGAATCTTTTCAATGAGTCCAGTTCACCTTCAAAAATCACTATGTCATCTCTGAGTACTCTGATTGGTTTATTTCTTTTGATCGTTCCTTCAATGACAATTGAACCTGCAATCAATCCAAATTTTGGGGATTTGAATATATCTTTAACTTCGGCGGTTCCTAATATTTCTTCTTTAACTTCAGGTGCTAAATGACCTTCTACAGATGCTTTTATACCATCAATCAAGTCGTAAATTATGCTGTAATAAAGTATTTCAATACCTTCCTTTTCTGAAAGAGATTTAGCTGCATTGTCTGCTCTAACGTTGAAGCCCATTACAAATGCATTAGTAGTCAAAGCAAGGTTTACATCATTGGCATTAATTGATCCTACAGATTCATGGACTAAATTAATTTTTACTTCTTCATTTTCGACATTTTTTAAAGAGCCGATAATCGCCTCTAAAGATCCATGAGTATCAGCTTTAAGTACAATATTTAGAATTGTATGATTGCCTAATTCTGAATCGAATAACATCTCTAAATTAGAGATTTGATTTCTGGCTAACCTTTCCTCTCGTGCTTTCTCAGCTCTTTCATTAGAAATTTCTTTTGCCATTTTTTCACTGGTAACAACAACAAATTCCTCTCCCGCTTTTGGCGGTACGTCTAAACCAGTTATAGAAGCTGGAACTGACGGTCCTGCCTCTACTAAGGCTTGTCCATTTTCATCAACTAAACTTCTTACTCTTTTTGTTTGCTCTCCAACTAAAATCATGTCACCCTTCTTAAGGGTGCCCTTTTGAACCAGAACCGTTGCCACAGCACCTTTTCCTACTTCAGTTGTTGAGTCTAATACAACACCGAATGCAGGCCCTTTATGATGGGCCTTAAGCTCAAGAACTTCTGCTTCTAGAGAGACTGCCTCCAAAAGCTCAGTAATACCATCTCCTTTAAGAGCGGATATAGGAAGGAATTGGGTTTGACCTCCCCAATCTTCTGGTATGAGCTCCTTATTGGATAATTCAGTTTTGACCTTTTCCAAATCAGCTTCTTCACGATCCATTTTATTCACAGCCACAACTATAGGAACTCCAGCAGCTTTGGCATGACTTATTGCTTCTTCAGTCTGTGGTTGAAGACCATCATCTGCAGCAACAACGAGTATGACAATATCTGTAGAATTAGCACCTCTAGCTCTAACTTCTGAAAAAGCTGCGTGGCCGGGTGTATCGATAAAAGCTATTGTTCCTTGCTCTGTACTGGCTTGATAGGCTCCGATTTTTTGCGTGATACCGCCATCTTCTCCGGCAGCTACATTTGCCTTTCTTATGAAATCTAGAAGAGTTGTTTTTCCATGATCAACATGACCCAAGACAGATACAACAGGATTCCTCGGCTCTTCTTCACCTTCATAAGTAACCAATTCCATTAGTTGATCTTCAACTTCAACCTTTACTGCAGGCTCTCCTTTATGGCCTAGCTCCTCTGTTACCAGGATGGCTGTGTCTTGATCTAAGGGTTGGTTTAATGTGGCCATGACACCCATTGACATAAGCTGCTTAACTACTTCAGCTCCTTTGACCGAGAGATTTTGCGCTAACTCACTAACAGTGATTGTTTCAGGAATTTGAATAGTCTTAGTAACAAATTCGGTAGGTTTCTCAAATTCTTGTTTTTCTACATTTGATAAAAAACTCTCTCCCTCTAATTCTCTTTGTTCTTTCTTGGACAGTTCTTTTCTAACCGGCTTAACTGGCTTTTTGTCTGTCTGGATATTTCTTTTTGGTTCAACTATCTTTATAGGAGTTTCACCTGTTTTAGCTTTTCTTCTTGTAACTAGTGTTTTTTGCTCCAGATCTTTTTTTCTTTGCTCTTCTTCTGCTTTTTTATTTGCCTCTCCTGCTTGCCTCTTTTTTTCTATTTCATCAAAATTTATTGTCGATGAAGTTCTCTTCGTATCAGTAGCCTTAGATTCTGAGATCTCTCTAGAAATCGTTTTTCGCGTAATTGATACCGTACCAGTTGGCACTGGATCTGCTTTAGAAGTTTTTTTATTTAAAGATATTGTTTTTGTTGATTTTGTTTGCTGATTTTTTAAAAATTCAAGTAAGGTTTTTTTATCTTGATCAGTTACTTCATCACTGATATCTGTGTGAGAAAGACCAGCCTCTTTCATTTGAGAAAGAAGTGCTCCGCTTTCTGAGCCAATCATTTTGGCTAAATTTTCTACAGTGACTGTTGGCATAAACTTTAGTCCTCAAACCAATGAGCTCTGGCTCTCATTATTAAATCTCCTGCATCTTCCTCAGAAATATCAATGATACTTGTCAATTCTTCAATAGATTGTTCTGCTAAATCTTCTCTGTCATTAATGCCTTTCTGCGACAGTTCAAGAGCTAGCGCCATCTCCATGCCTTCAACAGACATTAGATCTCCCGAATCTCCTTCGTCTGTAGATATCTCCATAGCCATAGTGATTAGAACTTCTTTAGCTCTATTAATTAAAAGATCACTAATATCATCATCAAAACCTTCAATAGATGAAAGGTCTTCGACTGCCGAGGATGAAATTGACTCTAATGAATTAAAACCATTGGCAATTAAAGTTTCTGCAAGATCAGCGTCTACGTCGAGTCTATCCATAAGAACTGTTGAAATACTCTCAGACTTTTCTTGGCTCTGTTCATCTGCAGTTTCTTGATCTAATACATTTAGTTTCCAACCAGTGATCTGACTGCTGAGTCGAACATTTTGTCCACTTTTTCCTATGGCTTGAGCTAAAGTGTCTTGAGTGACAACTACATCCATAGAGCCTTTTGCTTCATCTAAAATAATTGAAGTAATTTCGACAGGCCCCATTGAGTTGATAAGGAGCTGGGCGGGATCATCATCCCAAATCACTATATCCAGTCTTTCATTGCCTAACTCGTTAGAAACGGCCTGAACTCTAGAGCCTCTCATGCCGACACAAGCCCCTACAGGATCTATTCTGTTATCGTTTGTTTTGACTGCAATCTTAGTTCTAGAGCCTGGGTCTCTGGCAATAGCCTTGATTTCAATTACTTGCTCAGAGATTTCAGGCACTTCAAGTTTAAAGAGCTCTCCTACCATCTCAGGGCACTTCCTACTTAGAGCCAGTTGCGGTCCTCTATTTTCTCTCTCCTCTTCTTGTAGCACAGCTCTCAATCTATCCCCTATTCTAAAGACTTCTCCTGGAATCAGTTCATTTCGAGAAAGAATAGCTTCTGCTCCCTCTCCAAGATCAATGATCAAGAATTCTCTTGTTACCTTTTTAACTGTTCCGTTTACTAGCTCTCCTAGTACGGATCTATATTTTTCAACTACCTGAGCTCTTTCCGCTTCTCTTACTTTTTGAACAATCACTTGCTTTGCAGCTTGAGCTGCTATTCTTCCAAATTCTATATTTTCTACCTGTTCTCTTTTGATTGATCCTAGCTCATTATTTTCGTCTTGAATTATTTGAACACCCGCGTCTTCAAAATCTTCCTCCGCAACATACTCCCACACTCTGAAAGTTTCATAGTCTCCAGTGTTATGATCAATTACGACCTCTATGTTTGAGTTATCTTCATAACGCTTCTTCGTAGCTGTAGCTAAAGCTTGCTCTATAGCTTCAAAAATAGCCTCTTGAGGCAAACCCTTTTCACCCGAAACAGCTTCGGCTACTAATAAAATCTCTTTTTGCATAATTTTGCCCCTTAGATTATAAGATTTGCTTGAATAATTGAAGAAAAAGGAACTTCCTGGATTTCTTGTTCCAAATCAATTTGGATGCCATGAGGGGTTACTTTACGTAAGATGCCTCGGACTGTTTTTTTGTTATCAGTATCAAAAAAACTAACTTTTAGCTCTTCACCAAGGTAATCTTGGTATTGATCTTCATAAAAGAATTTACGATCAAATCCTGGAGATGATACTTCTAGTATATAATTTTCAGAAAAATCGTTTTCCACATCTAGGACTTTGCTCACATGCTTGCTTACTGCCTCACAGTCTTCAACACTTATCCCATCTTCCTTATCTATATAAATTCTCAAGGTTTGATTAGACTTTCTACCAAAAAGTTCTAGGCCCCAAACTTCACAGCCTAGGCTTTGTATATCCATCTCTATAGCTTTCTTAATATAACTAGTATCCATCTTTTACCTACAAAAAAAGCCCATAAAGGGCTTACTTTGGTAGCGGGGGCAGGATTTGAACCTACGACCTTCGGGTTATGAGCCCGACGAGCTACCAGACTGCTCCACCCCGCAACAAAGGGTTCGCAGTATAGTTAGATGGGACAAAAGAATCAAGAAAGTATTGGTGCCGAAGAGAGGATTCGAACCTCCACGAGCAATGCTCACTACCCCCTCAAGGTAGCGTGTCTACCAGTTCCACCACTTCGGCATATATTTCTTTAGTTATCTTCAGGAAGTATTCCAGATTCCTCAACTTCTAATTCTAAAGTTGGTTCTTCTTGGTTTAAGTTAGAGCGAGATAAATAAGTTATTGATAAGCTTAGTATTAGAAATATTGCAGCTAAAACAGCAGTTACTTTAGTTAGCGGATTTGAAGTACTGCTGGAGCCAAACATTGTGTTACTAGATCCACCCCCGAATGCACTCCCAATATCAGATCCTTTACCTTGTTGTAAAAGTATTATCAGGATAAGAGATATAGAAATCAGAATATAAAAAAATATGAGTAAATTTTCCATTAGCTTAAATTATAAATATTAGAAAAATTGTCTGGGTTCAAGGAGGCACCTCCAATCAACAGACCATCAACGTGACTAGAGGACAAAATTTCTTCTGCATTATCTAATTTTACACTACCTCCATAAACAACAGAAATATTCTCTTTCAAATTTAGATCAGTTGCACAGTAATCTTTAATAAATTGATGCACCTCTTCGATATATCTCCTCTCAGCATTTAAGCCTGTACCAATTGCCCATACGGGCTCATAGGCTATAGTTACGTTGTCTAAATTTAGACCTTTTAAAATTTCTAGTTGAGTCGCTAAAAAATTATTTGTGCCGTTTTGTTTTTGAACATCCA
Organism: uncultured SAR86 cluster bacterium; assembly: GCA_902594545.1. GTDB lineage: Bacteria > Pseudomonadota > Gammaproteobacteria > Magnimaribacterales > Magnimaribacteraceae > Magnimaribacter. The sequence goes on from CACJMO010000003.1 coordinate 39,838, forward strand.
ATGGTTCTCCAATACAAAAAATAATGGATAAACCTGCATCGATCGAGTTTTGCATTTTATTTGAAGTCTGGTTTGCTTGCTCATTGAAAAATGTTCGTTGTTCAGAGTGACCTATAAGAACATAATCAGTTGAAAAGTCGCTTAACATCAAAGAATTGAGGCCTCCAGTGAGAGCAGTGCCATCTTCTGCATTTACAAGTTGCGAGCCTAGTTTAATTTCGCTTGATAGGTCATCAATTAGTTTTCTAGAAAAATCAATATACAAAGAAGGTGGACAGAAAACACATGGAACCTTTGGATTTGGCTTGATGCACTTAGAGACTGTATTTATCCAGTCATGAATAGAGGCTTTGCTGCCATTCATTTTCCAGTTAGCAACAATCATATTTTTAAAGCTAACTCTGCTAGAGAATTACAGAGATTTTCAGATTTAGTTGAGTCTTCAGATTCAACCATAATTCTTATCAGAGGCTCGGTTCCTGATGGTCTTATTAGAACTCTGCCTGTTTCTCCTAAGCTCGATTCAACATCAGTTACCTTTGACCAAAAGCTATCATTGATAATGATTTTATTAGGATTATCTACTTTTAGATTGATCAAAGTTTGTGGAAATTTTCTGAAACCCTCTAGAGATTTTTTAACTGAAAATTCCTGATTTTTAATTGCACTCAAGAACTTTAATGCAGCAATAATTGCATCTCCTGTAGGGGAAGTATCTAAACATATTATGTGTCCTGAAGGCTCTCCACCTAGCTGCCAAGAATTATCTAATAGTTCTTGAAGAACATATTTATCTCCTACATCTGCTCTCTTGAACTGTATTCCAAGATTCTTGAAATGTATTTCAAGTGATTTATTCGTCATAAGAGTACCGACTACGCCTGCATCTTCTTTTAATTCACTAGAAAGAACATACAGAATATCATCTCCGTCTAAAACCTCACCGTCGGAGGACACGATAAGGATTCTGTCTCCATCACCATCAAAAGCAATTCCAAGATCATAATCATCACCAGACATAGCTTCTTTTAAATTGTCTGGATTTGTTGAGCCACAATTTTGATTTATATTTATACCATCTGGGGAGGCAGAAATAGTTTTTACTGCAGCTCCTAGCTCTTCAAAAACCTTGGGGGCTACTGAATATGTAGCCCCATTGGCGCAATCAAGAAGAATTGACAAACCATTAAGGTCTAGATCAGTGAAGGAAGATTTACAAAATTCGATATATCTGCCTTGTGCGTCATTTAATCTTGATGCTTTACCTAGATTAATTGAATCAACAGCTGTCATTTCTTCAGTTAGTTTACTTTCAATCCTCTTTTCAAGTTCTTCTGAAAATTTCTGACCATCCTTATTAAAGAATTTGATTCCGTTATCCTCAAAAAGATTATGTGAGGCACTTATTACAAGACCAACTTGATTATTGGAATTAGCAAGGTAGGAAACTCCAGGTGTTGGCATAGGCCCTAGAAGAGTTACATCCATGCCAGAGGATATGAAACCTGCCTGCAAAGCAGACTCAAACATATATCCAGAAATGCGTGTGTCTTTTCCTATGAGAACTTTGGTAATACCCTCTTCTTTCAGGACACAGCCTGCAGCCCAACCTAACTTTGTGACAAACAAAGGGTTCATGGTTGAAGTTACAGGTCCTCTTATACCATCAGTACCAAACTTTCGGTCGTTTCTAAGAGCTGATATTTCTTTTTTTCTGAGGGGCGCTACTTTACTCATGAAGTAAATTCTAGACTAAAGCCTTTAGATCAACAAAATTACTAGCTTTGTTCTGCAGCATCGCCTACTTTGGACTCATCCTCAGGATTGTGAGGCTTGGAGTCTTCATGTGATTTGGGTGCTCTTGGCTCTCCACCGGCCATAATGTCATCTATTTGATCAACATCTAAGGTTTCGTAATCCATTAGAGCTTTTGACATAGCATGTAATGCATCTAAATTTTCAGTCAAAATATCTTTAGCGATTTGATAACAACTGGAAAGTATATCTTTCACTTCGTTGTCAATTTCATGAGCTGTATCATCTGAAATACCTTGTTTTGATGTCCCTGCTGATCTGCCTAGGAACGGTTCATCAGTTTCATCACCGTACTTTATAGGTCCTAATTTTGAAGACAAACCCCACTTAGTAACCATATTGTGGGCCAACTCAGTCGCACGCTCTATGTCATTGGATGCACCCGTAGTAACACCCTTTTCTCCATAGATTAATTCTTCAGCAATCCTTCCGCCGTAAAGGCCGCATATTCTGTCTAAGATACTTTGATGGCTATAACTATATTTATCTTCTTCTGGAAGGAACATAGTGACTCCCAGAGCTCTTCCTCTTGGGATAATGGTTACTTTATAAACAGGGTCATGCTCCTCTAAACACCTTCCTACAATGGCATGACCAGACTCATGATATGCGGTCTTGAGTTTCTCTTCATCAGACATCACCATCGATCTTCTTTCAGTACCCATCATGACTTTATCTTTTGCAAATTCTAGCTGCTCCATTCCGACTAATTTCTTAGAAGTTCTTGCTGCAACAAGTGCTGCTTCGTTAACTAAGTTAGCTAGATCAGCCCCAGAAAACCCAGGGGTTCCTCTAGCTATTAAAGAAGGTTCTACATCTTGTGCAACTGGTACTTTTCTTAAGTGGACTTTAAGAATCTGTTCTCTACCTCTTATATCAGGCAATGGAACCACAACTTGACGGTCAAATCTTCCTGGTCTCAGTAGTGCAGGGTCTAGAACATCAGGTCTGTTAGTAGCCGCAATGATGATGATGGCTTGATTATCTTCAAATCCATCCATCTCAACTAGCAATTGATTGAGTGTCTGCTCTCTCTCGTCATGGCCGCCACCCATACCTGCTCCTCTGTGTCTGCCCACGGCATCTATTTCGTCAATAAAGACAATACATGGTGCCTGCCTTTTTGCTTGGTCGAACATATCTCTCACTCGAGAAGCTCCTACACCAACAAACATCTCAACAAAATCAGAGCCTGAAATACTAAAAAAGGGAACTCCTGCTTCACCAGCAATTGCTTTAGCTAGAAGTGTTTTACCTGTTCCAGGGGACCCAGTCATTAAAATACCCGTAGGTATCTTGCCTCCTAACTTTTGAAATTTAGTAGGATCCCTTAAGAAATCAACCACCTCTTGAACCTCTTCTTTTGCTTCCTCAACACCAGCAACATCAGCAAAAGATGTTTTGACTTTTCCTCCTTCGAGCATCTTAGCCTTACTCTTACCGAAACTCATAGGACCAGATTTACCACCCAAACCACCTTGCATTTGTCTCATGAAGAAAATGAAAACAGCTAAGATTATTAGAATTGGGAAACTGGCTATTAATAGTTGTTTGAGGATAGATTGTTCTTCCGGTCTCTCTCCAGTAACAGCTACTCTGTGGTCTGTAAGTATTTCACTCAAATCATCTTGAAGAAAAGGTGGTCTAACGGTTTCGAAAGATTCTCCATTTACTGTCTTACCTTTTAAAGTGTAATTATCTGACGAGAATTCAACACTCAAAACCTGATCGCTCTCTACTTGGGATATAAATTCCGAATAAGAAAGTTCTTGGACAGAAGTTTCGGTATTGAAGTTATTGAAAACAGAAAAGACTGTAATAGCAATAAATAGCCACATTAATAAATTTTTAAGAAGTTCACTCATATTTTTTTAATTCCTTTCCAATTATGTAGATTTCTTTTGAGTTAGACCTAGAAGCTTTAGGTTTAGAAATCTTTACTTTATTGAATCTAACGCTGAGGGCATCTCTAGTATAATCCAAACTTTCGCCTTGGAATACCTTTATCAGGGTCGATCCCTTCGTTTTTAGTAGCTCGTCTACAACTTGCAATGTTTTGTCTACTAGCTCCATCATAAGAGCGTCATCTCGATCCCTTATACCACTTATATTGGGGGCCATGTCTGATAAAACAAGATCAAAAGGCAAAAAATCTTTTATTTCTTCAAAATCTATTTCAGATACTTCTTCAATTGACTTTTTTAAGAAAAAACAACCTTCAATATGTTCCATAGACTGAATATCGATAGCTGCAACTTTTCCTGATTTCCCAACAATTTCTGAAGCTACTTGGGACCAACCACCTGGAAAAGATCCAAGGTCTAATACTGAGTCTCCCTTTAGTAATTGTATATCTGTTTGCAGCAGCTCTTTCAACTTGTAGGAAGCTCTAGATCTATAACCCTCTTTTTTTGATCTTCTAGTAAAAGAATCGCCATCCCTGTAATTTGATTTGAGAGACATTTAGGCTTAGAGGTATTCTACCTTTTCAATCTCATACTCAGTAAAACCGCTTGGAGTTTCAAGCTTGAAGGTGTCACCCTCAAATTTTCCAATTAAGTTCTTGGCAAGAGGAGAGGCATATGAGATTTTGCCAACATTAGCATCGGCTTCATCTTCACCAACAATTTTATATTGTATGGACTTTTCTAATTCAGAGTTGAAGACAGTTACTGTTGTTCCGAAAATGACCTTATCTGACGCCTCAATATTTTTTATGTCTATTATTTGAGAATTGGAAAGTTTAGATTCAATATCTCTTATTCGAGCTTCAGTAAGGCTCTGTTGCTCTTTAGCAGCGTGATACTCAGCATTTTCTTTCAGATCACCAAACTCTCTTGCAGTTGCTATAGCATCAATAATTCGAGGCCTGTCCTCTGACTTAAGTTTTTTTAGTTCTTCTCTAAGAAGGACCTCTCCCTCTTTGGTGATTGGATTCATTAATTAATTTTAGCATGAAGATCCTGTAATCTTTCAACAGACCAAAGCTCCTTATTTCTTAATACTGCACAAACTGCACGACCGCCTTCAAGAGTAGTTGTGCAGTAGATTTTTTCCTCCAAGGCTGTTCTTCTTATTGAAGCCGAGTCAAGTATGGATTGTCGACCTTCTGTTGTATTAACAATCAAGTTAACTTCAGAGTTTTTCATAGCATCCACTACATGAGGCCTTCCTTCAGCCACTTTTTTTATAATTTCTACAGGAATATTTTCTTCAGCTATATGTCTTGCAGTGCCCTTTGTTGCTACAATTTTAAAACCCAACTCATAAAATTCTCTGGCTAAATCTGCAATAAAAGGTCTGTCAGAATCTCTGACACTAAGGAATACTGAGCCTTTTTGAGGTATGGATTCTCCAGCACCTAATTGAGCTTTAGCATAGGCCTCTGAAAAAGTAGATCCTACTCCCATGACTTCACCTGTTGATTTCATTTCAGGTCCCAAGATGGGGTCAACGCCAAGAAATTTATTAAAGGGAAACACAGCTTCTTTTACTGAAAAATATTCTGGAACTATCTCTTTATTGAATTTCTGCGCTTCAAGACTTATACCTGCCATACATAAAGCACCAACTTTTGCTAGAGACCTCCCAATACACTTTGAGACGAAAGGAATAGTTCTTGAGGCTCTAGGATTCACTTCAAGCAAATATAGTTCGTTTTTATAATAAGCCAACTGAACATTAATTAGCCCAATAGCACCAATCTCCAAAGCAATTTTCTTTACCATTATGGTAATTTCTTCAATCAAATCTTCAGATAGGCTATAGGGCGGTAAAGAGCATGCTGAGTCACCTGAATGTATGCCTGCCTGTTCAATATGCTGAAGTATTCCCCCGATGACTACATTTTTACCATCGCAAACAGCTTCGATGTCCATCTCTGTGGCCTGATTCAAAAAACCATCAAGCAAAACAGGACTCTTAGAGCTCGCCTGTACAGCTTCAACAAGATAGTTTTCTAAGTCAGATTTTTTATAAACTACCTCCATTGCACGACCTCCAAGAACATAAGAGGGTCTTACAACAAGAGGGAATCCAACCTCTTCTGAAACTTTCATCGCCTCCTCTACGCTGGAAGCTATACCATTAGGTGGTTGCTTGAGGTTATGTTTATTTACAAACTCTTGAAACCTTCCTCTGTCCTCCGCTAAATCAATAGAGTCAGGGGAAGTTCCTAAAATAGGGACACCATTCTTTTCAAGCTCTTCAGCTATTTTGAGAGGTGTCTGTCCCCCATATTGAACAATTACTCCTTCAGGCTTCTCAATATCGGTTATAGACAAAACATCTTCAACCGTAATAGGCTCGAAATACAGTCTATCGGAAGTATCAAAGTCAGTTGAAACCGTTTCAGGATTGCAATTGACCATAATAGTTTCGTACCCCTCTTCTCGAAGACCCAGAGAAGCATGAACACAACAATAATCAAATTCAATACCTTGGCCTATTCGATTTGGTCCTCCGCCCAAGACCATAATTTTTTTATTTTGGGTAACGTTGGCTTCGCACTCCTCTTCATAGGTTGAATACATATAAGCTGTTGATGATTCAAATTCTGCAGCACAAGTATCTACCCTCTTAAAAACTGGCCTGATCCCCAAGTCACTTCTTAAATTTCTGACCTCTTCCTCTGTAGCTTGGATTATTGAAGCTATTCTGGAGTCAGAAAACCCCTTTCTTTTTAGATCATAAAGTTGTTGTTGGTCTAAATCGGATAAAGTTTTATTTTCAATTATTTTTTCTTGATCAACTAAATCTTTAATTTGTACCAAAAACCAAGGATCAATCTTGGAAAACTCAAATATCTCATCAACTGTAAGACCCTTTCTAAATCCGTCAGCAACAAACCAAAGTCTATCTGGACTGGGTATGCTAATTTTTTGTTTAAGGGTTTCAAATTCATCTTCGTCATTGAATATTGGATTTAGTCCATCTCTTCCCGTCTCTAGGCCCCTGATAGCTTTTTGAAGAGATTCTTGAAAGGTTCGACCAATGGCCATCACCTCTCCAACTGATTTCATCTGGGTGGATAAAACCGGCTCTGTTTGAATGAACTTTTCAAAGTTGAATCTAGGAATTTTTGTGACTACATAATCAATAGATGGTTCAAATGATGCAGGAATTACTCCTCCAGTAATATCGTTGCTAAGCTCATCTAGCGTGTATCCGACAGCTAACTTTGCAGCTACTTTTGCTATTGGGAAACCTGTTGCTTTTGATGCCAAAGCTGAAGACCTAGATACTCTTGGGTTCATTTCTATTATCAACATCTCGCCATCTTCAGGGTTTATAGTGAACTGAACATTAGATCCACCTGTTTCAACACCTATCTCACGAAGAATATCTATAGATGCATTTCGCATTATTTGATATTCCTTATCAGTGAGAGTTTGCGAAGGTGCTACCGTAATAGAATCCCCTGTGTGGACTCCCATGGGATCAAGATTTTCAATACTGCAGACAATGATACAATTATCATTTTTATCTCGAACGACTTCCATTTCATATTCTTTCCAACCTCCTAGGAATTTATCTATGAAAATCTCTGATGTAGGAGAGAGTTCGAGCCCTCTTTTGCAAATTTGATCAAATTCTTCAAGATTATAAGCTATTCCACCACCCGAACCTCCCATGGTGAAGTTTGGTCTCAAAACACATGGGAAACCTATCTTGTTTAGCAAAACATGAGCCTCTTCTAAATTATGAGCTAGCCCTGATTCAGGAACCTTTAATCCTATTTTTTCCATTGAAGCTGCAAATAATTCCCTATCTTCAGCCTTATCTATTGCTTCTTTGGTAGCACCTATCATCTCTACATTATGTTTCTTTAAGATCCCTCTGCTGTCTAAATCCAGAGCAGCATTTAATGCAGTTTGTCCACCCATAGTAGGAAGCAAGGCATCGGGTTTTTCTTTTTCAATAATCTTTTCAATGGTCTCCCAGTGAATAGGTTCGATGTAAGTTGCATCGGACATACTAGGATCTGTCATGATTGTAGCTGGATTGGAATTTATTAAGATTACTCTGAAGCCATCTTCTTTTAATGCCTTACAAGCTTGTGCTCCAGAATAGTCAAACTCACAGGCTTGACCAATAACAATAGGACCTGCTCCAATGATTAGAACTGAGTTTATATCTTTTCTTCTAGGCATTTGCTTTCATGTTTTCTTCGAATCTGTCAAATAAGTATTTAAGATCATGGGGTCCGGGGCTGGCTTCCGGATGACCTTGAAAACTAAAAAATGGTTTAGTTGCATGCTCTATTCCTTGTATGGAGCCGTCAAATAGTGACTTATGAGTAATTCTCAATTCTTCAGGAAGAGTATCTTCGTCAACAGTGAAGCCATGATTCTGGGAACTAACAGCTACCTTTTGTGTTTTTAGATCCTGAACAGGATGGTTGGCTCCGTGATGACCGAACTTCATTTTTGATGTCTGTCCGCCTAATGACAAAGCCAATAATTGATGACCAAGGCAGATACCAAACAAAGGCATACCTCTTTCTGTCAATTTTGTGATTGTATCAATAGCGTAATCACAAGGTTCAGGGTCACCAGGCCCATTTGATAAAAAAACTCCATCAGGATTAATAGAGATTAATTCTTCAAATTCTGTTTTGGCTGGAAAGATTCTTAATTCATATCCTCTATCGGCTAAGATTCTAAGAATATTTTTTTTAATTCCAAAATCAAGAACAGCTACTTTGAATTTAGTATTTGCTTTTTTTCCTCTCCAAGTACCCTCTGTCCAATCATAAGGGGTTTTAGTAGTCACTTCTTTGGCTAAATCTAGTCCATTCAGCCCTTGAAATTCTCTAGCCAAACTTACTGCAGAGTCTTCTTCTATATCTTCTCCGGCAATTATTGCAGCAGACTGAGAACCCTCATTTCTTATGATTCTTGTTAGTTTTCTAGTATCAATATCCGAGATGCCTAAAATATTATTTCTTTGTAAATAATCAGATAGATTTTCTTCATTTCTCCAATTACTTTCGGTCTGAGATAGAGATCTTATAACTAATCCTGAGCACCATATCTTCTCTGATTCAGTATCTTCAAAATTGGTTCCGGTGTTTCCAATATGTGGATAAGTGAGAGTAACAATTTGCCTTGCATAAGATGGATCAGTAAGTATTTCTTGATAGCCACTCATTGAAGTATTGAAAACAATTTCTCCATTGACTTGACCTTCAGCTCCAATGCTTTTTCCTTTAAAGATAGTTCCATTTGCGAGAGCTAAAATTGCAGTAGATTCTTTCAAGAAACCTCCTTATAGATGTTTTCTAAAGCATTTGTGGGGTCTTCAGAGCCTGTAATTGGCCTTCCTATTACTAGAAAGTCTGAACCATTTGCTATGGCCTCTTTAGGAGTAGAAGTCCTGCTTTGATCATTTAAATCTGCATCTCTTGGTCTAATTCCTGGTGTAACTGTCAAGAAGGATTCGCCGCAAGTTTGTTTTACTTTTGAAGCATCCGAAGCAGCACACACAACACCATCCAACCCACTCCTTTCGGCCAGCTTTGTTAATCGCATGACCTGCTTATCCAAATTGTTGAAGCCAATTTCTGTCAAAATTTCTTCTGAGATACTAGTCAGAATAGTAACCCCTACTAACAGAGGAGGTTTATCAAATCCTTCAAGAGCCTTTTTCGAAGCATCCAGCATTTTTGAACCACCTGAGGCATGAACATTTATCATCCATACCCCTAAGTTAGCTGCCGACCTGACTGATTCATAGACTGTATTTGGAATATCATGGAATTTAAGGTCCAAGAAAATTTCAAACCCCTTATCATGCAGCGTCTTTACGATTTTTGGGCCCGAAGAAGTAAATAATTGATTACCTACCTTTAATCTACAAATATTAGGATCAAGTTTGTCAGCAATACTAACTGCTGAAGTATATTCCATATCTAAAGGTATAATTATCCTATTTGTCATGAAGGTGGACTGAAGAATCTCCAAATTTAGATGAAAAAAAAGCGAACCAGAAAGAGTTCTGAAGTTCGCTATTTTGTATTTTAAGGCCTGTTGGCATTAAAACCACACTATAATAAATCATGGATATTGTGTCCATCAAAACCTTATAAAAAGTAGTAAAAAGTGTTAAAAAATTTAGAAGAACTTAATGGCATGAGAGAAGCTGGAAGGCTTGCTGCTGAAGTATTAGAAATGATTAGTGATCATGTCAGGCCTGGTATATCCACTGGAGAATTAGACAAAATATGTCATGACTACATTATTGAAGAGCAAAAGGCTATTCCCGCCAATGTGGGTTATCGGGGTTTTGAAAAAACATTATGTACAAGTATTAATCAAGTAATTTGCCATGGAATTCCCGACTTCAATCGCATCTTGAAGAGTGGAGATATTATGAATATCGATGTCACCGTCATCAAGGATGGTTGGCATGGTGATACTTCTAAAATGTTTCTTGTTGGGAAAACCCAATCTCATAACGAAAGATTGGTCAAGATAACTCAGGAGTGTCTTTACAAGGGCATTGAAGCTGTCAGACCGGGAGCAAGGTTAGGAGATATTGGACATGCCATTCAGGTTCATGCCGAAAAAAATCATTACTCCGTAGTGGAAGAATATTGCGGGCATGGCATTGGTAAAATTTATCACGATGAACCTCAAGTTCTTCATTATGGAATGGCTGGTACTGGTCTAGAAATATTAGAAGGTATGTGTTTCACAATAGAGCCGATGATTAATCTGGGTTCAAAATCCACCAAACTTCTTGCGGACGGATGGACAGTTGAAACACAAGATGGAAGGAATTCTGCGCAATGGGAACATACCATTTACGTAAATAAAGACGGAGCTGAGATCTTAACTTTAAGAAAAGAAGAAAGATAAAAACTAATGCTTGAAGAGCTACAGAAGCAAAAAAATAACGACATTAGCTCTCTTTCAAAACAATTTGAAAGCTGGCTATACAGAGACAGAGGTAGGCAAGTAAGAGGTATTGAATATTTTCTGAATAAAAGATCTGAGAATATCGATAACCTCATAATGGCTGCATCTGAAAAGAGTGGTTTAAGTTCCATTAACAAGTTAGGAATCTTTGCCGTGGGAGGATATGGCAGGGGTGAATTACATCCTTTCTCTGATATAGACCTGCTCTTGCTAACAACGAGCGAGCTATCTCCAACTGAAAACCAAAAAATAGAAACCTTTGTTAGTGTTTTATGGGATTTAGGTTTAGACATTGGTCATAGCGTTAGGACACTTAAGCAAGCCAAAGACCAAGCTCGAGAGGATGTTGTCACAATGACAAACATGTTGGAATTTAGAAAGCTCATAGGCGATGAAGATCTACACCTAGAGTATTTAAGAATATTGGATACGAAAAACTTGTGGCGAAATAATTCTTTCATCAAAGAAAAAATACAAGAGCAGCTGGATCGACATTCAAGTTTCAACAACACTTCATACAATCTAGAACCGGATATAAAATCTTCTCCAGGTGGGTTAAGAGATATTCATACAATTGATTGGTTATTAAAAAACTCAAATAGATACCAGACAAACATAACTAATATCGCATCACTTCTTACCTATGAGGAAAGAAAGGAATTAAATAAAGCTAAGTATTGGCTATGGGTAATTAGGTTCTTACTCCATAAACAGGCAAATAGAGAAGAGGATCGACTTCTCTTTGAACACCAAATAAGTGTTGCTGAGAAGTTATTTCCATCCATACAAAACCCTAATCAAGCCGCAGAAAAGTTGATGCATAGATTCTACAGATCTTCTCTAAGCGTCTCAGAAATTAACGCCACATTCTTACAAGGTATCAAAGAAAGCAATGGTCTCACAAAATTCTCGCGCAGAAAGAGGATAGATGGAAACTTTTTCTCTAAAAATCATTTAATTCATCTTTATGATCTGAATGGTTTTAAGCAAAATCCAAGTCTTATGCTGGATTTGTTCATAAAACTTAGCGAAAACCCAAATATAGAAGGAATTGGTTCAGAAACATTAAGAGCGCTAAAAAAAGATAGGAGTCTGATAAATGCTGATTTTAGAAGTAAGAAAAAAAATATAAATCTATTTCTAAAGCTTCTTAAATCAAAAAGGTTGGTTGTTACTCAACTCGAGAATATGAAAGATCTAGGTATTTTGGGAAGATATTTACCTGAGTTTGGAAGAATAACTGGCCAAATGCAATATGACTTGTTCCATATTTACACTGTAGACGCACATACTCTTGAAGTTTTGAGGAATATGAGATGGATGATGCTTGGTAAATCTAAAGAAAAATTCCCGCTGGCCTCGTCATTGATTAAAAAACTTCCCAAGCTTGAGATACTCTATATTTCAGGACTTTATCATGATATTGGAAAAGGAAGAGGAGCAGATCATTCGGATCTTGGTAAATCAATTGCTCAAAATTTCTGCAAAAAACACCTATTCTCTGAAGAAGACACCAAAAAAATAGGTTGGCTAGTAGAAAATCATTTAATCATGTCCGTGACCTCCCAAAAAAAAGATTTAACGGATTCAAAAGTAATAAAAGATTTTGCTGAAAAGGTTGGAGATCTTGAGACATTAAACTACCTTTACTGCTTAACAGTAGCAGATGTGAGTGCAACTAATCCTAATCTATGGAATTCTTGGAATGCCTCACTTCTTAGACAGCTGTATGAAAGAACAAAGCTATATTTTTTAGACGCAGTACTTATAAAAAAATCAATTGACGAGGAAAGAAGAAAAGCTACAGCTGGATTAAGTAGTTATAAAGCTGGCGAAATCAAATCTCTTTGGAATAAATATTATCCTGATTATTTTGAAGCATCTGATCATTTAGATCTTATAGAACATGCAGAATTGATATTGCAATCAAAAGAAGAATCTGTCGTAAAAATTATTAATCGAGAAGATGACACACCCTCCTCGGTTTTCATACACACAAAGGATAGACCCAAGCTGTTCGCAACAATCATTGGTGTTTTAGATTCTGAAAATATTAACTTTCTTGACGCTAAGCTGTATGGAATGAAAGACGGCTTCTGTACTGATCTTATAGCTATCAGTGATAATGAAAAAAAGGTCAAACCTGACTCAACAAAAGGCAGAGAACTGGTAGATAAGATTAGTGAAGCAATAAATCAAAAAACACTAAAACCCAAGATAGTGCAGAGAAGACTTCCTAGACATCTGAAACATTTCCAAAAAAATACAGAAATAAATATTCACCATGATATGAAAAATAGATGGTCTGACATAGAAATCAAAACTAATGACAGGCCGGGGCTTCTAGCTGCAATATGCCAAGTTTTCTTAAAACATGGAGCTCTGATTAAAAAAGCAAGGATTGCCACTTATGGAGAAAGAGCTGAGGACAGGTTTAGCATCACCTCCAAACAGGACACCCCCTTCATAAAAAAGAAAGAGCTTGATGGCTTGTTGCTTGATCTTCAAAATTCATTAAATGGAGAAAATTAATGAATAAATATTTACTATCTCTTACAGAATATCCATTTCAATATCTTTCTCAACTGCTCAAAGATATAAATAAAGATCCAAAAGAGGTTATTGGACTTCACATAGGAGAACCTAAAAGTGATGCACCATCAGAAGCTCTAAAGATAATCAATGAAAATGCCGGTAAATACTCTAACTATCCAACATCCAAAGGACAGATCGGTCTGAGACAGGCTTACTGCGAATGGACAGAAAGAAGATTCGGAATAAGCTCATTGGACCCTGAAAAGAACGTACTTCCTGTGTCAGGATCAAGGGAAGGTATATTTTCTTTTATACAAGTTGCAATAGATGCAGATCAAAAAAGACCAATTGTAATTATACCTAACCCTTTTTATAAAATTTATGAAGGTGCAGCAATTATGGCTGGAGCTGAACCCTATTATCTCAACTCTCTTGAAGAAAATAATTTTAAGCCTGATTTCAAAAGCATTCCGAATGAAATTTGGGAAAACTGCCAACTATTTATCTTATGCTCTCCTTCTAATCCAACAGGGTACTGTCTAAGCAAAGATGACTATCAATTTATCTTAAATAAGGCTTCTGAAAATGATTTTCTAGTCTGCTCAGATGAGTGCTATACAGATATTTATGAGAGTACCTCCTCTGCACCGACTGGCATTCTTGAATGTGATAATCTGAGTCAAAACGAATCCAGAGCTGTTGTATTTCATAGCCTCTCAAAAAGATCTAATTTGGCAGGCTTAAGATCTGGATTTGTAGCAGCAAATGAAAAAATAATAAGCAAACTTGAACTATACAGAACATATCATGGTGTAACTCTTTCTGTTCCTACTCAAGAAGCGAGCGAATGGGCGTGGAAAGATGATGATCATGTCCAAAAAAATAGGTTAGAGTATGATTTAAAATTCCAGGTAGCGAAAGAATGCCTTGATTCCTCAATTGAAATAGAGAGGCCAAACGGAGGTTTTTATTATTGGTTAAAGTTACCTTGCAATGATGAAAATTTTGTAAAAACTCTGTATCAAAAAGAGTCTGTTTTAACTTTACCAGGAACTTATCTAAGTAAAGAAGAGAAAGGGATAAATCCTGGAAAAGGTTATGTAAGGCTGGCCGTAGTTCACGATGCTGATACAATTGAGAGAGCGTTTACTGCCATTAACCGTACTTTGATGGATTTTAAATAATCTTTGGTTCCAGGTTTCTAGAAAATACAAAATATATGAATACTTATCCACTTATAGCAATAGGAGTAACATCACTCAATTCTAAAAAACAACAACTAGATGTTAGATATCTATTGATAGTCAACAAAGATAGTCAAATCTTAAATCCTCTTAATTTAGATCATCCTGGATATCATGAATTGCAAACTCTAATTGAGAATGAAAAAGATATTGAAGGTTACAAAAATGTCCTAAAAAGCTCATTGGACCTAAAGGAGAATCAGGAAGTAATTCTCCACCAAATGAAAGAAGACAGATCTATATCGTGTATCAATGACGCTTATTTGAAGCTCTTTCTTCTCTCATTGAGGCATTGCAAACCAAATGAACAAAATTTAGAAGGAATTTTTGATGCCTTACCAAATGTTGCGTGGACTAATTTAGGACCTGTAGATCCCACAGAAATAGAGAGTTTTAGAGCTAAAAAGGTAAACGTAACGGTGAGATCGGTAGACAAGTTTCCTTGCATGTTGGACTACGTTGTTCCATCAGGAGTAAGAATTGCTGACGGATCTCGAGTAAGACTAGGAGCATATTTATCAGAGGGAACAACAATTATGCATGAGGGATTTGTAAACTTTAATGCTGGAACGTTGGGCCCTACTATGATTGAAGGCCGAATCTCGGCAGGAGTGATTGTGGGAAAAAACTCAGACTTGGGAGGTGGTTGCTCCACTATGGGAACTTTATCTGGAGGGAATGATGTAAAAATTTCTGTAGGTGAAGATTGCTTGTTAGGTGCCAACTCTGGTTTAGGAATTCCTATTGGCGATCGATGTATCGTTGAGGCAGGTTTGTATCTCACAGCTGGAACAAAAGTTGAAATGGTAAACTCTGATGGAAAAGTTTTTGATGCAGTAAAAGCTTCCGAGCTCTCCGGAAAACACGATCTACTGTTTATTAGAAATTCTCTCTCTGGTGCGGTGCAATGCATACCAAATACAAAAAATGTTAAATTGAATGAGACCCTCCATAAGAATGTTTAATCAAAAATGAGTGAAACACTAAATCTTACAAAAGAACTCATTGCGAAGGAATCTGTTACTCCAAATGATGCAGGTTGTCAGGAACTTGTAGCAGAGAGACTTAAGAAACAAGGGTTTAAAATTAAAAATCTCAAATTTGGAGAGGTAGACAATTTATGGGCAACTTTAGGTGATAGTGGACCCCTCTTTACTTTTCTTGGGCATACAGATGTTGTACCGGCTGGTCCCTTAGAAGACTGGGATAGCAATCCATTTATCCCAACTGAAAGTGGTAATCTACTTGTAGGTAGAGGTGCGGCTGATATGAAAGGAAGTGTTGCTGCATTTGTAACTTCCATTGAAGCTTTTCTTGAAAAAAAATCAAAATTTGATGGAAGAATTGCAGTTCTACTAACTAGCGATGAAGAAGGTCCTGCAATAGACGGAGTTAGAAGAGTAATGGACTATCTTGAAGAAAAAGGAGAAAAAATTAAATGGTGTCTTGTTGGTGAGCCAACCTCAAACTCTTCGCTTGGTGATGTTTATAAAATTGGAAGAAGAGGTTCTGTTTCGGCAAAAATAAAGGTTATAGGATCGCAAGGTCACGTAGCCTATCCCGACAAAGCAGTGAATCCAATTCATGTTTTCTCACTAGCCTTAAGTAAATTAACTGGAATGAGCTGGAAAGATTCAACTGGTAATTTTCAAGATAGCGTGCTTCAAATCTCTAATTTAAATTCAGGTACAGGAGCAACAAACGTTATACCAGGGAGTCTTACTTTGGACCTGAATGTTCGCCATTCTCCGACCACCTCAGCTGAAAGAATAATGTCTGATGTAGAAAAGGTATTAACCGATCATTCGATAAAATATGAAGTTGAATGGGAGATAGGTGGCAAGCCATTTCTTACTGAAGAAACACAACTGATTAACGCAGTAAGAGATTCAATTGAAGAGATAACTGGCATCATGCCAATCAGCTCAACAGATGGCGGGACATCAGATGGAAGATTTGTAGCTCCGACTGGAGCTCAAGTTGTTGAATTAGGTCCAGGCAATGCCTCTATCCACAAAATAAATGAATGTGTGGTGATGGAGCACTTAGAGCAATTGAGTAAAGTATATACCTCTATCCTAATGAAGCTCCTTTGAACCTATTTCTCATTATCTAATGGAGTTGCTTTGACAAATTTATTTGCTACCAGAAGTAAAATACCCACAACCACAAGAGCGATTATTATCTGATTAAATAAACCTGGCATAGAAGGCAATCCTGATTCCAAAGATTTACTTGCTAGCAAACCTGCAAGGCCAGCTGCCAAAGAGCTTGATAAGAACCAAATACCCATCATTTGACCTCTATATCTAGAGGGGGAATATTTTGCAGTTGCAGAAAGTCCAACGGGGCTTAAACACAACTCTCCTAAGGTGTGAAATAAATAAGTAATTAATAAAAATCTTACACCAGCCTTTTCATTTTCTAATGCCGCTTCCACTCCAAAAATTATTACAAAAAACCCAATAGCCATCAAAAAGCATCCTAAAGCAAATTTTTGTGGAGTATCCGGATCTAAATTTCGCTTCCCAAGATAAATCCAAAAGGAAGCAAAAAAAGGAGCAAAGATGACTACCATAAGCGGGTTGGCTACTTGAAGAAAAGTTGCAGGCATTTCCCAACCAAAAATGAAGAGGTCCGTATAGTCTTTAGCAAATAAATTTAAAGAAGAACCACCTTGATCAAAACCTGCCCAAAACAGCACAGATCCAAAGAATAATAGGAGCAACATCTTTATGTTATTTTTTTCTGTTTGATTAAGTCCTGCGAAGAAAAATAAGTAAACGAAATAAGCGAGTGCAACTATAAAGATAAGATTGACTAAGAGTTGATTGAGTAGAGCTGGTTCGATTGTCCAGAACCCAAAAAAGCCTGTTATTACTATCAAACCAAGAACAGCTGATGTCCATTTAAAAATTGTTAGGTACCTTGTTTGATCTTCATTTTCTGATAATTTTGATTCTTTTCCAGCATTACCCAGATCCTTTCTGGTGAATATGTATTGTAAAACTCCAAAAGTCATACCCACTCCAGCCGCGCCAAATCCCCAGTGCCAACCTACCTTTTCCCCTAAATAACCGCAGACAAGGAAACCCAACATACTTCCAATGTTTATAGACATATAAAAAATTGTATATCCGGAATCAATCCTGAGGTCTCCGGGTTTATACAACTCTCCAACTATTGTAGAAATATTTGGCTTTAATAGACCAGTGCCAATAGATACCAATACTAAGCCTAAAAAGAAAGTCTTATCATAGGGGATAGCAAGGACATAGTGACCTAAGGTAATAATGATTGCGCCATAAAGGACAGTTCTTTGGGCGCCAAAGAGCTTGTCTGCTACCCAACCACCTGGAACACAAAGAAAGTAAACCGAAGCTCCATAGATGCCATATATTGCCATTGCTTCAGGAGCGCTCATATTCATGCCCCCGTCAACTATTTCTCTAGTCATAAATAGAACTAGCAGGCCCCTCATTCCATAGTAGGACATTCTTTCCCACATTTCAGTAAGAAACAGAGTAACAAGACCTTTTGGATGACCTACAAAATATGTATCCGTTGACTTAGTAATTTCATTCATATTAACTTCCTAATGTTCGTATAGAATAATCAAAAAAAATATCATATCCAGAAAATTATGGAAAATGCAGGTTTCTTTAGAAGAATTTTTTCTCTTATCTATGATTCATTTGCTGTTCTTGGGATTATTTTATCTTTTACTTTACTGTTGGTCTTAGTAAATGGAGAGGCACCAAAAAGCGGAGGTTTTGTTGATTTTTTGCAACTTTGTATCACCTTACTATCTGGTCCAGTTTTTTATTCATACTTTTGGATAGCAAATAAAGGTCAAACTTTAGGTATGCAAGCTTGGAAAATTAAGCTTATTTCAGAAGAGAATCTTACAGTTAGAGTTTGTATTCTAAGGTGCGCCTTTTCTACGTTCTCATTTTTGTTTTTTGGAATAGGTTACTTTCTTATCTTTCTTAGAAAAGATAATAAATCTTTAGCAGATTTAGCTACCAAGACCAGAATTGTCAGGGTTAGCTAGACTTGAGCTTCCAAAAATAGACTGTTACAAAAATTGTAAAAACTAAAGGTATGACAACAGCATTAAAAGGATTTAAAAGAGAAACTGCTGCCATGCTCTCAAATAAGTTTCGGAGAATATTGAGACTGAAGGCAAACAGGATACCGAAGAGAATTCTTTTCCCAAGGCTATCATCCCTAATATTTCCAAAAACAAAAGAAGCTGCTAGAAGAATCAAGAGAACAGTTGAAAAAGGATGAAATATTTTTCTCCAGAATTCTAAAAGGAGATTATTAGCTCGATATTCAGAAATTTCTTCTTTTAATGCACCTCTAAGTTCATTTAAGGAGAAATACCTCGGCGAAAGGACTCTCTTCATATCGCTTGGACTGGGTCCTTCAAGCCAGATTTCAGAGTTCTTGTAAGAAATCTGTTTCTTTCCAAGATCATTGATCATCAGTTCGTGCATAATCCACTGGTCATCATTGAACTCAGCAAATTTTGAACTAATAATTCTTTTAATTTGTTGTTGATTAGAGGTTTCATATATTGTTATCTCATCTACACGGTTTCTCTCAGGTGATGACCTAAAATAATTAAACGCTGAGGGTGAAGCGAACCAGTAACCTTCATCTAAAGCTATTTTATTCTGCTTAATTAGTCTTGATTCTTCGTTACTTTGAGAGATCTTGGGCAATGCGGCTTCTTGAAAGATAAGTCCAACTAAAATGATCAGAAACACAGGCCTTAATGCAGCAAACACTATATTCAAGTTTGATTTTCCTAAGGTCCTTGATGCTATCAACTCTCCCTCTTCTTTCATGTTGCCAAGTCCAAGCAGAACACCCAAAAGACATATATAAGAGAGATACTCATAAATTGATATAGGAATTGAATAAAGGCTATAAAAGAAAGCATCAGAAAGTAGATAAGAATTTGTAATATCAGGAATTTCAGCTAAAAAAGTAAATAGAAAATCTAATACTGAAATTGCAACCGTAACAAGAGCTATACCCAGTAGTATTTTTCTAGAGATATTCCTCTCTACAATGTCGCCTGTCAAATAAATCACTAGGCCAACCTCTTGCTATTGAAATTGAGAAACAGAGCTGCCAATAAGAAGATTATATGTATGACGGAGAAAGAGAAGGTATTAGACTCTTCTTCACCTTTAAAACTGAGCAATAGACCAATATAAATAGAAAATAAAAGTAAGGCTGGCAATACTCTTGAATATCTACCTTTTCTTGGATTAATTTTGCTAATTGGAAGTGCTATAAAAACACTTATGAATATCAACATGACTAAAGAAATAGACCAAATAGATGAGTTAGTACCCTTCTCAATCTCAGCTGAAGAAATAGCAGCTCTAACCTCTGAATGATTATTCACAATAGTTGAGTTGGTAAATTCAATAACCTCAAGTTTCTCCAAATCTGATATCGAGTACGCTATACCATTCTTTAATATTAAATCTTGTTTATTGTCTGAAAGTTTTATGGTCTTAGCTTTGATTATCTTTTCTGCATCTCCATCTTTCTGAAGTGTAAATACTTCTTGCAGACCTTTATCATCCTTGTTTCTCGCAAATACTATAAAACCCCCTACTTTGTGAAATTGTCCTGGTGTGATGGTGTTGAAAGAATCTTGAATGGATTCAGATTCAAGAAGGCTTTTTGCTTTTGCATCAAGACCAGGACTTAAGACCATGGAGAAATAAATTAAAATTATCGATATTAAAGTTGCAGGTATCAGCAAGAGGTAATAAGTTTTTAGGGCACTGAGACCTGCCTGCTCCATAATTACAAATTCACTATCTGCCCTTAATCTGCCTATTGTTAGAACTATAGAAAGAAAAAATCCCAAAGGTAAAATTAGCTCAAGGAATTCGGGCAATCTCAAGAGCACAACAGTAAATACAACCTCGGCATTAATTTCTCCTCTAGAGGCCTGTTCAAGATATTGAATAGTTCTTGACGAAACTATTAACAAAATAAAGATCAAGCTAATGGATAAAGTATATGAGAAAATACTCTTCAGAAAATAACGATTTAAAATCATAAAACTTTTTCGATGCTCTTATTAACTAATCCTAACCTGAATTAGACTAATATTCTCTACCAAAGTTTACTTTAAATTTTTTGTTAAAATAGTCATTACTTTTAATATATCAACTAGGAGATAAAATGAAAAAAAGACTCACACTAACTCTCAATCCTGAGCTCTCAAAGAATCTTGTCAAAACAAAAACAGATTGTTTGGTCTTAGGTGTTAATGACGGTGGTGCCCTAAATACTTTTGCTTCAGATATAGATAAAGCGACAAAAGGTATCATTGGAAAGCTTAGAAAAAGAGGAGAATTCGAGGCTAAAGTTGGTCAAACGGCCTACATTGCAACAAATGATGGGACATCAGCCGAAAGGATTTTCTTAGTAGGTCTGGGAAAATCTTCTAAGAAACTTTCTGCTGAAGACCTTGATAAAATATCTTCGGCTATAACTTCGGGACTCACTGCAAAGAAATCTTCAAACGGAGTTGTTTGCCTTCCAGATAAAAAATTTGAGTCTGAAAATTCTTCTTTAAATGCCCTTCTTCAAAAACTAGGAACTGCACTTGAGAGTTCAACCTATACTTATGACGCAAAATTAAACAAAAAAAATAAAAAAGTTAATTACCTCAAAAAGGTATCAGTACTCTTGGAGTCTACTCAAAATATCTCAAAACTTAGGAAGAGCTTAAAGACAGGTCAATGCATTGGTCAAGGGATGAATGCAGCGAAAGATCTAGCTAATCTACCTGGAAATGTATGCACACCTTCTTACTTGGCCAGCACTTCTAGAACAGCTTCAAGAAATTATCAAAACTTGAGTTGCAAGGTTTTTGGTGAAAAAGAAATGAAGAAAATGGGTATGGACTGTTTATTATCTGTAGGGAATGGAAGCGCTCAAGAATCTAAACTTATTTCTATGAACTATCAAGGTGGAAAAAAAGGACAAAAGCCTTACGCAATAGTTGGTAAAGGAATAACTTTTGATACAGGAGGAATTAGTCTTAAACCTCCTGCGACTATGGATGAGATGAAATTTGACATGTGCGGGGCTGCCAGTGTGATAGCAACAATGCAAGTTGTCGCAGAATTAAAATTACCTATAAACCTGATTGGAGTAGTTGCTAGTGCTGAAAATATGCCTGGTAGTAAAGCAACCAAACCTGGTGATGTTGTTAAAACAATGTCAGGCAAAACAGTAGAGATATTAAACACTGACGCCGAAGGCCGATTGGTTTTAGCCGATGCTCTGACTTATGTGGAGAGATTTAATCCTGTTTCTGTGATAGACATTGCTACTTTGACTGGGGCAGTAATTATGGCACTTGGCTACTCAACCTCAGGTTTAATGAGTAATAATGATGAACTCGCAAAAAAATTATTGGAAGCTGGTGAAAAGGCCTCTGATAGAGCATGGCAGCTACCTCTTTGGGATGTCTATCAAAAAGATCTAGACAGCAACTTTGCGGATATTGCAAATATAGGAGGTCGAGCTGGAACCATAACAGCAGCTTGCTTTCTGTCAAGATTTGCCGAGAAGTATCCCTGGGCGCATCTAGACGTTGCTGGAACAGCAAGCCTTAAAGGTGCTGCAAAAGGAGGTTCAGGTAGGCCTGTTCCTCTTCTAAGCCAATATCTTATTGATATAGCTGGATAATGACTGAAGCTACTTTTTTAGCTTCAGGTAATACTATGATTGAAGCCGTGAATTTCACGGCTGAACTTAGTAACAAGATTCTTCTTAATCAAGACGATGTAGCTCAAGCTGAAAGGATAGATATATTTTGCAATGATATAGGTGATGCTGAGAAGCTAGATGAAGTTCTCTGGGCTAAACCTAAATACTCAATAATTTCGCACAGTCTAGTTGATAAAGGCCAAGACGATCTGATAAGAATTGGTTATCCAGGAACAAAATTTAATCTCCTATCAGACTGCCTAATAAATTTATCTCCTGATCTTCCAAAAAATTTGGATACATATAAATATTATCTCCAATTAGTAATCATGGACGGAGGAGACTTAAGAGCTAGGGCTGCAGATACATGGAGTAAATGTAAAGAACTAGGTCTAAGTACAAAATTTATAGAAGCGACATGAAGAAAAACTACGAACCTAAAGATACAGAGGTAGATATTTACTCTAATTGGGAAAAATCAGGCTATTTCAATGCTAATCCTGATGAGAATAAACAACCCTTCTGCATCATGATCCCTCCTCCCAATGTAACAGGTACTCTGCACATGGGGCATGGATTTCAGAATACTCTAATGGATGCTCTGATAAGACAGAAAAGAATGTCAGGATTCGATGTTTTATGGCAGGTTGGTGTTGACCATGCTGGAATAGCAACCCAGATGGTTGTTGAAAGACAGCTTGAAGCTGAAGGCACTTCCAGAGAGCAAATTGGTAGAGATGCTTTTGAAGAAAGAGTCTGGCAATGGAAAGATAAATCGGGCAATAAGATCACTCAACAGCTAAGAAGATTGGGGGCTTCTGTAGATTGGACAAGAGAAGCTTTTACCATGAGTGATGACTTAAGTCTTGCTGTAAAGGAAGTCTTCATAAAGCTACATGAGCAAGGTTTGATCTATAGAGGAGAAAGGCTAGTAAATTGGGATACTGTTCTTAAAACAGCCCTATCGGATCTAGAAGTTTCTTCTGAGGAGGAGGATGGTAATCTCTGGCATATTGATTATCGCACTACAGATGGAGAATTACTGACAGTGGCCACAACAAGGCCTGAAACTTTGCTTGGTGATACTGCTTTGGCAGTGAATCCTCAGGATGAAAGATATGTTCACTTAATTGGCAAAAGAGCCATTCTGCCCATTGTTAATAGAGAAATCCCTATCATTGCCGATGATTATGTTGAGTCAGAATTTGGGACAGGATGCGTAAAAATTACCCCAGCCCATGATTTTAATGATTTTGAAATTGGAAAGAGACATGATTTAGAAATTATTAATATCTTAAATCTTGATGGAAGCTTAAACGAAAATGTTCCAGAGAAATTTCAGGGCCTAAGTATAGATGCAGCCAGAGAATTAACCTTAGAGTCTCTAGAAGACCTTAAACAGCTTAGAAAAACCGAAGTCTACAAAGTCCAAATACCCAGAAGTGAGAGAAGTAACTCTATTCTTCAACCTCTATTAACAAAACAATGGTTTGTAGATGTTAAGAAACTTTCTATTGAGGCGATTAGGGTGGTAGAACAGAATGAAACTGAGTTCATTCCCAAAAATTGGGAAAATACATATTTCAATTGGATGAATGAAATTCAAGATTGGTGTATCAGCAGACAACTTTGGTGGGGACATAGAATTCCTGCTTGGTACGACTCCAAAGGAGAAATTTACGTAGGAAAGACTGAAGAAGAGATTAGAGAGAAATTCGATCTGGGAGACCAAAAATTGACTCAAGAGGA
Organism: uncultured SAR86 cluster bacterium; assembly: GCA_902594545.1. Taxonomy (GTDB): domain Bacteria; phylum Pseudomonadota; class Gammaproteobacteria; order Magnimaribacterales; family Magnimaribacteraceae; genus Magnimaribacter. The sequence goes on from CACJMO010000003.1 coordinate 63,860, forward strand.
GGATGTTCTAGACACATGGTTTTCTTCAGCATTGTGGACCTTTTCAACACTGGGTTGGCCTAAAGATAACAACTTATTACATAGATATCATCCTACTAGTGTTCTGGTAACCGGATTCGATATTATCTTCTTTTGGGTAGCTCGAATGATAATGATGACAACACACTTTATTGGGGAAGTACCTTTCAAAAAGATTTTCATTCATGGATTGATTAAAGATTCTGAAGGCCAAAAGATGTCTAAATCAAAGGGAAATACACTTGACCCTTTAGATATCATTGATGGAATAGACTTAACTAGTCTAATTGCTAAAAGAACAGATGGTTTAATGCAGCCAAAAATGAAAGCAAGAATTGAGAAACAAACAAAGAAAGATTTTCCTGATGGTATTAAAGCTTACGGAACAGATGCCTTGAGACTAACTTTCTGCTCACTTGCATCAGGTGGTAGAGATATTAACTTTGATATTAAGAGAGTCGAAGGGTACAGAAATTTCTGTAATAAGCTATGGAATGCGTCCAGATATATTCAAATGAATATAGAGAACTATGGAATTTCTGAAACTGAGAGCGAAACAGTTGTTGACGCTTGGATCAATTATAAATTTGACCAGGTTCTAAAAGATGTCAATAAAGCTTTTGAAGAATACAGATTAGATTTAGCAACGAAGGCTCTATATGAATTCATATGGTATGAATTCTGTGATTGGTACATCGAGTTTTGTAAGATTTCTCTAACGCAAGAGCATGTTAATAGGCAAGAAATTGTAAAATCAATGGTCACACTGCTAGAAAAAATACTAAGACTAGCACACCCAATTATGCCCTTTGTAACTGAAGAAATTTGGGGGCAATTTAAAAAATATCATAAATCTGAGTCAGACAGTTTGATGATCAGTCCTTTTCCAGTAAGTATAGCTGCAGACACAACTGCAAAATCGAACTTTCAAGATATTGAGTGGATGAAAGAAATTATTACAGGTATTAGGAATATCAGAGGTGAGCTACTTATCAAACCCTCAACAAGTATTAACGCTTTAGTAAAAGGAGAAGATAAGACTAATAAGAAAAGATTGGAAAAATTGAATCTTTATATCACTAATCTTTGCAATTTATCAGAAATAAGCTGGAAGACAGATGCTTCAGATGATCTGCCCTCATCGGTCTTCGCTCTTGAAGACCTAAAGGTGATGATTCCCTTAGAAGGACTTATTGATCCTAAAGAAGAGAAGTTAAGATTGGATAAGAAATTAGATAAATTGATAAAAGAAAAAGAAATGTTGGGCGCTAAATTAAGCAATGATAATTTCATAAAGAATGCCCCAGAGAACTTGGTTTCAAGTCAGCAAGAGAGATTTAATGTCCTGACTAAAGAACTTGAAAATTTACAATCTCAGATGAAAGAAATACAAAAATTGATTTAGGGCATTGCTTTATCTTTTAGTTATAATTTAAGAAATGTTTTTTAGAGCTTTCATAACAAGTGGTCTGATTGCAGGGCTTTATATTGCTATTGTCTTCTCTGTTGGTGATCTTCCGTTAGGTACTGAATTAATGTACCAAGTGCTTTTAACTTTTTGGACAATTGGTTTCCTATCAATACTTGCCTTTGTATACGGAAGAAAAATCAAAAGAAACTTCAGAGGAGAAACTGGCACAATTAAATGGTTCGATCCTAGCAAAGGTTACGGATTTTTAATCAGAGACAAAGGCGGTGATTTATTTGTGCATCTAAGATCAGTTCAACCCCAAGACAGACGTAAATTGAAAGAAAATACCAGGGTAAGATATTCTGTTGAGAACACAGAAAAGGGCCCTCAAGCAGAAAATATTAGAATTATCTAAATAATTCTCTCAAGAAACCAGAAAGTCCCCACTGCTGTAAGTCCAGAGGCTGTTACAACTCTGAGTAGATCCTTATGTTTTTGTACAAAACTTGAAAGCACTAAGAATATTAGTAGAAGGAAAAAAACTACAAGCAACTGGCCTAGCTCTACTCCTAAGTTAAAGCCAAGGATAGCAGGAAGCAGTCTCCCTTCCATCAAGTCTAAAGAAGATAGATTGCCCGCAAATCCGAAACCATGCACAAGTCCGAATAAGACCGTAACTACAAAAGGCAAGACAAATGTTGATTGTTTTGAGCTGAGCTCAATATAACAATAAGAAAATATGCTTATCCCTAATAACCCAATTAAATATTTCAAATCGCCTGCAATCAATAAGCTGATAATCAATAAAATTGAGGCTAAAAGTAAAATATTATTGTACAGCCTATACCTTCCTGAAATCGAAGCTATGCATTCAATGGCTATTATTAATATTGAATATCCAATTAAAGCCTCGACAAGTTGAGAGGCGGGTTGAATCAACCCCAAAGCTCCTAACACTAGAGTTATACTGTGGCCAACGGTGAAACCGGTCACGATATAGAAAATTCTCTTCACTCTCGGATTTAAAATCAAAAGAGCCAGCAGAAATGCAAGATGATCGTAACCTGAAAGTATGTGATTAAAACCTAAACTGAGATAATCGAAAAAGGATTCGAATCTTGCACCGTCGCCTGAGACGACTTCTCCCTCCACCCAATGTCGATCTACACTGGTAAATATCTTTTCTGGAATAGCTTCAGAATTAATCAAAAATGTTGTTATGTGAGTATGAGTGGGATCTTCATCGACAAAAAGGTCAAACTCAATCTCAATAGACTCTTTCTGGCAATCTACTGTCCATATTAAGGATAAATAACCTGTAGCGAAGGACTTTTTTAAAAGTGGATCCTGTTTCAACTTACAGTCACCTTTTACTTGATAGTTATTTATTATCTCTTGAATTAAATCTTGCTCCCAATTCTTCGGAAAATTTTTTTTTAACCTTTGAAGTATAGAAGTTTGAATACTAAACTCCACATCAACCTGAGTCGTATCTTCAGTATTATCAATAATCACTTTTGAATAGGACTCGCTTCTTTGATGAGACATCAATGAAGAACTAATCAAGAATAAAAATAAACTAATAATAAAAACTTTTTGCACTGCAACTAGTTAGGTAAATTTCTTGAAACGTCGTACCAGTTCTTTAGATTTTCTAAATAATCTCTTAATGAACTATCATCTCTTCTCTTAGAAAACTCAGCTTGCACAGAGTCCTTTATAGATAGAAAATCTGGTGCTCCTAAGGACTCTTTATCAAGAAGAATAATTATCTTATGACCGCCAGGAACCTCAATAGGTTTAGTGAAAGAACCCACTTCAAGTTGATTGGCTAAATTCATTAAACTTGGTCCAATATATTCTCTTACTTTGGATAACGTCATAAGAGTATTAGGTATTTTTAAGGCTGATTGGTCTCCTAATTTATAGACTTCATCAAGAGGTTCACCAGCAGAAAGGAGATCATAGGCATTCATAGATCTTTCAAATCCCAATCCATCTCCATCATTGGAAAAATAAATTTGCTGTACTCTTAATCTAGTAGATTTTGTAAAAAAGCCTTTATTTTCTTCGTAAAATGCTTTCAATTCTTGATCAGATATCTCATATCTATCATTCTCAGAAATAATAGTCTTAATCATCTGCTGGACTATTGTTCCTCTTGCCATCGGATTGTTCTCTATCATCCCCAGATCTATTGCTCTTTTTATAAGCAACTCTTCTTCGATCATTCTTTCTAAAACATATGCTTTGTCTTGTTCAGTTATTGGTGATCTTTTGTCTTTCGACAAACCTTCAAGTTGTGTGAGGTATTTTTCCATCGAAATAGTGGTATCTTCTATTTTTGCAGCCCATTCATAATTAGTTAAATTAGACTCTTCTACAATCGATATTGCTGCCATTCCTGCACCAACAATCAAGCCTAAAAGTAATAACAGACTGTATGTATTTTCCTTATCCATCTTTTAGCATCTCAACATGAGGAATTCCATCCTCATCGTAAACATCCCCTACTACTTTAAATCCAAATCCTTCATAAAATTTAATCAGGTATTCTTGAGCAGAAATTGTTGAAGTGAAAGAAGAAAAGTTCAATTGAGTCCGCTCTAAACCTTTATTAACTAGAGCAGAACCCAAACCTTTGTCCCTATAATCCTTCGATATAGAAATCCTCCCGATTGAGGAGGTTAAATATTTCTTTCCTGGAGGAACTAAACGAAGATATCCAATTAATTGCCCTTTGCTTTTAAGAAGCAAATGATCACTGCATTCATCCAGACCGTCAGCATCCAGATACCAAGATTGTTGCTCAACAACAAATATAGTTTGGCGGAAACTTAAAATCTCATAGATTTCATCTTTAGTGAGCTGATCATAGGATTTCCAAGACCATTTGAAATTATCTTCTTTCAATTTTAAGGGCAAATATTCGGATTAGTCCTGTGTATTGCAGCAATGTTTTTCAGATCTTCTTCAGACAGTTTTACATCAATGCTTCCAACAGCAAGCTCTAGTTGTTGCATAGTAGTTGCGCCGATAATATTCGAAGTCACGAAGTCCCTTGAGTTCACAAAAGCATTTGCCATGACTGAGGGGTCCATATCAATAGATTTAGCGTAATTTACATAAGATTTAATTGCCTCATTAGCTCCTGGGACCTCATACCTATCTCCTCTTTCAAAAAGAGTTGTGCGCGCACCTTCAGGTCTTGCTCCATCGATATATTTTCCTGAAAGATATCCTTGAGCTAATGGTGAATAGGCTAAAAGCCCCACTTTTGATCTGTGATGGAATTCTGACATGCCTTGTTCATAGGTTCTATTTAAAAGATTATAAGCATTCTGAACAGATACCACTCTTGGTAAATCATTCATTTCTGAATATTTTAAAAATTCTGACAGACCCCAAGGAGTTTCATTGGATAAGCCTATGTATCTGACTTTACCCGACTTAACGATGTCGGATAGTACCTCTAAAGTTTCTAGAATAGGCACAGTTTCAGCATCGTAATGTTTATAGCCGATTCCATCCGACCCAAACATGCTCATCCTTCTGTCCGGCCAGTGTAACTGGTATAAGTCTATATAGTCTGTTTGAAGTCTTTTAAGGCTAGTTTCTATAGCACTTTCTATATTCTCTCTATCAAGTAATGTGCCTTCGCCCCTAAACCAATTCATAGGAGCTCTTCCTGCTACTTTTGAAGCAAGAATAATTTCTTCTCTTTTACCTGTTTCTTTAAACCACTTACCAATGCATTCTTCAGTTCTTCCCTGAGTATCTGGCTTCGGAGGAATTGGATACAGTTCAGCTGTATCAAAGAAATTTACACCTTGGTCTACAGCGTAGTTCATTTGCTCATAACCCTCTTCAAAAGTATTTTGCTCTCCCCATGTCATGGTTCCTAAACAAATTACACTAACGTCAATATCAGTATTTCCAAGCTTTCTGTATTCCACCCTTATCTCCTATTTAAATTGGTATAATGCCATTATAAAAAATTAAATAAAAAAATGACTAAAAACATCTATCAATTCTCTTGCAACGACAATAAAGGCAATGAAGTAAATCTAAATGACTTCGAAGGAAAAGTACTACTAATTGTAAATACAGCAAGTCAATGCGGTTTTACTCCTCAATATGAAGGCCTGGAAAAATTACAAAAGTTGTTTCCAGAAGATAGCTTTTCAGTGCTTGCTTTTCCTTGCAATCAATTCGGGGGACAAGAACCTGGATCGAATGAGGAGATAGTTGAGTTTTGTCGAATTAACTATGGTACTACTTTCCCTGTATTCAGTAAGATTGATGTAAAGGGCCAGGATGCTCATCCCCTCTTTGAATATTTAACTCAGGAGAAAAAGGGGCTTCTTGGTACAGAAGGAATTAAATGGAACTTCACTAAATTTTTGATAAACCAGAAAGGTGAACCGGTTGCTAGATATGCCCCTTCGACCACTCCTGAAAAGATAGAAACCGATATAAAAAGCTTAATTAGCTCTCAGTAAAAAAAAGTTTACTCTTTAAGCCTTTTTTTAGAGATTTTGACATAACGAATGCATCCTCTCTACCTTCAGGAAGTCTATAGTAATCTTTTCTGATTGCTATTTCTTGAAATCCAAGTTTTTCATAAAGTTTATATGCAATAGCATTTGATATTCTTACTTCTAAAATAACTTTCTTACTTCCCATCACTTCTGCTGCAGTCATCATCTTTTTTAGTATTGCTTCGCCATGTCCTCTTCCTCTCAGGTCTTCTCTTACTCCAATATTTAAAAGATGCGACTCTTCTGTTGATATTGCCATAATGGCAAATCCCACTAATTCAGTTTGATCTTCCAAAGCAAGTGAGTAATAACCTTGTTCCAAGCAGTCTTTAAAATTAAGTTCGCTCCATGGATATGGATTTGAACCCCTCTCTATTTTTAGAATGGAACTTAAATGACCCAAATTTAGATAAGAATATTCCATAGGACCTAAAGAATAATAGACCTCATGTCACTTAAGAATTCAATTTTATTTTCTTTCGAGTCGCATATCTTATCGACTGTCTTACAAATTGTGATTTTATTGGGTTCAATGTCAGATAAGAAATCATGACTATGATCTCCTAGAAGGATGAAATGATTAAAATTTTCTATATTAGTTTTATCTTCAAACTTTACTGCTGGTAATTTACCAAGACTTAAAGATAAGGACATCATAAATTGTTCTGTATCAAATAAAGGTATCCCTTTAGCAGTTGCTGGAAAGATGAAAATGTATTTATTATCAATTACATAAATTTGATCGCTAATTTCTCTATCTTCGCCTTTATGACGTTTTTGCCAAACTACCACACCTAGATCATTTAATTTTTGGTGTTTATTTAAATCCATGAGGTTGATTCTACTATTTGCAATGAAAGTCTCAACTTGACCCAACTGATATGCATATATAAGCTAGCGCTGATGATTTTAGTCTCTCAAGCTATTAAGCAGTTACGACTGATTAGCCCGGTCTCTTTTGTAAAGAGCTTACCGGGGAAAACTTTGTGCCTCTAGCACTGAATCAACAGATATTTAACTACTTCGTGGAGATAAAAATTGACTAAAATAATTAATGAATCTGCTTCAAAATACCTCCCTTTTGAGCCTATAGACTTAGATGACAGAACTTGGCCTAGCAGCATAATAAAAAGTGCTCCGGCCTGGTGTAGTGTGGATCTAAGAGACGGGAACCAGGCTTTGATTGAGCCTATGGGGGAAGAGAGGAAACTGAGAATGTTTAACCTCCTTTTAGAAATAGGATTTAAAGAAATAGAGGTTGGATTCCCTTCTGCATCACAGACTGACTTCGATTTTGTCAGAAAAATAATCTCGGAGGACCTGATACCCAGTGATGTAAAAATCCAGGCACTGACCCAAGCCAGACCAGAACTAATAAAGAGAACTTTTGAAGCACTTGAAGGTGCTCATAGTGCAATAGTTCATGTGTATAACTCAACTTCTACCTTACAAAGGCGTGTTGTTTTCAAGAGCGACGAGGAAGGGATAAAAAAAATAGCTACTGATGGAGCTAAATGGGTTTTAGAGCAATCAGAAAAATATAATGAGACAGACTGGATGTTTGAATATAGTCCGGAAAGTTTCACTGGGACGGAATTACCTTATGCGGTTGAGGTCTGTAACGCGGTCAATGAAGTTTGGGAGCCAAGAAAAGATAAAAAGACCATCATAAACCTCCCAGCAACTGTAGAGATGGCTTCGCCTAATACTTACGCTGATCAAATCGAATGGATGTGCAGAAATCTTGATAATCGTGAGAATGTAATAGTAAGCCTACATCCTCATAATGATAGAGGAACAGCAGTTGCAGCTACAGAGCTTGGAGTTATGGCTGGAGCAGACAGGATTGAAGGAACTTTATTTGGTAACGGAGAGAGAACGGGTAATGTTGATTTGGTAACTTTAGCTTTAAATATGCTTACTCAAGGAGTTGATCCTCATTTAGACTTCTCAAATATCAATCCTATTATGCGTGAGGCTGAATACTGTAACCAGCTTCCGGTACATCCAAGGCACCCTTATGCAGGAGATCTTGTTTTTACTGCTTTCTCAGGGTCGCATCAAGATGCAATAAAAAAAGGATTAACTGAAATGAGAAACTCCAATCAGAGTAATTGGGAAGTTCCTTATCTGCCTATTGATCCAAAGGATGTAGGTAGATCTTATGAAGCTGTGATCAGAATAAATAGCCAATCTGGCAAAGGTGGTGTTGCCTACCTTCTAGAAAAAGATCACGGACTAAGCATGCCAAGAAGACTTCAAATTGAGTTTAGTCAGGTAATCCAAAAAATTGCTGATGATACAGGAAAGGAAATCTCCCCTTCTGATATTTGGGACAACTTTCGAGATACTTACTTGAATGAATCTGGTACTTATGAGTTCAATAATCACTCCATCAGCTCAACTGCAAATAAAGATGGAAACCAATCGGATGATATTGAGATTGGATTGATCAAGGATGCAAAGGAAATAACTCTAAAAGGATCTGGAAATGGACCTATAGATGCCATGATTGATGCTATAAAAAGAGATCTAGATTTGGATCTAAAAATTTCTGACTATCATCAACATGCAATAAGCTCTGGTTCAGATGCAAAAGCTGTCGCTTATTCAGAAATAATTATGGGTGAACAATCGGTTTGGGGGGGTTGGCATTCATCAAAATACAGTCATTGCCGGTTTAAAATCTATAATCAGCGGTCTAAATAGATTGTCTAAATAACTCAAAACTATAATATAAGCTTCAAGTTATTTACTTGGGGAGATTAATGACTAATGCCACGGTAAAAAGAAATACTATTCTTGCCTACGGAGGACTGGCAACACCATTAGCAATGATTGGTTATCCAATAGCCATTTGGTTAATTCCTTTTTATTCTGAAGTGGTTGGAATACCTCTTTATATAATTGCAAATTTACTTTTAATTGCTCGATTCACTGACGTAATTACAGACCCTATTCTCGGACAATTGGGTGATTCAACCAGAACGAAAATTGGACGAAGAAAACCTTGGATAATTCTTGGCGTACCCTTAATGATGCTAGCAATTTATAAGTTATTTATTCCTGGCACAGAAGTTTCCATAACCTACTTTGTTGTATGGATGATGTTGATGTATCTTGGATCAACAATTATTAACATTCCTTACGGAGCCTGGGGAGCAGAGATATCTCCAGATTACCATCAAAGATCAAGAGTGGTTGGAGGAAGAGAAGGATGGACTCTAATCGGACTATTAATCTCAGCACTTATACCTTTAGCAATTGAAGTTTCTGGTCAAGGAATTAGCTTTACTGACTCAGTGAAACGAATGCTTGCCGCCATTTTTATCTTTCAAGATTTTTCAACTTCAGGAAAAATGTCAGATATTTTAGCCAGTATGGGAATTGGCATAGTCTTGCTTCTACCAATTTTTGCTGCTTGGGCTCTATGGAAAGTCCCCGACCCAATGCCGACGGTTGAGAAAAAAATACCACTCGTAGAAGGTTTAAAATATGCAGCAGAAAATCCTTTACTAGTAAGAATATTATTAATTATATTCTTAGTCATAGCTGGAGAATCTTTCAGAAACACACTCTCTTTATGGTTTGTGAGAGATGTAATAGGGATTGAGACAGTTGGTGCATCTTATGCCAGATACTTTATTGCAGGCTTAGCAGGTGTTCCATTTTGGTTATGGTTAGGTAAAACAATTGGAAAACATAGAGCCTTTTGTATCACATTAGTTGGTACTGGAACGGTCAGTTTTCTCTGCTTCTTCTTAGAAAGAGGCGACTTTAATCAATTCCATGTACTTTTTCTTTTAAAAGGTTTCTGTTTTGGAGGGCTTCAATTTTTACCAGCTTCTATGTTAGCTGATGTTGTTGACCTTGATTCTCTCAAAACTGGTGGAAGACGAGCAGGAACTTTCTTTGCTTTAAATGGAATGATTGCAAAAGTTTCAGCAATGATTGCAGTTTGGGCAGCAGCTATATTAGTGGACTTTTCTGGATTTATTCCAGGAACAGACAATAGCGAATCTGCAATGCTGGCACTGAGAATTTATTATTGTCTTGGTTGTGCAGCATTCTTTGTACCTGCCTTAATTTTGACATGGTTCTATCCCCTTACAAAAGAGAAGCACCTTGAATTAAGGAGAGAGCTCGAAGCTCAAAGCCAATAACAACTACTTAAAATTAGGCTTTCTTTTCTCCATAAAGGCTGAAACGCCTTCAATATTGTCTTCTGAACCAATTAACGTATTCTGAGTTTTGGCCTCTAAGTCGTAAATATCGTCATAAGAACTATCCAAAGCTTTTCTCATAATTTGTTTAGTAAGTTTAAGAGATTGAGAAGACCTTGAGCTCAGTCTTTCCGCCCAAGATAAGGCTTCATCAAGCAAGGATTCTGATGACACAACTTTATTGACCAAACCAAGCTCTAGACATCTAGTAGCGCTTATCCTTTCTCCCTCAATTGCTATTTGATAGGCAAGCTTATATCCAACAGTATTTGTTAAGAACCAATTAGCTCCCCCATCCGGAATTAGACCTATGTTACTGAATGCTTGCAATATGTAGGCATCTTCTGACATGACTGTAAGGTCGCAAGCCATAGCGTAAGCGCTTCCTATACCAGCTGCCGCTCCATTGACGGCTGAAATGATAGGCTTTGGCATCTCCATGATCTCTTTAAGACTAGGTAAATAACCTTTAACCAGCGCCTCCTCAGTATCTGCCCATTTATTATCTCTTGATGATAAATCTGCACCAGCTGAGAAACTCAAGCCCTCTCCCGTTAGCACAATGGCTCGTATATTTTGGTCTTCCTTAACAGACACCAATGCATCTAAAATATCTTCAGTCATCTTCGCATTGAATGCATTCCTAACCTCTGGCCTGTTAAATGTTATCAACGCAACATTGCCGTGATTTTTAATACTAACTGTTTCTAACGTCATTTTTACCTCCTAATTAACTTTCTATCTCTTTCCAAACGATTGACAATCCTTTCTCGGCTGCGGGAGTATGAAAATCTTCACAAACCCACAGGTCTCCTACAGCAGCTATCTTGTCATTTATATAGATTAAAGGTATTTGTTCTCTCTTCCAATCAGGAATATCATATTCCTGAAATAGATTTTTAATCTTTTGACTTTTTTTTCTGCCATAAGGCTTACATCTTTCTCCTCCAACTCTTGCTCTAATAATTGCTCCTTCTTTTAGATATCTAGTACTTAAACCCTTACCTAAAGACTCAACTACGGATAGCTCACCTGAAGAAATCTTAATATTATCTTTTAAATTCCATTCAAGATTTAGATCCTTAGGAAGCTTAGTCTTATGATCATCTTTCATAATTCTAATCTCTTTAGAATTGATAATAATTCGCACATCACTTTCACCTTCAATTGCTTTAAAGTGGAATGTAGCGGGACCAACTAGTTCTCGATCAAGGTAAGTATAAATTTGATCTATTTGAGCAAAGTTTGCTTTTAAGCCATTTATATTTACCAGCCAGTAATATATTAAATTTTCTTTCCTAGGTTTAGACAGAGCATTTATGCGGGCAAGCTTTATGAGACCATGAGTAGAGAACGTTGATGAATAGTCATCTTGGGCTATCTCATCTAATATTTGCTTGGATTTATCAGCATCCTTGGATAGTTTGATGATTGCTTTATCAATTGACGACCAGGTTTCTCTGATGCTGGGCAATATAAGATTTCTTATTTTATTTCTGGAAAAATTTGACTCTTCATTAGAGTCATCTTCAACCCATGGAATATTTTTCTTTAAGGCGTATTCCTTTAGATCATGTTTTTTTATATCTAAAAATGGCCTGAAAAAATTTACTCCATCAATAGTAGAAAATTGATTTATCCCTTTTATTCCCTTGATGCCAGTTCCTCTGAATATTCTAAATAAAATTGTTTCTACTTGGTCATCCAAATGATGTGCAGTAACTATCAAATCCTGAACTCTACCCCATTGCCTAAAAAATTCCCGTCTTTTACTTCTAAGATAGTCTTCACTTGGATTATCAGTTTTGTTCAATTTTAGAGATTGGAATGGAATACCTAGCTTTCTAGATTGTTCCGAACAAAACTCTTCCCACTTATCTGCGTCTGTATTTATGTTGTGATTGACATGCAGGGCGGTAATTCTGTCTTTGAGCATAGGCTCATTAGCCATGACGTTGAGTAAGACAGAGGAATCCAAACCACCTGATAAAGCAATGCCAATTCTTTTGAACTTCAGAAAGTCTTTAGAGTTTATTTCTATAGCGGACATTAGATAGACCCATAACTCATCAATCTTTCATATCTGTTTTCTAATATCGAATTAATTGGTTGCTTAGCAAGTTCATCAAGACTTTTAAGTATTGATTTTGAGAGGTTAGTTGATGCTTGATCAAAACTTCTGTGAGCCCCTCCTAGAGGCTCAGGAATAATTTCATCAATTAAGCCCAATTCGAGAATACTTTCAGCATTTAATTTCATCGCTTCTGCAGCCTGATCTGCTTTGGTTGAGTCTCTCCAAACAATCGATGCACACGCTTCGGGAGAGGCAACTGAATAGGTCGAATGCTCAAGCATTGTTATGTGATCTCCAACACCTAAAGCAAGAGCTCCTCCTGAACCTCCTTCACCTACAACATTCACAATTATTGGGGTTTTGAGAGAGGACATTACAAGAAGATTATGAGCAATAGCTTCACTTTGCCCTCTTTCCTCACTATCAATACCTGGATAAGCGCCGGGAGTATCTACAAGAGTAACGATAGGCAAAGAGAATCTTTCTGCTAGCTCCATTAACCTGCAGGCCTTCCTATAACCTTCGGGCTGAGACATACCAAAGTTATGAGAAATTTTTTCTTCGGTGGATCGGCCCTTTTCATGACCTATGAGCATTACTTTATACTCTCCTATAGTTCCAATGCCTCCTAAAACTGCTCTATCATCTGAAAAATGCCTATCACCATGCAGTTCATCAAAATCATCAGTTATTCTTTCTACATAATCTAAAAAATGCGGCCTCTCAGGATGTCTAGCGACCTGCACATTTTGCCAAGGGGAAAGGTTAGAGTAGATCTTTTCAGTTGTTTTCATAATAGACTCATTTAATCTTATTACTTCTTGCTGAATGGAATTCTCATCTAAGTCGGAATCCTTGAGGTCTAAAATTTGTTGCTCAAGGTCTGCTATAGGCTGCTCAAAATCTAAATAGCTTTTTAACATGGTAGGGTTAATTTACGTGTGTTTGACTATGATAAACGAACTCGACATTTTCTGCTCCAAAACGTTTATCTAAAGCTCTTATCGATGAATCATCTAATTTGATAGTGTATTTATTTGGTAAGGCAATTTCTGCTTTAGCGGACAAGCTCTTGTAAGAAATGAGAACAGTATTTCCTTCACTGCTATTCGCAATTTGCTTGAGATTGCTGACAACATTTTCAGGGTCTTCATTTGAGTCATCCAGCTTAATCTTTATATTTTTTATATATTCGTATCTAGCCTGGTCAAAAGTTAAAATCCTATCCGCTATCATTTTGTACTTTATTGAGTCAGAGTAGTCATCCTTTTCAACTAGACCTTCTACAACTAGAAGTTGCCCTTTCTTTAATAGACTCCTGTGTCTGTCGAAAACTTCTGCCCATATTGAAACTTCTATCTTGGCCGAACCATCATCTAGTGTTGCAAAAGCAAATCTACCTCTCTTACCTTGCCTTACATTAAATTGCATTAAACACCCTGCTATTCTTTGTTTATGAGCTTCTGGCTGCAGTTCAGAAATAAAAAAACCGCACATATTTCTTACTTCTCTCTTTTTATCTTCTAAAGGATGCGAGTCTAGATAAAAACCTAACGCATTCCATTCAGCCGAGACAGGATCAAAATCTATCTCCTTATCTTTTAAATCTTCAGTTTCAACAACTGCTTCATCGCCAAATAAATCTTTAATATTGCTTTTATTCCTCTCAGAAATTTGTTCAGCATTTTTGAGGGCTGAGTCTATTCTTCCATACAGATCAGTTCGGTCTCCCAAAGAATCCATAGCTCCTGAACCAATTAAAGCTGTAAGAATCCTTTTATTCACTCTATTAAAACCAACACGAATGCAAAAATCATTTAAGTCATTAAATTTACTATTTTTTCTTTCATTTATTATTTGATCGACTAATGATTCTCCTATTCCTTTTATGGCACCTAAACCATATAAGATTGTTGAAGAGTCTATATCTTCGAATCTATAGGAGCTTGAATTTATATCCGGAGACAAAACCGTTAAACCAAGATTTCTGCAATCATCTACAAAGAGTTGAATATTATCAGTATTCCCCATATCGCAAGACAAAACTGAGGACATAAATTCTGAGGGATAATGAGCTTTGAGCCAAGCAGTCTGATATGCAATCAAAGCATATCCTACTGAATGAGATCTATTAAAACCATATCCTGCAAATTGTTCAATTTGATCAAAAAGGTTGGCAGCATATCGTTCATTCACATCCTTTTTAACTGCACCCTCTACGAATGTAGAGCGAAGGCTTTCCATTTCTTCCTTCTTCTTTTTACCCATAGCACGTCGAAGAATATCGGCTTGGCCGAGAGAAAATCCTGACAACTCTTGCGCTATCTGCATGACCTGTTCTTGATAAACAATTACTCCATATGTAGTACTGAGGATTTTTTTAACCGCCTCATGTCCATAGGTGACTTCTTCTTTACCATGCTTTCTATTGATATAAGAATCAACCATATTCATGCCTAAAGCGCCTGGTCTATATAAGGCATTCATGCTGACAATATCCTCAAAATCATTGGGCACAAGTTGTTTGAGATAATCTCTCATGCCCCTGGATTCAAGTTGGAATATTCCTGTGGTTTCGCCCTTCTGGAGGAGTTCAAAAGTCCTTTGATCATTCAGAGATAAGTTTTCTATATCTATCTTATCCTCTTCATTTAAATGTTCATTTATACGATTTACAGACTGTTTAATAATTGTGAGAGTTTTTAGACCAAGAAAGTCAAATTTAACCAGGCCTGCTGACTCAACATCGCCCATATCAAATTGTGATGCTACAGTACCTTTGTCTGTATCTAGAAATAAAGGAGTAAAATCGGTAAGGGCAGTGGGAGCAATAACTACTCCGGCGGCGTGAGTCCCAACACTTCTGGATAATCCCTCAAGTTTTAATGCCATATCAAAAACTTCTTTTGATTCATCTGACTCATCAATAACTTCTTTAAACTGTTTTTCTTCATAAGCTTCCTGAAGACTTATTCCTAATACATCTGGTATAGCTTTAGCAAGTCGATCCCCAAAACCGTAAGGCTTCCCTAAAACTCTGACTACATCTCGTAAGACTGCTCTTGCAGCCATAGTTCCTCTAGTGCTTATTTGTGCAACAGAGTCTTTTCCATATTTTCTGGTGACATAATCCAAGACCTTATCTCTCCCCTCAATACAAAAATCGATATCGAAATCAGGATTACTTACCCTCTCAGGATTGAGGAATCTTTCAAATAATAGGTCATAACGCATAGGATCTATGGCCGTTATGCCTAGAGCGTAAGCGACTATTGAGCCTGCACCAGATCCTCTCCCGGGCCCTACAGGTATGTCATTATTTTGTGCCCAGTTAACAAAATCAGCGACAATCAAAAAGTAACCTGCAAAGTCAAGCTTACAAATCATTTCCAACTCATAGTTTAATCTTTCTATGTATTTATCCTCTTCTATAGGATAAGAATCAGGAGAAGCTTTGATTTCATTAATTCTTGTTATCAAACCTTCTTTAGAAAGCTTTACTAAAAAATCTTCTCTAGAAAACTGTTCAGGAACCTCAAAATCAGGGAGATAGAATTTTCCCAACTCCAGATCAATATTACATTGCTTAGCAATTACTACAGTATTCAATAAAGCTTCAGGAATATCAGAGAATAAATCTATCATTTCTTCTTTGCTTCTTAAAAACTGTTGTTCGGTATAATTTTTTGGTCTTCTTGGGTCGTCTAAAATATCTCCTCTTTGAATGCAAACCCTGGCCTCGTGTGCCTCAAAATCTGATGGAGAAACATCTGGATCTGAAGGATTTAAAAATCGGACATTATTTGTTGCTACGATTGGTGTATCTTTTCTAGAAGCTAAAGCTATAACAGCTTCGTTATATTCTTTTTCATTAGGCTTTCCTATTCTTTGCACCTCAAGAAAGAAATTTTCTCCGAATATTTTCTGAAAGAAATTTATTTGACTTTCTGATAAATCAATTTTGCCCGCTAAAATAGAATTGCCAATATGTCCCTCCATGCCTCCGGATAGAGCGATAAGGCCTTCAGAATATTCTTCTAACCATTTAAAAAGGACAACTGGCTGACCTTTAATTTGCCCTTCTACATATGCCTTAGATACAAGTTTGGTGAGATTGATATAACCCTGTTTATTTTTTGCAATTAGAACAATAGGTGCGACAAGAGATTCAGAATCTTTAGCAACATTAACTTCTGAACCAATTATAGGCTTAAGACCTTTGGCTCTAGAAGATCTATAAAATTCAAGCAACCCAAACAAATTTGTTAAGTCGGTTAAGGCTATTGAGTTAAAGCCATGCTCAACTGAAAGATCAACTAACTCATTTACTCTTATGATGCCATCGACTAATGAATACTCAGAATGTACATGAAGGTGCACAAAGTCTAATTCATCAATTTGCATCATATATATCTCTAACTGGCTTGAAAGTTAACCTATGTTCTTTTGTTATACCATAAGATTTTAATGCCTCAAGATGGATCTTGGTAGGATAACCTTTATGATGTTTAAATCCATAATTTGGATAAAGGATATCAACCTCTTTCATATATTTATCTCTATGCACTTTTGCCAAAATAGAGGCTGCCATTATGGTTTTCTCTAACTGATCTCCCTTAACAATAGTTCTAACAGGTACATTTATCTTGGGAGAGTGAAGACCATCAACCAAAACTAATTTAGGTCTAGA
>CACJMO010000004.1 GCA_902594545.1 uncultured SAR86 cluster bacterium
GTCTGATTTTGATGTAACAGTTAATTGTTTGCATCCAGGTTTTGTGAGTACAGGAATTGGATCGAATAATAATAAAACCTTGTGGTCCATCCTTATGTTCCTGGCAAAACCCTTTGCAAGAAATACAAGTAAAGGAGCAGAAACTTCGGTCTATCTGTGCGCCTCTCCTGAGGTAACGAATATTACTGGAGAATATTTTGTTGACTGCAGTATTGAAAAGATTTCTGATGCTGCTAAAGATTCTGATCAAGCAGAGAGACTTTGGATGATAAGCTCCGACTTAACTGGGTTGGATTTAATTTGATGAAAGCGGGTCTACGTCTATAGACCATCTAACCTGTTTGGTTGTTTTGGGATCGTATAACTTTGACTGAAGTATATCGAGAGATTTATGTAATTTAGATCTGCTCTTCGAGAAAATGCTTAATTCCCATCTGTATACACCCGATTTCTTTTCCATTAACGCCGGTAAAGGTCCAACCATACGAATATCTTTTCTTAAGTTCTCACTCAAAGGTGTTTTCTTTAGGAGTCCTCTAATAAAATCCCTGCTTACAAGACTTTTAGGTGACTCAGCATAGAGCTTAGCTTGAAAGGCGAAAGGAGGTACTTTAGAAGCTTTTCTATCTTCTAGTAGTTTCTTTGCAAACTTTTCATAACTCCCACTGATTATTTCTTCTATCTGAGGATGATCTGGGCAGTAAGATTGAAGTACTACTCTGCCTGGTTTTTTATCTCTACCTGCCCTTCCTGAAACCTGAGTCATAAGTTGAGCTACTCTCTCACTGCCCCGAAAGTCAGCACTAAACAAGCCTGAATCTGCATCCAATATTCCTACTAAGGTAACATTTGGAAAGTGATGTCCTTTTGCTAAAAGCTGGGTCCCAAGCAGGATCATAGGCTCTCCTTTCTTGATTTCATGCAAATAGTTATCCATAGAGTCTTTTTTTCGAGTTGAGTCGCTATCAATTCTAAGAATCTTGTACTCAGGAAAGCTCTTCCTCAAGAATTCCTCTATTCTCTCAGTGCCATATCCGTATGTTAGAAAATCATCTGAACCACATGAAACACATTGTTCGGGATAATTCTTTTGAGATTCACAGTGATGACAGTGAAGTTTCAAAGGATTCTTATGAACTGTCATCAAAGCATCACAGCGATCACAATTAGAGATCCACCCGCAAGTTTTACAAATTAATGATGAGGCGTATCCTCTTCTATTTAAGAAAATTAAAACTTGATTACCTTGTGTTAGTTCTGACTCTGTTGCTTCAATTAAATCGCTACTAATACCTTCATTTAATACTTTTCCTCTCAGATCAATTGCACTAAATGACGGCAACTTTGCCCCTGTGGCTCTCTGACTTAATTTTAGTAATTCATATTTGCCTTCATCCACGTTCTTTAATGTCTCTAAGGAGGGGGTAGCAGAAGCTAAAACAACTGGTACTTTCTCTAGCTTTGCCCTATATAAGGCCATATCTCTTGCTGAGTACCTAAATTTATCCATCTGCTTAAAAGAAAGATCATGCTCTTCGTCTACAACGATTATTCCTAAATCTTTCATGGGTAAAAATACGCTAGAACGTGTTCCTATGATTACATCGATCAGCCCTTTTGAAGCCCCCAACCATGCGTCTACTTTTTCTCTATCATTTTTAGCTGAGTGAAAAGACATCACCCTATCACCAAAATAATCTCTGAATCGTTCTTCTGCTTGAGGCGCTAATCCTATCTCAGGTATGAGAATAAGAGCCTGTTTTCCTTGAGCTACTATTTCCTGTACAGCCTGAAGATACACTTCAGTTTTGCCACTGCCTGTTATCCCGTCTATTAAAAAAGTAGCATTTTTATTCTGACCTTTGTTTATAGCCGCTACAGCGAGTGATTGTTGCTCATTTAGCTTATGGGGTTTCGATTGCTGTTTGCTTTCAAGCTTTTTATAGGGCGATAGCTCTCTTGAGAATCTTCTAATGTATCCTTTATCTTCTAATCCAGTGACAGCAGACGGGCTAATCTCAAATGCTGTTAGAGACTTAAGAGAGATTTCTTTTTTTTCTTTTAAAATTGTTATCAGTTTTCTTTGGACAGGTGCGTTAGAAAGTAAATCCTCATTTATAAATTCGCCCTTAGAAGTAATTTCTATATATTTACTTTGTCTAAAGCTGGCTTCATTTCCCTTTCTTAAAGATGGGGGAAAGAAATAAGTAATTATCTCGCCCAGCGGATAGTGATAATAACGCGAAGACCATTCCGCTAAATTCATTGCGTTTGAACTAAGCAAAGGAACGGCATCTAAGACTTCTTTGATTCTTTTATATTTTCTTTTGTCAGCAGAGCCTTGTAATCTTTTGCCCCAAATAACTCCCACAAGCGTCCTATTGCCAAAAGGTATTAGAACCCTAGATCCTTGTTTAATAGGGTATTTGGAGTTTTTAGGAGGCAGATAGGAGAATTTTTCCAATAGAGGTATTGGAACTAAAATATCAACTAATTCTTCTGCCATAATGTTTCTATATTCTAATTTAAATTATGCATTTGCCATGTTTTGTCTGTCTGGTATAGTGCGCGTCCATATTTTTAATTTCAAGATAATTAAATGAGAAAAGATATACATCCAGAATACAGAGAAGTCTTATTTCACGATACAAGCGTTGATGAGTACTTTTTAGTGAGATCAACACTGCAAACAGATCAAACTAAGGAATGGACTGACGGAAAAACTTATCCATACTGTGTGCTTGATGTTTCATCGGCCTCTCATCCATTTTACACAGGTAAACAAAAACTTGTTGATACGGGCGGTAGAGTTGACAGATTTAGAAAACGCTTTGGAAATAAATCTCAAATTAATACTGCTAATGAAGAAGCGCCTGCTGAAGAAGTGATTGCTGAAGAAGCACCTGTAGAGGAAGTTATCGCTGATGAAGCACCTGCAGAAGAGGTGGTAGCTGAAGAGGCACCTGTAGAGGAAATCACTTCTGAAGAAACACCAGCTGAAGACAGTGCCTCTGAAGAACCCGAAGAAAAATAAATTTCTTTCAGACTCCAGGTCTATATTTGGTCTGATATAAAGTCTATTATTTGTCTGGATACTTTTTTCTTAGACTGCCTTTCTATTAAAGTCTTTTCTTTTAAAGTAATCAAAGTAACCTCGTTTTGTTCAGAGTTAAAACCTATCTCTTTATCGGAGACATCATTAGCTACAATCAAATCTAAATTCTTTCCTTTGAGTTTCTTATCTGCATTCACCAATAAATTATCTGTCTCTGCTGCAAAACCAACAACATAAGGCTTATCTTGAAGCTCGCTAACTGACTTTAAAATATCTTTATTTTCTTCAAGCTCTAGAGTGATGGGCTTTCCGCTTCCATCCTTTTTAATTTTCAGATTGCTGGTATTTACTGGTTTGTAGTCAGAAACTGCAGCTGTTCCAATATAAACATCCTTTTCTTTGACATGATGCATAACTGCATCATACATTTCTTGAGCGGTCTCAACAGATACGAAGTTACAATTCGATGGTTTTGGTATATCCACAGGCCCGCTAATAAGAGTTACTCTGGCTCCAGATTCTATTGCAGCTTCTGCTAAGTTATATCCCATCTTTCCTGAGCTTCTGTTTGTAATGAACCTAACTGGATCTATAGGCTCTTGAGTTGGACCAGCAGTTATAAGCACCCTTTTTCCACTCATTTTTCCCTTTGTAAAAGAGTTAGAAAAAATCTGTAAGATTTCCAATGGCTCTAACATTCTTCCAAGTCCAATATCTCCACAGGCCTGTTCTCCTGAACCAGGCCCACAGACTTCATAGCCTTTTTGAATAAGCCTATCCAAATTCTCCTGTGTTCTTTCATCTCTCCACATGGCTTGATTCATTGCTGGAGCTAAGCTGACTGGACCATCGAAAGCTAATGTAACAGTTGAAAGTAGATCATCTCCTCTTCCGGAAGAAAGTCTAGCTATCGTGTTAGCTGTAGCTGGAGCTATAAGTATTGCATCAGCCCATTTAGCTAATTCGATATGACCCATAGCCGCTTCAGCTTCTGCATCAAGGAGTTCGCTAGAGACCCTGTTCCCCGATAAGGCTTGCAAGGTTAGAGGTGTAATAAACTCTTCAGCAGATTTAGTCATAACGACTCTAACAGAGCTGCCTGACTTCTTTAGATGTCTTACAATTTCAGCAGATTTGTAGGCAGCGATACCCCCCGTTACGCCTAACAGTACATTTTTATTCGTTAAAGAGTCCAAATTAATATCCTAAAAATTAAGATTATAGCTGCTTATTCTTGATTGGAGTCAATGCTTCTGGTATAAAACGCGGCTCACAAGTTAATTATTTATTAAGTTATGTCTAAAGTTTGCCAAGTAACTGGAAAAAAACCTCAAGCAGGAAATAATGTTTCGCATGCTAAGAACCGCAATAAAAGAACCTTCCAGCCAAACCTTCATAAACATAAGTTTTGGGTAGAATCTGAAAACAGATATGTAAGCTTAACTGTTTCAGCAAAAGGCATGAGGACGATAGACAAAAATGGTATTGATCAAGTGCTTGCTGATATAAGATCTAGAGGAGAAAAGATATGAGAGAAAAAATTAGATTAGTATCCTCAGCTGGAACAGGACATTTTTATACTACAGATAAAAATAAATCTGCTATGCCTGACAAAATGGAAATTAAGAAATTTGATCCGGTTGTCAGAAAGCATGTAATTTACACAGAAGCTAAGATTAAGTAATTCCCGCAGCTTCTTTAATTAATCGCTGCTTCAAGGGCTCTGTCTTGTTTGCGAAATTAAAGGCAAAATTCCTACCCACCTTTATCCAAAGACTCTCGGATCCAAAGCCTCTTTTGAAAGCCTCCATCAAGCCGATCATCTTATAACTATCTGGCTGTCTTCTTTTGGAATAGGCTTGAAGAATATTTAAATCACTCAAACCATTGCCATATCGTTGAGCTTTTAGAATTAAATGTGTTAATTCTGTCACGTCTGAAATGCCTAAATTTAACCCTTGTCCGGCTAAGGGGTGAATGGTATGAGCAGAATCTCCCACCAGTGCCACTCTGCCTTGTGCAAATCTTTTTGCATGAAGTTGATGAAGTGGAAAAGAGTTAATCTTCTCTTTTAACTTTATTTTTCCAAATCTATTTTCTGTTTTTAATCTCAACTCCTCGAGAAAATCATCCTCTTCGATGGATAGTAAATTTTTTCCGTAGACTTCGTCAGTGGACCAAATCAATGAGCCTTCATTTGATCCGGATACCGTGGGAAGAAATGCTATAGGACCCGTGTCCGTGAAAATTTGAAATGCAGTATTGTTAAATGGCTTCTCCGTTTCAACAGATGAAACTATAGCAATCTGATGATAACTCCATGTTCTTACTGGCATTTTTGAAATACTTCGAACTTTAGATAGAGAGCCATCTGCACCGATCAAAATCTCAGAAATAATGGTTTTTTCAGCATCTGTAGTTAAAACAATCTTGTCTGTTGAGGTTGAAATATCTGTAAGGCCTTCGTTCTCAATTATTTTTACGGTTGGGATATCAATTAGCTTTTTAAAGATTGCTTCAAGAATAACGTTATTGTGAACAATAACTCCCAATTCTTTTCGATTGATATCTGAAGAATGAAACCTTATCGAGGAGGAACCTTCTGCATCCCACACATAAATCTCATTAAATGCTTTTGAATGAGGCTGAATTGAATCCCATATTCCAGACTGTCTAAGCGATTCTATGGAAGCTAGATTAAGAGAAGTGGTTCTTCCTTGATATAAATTAGGGTAAGCCTTAGAGGGCTCACCTCTATCAATCAATGAAACATCTAACCCAGATCTTCCAAGATTTAGGGCTAAGAGAGCGCCTGTTACTCCTCCCCCAACAATGGAAATATTATTTTGCACTTAACCCTGAACTGTTTGTTCAACTTCTTCGATAGTTCTTGGAACATCAGGTGTTAGGATCTCAAAACCAGAATCAGTTACCAGAATATCATCTTCTATCCTTACCCCTATTCCTTTCCATTTATCATCTACACCTTCTAAGGAATCCAGAATGTAAATTCCAGGTTCGATAGTCATTACCATTCCTTTCTCAAGCTTCCTCCAATCACCATCTTGTTTATAACTTCCTACATCATGAACATCCATCCCCAGCCAATGACCTATTCTGTGCATATAAAACTTCGAATATTCACCCTTCTCTATGATTTCTTCTTTCGAACCTTTCAAAAGACCGAGCGACAAAAGCCCTTCCACAATAACCTCAACAGATTTTTCATGCATTAAATTCCATTTATTTCCAGGTTGAGCTTGATTCATGGATTGGTGATGAGCCTCTAAAACTATTGAATAAATCTCTTTCTGTTCGGCAGAAAATTTTCCATTAACAGGAAAAGTTCGAGTTACGTCAGAGGCGTAATATTCGTACTCGCAACCTGCATCTACAAGAACTAAATCACCGTCCTTAAGTTCATCATTATTTTCAACATAGTGAAGAATGCAGGAGTTATTTCCTCCTCCGACTATGGAATTGTAAGCGGGAGATCTTGCTCCATTCTTATTAAATGCGTAAAGATATTCAGCTTCAAGCTGATATTCATACATGCCTGGCTTTACATATTGCATAGCCCTTATATGAGCTTCGGTTGTTATGGAGGCCGCTTTCTTCATAATGTCTATCTCAGCATCTTCTTTTATGAGCCTCATTTCATGAATTAAATTATCTAAAGAAAGGAGATTTTGAGGTGGTTCTGCTCCTGCCCTTGTATTGATTCTGATACTTTCTATCCATTTTTTTACTTTTTGATCTACCCCGGAAGGTGCACTCATAGAGAAATATATATTTTTAATACCTTCCAACATCTTAGGCATTACTTCATCCAAGGAATTTATGCTGAAAGCCTTGTCAGCTCCATATCTATCCACTGCACCTTCTTGTCCGCTCCTAAAACCATCCCATTGCTCTCTTAAGGGGTCTCTATCCCTACAAAAAATAATGTATTTATCTTTATCGGCGCTGGGTCTAATCAAAAGTAGCGAATCCGGCTCTTCATATCCAGATAGATAATAAAAATTACTATCTTGTCGGTAAGCATAATCTGTATCCGAGATTCTAGATTTAACAGTTGCAGAGCTTACGATAATAGCTGAATCTTCTAAAGCCTTGGCGGATAAAGAAGATCTTCTCTCAGAATAATTTATTTCCATGGTGTATATGATAAATATAAGTGCGAATTGAATAAACATGGTAGCAAGAAATTAAGTTCAAAGTTAAACTTAAAGTTAGAGATGTCTGAAAATAAGTTTGAAAGTCTAGAAAAAGAAGTGCTTGAACTCATAAAGCTTAGCCAACAACTTAAGGAAGTTAATGAGCATCTCTCAAAAAAGAACCAGCAACTCTCACAAGAAAATAATCAACTAGCTAAAAATCTTAATACTGCCAAAGAAGGAATTGCTAAGATCATAAAAACCTACAAAGACTGATGAGCAAAGAGACAACAACTGTAAAGATCTTAGGTGCAAGTTACAAAATTGCCTGTCCGCCCGAAGAGTCTGAAGAAGTTAAGAAAGCTGCTGTTTTTCTAGACACTAAACTTACTGAAGTCAAGGAAGCATCTGGGTTAGATGAAAAAAGAGCCGCAATAATTACAGCGTTGAATATAAGTAGTGAATATCTAAAAAATCTTTCAGATGTTAGTAGGGACGAATCTGTGAATGAAGGGCTTGAGAATCTTACCTTAGAGGTTCAAAAACAGTTAGAAACTTTATCTTTTAAAGCAAAATAAGTAGGTTATAATTTTTAAAGTTTCCTGGTTTATACGATAGTTGTTACTACTCTCGAGCCGATAAAAAAATATTAGGAGACTCTGAAAAGTTCTTGTTGTGCATACCCATTTTATGGGAAGCCTGATAAATTGACGGAGTCACCGCCTTGAACTTCACGGTTCAGGGCAGTAATCAATAACGGTAATCTGGGAAACACCTTTGATGACAAAAAAATCAGATCTGAGAAAAAAATATATTTCTAAAAGAAAAAATATCTCAGGTAATTTCCTTAACAAGGCCGAAAAAAGTCTTCTATCAATCTTCAGTACAGAATTAAAATTATCTAAGAAAAAAGTAGCTTGTTATGCTTCCATAGGCAACGAAGTCCCTACAAAATCTATCTTAAATAAACTTTTAGAAAACGACTGCGAAGTTTATCTCCCATCGATAGATTCCCATTCTAAGATACTGAAATTTTTAAAACTGGATGAGGAAGAAAATTTAATAAAAAATAGATTTGGCATATTAGAGCCTAAGAGTACTTACGAAATCTATCCTTCAGAATTAGACATCATATTTCTTCCGTGTGTATGTTTTGATTTAAAGGGCTTCAGGGTTGGCATGGGCGCCGGATACTATGATCATTCTCTTACTTCCACCAAAAATTCTAATTGCAAGCTCATAACTCTGGCCTATGAGTTTCAAAAAGTCAGTGATTGTTATCCTGAAGAACATGATATTAGATCTCATGCTTGTTTAACCGAAGATAGGTACTATAAATTTGATTGATACTTATTTAAGGAAAGACTTATAAGCAGAATTTTGTGTTTCATCCCAAAATCTAAAACCTGTTCCGGCTAGATATTTAAGCAATTTAGGATAATTTTCTTGTTTCGATTCAAACCCAACAAGGACCCTTCCGTATGCAGCACCTTGATTTCTGTAATGAAACAAAGTTATGTTGAACTTGTCGCTCAATTTATCTAAGAAATCAACCAAAGCACCAGGCCTTTCGGGAAACTGAACTCTAAATATATATTCTCCCCTTGCAGAAATAGTCTTAGGTGCCCTTCCACCTACCATATGCTTTATATGGAGTTTTGCTACTTCATTATCTGATAAATCCCTTGGGGAAAAACCTTTAGAGCGCAAGTGCTTTATTAGTTTGCTTTTGCCTGTCTTGTTATTGAACCTGCATGCAACAAATATAGTTGCCTCATCGCTCTCCTCTGCCCTGTAGTTAAACTCTGATATGCTTCTCTTTCCAAGGAAATTACAAAATTTTCTAAAACTACCTTTTTCTTCAGGTATTTTGACACTCAATAAAGCCTCTTTGCTCTCTCCGAGCTGAACTCTCTCAACAATATGTCCAAGTCTGTCAAAATTTAAGTTAGCACCTGAATTGATTGCAACGATTCTTTTATTTTTTATACCC
Organism: uncultured SAR86 cluster bacterium; assembly: GCA_902594545.1. Taxonomy (GTDB): domain Bacteria; phylum Pseudomonadota; class Gammaproteobacteria; order Magnimaribacterales; family Magnimaribacteraceae; genus Magnimaribacter. The sequence continues at coordinate 9,206 of CACJMO010000004.1, forward strand.
CTTGATTGAACATATTTTTTTAAGCCAGCTAGTGCCAATGCTCCTGCAGGCTCTGCCATAGTTCGAGTCTCCTGGAATGTGTCTTGAACTGCAGCGCACATCTCATCTACAGTAACTGTCACCACATCATCAACCCACTCCTTGATAAGAGAAAATGTTTTTTCACCTATTTGCTTTACGGCTACACCATCAGCAAATAAACCTACCTCTTTGAGAGATAATCTCTTTTTGTTATCGATTGCCAGTTTAAGACAAGCAGCATCTTCAGGCTCAACGCCAATTACCTTTGTCTTAGGACTAAGAGCTTTAATATAAGTTCCGACACCAGCCAAAAGCCCTCCTCCTCCAACCGGAATAAAAATAGCATCTATACCTTGATCAATTTGCTCTAAGAGTTCTTTTCCAATGGTACCCTGCCCAGCAATAACATCTTTGTCATCGTATGGGTGTATAAATGCGTAACCCTCTTTTTTAGCAAGCTTGAGAGCGTAATCATAGGCTTCATCAAAAGTATCCCCTTTCAGTATTACTTTTCCTCCATAATTCTTAACAGAGTTAACTTTAATAGCAGGAGTAGTAACAGGCATCACTATAAAAGCATTTAATTTTAAACTTCTAGCTCCAAAAGCTACTCCTTGAGCATGGTTTCCTGCAGAAGCGGCAATAACGGGTTTTACCTGCCCATTTCTTTTAAGGTTTGCCAATTTGTTATAGGCGCCCCTAATTTTGAATGAAAAAACTGGCTGTAAATCTTCTCTTTTCAAAAATATTTCATTTTTAAGATGTTTAGAGAGGGTATTTGCCTTGGTAACAGGAGTAACTTGAGCAACATCATAGACATTGGATGTCTCAATAAGGTCAATATATTTAATGTATTTGTTGGATTTCATATATTTAGCTTCACCAACCATCCTAAAAGCGCGTTATTATACAAACTTAACAACTTATAATTACTATTATCCCTAAATTAACATGAACCAAGATCAAAAAAAGGAAAAATCAGCAAAAGAAGCATATAAATTGATCGAACCAAGCATCAGAAGAGATTCTGTGATTGGAATTGGAACAGGATCTACTACAAACTACTTTATAGAAGAGTTAAATCAAGCAAGATTAGATATAAAAGGGGTTGTCTGTAGTTCTGAAGCGTCAGCTGAATTAATAGACAATGTATATCAAGTTCTTTCCTTAAACGAAGTTCATTCTATAGATTTCTATGTTGATGGAGCTGATGAGTTTAATGACAGAAAAGAATTAATTAAAGGAGGAGGGGGAGCTTTAACAAGAGAAAAAATATTAGCTTCTTGCTCGGAAACTTTTATTTGTATTGTTGATGAATCTAAATTTACCAATCTATTAGGTTCATTTCCTTTGCCTATAGAAGTATTAGAGATAGCAAGAAGTGCAATTTCTAGAGAGCTTATGAAAATGGGAGGAAAGCCGATTTTTAGAAATGGTTTTACCACTGATAATGGTCACCAAATTATAGATATACATAATCTACCAATGGAAGTTCCTTATGAATTGGAAGAAAAGATCAACAACCTACCTGGAGTAGTGGAGAACGGAATTTTTTCAAAAAGAAAGGCTGACATTATTTTATCAGCCACAGATACTGAGATAAAAGAAATAAGATAATATAAGTATCTTAACGAGAGTAAGTACTTACTTTTTTATAAAAGCTTTGTTATCTCGTTTATTAAAGTTGAACTATCAGGCTCAACGCTTGTATCAAAACTCTTAACTTCACCTTCCTTAGAAATTAAGTATTTATGAAAATTCCAACCAGGTTTCTGCCCTGTTGCATTAGTTAAAGACTTATAAAAAGAATGTGCTTTTTTGCCCTTTACTGGAGTAGTAGCGAACATGGGGAAAGTTACTCCATATTCAGTGCTGCAAAACTCTTTGACCTTAGACTCATCATTGTATTCTTGATACATAAAATCTCTTGAAGGAAATCCAAGAATTACGAAGTTATCTTTGTTGTATTTTGAGTAAAGATTTTGCAGAGCCTCATATTGGTATGTAAACCCGCATCTGCTAGCAACATTTACTGCTAAAACTACTTTATCCTCATACTGACATAAATTTACTGTTTCAGATGAATCTAAAACTCTTACTTCATGATCAAGCACTTTCGGGCATGAGAATATAAAACTTCCATACGTAATAAATAAAAATACCAATATCCTTTTCATAATTCTTTTTTACTAGTAAATCCAAACCTGAGCTTTTTCATCTACAAGATCGTAAAGCTCTATAACATCTTTATTATACATTCTAATACAACCATCGGAAGCTGGTTTTCCTATCAAGCCCTCTTCTGCTGTACCATGAATGTATATATATCTGCTTCTAGAATCTACACCTTCGCCTTTATTTTTTCCTTCTTCTAAGCCATCTAGCCATAAAATTCTTGAAGTTACATGATCAAAATCAGTATCAATTGGCTCACTAACTATACTTGCAATAGCTCCATTCCAAACTCTTCCTTTCAAAATTGCATTTTCAGGTAGATCTTTACCAATTTTCTTATATATCTCATGTTTGCCAAGAGGAGTTTTAAAGCTATTAGCTTCACTACCTGTACCATAAAATGAAGAAGATATAGAATATACTTTAATAACTGTACCTTTTTTTATATTGAACAGCTGTTGAGAGGCTATATCAACGAATATTAGACTTTCATAAGAATTGAATTCTGAGTCAATTTTCCTTATTTTCTCTATAATATTGTTTTTGTTCATGATATCATAATCTTGTAGTACTGCACAGGAAGTGGAAATTATTATAACCAGTATAAAAGTTATGCCTTTTTTTATATAATTATGTAACATTTGTTCTTTTTTTATTATTTTTTAGAAAAATTAGAACCAAATATATTAAAATTATAGAAATTAATGGAAAATTTCCATATTTTGAATAAAAGGTGTTTCCTGAATATAGAGTAACATTTCTTTTCAGCTTTTTTTCTTCAAAATATTCTTGCTTTTCAATGATTGTACCTTTTTTTGAGATATATGCGGTAATTCCACTGTTTGTGGACCTTACAAGCTCCTTATTGTGCTCTAAAGCCCTATTTTGAGCTATTTCTAGGTGCTGGATAGGCCCAATAGACTTACCAAACCAAGTATCGTTGCTCACAGTAACTAATAAGTTGCTATCCTTGGTGGCTGTTCTTATAAGATTATCAAAGGCAATTTCGTAACAAATACTCGGCGAAAGCCTTGTTTTTCCAGCTTTTATGACCTTTATTTCGTCTCCAGGCAGTGTATTTGTTAAATCTAAGCCAAGAATATCCAAAAAACTCCCTAGGTAGTCTTCTAGAGGTATAAATTCACCGAATGGAACCAATTTAACTTTATCATAGTGGGATTCGGACGCTCCAAGAGACTGTAGTCTGTTTCTCATGGTTTTAGAATCTTGCCTTTGAACTATTCCTGTTATGAGAGTTATATTCTTTTGTATGCTTAGAAACCTGACCTCATTCAAGAAGTTTAAATTATCCTTCTCAGAAAGTATTAGGGCAGTTTCAGGAAAAACTATTATCTCACCCTGTTCGGCTCTACTTATAGAATCATAAATCATTCCTTGAGTTTTTATTATTCCATAATTGCTCCATTTATCTTCTAAAGTCAGGTTGGGTTGATGCAAAGAAACTGGCACCTTACCTTCAAGTTCAGTCCACTCAATAGACTTAGAGATATACGCAGAAAGAACAAGAAATACTGTGCAAAATAAATAGAGGAGGGCGCCTTTTTTGGTTTGGGTCAATTTAATTACTTTAAATATAAGGACTCCAAGGAGAATGAGGAAAAAACTGTTGCCTTGTGCGCCTATAATCGGGGTTAGGCCATCTATATAACTATCAGCCAACATAGTTCCAGAAATGAGCCATGGAAAACCTGTAAATAAATAAGATCTGATTATTTCAATTATCACCCATGAGGTTGGAAGAGTTAAGAAATCAAAGCTTTTTGTACTCCAAGAAATTAAATAATTATTTAGTAGAAATACTAAACCTGAGTATATTGAAAGGGCGGCTATAAATAATAGTATTAAAAATGAAGATCCGAAGACACTGATATTTCCATGATAGTGAATACTCACATACAACCAAGAGATACCCGAAAGCCACATACCAAAACCAAAAATATATCCTGTGATAAATGACTCTTTTTTTGAGAGATTTTCTCCTATATATAAAAGTGTGGATATAGATAAAATCGCGAGCCACCAAAGGTCAAAAGGAGCAAAACCTAGTGAATAAATTAAGCCGCAAAACAGTGTTAGAAATCTCTTCTTCAGCATCAATAAATATATTAAGTAGGAAGAGGATTTTAAGAAAGAGAATTTAATTTATTTTTGAAACTTTAATCCTTTTTATTCTTCTTCTTTCTAGCGAATTAATTACAAACCTTAAACCCTCTATGTTGATTGCATCATTAGGTTTTGGGAATCTAGCAAAGTGGTGCATGACAATACCGCCAAGAGTATCAAAATCTTTGTCACTTAAAGATGAATTGAATTTTTCATTGAAAACGTCTATTGGGGTCAAAGCAGACACCAGAAACTCATCTTTGGCTATCTCTTTTATCAGAGTTCCAGTATCTTTATCATGTTCGTCTTCTATTTCACCAACTATCTCTTCAAGAACATCCTCAATAGTTATAATTCCTGTAATATCTCCATATTCATCTAAAACTATGGCCATATGATTTCTGCTTGCCTTCAATTCATCCAGTAAAATATTAAGCTTTTTACTCTCTGGAACTAATTTTGCTGGCCTAATGAGCTTATCTAGTTCAAATGTACTTATATTTTCAGCAGAAATGAAGGGTAATAGCTCTTTTGCCAATAAAATACCTTCAATTTTGTCATTTTCCGTGTTTAAAACAGGGAATCTTGAATGGCCAGACTTAATCACTCTGGGTAAAAAGTCTTCTGGCTTCTCGTCTTTCTCAATGAATACAACCTGCGGTCTCGGAATCATTACATCTCGTACCTGATCTGTAGAAACTTTTAATGCTCCCTCGATCATATTGAGTGTTCCTTTTTCTAGAACACCTCTCTCACTGGAATCTCTTATAGATCCAGCTAGTTCTTGTTTATTCTTGGGTTTGTAGGAGAAATTTTGATAAATTTCCTTAATTCGATCTTTTATTTTTTTCCTAAAGCCGAGTCCATTTGACTCAGCAGATATACTTGGGGGCTCGTCGTTCATTAACGCCTCACTTCATCAACACATGCACATATTAATTTGTTTCAATAGGGATTCGCAATACCTATTTTTCTCAAGGCTCTTATCTCAAGCGATTCCATAAGGTCGGCTTCAACATTCTCTTTGTGATCAAACCCGGCAAGATGGAGAAGGGAATGCACAATGAGATGGAACAAATGATCTCTTTCAAGTTTATTCTGAAGAGCAGACTCTTCTTTGATGATTTTGGGACATATTGCTACGTCTCCAAGTATGCCCTCTGCGTTGTCTTCTTTAGTAGCTGGGAATGATAGAACATTTGTTGGTTTATCATTATTCAAGAAATTGGTATTAAGTTCATGTATTGACTCTGATGACATGAACGCAATATTTAATGATTTACCTATTATTTTATCTCTCAAGTCTTGATCAAGTTCAGATAAAACATCAATCAATAACTGCACATCAGTTTCAGAAAATAAAAGGCCTTCTAGGTCACCTGTAATGGTTATTTGAGTATTTTTATTGGTCACTTAAGTTAAAAACTTTGCGTAAGCTTCGACAATCTTTTGTACCAATCCGTGACGTACAACATCTTTTGTATCAAATTCAACAATACCTATATCTTCAATTTTTCTCAATACCTCCAAAGAATTAACTAAACCTGAAGGTGTATTTCGCGGTAAATCGATCTGAGTTATGTCACCAGTGACAACTACCTTAGAGCCAAATCCAAATCTTGTCAGAAACATCTTCATTTGTTCGACTGTTGCATTTTGGCTCTCGTCTAAGATGATAAATGAATTATTAAGTGTCCTACCTCTCATAAATGCCAAAGGAACAACCTCTATTATATTCCTCTCTATTAGCTGATTAGTCTCTTTAAAGCCAATCATCTGATATAGGGCATCATATAATGGCCTTAGATAAGGATCGACCTTTTGACTGAGATCACCCGGCAAAAATCCAAGCTTTTCTCCAGCTTCAACAGCAGGCCTTACTAATAATATCTTTTCAACCTCTCCCTTAGAAAATTGTTCAACAGCTAAAGCAACAGCTAAAAAAGTCTTCCCAGTACCGGCAGGGCCGATTCCAAAAGTTAACACCTTCTTCTTGATTGTATCAACATAATTCTCCTGACTACCGACATTAGCTGAGACAATCAGATTAGGTGTTTTAATTACTTGCCTGCTTGAAGTCTCTTTCGTGATATTTTTTAGATCATTCATTCCTTTCCTTAAATATAGATGAACCTCTTCTGACGTAATTTGTTTACTTTCATCTAAATCTTGATAAATCCTAAGAATTATATCTTTGGCTATTTGCGCATTTGAAGAATCACCGTTTATCTTAAAGCTTGGACCCCTATTTAATATCTTAATATCTAGCTCATCTTCAATTTGCTTCAAAATTGAGTTAGTGGGACCACATAGATCAGTTATTTTTTCGTGATCTACTGGCTCTAGTTGAAATTTCATTAAGTTAGTTAAACAGCAATTCCTTTTAAAGACTTGTTCTGAGCATTTACAATTTCTATATCGATAATGTTACCAATTATTGAGGGATCGGAGCATGGAAAAATCACAACCTTATTATTTTCAGCTCTGGCCTGGAATTCACCTGGATTTTTTTTAGAAACTCCTGTTACTAAGCATTTACTGGTCTTGCCAACCATTTTTCTACTGATGCTAATTGCGGAATTCTCTAACTTATGTTGTAAGACAGAGAGTCTCTCTTTTTTTTCTTCAGTTGGGACATTATCTTCTAAATCCTTAGCAGTTGTATTAGGTCTTGGGCTGTATATGAAGCTAAAAGACTCATCGTAACCAACTCTATCAACTAGATCTAAGGTGTCTTGAAAGTCTTTATCCGTCTCTCCTGGAAAACCAACAATAAAGTCTGAAGATATACTTATGCCTTCTCTAACAGACTTAAGCTTATCGATTATTTCAAAATATTCATCTCTAGTATGTCTTCGCCTCATCTGCTTCAAGATGTTATTTGACCCACTCTGAACAGGTAAATGAACGTAACTAATGAGTTGAGGGACTTCTTCGTAGATATCAATTAAATCTTGTCCAAACTCAAACGGGTGCGAGGTTGTAAATTGTATTCTCTCGATACCTTCTATTTCAGCAGCGGCTCTAATCAAGTTCGATAAGCCGAGGCCTTTTGTTTTTAATTTTGAATCTCTGTATGAATTAACATTTTGTCCTAGAAGGTTTATTTCCTTTGTACCTTTTTTTGCTAAAACGCTTATTTCTCTGAGAATATCATCGATAGGTCTGCTTATTTCATGACCTCGTGTATGAGGCACAACACAAAATGAACAGTACTTATTACAACCTTCCATTATCGACACAAATGCAGTTGGACCTTCATTCTTTTGATCGGGAAAATGTTCAAACTTTTCCGTCTTGGGAAAGGATATATCGACAGTATTAATTGTGTTCTCAACACTCTTTTCATAAAGGTTAGAGACTCTATGGATAGTTTGTGGACCAAAAACCATATCAACCTGGGGAGCTCTTTTGATTATATTTTCACCCTCTTGACTCGCTACGCAACCTCCTACTCCAATTTTCAGATTAGGATTTTTTTCTTTTAACTTTTTCCACCTACCAAGCTGATGAAATACTTTTTCTTGAGCTTTTTCGCGAATAGAACAAGTATTAAGAAGAATAAGATCAGCTTCTTCCTCATTCAGGGTGGTCTCAAAGCCATGGCTTTCATTCAACAGATCCTGCATTCGGTCAGAGTCATACTCATTCATCTGACATCCGTGGGTCTTGATAAAAAGCTTCTTGGCCATATATTTAGATTAAAGGTTTAATTAACTTCAGTTAAATTCATTGAGAAGGCAGGAATTGTAATGGCAAAAAAGGGAATCTACAAAGTTGTATTTGTTCAATTGGGTGAAGTTTACGAGATTTATGCTGAATCTATCTACCAAAGTGATATGTATGGGTTTATCGAAGTTGAAGAGTATATATTTGATCAAAACTCCCAAATTGTTCTCGATACAAGTGAAGAAAAGTTAAAAAACGAATTCAAAGGAGTGCAAAGAAGCTATATTCCTACGAGCTGTATTATGAGAATCGATGAAGTGGATAAAAAAGGAACGGCAAAAATAACTGCTAATGACTCAGCTAAAGTCATGCCAATAGCCAATTCGATATTTGATAACCCTGGCTCTAAAAAAGACTAAATAAAGAACTTATCCCTGTAAAACTTCAATTCTTCAATAGATTCGAGGACATCCTCCATGGCCCTGTGACCTCCACTTTTTCTAAAGCCTTCAAGCAATTCAGGATTCCACCTCTTAATGAGTTCTTTGATAGAACTTACATCAACGTTCCTATAGTGGAAAAAAGCATCAAGTTTAGGCATATAACGCCTCAAGAACCTTCTGTCATGGGATATTGTGTTACCGCAAAGGGGGGATTTTCCTGCCTCTGTGTGAAGAGACAAAAACTCAAGTGTTTGTTTTTGAGCTTCCTCAATTGTTATATTGGTGACCTTTAAGCTTTCTACCAAACCCGATTTAGTGTGTTGGTTAGTATTCCATTCATCCATATTGTCGATGTATTCCATAGGCTGCTGGATAACCAAATTGGGTCCCTCTATAATCTCAGTAAGATCATGGCTTGTGACAGCAGTAGCAATTTCTATGATTCTTTCTGAATCAGGATCAAGTCCTGTCATTTCTAAATCTAACCAAACTAAGGTAGGATAATTTTTTGTGTCTGCCATTTGCGGACGGAATTCTAACTGCAATTTACAATAACCCCTAATAATGAATAGAAAAATTTTTAGATTTTGCTTTGCATGCATCTTAGTTTTTACGCTTAACGCATGCTCCATAGCAGGCTCTTGGTTATATGAAAGACTAGATTCATATATTGCGGACTATTTCAAAGATTATGCCGAATTTACAAAAGACCAGAATCAACGAATTGATCAAATAGCTAAAGATTTTCATGATTGGTTTACCGAGAAAGAACTCACCGAGATAAGAATCTTATTAGCTGAGCTTAAAGAAATAGATTTGCAGGAACCAAAGAGAAAGATAGTGGCAATTTATAAAGAGGGTGAACTTCTTTTTGAAAGATCAAATGATTACTTCGAAGAACCAATTATATCGTTCACAAAAACACTTACAGAAGATCAGATAACTCAAATTGGAGAGCATTTTGAAAAAATTAGGAATGAAAGAGAGGAAGAAAGAGAGAGAGAAGATAAAGAATATAAGGAAAGACTTTTGGACAATTATGAATCGGGTTTTAGCCGCATCGGTATCAACCTCAGAGAAGAACAGATAGATACACTCAAAATAAGACTAAATGAGCATATTGAAATTAGAGAAGAGTGGTCAAAGTTTCAAAAGGAATGGGTCGAAGATTTCATATTGCTTCTCAGAGAGAATCAAACTCCAAACTATGATTCTAAAATGGCAGCCTATCTTAGGTCTTTTGAAGATCTAGGTGATGATGAATTCAGAACAAAGATGGAGAGCAATGAAGAGCTAACTATTGAGTTACTGAGCTATGTTTTGAGAACTGCAGATGATGGGCAAATCAAAGGTTTCAAAAGGAGTTTGGATACATATCTAAAATCTATAAATAGAATATTGTCCAATAGAAAAATAAATTAGAAATACAATAAGTTAGAATGCCGTCAAAATTTGATGAAAAAAAATAAAACTAGCTTCGGATTTAAGGAGGTTGATTCAGAACAAAAGGCTGATCTTGTCGGCGAGGTTTTTGATACTGTCTCTGAAAATTATGACCTTATGAATGACCTGATGTCTTTTGGCATTCATAGGTTATGGAAGAGAGTTACGATTGAAACTGCAGCTATCCGAGAAGACTTTGTAGTGCTTGATCTTGCAGGCGGAACCGGTGACATGGTTAAGTTAATGAGAGATAAAATATCTGAAAAAGGCACATTAATTCTGAGTGATATCAATGCCTCTATGCTCAATGAAGGAAGAAATAGATTAATTGATGATGGGATCCAAGATGTTCAGACCGCTCAAATTGATGCTCAATTTTTACCCTTTAAAGATAATACTTTTGATTTAATTACAATAGCTTTTGGTTTAAGAAATGTAACTGACAAAGAAAAGGCTTTAGGCGCTATTTACAGAGCTCTCAAGCCAGGAGGTAAGTTGGTGATTCTTGAGTTTTCTAAACCTCAGAATGAAGTATTTAGAGAAATTTACGACCTGTTTTCATTTGAAATAATACCAAAGATAGGAGCATTCATTGCACAAACTGAAGAGAGTTATAGATATTTGGCTGAATCAATAAGAATGCATCCTACACAAGAAGAGCTTAAGGTCATGATTGAAGGGTCAGGTTTCACCAAATGTAAATATGAAAATCTGACAAATGGTGTTGTAGCCATACATTCTGGTCAAAAAGGATTGCTAGATGTTTAAAGATCTTTTGAGACTATTAAAAATAATTAATACATTTCTAAAGGCTAGACTGGATGTTGAATTGCAAGATTGGCAATACTCAAAGATGGTTGCGTTTTTACTTTTCATATCGCCCTGGCGTCTTTATTCTCCTCAAGGAGAATCTGGAGAAAGGCTTAGAAATGCATTAGAGGAACTTGGGCCAATTTTTATTAAATTTGGCCAACTTCTCTCAACAAGGCCAGATATTCTTCCATCAGATATCGCTTCAGATTTAAAAGCACTTCAAGATGACTTACCACCTTTCTCAGAACAAGAGGCCCTAAAAATTATTGAAAGAGAACTTGGGGCAGATATAAATGAAGTATTCGAAGATTTTGATGCCCGACCTTTAGCTGCTGCTTCAATTGCCCAAGTTCATACTGCGAAACTGAAAGATATTCAGCAACAAGTAGTTTTGAAAGTTGTTCGTCCTGGGATTAAAAAAACTATAGAAAAAGATATTTCGCTCATGAAAAGAATAGCGTCATTCTTAGAAAAAAGATCTGAAGACGCTAGACGACTGCAGCTAATCAAGTTGGTGGAAGAATATGAATCTGTAATCTTTTCTGAACTAGACATGAGACTTGAAGCTTCCAATGTAAAACAGACCCGAAGAAATTTTGAAAACAATAATCTTCTTTATGTACCAGAAGTTTATTTGGACTACTCCACCGAAAATCTCTTAATCATGGAAAGAATAGAAGGCATTCCAGTAGACCGGCTTGAAGTACTTAATGACCTTGGGGTGGATCTAAAACTGGTAGCGGAGCGAGGAGTTGAGATTTTTCTCAAACAGGTTTTTATTGATAATTTCTTTCATGCAGACATGCACCCTGGAAATATCTTTATTGATGCAAAGAATCCAGCTGACCCCGCCTATGTAGCAGTAGATTACGCAATAGTTGGTTCTCTCAGCGAGGAGGAACAATTTCAAATAGGAAGAATGTTATTGGCTGTTATTGGCAGAGATTTCAGAGAAGTCGCAAATATTCTCATTGATTCAAAGTGGGTTGATCCAGATACGAGATTAAATGAGCTCGAAAATACTATTAGAGCAGCGTGTGAACCTATATTTGATCAGCCAATGGAAAAAATAAATTTTGGAGAAATGCTCTTATTCATTTTTGATTCAGCAAGAAAGTATAATTTGAAGATGCAACCCCCTTTGATGCTACTTCAAAAGACGCTTGTAAATATTGAAGGGCTGGGTAAGCAACTTTATCCCGCCTTAGATTTTTGGTCTATTGCGAATCCATTTCTTAAAGAATGGATCTCTGATAAATATAACCCGAAAAAAATCGCAGAATGGGCAAAAAAGAACTCACTTAATTGGCTTGAGAAAGCTAGAAGATTTCCTGAGTTGGCTGACACAGCCATAGAACAAGTTTCGAAGCTAGAAGAATACCAATCAGCGAATGAAGAAAGACACCTTCAACTCATGAATAAAGTCTATGAACAGGGTAGATTCAATAAAGTGCTGCTGGTTGTTTTTATTATTTTGATACTTTTTCTTATAATAAATTAAACATATGAAAGAAGATTTTCTTGAAGAGCTATTTCAGTTAATAGAAAAAAGAAAAAAAGCTGATAGCAACGATTCCTATGTTAAATACCTGCAGGAAGCTGGAACTTCTAAGATCAATGAAAAGATTCTTGAGGAGACTTTAGAGTTATTAGAAGCTTCTTCAGAAACAACAAAAGATAAAAAAGAAAAAATTATTCATGAGACAGCAGATTTATGGTTTCATGTAATGGTGCTTCTGAGCAATCAGGACATTGAACTAGATGAAATTGTCAAAGAACTTCAATCTAGATTTGGAACTTCAGGCCATATAGAAAAAGCTTCGAGAAGTTCTTCAGAAGAGGAGAAATAGTATGGGAATAGGTGGAATAGGTATTTGGCAAATTTTAATACTCTTAATTGTGATACTTTTAGTATTCGGAGGGACTAAGAGAATTAAAAGTCTAGGCTCTGACTTAGCAAATACCATTAAAAGCTTTAGAAAGACCATGGATGAGGAAGACAAAGATAAGTAAAGTCTTATGTTCGATATAGGATTACTTGAACTCCTTCTAATTGCTGTTATTTCTCTTTTGGTCCTCGGACCAGAAAGGCTTCCTAGTGCAGTAAGATCTGGTGCTAAAACCATTTACTGGTTTAAGAGACAAGCATCTAACGCGAAAGCAGAAATCAATAAAGCTTTTGATCTCAATGAAGCATATCAAGATTCAAGAAATGAAGAAATTCTTGAAGATATCGAAAAAGATAAAAATTGACTGCTATGGAGAAGAGCTCATTCTTAGGGCATTTACAAGAGCTAAGATCTAGAATACTTAAATCTTTGGTTGTAATTCTTACTTGCTTTTTGGCTTTGGTTTATTTCTCAAATGATATTTATCTAATGTTATCAGAGCCTCTGCTTAGTTTTTTACCCGATAACTCATCAATGATAGCTACAGAAGTTGCCTCTCCCTTCTTAACTCCACTAAAGTTGACTTTTTACGTATCACTGCTTTTATCAATGCCTTTCCTATTGAATCAGATTTGGAAGTTTATAGCCCCTGGAATGTATGAAAATGAAAAAAGTCTTAGCTTTTTATTGATGCTTTCCAGCTTGATATTGTTCTATTTGGGCGTTCTCTTCACATACTTTTTAGTATTGCCATTAGTGTTTAGTTTTTTCACTGCAGCAGCGCCTGATGGAATCCTGATTATGACAGACATAAGCCGTTACCTAGACTTTGTGCTGAGCATGATGTTTGCTTTCTCAATTGCTTTTGAAATACCTGTATTTATATTTCTACTAATTTGGAGCGGAATCAGCAGCTCAGAAAGCTTAAGAAGCAAAAGACCTTACGTAATCATTGGCTGTTTCACAGTTGGTATGCTTGTAACTCCTCCTGATGTTATTTCGCAGTCATTACTGGCCATACCTGCCTGGATATTATTTGAATTGGGTATTGTAATGGCCAACTTATTTGTTAAGAAGACAGAAGAAAAGTTATAGCTCAAACCAGAAAGTAATGGGGCCCTCATTCACAAGGCTTACCGACATCTCCGCTCCAAACTTTCCTGATTCAACTCTTTTAAACTTGCTTTCCAAAAGCCCCCTAAAGTCTGTAAATAAATCATGGCCTGTTTCTGGATCAGCTGCATGTGAAAAACTTGGTTTGGTTCCTTTTTTGGTTCCAACAGAAAGGGTCACTTGTGGAACAATTAAAATATCATTTTGAGTTTCAATAAGGCTAAGAGCTACCTTGTGATTTGAATCATTGAAGATTTTATAATTTAGTAACTTTTCAGAAAGCGAAGTTAAAGTATCTAGATTATCCTCTTTATCAAAGCCTACGAATACTAAGACTCCCTGTCCAATCGAACCAATTACTTCTTCCTCTACTTCTACAGAAGCTTTGGAAACTCTTTGTACAAGTAATTTCAATCAGGTTAATTTTCTAGAGACTGATCCCACTTTCCTTCGGAAGCTAGTTTATTCATCAAGGCCCTGTGAGAAAGGGCTTCTTGTGCCAATGAGCCATTCTCACTTTGACCCATCCATGCCTTTAGGGCAGGTTGCTGTAAAGCCCTTCCATAAGAGAAACTTAACTTCCAATTAAATCCCCCTATCTTATTCATAGCATCAAGATGGGCAGTAGCATCTACATCAGATTGACCTCCAGACAAGAAAGTAATTCCTGGTAAGCTCTCCGGTACATTTGCCTTTAAACAATCTACAGTTCTTTGAGCTACTTCTTCGATACTTGCTTGATTAGAGGCTTTTGATCCCGATGTAACCATATTAGGTTTAAGAATTGTCCCAGTTATATCAACACCCCTATCAGTTAGGTAAGAAAATAGTGACTCCAAGCAACGAGAGGTTGCATCATAACAATCATCAATTGAGTGAGCTCCATCCATTAAAACTTCTGGTTCTACCATAGGAACCATATTATTGTTTTGAACAATTTTTGCGTAATCAGCTAAAGCTTCCATATTTGCAGAAATAGCCTCGGAGGAGGGCATTCCTTCACCGATATTTATTACAGCTCTCCATTTAGTGAACTTTGCACCTAGTTCAAAATATTCTTTTAGTCTTTCATCTAAACCGTCTAAACCTTGCGTAAGGCTTTCTTCTGAATCGCCTATTGCGCTTAGCCCCTTATCAACCTTTATACCAGGCAAAGCACCCTTTGCGTTGATGATGTCCACCAATGAGGTGCCATCGGCTGCCTTCTGACGAATTGTTTCATCAAAGAGAATAACTCCTCCTATATTCCCTTTCATACCCTCAGCTCTAAAAAGCAATTCTCTATAATCTCTTCTATTTTCTTCTGTAGACTCAACACCAATCGAATCAAAGCGCTTTGTACAAGTTGGATTACTCTCGTCGGCAGCCAATATTCCTTTTCCGTCTGAAACTATATAACTTGCTATTTCATTTAAACTATTAAAATTCATATTTTCTCTCCACAAATAAATTCAATTAACTTTATCTATCAAAGCTTCTAGTGCAGGTAATTTTTTTCCTTCCATGAATTCTAAGAACGCCCCACCTGCAGTTGAAACATAGTCAAGGCTATCTAGCACCCCTGCTTTTTCAGCAGCAGAGATAGTATCTCCTCCTCCAGCAACTGAAAAGCCTTTTGAAGAAATAATCATCTCAGCGATCATGGCTGTGCCAGCAAAAAAATTCTCTTTTTCAAAAAAACCTATCGGTCCGTTCCATAGAATGGTTCCAGCGTTCATAATAATTGGCTCCAAATCAACTAAGGAAGCTGGAGCAATATCGAATATTGCTTCATTTTCTTGTATTGAACTGGCAGAAGCGATTCTTCCGGGCTCGTCAGCGCTTATAGAAACAATTACAGATTCCGGAATTATTATTTTAGGATTTTTTATCAACTCTTTAGCTTCTTCTAGCATAGAATCTTCAATTAGAGACTTACCCACCTCATAACCCTTAGCTGCCAAACAAGTATTTGCAATACCTCCACCCAGGATTACTTTATCCACAGTTTTGGAAAGCGAATCAATAAGACTTAATTTTGTTGAGATTTTTGCACCGCCTAATACAGCTATAGAGCTTTTTGCGTTTTCTTTTACTTTTGATAGTGCAGTTAGCTCCTCATCCAAGAGAAATCCCGCACAGGCATCATTAGAAAATGTTATTACTCCAGTAGTCGAAGCATGAGCCCTATGTGAAGTTGCAAACGCATCCATGACAAACACATCGGCCAAAGCTGCCAATCTTTTTGATAATTCTATATCGTTGTTTTTCTCGCCAATATTAAATCGGGTATTTTCTATAATTGAAATATGATCAACCTGATCTAAACTTTCAATCTCACTCAAGGAGTAAAGAGGGATTTGCATGTTTAATAGACCTTCCATTTCCTTAACTACAGGTGCTAGAGAAAATTCCTCTTGAAACATGTTGTTTTCTTCAGGTCTTCCTAAATGGCTCATGATTATCAAGCGGGCACCTGATTCTAGAATGAAATTAACTGTTGGTAGAGACCTAATAATTCTTTCTTGATTTGTGACTACGCCCGCTTCGATGGGTGTATTTAGATCAAGCCTCAACAAGACAGACTTTTCGCTTAAACTAATTTCATTAAGCCTTTTGTATCTCATATTTTAGAGATCTAATTTAGAAATAATTTGCTCTTTAGTGAAACCAAAATGCTCAAAAAGAGTTTTTCCAGGTGCAGATTCTCCAAACGAGTCCATACCTATAACTTCTCCGTCCAGCCCTACGTATTTTCTCCACCAGTCTGCATGAGAAGCTTCTATAGAGACTCTTTTTATCCCATTTCCTAAAACTGAATCCTTATAGTCATCTGATTGAACATCAAATCGTTCGGAACAAGGCATCGACACTACTCGAATAGGTGTTTTATCCTTTACTTCCTCTGCTACCGCCATAGCTACTTCCACCTCTGACCCTGTAGCAATTAATATTAATTCAGGTTTTTCGTTTGGCTCATGCAGCGTATAAGCACCCTTTTTCATGGAATCAATCTGTTTTGCTGTTCTTTCAAAGTTAGGCAGGCCTTGCCTTGATAATATAAGCGCAGTTGGTTTATCAGAATTTTCTAGAGCTGCGAGCCAAGAAATTGCTGTCTCTGAAGTATCACAAGGTCTCCAAGTTTCAAGGTTTGGGGTAGTCCTGAGACTTGTTAAATGCTCAACCGGCTGATGGGTGGGTCCATCTTCTCCTACACCAATTGAGTCATGGGAGTATACAAGCATAGTCTGAATCTTCATTAGAGCGGCCATGCGAACAGCATTTCTGGCATAGTCTAAAAAGGTTAAAAATGTTCCTCCATAAGGCCTGATGCCTCCATGAAGAACCATTCCATTCATAATACCTGTCATACCAAATTCTCTGACGCCATAATTTATATAATTTCCAGCAAAATTATCAGACCTTATTTCAATCGTACCGTCCCAATTAGTATTATTTGAACCTGTTAAATCAGCTGATCCACCAACTAATTCAGGAATTAATGGACCTAAGACATTCAGAACTTTTTGAGAAGCTACTCTGGTGGCTAAATTTGGTAAATCTTTTTGAACATCTCCAATAAAGCCGTAAATAGCCTCTTCAACTCCCTCTGGCAAGTCTCCATTCATTATTCGTCTCAATTCAGACGCTAATTCTTCATTATCTTTTTGATATTGATCAAATAATTGATTCCATTCCTCTTCGTTAGAATTACCTTGCTCTTTGGCATCCCAGTCTTCGTAAACACTATCCGGAATATCGAAAGGTTCATTATCCCATCTAAGATCTTTTCTCATTTCAGCTATCTCTTCCTCGCCCAAAGGACTTCCGTGCGTCGATGCCGTTCCTTCTTTATTCGGAGAACCTTTGCCTATTATTGTTTTGCAACAAATTAAGGTTGGCTTATCTTGACTGGTTTTGGCTTTCTCTATAGCTGCATTAATCTCTTCTGGATCATGGCCGTTAACATTAGAAACAACCTCCCAACCATAAGATTGAAATCTGGCTGGAATGTTCTCGGTAAACCATCCATCAACTTCTCCATCGATAGAAATATTATTGTCATCATACAAAACAACTAATTTCCCCAGTCCCAGAGTACCTGCCAAAGAACAGGCCTCATGAGAGATTCCTTCCATCAAACACCCATCACCAGTAAACACGTAAGTCATGTGATCAATAACTTTGTGTTTTTCTGTATTGAACTTAGTAGCTAAAACTTTCTCAGCTATCGCCATGCCGACAGCATTAGATATTCCCTGTCCGAGGGGTCCGGTTGTAGTTTCGACTCCTGGAGTAACTCCATATTCTGGATGACCAGCGGTTTTTGAGTGAAGCTGTCTAAAATCTTTGAGATCTTGAATTGTTAAATCATAGCCACTCAGATGCAAAAGAGAGTATATGAGCATCGAACCATGACCATTAGATAGCACAAACCTATCTCTATTAAACCAGTTGGGATTAGAAGGATTATGTATTAAGTGGCGTCGCCATAGCACCTCTGCAATTTCTGCCATTCCCATGGGCATGCCGGGGTGGCCACAATTCGCCTGCTGCACAGCATCCGCTGCGAGAATTCGAAGTGCGTTTGCTGTTTGGGAGCTTGAATTTTTACTCATTTTTTTGAGATGGCTTATTGTCTCCCAAATGCTTTTTGATGTACATAGAAATACAGCTAAAAGGGTATATTTTTAAGCAAAAATTGCTGTTTTGTGTAAAATACGCGCTCCTTATAACTTGGAGACATTATGTCTGAATATAAAATCTTCACCTCTGAATCTGTTTCGGAAGGACATCCTGATAAAATGGCAGATCAAATTTCTGATGCTGTGCTTGATGCCATGCTAAAAGATGATCCAGAGTCTAGGGTGGCATGCGAAACCTTAGTTAAAGACAATTTAGTTGTTTTAGCTGGAGAGATTACAAGCGGTTCAGAGCCTGACCTTGAGGCTCTCACTAGAAAGGTGATCTTAGATATAGGATATGACAGCATAGATGTGGGCTGTGATGGTAATACCTGTGAAGTGGTCAACGCAATTGGAAAACAATCTCAAGATATCGCTCAAGGAGTAAATGAAGGCGAAGGAGAAGACCTTGAACAAGGAGCTGGGGACCAAGGTTTGATGTTTGGATATGCAACAAATGAAACAGAAGTTTTGATGCCTGCTCCAATAACTTATTCGCATAGATTAGTTGAACAACAGGCTTTTATAAGAAAAAGCAATAAATTGTCCTGGTTAAGACCAGATGCTAAAAGCCAAGTTAGTTTTGTCTATGGGGAAGATGGAAAACCTCAATCTATTTCAGCCGTTGTGCTGTCAACACAACATGATCCTGACGTTTCTCAAGAAGATCTTAAAGAGGGAGTAATGGAAGAAATCATAAAACCCATATTGCCTTCAAATTGGTTAAATAAGGATACAAAATATTTCATAAATCCTACTGGTAGATTTGAAATAGGTGGTCCTGTTGGAGATTGCGGTCTTACAGGAAGAAAAATTATTGTTGATACCTACGGAGGAATGGCTAGACACGGTGGAGGAGCATTCTCAGGGAAAGACCCCTCAAAAGTTGATAGGTCAGCTGCCTATGCGGGCAGGTATGTTGCTAAAAATATTGTTGCTGCAGGTCTGGCAGATAGATGTGAAATACAAGTATCTTATGCAATAGGAGTTGCTGAACCAACTTCCATAAGTGTGAATACCTTTGGAACATCAAAGATAGATGAAGAAAAAATTTCTGATCTTGTAAGAGAACATTTCGATCTGAGGCCGAGACAGTTAATTAATATGCTTGACTTGAAAAGACCTATCTATCAGTCAACAGCTGCTTATGGTCATTTTGGAAGAGAAGAGTCGGCATTTACGTGGGAAAAAACAGATAAAGTAGAAGCTTTAAAAGGATAAAAAATATGAGTAATAACGATTACAAAGTAGCTGATATGTCATTGGCAGATTGGGGTAGAAAAGAGATAGTAATTGCCCAATCAGAAATGCCTGCTTTAATGAAATTAAGAGAGAGATATGGAGATGAGCAGCCTCTAAAAGGAGCGAAAATATTGGGTTGTATTCATATGACAATTCAAACTGCCGTCTTGATAGAAACACTCACTGCTTTAGGTGCAGAAGTGAGATGGTCGGGTTGTAATATATTTTCAACACAAGATCATGCTGCTGCTGCAATTGCAGAATCTGGAGTTCCAGTATTTGCATGGAAAGGACAGACTGAAGAAGAGTTCGATTGGTGTATAGAGCAGACAATTCTGTGCGATGGCAAACCATGGGATGCAAACATGATACTTGATGATGGTGGAGATCTAACATCCATGGCTCATGAAAAGTATCCTGAAATCCTAGAAAATATTCATGGCATAACAGAAGAAACCACTACTGGTGTTGTAAGACTCAATGAAATGATAGAAAAGGGAGAGTTAAAAGTACCGGCCATTAACGTTAATGATTCTGTTACCAAATCCAAAAACGATAATAAATACGGAACAAGGCATAGTCTTAATGATGGAATAAAAAGAGGAACAGATATGTTCCTAGCTGGTAGAAAAGCCCTCGTTATAGGATATGGTGATGTTGGAAAAGGATCAGCACAGAGCCTTAAGCAGGAAGGTATGGTGGTAAGAGTCACTGAAATTGACCCAATTTGCGCCATGCAAGCCTGCATGGATGGTTATGAAGTTGTTTCACCTTACATCGATGGCATTAATAACGACTCTGAAGACTCTATAAATAAAGCGCTTTTAGAAGATACCGATCTTATAGTGACCACAACAGGTAACTATCATGTTTGCGATAAACATATGCTTAAAGCAGTTAAAGATGGGGCTGTAATTTGCAACATTGGACACTTTGATACAGAAATTGATACGCAATATATGCGTGATGAATGGTGTTGGGAAGAAGTGAAACCTCAAGTCCATAAGGTTTTCAGAGACACAAGACCCGGAGATACTCCTAACCTAGATAGCGAGAATTACATAATTCTTCTATCCGAGGGACGATTAGTAAACCTAGGCAATGCAACTGGTCACCCTTCAAGGATCATGGACGGATCCTTTGCAAATCAGGTTTTAGCTCAGATGTATCTCTACGAAAAGAAATTCGCTCACATTAATGATGATGACAAGAAACAAGAGCTGATAAAAGTAGAAGTATTACCAAAGAAGCTTGATGAAGAAGTAGCTTCATACATGGTAGAAGGTTTCGGAGGAGTCATGACTAAATTATCATCTGATCAGGCTGACTATATCAACGTGCCAGAAGAAGGGCCCTTCAAGTCAGAAATATATAAATACTAATTTAAGACTTATGGAAGAAAACTCTAAAACATTAAGTTTTGAGTTTTTCCCACCTAAAACAGCTTCTGGTCTTGAAAGGCTTAATAACATAGCCCAAGCATTTGAGGTTGTCCCTGCGGAATACTTTTCAGTTACCTTCGGGGCGGGAGGATCAACTCAACAAGGAACTTTAGATACTTGTAGCTCGCTTTTTGATGCCACAAAGACGCCCATTGCACCCCATATTTCTGGAATAGGTTCTGATAAGGAAGCAATATTACAGTCTCTCAATGCTTATAAAGACAAAGGGCTAAAAAAATTAGTGGTTCTTAGAGGAGATTTACCTTCCGGATTCGGATCTATAGGTGACTTTCCATATGCTGTAAATCTCATTGACTTCATTATTGATGAATTTGAAAACTATTTTGAAATTGAAGTGGGATCTTATCCTGAGACACATCCCGAAGCAGTTAGTCCTGAGCAGGATTTAAAATATTTCTGTGAAAAAATGTCTAGAGAAGTGCAAGGAGCTGTTACTCAATTTTTCTATAATCCAGACGTTTATTTTAAATTCATTGAGAATTGCGAAAAGCTTGGTTGTAGCAAGCCAATTACTCCTGGAATAATGCCCATTGTGAGTAAAGACGCCTTGATTAGAATGGCAAAAAACTGTGGAGCAAAATTACCTAATTCATTAATTAAACAACTCGACACTTATTCAAAGGAAGATGATGTAAAAAAATTTGGAATTGAATATGTATCCTCGTTGGTTCAGGAGTTGATAAAAAAAGGTGCACCCGGTATTCATTTCTATACTATTAATCAATTAGAACCCACTAAACAGATAATAGAAAACTTAGATTAAGGCTATGACTAAGAAAGAAAAAAAAGTGAACCCACTTTGGGGAGGAAGATTTGATTCTGGCATGAATGATCTCGCACAATCTTTCTCAGCTTCAATCGACATAGATAAGAGGTTATTTGAAGCCGATATCAAAGGATCAATTGCGTATGCTGAAGTACTTAAAGATGCCAAGTTAATTAACGCATCTGAACTAAGCAAGATCAAAAAAGGTCTATCGAAAATTCTTAAGGAAATACAAGAAGATAAATTCCATTGGGACCCTGCACTTGAAGATGTGCATATGAATATTGAATCTAGACTTGTGAAGATTGCTGGAGCAGCTGCAAAAAAAATACATACAGGAAGATCAAGAAATGACCAAGTGGCAACAGACTTAAGAATATTTTTAAGGGATAAGATTGCAGATCTATTGAATTTACTAACCTTATTACAAAAATCTATAGTAAGAAAAGCTGAAGAAAATAGTGAAACTATTATGCCGGGGTTCACTCATTTACAAATTGCCCAGCCTGTTACCTTCGGTCACCATCTCATGGCTTGGTATGAAATGCTATCTAGAGATTATTCTAGATTGCAGGATGCAAGTGAAAGAATGAGTGTTTTGCCCTTAGGCTCGGCAGCATTATCTGGAACACGATTTCACATAAATCGGGAATTGCTAAAAAAGAAACTGGGGTTTAAGGAAATAAGCAGGAACTCCATGGATGCCGTTAGTGATAGAGACTTTGTGTTGGAATTGGCTTCAGCGTTATCAATAGTTGGGATACACCTCTCAAGAATCAGTGAAGAAATAGTGATTTGGTCTTCGAGTCAATTTAACTATGTTGAGCTTTCTCATGAGGTTTGCACTGGCTCCTCAATCATGCCGCAAAAGAAAAATCCTGATATGGCCGAATTAATTAGAGGAGGTTCTTCAAAAACTATAGCCAACTTGATGGGGCTTCTTGCTTTGATGAAAAACTTACCTCTGACTTATAACAGAGACCTTCAGGATGATAAGGAATATATCTTTAGTAGTATTGATTTTTCAGAAGACAGCTTGGCTCTTCTTACTGTACTGATAAACGGTATGGAACCAAATAAAACTAAAATGAAGCAAGATTGCTTTCAAGGCCAGATAACTGCGACTGACTTGGCTGATTATTTGGTTGAAAAGAATATGCCTTTTAGGCAGGCTCATGAGGTTGTTGGAAAAATAGTAGCCCTTGCTGAGAGTAAAGATTTGCAGATTTTTGAACTTGAACTTTCTGAATTAAGAAAGTTCTCTAAATTAATACAGGAAGATGTTAAAGACTATTTAGATCCACAGAAGACTATCCTATCTAGAAAACAAACAGGAGGGACGGCGCCCTCGCAAGTTAAAAAAGAAATTAAAAAAGCTAAATTGACATTAGAAAGGAGAAAATAATGATTACTGCTGTGAGAATCTTTCTTCTAATGTTGGCCTTTAACTTAATATCCTGCGGTAATAAGGTTCCATTAAGTCTGCCCGACAATTCCGATGAGACTTATTTTGGTCATGAAAGCAATTGACGGACAACTCTTTGTTGAAAATATTCCAGTTATTGAATTAGCTAAGGAGTATGGCTCTCCATTGTTTATATATTCTTCTAAAGAAATTGAGGATAATTTTTTAAATTATAAAAATGAAATAAGGGATCAAGACCTTGTCTGTTATGCAGTAAAAGCCAACTCAAATATACATATCTTAAAGCTACTCTCTGATCTTGGTTCTGGATTCGATGTCGTATCTGGAAACGAGCTGCAGAGATGCCTTTTAGCTGGAGCAGACAGAAAGAAAATTGTTTTTTCAGGCGTAGCAAAATCCCATGAAGAAATTAAGCTGGCGGTAGAAAGTGATATTTTGTCTATCAATATAGAATCGGTTGGAGAATTTGAAAGAATCGCAGCAATAGCAAAAGAATTAAATAAAACAGTAAACTGTGCACTCAGGATAAATCCAGACATTAAAATAGGTTCTCATAAATACATAGAAACAGGATCTAAAACCTCAAAATTTGGTCTGGATAAAGAGTCTGTGGGCAAGATTTCAGAACTCTCAAAGAGCAATGAGCACATTAATATTAAAGCTGTAGCCTGTCATATAGGTTCTCAGATTTCTGATGAGAATTTAATCCTCAAAAGCCTTATATATATAAAAGAAATTGCTGATCAACTCAAAGAAGAGGGTCATAAAGTGAACTTTCTGGACATAGGGGGAGGTTTAGGAATTCAATATAAAGATGAAGAAAAGGGAGATCCAAAAATTTTAATTTCCGAAGTTAAGACTTTACTCAAAGAAACGGATTATCAAGTAATAGTTGAACCTGGAAGATCTATAGTTGGAACTTCTGGAATACTTCTTACGAAAGTAGAATACATAAAAGAAGCTGGTGAGAAAAAATTTGCAATTATCGATGCCGGAATGAATGATCTTATCAGACCTTCATTATATGAAGCCTGGCACAAAGTAAGAGAGGTTGAGGAAAGAGATCTAGAAAGTGAAACTTACGATCTGGCTGGCCCAGTATGCGAAACAGGAGATATTCTTGCCAGAGATAGAAGCCTAAAACTACAACCGGATGATTATTTAGTTTTTATGGATGTAGGTGCTTATGGTTCAGTTATGTCATCCAATTACAACTCTAGGTTGAAGCCTGCAGAATTGCTTATAACCAAAGATGTCGTGAAAGTAATAAAAAGAAAAGAAAACTTCGAAGACCTTATCGCTTTGGAGTCTTAGTCTCTAATGTATTTAGATTTACACATCTATTCTGGTCTAGGAAACATTATCGTCATTGTTGACTCTGTAAGAAAAGATATCTCCATAGACTCGAAAACTGTATTAAGTTTATACGAAAATAAAGGCATTAATTTTGATCAACTCATTCAAGTCTTGCCTCCTCTAAGTCCTGAGAATGATTTTGATGTAAAGATTTATAACAATGATGGATCACTTGCATTAAATTGTATTAATGGCGCTAGATGCGTATCCAAATTTGTTGAAGATAACTCTCTGAGTGCAGCAAAGGAAATAAAAGTAAGCACTGATGGCGGCCTTTGGCATCTTCAAGCTAAAAGTAAGGAAGAATTCTCTGCATCTTTTGAAATAACTAACTCTATAGATCAAATCACTGTAGATTTAGGAGAAGAAAACCTAATTTTAGATTGTATAAATCTTGGCAATCCTCATGGAGTTATTTTTCAAGATAAAGACTCAACTGTTAATTTTCTAAAAACAGGAAAAGATCTTCAAGATAGTAGCTACTTTCCTGATGGAGTGAACTTTGGCCTAGCGAATAAATTGAGTGATAGTGAGATTGACCTAAGAGTATACGAAAGAGGTGCAGGAGAGACCGCAGCATGTGGAAGCGGGGCATGTGCAGCTGCGATCATTGGGATATCAAGAAAAAACATGGTAGCTCCAGTGAAGGTTAACTTCCAACTGGGAAGTCTTTTGATAGACTATAAAAAAGAATCTAATCTAATAGTCGCTGAAGGGTCGGCGACTTTAGTTGAAAAAAGACAAATCGAAATTTAATGTCAAAAAATAATTTAGATCCAAAGCAAGTAGAGGAATTTCTTATACTTAATCCTGATTTTCTTTCTGACAATTCCCATATTTTAAACTCCATAGAAATAGTTCATGAGACCGGGGGTGCCGTTTCATTAATTCAAAAACAAGTTGAAATACTTCGACAGAATTACGAATCTACATCTAGCAACCTGCTGCAATTATTAGATATTGCAAAAAACAATGAAGGAATCTTTGAAAAGACAAAGAAGTTAATTTTGGAGTTAATAGTATGTCGCAATCTTACCGATGTAGTCTCTATCACTGAGGATACTTTCAGAAGAGAATTTCAGGCTGACGCATGTAAAGTCCTATTTTTTAAGGAGAATAACAATATTCCTAGAGGCAGAATTGTTGATGTTAAAGAAGCTCATAAGCATATAGGCAAGAAATATAATGCAGTTGATATATTTTGTGGACCTCTAGATAAAATTGAATCGAACTACATATTTGATAAAAAATCTGGAGTTGTAGATTGTGTGTTAGTACCGATAAAAAATTCTGAGTGTCCTGCAATGCTGGCACTGGGGTCTAAATCAGCAGATACCTACTCTAAAGAAAACGACTCCTTGTTTTTAGAGTTTGTTGCGGAAACGCTATCGAAACTTATTGATAGAAATAATTTTTAGATGCTACAGAAAGATATCCAAGTCTACTTATCATATTTAGAATCCGTAAAACAATACTCTCAACATACTCTTAACGGATACAAACGAGATCTTCAAAAGTTATCAAAATATCTTTCAGATCAAGAAATTGATAAATGGAAATTAGTAAAAGAACATGACTTGAGGACTTTTGTTAATTCTGAAAGAAGGAGAGGCCTTAGCCCAAGAAGCATCCAAAGGATTTTGTCCTCTTGCAGAACATTTTTTGAATTTTTATTAACTGAAGGTCAGATCAAGTTAAGTCCAGCTCAAAATATAAGCTCCCCAAAGTTAGCACAGCTCCTTCCTAAAGCAATGGATGCAGATCTCGTGCAAAAGCTTTTAGATTTCAAGGCTAAAGGAATGATTGAAGTAAGGGATAAAGCTCTTGCAGAACTTCTATACTCTTCCGGGTTAAGGCTATCTGAAATATGTAAACTAAATATGGAGGATTTAGATACAAAAGAAAGAACATGTGTTGTAAGCGGTAAAGGCAATAAGACAAGAATAGTTCCTGTAGGAAAGAAGGCCATTCAAGCCATAAGAGACTGGTTTATGTATAGATCAGAATTAAAACAATCTAAAGCAACTTCTACTAATGCTATTTTTTTAAATAATAAAGGCAATAGGATCTCTCCAAGATCAATTCAGCTTAGGTTAGAAAAATTATGTCTTATGCGAGGCCTTCCAGGAATAAACCCTCATATGTTAAGGCACTCTTTTGCCAGTCATGTACTTGAGTCAAGTGGGGATTTAAGAGCTGTTCAGGAAATGTTGGGTCATTCAGATATAGGGACAACACAGATATATACTAAATTAGATTTCCAACATCTGTCGAAGGTGTACGACAAAGCTCACCCGAGAGCAAAAAAGGATACTAAAGATGGCCATTAAATATATTTCTTTCGATCTTGATGACACCTTTTGGGATGTTATGCCGACTATATATAAGGCAGAAGACCTAACATCGTCTTGGATTAAGGAAAATTACCCTGGGGCAGATAAAATAATTCAGTCTACTAATATGATGGATTTGAGAAATAAACTTCTTAAAGAAGATCCATCATTACTCGTTAGGATCTCAGACTTGAGAACTAAAATGTTTTATGAAATTGGCCTTTTGGCCGGCTACAACAAAGAAGAATCTGATATGTTGTCAAAGAATGCTTTCAATATCTTTATTGAGGCAAGAAATAATGTGAAGTTGTTTGAAGGAGTAGAAGAAACATTGGAGTCATTGAATCAAAACTACTCTTTGGGTGTGATTACTAATGGCAATGCTGACTTAAAAAAAATTGGCATAGATCATCTTTTTTCTCATGTATTTTCTTCAGCGAATTCAGGAGCGCACAAACCAGACCCAAAAGCTTTCGAAATTTTGATCGAAGCATCTGGTCTCAAACCTGAAGAAATTTGTCACGTCGGGGATCATCCCTTAAATGATGTCAAAGGTAGCTTGGATTGTGGCATGAAGCCAATTTGGTTTAAAAACGAAGGCGCTGAGTGGCCATATGAGGATATAGAAATTCCTGTATTTGAAAAATGGGAAGATTTTGAATCTGTCTTAGAGAAAGCTTACTAGATACTATCAAGCATATGCTGGACAGCAGAAGATAGTTCATCATCGGAACAATCCATACACATACCCATTGCGGGCATTCCATTAAGACCATTTTTGACAGAAGCGGTAAGGGCCTCCAAACCTTTGTCTGGCCTCGCACCCCATGAAGAAGCATCGGCAAATTTAGGAGCACCGGCTAAACCAATATTGTGGCAGGTAGCACAAGCGTTTGTATAAACAGCCTCTCCACTTCTAGCTCCAGAGGAATCAGCCACTGTTTCAGCAACTGCTGTTCCACAATCTTGACCTTGAATACATACAGAACCTACCGGAGCAATTCTTTTTTCGATAGCCTTTTTTGCTTCAGAAGCTCCTAAGCTAACAACAAATCCAGTAAATAATATTAGTAAAAATTTTGAATATTTCATTTTTTAAAATAAGCTCAAGGTAGGGCGAGTTGCATTATAGAACATTAAACAGAGCGAGTCTTGTCGAAATTGGGCCCTTAAAATGCGGGAATATCGGTTTGTGTTCGACCTAAAATAAGAGCATGAATATCATGAGTTCCTTCATAAGTATTCACCACCTCAAGATTTACCATATGACGCATAATTGGGTATTCGTCAGATATGCCATTACCTCCCAGCATGTCTCTAGACTTTCTAGCTATTTCAAGCGCTTTACCTGTAGAGTTTCTCTTTATTAAAGAAATTAATTCTGGAGATATATTGTGATCATCCATCAATTGACCAGCTCGAAAACAGCCTTGAAGTCCAATACTTATATCTGTCTGCATATCAGCGAGTTTAAGTTGTATTAGTTGATTGGATCCTAGGGGTTTATCAAACTGTTTCCTGTCCATCACGTAGTCTCTGGCAGTGTGCCAACAAGTCTCAGCTGCACCTAATGCACCCCACGCTATCCCATATCTAGCATTGTTTAGGCAACTGAAAGGTCCTTTGAGACCCTCAATATTTGGTAACATCTGGCTTTCATCAACAAAAACATCTTCCATAACAATTTGACCGGTTACGGAGGCTCTTAGGGCAAGCTTTCCTTCAATCTTAGGTGCGCTTAGACCCTTCATTCCCTTTTCTAATATGAATCCTTTGATTTTTCCTTCATCATTCTTTGCCCACACCACGAAGACATCGGCAATAGGGCTATTGGATATCCACATCTTAGCTCCGGACAGAGAGTAACCGCCATCAACGGTTTTAGCTCTAGTAATTAACCCTCCAGCGTCAGAGCCATAATCAGGCTCTGTTAACCCAAAACAACCAATCTTCTCTCCTTTAGCTAAGCCAGGAAGATATTTCTCTCTTTGTTCTTCTGATCCAAAAGCATATATTGGATACATCACCAAGGAAGATTGAACACTCATCATGGATCTGTATCCTGAGTCTACCCTTTCAACCTCTCTTGCTATCAATCCATAACTTATGTAGTCCACTCCAGGACAATCATAGCCACTGATAGTTGAACCCAAAAGACCTACAGAGCCCATTTCTTGGAAAATAGAAGGATCAGTTTCCTCATTCCTAAAAGCTTCCCTAACCCTGGGCAAGAGCTTATCTTGGGCAAATTGATGGGCTGTATCCCTCACCATTCTTTGATCATCAGAAAGTTGCTGTTCTAGTAGAAAAGGATCTTTCCAATTTATAGATTGCCAAGTATTGCTTGCCATATGTACTCCATTTTTAAACGAAAATGGATGATATCAGGGCTGGTATCTTAAATAAAACATAAATTGAGATAGATATATAATCGCTATTGGGCTAGTAGCTCAGCTAGGATAGAGCGTCTGCCTCCGGAGCAGAAGGTCACAGGTTCAAATCCTGTCTAGCCCATTTAGTGTATATTGGAGTGATGAAAAAATTATTCATACTTTTGAGCTGCATAGTTACCGGGTTTTATGCGGCCTCTTATCTATTGATTTGGATATTAGCGATAATTGGCTCAATATTCAGTGTAAGTGTAAGATCAAATATTCAAGACATGTTCTATACTCTAAGCTCAGAAGGGCTTGTTGGTTTCTTAATAATAACTCAATTAACTGTAGTTCCATTTATAGCAGGTTGGGTTTCTAAATTTTTATACGAGAAATATAAGTCGCTTAAATAGTTATATTTTTAGCTCTTTTTTGGGATTCCTGTCTGAAGAAAAACTTATATACTTAAATTTCAATAGAGTTTAGGGGGAGTGATATGCAACATGATTTAATCATCAAAAATGGGAATGTTATTGATGGCACTGGTTCTGATTCCTTTTCTGCGGATATAGCAGTTAAAGATGGAATTATTACTGAAATTGGCCAAATAGACGGTGAAGCGGCTGAGATCATAGATGCTGAAGGTATGACTGTCTCACCTGGTTTTGTGGATATACACACTCATTTGGATGCTCAAATTGGATGGGATCCTGAAATGACCCCGATTTGCTGGCATGGTGTAACAACAGCTTTAATTGGAAACTGTGGTCTCACTTTTGCTCCTTGTAAACCTGAAGATGTCGAAGTTCTGGCTGGTATGATGGAAACAGTTGAGGATATTCCAAAGCAAGCCATTCTATCCGGACTCCCTTGGAATTGGGAGCACTATGGTGAATATCTCGATATGCTTGAAGAGCTTAAACCCTCATTAAATGTAGCTGGTCTCGTTGGTCATTCTGCTATTCGTTATTACGTTATGGGAGATAGGTCGTTTGATGAGCAAGCGACAGAAGCTGAAAAGCAGCAAATGGCAGAGATTGTAGAAAAAGCAATGAAAGACGGTGCTGTTGGATTCTCTACTAATCGTTACGAACCGCATAAAGCTCCTGATGGTCGCTCAATTCCTGGAACCTTTGCTGAGTGTGCTGAGCTTGTAGAGATTGCAAAAGTTGTTGGACCTAAAGATGGGCTTATGCAGTTAGTTGGTGCAGATGCCGAGGTAATGAAGTCGGTTGCTGAGACAGAAGGAAGCAGAGTCTTATTTAGCTATGGCTGCTCAGGTGAAGAAGGGTCTGGGGCCAAGGCTGCGAAGCATCTTGATGAAATGAATTTAGATGGACGCAATATCACAGCAACTACTCATACGCGAGGGTCTGGCTATATGTTTGGCCTTCAATCAGGTATACCCATTCAAGGTCCAAAATGGGATGAATTACGAGAGAAAGGTTTTGAAGCCAGATTGGAAGCGATTAATAATGAAACCTTCTGTGAGGCTCTAGTAGCAGAAGCACGCGAACCTAAATCTTGTCCTATTCCTCTTCAAAAAGTTTACTTTTTGGGCTTCGATGAGATGCCCGATCACAACTCCGCACAAAATCTGATAGAACTATCAAAATCTGCTTCAGAGCATTGGTCCGAAACTTTTTTAAGACTATCGAGAGAAAGTAACGGTAGAGGTCTTTTCAACTGGCGCATGTTTGGTACTAACCTGAAGGAACAAGGAGACCTTTTTGGCAGTGAAAATCTAATTCCTGGTCTTGGAGATGTCGGCGCTCATGTTTCTCAAATTATGGATGGAGGTTGGGCTAGCTTCATACTCTCCCATTATGTCCGTGAGAAAGGAGTATTCACACTTCCTCAAGCCATTAAGCGAATGACAGCAGATCCAGCATCAGTAATCGGCCTTAAAGATCGAGGTGTGCTAAAGGCGGGAATGAAAGCAGACATAAATGTGTTTAACCCCGAAGAAGTTACTGAACTTCAGCCCTTATTAGTAAATGACTTTCCTGGTGAAGCACCTCGTTATATTCAAAAATCTAAAGGCTTCAAAGCTACGATTGTAAACGGCTCTATCAATGTCCTTGATGGAGAGCCAACTGGTGCTCGTGCTGGACAAGTACTTAGACATTAAACAATAATTTTCCTAGTAAAAAATTCATAGGTTTATAATGAACCTATGAATTCTGCTGACGCTTTACTAAAAACTTTAATTACTAATGGATTAGAAGTTGTTTTTGCTAATCCAGGCACCTCCGAAATGCACCTGGTAGCTGCAATAGATCACCATCCAGAAATAAGGCCTGTTTTAGGTTTATTCGAAGGCGTTGTAACTGGTGCAGCTGATGGATATGCAAGAGTGACGGGTAAAGCTGCTGCTAATTTATTACATCTAGGACCTGGACTTGGTAATGGCTTTGCCAACATACATAATGCTAGAAAAGCAAAAACTCCAATGCTGAATATAGTTGGGGATCATGCTACTTATCATCTGAAATACGATGCTCCCCTGACCTCAGATTTAGACGGTTTAGCAAAAGCATCATCAAATTGGGTGGGTAGAAGTTTATCGCCAGATGACTTATCATCTTTAGGCAGCCAGGCTTGGCTGGAAGCACATAAATTTCCGGGTCAAATCGCTACTATGCTTGTTCCGGCAGACTGTGCTTGGGGTGAAACAGATAATCTCGGTCCTGTTGTTGAAATTCCTGAGCCAGCTAAAATCGATGATAAAGAAATCGATATAGCCTTTAAAGCTCTGTCTCAAAGCAATAACGCAATGCTTTTTGTTGGTGGAGATTTTCTTGATGAAGAATCAGTAGGTCTAGCAGGTAAAATTGCTACAGCGGCTAACTGCAGGGTAGCTACAGACACTTTTGTAAAAAAACACAGAAGAGGTAGAGGGATAACTAAGATAGAACCCATCCCATACTTTGCAGAAATGGCTGAAGAGTATCTTAAAGGAATAGATACCATTGTTTTCATAGGCACCAAGCCGCCAGTTTCTTTTTTTGCTTACCCTGGTAAAAAAAGCTATTTATCTCCAGAAAAAGCAAATCTCATTGAGTTATGTTCTCCTTTCCAAGATGGAAAATATGCCCTAAATGCCTTATGTGAACTTTTCAAAGGATCTGAGATAGATGGCCGCTTTATTCCTGATGAAGATATCAGTATGCCTGATACGGGCGACCTAGGACCTGAGAATATAGGACCTATATTTGCAAATCTGCTTCCAGAAGAAGCAATAGTTTGTGATGAGGCTGCAACTTCTGGATTCTTCGTTACACCTCACGCCTGGAATGCAAAACCCCTTGATTGGCTAGCCTTAACTGGTGGTTCAATAGGACAAGGCTTGCCTCTTGCCACAGGAGCAGCTATCGGAGCCCCAGATAGGCCAGTTGTCTGCTTACATGGAGACGGAGGGGCCATGTATACGGTCCAATCGCTTTGGACTCAAGCTAGAGAATCCTTAAATGTAACAAATATAATTTTTTCCAATCGATCCTACGCAATCCTAAAAGTAGAGTTAGACAGGGTGGGTGCTTTGGGAACTGGAGATAGAGCTGCATCAATGTTTTCATTAGATGACCCAGCAATAAACTGGTCTTCTTTAGCTGAATCACTTGGTGTAACTGGTTACAGCACAACTACAGTTGAAGAATTTAAGAAAGCGTTATCTAACAGTTTGGCTTCGGAAGGCCCGAGCCTGATTGAAGTAATGATCTAGAGCTACTTCTTAATAAATTTTGTCCAAGTATCAATAGGTCTTCTGTCAGTTCTTAAATCATTGATTGGAGCATTTGGATCTCTGAATCCAATTGCCATGCCACAAAACAACATTTCTTCATCTGGAGCTTCCACGAAAGCAGTTACACTCTCTTGTTTCATTGCCCAAGCTTCTTGTGGGCAAGTATCCAATCCAGCTTCCCTTGCCAAGAGCATAAACGTTTGAAGAAACATTCCAAGATCTGACCATTGAGGAGTTCCCATTTGCCTGTCTACAAAACAGAAAAAAGCTGCGGGCGCACCAAAGAATTCATAATTTCTTAGCATTTGCTTAAATCTTCCTTCTTTATCGTCACGACCAATGTCTAAGATTGAATACATCTGAACGCCCACTTCAAATCTTGAAGTTTTGTAAGGCTCTTTGAGGTTTTCAGGATAAATAGCATACGCAGGTGTTTCTGGTTCTGTCCACTCCTCTTGAAACTTTAAGAAAGAAGCCATAGTTTCATTGTTGATAACGTATATTTTCCAAGGCTGTAGATTGCCACCTGAAGCACTTCTAGCTGACTTCTCAAGCAGCTCTTTTATAAGCTCATCATCAACTGGATTTTTTAGAAATTCTCTTACCGAAAGTCTTGAATCGACTGCTTCACTAACATCCATGTTGTCTCCTAGGTTAATTCCTTTTCAGCTGTTTCTTTAGCCCACTTGTAGTTTGCTTTACCGTTAGGTGCTCGCATAACTTCATCCACAAAAAGAACTTGCTTGGGTAGCTTGTATCCAGCTAAGTGTTCTCTTGTGAAAGATATCAAATCTTGTTCTTCGATTTCCTTACCTTCTTGAAATGATGCAAGGGCTACTACTCTCTGGCCAAATCTATCATCTTGTAATCCAACTACCAGGCAATCGTAAATATCATCATGACGCTTAATTGCTTCTTCCACTTCTTCGGGATAAACCTTTTCGCCAGCTGTATTAATGCAATTACTTCCTCGACCCAAAAGGGTAATCGTACCGTCTGCTTCAACCTTGGCATAGTCCCCCGGAAAGCTATATCGAACACCTTGAAACTCCTTAAATGTTTCGGCAGATTTCTTTTCGTCTTTGAAATATCCTAGAGGGACCAATCCACTTGTTCCAATTTTGCCCATTTTGTCTGATCCCGGCTCAACTATTTCTCCGTCATCAGTAATTACTATAACGCCAGGATTCAAAACGAACTTAGCAGTTTCAGCTGGATTGTCTCTGGAAGCCCTTGAAGACCCCATGCCTCCTTCAGTTGAACCCATCGCATCGACTAGAACCATATCATGATGTTTCAGCAGACCTTGCTTAACCTCTGAACTCCACATAACTCCACTTGAAATAACAGTATTAACTGACTCTAAATCATATGGCTGCCCTTCAGAGGCGGCTTTGTCGAGAGCATCCATAATTGGTTTAGCAAAAGCATCACCCACAATGACAACATTATTTGCCTTCGTTCTTTCTACTTCTTTTAGAAGATTGTCTGGATCAAAACCCAGTTCGGGCAATGTAACTACGGTTCCACCAACCAGGTGAGGAATTATTGCTCCAAGCCACATGCCCGTTCCATGCATTAGCGGACAGGCAGGTATGCTTACAGGTAAATTGCCTTCATCAGACAGCCTTTTTACTTCATCACCTATAGACTCTAAGTCTTCTTTCTCAAGACGTTCCTGAACTGGAATTAAGCCCCAGGCGCCAGCTGTATTTAACATGCCCATTAAGTGCCCTTCATGCTGATACATGACTCCCTTAGGCATTCCAGTAGTGCCCCCGGTATAGAGCATATATATGTTTTCTCCTGACCTCTCTATTCTTTCCATAGGTTCTGAAGCAGAAATTGCTGTTTCATAGTCTGTTGCAAAATTCAAAACATCATTTGTTCCGTCATCTACTTGAATAAATAATTTAACCTTTGGTAGTTTGTCTTTAATGGCCTCTATCTGTTGAGTGTAACAACCTTGATAAAAGACAGCCTCTGAATCTGAATTGTCCAAAAGGTAAATTAATTCTTCTTCTTTATATCTGTAGTTAACATTTATCGGTACACCTCTAATTTTAAATACACTGTATTGAGCTTCCAGATACTCGTTGGAATTATGCAGATACAGTCCTACCTTGGAGTCATTTCCAAGACCTGCTTCCGTAAGAACTGAAGCCAGTCGTGCTGCTCTATTGTCATAATCTCTCCAAGTAACTTGCTTATCTCCGCAAATTAGAGCTATCTCATCGGGAATTACGTCTGAGTTTCGTTCCCAGACCGTTGCGTATTGTGCTTCCAAAATAACCTCCTAATTTAATTTTGTATCCAACTTCCATGAGCTCCATATGGAACTCTTTGAGGAATAATAACCTCAGCAACCGGTTCATGATCAAATGCTTCCGCATCAATGATAACTAGTTTTGATTGTCTTGTTTCCCTTTCATGAACAAGAGACAAAATCCATCCTTCATCTTCTTTGGAAGAACCGGGTTTAGGAGCAAAAACAGGTTCTCCGCCTGCAACATTTTTACCTAAGTAATGATCGGTTCTCTTGCCTGACTCTAAATGATATTTAAATAAATTCTCTCCAAAAGTAAGGTCCTCAACATCTGTTTTCAGCTGCATACAGTAACCAAATTCAGAATTAAGGCCTATTAAGCTATCGTTGATTCTTGGGAAATCACATGCCCCATCATCTAGTTGCTCTTCAGTAACAATACCTGTCTCAAGATCTATAACCCAGCGCCACAATCTAGCTACAGTTGTCTCGCCTCCGTAAATATCTTTAAAGCCTCCCACCATTGCTTCTTGCTGTCTAGAGACATATAAAACTATCTTATTTCCAATCTCAAATGAATTAAAGCTATGGAATACGAAACAAGGATCTATATCAAACCACCTAA
Source organism: uncultured SAR86 cluster bacterium (assembly GCA_902594545.1). Classification (GTDB taxonomy): domain Bacteria; phylum Pseudomonadota; class Gammaproteobacteria; order Magnimaribacterales; family Magnimaribacteraceae; genus Magnimaribacter. Next base: position 45,157 of record CACJMO010000004.1, read on the forward strand.
CATCTGAATTATTTCCATCCCTTGGCATTACTCCTAATCTTGCTCCACATTCTGGTTTAAATCCAAAAGGGGAACCTGTTGAGGCAGCCAAATCCATATCTGAAACTATAGGAAGGTCCATAAAAATAACGTAGTTTCTGGTAATGTTCCAATCATGCATCATTACTGGTCTTGGCAGTTCTATGGCTTCAGATTGAACAAGAGCTCCTTCATTGCTGACTCTGTAATAATTTAAAAAAGGTTCGCTGAACATTGAGTAACCAAAGAAAAGCATCTCTCCAGTTTCAGGACAGACCCTTGGGTGTGCCGTCATAGCAGTATCTAATTTTCCTTCGAAATCCTCTACACCCACCGTATCAAGTTCTTTATTAACGCACCAAGGTAATGAGGTCTCTTCTAGGGCTAATAATTTACCTGCGTGATTCACAATATGAGTATTTGCCGGAGAAGCAGCTAAATCTCCAAAAGAAGACATTACATTTAAGTCATTTTCATAATAAGGAGTTTTAACGTATCGATTCTTGTAAGATGCTTTTCCATTTTCAAGATAAACTCCGTGTAGCATTCCGTTACCAAAAAACCAGTGATCGCTGTAACCTGACACTGGATTAAAACCATTTCTGACGAATAAACCTGACAGGTCTTCAGGTATCTTGCCTTTAACTTCAAGATTTTGAACGGTTAGCTCTTGCTCTACAGGCGCCCAGTTGCCTTTTAAATGCCAATGAAGTTTTTTTTCAGTGCCCGTTATGTCACCCATAGCTTTTCCCCCTAAATTAGAAGATCAGTTATAGCAAAAAAAAGGTCTCAGTTATAGAGAAATTTAAGTCATCCAAATAGGTTGCCTCGCTGAATTTCAGATGTCAAAAGGTGATGTTATAGTTATTTCATGCAAAGAAAATATGTTAGCTTTATGACAATTGTAAGAGTCAATATTGTTTTTCTAGTGATCCTTTGGTCTTCTGCTTTGGCGTTGGAGGAGATGAAACGACTTGATCCTGCAAAGGCAGGATTTTCAACTGAAAGACTACTTAAGATTTCCTCTGGAATGCAAAAATATATTGATGATGAACTAACTCCAGGTGTACTTACGGCCATCGCAAGAAAGGGAAAAATAATCCACCTCGAAACTCAGGGCTATATGGACGTAGAAAACGAGATTCCTCTAAGAGAAGATACAATCTTTAGAATAGCCTCTATGACTAAACCTATAGCATCAATAGCTTTAATGATGTTGTGGGAGGAAGGTCATTTCCAACTCAATGATCCGGTATCAAAATTTATTCCTTCCTTTAGCAGGGTGAAGGTTAGTTCAACTTCAGATGCAAGTGGAAAAACTGGAGTGTTAGAGGACCCAAGAAGAGATATTACTATCAAACATGTACTTACTCATACGGCCGGATTAGCAAATAGTTACATTGGAAATAGACAGGCCTATAGAAAAGCTATGTACGTGCCAAGACCTAAGAACAATGCTGAGCAAATAAATCGCCTATCAAAGCTACCATTAAACTATCATCCGGGAGAAGAGTGGCAATATTCACAAGCAACAAATGTTGTAGGGCATCTTGTCGAAATTATTTCTGGTCAATCTCTTGATAAGTTCTTGAAAGAAAGAATCTTCGAGCCTCTTGATATGAAAGATACGCACTTTTACTTGGAAGATACCAAAGATGGAAGACTTGCGGCCCAATATGCCCCCGGTAAAGACAAAAAAATTATTCTTCAGGATCCAGGAACAAATAATAGTCGCTGGATAACCTCTAAAAGTGATTTATTTAGTGGTTCAGGTGGCTTGGTTTCTACCGCTAGAGACTATTTGAGATTTCAACAAATGATCTTGAACGAAGGTGAATTATTTGGAAAAAGAATTTTAGCTCCAAGTACAGTTTCCTTGATATTGGAAAATCACACTGGTGATCTACCAATCTGGTTAACAGGACCGGGTACAGGATTTGGCTTGGGTTACGGAGTCATTTTAGACAGAGGGCAATCTTCTTCGCCTTTATCTGAAGGGTCAGCTTATTGGGGAGGTGCTTACTGCACCATATCGTGGATCGATCGAGAAAAAGAATTAATTGGCCTCATGATGACTCAAGTGAGGCCTTATAATCACATAAATATAAGAGGTGACTTTCAAGTTCTAACCTACCAAGCTTTAGTTGAATAAGCTTAAAGGTTAATTTATTGCTGACTCTAATAATCAATCTTATCTTCGACAGCTTTTCCCTCTTTTGGTATGAGGGCGGATCGGATGAAAGAAGCCACTTCCACTCCATCTTGATTCTTGCCAATAGTTCTGACAGTTACAATGCCTTCGTCAGGTCGAGATTTTGATTCTCTTTTTTCTATAACTTCAGATTCAGCATACAAGGTGTCTCCGACATACAGTGGATGTGTCATTTTTATGTCCGTCCAACCTAGGTTTGCAACTGTCTTTTGACTTACATCACTTACGCTCATTCCAACCATTAAGGCCACAGTGAAAGGGCTCACGACTAAAGTCTTTCCAAATTCTGTTCCTTTTCCGTATTCATCATCTATGTGAAGAGGGTGTTGGTTCATGGTCAGTAAAGTAAACCAGATATTATCGGACTGAGTTATTGTTCTGCCTGGTCTATGTTCATATACATCACCCACGACGAATTCTTCGTAGTATCTTCCAAAAGATTCTCTGTATCGCCCAGGTGAAATTTCTTTCATTTTCTTTACCATGGTGCTTAGTCTATATTCTTAGGATCAATGCCGACAAGCCTTAATCTTTTTTCTAGAGATAAGATTACAGGGTTATCAATCATCTTACCGTTAAAAGATATGACAGCAGATGGAGAATCATTAAAAGCCTTGATGATTTCTTTTGCTTCGGTGATCTCTTGATCAGTGGGTAGAAAAGATCTTTTTATAATATCTATTTGAGTTGGGTGTATTGCTGCCTTTCCATTGAATCCAAGAGCTTTAGATTTTTTACTTTCAACTTCAAGGGATTGTAAATTGTCAATGTCCATAAAGGGGCTATCGATAGAGAAAAGATTATTGCTGGCAGCTTCAATTACTAATTTGGATCTTGCATACAGGAGAGAATCCCAGTCCATTGTAGAACCTAGGCTAGCACTCAGGTCAGCACCACCTAAAGCAAGGCCTTTAACTTTTGTGTTCGAGGCAATTTGCTCAATATTTTTTATTGCATCTGGGGTTTCCAGAAGTGCAATCACGTCCACATCGGGTAGTTCGTCGATTGAATTGCCCTCTTCTACTTTTGGAAGCATAAAAGCATCAATTGGAAGGTCTGATTTTGTTAAAAGCTCGATATCTAGTTGACCAGACTCATCTGAAATAGGATTAGTTCTGACTATAAGGATACCTTCATAAGTGGTTTGAGCGAGATGGGCTTGAAGGGATTTCCTGGCTTGATCTTTTTCAACTAAAGGAACTGAATCCTCTAAATCAACAATAATACTGTCTGCTCCTTTATCAAAAGTTTTAGCAATCCATTCAATTTTATTTCCAGGAATAAAGAGAGGAGAAATGGGAAACTTGTTCAAAACCTTTGAATTCTAGTTTCTTTCCTTTTCAACTAGAAAATCAACTACATCAAATAGTTGATCTGTTCGGACTGCTCTTGAAGCAGATACTTTATATTTTCCATTTACGATAAGAGTAGGAACTCCAGTAACTTTCCATTGTTTCATTCTCTTATCTGCCTGATCAACAGCATTGCGTACTCCGAAGGAAGTAGAAACAGATTTATATTTATCTCTCTCTATATCAAAGCCCCTGAAGTAATACTCTAACTCTGTATTCCCTGTCAGCATTCTTCCTTCATTCTGAATTGTATTGAATGCAGCAGGCACAAACTGCTGCTCAATCCCAAGAGCCTTTGCAGTATAGTAAATCCTGGCATGTGTTTTTAACATTTCATTCCAAGTAGCCGGAGATTTGATGAATGAAACATCAGAAGAAATATCCCGCTTCCATCTAGCTATATATGGTTCTAAAGCATAGCAATGGTTACAGCCAAACCAAAAAACTTCCGTGACTTCGATTTTAGAGGGATCGCGAACAGTTGTTGGATTATCAAGGAGCTCATAATGAACTCCTTCACGATATTGATCAGCCGAATTGGCTTCCAAAGCTACAGGCTCTTCCGAAGAACACCCCGCTAACAAAATGAAAGCTAAGAAGAGAAGAGAATTGAAACGAATCATGAAACTAGTATAGCCCATGAACGAAGCTGGATAATGCTTCTATCTCTGTATCATCAAGCTTGTAGGCTATGGCAGCCATAATCTTTGAAGGATCTTCATTGATTCGTGCGCCAGACCTATAGTCTTTTAGTGCTTTTGCAACATAATCAGGTTGTTGGCCACTAAGCAAAGGATAAGCAGCAGGGCCGTTTCCTAGTCCACGAGGTGAGTGGCAAGCAGAGCATGAAGGAACACCCTTTTCTAAGTTACCGGCATAATATAATTTTCTACCAAGTTCTAGTTTAGATTCTTCAACTTGCCCTACTTTATTCTTCTTTGATGCATAGAAAGCAGATATATCTTCCAAATCAGAATCATCTAGATTATCTAATAAGCCTACCATCGAATCTATTACTCGATCACCGGATTTAACAAGCCTCAATTGTTTTAAAAGATATTTCTCGTTTTGACCAGCAAGAGACGGCCAAAGACCCACTACGCTATTGCCATCTGCCCCATGACATGCTGAACATACAGTTACTTTAGATTCTCCAGATTTAGGATCACCTGCAGCTAGCAGAAAAAGAGCTGATACGAAGGCTACTAATAGATTTTTTAATTTCATTAGAGAATATATCTTTAAATATGATGTGACGCGCCGACATTATATACTAACCTTTAAAGCGATTCTAAATATATAACTGAAATCATGAATACCCCCTTTCAGAATGCAAAGTTCGTGGGAAGCTTCCCATCTAATGAAGATTTGCCTCTGGATGAAGGTTCGGAGATTGCTTTTTGCGGAAGATCTAACTGCGGAAAATCAAGCGTCCTCAATGCTCTTACAAATAATAAAAAACTAGCAAAGACAAGTAAAACTCCTGGCAGAACGCAGGCAATAAATGTTTTTGAAATAGGCTCAGAGACCAATCTAAAAATAATTGATTTACCGGGTTACGGATACGCAAAAGTATCAAAAAAAATGAGAGCTGAGTGGGGACAAGAGATTGAAGATTATTTGATGACCAGAAAAAGCCTAAAAGCTTTATGCATTATTATGGATATTAGACATCCGTTTAAGGACGATGACTTGAGGTTAATTGACTGGTGCGAGAGTAAAGATCTTCCAATGATACTCCTTCTGAATAAAGCAGATAAATTATCAAAAAATAAAGCCTCGCAATCAGTTTTAAAAGCAGCTAAATATCTTTCAAGTCTCTCAACAAAACACTATGTCATAGCTACCTCTGCCACCGCCAAAACAGGGATAATTTCTTTAACAGAAAAAATAAATGAACTTAAATAAAAAAGCCCCGAACATTTGGGGTTGCTCGGAGCTTTATTGAAAGTTGGAGTTATTTGCTTTCATTTTTATAGACTACGAAAAAACCTAAAAGTTCAGTTTTTTATTTTTTATGTAATGTAAAATTAAATTGAGGAATAAAAAATTAGCAAAACAAGGTCATACATAATTCAAAAGTTTAGTAATTTGATTACGTTTGGTTCAAGCCAAAGAACCAGGACAAAGACATATGCGCGATTAGCGAATGCGTTTAAAGAAACTTATACCATAAAAACAGATAAAGGCTTGATTAACTTTAGAGTTGATTCACCCGGATCTGTTCCGCAAGATCCTGACTCTAATCGAAGTGAACCGGAAACTTTTGAATGGATCAGAAGATACCTTAAGGCCGAAGAAGTCTTATGGGACATTGGAGCAAATATTGGTGTTTTCAGCTTGTATGCTGCTCTTAATAAAGAGAATAATGTTCTTTCTATTGAACCCTCCGCTGAGTCCTATGCAACCCTTAATGCAAATATACGACTTAATGGGCTCGATAAATATGTCAAAGCGCTTTGTTTTGCTGGCAGCGCAGATACCTGTGTGTTGGATTTATATATGAAAGATACGTCTTCAGGGGCTTCGCATAACAGCATAGGAACAAATACCAATCAATTTGGAAAATTTGAAGTTAATGGCTTTCAATCTATTGTGGCAATAACCCTCGATGATTTAAGCGAGGTAAAGGGAATACTATTGCCAAATCACATCAAGCTTGATGTTGACGGAAGAGAGCTTGAGATACTTAAAGGATCATCAAAACTATTATTAACTATTGAAACCATTCTTGTAGAAATAGAGGGCAGTAATCGAGGTGAAAACCTAGAAGATATTGAAAATTTGTTGTCGAATGCTGGTCTAATTGAAGATACCGAATGGAGAGATAAGGGCTCGGGAAGGAACAGACTGTACAAAAGAGATAGAAATTTATGAGCGAAGATCAAGACCCGATAATATTAGTAGATGGATCGTCTTATCTCTATCGTGCTTATCATGCCCTTCCACCGCTAACCACAAGCAAAGATCAACCTACAGGGGCAATAAAGGGAGTAATTAGTATGATTAAAAAAATACTAATCGACCACCCGCAAAGCCCTCTTGCTGTTGTATTTGATGCTAAGGGAAAAACATTCAGACATGACATGTACTCTGAATACAAAGCAAATAGACCGCCGATGCCAGAAGATCTTGTGAAACAGATACAGCCAATTCATGACATTATTTCCTTGATGGGCATAAAGCTAATTATGGTCTCTGGTGTTGAGGCTGATGATGTAATTGGAACGCTTGCAGAACAAGCGAGACAAAAAAAATTAAATACAGTCATATCAACAGGTGATAAAGATATGACTCAGCTGGTTTGCGAAAATGTCAGTGTGGTAAATACTATGTCAGGAGAACTGCTGGACGAAAACGGCGTTTTAACAAAGTTTGGTGTCGGGCCAAATCTTATTACCGACTATTTAGCTCTTATTGGTGATAAATCAGATAACGTACCTGGAGTAGATAAAGTTGGTCCAAAAACCGCCGTAAAATGGCTTCAAGAATATGGAGATATTGAAGGAATTATAAATAATGCTGAATCGATAGGAGGAAAAGTCGGGGAAAATTTAAGAGCTTCTATAGAGACTCTTGATCTGGCACACGAACTTGTAAAGATTAAAACAGATGTTGATCTTGAACTAGGAATAGAAGAATTAGAGGTAGGCGAACCCAATTTGGAAGAGCTATCTAAGATTTACAAAGAACTAGAATTTAATGCCTGGCTGCAAGAAGCGCCCCAAAAGCAAGTTGTTTCCAGAAATGTAAAAAATTCCTACAAATGCATAACAACCAAAGAAGAGCTTAAAAAACTTATAAAAGATGCTACCAAGGCAGAGACTGTCGCTATTGATACAGAGACAACTGGTTTGGATTATATAGACTCAGAATTGGTCGGTATTTCTCTAAGCTTCAAAGCTGGAGAGGGTTTTTATATTCCTATAGGCCACAAAGATGATTCGACCCCTCAACTAGCTATAGATTATGTTCTAGATGAACTAAAGCCACTCTTAGAGAGCAATGACAAGAAGTTTATTGGTCAGAACATTAAATTTGATAAAAATGTTTTATCAAAATATGGCGTAGATATCTCCTCTATAAAAAATGACACAATGATGATGAGCTATGTTCTTGATGCTTCCGCTACAAGACATAACCTCGATGCTTTGGCCTCTTTTTATTTAGGATACAAAACATCAACTTTTGAGGAAGTTGCAGGCAAGGGAGTGAAACAAATTACTTTTGACCAAGTGCCAATTGAGGCTGCTACAAATTATGCCGCTGAAGATGCTGACATTACTTTGAGGCTATACGATGAGCTAAGTCCTAAACTAGAAAGCATCGACTCTTTAAATAAGCTCAATGAAGAAATAGAGATTCCCCTCATAGAGGTTCTATCGAATATGGAGAGGAATGGAGCTATTTTGAATGCAAAAATACTAAACGCTCAATCTAAAGACCTGGAATCAAGAATAAAGAAACTTGAGAAGAAGGCTTATAAAATTGCTGGAGAGGAATTTAATCTTGGATCAACTAAACAATTAAGGGAAATCTTTTTCGAAAAACTGGGTTATAGGGTCATTAAGAAAACTCCTGGAGGGCAGCCCTCAACTGATGAAAAGGTTTTGGCAGAGCTAGCAGAAGAGTATGAATTACCAAAGGTTTTACTGGAGCATAGAACTTTAAGTAAACTCAAATCTACCTATACAGATAAATTGCCAGATCAAATCTCATCTTTGTCAGGAAAAGTGCATACTTCGTTTCACCAAGCTGTCACTACCACCGGGAGATTGTCCTCTTCAGACCCAAACTTACAAAATATTCCTATCAGAACAGAAGATGGCAGAAGGATTAGACAGGCATTTGAGCCCTCTAAAGGCAATAAATTCATCTCTGCAGATTATTCACAAATAGAACTCAGGGTAATGGCTCACCTATCAAAAGATCCAGGCCTGCTTTCTGCATTTCAAGATGGAGAAGATATTCACAGTAAAACAGCTAGCGAAGTTTTTAATGTAGGTATTGATGACGTAACCCCTGACTTAAGAAGAAATGCTAAAGCAATCAACTTTGGACTCATTTACGGAATCTCCGCATTTGGATTAGGCAAGCAACTTGGCATCACAAGGAATTTAGCTGCTGAATATATGGCAATGTATTTTGAAAAATATCCAAGAGTTAAAAAATACATGGAATCTACTAAAGAATCTGCCAGTCAAAACGGCTATGTAGAAACATTATTCGGAAGAAGGCTATACCTTCGAGAAATCAATGCCAGTAATGCAATGAGAAGGCAGGCATCTGAAAGAGCAGCTATCAATGCACCTGTGCAGGGCACTGCTGCCGACATCATGAAAATTGCCATGATAAAAATGCACAAATCGCTTGAAAAAGAAAAAAGTCAGGCACAGATAATTCTCCAAGTTCACGATGAACTGATTTTGGACACGCCCGAAAAAGAGATAGATAAAGTTGTTAATTTAACAACTGAAGCAATGATGGGTGCAGCTCAACTTGATGTTCCATTAGAAATTGATATTGGAATTGGAGATAATTGGGATCAAGCTCACTGATGGAACAACTATACAAAAGCCCAAAAAGGGTTTATTCAATTATTTTAGCAGCCTCAATATTGATGATTGGCGTGGCCTTATTTATGGAATACGCAATGAATCTCAAGCCATGTATTCTTTGTTATATGCAGAGAGGTGCGGTTATATTGCTTGGACTTCTTGCTTTTGGGGCGCTAGTTTTCGATTCAAAAAAACTTGTAGTCTTTAAGTTAAATATATATTTACTCTCTTTATCCGTCTTAGCTGGGGCTGCACTTGCGATAAGGCAACTCTATCTCCAAAGTCTTCCAGCAGATTTAGTTCCTAGTTGTGCTCCTGATATGGAGTATCTCTTTGACACACTCCCCTTTCTGGAAATATTTATGTTAGCCCTAACCGGCGATGGTAATTGTGCAGAAGTTCTATGGTCATTCTTGGGGATCAGCATACCCGGATGGGTTCTTATAGGGTTAATATCGATTGGCGTTTATCTAATGTTTGTTCTGAAATGTGCAAATGAAATTCATTCTCATAAACAAGATTAAATCTATATAATACACCGCAGTTTAAAAAGGATTCTTGCATGTCTTCAGTTTACGAAAATTTATCCGTCGAAGAGTTAATCGAAAAAGCACTAGAAAGAAATGAAGGAGAAATAGCTTCTAATGGAGCTTTACTCGTCAAAACTGGAAAAAGAACTGGCAGAAGTCCGCTTGATAGATTTATTGTTAAAGACGAATTAACAGAAAATTCAGTCGACTGGGGAGATGTTAATAAACCGTTTGCCAGTGATGCTTTTGATGAGCTTTGGACAAGGGTAGAAAGCTATCTAAATGAGAGAGATACCTTTATCTCTTCCCTTCATGTTGGGGAGCATTCTGATTACTACGTACCCGTAAAAATTAGGACAGAATGGGCCTGGCATAATCTGTTCGGTAAGCAAATGTTCATAAGACCAGAAGTTTACAATCCCAATGGTAAGGATAATTGGGAAATAATGAGCGCTCCTGAATTTGTGTGTGAGCCCGATAGAGATGCAACAAATAGCGACGGTGTTGTCTTGTTGGATTTCAGTAGAAAAAAAGTTCTGTTAGCAGGAATGCCTTACGCAGGTGAAATGAAGAAATCTATGTTTGCAGTTCAAAACTTTCTATTGCCTGAAAAAGATGTTCTGCCTATGCATTGCGCATCTAATGTTGGTTCAAATGGCGAAGTATGTCTTTTCTTTGGTCTTTCAGGAACGGGAAAGACAACTTTATCTGCAGATCCTGAGAGAAACTTGATTGGAGATGATGAACACGGCTGGGGACCGGGCACTGTATTTAATTTTGAAGGGGGATGCTACGCTAAGTGTATTGATCTAACCCAGAAAAACGAGCCAGTTATCTGGGATGCCATCAGAAAAGGTAGCGTGATGGAAAATGTAGTTATTGATCCTGAATCAAAAGATCCTGACTACTCCAATTCTTCATTAACTGAAAATACACGCGTTGTTTATCCAAGAGAACACATCGAAAAAAGAGCTGATGAAAATGCTGCCGGAGAACCGAATGCAGTTATTTTCCTGACTTGTGATTTATCAGGTGTTATACCCCCTGTGTCTATCTTGAGTAAGGAAGCTGCGGCTTACCACTTTTTAAGTGGCTATACAGCTGCTATTGGCTCTACTGAGGTTGGATCAACAGAGGCTTTCAAAACAACTTTCTCCACCTGTTACGGGGCTCCTTTTTTTCCAAGAGCGGCAGGTGTTTACGCAGATTTGCTCATGAAAAGAATTGAAGAATTTGATAGCAAAGTATACCTAGTAAACACTGGTTGGACCGGGGGTCCTTACGGAGTAGGCAAAAGGTTTGATATTCCTGTCACAAGAGCGATTATTTCAGCCATACAATCTGGTACCTTAGTAGGCGCAGAGACTGAGACCGTTGCAGGAATGAATCTCGAGGTTCCAGTAGAATTAGAGGGAGTTGACTCAAAATTACTCAATCCTATAAAAAATTGGGCAGATCCAAGCTCTTATGCCGAGTATGAAGCCAAGCTTGTAAGCCAGTTCAAGGAAAATTTTCAAAAGTTCAATGTATCGCAATCTATTGTTGAGGCCGGGCCTAGGTAAAAACAATGATCAGATCTTCTTTAGATCAAGTAAAGAAATCAAACGCGGCGTCAGAACTCAATTTTATAAATCGAGGTATTGAAAAGGAATGTCTTAGAGTAGATGCGTTGGGAGCTATCTCCCAAAAAGATCATCCATTGGCTCTGGGCTCAGCCTTAACAAATCCATTTATCACAACAGATTTTTCGGAAGCTCTTTTAGAGCTTGTAACACCAACGTTCAATAGTGCAGAAGAAACAATAAGTTTCCTCACCGCTCTCCACGTATTTGTGAATAAAAATTTAGAAAATGAATCACTCTGGCCGATGAGCATGCCCTGTTCAATAGACTCCGATAATGATATTCGCATTGGCAGCTACGGAACTTCAAATCAAGGAATGATGAAAACTATCTATAGAAGAGGGCTATCCAACCGATATGGAAGCATGATGCAAGCGATAGCGGGAATCCACTACAACTTTTCCTTTTCAGATAAATTTATAGAAATTTTATCGGAATCTAATTCTGAAGATATTAAAGACTATAAAAACAAGGCCTATCTCAAAATTGCTAGGAATTTTAGACGTTATGGATGGATATACCTTCTTTTATTTGGATCTTCCCCTCTTACCAGCAACACATTCGCTAGAAATAGAGCCCATGACCTAGAAGAACTAAATACAGGGGACTTGTATAAGCCTTATGCAACTTCATTGAGGATGGGAGATTTAGGCTATATCAGTCATGCTCAAGATAGCCTTAATATTTCCTATAACAGTCTTGAAGACTATTGTTTAGATTTAAAGAATGCTCTGAACACATCTTACGACCAATATAGAGAAATTGGTGAATTCAAAAACGGAAAAAGAATACAGCTAAATAGTTCTATTATTCAAATAGAAAATGAATATTACAGCACCATAAGACCTAAAAGAGTTTGTCCCAGTGGAGAGAGACCCATCAATGTGCTAAGAGAAGAAGGGATAGACTATTTGGAACTTAGATGCATTGATCTTAATCCTAATTCTCATATCGGAATTACTGAAGAGCAGATATATTTTCTAGACTTGTTGATTCTTTACTGTTTTTTTATGGATAGTCCTGAAATAACTACTGAGGAATCGAACGAGCTTTTTAAAACTCATAAAACTATTGTTAATGAAGGCAGGAAACCCGACGCAACCATTAATACCCTTGAAGGAAATTCTACAGTACGGAAATCTGCTCTAGAAATTATTTCTGGAATGGAAGAGATAGCAATTTTTATGGATCAAGAAGTGGTACAAGATGGCAACAATTCTTGGTTTGAAAAAATTCAGGATAAAAGGGAGATGGTTAATGATCTTGATTTATCACTTAGCGGCTCTCTTTTAAAAGAAATAAAAGAAAAAGATACGAGCTTTCAAGAATATTCAATGAAGCTATCTTTGCAGCATCATGAAAAACTTAATTCAATGCCTGAAAGTGAAACCCATAACTTTGATGAAGTAGCAAGAAATTCACTTAACGAAGCAAAAAATATAGAACAGGCTGGGCAAGCAGACTTCGAAGTATACCTTAGAGAATTTTTATCTAAGATTTCTTGACGTTTTTTATTTTAGAGGTAAGTTAACAGCCTAATATTGAACGAGGATAATCTGATGAAAGCATTTTTATGTAAAGAATTTGGGCCCATAGAATCTCACAAAGTAGAGGAAATAGAAGATCCTGTAGCAGGGCCAGGCGAAGTTGTTGTAAGCATAAAGGCAACAGGAATAAGCTTTCCTGATGTTCTAATTGTTCAAGGCTTATATCAATTTAAACCGCCCTTCCCCTTCAGTCCTGGAAGTGAAATTTCTGGAGTAGTTGAGTCGGTGGGTGAAGGAGTCACTTTGCATCAAGTAGGAGATAGAGTGATAGGAAGTGTTGGCTCCGGAGGTCTTCGTGAAAAAGGTGTTTATTCTGAACATCAACTTATGCCTTTGCCAGAATCCATGGACTTTCAAACCGGAGCAGGATTTCCCCTCAACTACGGAACCACTTATCACGCATTCAAACAAAGAGGAGAACTGAAAGCCGGAGAATCTGTTTTAGTTCTAGGAGCAGGTGGAGGATTAGGTATAACGGCTATCCATGTTGCAAAAGCCATGGGCGCTAAAGTTATAGCAGCGGCTTCGTCTCAAGAAAAAATTGACTTGTGTATTAAAGAGGGAGCTGATGAAGGAATAATTTATCAGAGGGATATGGATCGAGACCTACAAAAGAAATTCTCCGATGATATTAAGGAAGTCTCAGGTGGAGGTGTAAATATGATTTACGATCTTGTAGGTGGTGATTATGCTGAACCTGCACTTCGAGCGATTGCGAGACATGGAAAATATTTAGTTATAGGTTTCACAGCGGGGATACCAAAAATGCCTCTAAATCTCACGCTGCTTAAGGAATGCCAAATTGTAGGGGTGTTTTGGGGTCAGTTTGCTGCAATAGATCAAGCAGAGAATGCTCAAAATTTTAAAGAACTATTTGATCTTCATGCAAGTGGCAAAATTAAACCATTTGTTACAGAAAGTTACTCGCTAGAAGAATCAGCAAAAGCAATAAAAACTCTAGAAGAAAGAAAAGTGCTAGGTAAAGTTGTTGTTAGCATGGAATAAATAATTCTATGAGGAGTTTGCTCAAAGGATTGATACTTCTCTGTATTCTCTTTAATTTTTCAAACCTCTTTTCCGTAGATGAAAAAGATGACTTTGTTTACGATCTTGCACTGGCCACCCAAGGAATTTCGGTCTCTCAATACAATACTGGTGTTAACTATTCGTTAGGCAGAGGAATAGACAAAGATATGGAAAAAGCTGTGTACTGGTATCAACGAGCGAATGAACAGGGCCATTCTAAGGCACCTTTTAATATAGCCATTATCTACGCAGAAGGTAAATATCTTGATCCCGATCTGTCATTAGCACTGAAATATTTTCTCATAGCAGAAGAAAGAAATAATAAAGAGTCGAAGAACTTTCTTAATAGGCTAAGAGGCTTTGATAATCTTTCCCTAGAGGATGCGCTTGCAAAATATTGCTGTCCCAAGCCCTTAGTTCATTCTATGGCAAAAAATTAATAGAACATTGCCTAGAAAAGCCTATAATTGCGGCTTTTTTATATATCCATGTCTATCGATAACCTCAGAAATATAGCAATTATTGCCCACGTTGATCATGGAAAAACTACTCTTGTAGACAAGCTACTTCAACAGTCTGGAACATTGGATAGAAAGAGTATGGACTCTGAACGTGTAATGGATTCAGATGATCAAGAAAAAGAGAGAGGCATAACTATACTCGCAAAAAATACAGCCATTAACTGGAAGGATTACAGAATCAATATTGTTGATACGCCTGGACATGCTGATTTTGGTGGAGAAGTTGAAAGAGTTCTCTCCATGGTGGATTCAGTTTTACTCCTTGTCGATGCCGTGGATGGGCCCATGCCTCAAACAAGATTTGTAACTCAGAAAGCTTTTGATCAAGGGTTAAATCCTATTCTGGTTATCAACAAAGTAGATAGACCTGGTGCGAGACCTGATTGGGTATTGGATCAAGTGTTTGATTTGTTTGATCGGCTTGGCGGAACTGATGAACAGCTAGATTTTCCGGTTGTTTATGCATCAGCCCTAAATGGTATTGCAGGATTGGATGATCAAGATATGGCTGAAGATATGGAACCATTATTTAATTTGATTACTGAAAAAGTGAACCCTCCCTCTGTAGATTTAGAAGGACCCCTTCAAATGCAAATAAGTGCTCTTGATTACAACAGCTATGTCGGAGTTATTGGAATAGGAAGGATAAAAAGAGGCAAGATCAAGCCTAATGATCAGGTTGTTGTCGTCTCCTCTGACGGGGAGCAAAGAAAAGGAAAGATACTTCAAGTGATGGGCTATAACGGATTAGAAAGAAACGAAGTTTCTGAAGCTCAAGCTGGAGATATTGTCTGCATAACGGGTATAGATCAATTAAACATCTCAGATACGATCTGCAACCCTGAACAGGTGGAAGCGCTCGAGGCATTATCTGTCGATGAACCTACAGTGAGCATGACTTTCCAAGTTAATGACTCCCCTTTTGCTGGTAGAGAAGGGAAGTATATTTCTTCCAGAAATCTTAAAGAAAGATTAGAGCAAGAGCTAATACACAATGTGGCACTGAAGGTTGAGCAAGGCGACTCTCCGGATAAGTTCAAAGTATCAGGAAGAGGAGAGCTTCATCTCTCAGTCCTGATCGAAAATATGCGAAGAGAGGATTATGAGCTTGGTGTTTCTAAACCAGAGGTAATACAAAAAGAAGTGAATGGGGAAATCCATGAGCCCTTTGAGCAAATTGTCATAGACATTGAAGATCAGCACCAAGGTTCGGTAATGGAAGAGATGGGCATCCGAAAGGCAGATCTACAGAATATGGAGCCCGACGGAAAAGGAAGAATTAAATTAGAATTTTTGGCACCTTCACGTGGCATGATTGGTTTTAGGTCATCTTTTTTAACGATGACAAGTGGTACAGGGATTATGACCAGTGTCTTCGATCATTATGGGAAGGCAAAAGAAGGAGAACTTGCCAAAAGAACTAATGGGGTTCTTGTGTCCATGATCGCGGGTAAAACACTCGCATACTCGCTTCACAATCTTCAAGAAAGAGGGAGAATGTTTGTTGGTCATGGTACAGAAATATACAAAGGCCAAATTGTAGGTCTCCATTCCAGAGATAACGATTTGCCAGTTAATCCTACCAAAGCAAAGCAGTTAACAAATATTAGAGCTGCAGGATCAGATGAAAATTTAATACTTACTCCGCACATAGATCACACCCTAGAGCAGGCATTAGAGTTTATAGAAGATGACGAGCTTGTGGAGGTGACACCAAAATCAATAAGATTACGTAAAAAAGAAATTCGATAAGATCTAATTTTACTTTTTTTAGAAGCCGCCTTGCTTTTAATTTGTTTCCAAGACCAGATGCTATTACTCTGCTAATATCTAGCGTATGAGGATTTTGGCTTTAGGTGGAAGCGGCGGTATGGGCAGGTTTGCCGTTGAAACGAGCATGTATTTTGATAATGTCAGCGAAATAATTGTAGCTGATATCAATGCTGAGGAAGCAATGAAGTTTGCTGATTCTATGAATGAAAAAGTTTCAGGAATTGGATTAGATGTCACTGACATTGATGACCTAAAAGAGCACATGGATAAAGCTGATGTAGTTTTAAATACCGTAGGACCGTTCTTCAAATATGGTCCGCCGATTCTCGAAGCTGCTTTAGATTCAAATTGTCACTATCTTGATATAAATGATGACTGGGAGCCTACTATTGAGATGCTACAGTTTCATGAAAAAGCAGAGAGTAATCTCAAAACAGCAATTCTAGGTATTGGCGCAAGTCCAGGCCTAACGAATATGTTGGGTGCTGCGGCAATAGAAGAGTTAGATGAAGTTGAAACCCTTTATACGGGTTGGACTATGGATGGTGCCGCTCCTGAAGAAGAGTCATCCCAATCAGGTATTAACGCAGCAATGGTGCATGCCGTCCAACAAATGACAGGAACGGTACAAATCCACGAAGGAGGTAAATCAAAAATGGTAAGGCCTCTAAAAAAAATCGAGGTTAATTTCCCTGGCTTTAAAAAATTTAAGCCTCGTATTTTCGGTCATCCAGAAGCTATTACCTTTCCTCATCACTTTAAGAGCATAAAGAATAGTATTAATTTAGCTCATGGGAGTGGATTTGGTGTTCTAAAGTGGATTATGCGACTTGTGGATTGGAAAATCTTCTCTGTAGAGAGAGCTGCTGGCGTAGTCCAAAATCTTTCCTCCTCCATAAGAAAAGATATAGAAGATCAAAGTAAGGAATCAGGACTGGATTTAAAAAACAATAACTCTTTAGAGCCGCCTTCTATTTATGCACTAGCCATAGGAAGCAAAGAAGGTAAAAAAGTCTCTTGCGGAGCGACATTTAACACTAATGAATTAATTAGCATGGGTGAGGCTACAGGCATTCCATTAGCCTGCGGGTTGAAGCTTTTAGTGGATGGTAAGATTCAAAAAAAGGGTGTGTTTGCACCTGAAGGAGCTATAAACCCAAATGAATTTTTTAAAGAGCTACATAATATAAGCGATCTGTTAGACGTTAGTGACGGTGAAATTATTAGTATCTTTAGAAGCTGGATGTAAAATAAAAAAAAACTTGGAGAGATCAATGGAAAAAATTAATAGTGTTCTTGATAGGATAGCGGCCCCTTTAAACAATATAGCGGATTGGCTATTAAGACTTGGACTGGGTATAGCTTTCTTTTTACATGGATATGGAAAACTACCTATTTCTGAAGGTTTTGTGGGCTGGTTAGGATCTAAGGGCGTGCCTATGGCCGAAACAACAGCTTATCTTGTTGCATGGGGAGAAATTCTAGCTGGACTAGGAATTATTATTGGTGGTGTTTTGGCTAAGCCGATGTTTCAGCTAGGTCACTTGGTAACCAGAGTATCTGGTGGTGCTATAGGTGTCATAATGATATTCGCCTTGCTTATCGCGCACTCTGACTGGGGTATCTTCTTTGGAGAAAGAGGTTCTGTCCTTTTTGCAAGCGAACAGCTATTTCTTTTATTGTTAGGTACTTATTACGCAATCAAAGGAAACAGATAAAAAAAGGGCCGGAATTCCTTTTCCGGCCCCTTATTCGTAATGCTTTGGGGAAGCAGTACTACCTAGCTAACTAGGCAAAACTAAATTAGTTAAAACTTATAACTGAATTTAGCTCCGTAATTTCTTCCTGCGAGAGGCACTTGATTCTTTACAAATGACGAGTGGTTTCTAGCCACTTCATCAAGTAAATTAGTACCAAACACAGAGATTTTGAACTGACCAGAATCATTTAAGTTAAAAGTCTTAGTCAGTCTAGCGTTAAGCATCTGGTAAGAATCAGTCGCTGTTTCGCCTTCAGCAACATCATCTTGCTTTTCTACATCCTTTAGACTCAGTTTAAATACCCAATCATTCTCAACATAGGATAGAGAATAGATATTCCTTGCAGGATTGATTCTTGGGACATTATGTCCATCCGAAAATTCTGCATTCACATCATCTCTTCCAAATGAAAGCGTTAAGTCTCCGGACCCTAAGCTGAAAGTTCTTCCAATTTCGAACTCATATCCTCTGAATTCAGCATCTTCTTGAACGTAATTAGCTTTTATTAGGTGAGCAAACTCTTTGTCATGGTCATCATGATCATCGTGCCCGTCATGATCGTCATGGTCGTCATGGTCATCATGGTCGTCATCACCGTGATCATCTCCGTGATCATCATGATCATCATCATGGTCATCATGGTCGTCGATCATGTCTTGAAGAGTTATATAATTATCAACATCATTAATGTAGAAACTAGCCATGGCATAGAAATCACCATTATCGTAGTTAAAAGTAATATCAAAATTATTAGATGTCTCACCTTTTAGGTTAGGGTTTCCTGTCTCTAACCTTCCGGTTGCTAGGTGAGGACCATTCATAAACAACTCAATTACTGAAGGAAGTCTCTCTACGCTAGCAAAGCCAATGTTTACATCTAGATTATCGCTAAGGTCTCTGCCCAAAGATAGAGCAAAGCTGTTAGTATCGTCATCAAGCTTGTAATAATCGACATCATTATGTTCATGGTCTGTAACACTACCTGTCCTTTCAATTTGATCTATTCTGAAACCTGCATCTAAATAAAATGCTTCTAAATCTGCACTAACAAAATAACCCAGTGTGAATTCTTCATTATTAGCAGGATTCATAAACGATTCTCCACCAACGATAGATGAATCTTCATCAACAATGTTAAGTGCTATTTTTTGTATAAGGTTAGAAGTAGATAGATCGAATATAGCCCCATACTCAGTAGCATCATTTGTGAAAACGGTTGGGGCATGTTCTTCATGATCATCATCATGATCGTCATGACCTTCTTCCTCAGCATGTGCTTCAATTAGGTGATAATCAGTGTCTCTATAGTTGTAAGTTACTGAATTAATCAGGTTACCATTAAGATTATATTGACCTTTGATTGTGAATGACTCTTGATCGGTTGAAGAGAAGATTCTTTCTCCTTCATGCTCATCATGTCCATCGTCATGATCATCATCTCCGTGGTCGTCATGATCATCATCTCCGTGGTCGTCATGATCATCATGATCATCGTGATCGTCGTGTTCATCTGCATGCTCACCGTGATATGGGATTCCATACATACTTTCGTGATTATCGATAGAGATTCCAAAATAACCCCACTCTCCAGTTCTAGATACACCGAACTTTGTAGACTCGATTTCTAAATCAGAGTTTTCTAGGTAAGACAGCATTTCTTCTTCAGCATGTCCAGCATGATCGTCATGATCGTCCTCATGAATTACGGCCCCATCAGGAATATCAAAATTACCAAATTCTGTTTTTTTGTATCCCGCATTTACATTAAAACCACCAAGATTGTCCTTGAAGTTAAAGTACTGAGAGTCTCCGTCATTAACAGATTGTGTTTCTAGTCCTGCAATGAATTCTTGGGTAGCAAAATCTTCTGGGGCTATGCAGTTATCTACTACATTAATAATTCCACCGCTTGTACCATTTGCATAAAGCAAAGAGGATGGACCCTTTATAATTTCTACTTGCTCAAGATCATTCAAGTCAATATCGTTCAGGTGGTCAGCCCCCAGTCCAGATACATCTCGATTTACCATTCCATTTTTGAGTATCTTTACCCTAGGACCAGACATACCTCTGATGATAGGTTGTCCTACTGCTGCTCCATAGTCAGCTATAGAGACTCCCAAATAACTATCCACAGCCTCTCCTAAAGAGGTCGTTGCATTATCTTCAATCTCGTCACCATCTATTACATACAAAGGATTAATTATCCTCGACGGATTTAATATTGACGACGTAACCACAACTTCATCTGCATCGTTTGAGGCCGAATCAGAGGGTTCGTCAGCATGTATTTGCGTGCTAATTAAGCTCATCGCCATGAGCGCATAAAAGTAAACTTTCATGTTTTCTCCTAAAATTTAGTTTTTTAAAAAAATAATTTGTAACTAAAATTTAGGATTGTGGTGGAGCCCTAGCGCTGAAGGTCTCAAGTAAGAAAAATGGTTCTTCTTGCTCAAGTTTTTTATCTTGTTGAATTGGAGCATCAGGTGACTCCAGTAAATAAATATCATTAAGCTTGAATGACTCAATTTCACAAACCTGACATTGAATTAAATCATGCTGCTCATCTATATCATGAGCGTGAACAAGTGGCTCAGCAGATATCCCTGCAGCAAATAATATTGCTACGAGTAGAGTAAATCTATATTTGCTGAGCATAATGAAGATCGAATTATCAGTTTAATTCAGCAGAGAAGCAAGGGCTTTAGCTATTTTGTCAGTGTCATGAGGGGCTCTGAAAAAGCCTGCATAATTTCCTTGAGGATTGATTAGGACCAAGCTACCTGAATGGTCTACGGTGTAGTTTGGCTCGGGACTGTTCACGACAGGAAAGAATGGTGCATTAACTTGGGTAGAGAACTTATAGATTTGATCTATTTCTCCTGTTAACCCCCTAAATGTATTGTCAAAATTATCTAAATAAACCCTTAGATTCTCAGGCTTATCTCGATCAGGATCTACTGAAACCAAAAACACTCTAAAATTTTGTGCTGTATCTCCTAACGATTCCTTAACATCAACCATTTGTTTCAAGGTTATTGGACATATATCAGGACAATACGTAAATCCAAAGAATAAAACATTCCAGCTACCCTCAAATTGTTCTGCAGTAAATGTATTTGAACTATCGTCTACCAATTTGAATTCTGCAAGTTGTCTTGGAGGATCAATAAAGTAAGCCCCTAATAATTTGTATTCGTCTAAAGTAAGTTCTCTTGGGGTGTAAAACCTGGATAAAAACAATGCCAGTATCAAGGCTATAAAGCCTAAACACGTAGCTACTGTAATAAAGACCCCTCTGTTCATAGAGATAAAAAGTGATCTATGAGCATTGCAGCAAAAAGAGCTGCAAGGTAGATGATTGAATATGCAAATGTTGGCATTGCCATTGCGTTTGTTTCATCAAAATAAAGCCTAAAAGAGTAAATTAAGAAAACAGCTCCTAAAACTAGTGCAGAAAATAAATATATTTCACCAAACATTTGAACTGCGTACGGAAGCATAGTGCATGCCAATAAAAGGAAAGTGTATAGAAGTATGTGTTGTTTCGTAAAAGGGACCCCCTTCTGAACAGGCAACATAGGTACTTCTGCATCAGAATAATCATCAACCCTATAAACAGCCAGCGCCCAAAAATGCGGGGGTGTCCACACCATGATGATTAGAACTAAAAGTAAAGCATTTGGTTCAATAGTATTTGAAATTGCAGCCCAGCCCAGTAAAGGGGGCATGGCTCCAGCTAACCCACCAATAACTATGTTTTGGCTTGTCATGTACTTCAAATACTTGGTGTAAATAAATCCGTAAAAAATAAAAGTTAGTGTTGTAAGTAACCAAGTTAAAAAATTAGTGAAACTCAACAACATTGCAGATCCAGACAGATAGAGTAAAACAGAAAAAATAATTGCTTGTTTGTCAGAAATATCACCCAAGACAAGCGGCCTATTCGATGTTCTGTTCATTTTTGAATCTATTTGCTTATCAAAAAAATGGTTCACAACCGCAGATGAAGCAGCAAGAAAACTTATACCTATTAGTCCAAAGAAGAAAACTGTTACAGGAGGACTGAAATTAGACCCTATAAGCATTCCGCTAGCACAAGAAACAAAAAGAAGAGCCTGAACCCCTGGCTTGGTTAGTTCAAGATAACCTCTCCAATTAGCTATAACTGATGTCATAAATTAATGCTCTCTTAGTCTAAGAATCCCCAAATAGGTGATCAATAATAACCCACCTAGGTTATGTCCTACAGCAATTAATAAGGGAAGAGCGAATATAACATTCGAAATACCCAGTAAGACTTGAAGGGTCAAGAAGCCTACTAAACCTAAAGCTAAGGTTTGAAATTTTCTTACATAAAGATGATAGCTTACGAAGAGCAAGAAAAGTGTAACAACTACAGCACCAAACCTATGAGTAAGATGTATAGCCACTCTGGACTCATGATCTAACTGGCCTCCGAGATAATTTGGACCAATACTTTGGAAGAAGTTAAAACCTTCTTTAAAGTTAGCATCAGGCAGTATTTCTCCCTGACAAAGTGGGAAATCCGTACAGGAATACGATGCATAATTTGTACTCGTCCAAGCACCTAAAAATATCTGAATTGCAACTATAACGATAGAAATCGTGAAGAGTTTTTTTGTTGTGGAACTGAAATTCCAATGAGTTCTAGTTTCTAAGCGATCTTTAGCTTTGTAATAGAGTAACCACAATAATCCAGTTGTTAAAAATCCTGACATTAAATGTGTGGTAACCACTTGAGGCCACAACTTAAGACTGACTGTCCAATAGCCGAAAGTTCCTTGCATAATCACCCAGGCTATCAAGAAGAAGCTCAGTCTTCTGATATCTGAAGGTAGCTCTTTGTTTTTAAAGGACAAAAAAGCTATACAAAGAATCATGAACCCAAGTGCAGCAGCAAAATATCTATGGACTACTTCGGGAATTGCTTTAGCCACCTCATATGGTGTATCAGGAAATTTAGAGTTAGCTAGGTCAATTTCTTCAGGACTAACCGGTATAGTTACAAATCCGTAGCACCCTGGCCAGTCCGGGCAACCTAAACCCGCATCAGCGAGTCGCGTCCAAGCACCAAGCGCTACCACGACAAAACCAAGCAATCCTGACCAAAGAGAGAGTTTTTTAATGCGTTCCATTTTTATCCTATTTTAGAGTTTTGAAGAACCTTCTTAAGATCATTAAGTAGTTCTCCACTTGGCAGAGTTGAATCATAAATCAATATTCCATTCCCGAGAGGGTCAAATAAAATATAGGGAGACTCTTCTAGCCTTTGATTAACTGGTTGGGGCACGTCATTGAAATTTATGTTTCCTTTGTACAACTGGGGGTACTCGCTTTTAATCTTTTCCAAGCTGTCCTGCGACAAAGAATCTTGATCTATATTGATGAGGTATCTGACTACCCTGTCGCTATCTTTTGCAAGCCTTATATTTATCTGTCTTGAAGAATACAAATTTTTCCAGCACTTCTCTTCACAATCTCCTTTTACAAATTGAACGATAGACCACTTCCCTGGGAATTCATCAGTTAAAGGTCCAGACTCAACTGTCAAATTAAGTTCACTCAATTGAATAGGTTCAGGTAAAAGTGTACCTTTATTAACTGTACCTTCTGGTGCGTAGCCACTATAAAAAAGAGCAGAACTTGAAATTAAAACAATAATGGGTGTAAGAAAAATAAGGGAAGCCATAAGCCTGCCGTAGTTCTTGTTGCTAATTTTCATAATTAATCTTTTTTATATCCGTAATACAAGTATGAACAAAACAATACTAAAGCCAGACCAAACCATTGGACTGCGTAGCCATAGTGACGAGATGGTTGAAGATCAACAGGTCTCCAAATTGGTTCAAATGCCCCTAAGGAGGCAGCTGAAAGTTGGAGAACTTTGTTTTGAATGCCAATACCAAGATCTTTTTGAACTGACTTAAGATCCAATTGTTGAACATATTTAGGCCATCCTTCTTGACTGTCTTGTTCCGATAAACTCAAACCAAACCTTGTAAAGGGTGAGAGAACACCCTGAATGGTTACATTATCGTTTTCAAATCCAACTTCACTATCATTCACCATAGTTTTTGAGAGCCAACCCCTGTTAACCAGATAAGAAGAATTTTTAGTGGTGTTGAAAATTGTAAAAATTTCATGACCTGCTTCTTGTCTATAAAGTCTATTGTCCAAAATATAAGTCTGATCACCAAAAGCTCCTTCTAAAGATACCGTTCTATAAACAAGCTCTTCTTGAGAAAATTCTTTTATCTGATCTTCATTTATGACCGGCATGGACTGGTTTAAGCGGTGCTGACTTACAATCGACTCTTTATCTAGGCCCCTAACTATTTGCCATGAACCTAGAAAAATTAGTATTGGGAAGAAGAATACGAAAAATGCAGTCATAAGCTTTCCTGGACTAAATTTACTCATATTTTTTTTATCTACCTAAGTGTATACTTCTCAACCTTTCAAGATGATTAAATACTTTATTCTATTTCTTATAGTGGCTATGTTAATTAGTCTTTTTAGAGGCGCCTTCTTCCTTATAAAGGACGGCGGCTCGTCTAAAAAAACAGTTCACAGTTTGGGCGTCAGAGTTTCTATTGCAGTCGTTCTTTTTTTAACTCTAGTTTATGGTTTTGTAACTGGTCAAATAGGGCCGGGCGTATAAGTCAATTACATTACGTATACAAAAGCCACTAAGAGGATCCAAACAACGTCTACAAAGTGCCAATACCACGATCCGGCTTCAAATCCGAAATGATCGTCAGCAGTAAAATGCCCTTTGAGGCTTCTAAAGAGCATTATTGTAAGGATAATTGCCCCTAAGCAAACATGGAAGCCATGGAAACCTGTCAGCATGAAAAATGTTGTTCCGTAGATGCCTGTGTTTAATGTAAGTCCATAATGTGCATAAGCCTCGTAGTACTCAATACCTTGAACAACCACGAATGCGTAGCCAAGAATTAATGTAACAGCCAGCCAAAGATTGAATTGCTTTCTGTTTCCATTTTTTAGTCCTAAATGAGCTATATGAACGGTCACGCTCGAAGTTAACAAGAGGACCGTGTTCCACAATGGTAACCATCCTAGTACTCCACCTAAGCCTCCATTTGCGTAGGCTGTGGCCAAAGACATGTCTTTTTCAGGGCCTGCAAATACTGCTTGATCTGGAGTAATCATTAGTGGCCAACTTGCTTCAAATCCTGGCCACAACATGTTTGCTAAACCTTTTTCGCCTTCTCCTCCAAGCCAGGGAACTGCAAAGTTTCTTATGTAAGCCAGTGCAAAGAAAAATGCAAAGAAGAACATGACTTCTGAGAAAATAAACCACGCCATGCCATAAACGTAAGAGTCTTTTAGCATCGGATTATTTAATCCCGCATGATTTTCTTGTATTACTTGCTTGAACCAAAAGTACATAGTGGTCCAAAGCATTATCATGGACAAGATCAGTATGAGATATGAGTTTGTATCCTTACCAAGATCAATAACTGTATTCGCTGCACCTATAATGAACACAAGCATAGTTATAGCCATAGCAAATGGCAGCTTGCTGGATTCAGGAACGTAATAAGGTTGTTGTGACATCTTCTCCCCTTTCTATAATTTTGCTATTTCGTTATTTGTTTGCACTCTGTCCGTTATATCAAACAAAGTATATCCAAGGCTTAGTGATCCTATTTCTTTTGGTAATGCTGGATCAATAATAAATCTTACTGGAAGTTCTATTCTTTCCCCCGCCGCAAGTACTTGTCTTTCGAAACAAAAGCACTCAGTTTTATGGAAATATTCCGCACCTCTCCCGGGTGAAACGCTTGGTATGACCTGACCAACCATTTCCTTTCCAGTTGTATTATGAAAAACAAATGTGGCTTCATATTGATTACCAGTAACAACTCTCATTTGAGACTTTTCTGAATCAAAGAACCAAGGCATGGATTCATTATTGTGTGTCATGAACTGAACCAAAAGCTCCCTTTGTTCCGTAATAGCTAAAGACTCTTCACTTAAAGAACTAGGCCCAGTTACTTTTCCATTGAGACCAGTTATTTCACAAAATACATCGTACATCGGAACAAGTAACCAACCAAATGCAAACATCCCAACTACGATGCCTGCGAGGTTTCTTAATGTTCTCTTCGCTTCCAATTTATTTAACTTGAGGCTGTACAGTAAATGAGTGATATGGAGGTGGTGAGCTCAAGGTCCACTCAAGACCAAGATCTCCAGCACCTTCCCAAACCTCCGGCTTGGCTTGCTTGCCTGACCTGATTGTTTTAATCACGATGAATAAAAAGAGAAGCTGAGTTAAGCCAAACATGAAAGCGCCCACACTGATTAATGCGTTGAAGTCTGCAAATTGCAGAGCATAGTCCGGGTATCTTCTAGGCATTCCAGCGAGGCCTACAAAATGCATAGGGAAGAAAGTTACATTTACTGAAATAAAGGTTAGCCAGAAATGTAGCTTACCTAAGGTCTCATCGTACATATTGCCAGTCCATTTAGGCAACCAGTAATAGGCCGCTGCAATTATTCCAAATAAAGCTCCTGGGACCAGTACATAGTGGAAATGAGCTACAACAAAGTAGGTGTCATGATATTGGAAGTCAGCTGGAACAATAGCTAGCATGAGTCCCGAAAAACCACCTATAGTAAATAGGGCAACGAATGCTATTGAGAATAGCATCGGCGTCTCGAAGGTTATTGAACCCCTAAACATCGTAGCTACCCAGTTGAATACTTTTACACCTGTTGGTATGGCGATCAACATTGTTGAGTACATAAAGAAAAGCTCTCCCGCAAGAGGCATTCCAACTGTGAACATGTGATGAGCCCACACCACAAATGATAATATCGCGATCGAAGCCATTGCATAGACCATTGAAGAATATCCAAATATTGGCTTCCTAGAGAAAGTCTCAATTATATGAGAAACGATACCAAAGGCAGGAAGTATCATTATGTAAACTTCAGGATGTCCAAAAAACCAGAAAACATGCTGGAATAAAACTGGATCTCCACCGCCTGCAGCATTAAAGAAACTGGTTCCAAAGTTTATATCCATGAGCATCATGGTTACTACACCGGCTAAAACAGGCATTACTGCAATTAATAAATAAGCAGTGATCAACCAACTCCAAACAAAAAGAGGCATCTTCATCAAAGTCATGCCAGGGGCTCTCATATTAAAGATAGTTGTAATGATATTAATTGAACCAAGTATCGAAGAAACCCCCATCACGTGAACTGAGAATATGAAGAAGTTGACAGTAGATGGAGCGTAAGTAGTTGAAAGTGGCGCATAGAAAGTCCAACCAAAGTTGGGTCCGCCTTCTGGCATGAACAGTGTGGAAATCAATATTCCAAAAGCCATGGGTAAAAGCCAGAAGCTTAGGTTATTAAGCCTTGGCAATGCCATATCAGGAGCGCCAATCTGCATTGGCAACATCCAATTAGCAAGTC
The DNA here is from genome assembly GCA_902594545.1 of uncultured SAR86 cluster bacterium. Lineage (GTDB taxonomy): Bacteria > Pseudomonadota > Gammaproteobacteria > Magnimaribacterales > Magnimaribacteraceae > Magnimaribacter. The sequence goes on from CACJMO010000004.1 coordinate 72,556, forward strand.
CAACAAAAGCTGGCATTATCACTCCAAAAACCATGATCAGACCATGATTAGTGGTCATCTGATTAAAGAATTCAGGTTGAACTATTTGCAGTCCCGGCTGAAACAGCTCAGCTCGAATAACCATAGCCATTGCGCCGCCTATGAAGAGCATGATGAAACTGAACCAAAGGTATAGAGTTCCTATATCCTTATGATTAGTTGTGAACAGCCATCTAGAAAGTCCTTTTGCAGGTCCGTGATGTCCGTGATCGTGTGATTCTACTACTGTACTCATTTTTTATTTCCCTTATAAATCTATTCTGTTCTTGTAAGCAACTATGTCCTGAGGTGTGACAATTTCACCATCACCATTTTCGCCATTCGACCAAGCTTGTCTTGTGTAAGTTATAACTGATGCTATATCTACTTCACTGTAAGAATCGCCGAAAGCAGCCATGGCAGAACCCTGGACACCTTCCATTAATATTTCTATATGTTTTGAACTATCATTGAGCGCAATTTGACTCCCTTCTAAAGCAGGAAACACTGGAGGAATGCCTTGGCCATTTGCTTGGTGACAAGCAGCACAATTAACAGCATAGAAGCTTTCGCCACGCTCCATTAATTCATCTTTAGTCCATACCTTAGAAGTTAACATTCTCTCTTCCTCGGCTAATGCAACTTTCTCTGCAATGAAAGCGTCAAATTCTTCTCTTTCAACAGCCCTTACGACAACAGGCATGAAAGCATGTTTTATTCCACAAAGCTCAGTGCAAGCTCCTCTAAAAATTCCTGGCTCTGGGACGTTGGTCCAGGCAGTATTGATAAATCCTGGGATAGCATCCTGCTTAACAGCAAAGTCTGGAACCCACCACGAGTGGATAACATCATTACCTGTGATTAAAAACCTTACTCTAGTATTCGTAGGTATGACGAGCGGCTCATCTACTTCTTGAAGATAGAACTCACCCTTTGGCACCTCACCGTCAATTTGTTCTTGGCTTGTAGAAAGATTACTAAAAAATCCAACTTCATCTTCTAAGTATTCGTAATGCCATTTCCACTGATGTCCAGTGATTAGAATATTGATTTCGCCTTCGGCATCATCATAAGCTTCAACCATCACTTGTGTTGATGGAACTGCCATCCAGACAAGTACTAACGTTGCTGCAACTGTCCACCCAATTTCAAGCCAAAAGTTGTCATCAAAATCAGCGGCTACTGCCCCTTTTGATTTTCTGTACTTCCAAAGAGACCAGAACATTATGGAGAAAACAATAATTCCAATAACGACACAAATCCAAAATATGACCATGTGCAGTTCAAAGATACTTTCGCTAACATCGGTCACACCAACGGGCATGTTGTAATCTGACTTTTCAGAAAAAATTAATGATGAGAAAAAGAGAGGCAAAGCAAAAATCAATTTCGCGGAAACTTTTTTAATATAAGCCATTAATATAAATATTTATTTTTAAGGTGGGCAATCAGACAGCGCGCGTATTTTAAACCAATCAGAAACCTCAAACAATACCTTGAATACAAAGAAATTTTGGGTTCTGTAAGCTATAAATAACTAGAGAAGATCCTCTCTTTTTATGTCAGTAGATGGAATGTGCGAAGTCCAGATTTCAAAACTTAAAGCAGCTTGTTCAATAAGCATTCCCAAGCCATCACAATAATTTTTTACGCCTGCCTCTTTAGCTATTTTATTAAATGGCGTCATTTGAAAAGAATAAGATAAATCGTACACAAAGACTTTATCTGAAAATAAATTTTCAGGCAGTTCTATTGCTTGCTTAAGAGTTCCGGCAGAAGTTGTGTTAATGATAAGACTAGGTTCCGAATTTAACCTTGCATCTATTGCAGCCGCATTGACTTCGCACTGCCCTGAAGTAAATTTATTAGCGAGATTTATTGCCTTTTCAGGTGTGCGATTGGCTATGGTTAGCGTTTTAGGTTTAGACTTTAGCAGGCTGGGAATAACTGCTTTAGCGGATCCACCAGCACCTAACAATAAAATATTTTTATCTCCTATATCTATTCCTTTGCTCTCTAAATCCTTCACAAGACCTCTTCCGTCAGTACTGTCTGCACAAAGAGTATCTTTTTCCTTCCATAGAGTGTTTACTGATCCGCAATTTTGAGCTTCTTTTGATAGATTATCAGCTAAGCCATAGGCAGCTTCTTTGAGAGGTAGAGTAGCATTCAATCCCATAAACCCTTGATCAAAGAGATTCGTTATCGCTGTCTTAAATTCATTTTCTTTAACCTCTATAGCCTCGTAAGAGATCTGCAGGCCAAGATCATTAGCGAATATTTTATGTATCTTTGGTGACAAAGAATGGTCTATGGGGCTACCTATTACTCCTAATTTATAAATTGATGACACAATTACCTTATTATTAAATCTGTTACAGCATCCTGAATAGTAGACGGTCTTCCTTGTCCGCCAAGCTCGCCTTCAAAAACTTTTATTTCAGGAAAAGTTTTGAATATTTCCTCTGAATTAGAGAGGGTTGGCATGCCTTCCTTATTTGCTGAAGTAGAAACTATAGCACCCCCAAACGCTTCGCATAAATGAATGACAGTCTTATGATTG
>CACJMO010000005.1 GCA_902594545.1 uncultured SAR86 cluster bacterium
TGGCTTACGATTCCGTCACAGAAGAATATGTAAAAGGACGACCTTTCACTCCATCTGGAGATCTCTGGACAGACGCTGTATGCCAATGGAAAAAGCTTGTAAGTGATAAAGATGCAAAGTTTGATAGGGAGATAGAAATCGATGGCTCTTTAATAGCGCCTCAAGTTACTTGGGGAACTTCACCTGAAATGGTCAGCGATATAGACGGATTGATTCCTCATCCTGAAAATGAATCAATTGAACATGCTCTTGATTATATGAATTTAGAACCAGGTAAAAAGATTACGGATATACAGCTTGATCAAGTTTTTATAGGCTCGTGCACAAATTCGCGCATCGAGGATCTCAGAGAAGCGGCAAAAATTTTGAAAGGAAAAAAAATCTCATCATCCATCAAAAGAGCCATAGTGGTACCTGGATCCGGGCTTGTTTCAAAGCAAGCAGTCGACGAAGGTTTAGATACGATCTTTATGGATGCAGGCTTTGAGTGGAGAGCTCCCGGCTGTTCTATGTGCTTAGCTATGAACCCTGATCAACTCGGCGAAGGTGAGCATTGTGCTTCTACTTCAAATAGAAATTTTGAAGGAAGGCAAGGCTATGGTGGTAGAACTCATCTGGTTTCACCGTCAACTGCAGCAGCATCTGCCGTTGAAGGCCGTTTTGTTGATATTAGGGAGTTTATGTCATGAAAAATACTTCTGTTTTTCATAAGGGACTCGGTGTTCCTCTTGATAGGGACAACATAGATACTGATCAAATCATTCCTAAGCAATTTCTGAAATCAATAAAAAAGAGCGGATTTGGACCAAACCTTTTCGATGCTTGGAGATATAACGATGAAGGGTATCCTGGTCAAGACTCTGAAACGAGAGTAGTTAACGAAAACTTTATTTTGAATAATGAGAAATTTAAGAGCTCCGATATTCTAATTACAAAAAAGAACTTTGGTTGCGGATCAAGTAGAGAACATGCAGTCTGGTCTTTAATGGATTATGGTTTCAAAGCTGTCATTGCGGAGAGCTTTGCAGATATCTTTCTCAATAATTGTTTTAATAATGGCCTTCTTCCTATAGCCCTAACTCAATCAGAGATTGAAATACTCATGGAATTGGCCGAACAAGGTAAAGAAATAGAGATTGATCTTGAAAATCAGATAATTTTTTCAGACGAAACACAAATAGCCACTTTTGAAATAGATCCATTTCAAAAAAAATGTATTTTAGAGGGTTTAGACGAAATAGGCTTAAGCCTTATTCACTCCCATCAAATAAAAGAGTTTGAAAAGCGAAGAATGAGTGAATCTCCTTGGATCTTTAATAGTATTGATACCAATGACTGACAAAAAAAAGATTTTAATATTACCGGGTGATGGTATCGGTCCTGAAGTTTGTAATGAAGCAAAGAAAGTCTTAGTTGCTTTAAATGACAAATTTCAATATGACATCGAATTTGAAGAGGCGGAAGTTGGTGGAGCAGCCTTTGACAAATATGGTAAACCCTTACCAGAAGCAACACTTGAAGCTGCTCAAAACGCCGATGCAATCTTACTAGGTGCTGTAGGAGGGCCTGCATGGGATGATCTTGACTATGATCTTAGACCAGAAAGAGCACTACTGGGATTACGCTCTCAATTAGATTTATTTGCTAATCTAAGACCAGCTATTTTATCTAAGCATCTTGTGGAGTCGTCTTCGCTCAAATCGGAGAAAGTAGAAGATCTAGATTTACTCATTGTTCGAGAACTCACTGGTGGAATTTATTTTGGAGAACCTAGAGGAAATTTAGAATCAGAGAATTCTGCCTTCAACACCATGATATATAGCAGAGAAGAAATTGAAAGGATAGGAAGGGTTGCATTTGAAGCTGCTCAAAAACGCAGTAAGTCTCTTTGCTCAGTCGATAAAGCTAATGTTCTAGAAGTAAGCGTTCTTTGGCGAGAAGTAATAATTGAAATTTCAAAAGATTATCCTGATGTGGAACTAACTCATATGCTTGTGGATAATGCTGCAATGCAATTGGTCAAAGAGCCTAAACAATTTGACGTGATAGTCACTGGTAACTTATTTGGCGATATTCTTTCAGATATTGCTGCTATGTTGACTGGATCTATTGGTATGCTGCCTTCAGCATCTTTAAATTCAAAAAACCAAGGTTTATACGAACCTGTCCATGGTTCGGCTCCAGATATTACGGGTAAAGGCCTTGCTAATCCTATAGCTGCAATCTTGTCTTTAGCTATGATGTTAAAATATAGTTTCGGTCTTAATGAAGCTTCTTTAGCCATAGAAAACTCTATTCAAACTGTGTTGTCAGAGGGTTTTAGAACCCATGACCTTGAAGGTTCTGAAGAAACTAAACTCTCCACTTCAGACATGGGAAATAAAATTGTAGAAAACCTTTAATAAAAATTATGTTAAAAGCCAATCGTATCGCTATAGCTGGAGCCACTGGAATGGTAGGACAGGCATTTCTTAAATTGCTTGAGAAAGACTTTTATCCAAATGCAGAGATTGTGTTACTTGCCAGCAAAAAATCCAAAGGTAAGTCCCTTGCTTTTAGAGGAACTGAACTGGTAGTTCAAGATTTAGCTGAGTATGATTTCAGTGACACAGATTTGGCTTTATTTTCCGCTGGAGCTTCGGTTTCATCAGAATTTGCACCAAAAGCAGTTTCACAAGGATGTGTGGTCGTAGATAATTCTTCGTGCTTTAGGTATCAAGAAGACATACCACTGATTGTTCCTGAAGTTAACGGCGATATGCTCATGAACCAAGAGTTACCTGCCATTATTGCTAATCCTAACTGCTCAACCATCCAAATGCTTGTTGCATTGAAGCCGATTCATGATGAATTTACTATTCAAAGAATTGATATTACTACAATGCAAGCTGTTTCGGGTACAGGTAAAGAAGCTTCAGAAGAATTATTGGATCAATTAGGGTCCTATAAAGGTGATAGGTATATGAACACTTCTGTTTATCCCAAACAAATTGCAAACAATGTTCTACCTCATTGCGGTTCTTTTGCAGAGAATAGGTATACTGAAGAGGAAAATAAACTTTTAAAAGAGACTCATAAAATCCTTGATAGGAATATTCAAGTTGCTGCCACATGTGTCAGAGTTCCTGTTCTCAATGGTCATTCAGAATCTGTCCATATCCTTACTGAAAATCCTCTTTCCGAAGAAATGGTTGCTTCAGTTCTAAGAAAAGCTCCTGGATTATCTCTACATTACGGCATTGAAGCGAGTGATTATCCCACTGCAACTTTAGACGCTGATGGAGATAATTTAGTCCATGTCGGAAGATTAAGGAAAGATCTATGGAGTGATAATAGAATCAATCTGTGGATAGCAGCTGATAACTTATTAAAAGGCGCTGCTTTAAACAGCGTTCAAATTGCAGAACTCCTTTTTGAGTAGGAACTGAATGGAGAACTTACTACTAAACCTGGAAACAGAGTTTTATTTTATTACAGGAGTTTATCTCGAAGGCATAAGTGGCCTATTCCTAGGACTAATTCTATTTTCCATTATTCTATTTGCAATTAGATTTGAAAAAAAACAAGAGCCAATTTTTTCTGAAGTAGACATATCTAATGAAATAGGAAATGAAACTACTGCTAAAATCAATCTCTCCAGAAGTCTAATAGAGATGGATCAAAAGATAGAAGCTAAGCGCTTGCTAGAAGAGGTTCTCTCAAGCAATTTAAGTAAAGAAGAGGCACTAATCGCTTCTAATCTTCTTAAAAAGTTAGAATCTTCCTAGAGATGATTAGAATTGCATTAGGCGTAGAGTACGACGGTTCAAGATTCTATGGTTTTCAAAGACAAAAAAGTACGAAGGAAACTATCCAAGGTCATTTAGAAAGGGCAATCTCTAAAGTGGCTGACCACAGCATAAAGTCTTATTGTAGCGGACGAACTGATGCTGGTGTCCACGCATTTATGCAAGTAATTCACTTTGATAGTAATGCAACACGGACACAACAAGAATGGATAAGGGGTGTGAATTCTTACTTACCAAACGATATAAGAATTGTATGGTCTAGAGATGTTGATGAAAGCTTCCATGCAAGGTTTTCTGCAAATAATAGGTCCTATCTCTACAACATTTTAAACGATAAAACACCATCCGCTCTTTGGTCGCAAAGGTCTCTATTCGTACCTCAAAAATTGGATGTTAGGTTAATGAAGGCCGCTTCAAGATACTTGATAGGAGAAAAAGATTTTAGTTCTTTTAGGGGTTCCGGTTGCCAATCCAAGTCTCCTATAAGAAATATTGAATCTATTGAAATAGAGAGAAAAGGAAGCTTTTTAACTCTGGAAATAAAAGCCAATGCTTTTTTGTTACACATGGTCAGGATCATAACTGGAACATTATTGCTTGTTGGAAAAAAGGAAATCAAGCCGAAAGAGATCGAAGTCATTTTAAAAGCAAAAGATCGAAGGTATGCAGGTAAAACTGTCAGCTCCGAAGGACTTTATTTTATGGGTCCACAGTATCTAAAGAAGTATAAAATCCCCACATACAAAAATAACCTAATGTAATTATTCTAGAAGCCTAATACTCTATAATTTATAAATGAAGCCTTTTATTAAAATCTGCGGAATAACTAACTCACATGACCTAGATTATGTAACTTCATTAGATATTGATGCAGTAGGTTTTAACTTGTTTTTCGAAAGTAAAAGACATGTAAACACATCTGATTTGAATCAGCTTTACAAGCTTGTACCCGAACACATTCATATCTTCTTAATTTTTGTTAATGCAAAAGAAGAGTTTGTTTCTGAATGTTTAAACTCTTTTCCTGATGCTATTCCTCAGTTCCATGGAGATGAGACTATAGAATATTGCGAAAGTTTTGATAGAGAATACATTAAAGCCATCAGGGTAAGACAAGGTTTGAGTTTAGAAAAAATCAATGCAACATATAAAAGTGCTAAAATGCTCCTTTTTGATAGCTATGATAGTAAAGAGTTCGGCGGAACTGGACAAAGCTTCGATCTCTCTTTACTAAATGAAGATGTTTCCGTTCCTTTTTTAGTAGCAGGAGGTATCAATGCCTCTAATTTTAAAGAAGCACTATTGATAGATACCTGTATTGGAGTCGACATCTGCTCAAGTATCGAAAAAAGTCCTGGAAGGAAGGATCATTCCAAGACTAAAGATTTAGTTGAAAAAATTAGGAGTTTTCATGTCTGAAGAATTAATGCCAGATAAAAATGGAAGGTTTGGAATATACGGCGGTAGGTATGTAGCTGAAACACTTGTTCCTGCTCTAGAAGAGTTATCTGATCAATACGAGTTAATTAAAAAAGATAATAAATTTATTGAAGAATTTAGAAGTGATCTTGCTCATTATGTTGGCAGGCCTTCTCCATTATATTTTGCAAAAAGATGGACAGAATTGCTTGGCGGGGCAAAGATCTATCTTAAGCGTGAAGATCTCAATCATACTGGCGCACACAAAATAAATAATACAGTTGGGCAAATACTCCTTGCCAAACATATGGGTAAGAAAAGAATTATTGCTGAGACTGGTGCCGGTCAACACGGAGTGGCTACAGCCTCTGTTGCAGCAAGACACGGACTGGAATGTATTGTTTATATGGGAGAAGAAGATATAAAAAGACAATCATTGAATGTTTTTAGAATTAAACTTCTAGGAGCAAAAGTGGTGGGTGTAAGCTCTGGAACTTCTACCCTTAAAGATGCAATGAATGAGGCTATGAGAGATTGGGTAACAAATGTTGATGATACTTACTATATTATTGGAAGCGTGGCAGGCCCTCATCCTTACCCTCAAATAGTAAGAGATTTTAATGCAGTGGTAGGTGAAGAAGTCCTAGAGCAAAGTCAGATAGAAATTGGAAAAGATCCTGATGTTCTAGTAGCTTGTGTTGGAGGAGGCTCTAATGCAATGGGTTTATTTTATCCGTTTATAGAAAAAAAGAATGTAAGGCTTGTTGGTGTGGAGGCTGGTGGTTTAGGCTTAAGCACTGGCAAGCATGCCGCACCTTTAAATGACGGAAAACAAGGTGTTCTGCATGGCATGAGAACATATCTGATGCAAGATGAATCAGGACAGGTGACTGAAACCCATTCGGTTTCAGCTGGTTTGGACTATCCAGGAGTAGGTCCAGAGCATGCTTGGTTGAAAGATATAGGTAGGGCTGAGTATGTCACTGCTGATGATGAACAGGCCCTAGAGGCCTTTAAAGAACTCACAAGAGTCGAGGGAATTATGCCTGCTTTAGAAACTGCTCACGGTATTGCGCATGTCAAGGAACTTGCTCCCACCATGAATAAAGATCAATCCATTGTTGTTAATGTCTCCGGAAGAGGCGATAAAGATATCAATACAGTCGCATCAATAGAAGGAATAGAGCTTTGAGTTCTAGGATAAAAGAAATTTTTTCTAGAGTAAAAACTGAAAACAGAAAGGCTCTTATTAACTATATTGTTTCGGGCGATCCAAATATAGAAACAACTTTAGACATAATGAATGCTATGGTTGAAGAGGGTGTCGATATTATTGAATTAGGAGTCCCTTTTTCAGATCCTATGGCAGAGGGAGTTTCCATCCAGAAAGGCCACGAAAGAGCCTTAGAAAATGGAACCTCGTTAAGGGATACTTTCAAGCTAGTAGAAAAGTTCCGTGAGACGAATATTGAAACAGCAATAGTTTTTATGGGCTATATGAATACATTTGAATCCCTCGGGGCTCAAGAATTTATGATTGAAGCGGACAAGGTTGGTCTAGATGGTATCTTGATTGTTGATATGCCACCCGAAGAAAGTTCTGATTTTACTAAATACGCTGAAGAAAGATCCATAGATATTATTAGATTGATTGCACCAACTACAAGTTCTGCCAGATCTAAGATAATTTGTTCACAAGCTTCCGGTTACATTTATTACATCTCTGTAAAAGGAATAACTGGTGCCGGCAATCTTGATGCAGAAGATGTAAAAATAAACGTAAAAGAGTTAAAGCAACATACAAATCTCCCAATAGCTATCGGATTCGGCATAAAAGATTCTGCCTCTGCCTCTTCTGTAAAAGAAGTTGCAGATGGTATAGTTGTCGGCAGTGTATTTGTAGATTTGATAGGCGAAGGAGGGGACATCCTAAAGAAGGTAAAGGACAAAACAAAAGAACTCTCTGAGGCTCTGAGTTAAATATGGCAAATTGGTTTGAAAAAATACTTCCTTCTTTTATTAGGAAGGAAACAACAAAAAAATCCACAATACCTGAAGGGCTTTGGCAAAGTTGTTATGCATGCAATAACATCCTTTACGTGCCTGAGTTGGAATCAAATTTATTTGTCTGTCCTAAGTGCGATCACCACATAAGAATCGGTGCAAGAAAACGATTAGAACTGTTTTTGGACTCTTCTGAAATGATTGAAATTTCTCAAGACAAGACGCCAAAAGATTGGCTTAAATTCAAAGATACAAAATCATATAAGGAGCGCATTGACTCTGCAGAGAAAGCAAGCAGTGAAAAAGAGGCTTTAATTGCAGTAAAAGGCCAACTAAAAAAAATGCCTGTTGTCGCTTCTGCCTTTGAATTCAGATATATGGGAGGTTCTATGGGCTCCGTGGTAGGTCAAAAGTTTGTTGATACAGTTAATCATGCTCTTGAGCATCAATTACCTATGATTTGTTTCTCCACAAGTGGGGGTGCAAGAATGCAAGAATCGCTAGTTTCTTTATATCAAATGGCCAAAACCAGCGCCGCAATTGAAAAAATGAGACAAGCAAAATTGCCCTACATATCTGTAATGATAGATCCTATTTATGGAGGTGTTTCAGCAAGCTTGGCAATGCTTGGTGATATAAATATTGCAGAGCCTAAAGCGCTAGTAGGATTCACGGGTCCAAGAGTTATAGAACAGACTCTTAATGTTCAACTTCCCGAAGGTTTCCAGCGCAGTGAATTTCTATTGGAGCATGGTGCTATCGATATGATCGTACATAGAAAAGATCTAAAAGACACAATTCATAGATTACTATCAGCTTTATTATCAAATAAATAAATGAACTCCAATCTTCTTTCTGATTGGCTTGGATATATAAATTCTAATAGACCAAACGAAGAAGAATTTGGTCTTGAAAGGTTGCGAGAATTATTCAAAAAAACTGTAAGCCAGAATCTTGCAAACAAAGTTATTATTGTAGGAGGGACAAACGGCAAGGGAACCACAGTTGAGTACCTTAAGAACTTTTTAATCGAATCAGGATGTAATGTTGGTGTTTATACTTCTCCTCACCTCATTAACTTCAATGAAAGAATTCGTATTAATAACAGAACTGCTAGCGATGATGAAATAGTAAGAGCTTTTAAATATATTGAAAATAATAAAAACTCTACACGCCTAACTTACTTTGATTATGCCACATTAGCTGCATTTAAAATTTTTGCAGAAGAAAATTTAGATTTTGCTATTTTAGAGATAGGAATTGGAGGCAAGTATGATCCTGTTAACCTAATAGAATCAGATATTTCAATAATTACTAATATTGATTTAGATCATGAAAAATGGCTGGGATCAACTCTTGAACAGATTGGTCTTCAAAAGGCTGCAATATTAAAGCAGGGAAAGATTGGCATTCTTGGTTCAGATAGTATGCCTTTAAGTGTGACATCAAAATCACAAGAGATTTGTAAAAAGACTTTGCAACTTGGTAAAGAATTTCGAGTTTCGAGCCTGAACAATAAGTGGTCTTATTCAATTCCTCATAAAAATTTTGAACTGGAGGATATTGATTCGGGTAATTTAAATCCTGAATCGGCAGCGTGCGCTTTATCCGCTTATAAAATGCTTCTAGAGGATGATATTGATTTTAAGAAGGTCATTGAAGCAACTCATTTGCCAGGAAGGTGTCATTCGATTGAACACTTTATCCTAGATGTATCTCACAATCCTGCTTCAGTAAAGAATCTTATACAGTTCCTTGATCGTAATCATAAAGATATTAAATTTAATGCTATTTTCTCTGCAATGTCGGATAAAGATTGTGAATCAATCATTAACGAAATTTCTCAGTATATTTCTGAATGGAACATTTGCTCCATAGAAGATACTAGATTTGATATCTCAGAATTAATAAATACCACTGAACATATAACTAATAAATTGGTTGTCAGACATGATTCTGTTTATTCGGCTATTGAAAGGAGTTACCATGAGCAAGTTCCTTGTATAGTCTTTGGGTCCTTCATAACAGTAAGCCAGGCTTATCAAGCAATTGAAAAGATAAAAAAAGAAAATCATGAAGATCATTAACTATTCATTATTTACTTTCATTCTTATATTTTTTTTAGTTAGCTTTTTCTATAAGCCAAAAGAAGATAGATTCGAAAAAAAATTTGAAACTCCATATGAATTTGCTGAAGTTAATTTAAATATTCCTATTGAAAAAGACATAAGCGCTCAAGGAGATGTGAGCTCAATAATTGATATATCCTTGCCACAGGTAAACTTTACAAGGCTTTGGACAGTAAAAGTGAATACTTATTCAAGTTTAGAGAACCTGGAAGTAGATTTAAAAAAATTAAAAGATCAAGGCTATAAAGTCTATTCCAAGTTTGATGAAGATAACGAAGATACCTATTTTCTCCTCATAGGACCAACCTTAAAAAAGTCAGATTCAGAATCTATTGCGGATGCCCTGCGAACATCTTTTAAATACAAACCTACGGTAGAGGTTTATGATTGAATCTCTTGGCTATATAGATTGGTTCTCACTTACATTAATCATTGCTTTCGGCATTTCTGGATTCTTTAATGGTTTGATTAAAGAAGTTTTTTCTGCAGCTTCTTGGATCTTCTCTCTTGCATTAGCTTGGCTGTATGGACCTATTTTATTTCCCTATATTGAAACTTATGTAGATTCAGTAACCTTAAAAAATATACTCAGCTTCGTATTGCTTTTTCTTGGCTCTTTTATTGTTCTCAAGTTTGTTGGATCCATCCTCTCTGGATTTATTTCGGCTATTGGTTTAAGAATAATAGATAGATTATTTGGAGCATTTTTTGGTGCTGTAAAGATACTTGCAGTGTTAAGCAGTCTTTACATTTTTAATTTAAATAGCCTAGACAAATCTCAATGGTGGCTAGATTCTTATTCAAGAATTTATGCAATAGATTTCTACAATTATTCAAAACCAATATTTGACGAATGGATTGATAGAGCAGATCAAATTTTGGATAAAGATAATAACAAAATACCACTTTGATATAGAATATATCTATGTGCGGTGTAGTTGGAGTTGTAAGTCAGAAGGAAGTTTCTCCACTTATATATGATGCGCTTACGATTCTTCAACACAGAGGACAGGATGCTGCAGGAATTGCCACTTCAACAAATAATAGGTTCTTTATTAGAAAACAGTTAGGTCTAGTAAGGGATGTTGTTAGGAATCAACACATTCTCAACCTAAGAGGCCAGATGGGTATCGGACATGTAAGGTATCCAACTGCAGGAAGTGAGGATAGAGAACTTGCTCAACCCATGTATGTTAACTCTCCATTTGGTATAAGTATCTCTCATAATGGTAACTTGACTAATCATGAAGAGTTAAAGGAAGTATTAGTCCATAAAGATCTGAGACATTTAAATACAGATTCTGATAGTGAAGTCTTGCTCAATGTCTTTGCTCATGAACTTCAAAAGCAAGGTTCTGTTAAGCCTGGTGCTAAGGAAATTTTCGCGGCAGTTAGAGCTTTGCACAAAAGAGTTCGTGGAGCTTATTCTGTTGTAATAATGATAAATGGGGTTGGCATAGTAGGGTTTAGGGACCCTTTTGGTATTAGGCCGCTTATCGTTGGGTCTAAAGACAGCGATTTGATTGGTAAGGATTATATGATTGCTTCAGAGAGCACGGTTCTTGACTCTTTAGGTTTTGAGACGCTTGATGATGTGAAAGCCGGTTCAGCAGTTTTCATCAGTCCTGAAGGTATTATTGAAACAGAGTCATGCATCAATAATCCTGTTCCAACGCCATGTATATTTGAATATGTGTATCTTGCCAGACCAGATGCAAAGATAGATAAAATATCTGTTCATAAGTCTCGCCTCAGAATGGGAGAATTTTTAGCTAAGAAGATAATAGAAGAAAAGCCAAACCACGATATCGATGTTGTTATTCCAATACCTGACAGCAGCACAACTTCAGCACTTCAACTTGCAACTACTTTAGGTGTTAAGTACAGGGAAGGTTTTGTAAAGAATCGATATATAGGAAGAACTTTTATAATGCCATTTCAAGAAAAGAGAGAAAAATCAGTTCGACAAAAGTTAAATCCTATTGATTTAGAGTTCAAAGACAAGGTTGTTTTGTTAGTAGATGATTCAATCGTAAGAGGTACGACTAGCAGGCAGATTATAGAAATGGCAAGAGCGTCTGGAGCCAAGAAGGTTTATTTCGCTTCAGCTGCTCCACCAATAAGACATCAAAATGTTTATGGTATCGATATGGCAGCTACTACAGAACTGGTTGCTCACCAACGCTCTGAGAGAGAGATCGAAGAGTTTATAAAAGCTGATTGGCTCATATATCAAAATCTAGATGACCTTATCATGGCAGCACAAACTGGCAATGAAGAGATCAAGCAATTTGAATGCTCAATTTTTGACGGAAAGTACGTAACAGACGACATAGATGACACATACCTCAAGAACCTTGAGGAGTTAAGGAACGATAAATCAAAAGCCTCGAGGCAAGTAAATTAAATTTTTACTTCTTCAATTGTTATCGAAGGTAAAACCGCATTGCTTGCTGCTTCTTTATAAGAAGCTATTTCATGAAAATTAAGATACCTATAGACATCTGAACTCATAGCATTTATCTCCGACATATAGTTCGCGTATTCTTCAGGGTTTGGTATATGTCCAAGAGTGGCAGATATTGCCGCTACCTCTGCTGAAGCTAAAAATACATTAGCGCCATCACCAAGCCTATTAGGGAAATTTCGAGTTGAAGTAGAGACGACCGTAGATTCGGCTTCTACCCGGGCCTGATTACCCATGCATAAAGAGCAACCTGGCATTTCAAGTCTTACACCTGCTTTTTCAAAGATATCATAGTAACCTTCTTCAGTAAGCTGGTGTTTATCCATTTTCGTCGGTGGAGATATCCAAAGTTTAGATGGTAATTCAGATTCATCTTTTAGCAGTTTTCCAGCCGCCCTAAAATGCCCAATATTCGTCATACAAGATCCAATAAAGACTTCATCTATATTCGTATTAGCAACTTCAGATAAAGGCTTAATATCATCAGGATCATTCGGACACGCCAAGAGAGGTTCAGTAATCTTATTCAAATCTATCTCAATTACAGCAGCATACTCAGCATCATCATCAGCTTCCATAAGAACTGGATTCTCTAACCAAGACTCCATTGCTTGTGCTCTTCTTTCCAGAGTCTTTGCATCCTCATAACCCTCAGAGATTAACCATCTCAGCATTGTAACGTTAGACTCTAAATATTCTCTTATAGGTTCCTCGTTTAATTTAATTGTACATCCTGAGGCTGATCTTTCAGCTGATGCGTCTGACAATTCAAAAGCTTGTTCTACTTTTAATTCAGGTAGTCCTTCTATTTCTAAACATCTTCCAGAAAATACATTTATTTTTCCTTCTTTAGGTAAAGTTAATTGTCCGGTTTGCAATGCTGCATATGGGATAGCATTCACCAAATCACGGAGAGTTATACCGGGCTGGATTTCGCCTTTAAATCGCACAAGCACAGATTCAGGCATGTCCAAAGGCATTACTCCGAGCGCAGCACCAAAAGCGACCAACCCTGAACCTGCAGGAAAACTAATTCCTAAGGGAAATCTTGTATGGGAATCGCCGCCTGTTCCTACCATGTCAGGCAGTAACATCCTATTTAACCAAGAGTGAATAATTCCATCTCCAGGTTTCAGAGCAACTCCACCTCTTGTTTGTATAAATTCAGGTAAAGTATGTTGCATCTCAATATCTTTAGGAAGAGGATAAGCAGCTGTGTGACAAAATGACTGCATGACTAAATCTGAGTTGAATCCAAGGCATGCTAATTCTTTCAATTCATCTCTTGTCATCGGACCAGTTGTGTCTTGGCTTCCAACAGTCGACATTCGAGGTTCGCAATATATGCCAGGCCTTATACCTTCAACCCCACAAGCTTTTCCCACCATCTTTTGAGCTAGGGTATACCCCTTATCTGATTTTTGGGCTTCTTCAGGTCTAGTAAAGACCTTAGATGACTCAAGTTTTAAAATATCTCTTATCTCATCTGTAAGACTTCTACCAATTATCAGCGGTATCCTTCCTCCAGCTCTTACTCCATCAAGGAGGGTATTCGATTTATATTCATAGCTACACAAGAGTTCTTTTGTTTCTGAATTTACAACTTTCTTTTCATACGGATAAATTTCAATAATATCTCCCAAGCTCATTTTGCTAACATCGCATTCAAAGGCCAAAGCTCCTGAATCTTCAAGGGTATTGAAAAAGATTGGAGCGATTTTCCCGCCAATACAAATTCCAGCTTGCTTCTTATTAGGAATGAAGGGGATATCTTCACCAATATGCCATAGTAAAGAATTTGTGGCCGATTTTCTTGACGAACCCGTACCTACAACATCACCCACAAACACAACAGGAAGGCCGGACTCCTTAAGTTTTTCTATTGTGCCAATTGGATCATCCATTGTTTTCTTTAGCATTGCCAATGCGTGAAGAGGGATATCTGGCCTTGATGGCGCATCGGGTGCAGGAGATAAATCGTCAGTGTTAATTTCTCCTTCAACTCGAAAAACTATGGCCTTTATTACTTCTGGAAGTTCAGGTTTGGTAGTAAACCACTCACCATCAGACCAAGAATCTACCACTCTTTTTGCATTTTCATTTGTTTCAGCTAATTCAATGACATCATGTTTAGCATTGAACATTAGTAATGTGTGGCTTAAACCATCAGCAGCTAGAGAACCTACTTCTGGATCTTCTAACAGACCGATTAATGATTCAACATTGTATCCACCAAGCATTGTTCCAAGCAATTTAGTGGCATGCTTTTTGTCTATCAATGGTGAAGCCGTTTCTCCCTTAGCTACAGCAGTTAAAAACGCTGCCTTAACATACGCTGCCGGATCAACTCCGGCTGGAGTTCTATTTGTGATTAAATCTAAAATATACTCTTCTTCTCCGCTAGGAGGTGACTTAAGTAGCTCGACAAGCTCTGTAACCTGCTCAGCATTAAGTGGCAGGGGAGGTATGCCTTGCTCCAGTCTCTCTTTTACATGGGTTTTGTAATTTTCTAGCATGATAATGTACGATGAAGTTAATAATTGGTGCGGCATATTACCATAATCTGTAATTTAAAGTTGCGTAGAAATTACATAGTTATATCATTACTATTTTATGGCTAAGTCAACGAAAACACCTTGTATAGGCGTATGTTCCACAGTCTTCGGAGATGAAGTCTGCCGAGGTTGTAAACGCTTTCAATATGAAGTTATTCAGTGGAATGCTTTTAACGACTCTGAAAAGAGATCAGTACTAGATCGACTGGAAACTCTCAAAGTTAAAATCATGGAATCCAAGATTTTTATACTTAATGAAACACTACTTAAAGAGAAGCTTTCTTACCACAAAATAAAATTTGAAGAAGATGTGAATCCTCTTTGTTGGGTTTTTGATTTGCTGCGAACTGGCAGTCAATCGATCCAAGATCCAGTCGATTTTGGTTTTGATTTGTTAGAGGGCACTCAAAGGAACTTATCTGACCTAAAAAAAATAATTGAACAAGAATTATTTGAACTTTCTGAAGCTCACTACCAGCGTTATTTCAAAGTTGAAAAATATTTCAATGTCTAATACTTGGGAAATTATTCTCAGCTCTCCCACTCCTCAAGCCTGGATAGACAGAGCACTCAAGTCTCTTGATTTACTCCTAATTGATCATGCACACTGTGAAAAAAAGGCGGCGACTTCAGCAATATCACTTATTCATAAATATCCTCACTTCAATCTAGCAAAATTACTTTCTCCTCTAGCTAGAGAGGAGCTTCTTCATTTTGAGCAAGTTCTTAAATTAATAGAAAAACAAGGTTATCAATATAAAAATTTAAAGTCTGGAAAGTATGCTCAAACTCTCTATGAGTCTTCTTCTAAAACTGAACCTAATAGACTTAAAGACACCTTAATTATATGCTCCTTGATTGAAGCACGCTCTTGTGAAAGATTTCATGCCCTCATTCCTCATCTTCCTAACTCTTTAAAGAGCTTCTATTCTAAGCTCTATAAAGCTGAAGCTCGCCACTGTGATATTTATTTAGACTTGTATTCAAAAATTTTTAATGATGACTGGTCAATTCGATTAAAAGAACTATCTGCAGTAGAGTCAACTTTTATAAATCAAAAAGATAAGCTTTTCCGATTTCATAGCGGTTATTAAACCTACTTAACAACAGGCATCTCTTCCCAATTCGTTAGATATCTTGGAGACTTTAATAGTCTTCTCATTGACCATGATTTTTTAATCCCTTGAGAGGCAAAAGTTACTTTTCCTATTCCTGAAGTATTTATCTTATCTATTGTTGTCATTAGCTCTTCGCTATTAATTCTTTTATCTATTGTTCTAAATAAATCGCCCTGATAAACGCCCTCATCATAAAAATCACTAAGCATGACACCGGCTTTTATGAAATTAATGTTAGTTTGAAATATTTGCTTAGTGAGTTGCCTAGTAGCATTCAAAATATCTCGGGTATCGTTTGTAGGGGAAAATAATCTATAGCTCTTAAATCCATGATATTGTCTATCTTGTTTTCTAAAATAATTTGTCCTCATAAAGACGGATACCATTTTGCAGTATTGATTTTCTCTTCTGAGCTTTGCACATGCACGTGCAGCATAGTCGCTAACAGCCTCATTAATAGAGTCTAGATCATTAACTTTCCTACTGAATGTTCTGCTTACAACAATTTGTTTTTTTGTTTTAGGCTGTTGTTCTAAGCCTATACAAGGATAACCTTGTAGTTCCATTACGGTTCTTTCTAGGACACTGCTGAACTTTCTTTTTATTAGCTTGATATCCATCTCTGCCAGCTCTAGAGCAGTCTCTATTCCTAGAGTATGCAATTTTCGATTAATTCGACTTCCTACACCCCAAACCTCTCTCACTGGCATTAATGACATTAATTTTTTTCGCCTTTTGGTGTCTGAAAGATCAACGACACCTTCCGTAGCTGGATAATGTTTGGCACCATAATTAGCCACCTTGGCTAAGGTTTTTGTTGGGCCTATTCCCACGCAAACAGGTACTCCGACCCAACGATTTATAGTTGTTCGGCATTGATGCCCGAATTGCTCAAGATCCCTTATGCCCGTTAGGTCAAGAAATGCTTCATCTATACTATATATCTCTACGTTGGGTGATAAATACTCTAAAGTTTGCATGACTCTAGATGATACATCTGCATACAGTTCATAATTAGAAGAGAAGGCAACACCTCCTCGTTTTAGAAAAGATTTTTCTATCTTGAACCAAGGCTCGCACATCTTTATTCCTAGTTGCTTAGCTTCTTTTGATAATGCCACCACACATCCATCATTATTGGATAAGACAACAACGGGACGTTTTTTTATATCTGGTCTGAATATTCTTTCACATGAAGCATAAAAGCTATTGCAGTCAACTAGTGCAAAGGTCATGGTGTACTAATAAAGATTTATTGCAGCTATAACCGTGCCAGCAATTTCCAGTTCTTCTTCTTTGTTTATAAGTATTGGTGGATATTTTGGATTCTCAGACATGAGACACATTTTTGGTTTAAGAAGCAGCCTCTTGCATGCATAAGATCCATCTATTGAGGCTATGACGATCTTGTTATGACTTGGTTCTATACTGCGATCAACTATTAATATGGCACCATCTCCTATGTGTGCATTGATCATTGAATCTCCACTTACACGGACAAAGTAGGTAGCGGCAGAATTTTTTATTAAATATTCATTTAGATCTATGGGCCTCTCTACATAGTCATCTGCTGGACTTGGCCAGCCCACTCTAACTGTATTTAAAAAATAGGGGATTTCTAGAGGGGATAAATCTTCCTCTGAAGCATCGCCCAGATAGTCAATTTTCATAAGGGTTCTACAAATTTATACTGTATATATATACAGTATAATTAAAGGATGCTTTTGTAAAGTTTTTAAACTACTATTTGATAAATTAAAACAATTAAGGTTTAAGACGATATGAAGACTTGGCTAACTCTGGGAGTGCTCTATTTAATTTTTTTCTTCTGGTACACGGATATGGGAGGAAAGCTAAGTGAAGACGAAATACAGGATTTCCTAATTAAGTATGATCAAAATTCAAGAAATGTCGGAATGTCTTCAGACTCCGAGGATGATTTTTATATCTCAGCTGAGCTAAGAAAAGATTTTCTCCGAAAATTTATGGAGCAAGATACCGGAAGGCAATTTATTATGGTGAATAGTATAGAAATGAATAAGAATCCCGAAGATGTAGCGGGTGCAAATTCAGGAGAGTCAGCCGATCAACTGATGTCTAGATATATGGAGCATATGTGGCCAAATCTTCTAAAAAGAGCCTCACACCCAATCTTTGGAGGTTATGCTATCTGGGAATCTATGGATATAGTTGGCATCGAAGGGGCAGAGACTTGGGATCAAGCAGCTTTAATGAGATATAAAAGCCGTAGAGCCTTTATGGAGGTAGTTACTCATCCCGACATGAGGGACAGACATGCTTTTAAAATTGCTGCATTACAAAAGACTATTGCATTCCCTGTTGAACCAATTGGCTATTACAGTGATCCAAGAATTATCCTAGGGATGTTGATTTTAATTATCGGACTATTGTTTCAGTTGGTTTTTGTTTCTAGGAGATAGAAAAATTTTTTAGCTCACAAGAGCTGGAGTCCATCCATATATACCAGCCGTATGCATCCCAATCTCCTAAAACAATCCTTTCGGCGGGCTGATCATTAACTTTAACTTTATGAGATTTTGGCCTGTGTGTATGGCCATGTATTAGCAGATTGACGGAAGACTCTTCCATTATTCTAATTACTTCCGTTGTAGATACATCCATAATTTCTTCTTTCTTTAACCCAGTTGCCTCTTTACTAATGGTCCTTAGATTGTGAGCAATTTCTTGCCTCTCCTGGATAGATTTATTCAGAAATTCATCTTGCCATTTAGGATTTCTACTAGTCTTTCTAAAGGCCTGATAATCATGATCCTCTGTACACAGCAGATCTCCGTGCATTAGGAGAACATTATTTCCAAACATTTCTTCAATAGTAGGATCATTGAGAAGTTCGAAACCAGAAGAAGATGCAAATTTCGTTCCGATCAAGAAATCCCTATTGCCATGCATGAAAAAGATTTTTGTAGTCTTGTTTGTTTTTAGCAGGGCTTCCTGGATTTCTGAGATGAAATTATTTTGATCATCATCGCCTATCCAGGCTTCAAACAAATCACCAAGGATATATAGCTTTTCTGCTTTAGAGGCAGTATCGTCAAGAAAGTCTAAAAATGCTTCAGTAATATCTGGCCTACTTTCTTGTAAATGGAGATCAGATATAAAACAGTATGCCATTCTTTTTTTTAAATCATTTATTCAGTAGTGACTTTAGTGTCTATTATAGAAATTTCTTCAAGAGGTACATCTTGATGAAAGCCTGAAGAACCGGTTGCAACTGCAGCAATTGCCTCAACTGTCTCAAACCCCTCTACGACTTCACCAAATACTGCATAACCCCAACCCTGTATTGTTTCTTCAGTATGATCAAGTGAGGCATTACTAACTAAATTTATAAAAAACTGTGAACTAGCCGAGTGAGGTTCATTAGTCCTTGCCATGGATAATGTCCATTTTAGATTTTTAAGGCCATTATTTGCTTCATTAATAATTGGAGGATTACCTGGTTTATTTTGCATTCCGGATTCCATACCGCCACCTTGTATGACAAACCCAGGAATCACTCTGTGAAACAGTGTTCCATTGAAAAAACCGCTCTCTGCATAATCTAAAAAGTTTTTTGACGTAATTGGTGCTTCTTCTTCAAAGAGCTCTATTACAATTGGTCCTAATGTAGTTTCGAAAGTTATCACTTTTATCTCCTTTTCATTTTGAGAACAGCCATTTAGCCAAGATAGACAAACAAATAAAGCTATCAAACCTATCTTGTAAGAAGGTTGTTTCATATTTCTTTTAATTTCATTAGCTTGAGGAGGCTATAATACGAACTTTATGAGGAAGCTTCCAACATATTCGAGTTATGAAGGTGAATAAAACTAGATTTTGTCCTAGCCCAACCGGTTTTCTGCATTTAGGCAATCTTCGCACTGCTTTGTTTAGTTTCCTATCCACAAAGAAGGAAGGTGGCTCTTTTTTATTGAGAATTGAAGATACAGACTTAGAAAGATCAAAGAAAGAATATTCAGAAGCTATTTGCGAAGATCTGACATGGATGGGTTTAGCTTGGGACGAAGGCCCCCATATAGGAGGAAAAGAAGAATCTTACTATCAATCAGAAAGATTGAATGTGTATGAGTCCTTTTACAAAATTCTTCTTGAGAAGGATTTAATTTATCCGTGTTTCACTAGTGAAGAAGAGTTAAAAATTATTCGAAGAAATCAAATTGCCGCTGGGCAGCCTCCCAGATATACAGGAGTTTGGGCTCAAGCTTCGAAAGAAGAAGTAGAAACTGAAATCAAGAAAGGGAATAAGCCTGTATACAGATTTCGAATTTCAAAAAAAACTACTATAGACTTCCTAGACATAGTCAAAGGCGAACAATCTTTTGCTGCCGAAGATCTGGATGACTTTATTGTTAGAAAGCAGGACAACACACCAACTTTCATGTTTGCAAACGCAATAGACGACTCCCTTATGGGTGTTGACCTAGTGCTGCGTGGTGACGATCATCTTAGCAATACCCCAAGACAAATAGCTCTTTTACAAGCTCTTGAATTGCCTCTACCTAAATTTGCTCATGTATCATTATTTACAGGTTCAGATGGAGCACCTCTTTCAAAAAGAAATGGCAGTTTATCTGTTAAAGACTTAAAGAAATTAGGTTACTTACCTAAAGCAGTTGCAAACTATTTAGCTAGAGTAGGCCATACTATTTCAGACAATGACCTTAAAACTTTAGAGCAACTATCTGATTCTTTTCAAACTCAAAATATCTCTAGTTCACCAAGTAAATTTGATTTAGATCAGCTATTGTTTTGGCAAAAGAGAACGGTTGAATCACTAACTGTCCAAGAGTCTGATGTCTGGTTATCGGAATATTTGACTAATCTACCTGCAGATATAGATAGAGAGGACTTCATAAAGTTGATCAAAGAGAATATAAACTTCCCGCTTGAAGCGAAGGAGTATATGGATAACTTATTTTTTACAAATCTTAAAGATAGTGAAACTGTGAAGGATATCTTAACTTCAGCAGGAAAAGAATTTTTTGAATCTGCTCACAAGGTTGTAAGTAAAGGGATAGATGATTGGGGTTATACGGTCAAATCAATAGGAGAAGAATCAGGAAAGAAAGGGAAAGAGTTATTTATGCCTTTGAGGGCAGCCATTACAGGTCAGACAACCGGACCAGAGCTGGATAAGGTAGTTTCTCTTGTTGGTCTCGAAAGAGTTCTTGTTAGGTTAACTGAAGCCTCTAAATTATGAAGATCTTTAACAGCCTCTCAGGAAAAAAAGAAACCCTTGTACCAATTGAGGATAACAACATTCGTATGTATGTCTGTGGAATGACCGTTTACGATGATACACATATAGGACATGCCCGAACTTTTGTTTCATTCGATTTGATTGTTAGATACTTAAGAGATCTTGGTTACGAAGTTCAATATATTAGAAATATAACTGACGTTGATGACAAGATAATAAGCAGAGCAAAAGAGTTAGGATGGGATCCATCTGAGTTAGTTAAAAAATATATAAGCTCTATGGATGAAGACTTCTCTGCTTTGGGTATGATTAAACCGGATCAAGAACCAAGAGCAACAGATAATATTGATTCTATTATCCGTCTTATTGAGATTCTCATTGATAAAGGTCATGCTTATGAAGGTGAATCAGACGTTTATTTTTCTACAGAGTCTTTTGAGTCGTATGGAAAGCTTTCTAAAAGAAAAGTTGAAGATATGCTCGCAGGGGCAAGGATAGATGTAGATCTAGACAAAAAAAATCCTGCGGATTTTGTCTTGTGGAAGAAAGATACGGAAGGCCTCAAATGGGATTCTCCTTGGGGTCCTGGTCGACCTGGCTGGCATATAGAATGCTCTGCAATGAGCATGGATGCTCTTGGAGAGACCTTTGATATTCATGGTGGAGGTTCAGATCTGAAGTTTCCACATCACGAAAACGAAATAGCTCAATCTGAATGTGTAACTGGAAAGGAGTTTGCAAAAGTTTGGATGCATACCGGTTCTTTGAGGATTGATAAAGAAAAGATGTCTAAGTCTTTAAAAAATTTCATAACCATAAAAGACGCCCTAAAGCATAACACCTCTGAAGTATTAAGATTTTTCCTTATTTCTAGTCATTACAGAAGCCCTTTAAATTATTCTGAAGAAGGACTATCGGAATCCAAGACTTCACTTGACAGACTTTATAATGCACTTAAAGATTTAACTCTTGAAGAAAACTTGGTCTTAAAGAGTAATTACTTTAAAAAATTCCATGATGTCATGAAAGATGACTTTAATACTCCCGCAGGAATTTCAGTATTATTCGAAATGGCAAGAGAAATTAATTCATTAAAAAAAGATCATAAAGAGGAAGAGGCCAATGCTCTTGGATCAGAGTTAAAAGTGCTTTCAAAAAGCTTGGGTATACTCCAGCAAAATCCAGATGATTTCTTTAAGGCTGGTGCTAGCTTAAGTGAGGAAGAGATCGACAATTTGATTAAAAAACGTAATGAAGCAAGGTCAAATAGAGACTTTAAACTGGCTGATGAGATCAGAGATGACCTTTTATCCAAGGGAATTGTATTAGAAGACAAAGAGTCAGGCACTGTTTGGAAAAAAGACTGATTTAGACCATCAAGGTTTTTTTTACATAAGAACAATAGCTGCATTTGGGATCACCTTCTGGAGCTTCATCTTTCATCAATGTTTCCTTTAGATCTATGAGAGTTGGTTCTACCCAAGAATCATTCCCTTTGTAGGGAATAAGTTTAGTCTTAAACTCTAAGATATTATTAAATTCGTCTTTCTCAGAGATACCATTGCAATAAACAAAATAACCGATATCAGAGACGTCAAAAGAATTACCTCTCAGAAGCCATTGGTAGAACTCAATTTGTCTTTTGTAACCCACCTGCCAATCTGCATCTATACTTACCTCACCTTTTTTTGAAGTTGCTTTGTAGTCAACAACAATTAGTTGCTGAGTTTCTGTATTTATCCACAAGTCATCTAGACCACCTCTTAAAATTAGATTCGTTTCAGGATGAAGTCTTTTAACTCCATGCCTCAAAGATTCTCTCCATTCTTCTATGTCAGGATGTTGGTAGGGCAGAGCTTTTACATTATTCTCGAGCATGATTGGATGTGGCTCCTGTTTTTCTCTGTACAAATCAAATTCATTTTTTAGCAATTCGTCTACTGCATTATTTAAGTTGAAAGGAAATGAGGGAGGTCTAGCTATTCCGATTCTATTGGTTAAGTAGAAGCATCTAGAGCACTCTAAGAAATTATCAACTCTGGAGCGACTTAAAACAAAAGGCTCTTCTGAAGCGGGATTAAATAATTTCGCTGCCATAGAAAATTTATAGTACCACAATAAAAAAGGCCTACTTAGAAGCAGGCCTAAAATTTGGCTCCCCGAGCTGGGCTCGAACCAGCGACCCAATGATTAACAGTCATTTGCTCTACCAACTGAGCTATCGGGGAATAATGTAATTATAACGTCTTCAATCTCAGCGTATAATATTTTTTTGAAAATATGGCAAAGAAATTTAAATTAACCGCTAAGTATGAGCCTGCCGGAGATCAACCTAAGGCCATCAACGAAATCGTTAAAGGTTTAAACAATGGTCTTCTAAATCAAACTCTCTTGGGAGTAACTGGTTCGGGTAAGACTTTTACAATGGCTAATGTCATTCAAGAAGTTCAAAGACCTGCAATAGTTATGGCACATAACAAGACATTAGCAGCTCAACTCTATGGTGAATTCAAAGAGTATTTTCCAAATAATGCAGTTGAGTACTTTGTATCTTATTACGATTATTATCAGCCTGAGGCTTATGTCCCCACAACTGATATTTATATAGAGAAAGATGCCTCAATAAATGAACATATAGAACAAATGCGCCTTTCTGCAACAAAAGCGATAATGGAAAGAAGGGATGTTGTAATAGTAGCTTCTGTTTCTGCTATCTATGGTTTAGGAGATCCTCAATCCTATTTACAGATGGTATTGCATTTAGACCGGGGCGATGAAGTAGATCAGAGAATTCTTTTGAGGAGGTTGGCAGAACTTCAGTATCAAAGGAATGAGCTGGAATTTAAACGTTCAATGTATAGAGTGAGAGGTGACGTTATTGATGTTTTTCCAGCGGATTCAGAAAAAGAAGCTTTACGGATAGAGCTTTTTGGCAATGAAATAGATTCTCTTAAGCTATTTGATCCTTTGACAGGCGAAATAATAAGAGAAGTTCCAAGAATAACAATTTATCCTAAATCGCATTACGTTACTTCCAGAGAAAAGGTGTTACAAGCGATAGATTTTATAAAAGAAGAACTTGGACAAAGACTAGCGTATCTAAGAAAAGAGAACAAACTTGTTGAAGCGCAAAGGTTAGAAGAAAGAACAAAATATGACATAGAGATGTTGAAAGAATTGGGGTTTTGTTCGGGTATTGAAAACTATTCTAGGTTTCTTTCAGATAGACAACCTGGAGAACCACCACCTACTCTATACGAATATCTTCCAGAAGATGCTTTAGTTTTTATAGATGAATCTCATGTTTCACTCCCTCAACTTGGAGGCATGTATCGCGGCGATAGATCAAGAAAGCAAACATTAGTGGACTATGGATTTAGATTACCAGTTGCTCTTGATAATAGACCACTTCGATTTGACGAATGGGAAAAATTATCAGGTCAAAGGATTTTCTTATCTGCTACACCTTCTAAATATGAATTAGAAAATTCTGGAAATGTAGTTGAATTAGTTGCAAGGCCTACAGGCTTAACCGATCCAGAGGTAGAAATTAAACCAGCTACTCACCAAGTTGATGATCTTCAAGAAGAAATTAATAAAGTTATTTCAAATGGGGATAGAGTTTTGGTGACAGTTTTAACAAAAAGAATGGCAGAAGACCTCACTGAATACTTAGATGAAAACGGTACTAAAGTTCGCTATTTACATTCGGATATAGATACGGTTGAAAGGGTAGAGATTATTCGCGATCTTAGGCTTGGTGCATTTGATGTGCTGGTAGGCATTAATCTTTTAAGGGAAGGCCTAGATATACCTGAAGTAGCTCTAGTTGCCGTTCTGGATGCCGACAAAGAAGGTTTCTTAAGATCAGAAAGCTCCTTAATACAGACCATAGGTCGAGCTGCCAGACATCTCCAAGGTAAGGCTATTCTTTATGCAGATAAGGTAACCGGGTCTATGGAGAGGGCAATTGAAGAGACCAACAGAAGAAGAACAATTCAAGAAAAATTTAATAAAGAGAATTCAATTAAACCCAAAGGTATAAAGAAAAATATTGCAGATATTATGGAGGGAGCTAGATCTGTAAAAGGCAAGGGCAAGACCAAAAGAAAGTTAGATAAATTGAGCGATATAAAGTTCGAGCCTGTAGAAAGTTTTGATAATCCTGAAAAAGTAAGAAAAGAAATAATAAAGCTAGAGGACGAGATGTATAAATATGCTAAGAATCTAGAATTTGAAGAAGCTGCAACTTACAGGGACAGAGTCGAGGAGCTGAAGAAACAATTACTTCTTAGCTAACAGAAATAATTCATCTCCTCTCTCTAGAATAGATAGTGTTTGATAATAAAGATTGATTCTATCGACATACTGCATAGCTTCTTCATGCATCATAAACTCTTCCGACTCGGCACCGTATCTTTCTAACAAGATGTGATTTAAAGACTTCGAAACATCTATCCATAGATTGGGATTCATCCCATTTTCTTTCGCAAGATTTCTGGCTAAATCTATATTCACGAAACCTAAGTTATAACCAGCTAACGACATCCAGATTTTATCCAGTTTAGGAATATTATCAGGCAATCTATTCATCATTTTTTGAAAGTAATTCGCTCCTCCAAGAATGCTAGATTCAGCATCAGTCCTTCTTTTTATTCCCATTTCCCTGGCAGTTTTTTGAGTTAACATCATCATGCCCCTAACACCTGTATTGGATATCGCTTTTGGGTTCCAATGTGATTCTTGGTAGCTTATGGCGGCTATTAAAGTCCAATGCACTTCTAAACCTTTGGCGGCATCTTGAAATAAACACTCATATTTGGGCAGTCTATTTTCAACTCTTTCCATGAAGATAGAGTAACCTGGCTGATCCTCTTTCCATAGAAGGTCTATCTCATTAATGAAGTATTCTTTATTTTGTTGTGTGTAAGATGCAAGGACTGGAGCTTCAAGGCTCACCACAGCTAAGAGCCCAAAAAATGAGAAAAAAGAGTATCTTAATTTTAGATTTTTCATCATAACCCCGTTTCATCAATCATTTTAGGAAGAAAATCGAAAAAATACTATATCTAGTATTAAATAGTGTTAAAAACCACAATATAAGGTATTTACATACTAAGGCCATTTATTACAATGATGTTCTTCGTAAATGAACTCTATAATCGTAGTTTCAAAAAACCTCTTAGCCATTATTGGTTCTGAACAAACTTCTGAGTTCCGATTAAGTCAAATAAGAAAGTCAATTTCTCTCGATGATGAAGTTGGTTTGGATATAAAAGAAGTATATTTTTGTCATCTCTACCCAGATCAAGAAGACATTACCAAAGAACAAGAGGCTAAGTTAATTGCTCTTTTAAATGCATCACCCAACCAGACCCCCCTAGAAGATAATTATTTTTTTATTACCCCTAGACCTGGAACTATCTCGCCTTGGTCATCAAAGGCTACTGAAATTTTAAAAAACTGCGATATTAATTTTGTTCAGAGGATTGAAAAAGGAATGTGTTACAACTTTACAAGAAAATTTGATTCCGCAACTCTGAATGAAATGGGAAAAATAATTTTCGATAGAATGACGCAAGAAGTTTTTACAAACCTGCATGAGTCTTCAGCTTTGTTTTCAGAATCTTTACCTAGACAAGGGAAAGATATAGATATCTTTTCCGATAATCTGGAAGGTTTAAAAAAAGCAAATATAGAACTTGGTTTGGCATTAAGCGCAGATGAAATTGAGTATCTTTATCAAAGTTATTCAAATACAAATAAAAATCCAACTGAAGCTGAATTAATGATGTTTGCGCAAGCAAACTCTGAACACTGCAGACATAAAATCTTCAATGCAACTTGGACAATTGATGGTCATGTTAGTGAAAGAAGTCTTTTTGATATGATCAGAAATACTCACAGTAATTACTCTGAAGGAATTATCTCTGCTTATGAAGACAATGCGGCGATTCTAAAAGGACATCGTTCAGAGAGGTTTTATCCTTTTGATGGGAAATATTCAAATCATCAAGAAGATATAAACTTAGTAATTAAAGTTGAGACACATAATCATCCAACAGCAATATCGCCTTTCTCAGGGGCGTCTACGGGATCAGGTGGCGAAATAAGAGATGAAGGTGCTACTGGAGTAGGTGCAAAACCAAAAGCAGGTCTTACAGGGTTCAGTGTTTCAAGCTTACGCATACCCAAACTTCAAGAGCGTTGGGAGTTTTCTGAAGATAAACCTGAAAGAATTTCTTCTCCCTTAGAAATTATGATTGAGGCACCTATTGGAGCAGCTTCTTTTAATAATGAATTTGGTAGACCCAACATAGTGGGTTATTTTCGATCCTTTGAAAGCTTAAGAGAGTCTCTTCACTTTGGTTACCACAAACCGATCATGCTAGCGGGCGGTTTAGGAAATATCAAAACAGAACATGCTCTAAAAAAAGAAGTACCCATTGGCTCAAAGCTAATTGTGCTTGGTGGACCAGCTATGTTGATTGGTCTTGGTGGTGGATCTGCTTCCTCGCTGTCTTCGGGAGAGGGCGATAGTGATTTGGATTTTGCATCAGTTCAAAGAGAAAACCCTGAAATGGAAAGAAGATGCCAAGAAGTATTGGATAGATGTTGGCAGGAAAAAAACAATCCTATTTTATTCATCCATGATGTTGGCGCTGGTGGCTTATCTAATGCAATACCTGAATTAGTAAAAGACAGCGGCCATGGGGGCTTAATTCGACTCAGAGATATACCTAACTCAGAACCGGGAATGACCCCAATGGAAGTTTGGTGCAACGAGTCTCAAGAAAGATACGTGATGGCTATATCTGAAGAAAATTTAGAAAAATTTTCTCAAATCTGTGAACGTGAAAGATGTCCTTATGCAGTAGTAGGTGAAATTACTCCAGGCCATATGCTTGAGGTATATGATTCCCATTTTGATAACTATCCGATTAGTCTTTCTCTTGATACTCTTTTTGGTAAACCTCCTAAAACTCAACTGTCTTTTAACAAAAACAATAAACAGCATGTGCAATTTGAGTATGACGAAAAGATAACTGAAGATGTGGTTTGTGAAGTCTTGAGGCATCCAACCGTAGCAAGCAAAAGCTTTTTGATTACTATTGGGGACAGGTCTATTACTGGTCTAGTTGCAAGAGACCAATTCGTGGGCCCTTGGCAGGTTCCTGTGTCTGACTATGGACTTTGTAAATCAACATTTTCTGGAAATTATGGAGAGGCAATGGCTATGGGTGAAAGAACGCCTTTATCTTTAATTGATTCCAGTGCTGCTGCTAGAATTTCTATAGCTGAAGTTGTCACCAATATACTCCCATCAGGAATAAAGGATATTTCTGATATCAAAATATCAGCCAATTGGATGGGATCTCCTAATAGACTTAATGGGGCCCAAGATCTCTATGAAGCAGTTTCAGCAGTTGGCATGGAGTTATGTCCTAAATGGAACATAGCTGTTCCTGTAGGCAAAGACTCTTTATCGATGACAACCGAATGGAGTGATGGTGGATTTGATAAAGCAGTGCATTCTCCACTTTCGCTTGTAGCCTCGGGTTTTGCACCTGTCGATGATATTTCAACTGCTGTGACGCCTCAACTAAAGGATATACAGGAAAGTAGAATTTTATTTATTGATCTGGGAAAGGGAAGTCGACGCATGGGAGGAAGCATACTGGCTCAAGTTAATGATATTAAATCTGGCGAGTCACCAGACCTTGAATGTATTGACGAAATGCCAAGATTTGTAGAAATAATTCATAAATTACTTGTCGAAAAGAAAATACATGCATATCACGATAGGTCTGATGGAGGCTTGGTTTCAACTCTTGCGGAAATGTCGTTCGCAGGAAGATTGGGACTAAATATAGATTTATCTTCAGTCCTGGAAGATGAAAATGATTTTGCTGAATTTCTCTTCAATGAAGAGTTAGGTGTTGTTATTCAAGTATCTATAGAAGACGAAAAGTATGTTCTAAGTGAACTTAACAAATGCAGTTTAAAGGAACATACCCACTCGATAGGGACTGTAACTGAAGAAAGATGCATTAATTTTCATCATAATCAAAAAGCTATACTTTCTCTTAGTTTAAAGAGTCTGCTAGAAAACTGGCATAGAGTTGGTTTTGAAATTCAAACATTGAGAGACAACCCCGCTACTGCGGAATCTGAGTTTAGGCATGATACTGATTTAAATAATTTAGGCATAACACCAAAAATAAATTTTTCCATCCCCAAAAATATTGATCTAAGGAGTTCTAGACCAAGGATTGCAATCCTCAGAGAGCAGGGAGTCAATGGACAAAATGAAATGGCTGCAGCTTTTTATGAAGTAGGCTTTGACTGCATAGATGTGCACATGACTGACCTAGTTAACAAAAGACATAAGCTTTCCGACTTCCAAGGATTAGTTGCTTGCGGGGGATTCTCGTACGGTGATGTCTTAGGTGCAGGGGGTGGCTGGGCAAATAGTATTTTATATGATGAGAATTTAAGAAGACAGTTTGGTAATTTTTTTCATGATGAAGCTGTTTTTACACTAGGTGTATGCAATGGATGCCAAGCATTATCTCACTTGGGTGCTTTAATACCTGGTTCAGAGAACTGGCCTGATTTTAAGAGAAATCTTTCTGAAAAATTTGAAGCTAGATTAATTCAAGTTGCTGTGCAAAAGTCTCCCTCCATCTTTTTTAAGGATATGGAAGGTTCAATCATTCCTGTTCCGGTTGCTCACGGAGAAGGAAGAGTTGAATTTTCTTCTAAAAGTAAAGAACAGTTAAAACAAGGCATTATTTCTTATGTAAATGATGCTGGAGAAGAAACCGAAATATATCCAGAAAATCCAAACGGTTCTATCGCCGGAATTGCGGGAGTTACAAACTTTTCTGGCACTGTAACAATTATGATGCCTCATCCAGAAAGAGCTTTTCTAGCTGATCAAATGTCTTGGGTGCCAAAAGATTGGGAAAAATACAGTCCTTGGATAAAGTTCTTCTGTAATGCAAGAAACTTTATTGGATAAACTATTTCCTTCTCTCGATTGTATGAGTTGTTAAAGGGTAAGATCCTGTCTTGAGATCTGAAAAATAATTCTTTAGAACAATCGGAACAAAAGGAAAAGCCAATTCTTCCCATGGAATTTCTTCTTCATTAAAAAATTTGACCTCCAGGCTTTCTGAAGTTGAAGAATAATCTTCATGCAAAACTTCTGCCATATAAAGCATGTAAACTTGATTTATCTGAGGAACGTTAAAAATTGAATATAAATCTCCCATTTTTACCTCTGTGTCAGTTTCTTCAAGGGTCTCTCTAAAAGCACCTTGAGAAACAGTTTCACCATTTTCAAGGAAACCCCCAGGCAATGTCCATTTTCCATATCTAGGTTCAATAGCTCTTTTACACAAAAGAACCGATCCATCTTTTACAGGTAGAGTTCCACATATTATTTTGGGATTTGAATAGTGTATTGCACCGCAATTCTCACAACAGTCCCTTTCTCGGTTGTCCCCTTCTGGTATCTTCTTTACAGTTACCGAACCGCAAACACTACAGTATTTCATATTGTTTCTATTTTGATTAAGGCGTCAGAAGTATAAACTATCTGCGAAAACATATTTAATTTATATATGCTTGAAAACATAAGAGAAAAAATAAGTGCTTATACAGGCACGCCACCCATCGAGGAATTGAAAAAAGCAGCTGTTTTAATAGCAGTAACTGACGGTTCAGAGCCAGAATTAATCTATACTTTAAGATCAAATAAAGTTGGAACGCATGGTGGTGAAGTCTCCTTTCCAGGAGGAATGTATGAAGAAGAGGACGGAGATTTAAAATTTACTGCGTTACGAGAGTCTGAGGAAGAGACAGGTCTTGATATTTCTAAAGTAGATTTACTTGGGTCTACGGATACTGTTGTATCAAGATTTAATATTAGCGTTACTCCTTATGTAGGCATTGTTCCTAATGACATAAAACTCAACAATAATTCCGATGAAATTGAGGCTTGCTTCAGAGTACCGGTCAAATTTTTAATGGAAGATAAAAGGTTTAGGAATGATGAAATCAATAGAAATGGCGATATTTTTTTTATGCCCGCCTATAAATATGACTCTTATATAATATGGGGTTTGACAGCTATGATGACTGTTGATTTCTTAAATATAGCTTTAGATGCCAATATAGACTTGAAGACAAAGGGTAAATCATAAATAGGGGAAAAGTGATGATATACAAATTAGATGATATTGAACCTACGATGGATGGAGAATACTACATATCTGAATCTGCATCGGTGTTAGGAAAGGTAAGACTATGTGATGATGCGAGTGTATGGTTTGGAGCTGTCTTAAGAGGTGATACCGAGTTAATCACTATTGGCAAGAGATCTAATGTCCAGGAACTTTCTGTTTTGCATACCGATTTAGGTTTCCCTCTAGAAATTGGAGAAGACGTTACTATAGGACATAAGGTGATGTTGCACGGATGTACAATTGGTGATGGCTCTCTTGTAGGTATAAATTCAGTAATATTGAATGGAGCAAAGATTGGAAAAGGTTGTTTAATTGGTGCTAATTCCCTAATTACCGAAGGAACAGAAATTCCAGACGGTTCGTTGGTTATGGGATCTCCAGGTAAAATTAGAGGAGATCTCAATGAAGATCAAAAAAAAGGGCTTATTATGTCTGCACGGCATTATGTTGAAAATTCAAAAAGATTTAAAAAAGGTTTAAAAAAAATAGGTGAATAAATGAAAACTGAAGTAGTAAATTATCAATTAGACAAACAAAGTTACAACGCCTTTGTTGCTTATCCTGAGGATCAAAATAGACCCTTAGTATTGATAGCTCACACATGGGCTGGAAGAGATGGTTTTGTTGAGGAAAGGGCAAAACAGCTTGCCTCGGAAGGTTATGTTGCTATGGCTGTGGATATGTATGGAGAAGGAAAAGTAGGAAGCACTACTGAAGAAAATCAAGCAATGATGACTCCTTTGGTAGAAGACAGATCTAAATTAAAATCTGTCATAAATGCTGCATTAGAGAAAGGAAAGACTCTAGGAGGCGTTGATCAGAGTAAAATAGCCGCCATTGGGTACTGCTTTGGAGGGCTTGTGGTGCTTGACTTAGCTCGATCTGGAGCTGATGTCCAAGGAGTTGTTAGTTTTCATGGACTATTAATGGGTTCCGATATTTCTGAAACAGGCATCAAAAGCAAGATCCTTGTCCTTCACGGCGAAAGAGATCCTATGGTGCCTCTTGAAATGGTTGACTCTTTTCAAAATGAAATGACACAAGCCGGTGCTGATTGGCAGTTGCACAGTTACGGAAATGCTTACCATGCATTTACTAATAAAGAAGCCAATGACCCTAACTTAGGTACCCAGTATAATGAAGAAGCTGATAAAAGATCTTGGAAATCCATGCAAAATTTCTTCGCAGAGATATTTTAAATTTAAAAAGTAACAATGCTCTCT
The DNA here is from genome assembly GCA_902594545.1 of uncultured SAR86 cluster bacterium. Lineage (GTDB taxonomy): Bacteria > Pseudomonadota > Gammaproteobacteria > Magnimaribacterales > Magnimaribacteraceae > Magnimaribacter. The sequence continues at coordinate 32,199 of CACJMO010000005.1, forward strand.
ACTGACGAGATTAGGCAAATCTATTTAGATTTTTTTCAAGAAAAAGGTCACACTTTAGTCGAAAGTGCCTCTCTGGTACCTTTAAATGACCCGACTCTCTTGTTTACTAATGCCGGAATGGTGCCATTTAAGGATTTATTGTTGGGTGTTGAAAAAAAGGACTATACAAGGGCGGTAAGCTCTCAAAGGTGTATTAGAGCCGGAGGTAAACACAACGATCTCGATAATGTTGGTTATACAGCAAGACATCACACTTTCTTTGAAATGTTAGGAAATTTCAGTTTTGGAGATTACTTTAAGGAGGAAGCAATTGCTTTTGCATGGGAACTATTAACCGATAGATACAAGATTCCTGCAGAAAAGTTGTGGATAACTGTTCATGAGGATGATGACGAATCAGAGAAGATTTGGATAGAGAATATCGGTGTGGATCCTGCAAGAGTTTCCAGACTTGATGATGAAGAGAATTTTTGGACTATGGGAGATACTGGACCTTGCGGACCTTGTAGTGAAATTTACTACGATCATGGAGACCATTTAGAAGGTGAGCCACCAAAGCCAGGTATGGATCCAGGAGATAGATTCATAGAAATCTGGAACCTTGTCTTTACTCAGTTTGATAGAGCGAAGGATGGGACCCTTAGCCCTCTGCCGAACCCGTGTGTAGATACTGGAATGGGATTAGAGAGGATGGCAGCTGTCCTTCAAAATGAAAACAATAATTACAACACAGATATCTTAAAAGCGATTGTTAAAGAAGTAGCTGAACTTGCCAGAATAGATGACCTAACCAATCCATCTTTGAGAGTAATTTCTGATCATTTAAGAGCAAGTTCATTCTTAATTGCAGATGGTATTATTCCCTCCAATGAAGGAAGAGGGTATGTCCTAAGAAGAATTATAAGAAGAGCACTTAGACATGCCCATAAGTTGGATATACAAGGTCCTGTGCTATCTGAATTAACTTCTATTCTAGAAAAAGTAATGGGTGATGCTTACCCGGTTTTGATTAAGGATTCTGAGATTATAAAAGCCAACCTCGTTCAAGAGGAACAACAGTTTACTTCGACTCTTGATCAAGGTATGCAAGTTCTGGAGTCAGCTGTGGAGAATCTTGAAGGAAATACTATTACCGGTGACATAGTTTTTAAGCTCTACGATACTTTTGGTTTCCCAGTAGATATGACAGCTGATTTTGCGAGAGAGAGGAGTTTAGATTTAGATTTAGATGGCTACGAATCATTAATGCAAGAGCAAAGAGATCGAGCGAGATCCGCCAGTAATTTTGATTCAATGATACCTGAATCTTTAAATATTCAGGGTCGTACAGAGTTTGTGGGCTACGATTCAAATGCTATAAGTTCAAATGTAATAGAGATTATTCCTAGTGAAAGTTCATCTATGAAGGATGAAATTAATGAAGACGAAGAAGGTATAGTGCTCCTAACAGAAACCCCTTTTTATGCCGAATCAGGAGGTCAAGTAGGTGACTCAGGCTATTTGAAGTCTAATGAATCCATCTTCGAAGTCTATGATACTCAAAAAAAAGGAGACCATTTTTTACATATAGGAGTTGTTAAATCAGGAACCTTTAAAAAAGATGAAACTGTTGATGCTGAAATAGATACAAAAAAAAGAGAACGAATTAAGAGTAATCATAGCGCCACACACCTACTGCATGCAGCACTTAGAAATATCCTTGGCGAGCATGTCGAACAGAAAGGTTCATTAGTTGAAGAGTCCAGGTTGAGATTTGATTTTGCCCATAATCAAGCAATAGATTCTACAGAGATTCAAGACATAGAAGATCAAATCAATGCAGAGATTAAAAAAAATACTAAATCCCTTACGGAGGTTATTCCTCTGGAAGAAGCCATTGAAAAAGGGGCAGTAGCATTTTTTGGCGAAAAGTATGGTGCAGAAGTAAGAGTTCTTAATCTAGGAGAAGGTTATTCAGTCGAGCTTTGCGGAGGAACTCACGTTGCTTCAACCGGAGAGATTGGACTAATGAAGATAGTCTCCGAGTCGGGTATTTCTGCAGGTGTTAGACGAATTGAAGCTGTAACGGGAGATAGTGCAAATTATTTGTTAGAAGAACTGGAACAAAACTTTCTTTCAATTAACGATGAGTTATTTATCGGAGATATTGATTCAAATAAATCTGGTGTAGAAGCCCTAGATTACATTAGGTTCCTTGAAAATGAAGTGAAGACTTATGCAAGAGAACTAAATTGTAACAGTGACCAGGTGCTGAAAAAGATTAAACAAATTAAAGAGGAAAATCATTCACTTAATACAGAGCTTAATAAGAAAGAGATCTCAGTTGAAATCTTTGATGATCAAATAGAAGCAATAAAGAGTATTTTAGAAATAAATAAAAGCTTAAAAAAAGAGGTAAAACAAATTCAGTCTCAAGATGTAGGAGCCTCTGTAGACGATTTGCTAAAACAATCTCTGGAGATAGAGGGATACCAATTGATAACAAATGCTTTTGAAGACTTGGGATCTAAAGAGCTTCGAGACGTAGCTGACAAATTAAGGAACAAAACACCTAATTCTGTCATAGTTTTAGCTTCACTTGCAGGGGACAAAACTCCAGTAATTATTGCTTGTTCAGATGGAGTGGATATTGATGCAAGAGAGATAATGAAACACCTCATCAATCAATTGGGCGGAAGTGGTGGTGGTCGTCCTGATTTTGTCCAAGGTGGCGTTGAAAATAGAGACAACTTGGAAATAGCACTTACATCTGTAGCTGACTTAATTGTTTCATTAAATAATCAGTAATATAGAATACGTGCCTTTTTTATGGGCAAATTAATTGTAAAAAAGTTTGGCGGAACTTCTGTTGCTAATACAGAGCGAATAGAGGTCGTTGCTGACAACATTCAACTTGAAATAGAAAAAGGAAATCAAGTTGCTGTTGTTTTATCGGCAATGGGAAAAAGTACAGACGAACTGATATCACTTGCTAGAGAAATAAATCCTGAGCCTAATCTCAGAGAATATGATGCATTAGTCTCTACAGGCGAGCAAATTTCAGTTGCCTTACTTGCAATGGCTCTTTTGAAGAGAGGAATTAATGGAAAATCCTATACTGCTTATCAATTAGGAATTAAAACAAACTCAAGCCACAGTAGAGCAAGAATACTAGATGTTGAAGTGAGTAAAATTAATAATGAAATCCAAGAAGGCACAGTGCCAGTTATTACAGGATTTCAAGGTATGAATGAAAATGGCGATATTACTACATTAGGCAGAGGTGGATCAGATACTACAGGAGTGGCTTTGGCAGTGGCATTAGAAGCTGATGAGTGCCAAATATATACCGATGTAGATGGGGTTTTTACTACAGATCCTCGAGTTTACGATAAAGCAAGGTTGTTAAAAGAAGTAAGCTTTGAAGAAATGTTAGAATTGTCTAGTTCTGGAGCTAAAGTTCTTCAACTGAGATCTGTCGAATATGCAAGTAAATTTAACTTACCCATTCGAGTTCTTTCAAGCTTTAATGATGGGGAGGGAACTTTGGTACAAGAGGAGAAAAATATAATGGAAAGACCTATTGTTTCAGGAATCAGTAGTATAGACAGCGAGGCGAAACTTACCATAAGAGGTGTTCCAGATGTACCAGGAGTAGCAGCTAAAATCCTTGGACCCATAAGTGATGCTGGTATTGAGGTAGACGTGATAGTTCAAAATATAAGTGCAGAGAATAATACCGATTTCACATTTACGGTTGATAAAAGTGACGCTGTTCAAGCAGAAAATATCCTAAAACATACTTCAGATTCGCTTGGTGGAGGCTCAGTTGAGGTTGATGATGATATTGCCAAAATAAGCATCGTAGGAAGAGGAATGAGAGCGCATGCAGGTGTAGCAAGTAAGATGTTCGAAGCGCTTGCTGCAAGTGAAATCAATATTCTAATGATCACAACCTCTGAAATAAAAATCTCAGTAGTTATTAAAAAATCTGAAATGAAAAATGCAGTCAAATCTCTGCATGATGCCTTTGATCTTGATAAAGAACTAGATAGCTAATGGATGCAATCATAGAACTCTTTGGGTTTGAACAAGGCCTGATGAGAGGGTTTATATTTGGTTTCGTCCATGTTGGAATACTGATTATCGGTTACTACAGCGGATGGAGTATCAATAGGCTGCTAAAAAAAACTTCCAATGGCCATATTGCCGGAATAGTGGGGGCAGTCGTTGCGCATATTCTTTCAGATCTAGTAGCCTCCCTTCTAGATCCTACCATGAGGTCAGCTGCATTAGGTATTTTGATAGGAGGTTTATTGCCACTCTCTTTGATACCAATTCTTGAGAGATATGTCACTAAAAGCGAATCTCATATCATGGTTGGAGACCATGAAGATATAGAAAAAGATCTGAAATCCGAACCCCATAAATAAATTTTAAAAGTTAGTTGCATATGAGAATCATTCTCATCTATAATGCGAATCGTTATCGATCTAATAATCATTCTCATTTACGAAAATGATTATTTTTTCTTATAAATAAAATTAACGGGAGTTAAAAATGATTGATCTTTCAAGAGCAACAAATAAAGCATTAATTATCTCTCTTCTAACTTCTGCCTCTTTTCTTTGGGCAGACGAACAAGTTGAAGAGGTTATAGTTAAAGGAAAGGTTCTTTATGCAGACCAAGTAAATGCGTTAAAAACGCCTACAGAAATTATAGATGTACCTCAGAGTCTATCTATTGTCACTGATGAAGATATTCGCAAACAAGGTATTAGAGAAATAGGAGATATAGTTAGATATACTCCTGGTGTAAATACTTCTCAAGGTGAAGGGCACAGAGATGCCGTCGTTTTTAGAGGAGTAAGATCTACTGCAGACTTTTATCAAGATGGAACTAGAGATGATGTTCAATATTACAGATCTCTTTATAACGTAGAGCAAGTTGAAGTTCTAAGAGGGCCTAATGCTCTTCTCTTTGGTAGAGGTGGAACTGGTGGAATAATCAACCGAGTGACTAAGAAAGCTAGCCTTGGAGAGAGATTTGGTTCGTTTGATGTAGGAGCTAATGATAATGGTTCATTTGATTTTGCTGCAGACTTTAATACCTCCACAGGTGATAATTCAGCTCTTAGATTGAATGTCCATAGCGATACATTAGAGAATCATAGAGATTTTTATGATGGGGATAGAATAGGTTTTAATCCTACATTAAAAGTTCAAGTAAGTGATAGCACAACTTTAGATCTCTCTTATGAATATGCTGATCATGAGAGATTTATCGATAGAGGTATTCCTACCGCTAATGGCAAACCTGTTGATGCTCTTAAGAATGTCGTATTCGGTACTTCAGACATTAATGTAACTACTCTTGAAGCCGATATTTTTAGAGGTACTCTAACAACAGAGTACTCTGATACTTCAAAAGGAATTTTCTCAATAACTTCTAGTGAGTTTGAAAAAATGTATCAAAATTTATACGCATCTGGTTACGATTTAGACACTAATGTTGTGACCTTGGATGGGTATAGAGATCCAACTGAAAGGGAAAATATGATAATTTCAGCCAATCTAGTGAATGAACTTCAAATCGGTGGAGCTACTCACACTTTATTGATCGGTGCAGAGATAATTGATACTGATAATGCTAACGAAAGGTATGATACTTATTGGTCAACAACTCAGAGCGATAAAGAGTCTTTCAATGTTTCAAGGCCACTAAATATTGCAACCAATTCAGACGGAGTTGCTACAGGTGTTGATTTTACAACCAAGTTGAAAAGCAGAACTACTTCAGATATCGAAGTGACCTCAATATATATTCAAGATCAAATTGATATCTCAGATAATTTACAAATTCTAATAGGTGGAAGGCTTGATCAATTCGATATAACAGTTGATGACCTTAAAGCTGGTTCGTCTCAATCTAGAGATGATGACGAATTTTCTCCAAGAGCTGGAGTTATATTTAAACCTCAAGAAAACGTCTCTTTGTACCTGAGTTATAGTGAAAGCTTTTTACCTAGATCTGGTGAGCAATACAAAAAACTTACTGCAAGTTCAGCGGCTTTAGACCCTGATGTGTACGAAAGCACTGAGGTTGGAGTTAACTGGGATATTACGTCAGACTTAAGTTTAAGGGCTAGTTACTTCGATAGTGAGCAGACTATTGCTACAAGAGACGAGTCCGGAGAAGGAGCTGAAATTGTTGGGTTGCAAGTTGATGGCATTGAAATTGAAGTAAAAGGACAAGTTAGCGATCAACTATATGTTCACTTTGGATATAGCGACATGGATGGAGAAACAAGTTCTGGTGGAGAACCTAGAGAAATTCCAGAAAATACTATGTCACTTTGGACTACGTATCAGGTAAATGACAAATTTGGATATGGATTGGGCGTTACAAGACAAGGTGAGTCAAATATAAGTAACAATAAGCCAGGTTTAGTATTACCCGATTACACAAGAGTTGATTTTGCAGCTTTCTACGATGTTTCAGATGATTTTACTATCAGACTTAACATTGAAAATATAAATGATGAGCTTTATTACCCTCATTCTCACAGTACGCATCAGGCTTCTGTTGGAGAGGATACTAATGCAAGACTTTCATTTACAAGAAGGTTCTAATTAAACTTTTAGAAATAGTGCAGCTTTCGGCAGTGCTTTAAACCCCAAAGCACTGCCGTAGCGCCCAAGGAGAAAACTCAAAGCGCAGAGCATCTCCTTACCAAGTCGGTATCTACTGCAGACTTTAAATGCCAGTAGATTAATCAACCCCCTCCCCAAAGGTTGTTTAAGAAAGGGATTCAGATACTTTTCTGGGTCCCTTTCATCTTTTTACTGAGTTGACCAAGAAATCTACCCAAGAATCCTCGATATTTAAACAAGGAATATAATTAAATGATTCTCCGCCTGCATCAAGAAAAGTCTCTCTTCCTCTTAAATTCATTTCTTCAAGAGTTTCTAGGTTGTCTGTCACGAATGCTGGACAAATCACATCTAATTTTTTTATTCCACTCTCAGCTAATCTTACTAGCTCTTTATCTGTAAAAGGTTGAATCCAGCCAGGCCCAATTCTTGACTGAAAAGAAACACCCCACTCATCTCTGGATAGTTGCAATTTGTCGGTACATAGTCTCGAAGTTTCTAGGACCTGAGCTTTATAACAGAAGGGCGTAGCTTCAGACTTTCTAGAACAACAATTTTTGGCCTTTAGGCAATGACTGTTTGTAGGGTCAGTTTTTAAAAGGTGCCTGTTAGGTATACCGTGATAACTAAACAAAAGAAAGTCACTATCAGGTTGTCTATTTCTTTTTATTAATTCACTGAGACAATTTATGTATTCCTCTTCTTTATAGAAAGACTCAATAAAAGTTAATTTCATTTTTAAATTGAGCTCTTTGTTGATTCGACTGACTTCCCTATGTGTAGTGAGGGTGGTAGACATTGCGTAGTGCGGATACAAAGGTATAACAAATATATCCTCACAACCCTTTTTCTTGAGCTCCAAGAGTCCATTTTTGATACTTGGCTCTTGATATCTCATTGCAACTTCTAATGGTAAGTTAGCTCTAGCACTGACTTTATCTCCTAATGCAATAGATTTGTTAATAAGAGGCGACCCTTTATCAGTCCATATTTCTGAATAAGCTTCCATAGTATTTTTACTTCGAATCGGCACAATTATCAGATTAACAAGAAATTTCCTAACTAACTCTGGATAGTCAATAACTAATTCATCAGATAAGAATTCTTTGAGGTAATTTTTAATGGACTTGAGATCCAAGTCTTTTGGTGAGCCGAGATTTACAAGAAGAATACCTTTCATAATGTCTTGGAAGATGAAGAAAATAAATTTAGGGCTGCAAACTTGAAAGTCCATTTTATAGTAAAATGCTCACTAAGCTAAGTAGATTTAATTATGGATACATTACAAGCTCTTCAAACTCGAAATTCAATTCCTTTTCTGACCGAGCCTGCTCCTACATCAGAACAGATGCAAGAGATATATAAGGGTGCGCTTAGAGCACCTGATCATGCTAGGTTAAGACCATGGAAATTTATTGAGGTTCGTGGCAGTTCCAGAGAAAAATTAGCCAATATTTTTATAAGCGCTTCAAAAAAACTCAATGATAATTTAGACGACGAGGATATAGATAAATTAAGAAATGCCCCTTTAAGAGCTCCTATGATTATCGTTTTAGCGGCTAATATTAAAGAACATCCCAAAGTACCTAAAATTGAACAGATAATTTCTTTAGGTGCATCTGCACAAAATATTCTTCTTGGACTGCACGATATGGGCTATGCCGCGGTGTGGAGAACGGGAAAATTGGCATTCAATCCGGAGATAACTCATGAATTAGGACTAGAGGATAACTTTGAAATAATAGGTTATCTCTATGTGGGAACATCAACCGGCAAAGAAAAACCTATTCCCGAACTTGATGTAAATGAGTTCGTTGATGTCTGGGATGAATAAAATAATCGCAAGGAAAAATTAGAGTTTACATTAATACACCCTAGTAATATAATTATCGTTTATACCAAGTAATAAATAAAATTTATATCAAATCTCTACTTTCTGACATACCTGATTTAGTATCAGACCAATTCGCTCTCTCTATGACTCGGTTCTTTAGATTCATGGCTGACACTTTTTTTGTCGATAGGTACGGGCACAGAGCTGTGGTTCTAGAAACCATTGCTGGGGTTCCTGGTATGGTCGCGGGTGTGTTGATGCACTTCAAAAGCTTAAGAACAATGAAACCGGGTTACGGTGAAGGTATAAGAGAGATGCTTGCTGAAGCGGAAAACGAAAGAATGCATCTGATGTTTTTTATCGATATAGCTAAACCCAATTTATTCGAAAGAGCACTGGTATTGTTGTCACAGATAATTTTCGGAATCTTCTATTTAATCATGTACTTGTTCTTTACACGTACTGCTCACAGAATGATAGGTTACTTTGAAGATGAGGCAGTAAAGAGTTATACAGATTACCTACAAAAAGTTGAATCAGGCGAGATAGAGAATTTCCAAGCACCCTTGCTAGCGATAAAATATTATGGATTAGACAGAAATTCCAAATTATCTGATCTCATTATTGAAGTTAGGAATGATGAACAAAAACATAGCAAAGTAAATCATAATTACGCTGATAGCTTATAGCCCTCTGCAATTGACTTACCGCTTCTATTAAGACCCTTTTCAGCTTAAACTTATCTCTTTTAAGTGGCTCATAATAAGCTGAAAGAATATGGAAAGAAATTTTGATTACATAGTGGTCGGGGCAGGAAGTGCAGGATGTGTAATGGCAAATAGACTATCAGAGTTAGAAGATAATTCTGTTCTCAGTATTGAGGCAGGCGGTAAAGACAGTAACTTTTTTATCCATATGCCTTCTGGATATTCTCAGATTGTTCCAAAGAAGAGTAATTTGAATTATGGTTATGAGACACAACCCGAGAGCACAACAAACGACAGAGCATTGTATTGGCCAAGAGGCAAAGGCTGGGGTGGATCCTCTTCTATCAACGCGATGGTATACATAAGAGGTCATTCTTATGATTACAATTTATGGCGTCAGATGGGCAATATTGGTTGGTCATATGAAGATGTTCTCCCTTATTTTAAAAAGGCTGAAAGCTTCCAGGGAGAGGGAGATGAAGACTTTCATGGATTTGATGGCCCGTTAAATGTTAAGAAGTCCTCAAGAACTGACGACCCTTTACTCGATGTCTTTTTAGAAGCCGGTCAGCAAGCTGGTTTTCCTTTAACTGAAGATTTTAATGGAAAAGATCAAGAAGGCTTCTCTAGATATGAACATACTATGAAAGATACAAGATTCGGGCCTAGAAGATGGAGTGCTGCTAGGGCGTATCTTCATCCGGTGCTTAAGAGAAAAAATCTTTCAACTGAGGTAAATGTTCAAGTTAACAAAATAATTTTTGAAGGAAAAAAAGCCGTTGGAGTTGAATTCCAAAAAAAAGGTCAGTTACAGACTTGCAAAGCCAATAAAGAAATAATCATTTCAGCAGGTGCTATCAATTCTCCTCAAATACTTATGAATAGCGGAATAGGGGACTCAGAAGAATTAGCAAAGCATGGTATTAAAGTTGTTCATGAATTGAAAGGAGTGGGTAAGAATCTCCAGGATCATTATGGAGTTTTAAGTTCATTTTATGCTACACAACCTATAACCCTTCATAGGTCAGCTGGCTTAATTAATACTGGCTTATCTGGAATCAAATATTTAATGTTTGGTTCAGGAGATGCCGCCTATCCCCCTACTAGTGCTGGTGCTTTTTTCAAGTCTAGTCCAGATAAAGACATACCAGATACTCAACTTCATTTCACTTCAATTCAAACTGATGATCTCCATGGTCGAGAGGGTGTAGATAAAAGACATGGATTTACGGCGGTTATTTATATTTGCAGACCCCAAAGCAGAGGTTACTTGACATTAAAAAGCTCCAATCCTGGTGATGCTCCGCTTATGTATCCAAATTATCTTTCAGAAGAACAGGACATGATAGATACAAGAAATGCCTTAAGAGAAACACGAAGGGTTTTTCTTCAACCTGCTTTCGATCCTTATAGGGGTGAGCAAAAAAAACCTGGAAGTGATGTAAATGTTGAAGATGATGATCAACTCGATGAATGGATAAGGAATACTGGAGAAACTCTGTATCACCCAGTAGGGACTTGTAAAATGGGGGAAGACAATATGGCTGTTGTAAATAGTGACTTGCAAGTTCACGGTATTGAAGGACTAAGGGTTGTTGATGCTTCCATCATGCCAACCTTAATAGGCGGTAACACCAATGCACCAACAATAATGATTGCTGAGAAGGCAGCAGATTCCATTAGACAATCAAAAACATAACCTTAGAATAGACGATCCCGGAGAGGTGGCTGAGTGGTTGAAAGCGCTCCCCTGCTAAGGGAGTATAGGGTAATCCCCTATCGAGGGTTCGAATCCCTCTCTCTCCGCCACAATATCTGTCTCCTTCTTTCATTCAGGAACTAATTTTGAGCTATTATTTGAAAGATATGGATAAAAATTTTATAGATATTGTTGATTCTTTTTGTCCTCACGGAGAGCTCCTTAGTGCAGAAATCCTGCCTGGTGGATATTCAAGCGATGTTTATATTCTCAATGTAAAAGTTGACGAAAAAGAAGTTAGGTTTGTTTTAAGATCGGAGGGCTCTCCTAGGTCTGAGAATACTATAAATACTGAATTTCAATTAATTCAATCTCTTGCGGAACAAAATCTTCCCATCCCTGAAGCCGTTTTCTGTGATACCAGCCTATGTCATTTCCATAAACCTTTCATGATCATGAGTTTTATTGAGGGTAAGGTTCAAGAGCCAACTCCTAAGGATTCAGATTGGTTAGATAAATTTTCTAGTCTTCTTCAAGATGTAAGATCTATCGATACATCATTACTTCCTAAGCTTCCGGTTAGAATAGATCCACTCGAAGACATTTTTAAATTTATACCTAAAGATGATGAATGGAACGATCTTAAAAATTTTTTATGCAACATCTCCGATACAGTTTACAAAGGGGATAAAACTTTCTTACACGGAGACTTTTGGCCTGGAAATATTTTATGGAAAGGAAAAGAGATTGTAGGACTTCTTGATTGGGAATATGCAGCGATAGGAGATCCAGTTTCAGATATCGCTGTTGCAAGCTTAGAGCTTAGATATAGTTTAGGTGAAGAGGGCATGACAAAATTTCAGGAGCAATGCTCCAATTTTCTTGACATAGACCCATTTAGATTATCGTTATGGATGATATATGTTGCATCTTCTACGCTGACTTATATCAAGGAGTGGAGATTGCCTGAAGATAGGGAGGTCATCATGATCCGAGAAGCCAAACAAACTATTAGAGATGCGTTTAGAAAATTGTATCGAAATGATTTCTAAGGAAAGAATTAGTTTTTTCTTTGTGATAAGTTAGGCAAGAGTAAGTGATATTAACGGGAGGTAATTATGAACGAAGCTCAAGAAATAAATCATGACAAGTTAATGGAGTTATTTGGGAATGTTTTTTCTCATATCTCTGGTGCTGTTGGTCTATTGATGTCTTATTTAGGAGATCAAACTGGTCTCTATTCGAAAATTGAAGAAATGGGTTCATGTACAGCTCAATCTTTAGCAGATGCAACTGACATGGATGAAAGATATTTGCAAGAATGGTTGTCAGCCAATGCCGCGCATGGATACATCACTTTTGAAGCAGAAACGGAGGAATTTTATTTAAGTCCTGAACAAGCTGTTGTTTTTTGTAGAGAAGGAGAACCCCAATGTCTTCAAGGGTTAATACAAGGTGTGATTGGTCAAATGGCAACTCAAGATGTGGCGTTAGAAGTATTCAAGACAGGTAGAGGGAGGCCTTGGAGCGAACATCATATGTGTTGTTTTTGTGGAACGGATAGATTTTTTAGACCCGCTTATGTCAGTCATTTAGTTGAAGAATGGATACCTTCAATAACTGGTGCGAAAGAAAAACTTACATCTGGTGGGAAGGTAGCTGATATTGGGTGTGGCCTAGGTTCGACAACAATATTGATGGCTGAGACATATCCAAATTCACACATATATGGATATGACTTTCATGATGAATCGATAAAGGAAGCCCAAAAAAGGGCATCAGAAAAGGGTCTAACTAATATAACCTTTGAGGTCAGAGATGCAAAAGATATACCAAATGAAGGATTTGACTTGGCATGTATTTTTGATGCCCTACATGATATGGGTGATCCTGTTGGAGTCGCTTCAGGAATTAAAAGTATCCTTAATGATGAGGGAAAATTTATGTTAGTAGAGCCATTTGCAGAAGATGAATTAAAAGATAATTTAACTCCAGCCTCGGCAATGATGTATGGATTTTCTACAATAGTTTGTGTTCCAACATCTAGAGCACAAGAAGTGGGTTTATGCTTGGGGGCTCAAGCAGGACCAAAAAGACTTATAAAAGTGCTTGAAGATGCAGGATTTGAGGGAGTAAGGATTTCTGATTCAACAACTAATAATTTAGTATTTGAAGCTGCAAAATAAAGAAGTCTACTAATTTGAACTCATAGACTCTTAGAGAAAATAAATGTTATGCTCGTATGAGTATTCGGAGAAATTTATGAAAAAACTTCTTACTTTTATTGTGCTGTGCTTTTTTGGTTTGTTTATATCTAGCTCCCCAATTTGCTCAATTAATCAAGAATTGAACAAAGATACTGTCAGTAAACTATCCGATTTTAGAAAACAAACTATAGATACCTGTCTTTCTTGTGAGGAAAGTACATGTAAATTAAAAGAATGGCCTGAAGCTCAGAAAGGTGATGCAAATGTTTGTAAGTTGCTTTTTTGTACACCTAGTTATGTTTCTAAATTCTTTAAAAAACCGGATGCAGTTGGGTCTGGCAAGACTAAGATCAAGTTTACTTATACAATTAATTCAAAAGGTAAGATTAAGGATATCGATATAGTTTCAACAAGAGGCGTAATGAATGATAGAGAATCTTATAAATACCTTCAGAGTTTTACTTCAAAAACACAATTTGAGCCTCTGCTAATCTCTGGAAAATCAGCTTCTATACAAGATATTAATGGAGAGCATGTAGCTTTAACAGGTGACTACGAGGATATTGATAAAACTATGCCAGTTAATCAGGGTATCTGGAGAAATTAATCATTAGACTGCTATGCTCAACAAAAGGATTATTGTTGAAAGTTTCGTAGCTGATGAAAACAGCTCTACATCATTTGAATCCCTCAATGTCCTCATTGACTCAATAAACAAGGAGGCTGATTTAACCTTTTTTGGAGAAAAAGCTGCTTCTTATCAAATTAAACAACATCTGAGAAATAGACATCTGATAGCTTCAGAATTCAAAGATTTAAATACTCAAAAAATTTCTTCACCCATAATTGTTATAGGGTTGCCAAGGTCTGGTACAACCTTTTTATTTAATTTGCTTGCTAAAGATAAACTTAACAGAAGCCCTTTATTCTGGGAGATGATGAATCCTCTTCCTCTTGCAAAACCTAATTCAATTAGAGAGAAGTATAGAGTTCTGAGATCTGATGCAATTCTTTACTTTAAAGAGAAATATATTCCCAATTTAGATGATCTACATAAGATAAGATCTATAAGCCCTGAAGAATGCCTCTTAATAAAAGTTTTCGCTTTGCAAAGTATTATGTATTTTTACATGGCAAACACACCCACTTATCTGGAATACTTAAAAGGCTCAGATACTTCAGAGAGTTACATTTGGCATAGTAGATTTCTTAGGATTTTAGAAGAAACCAGTAAACCTGAGAGATGGCTATTAAAAGATCCAAGTCATTTGGGTAATTTAGATGAAATCTTAAGTATTTATCCCGAAGCAAAATTTATACATATAACCAGAGACCCTTCTGAAACCCTTCCTTCTATTTGCAGCTTAACTCATCAGGTACGAAGAGGATTCTCAAACACAATAAACCTGAATGAACTTGGCCAACAAACATTAGACTTTTGGAGTGCTTCTAATGATAAAAATGAAAAGCAGAAGGCATATCTCACTTCTCAGAAGTACTTTACTGTCCAATATAGAGATTTAATTGAAGACCCGATTAACTTGATCAAAGATATTTATAGGAATTTTAAATTTCACCTAAACGAAGATACTTTGATGAGTATGGAGAGTTATATCGAAATAGGAAAAAAAGAAGCCAAGGCAAAACATAAGTACACTCTAGAAGATTATGGACTTACTCGAGAGGAAGTTCATAATAAGCTCAATTTTGACTAACAAATACAATTTATGAAGATTCTAGTGATGGGCCTGCCTGGAAGTGGGAAGACATATCTATCGGAAAGATTACAACCTTTACTTGAAGCAGCATGGTTTAATGCGGATAAGGTTCGATCGATGGCTGGGGACTGGGATTTTAGTGAAGGAGGAAGATTAAGACAGAGTCTAAGGATGAAATCTATAGCTGATTTTGAATCCTCTCATAATAGGATAGTTATTTGCGATTTTGTATGTCCGACGGCAGAAACCAGGAAGATCTTTGATGCAGATATCACCATTTGGCTCGATACTATTAATGAGGGACGCTTTGAAGATACTAATGCCATTTTTGAGAAGCCTGAACAAGTAGATTATCTTGTAACCGAATGGAACGAGCATAATCACATTGATATTGCTGAGGAGATTAAAAAAAATGTTTGATTGGAAAAAGCCAACAGTACAAATGCTTGGAAGATGGCAACCATGGCATGAAGGCCATCAAGAACTATTTAAGAGAGCGGTTGAAAAGACCGGTCAAGTTATCATTCAAGTAAGAGATGTACATGGTGCTTCAGGTGGAGATGGTCAAGAAGATAATCCATTTGACTGGGACAGTGTCTGTGAGAATATTTCCCTTGGCCTTGAAAAAGATGGTTTCATCAGGGGAGAGCAGTATGAAATTATGATGGTGCCAAATATTGTCAATATTACATATGGAAGAGGGGTTGGTTATGTTTTTGAAGAGGAAGTTTTTGATTCATCAATTACCGAAATTAGCGCAACTAAGATTCGAAAGCAGATGAGGGAAGAGGGTGATCTGGAGTAATTCATGAAAATCTGTGTCAGCGAATTTACTTACAAAACCTTCGAATCAATCTTAAAAGAAAACTTCCCAGATGATGAATTTCTCCTAATAGACTCTGAGGCAAACGTGATTAGTGGTGAGGGTAAGCCCGACGTAGCCTTAGTATCTTATGAACTTATGTTTAAAGCGCTAAAGTCAGATACCTTCTTTACAAAATACCTAGAACTTATAAATGGCTGCGAGTATCTTCAAGGCTCTTGGGCCGGCATTGAAACAAGTCAAGCTCAGGCACTAATAAGCAACTCTAAAATTTTCTCTCATGGAGGAGGTATTCATGCAATACCTATAGCTACTTATGTGTTTGCGCAAATGCTGCGATCGATTAAATCAATTGATGAACATATAGAGCTGCAAAAACAAAAAAACTGGAAACAGATGATGTCTGTTGGGGAGCTAACTGATATGACAATCGGAATCACTGGGTTTGGAGGAATAGGTCAAGAAGTAGCAAGAATAGCTAAAGCATTTAGGATGGTTGTTTATGCCACAAAGAGAACTCCGGTTCTTTCAGATAATTTAGATAGGTTATTTAAACCCTCTGAGCTTGACGAGATGCTTAAATCTTGTGACTTTGTGGTTAACTGCCTTCCTTCTAGTCAGGACACACAAAAAGTTTTTTCAGACAATCAATTCAAAGCAATGAAATCAAGCTGTATGTTCATAAATGTTGGAAGAGGAGAATCTGTAGATGAAAATGCCTTGGCCAAGGCTTTAGTTGATGGAGAGATAGAGTGTGCTGCTCTTGATACGACAGATCCAGAACCATTAGAGCCTAATTCTCCATTATGGACTCTTCCTAATTGTTTCATTACACCTCACGACTCGGCGTGGGGTCCAAGAGCACCTTTGAGAGCGGTTGAGCTTTTTATAGAAAACTATAAAAGATTGAAAGAAGGTAAGAAATTGATCAACCAAGTATAAAAAAAGGCCCTTAAAGGGCCTTTTTTATTTAGGTTTTGTTAGCTTGCAAAACCCACAACAGCTTTCACTTCCAAGAATTCCTCGAATCCAAAAGGACCCCATTCTCTTCCGTTACCAGATTGTTTATATCCTCCAAAAGGTGTTGTGAAATCAGCAGCAGCACCATTTATAGCAATACTTCCCGCTCTTATTCTATTAGCTATTTTCTTGGCATGCTCTACATCTCCTGAAGAAACATAACCATAAAGACCGTATTCAGTATCGTTAGCAATTTCAACTGCTTCTTCTTCATCTTTATAAGGAAGGATGGAAAGTACAGGGCCAAATATTTCTTCTCTGGCTATGGTCATGTCATTATTAACATTTGCAAATACAGTAGGTCTCACAAAGTAGCCTGCATTCAGACCTTCAGGTTTTCCAGGTCCTCCTGCTACAAGCTCAGCACCTTCTTCGATTCCTTTCTCAATTAGTCCTTGAATTTTATTGAATTGAACTTCGCTAACTACAGGACCAATTCCTGTATCTTCTGCAAATGGATCTCCAACTTTGGTCGACTCAGCTGCTCTTTTTGCAATTTCTTTTGCTTCATCATGCCTTGATTCTGGCACCAGCATTCTTGTTGGTGCATTACAAGATTGCCCACTATTATTGAAACAGTGTTTTGCACCTCCAGTGATAGCTGATTCAAAATCGGCATCATCCAGTATGATGTTAGCAGACTTTCCACCTAGCTCCTGAGCAACTCTCTTCACTGTGTCAGCAGCACCTTTAGCAACCGCTATACCCGCTCTAGTTGAACCGGTAAATGACATCATGTCTATACCAGGATGTGATGACATTGCCTCGCCTACAGTAGGTCCATCTCCATTGACTAGATTGAAAACACCTGCTGGCACTCCAGCTTCATGCAGTACTTCAGCAAAAACCATGGCGTTTAGAGGAGCCATTTCAGTTGGTTTAAGAACCATAGTGCATCCGGCAGCTAAAGCAGGAGCAACTTTGCAAGAGATTTGGTTAATAGGCCAATTCCAAGGAGTGATCATTCCTACAACACCAATTGGTTCTCTTCTGAGGACAGTCGTCCCTTTTGTTTCTTCCCATTCAAAGTTCTGCAGAATCTCAATCGCCTGAGCGAAGTGACCCAGTCCAGTAGCAGCTTGAGCTGCTTTAGAAAGAGAAAGAGGCGCACCCATTTCAGAAGAAATAGTTTCAGCAATCTCATCATATCTCGATTGATAGACTTCAACGATCTTACCCAGTAATGCCAATCTTTCTTCCACGGTAGTTTGGCTGAAAGTATTGAAGGCTTTTGAAGCCGCTTTAACAGCATTGTCTACATCAGCAGCACCACCCATTGCTATTTGTCCAATGACTTCTTCATTTGAAGGATTTAATACATCAAACATATTCTTTCCATCAACTGGATCAACCCATTCTCCATTTATGTAAAATTGTTCATAAGTTTTCATTTTCACTCTCCATATATATGATCGATAAGTATAGCTTAGGATTTGGTAAAGTTAACCTAAATTTGGCAGGTTTATTTCATTACTAAACTTGCTTTTAATTGACTTTGGATTCTCTCAGCCCACATGGCTATGTACTTCCTGGTTTCTCTTGGGTCAATTATTTCATGAACTGAAAAAGCTTCAGCCCGTGGAAAAGGGTTCTGGTTTTTTGCCATCTTTTCTTCTAACTCTTTACGTTTTGCTTCAGGATCTTTGGCAGCAGCTATCTCCTTTTTAAAAGCAACAGCTACTCCACCCTCTAAGGGAAGGGGTCCTGACTCTGCTGAAGGCCAAGCCAGCACATATCCATCTGGGCCGTAGTGTGCAGCAGCAGCTACTCCAAAAGATTTCCTAATCATAATCGTTGTCCAAGGAACTTGAGATTCTGTTGTTGCCAAAACCGCTTCTGTGCCATGCAGAATAGTGCCTGCTTTTTCTGCATCAGGTCCTATTAAAAATCCAGGCTCGTCTACTAAGCTAACAATTGGAAGTTTAAATGTATCGCATAGTTTAATAAATCTGGTTGTTTTTTGAGCGCCCTCTGCAGACATTGAACCTGCATAAAAGTTAGAATCATTAGCAAATATAGCTACTGGATAACCATTTATCCTTGCAAAACCAGTAATTATTCCTCTTCCGAAATATTTAGTCATTTCAAAGAAAGAGTTTTTATCGAATACTAAATTAACTATATCTCTCATTTCGTAGGATCTCTTTCTATCTTTTGGAATGATAGACAGAAGTTCTTCCTCCTGTCTCTC
Source organism: uncultured SAR86 cluster bacterium (assembly GCA_902594545.1). Lineage (GTDB taxonomy): Bacteria > Pseudomonadota > Gammaproteobacteria > Magnimaribacterales > Magnimaribacteraceae > Magnimaribacter. The sequence goes on from CACJMO010000005.1 coordinate 51,031, forward strand.
AACTGGATCATCACAATCAATCTTTTCTGAAATTTCGTAAATATTTTGGGGCATAAAAGAGAGGAAATTTTTGATTTGCAAGAAAGCATCTTCTTCAGACATGGCTACATTATCTGTAACCCCATTGAGTTTATGAATTTCAGATCCTCCTAGCTCTTCTTTGGTCATTTTTTTCCCAAATGCTCTTTCAACTACTGCCGGTCCTGCTACAAGTATTTGAGCTGTTTCCTTTGTCATGACTCTGAAATGAGATGCAACAAATCTAGCAGCCGGCATTCCAGCGACTGGACCTAGTGCGGCTGATGCAACGGGTATTTCTTTGAGTGTTTCGGCTACCGACTTAAATCTGGATTTTGAAAAAACTGGATCTCCACCATAACTCCCAGATTTTTTTCCAGGACCAGCTACAGATCCACCTCCGCCTTCATGAAGTCTTATAAGAGGAACTTTATATTTAAGAGCTAATTCCTCTGTGTAAACGCTTTTTCTCAGTCCGGCTGCATTTGGAGAGCCTCCCTTCACTGTGAAATCTTCGCCGCCAACGACAACCTGTTGATTGTTAATTTTTCCAAATCCAAGAATAAAATTAGCTGGTGTAACAGACTCTAATTTACCTTCAGAATCAGTTTCTACGCCTCCAGCAATTTCTCCTTGCTCTTGAAAGGTTCCTTTGTCCAGTAATAACTCAATTCTCTCTCTTAGAGTAAGCCTACCTTTATCATGTTGAATTTTAATTGCCTCTTTACCCCCCTGGGCTTTAGCCAACTTTCTTCTCTTTTTTATCTCTACTGTTTCTTTTTTCCAACTCATAACTACTGGTGCCCCGTACAGGATTTGAACCTATGGCCTCTGGATTAGGAATCCAGCGCTCTATCCGACTGAGCTAACGGGGCCTTTAAATCATTTTAACAATTAAATATTGATTTTATATTTTCTTTGTTTATTATTTCTCAAGTACCGATTTGAACCAGCTTGCGGGTGCTTTATAAATACTGCTAAAGAGGATTCTTCTGAAATAGACCTGTTTAGCGAAAGCTGACAGGTTTTTTTTTGGAGAAATAAAATGAGTTACGAAGGTAAAAATTTAGAAACAATCGCTCTACATGCTGGATGGAGAGCGGATGAGACGACAGGATCTGTTGCAGTTCCTATTCATCAAACTACCAGTTATCTTTTTGAAAGTACTGAGAAAGCAGCTAATCTATTTGCATTAGCTGAGTTGGGTAATATCTATACAAGGATTATGAATCCAACCAATGCAGTACTTGAAGAAAGAATGGCTGCAATTGACGGTGGGGCAGCTGGTTTAGCTGTAGCCTCCGGTCAAACTGCATCGGCCTATTCAATACAAAATCTAGCAAGGGCAGGTGACAATATAGTTTCGTCTTCGCATCTTTATGGAGGTACTTATAACCAATTTAAAAATAACTTATCTGAAATGGGTATTGAGGTAAGATTTGTTGACCCTACTGATCCAGAAAACTTCAGGAAAGCAACCGATGAAAGAACCCGAGCCTATTTCGGAGAAACGCTTCCAAATCCTAGACTTCAAGTTTTCCCAATACAGGAAGTATCAGATATTGGAAGATCTCTAGACATCCCTTTGATTGTTGACAATACAGCTGCGCCCGTTTTTTGCAGGCCATTTGATCATGGTGCTGCAGTGACAACCTACTCAACGACAAAATATATTGGAGGACATGGAACTTCAATAGGAGGATTAATCATTGATGGTGGTAACTTTGATTGGGAAGCTGCAGGCCCTGACAGACAGCCCAGTTTAAATACACCAGATCCTTGCTATAACGGGGTAATCTGGACAGAGGCAATAAAACCAATGGGCCCAATTGCTTATATCATGAAAGCAAGAACTACTCTTTTGAGAGACCTCGGAGGCTCTATGAGTCCATTTAATGCTTGGGCTTTTATTCAAGGTCTAGAAACTCTTCCGCTAAGGATGAGAGAGCATGGTAGCAATGCTCTAAAGGTTGCTGAATATTTGAAAGATAATGGAAAAGTCTCTTCAGTTACTTATCCAGGGATTTCAGAAGGTATTGAGCGCGAAAGGGCAGATGCTTATCTTTCAGGTGGTTACGGAGCATTGATCGGATTCGAGCTGCCAGGAGGAGTAGAGTCTGGAAGAAAATTCATAGACTCTTTAGAGCTTCTTTATCATGTGGCTAATATTGGTGACTCAAGATCTTTAGCAATTCATCCAGCTTCTACTACTCACAGTCAGCTCTCTTCTGAAGAACAGCTTTCAGCTGGTGTAACGCCAGGTTATGTGAGGCTTTCAATTGGCATAGAGAATATTGAAGATATTCTTGCTGACATAGATCAAGCTATCAATAAAGCTAGCTAAAAGCCTTAACTTCCCGTTAAGCAAAGCACCCGACCCCCAACCTAGGGTGCTTGAGGGTCAGATAAATTCTGGCCCTTTATTTATAGTTTAGTAGGGTTTTCAAATCCTGGATAAACAATTTCAGGATCAAATATCTTTTGTTTTTCAGTAAAGCTGAGGTTAACTTGCCCATTATCAACAGATTCAACTGATCTGTAAAAACACGACTTATAGCCTACATGACAACTGGCACCTAATCCTTGGATTGTTACTTTTAGCCACACTGAGTCTTGATCATCATCAATTAAAATATCATCAATCTTATGAACCATGCCACTAGACTCACCTTTCTTCCACAGAGCTTCTCTGCTTCTGCTCCAATAATGAGCTTCTCTAGTTAGGATTGATTTATCAAGGGCTTCTTTATTCATGTATCCAAGCATTAAGACTAAATCAGACTTAGATTCAGTAACCACCACCGGAATTACACCGTCTTGATTAAATTTAGGTGCTAGTTTTGACCCCTCCTCAACAAATTCTATGGAAGATCTGTCAGCAAATTTTATTTCTTTCAATGTGTACCTCTAAAATTTATAGCATTTTAACAGAACTAATTTCTTTCTAGCTAATGAGCCTCCGATTCAGTTATGTAAAATTATTTGGTAAAATAGCGCTATCGATGCTTCCTTATTTAAAAGTTGAAAACCTTTCCTGTTTTCGATCAGATAAAGCTTTATTTCAGGACCTTAAATTTGATGTCTTACCAGGTCAGAATTTAGAAATTCTCGGATCGAATGGATCAGGAAAAACTACATTACTAAGAATACTGTTGGGTCTTTTAAAACCTGACGCCGGTAGTATTTTTTGGTTAGACGATCAACAAAACTACAACAATTATAGGACTTTCAGCTGTTTTTATCAGGGACATCAACTGGCAGTTAAAAACTTGCTAACAGTAGCAGAGAATATACAAATGACTAAAGCATCTAAAAATATAGATATTGAAGCAATATCAAAATGCATTTCTAGGGTTGGTCTAATTGATCCTCATGAATATGCTTCCAATCTATCGGTGGGACAAAGAAAGAGGATTTCGATTGCACGCTGGTTACTTGATTTTCATAAAATTTACTTTATCGACGAACCATTTTCTGCACTAGATGATGAAGCTACTCAACTGATACAAGATTTAATCTTGGATCTAAATTCTAAAGGCAGTTCATTTGTAATAACTGGACACAGATCATCCGGTATCGAAGCAACGCATATTAATATTTAGCATGAAAAGTTGGACATACATTCTTTTGAAAAGAGATCTGTTAATAGCCTTCAGAAGATCTGCAACCTATATCACGCCTTTAATCTTCTTTCTGATTGTAATAACCTTTTTTCCCTTAGCTTTAGGTCCTCAAGAAAAGCTTCTTAGCTCTCTTGCACCTGGAGTAATTTGGATTGCTGCTCTTTTGGCTTCATTGCTTGCAGTTGAAACAATCTTCAATGAAGATTTCAGAGATGGAACTTTAGATAGTTTTTTTATCTCGCTCGAACCAACCTTCATATTGGTTTTTGTTAAAGTTTTTATCCATTGGCTCATAACAGGATTGCCTTTACTTCTTGCATCTTGTGTAGCTGCTTTGGTTTTGTATTTACCTTTCGAAAGCGTATCAGCAATGATTTTAAGCTTGATACTTGGTACATTTTTTATGAGCTTGTTGGGTGCATTAGGGGCTGCACTTTCTCTGGGCAAATCAGCTATCTTAAGCGCAGTCATTGTTCTACCTTTTTCTATTCCAACTTTATTAATGGGAACATCAGTTATTGCATCTGCTATCAATAATCAAGAATACACCGGTTTTTTGATGATCATGGGCGGTATGCTAGCCATAGGAATACCTGCAATATGTTTGTTAACTGTTGAAGCTCTTTTATTAAGCTATGACTAAGATTTGGACGTTTTTTAAGAGATGGTTCATCGAAATGGGATCACCTCCCTTATTTTATCGATGGTCTTCTAAGGCACTCGTTTGGCTGGGTGTATCTTCAATAATTACTTTAAGCTTAGGTCTTTTCATGGGCATTGGCTTGTCACCTGCTGATTACAAGCAAGGGGATGTTTACAGGATTATTTATATACATGTACCGTCAGCAATTATGGGAGAGTCGATATTCATCTTCATGGCCTTGTGTGGTTTTATCAACATTATTTGGCGAGCAAAAATTTCTGGTATGTTGTTAAAAGCTGCTGCACCAATCGGTATGAGTTTTGTTTTGCTTGTCCTAACTACTGGTTCAATCTGGGGTAAACCTACCTGGGGAACATGGTGGGTTTGGGATGCGCGTCTAACTTCTACACTCATCCTATTCTTTATATATGCGGCTTTGATAGGCCTTCATTCAACCATAGAGGATAAAATAAAAGCGGATAGAGCGGTATCCATTCTGGCGATTGTAGGTGTCGCAATTATACCGGTGATCAAAAAATCTGTTGATTGGTGGCAAACCCTTCATCAGCCCTCTACTTTCAAACTGACTTCTGCTCCCAGTATGTCTCCTGAAATGTATCAACCTCTTTTGATATGTGTCATAGGTTTTTATTTAGTTTTTGCTTTTATCCTCACTCTTAACTTAAGAAATGAAATTCTTGAAAGAGAGAGCTCAAAAAAATGGGTAAAGGAAGTAATAGGAAATCAAAGTTAAATGTTCAACCTTTTAAATACGTATGTATACATGGATGGAAATGGTCTTTATGTGTGGGCTTGTTTCACTTTACTTTTACTTGTCTTGTCTTTGAATATCATCTCGGCAATTTTCAGAAAAAAAAGACTCACTAAGATAATAAAAAGAAAATGAATCCAATAAGAAAACAAAGATTATTTGCTTTGATTGCAATACTAATTGGATCTTTATTGGCCACCTGGCTGATTACTTCTGCTCTGTCAGAAAATATGAACCTATTTTATTCGCCCACAGAAATTAAAGTTGCAAATTTAGATGATGAAATGCTTGTTAGGGCTGGAGGGATGGTAAAAGAAGGCTCAATTATAAGAGATACAGGTTCTCTTAATGTTACTTTCACAGTTACAGATTATCAAAATGAATTAATAATAAAATACGAAGGCATATTACCCGACTTATTTGACGAGAATGCAGGCGTTGTTGTTAGAGGAAACTTAAATACCGATGGAACCTTTACTGCTATAGAAGTTTTAGCGAAACACGACGAAAATTACATGCCTCCTGAGGTTGCTGAAATGTTAATAGAAGAAAAATGATACCTGAATTAGGACATATTTCCTTGATAACACATCTTATTTTAAGCCTATTTGCTGGAACTTTACCTTTGGCAGGGCTATTGTTAGGGAGACAAAGTTTTCTTCTGTCTATTGAGAGATTCTCATTAATATTATTTTCTTTGATAACAGTCTCATTCTTGTGTTTAGTGTATTCATTTTTAATGGATGACTTCTCCGTCGCTTATGTAGCACAGAATTCTAATACCAACTTGCCTGATTATTTCAAATTTGCAGCTACTTGGGGCGCTCATGAAGGTTCTTTAGTTTTTTGGATTCTTGCTATGAATGCCTGGTTGATTGGGTTCACTTTCTTAACAAAATCAAAAGACAAAAAGTTTTCTCAACTTGTCTTCTCGATATCTTGCCAAGTTATGTTTGCCTTTACTTTGTTTACACTCTTCACTTCAAACCCTTTCGAAAGAATTCTCCCGGTTCCTCCTCTAAATGGATCTGACCTTAACCCATCTCTTCAAGATATTGCATTTACCGTACATCCACCTTTACTTTATTTAGGATATTCTGGTTTATTAATTCCTTTTGCCATAGCTGTTGCGGCCATGCTCTTCCAGACTGAGACAAAAGTATGGGCTTCATATGCAAGACCTTGGGCGTTG
>CACJMO010000006.1 GCA_902594545.1 uncultured SAR86 cluster bacterium
TTGATAATCAAGAAAAACCAAACTTCATCGAAACTCCTGAGGGAGAAGCTACAGTTGAAACATATACGGTCGTGCATTCAAGAAATGGTCCTGATCAAGGTATAGTCATTGGAAGACTTGATGATGGAAAGAGATTTATAGCAAATACTGAAAAAGATCCTAAAATCCTCCAATTAATGAGCCATGAAGAAATGCTCAACAAAAGAGGTTATGTTTCAAGAGATGGAAAGAGAAATATTTTTAAACCCAACCTATAAGGAGAAATAAATGAAAGAAATTAATGTGGCTGTGACTGGTGGAGCAGGACAGATAGCATATTCCCTATTGCCTCGACTGGTTAGTGGAGAAACTTTCGGAGCTGATACGAGAGTTAACTTAAGATTAATCGAAATTCCACAAGTAGTTGATAAGCTTGAAGGAACGATTATGGAGCTCATTGATTGTGGTTTTAACCAAACTGGTGAATTAACGGCTACTTCTGACATAAGAGAAGGAGTAAAAGATGCTGATTGGGTTCTTTTAGTAGGAAGCATACCAAGAGGGATAGTTATCGATGGGAAAAAAATTGAGGAACGAAGTGATCTTTTAAAGATTAATGGTGGAATTTTTACTGATCAAGGAGCAGCTATAGGTGAACTAGCTAAACCTGATGCAAAAATCCTGGTTGTTGGTAATCCCGCAAATACTAATGCCCTCATAGGAAGACATTCTGCTAAGAATCCTAGTCAACAATGGTTTGCGATGACTGCTCTAGATGCTAATAGAGCTAAAGCACAGTTAGCCGAAAAAGCTGGAGTGGAAATATCCTCAGTTCAAAACATGATTATATGGGGAAATCACAGTCCTACCATGTATCCAGATCCCCATAACGCAACTATTAATAACGAAAGTGCAGCGAAAGTTATTAATGACGATAACTGGATAGAAACAGATTATTTACCTTTGGTTCAACAAAGAGGAAAAGCGGTAATAGATGCCAGAGGAGCTTCTTCCGCTGCCTCGGCAGCAAATGCTGCAATAGATACTGTAAAAGCTGTTATGAGCCCTACTTCAGAAGGAGATTGTTTTAGTGCCGCTATTCCTAGTGACGGAAGCTATGGAATTCCTGAAGATTTAATATTTGGTTTTCCTTTAAGAACTAACGTAAATGGCGAAATTGAGATTATTCAGGGTATTGAAATTAACGATTTTGCAAAAGGAAAGATAGAAAATACCACACAAGAACTTCTTGAAGAAAAGGAAGCTGTGAAAGACTTACTTAGCTAGAATTAATTTATAACCTAATTAAAAAAGTCACAATCTTTTTTGTTATAGCTTGCTGCTACTTAAATTTTGTTATTTGGGTTTCATTTGAGGAAACAAAAGTACATCCCTTATTGACTTTGCGCCTGTTAAGAGCATGACCAGCCTATCGATACCTATTCCAACACCTGCACACGGAGGAAGTCCGTATTCTAGAGCTTCCACATAGTCTGAGTCGAACTCCATTGCTTCTTCATCTCCTTTAGATTTTTGTTCTACCTGTTCTCTGAAGCGATCAGCTTGGTCATCAGGATCATTCAATTCTGAGAAACCATTTGCAATTTCTTTACCTCCAATAAAGAGTTCAAATCTATCAACCACTGAAGGATCGTCATCAGATGATCTAGATAATGGAGATACATCTTTCGGATAACCGGTTACAAAAGTAGGATGCATCAATTCTTCCTCAACGAGCTCTTCAAATAGCTCAAAAAGTATTTTTCCATCAGACAGGTCATCCAAGTCTTCTATTTTGTATTTTTTTGCAGTTTCCAAGAGAAAATCTCTATTATCCAAAGAAGTCGGTTCGGCTGAAAGTTTTTGAGCAACTGAATCTTTTAAACTAATTCTTTCAAATGATTTGGAGAAATCATAGCTAGTTCCATCTTGCTCTATCTTGCTAGTGCCTAGAACTTTCTCAGAAACTACTTTCAATAGGTCCTCAATGAAAGACATTTGATCATTATAGTCGGCATAAGCTGTGTAATACTCGAGCATGGTAAACTCTGGATTATGTTTTGTTGATAGTCCCTCATTTCTAAAATTTCTATTTATCTCAAATACTTTTTCTATACCTCCTACCATAAGTCTTTTCAGATAAAGTTCTGGAGCTATCCTTAAATAAAGGTCCATATCCAGAGCATTGTGATGCGTTGCGAAAGGCTTAGCAGCCGCGCCTCCCAAAATAGAGTGCATCATGGGTGTCTCAACCTCTTGATATTCGTTATCTATAAAATATTCTCTAATTGCAGTAATGATTTGACTTCTTTTTTTGAAGACCTCAAGGCTCTCAGGGTTGGTAATTAGATCCAAATATCTTTTTCTGTATCTTTGTTCTGTATCAACAAGACCAGAATGTTTTTCAGGAAGAGGTCTTAAGGACTTAGTAAGCATTTCTATAGATTCAGCATTAACTGTTAACTCTCCAGTTTTTGTGAGAAAAAGCTTCCCCTTGATTCCAACAATATCTCCAAGATCCCAAGTTTTAAAATCATCATATTGACCTTCAGGCAGGTCATTCGATCTAACATATGCCTGTATTTGCCCCTTCATATCCTGCAAAGTTATAAAGCTAGCTTTCCCCATTATGCGCTGAAGCATAATTCTTCCTGCTACTGATACTGTCATCTCTTTTGCTTCTAAATCCTCTTTAGACAAACCCTCGCACTGATCTTTCAAATCCTGAGATAAGAAGTCTCTCCTAAATGAGTTCGGATAGGCATTACCCCGATTTCTAAGTTCTTCTAATTTAGATCTGCGTTGTTTTATGAGATCATTTTCCGATAGATTTTCTGTCATAGTCGTTACTTTAACTAAATATTCTCTTTTAAGCTCGCTTCGATGAAATTATCTAGTGCCCCATCGAGGACCGCAGAACAATTTGTTGTCTCAACTCCTGTTCTGAGATCTTTTATTCTTGAAGAATCCAAAACATAAGATCTTATTTGACTCCCCCAGCCTATATCTGCCTTTGATTCCTCAAGAGACTGTTTTTCTTCATTTAGCTTATTTATCTCTATTTCATAAAGTTTAGCTCTTAACTGAGCCATGGCCTTATCTTTATTTTGATGCTGAGATCTTTGAGACTGACATTGTGAAACAACTCCAGTGGGAAGATGTGTAATTCTGATGGCAGAATCCGTTTTATTTACATGTTGACCTCCGGCACCACTTGCCCGATAGGTATCTATTCTTAAATCAGCAGGATTGATTTCGATCTCTACTGTCTCATCAACCTCAGGAGATATGAATATTGAAGCGAAGGAAGTATGCCTTCTGCTTCCAGAATCAAACGGAGATTTTCTTACCAACCTATGGACACCTGTTTCAGTTCTTAACCAGCCATATGCGTAATCACCATTGAATTTTATGGCAGCGCTTTTAATGCCTGCCACCTCTCCGTGAGACACTTCTATAACCTCTGCTTCAAAGCCTTTAGATTCTCCCCATTTTAAATACATTCTCATTAGCATTTCTGCCCAGTCTTGTGCCTCAGTTCCTCCTGAACCTGATTGAATATCTAAATAAGCATTGTTTGGATCCATTTTATTTGAAAACATTCTTATAAATTCAAGATCATGCAATGCAATTTCATTTTTAGATATTTCTTTAGCAATCTCTTCAAGCGCTAAATTGTCATTCTCCTCTATGGCAATTTCAGCAAGTTCAATAGAATCACTAATGGATTCAGCTAAGACACTGAACTTATTTAATTCACGTTCGAGATAAACTTTCTGTTTATTTACTTCCTGTGCAGTTTTTGGGTCATCCCAAATAGAAGGCTCGCTTAACTTCTCGGTAAGTTCTTTAAGTGCAAGTGTTTTATTTTCAACGTCAAAGATACCCCCTAAGATCATCAATCCTCTTTGCATGATCTTTAAGTTCTTCGTTCAGAGATGTGATTTCTATCATTTATTTCGTGGCGTTCTGTAGAACAAAGTTCTTGATCTTGGAATAATCTTTCGGAAGAACATTAAACACTTCATCATTATCAAAAGCCTTCTCTACCTTATCAGGTAAAACAAAATTATAGTCTGGAATTGCCTGCTCCATAGCCTCTCTGAATTTAGCAGGATGTGCTGTTCCCATTGTTATGACTGCTTCATCATCAGAAATTCCTGAAGCAGCAGCAATACCAGTTGCAGTATGAGGATCAGCTAGATAACCTGTCTTAGAATAGGTCAAGAAAATTTGCTGGACTATCTCTTCGTCATTACTTTTACAACTACTAAAGAATGAGGATAACATTTTTTGTTTTTCTTTAGGGATCTCTATGGGTTTTTCTGGAAAAGAATTCATTTTTTCAGACAACAATGCAGAATCATTATCATATAAATTGTATAGAAGCCTTTCAAAGTTACTAGCAACTGAAATGTCCATGCTAGGAGCCAACGTCTGAACTACATCTGTCTTTGCATAGCGGTTGTTTGAAAGAGCTTCATGCAGCACATCATTTGTATTGGTAGCGATTATTATTCTTTCTATTGGTAAACCCATTTCCTTAGCAGTCCATCCTGCATATGCATGTCCAAAATTTCCAGATGGTATGGAAAAGGTCAGCCCTTTATTTAACTCATTCAATTTAAGATATGACCAAAAAAAATAGACTGACTGGGTCATACATCTTGCCCAATTTATTGAATTTGCTGCAATGAACCTTACTTCATCAATCTTAAGATCTTGGTCAAGGAACATTTTCTTAACAATATCCTGACAGCCATCAAAGTCTGTTTGAATAGCCAAAGGAAATACATTTTTTGATTGAGTGGTTGTCATCTGCTTTCTTTGAAACTCAGTAACTTTTCCATGAGGATAAAGAATATATACTTCAACATTGTCATGCCTTGAACATGCTGAAATCGCAGCAGCGCCTGTATCTCCAGAGGTTGCTCCCAAAACTACAATTTTTTCTCCTCTTTCTTTCGCAAAGTGATTTAATAGAGCGCCTAGTAACTGCATAGCAACATCTTTGAAAGCCAATGTAGGTCCATGGAATAATTCCAAAACCCATCTATTGTCTTCTATGGATTCGAGTCGAACGACATCCTTAATATCAAAGCTAGAGTATGCCTCTTCTACCAACTCATTAAAAACATGTTCTTCTATCTCTTCATCTACGTAAGGATATAAAACTTTTGAAGCTATTTTTTGGAAACTAAGTTCTGACCAACTATGGATCTCTTCGAGAGTAAACTTTGGAAATTCTTGTGGCATGTATAAACCACCGTCTGGAGCAAGTCCCCCAAGTAAGACTTCTGAAAAACCTACTTCTGGGCTATTTCCTCTTGTACTTTTATAACGCATTGTGAATTCTGAACTGTTTTACAGGACCTGCTATTTCTGTCATAGCTTCTAAATTTTCTTGTAATCGACCTGCCTCAGTATCAGTTAAAACACCGGAAATAATAACAACAGGAACAAAATTTTCATTCGGTGAATTATCTTTGATTTCGTTTTGTATCAACGCTTCAATACTTACATTTTCATCAGCAAACAAGGAAGAAACTTTTGCTATCGCCCCTGCTTCATTTTTTACATCTAGCTTAAAATAACGAGAGAATTGTTGTTTGCATTCTTTAATTAAAGTGTTCTGATTTTTCTTATTTTCTGATTCAGGCCACCCTCCATTAGAAAGATCAACAAGATCAGCAATTACAGCTGAAGCGGTAGGTTTTGGTCCGGCACCAGGTCCGTAATAAACTGTAGAGCCTATACTTTCACAGAATATCTCCAAGGCATTCATTTGTTGACCTACTTGAGATAAGAGCTGATCTTTTGGAACAAATGTTGGGAAGGCGCTTACATTTACTTGTCCGTTATCTAAAGAACCGTAAGCAATATGTTTGATCGAATAGCCAAGCTGATAGGCGTATGCAATGTCCTCAGGTGAGACTTGATCTATTCCTCCGTAAGACACAAAGCTGAAGTCAAAAGGTGTGTTAAATGCCAATGCTGAAAGAATACTGGCCTTTTGTGCAGCATCCGTGCCATCTATATCCATTGTAGGATCGGTTTCAGCCAGTCCAAGCTCCTGAGCTTCTTTTAAAGCATCATCGAAAGAAGATTTATCTTCAGACATCTTAGAAAGAATAAAATTAGTTGTGCCATTTAAAATGCCAGCAAACCACTTAACCTCATTGGCCACTAAACCTTCCCTGAGTGCTTTAATTACTGGTGTTCCTCCTGCAACAGAGGCTTCAAAACCTATTTGTACTTTGTGCTCCTTAGCCAATTTAAATAACTCATCTCCATGTGTCGCAATAAGAGCTTTATTTGCCGTAACAATGTTCTTTCCATTTCCTATCGCGTGCTCTATGAGATCTTTAGCAAGATCACAACCACCTATCAACTCAACAAATACATCTATTGTTGGATTTTTTGCTACCTCCATTAAATCTGTGACAACATCTAGATCGTAAGGCACTGCAGATTTTCCTTTTCTTGCACCAACCTGCGTAATTTCTATTTGAACGCCACCGTTGGATACAACAATATCAGGAGTATTAGTTAAATTTTCCAAAACAGCGCCACCAACATTACCAACGCCGCAAACGCCAATTTTTAAAGATTTCATTAATTTACAGCCTGGATTTTGGTTGAATTAGATAAAAATTTCTTTATATTCCTTATGGCCTGTCTAGATCTATGCTCATTTTCAATTAAAGAAAAGCGCACATAGCCTTCTCCATAACTTCCAAATCCGACTCCAGGTGAAACTGCTACTTTAGCTTCTTTAAGAAGTTGCTTACTGAATTCCAAGGAACCTAAAGCTTTATGTGTTGGTGGAATTTTTGCCCAAACAAACATTGTTGCTTTAGGACTTTCTACTTTCCATCCTGCTTGATTTAGTCCCTTAATTAAAACATCTCTACGCGATTGATACATGTCTCTTATTTCACCAACATACTTGTCACCTTCATCCAGTGCCTTTATTGCTGCAACTTGGATAGGAGTAAAAAGACCATAGTCAAAATAAGATTTTATCCTGGATAAAGCTGCCAATAATTCCGGATTCCCGCAACAAAATCCTACTCTCCATCCAGGCATGTTATAGCTTTTAGATAAGGTAAAAAACTCTACAGCAATATCCTTGGCCTCTTCAACTTGTAAAATAGAGGGAGCTACATAATCGTCGAAACAAATATCGGCATAAGCCAAGTCCTGAATTACCCAAATCTTATGCTTTTTGGCAAAAGAAACTATTTTTTCAAAGAACTCAAGATCTACACATTGAGTAGAAGGATTACCTGGAAAGTTTAATACCAGCATCTTGGGTTTTGGAAATGAATTAGTAACGGCAGATTCTAACTCAGCAAAGAAATCTATATCTTCTCCAATAGGAACATGCCTTATATCAGCTCCAGCAATAACAAAGCCATAAGGGTGTATAGGATAAGAAGGATTTGGGACAAGCACCGCATCACCCTTGTCCAAGGTTGCTAAGGCTAAATGCCCAAGACCTTCTTTAGATCCCATTGTTACAACTGCTTCCTTTTCAGGATCAAGGATGACACCATATTTCCGATCATACCAATCGCATATTGATTTTCTGAGTCTAGGTATCCCTTTCGATTGAGAGTATCTATGAGTTGACCCTTTCAGGGCAGACTCTCTAAGTTTTTCAACAATCTCTTCAGGTGTAGGTTGATCCGGATTTCCCATTCCAAAATCAATTATGTCTTCTCCTCTTTTCCTAGCTGCAGCCTTGAGGGTTTGAATTTCATCAAACACATAAGGAGGAAGTTTATTAACTCTTGGAAAATTACTATCCATAAAATAATTTTAGCTGCTAGTTGTAAGAATATTAAGTAAATCTTCTGGGGGCAGATAACCAGGAATCATTTTTCCTTCTTCGGTGACTATGGAAGGAGTGCCTTGCACGCCCATAGCTCTGCCTAATTCAAAGTGGCTTTCTACAGGATTATCCTCGCATAACAGCCTATCAATTTCCCTTCCTTGTTTAAGTAAAGTTAAAGAGTTGTTGGGATCAGTATTGCACCAGGCTGAAGCAATTTTATTGTATGAATCAGACCCTATACCTGCTCTGGGATAGGCTAAGTAGTGAACTTTTATACCTAGAGAAAGATATGCATCAATTTGATTATGAAACTGCCTACAATAACCACAATCCACATCAGTAAAAACGTAAATACTATGAGCTATTTTTTCTGGTTCAAAGATGATTAACTCTTCCTCATCAAGGTTTTGCATCATTACTTTTCTTTGGTAATCTCTTCTAGCCTCTGATTTATTAACCAATCCTTCTTTTGTAATTAGATAGATATCACCGGAAACGAGATAATTCCCATCTGAGGAGACATACAAAGGCTCTACTCCCTCAAAATTAACTTCATAGAATCCAGACATATCTGTCTCTTGTATAGATTCCATAACGATACCCTCGGGTAACATCTCGTTAAGTCTATTTTTTACAACCTCTATTTCATCTTTGGTAGAAGTACTTTCTGAAGAACATCCAACAGAAAATAAGAAAAGCAGAGTAAAAATAAAGTATTTTGTATATTTATTCATTTTCATCCTCGTGGATGATGCTCATTATGTAATTCTTTCATTCTATGTCTAGCTACTTCTGTATAAATCTGTGTTGTAGATAAACTGGAATGACCCAATAAAAGCTGAACTGTTCTGAGATCAGCTCCGTGATTTATCAAATGTGTTGCAAAAGCATGTCTCAGTGTGTGTGGAGATAATTCTTTATTTATAGAAGCTAATTGAGCATATTCTTTCAATCGGTACCAGAAGGTTTGCCGCGTCATAGCTTTTCCTCGTTTACTCAAAAAGACTTCGGTAATTTTATTATCAGCTTTAATAAAATTAGGACGACTTTTGTTGATATATCTTTCAATCCAATGCAGTGCCTCCTCTCCCATAGGGACAAGCCTTTCCTTCTCTCCTTTTCCTATGACTCTAATTACTCCTTGTCTCAGATTTATGTTCAAAATATCTAAAGATATGAGTTCAGAAACTCTTAAGCCACAAGCGTAAATAAGCTCGAGCATCGCCCTATCTCTTAAACCAATATCATCATCAACATCTGGAGCTTGAATGAGTCTCTCTACTTCTTCTTCAGACAGTGTCTTAGGCAAAGATTTGCCTAATTTAGGACTTTCTACTCTAGAGGTTGGATCTTCTTTTAGATTGTGTCGAACAGTAAGATGTGAATAAAAGGCCCTTAGGCTGGATAAGGAGCGTGCAGTTGATCTGCTACTGAAACCTTGCTTCAATCGATCAGCTAAATAATCCAGTAGATCAACCCTCTCAACCTCCAATAAAGAGTTACCCTTATACCAGTTGGAGAAAGTTTGGATATCGTTTCTGTAAGCGGTTAGGGTATTTTTGCTAAGTCCTTTTTCTAGCCACAACTCATCAATAAAATTATCGATAAGAATTTCAGAATTAAGGTTAGTTATGCTCACAAATTTAATGAGCAAGAAAGGGTTAGCTCAGTTTTTCTTTGATCCTTGCAGATCTACCAGTTCTTTCCCTGAGATAAAAAAGCTTAGCCTGTCTTACATCTCCACGTCTTTTAACTTTTATAGAGCTTATTATAGGGCTGTGAGTTTGGAAAGTTCTTTCTACACCTACCCCATTAGATATTTTTCTTACTATGAAGGAAGAACCTAAGCCTCTTTTCTTGATTGAAAGTACGACACCTTCAAAGGGCTGAAGCCTTTCTCTAGAGCCTTCTACTACTCTTACATCGACAACAACAGTGTCTCCTGGAGCAAAGCTAGGTAGATCGTCTCTCAATTGAGAAGACTCTACTTTCTGTATGTATTTATTTTTATTCACTCTTATAAACCTTCGTAGGATGCGCATTCTAGCAGATAAATATTCAATTATTCATCTTTAATTTCAATAATCAGTTCTTCTTCAAGTTCAGTAAGTATTCTTTTTTCAAGCATATCTGGTCTTCTTAGAAGGGTTGCTCGTAAAGATTCCTTTAATTTCCATCTGGATATTTTTTTATGATCACCACTTAAAAGAATTTCTGGAACATCACCAAATTCACTTTTTTCGGGTCTCGTAAACTGAGGATGTTCCAAAAGCCCATTCATAAAAGAATCTTCAAGTGAATCTTTGTGTCCAATAAAACCTTCTACTAGCCTTGCAATGCTTTCCACAATTACTAAGGCAGGTAATTCACCCCCATTAAGAACATAGTCTCCAACAGAAATTACTTCATCTGCATAATAGTTTTCAAATCGATAATCTATCCCTTCGTATCTTCCACATACAATGGTTATATTGTTCTTAGATTGAAGCTCTTTAGCTTTTTCTTGGTTGAAAGGTATGCCATGAGGAGAAACGAGCACTACATGTGTATCACTCTGTTTTTTTATTTCTTCTACTGTATTGATAATAGGTTCAGCTTGAAAGAGCATTCCCCTGCCGCCACCAAAGGGCTTATCATCTATTCTTCCATTTTTATCCTTACTAAACTCCCTTGGATTCCAAGTCTTAAGCTGAACAAGATCTTTTTGCAATGCTTTAGAGAAAAGACCATGCTGTATATAGTCAGTTATGATCTCGGGAAATATACTTACGATATTAAAGAACATTGAATTAATAACTTTCTAGCCATTCCACCGTTATGATTTTATTGACTAGGTCGACATCTTTTACCACGTCGGGCTTAACATAGGGCAATAATCTCTCCTTATCATCAATACTCTCATAAGAACTCTCTACAATAAGAACTTCGTTAGATTTCGTACCAAACATGCCTTTGACTTTGCCCAATACTTGATTTTCTAAATTCTTGACGATCATACCTTCCAATTGATAAAGATAAGTCTCTCCATCTTCTAAAGCAGGCAAATCCCCTTCTAGGATGAATAATTCCTTATTTCTAAGGAATTCAACTGAATCCCTATCATTAAATTCATTAAATTTAATAATTAATCTATCGCCCTTAGTGAACATCTTTTCAATACTTAAAGATTCAGAATTTTTTAGGGAAAGGGATTCATAGGAATCTAAAACTGAAAGATCATCTCCATAATAATGCAGATAGAGATAGCCTTTTACACCATGAGGCTTTCCTAGCTTACCGATTAATATTTTTCGGTCATTGGACCGCATAGGAAATTAGATAGAGTTAAGAATCTTTCTCTTTTTCTTCTGGAGCTTCCTCTGCTACTTCTTCTGCTGGAGCTTCCTCTGCTACTGCTTCCTCTGCTACTTCTTCTGCTGGAGCTTCCTTTGCTACTGCTTCCTCTGCTGGAGCTTCTTCTGCTGGGGCTTCTTCAGCTGCTGCTGCTTCTTCTACAACAGGTTCTTTCTCAGCAAGTTTTTTCGCTAATTTCTTTTGCCTTTTCTGTTCTTTAGCAGCTAATCTTTTCTCCGTCTGCTCTGGCGTTTCTTTGTTTTGTTTAAGAAGATTTAAAACTCTATCGCTGGGTTGCGCACCTTGTCCAATCCAATAATCCACTCTTTCAAGATCGATTTCCAGTCTGACTTCTTGACCAGACGCAATAGGATTAAAATAACCAATACGTTCCACAAACCTTCCGTCTCTGGGCATACGAGAGTCTGCTACGCTTATATGATAGAAAGGTCTTTTTTTAGCTCCCGATCGAGCCAATCTTATTGTTAACATCTACTGAAAAGTGCCTATATTATTTAAAAAAGGTGACCATTCTAGTCCATAAAACCTTTGTTTCAAGCAAAATTTAAAATCTTTATTTCTTTTATCTGACGACAAATGGTTATAATGGAATCTTTAAAATTGATATTTTATATCTTGAACGAACCTTACTCATCCTTGATCATTCAGAGGAAACTCTAAATTGAACGAAATACCCCTTTGGATACTTTTTAGCCTGATAGCATTTTTAGTGCTAATGTCAGCTTTCTTTTCTGGTTCTGAAACAGGGATGATGGCTATTAACCGTTATAGACTGAAACATTTAGTACAAGAAAAAAATAAATCCGCTAAAAGAGTCTCTAAATTATTGGAAAGAACAGACAGACTCCTGGGTGTAATTTTAATAGGAAATAATTTTACACACACTCTCGCCACTGCCCTTGCTACCGTCATAGCTATAAGAATATGGAGTGATAATGCTGTATTGGCAGTTACTGTGTTTATGACAATAGTAATGATCATCTTTGCTGAAGTTATGCCCAAAACTATTGCAGCATTAAAACCAGAAAGCGTAGCTCTACCTGCCTCTCATCTTCTTAAGCCTCTTTCCAAGGTCTTAAGTCCACTGATAACGCTAGTTAGTTTTGTTTCCAATGGTACAGCCAGGTTATTTGGTATTGATTTAGACAGTGCCAATAAAGATGAACTTAAACCCGAAGAATTAAGAACTCTCCTTCAGACATCTGGGGTACCTAAAAGACAAGAAGAAATGCTTATGGGTATTTTTGATATGGATAATCTATCTGTAAATGATGTGATGATACCTAAGAATGAGATTATTGGGATTGACATAAATGATAGTCTGGACAGTATTTTAAATAGTTTGCAAGAAATAGACTTTACGTACATACCTTGTTACGAAGATTCCATCGATAATATCCTGGGGTTTCTTTCTTTGAATAAGAAAGCCGACTTCTTAGTCAAAGGAGATCAATCAAAGGATAGCTTGAAAGAAGAATTACAAGATCCTTTATTTGTTCCAGAAAATACTGCACTGTATAAACAATTAACGAACTTTCAATCTACCGGAAGAAGAGTGGGTGTGATTGTTGACGAGTACGGAGACATTGAAGGAATAATCACTTTACGGTCTATTCTAGAAGTCATTGTGGGAGAAATATCGGAATCAATGGAAAAAATGGATATATTGCCTCAAGCAGATGGAACATTTCTAATCGAGGGAGGTATGATGATAAGAGATATAAACCGCAGACTTAAGTGGGACTTACCGACTGAGGGCCCTAAAACCCTTAGCGGTCTAATTCTTGAAGAGATTCAAACCATCCCAGATACAAATGTTGGACTAACGCTTGAGGGATATAGACTTGAGACAGTTCTCATAAAAGAAAATGTAATTAAACTGGCCAAATTAGAAAAGATAGAAGTACAAGAAGATTTAGATGAGGAGCAAGAATGATTAATGAATTTTGGAGCCTTGTTGTTGAGACTTGGGAACAAGGCATTAGGGGAGTTGGTGTAGATGACATCATAATTTGTCTAGCCATTGTGATTGCCTCCCTTCTTGCGCGTTCACTCATGAATTCTTACGTACTTGATAAAGTGGCCAAGTTTACTGAAAGGTCAGAAACAACTTTAGATGACGAAATCATTGAATCCCTACGAGGACCTTTTGGCCTTATACCAGTAGCTTTTGGTTTGTATCTCATAACTTCTTACTTGCCCTTCACTGGCTCTTTAGACCTAATAGCAACTAACCTTGTGAAAATGGTAGTCATCTATACTATTTTTAGTGCTTTATCTAATTTGACTCAACCACTCCTTAACCTACTAAGTGATTTTGCATGGCTAACACCAGCAATGACAACTTGGACTAGCAGGGTTGCTGGCGTGCTTATTTGGATCATAGGTATCACTATGATGCTAGATGTATGGGGAATAGAAATTGGTCCAATCATAGCTGGATTAGGACTTTTTTCCGTTGCTGTTGCTCTTGGGGCACAAGATATGTTTAAAAACATAATTGCCGGAATCTTTATTCTGAGTGAAAAAAGATTTCAACCAGGAGATAGGATCAGAATAGGAGATGGTCTCCATGGCATAGTAGAGTCAATTGGTTTTAGATCAACACAAGTTAGATTATTAGACACATCGCCAGTATTCGTACCAAATACTGATCTTTCGGACTCACAAGTTATAAATCATCAAGATATGAACTACAGGCGAATCTTTTGGACGATAAATTTGGTCTATAGCACGAAGGCAGACCAGCTTGAAGCTATTTGTAAGGAAATTGAGGACTATATAAATTCAAGTGAGAATTTCACAAAAAACCCAGGTCAGGAAAATTTTGTTAAAGTCACTGAGTTAGGCTCAAGCTCAATAGATCTGACAATTTTGTGTTATATGAATGTAATTTCCTATACGGAATTTTCTCAAGTTAAGCAGGAACTAATCTTTAAGATTATGAGCGCTGTGGATACCAATAATTCTGATTTTGCTTTCCCAAGCAGATCAATCTACATTGAAAATCAAGATACATAAAAAAGGGAGCTAAAAGCTCCCTTTTTAATAAAACTAGTTCTATATGTAGTAAACAACACTAGATAAAACTATACAGAGAACAAAACTTGAGACTATAACGCTCCTTACGGAAGTTATAGCAGGAAGCATTTTTCCCCATATTGCATTTGCTTCAATTGCAAAAATAATTGCAAGCCCAGCTAATAAAGCGGGCATTTCCAGGTTTGCACCAAGGACTTGACCTGAAGCTGGATAGTGAGCGGAAGCTACCATGAAGTAAAGCATTCCGACGGATAGAAGTGTATTTGTTCTTGATGCCAATGCAGCTTTGGGGCCAGCTACTGCAGCATCTCCTTCTTTAATTCCGATAACTATCTTCTGATTTGGCCAAATTATTCCCCAAACATTTAGCATCATCAATGTTCCCATTGTTGCGCCTAAAATAATCTCAAGAGTAATCTTGGCTGATATGTAGTGTAATAAAGCAAGACCAGTTAAGAAAGTTAGAAAAGCAGCCCACCTGAACCACCACAGGGCTCTTGGAGCTAATTTGGCAAGCGCATCCTTTCTAGCATCATCTTCAGCTTCTTTGAAATACTCTGTTTGCACAAAGTTGAAATAATACAACAGACCAATCCAAGCTATACCTACTAGGATATGGCCAAACCTGAATAACATATTGAACAATTCTTCCATAAACCCTCCCTTTTTTGACAATAATAACAAAATAAAGAAACTTATAAATTATTTCTTCAAACATAAAAAAAGCCCCTAAGGGCTTTTTTTATTGTTTCGGCTGTATTACATCATGCCGCCCATGCCGCCCATGTCCATTCCAGGAGGCATTCCACCTGGCATTCCGCCAGCTGCACCACCTTCTTCCGGAGCATCTGCGATCATGGCTTCAGTAGTAATCATTAAACCAGCCACTGAACCAGCTGCTTGTAAAGCAGTTCGAGTTACTTTGGCAGGGTCAAGAATACCCATTTTAATCATATCGCCATACTCACCAGTACCTGCATTAAAGCCGAAGTTTCCTTTGCCTTCTTTGATCTTATCTAAGATGACAGACGCTTCTTCACCAGCATTATTAGTGATTTGTCTTATAGGCGCCTCCATAGCTCTCAAAGCAATGTTTATTCCTACGTTTTGATCTTCATTATCACCAGTTAAGCCTTCTATTTTTTGTTGAGCTCTTACTAGTGCAACACCTCCACCAGCAACTACACCTTCTTCAACTGCAGCTCTAGTAGAATGAAGGGCATCTTCAACTCTGGCTTTCTTTTCTTTCATCTCGATCTCAGAGCCGGCACCTACTTTGATAACTGCAACTCCACCGGCTAACTTAGCAACCCTTTCTTGAAGTTTTTCTCTGTCATAATCAGAAGAAGTATCTTCGATTTGAGCTCTGATTTGAGTAACTCTACCTGAAATAGCGTCAGCAGCACCTGCGCCATCAATAATAGTAGTATCCTCTTTATTTAGCTCAACTTTCTTGGCTTGTCCAAGATCATCTATTGTTGCACCTTCAAGTGAGAGCCCTACTTCTTCAGAGATAACTGTTCCTCCAGTTAGTATGGCGATATCCTCAAGCATAGCTTTTCTTCTATCACCAAAACCTGGAGCTTTACAAGCTGCAACTTTAACTACACCCCTCATGTTATTTACAACAAGAGTTGCTAAAGCCTCTCCTTCAACATCTTCAGCCAGAACAAGTAGAGGTCTACCAGCTTTAGCTACAGCTTCAAGGAGTGGAAGTAATTCCCTAATATTAGAAATTTTCTTATCGTGAAGCAAAATGTATGGATCTTCTAAATCAGCTGTCATCCTTTCCTGATTATTAATGAAGTAAGGTGAGAGATATCCTCTATCAAATTGCATTCCTTCAACAACTTCAAGTTCGTTTTCTATACCCGAACCTTCTTCAACAGTTATTACACCCTCTTTACCTACTTTCTGCATAGCTTCAGCAATTATTTCACCTACTGCTGTGTCACTGTTGGCAGATATAGTACCTACTTGAGCTATGGCAGTGTCATCTTCACAAGGCTCTGAAGCATCCTGAAGTGTTTCGACAGCTGCAGAAACTGCTTTGTCTATTCCTCGTTTCAAATCCATAGGGTTAAAGCCAGCTGCTACTGACTTAAGACCTTCATTGACTATAGATTGCGCCAGAACGGTTGCTGTGGTTGTACCATCTCCAGCTTCATCAGAAGTTTGTGAGGCAACAGTTTTTACCATCTGTGCTCCCATATTCTCAAACTTATCTTGTAGTTCTATTTCTTTAGCTACAGAGACACCATCTTTCGTGACTGTTGGCGCCCCAAATGATTTGTCCAAAATCACATTTCGTCCTTTCGGACCTAATGTAACTTTTACAGCATCAGCTAATATATTTACACCAGCAAGCATGCCTTGACGAGCTAGATCACTAAATTTGACTTCTTTGGCCATTTTATTTCCTCTCTTTATTAAATTATTTTTCTAAGACACCAAGAATGTCTTGTTCATTTAAAATGACAAGCTCATCCCCATCAATTTTCACCGTATTACTTCCGGCATATTGACCGAACACAACCAAGTCGCCTTCGCTCACAGAAACGGCTTGTGATTCACCGTTATCTAAGGTTTTTCCAGGCCCTACTGCTACCACTTCACCTTGAGAAGGCTTTTCGGCAGCGGAGCCAGGAAGGACTATTCCACCTTCAGTGGTTTGTTCCTCATCAGTTCGTTTAACTAATACACGATCTGCTAATGGTCTAAATTTCATCTGGTTTCTCCAAATATTTAATTAAAACTTAATTCTTTTATAAAAAGGCCGACATTCTAATCAGTTGAACTTACACGTCAATCCTGAATTAACAATGAATAACCTCTCTAGTAGTTGTATTTTGGGACAATTGGTAAATTTTCAAGTCCAGACTGATTTTATTTGTCTTTTTTGTACTCTCCTTCTATCCAGTCATCCTTTTGCTGATAATCTTCTCTACCTCTTCGTACTGGTGTTAATTTACTAAAAATATATCCAATAATAATAATCCTAGTAGGAGGTAGCAAAATAAGTAAACCCAGAATGTCAGTCAAAAAACCGGGAATGAGAAGAAAGAAGCCTCCAATAGGAGTAAATAGATTCTTAAGAATATTATCCGGAGTTGGTTCAAATGCCGTTTCTCTTGAACGAAGCGTTAAAAGGGCTTTTAATCCTTGATTTCTTAACAAGAAGAGTCCTAAAGCGCCTGTAATAATTATTAAAAGCACGGAATTGAAGGCCCCAATGCTTCCACCAACACTTATTAATGTATAAATCTCTATGAAAGGAAAAAGTAAAAGTAGTACTGTGAAATATCTCATGTTTTGCTCTCTCTTCTTATCTTGGGGGCAAAAATTACATAAACAAGTATGCCAATTAAATCAAAAGCAAAGTCTAATAATTCTGCAGACCTAAAAGATAAAAATGATTGAACAACCTCGATAAATCCTGCATAAAAAACTAAAACCAATATCAGATCAGGGCTGGATTTAAAGTTTCTTTTTGAGGATAGATCTAAAGTGAAACTCAACAATAAAAACGCTACAAGGTGCAATAACTTATCTAGGTGAGGTATAGAGGATGAGCCCTCTGATGGTGTGAATGCACCATAACTTATAACTAGTATAAAAGAGAAAAAGACTACTCTATAAAGTACTAGCATCTTTATGAGCTTTTCTATAGTAGAGGAGTAGTAAAAGTGAAGGCACTGTCAGAAAAGATGTTGTGAGGAAAAATAACATCCAACCAGTTTCACTTCCGTATTCAGTTTTAAAACTATTAGCCAATAAACCAGAAAAACCGCTGAATATTTTACCGGGTAACATCATAAAGGAAGTAAGAAGAGCGTACTGAACGGCCGTATACTTTTTTGAAACCAGGCTTGTAAGGAAAGTAATATTCGCAGTTCCTACAACCCCAGCCGCAAGACTATCCGCCCCTACTATAAAACCTAATAATGAGAGGTCTTTTTCATACAAAGCTACTGCTGAAAAAGACAAGTTTGTAAGCATGACCAGGCAAGCTCCCGTAATTAAAGACATCTTTACGCCAAACCTTTTAACCAGCAAACCTCCCAGAAAGAATCCAAAAATAGATGCCATAACGGCAACAACTTTAACTACGTATCCTATCTCCTTGAGTGAGTAACCTTTTTCAAGATAGAAAGGGCTTGCCATAGGTCCCATTACTATGTCGGTTAATCTGTAAGTAGCAACTATCATTAAAAGGAAAGAGGCCATGAAAAGACCAAATCTAGAAAAGAAGTCTTTGAGCGGTTCAACTATAGAATTTTCAAAATTTAACTTCTTCAAATCAGGATTTTCAACTTCGGGACAAATCAAGACACCTGCAACTCCAATGAGCATTAGTAAAGCCATCAGCTGATAAGTTAGGGTCCAACCATAGTCAGATGCAAAGATAAGAGCAAATGAACTGGAAACAAGTATTGCGATCCTATAGCCAAATTGGTAGCTAGCAGCCAGATTTCCTTGCTGATCTAGGCCAGCAAGTTCAATTCTAAAGGCATCGATAGCAATATCCTGTATTGATCCTGAAAATGCTACAAGAAAGGCAATAAATGCAAAAAAATAAAGGCTTTCGTGGGGACTGGTGATAGACAGCAACAATAAACCAACAGCAATCAATATTTGTGATAACAATATCCAACTCTTTCTTTTACCGAATCGGTTCAATATAGGTACTGAAAAATTATCGACCGCGGGAGCCCAAAGAAATTTAAGTGAATAAGTTAGGACTATCCAAGCGAAAAAACCAATCAAAGATAGATCTGTTCCTATCTCCGCTAGCCAAACGCCAAGAGTTGAAAATATCAATATATAAGGCAGTCCTGAAGAAAAGCCTAAAGTACCTATTGTGATATTTTTTAGCATTAAACCTCTTAATCTCTAAAATTTACGAATTGCAGCGGTATGTCATAATTTTGATCTTTTAAGAGCTGAATAGTTGCTTGTAAATCGTCTCTTTTTTTTCCATTTATTCTGACACTATCTCCTTGGATAGAGGCCTGTACCTTTGTTTTGGACTGTTTAATTAATGTGGTAATTTTTTTTGCTAATTCCTTGTCTATTCCTTCTTGTAACGTTATTGATTGTTGGGCATTACTTCCTGAGACATCAATATCGCCTGGTTTTAAACATTTAAGATCTACACCTCTTTTAGCAAGAGATTCATTAAGGATAGGAGCCATTTGATGGATCTGGAACTCTTCCTTGGCAGTTAAATTTATTTGTTGATCATTCAAGTTAAACTCTGCACCAGTTCCCTTAAAGTCAAATCTATTTTGTAAAACTCTATTAGCCTGATCAACAGCATTTGTTACCTCGTGATGATCTAATTCAGATTTAATATCAAAAGAAGCCATTTTGATTTCCCTCCACTTTTATCTTCTAGTAAAAGTTCTGATGATAAACAAAAAAAGCTAATTAATATAATTTTATATCTGTATGATGCAACGAGGTGCTCTTCTAGAGTTAAACGGGAAACTGGTGAAAATCCAGTGCTGCCCTCGCAACGGTAAATAGGAGACTTCTAACATATGTCACTGTGAAAATGGGAAGGCGTTAGAAGTTATATAAATTCTTTAGCCCGGATACCGGCCTTAAATAATAAAACTTAATTACGAAGGGTGATTTATGTATCGAATAAAACTTGTTGTTTTACTTTTTGCTATTTCCAATCTATTTTCTTCGACTGATGATGACTATGAAATCATAAGCGTTGTTTCAAAGATTCCTAAATTAGCAAATACTGTTATAAGTTCCGCGGATAAAATAGATAAAACATTTCTCAGAAACAGCCAATCAAAAGACTTAACCAGCCTACTGAGAGAAAGTTTAGCTCTAGATACAAGCTCGAATGGAGGAATTGGACAACTATCTTCCGTATTCTTAAGAGGAACCAACAGCAATCACATGCTGGTAAAAGTTAATGGAGTGAAAATTAATCCTAGTACTGCCGGAGGAGCTTCTATCTATAACCTGGATACTGATCTAATAAACTCTGTGGAAATAGGATATGGTCCTCTATCCTCTGTTCATGGCTCAGAAGCCGTTGGTGGTGTAATGAATATCTCCACAAAACCTATTGAACGTGTGTCTAACTATAAAATTGGGATTCAAGGTGGGCCAGATAATTATCAAAAGGAACTTCTCTCCTTCAATTATGGTTTTTCAGAAAATATCTTCACAAGTTTTTCTGGATCAAGAACTAAAACAGATGGCTTTCCAGCGCTTTCAAATTCACAACTCGATAGAGCTTACGATAATTACACAGTAATAAGCAGCATGGATTTTTCTATGAATGACTTCAATCTTGATTTCTCTTCCTGGAAGGCTGGTGGTGAAATTGAATATTTAGTCTTTGGAGCACCAGTTTCTCAAGATTACGAAAATTCAGCTTATGGCATGACTCTCTCCCAGAGCTTAGGTAGAGAATCTATAAACAAACTATCCGTTTCGACTTCAGAAGATTTTATTAAACAGAATGATCCGAATTTTCTTGGGCTTTTAGATTTAACTAAAACTAAAAGAGATAATCTTGAGCTTAGCCTTATCAGAAACAGAAACTCCAAAGTGTTAAGGTTTTACAATTTTGGATTGGATTCAGAAAAAGAGGATGTTGACTACTCCAGCTACGGGACAACGTACCAAGAAAAAATCCGTACAAACTCAATATTTGGCTCATTGGGACTGAAGCTTTTTGGAAATCCATTAAATTTAACCTTCAGAAGATCGGATCATGATACTTATAAAGAGAATTTATCTTGGAATATTGAAGGAATGTGGAATCTTTCTAACGAATGGAGGATGGGCTTAACGAATGGATCTTCGTTCAGATCCCCTCTTAGCTCTGAACTATATGGTTTTGGTGGTAACATTAATCTTAAACCAGAGATCAATAAATCAACCGAACTTAATTTTAAAAGGGATACAAAAGCACAAGAAATTAGTATTGCCTTTTTTGATAGCCAGCTGACTAATCTCATAGCCTTTGATTACCAAGATTATGTTCTAAAAAATATCACTGAATCTACAAATAAAGGGCTTGATATAAAATATAAGCTAAATGAAGGACGGTGGAACTTGAGCGTTTTTCTACGGATACAGGATCCCAAGGATTTGGAAGGCAATCAATTACTTCGAAGATCTAAAAAATCTGCCAGTCTGACGCTTACCAGAGAAACGTATAAAACTGTCAGCTCACTCAATGTATCTTCTTTCGGGAAAAGACTGGATTTTGGTAATATTGATCTACCTTCTTACACTCTCGTGAATTTATCGTTTTCTAGGCACCTCAATGATAGAACGACAGTATTGTTAAAATTGGAAAACCTTTTTGATGAAAACTACTATACAGCCGCTACATCTAACGCCTTTTATTTAAATCAAGACAGAGCTTTGTGGTTAAAGTTCAACTACGAAACGGGAAGATAAATGAGAAAACGCATAACAAAAGTTACAACAAAAACTGGAGATGATGGAACTACAGCAATGGCTGATGGATCTAGAGTAAGTAAATCTGAAGCTCGAATAAATTGTATCGGAGAAGTTGACGAGTTGAACTCCTTAATTGGATACCTTAGATCCGTGGATAGCTCAGCTAAGTATGATTTATCTTTAATGAGAATACAGAACTGCCTTTTTGACATTGGTGGGTCGTTATCCTTGGGAACAGATCAATCAATTTCACAAGAAGAAATTCTCTATCTAGAAAAAGAGATCAACATTCTTAATGGTAGCCTTCCTGAGCTTGAAAACTTTATACTCCCAGGAGGAAGTCCTGCATCTTCATTGGCTCAATATGCTAGATCTGTATGCAGAAGATGTGAGCGTTCTTTGGTTAAGCTCAAAGAAGAAATAAAAATAGAAGATAATAAGCTTGTTTATTTAAACCGATTATCGGACTTAATGTTTGTTATTGGCAGATGTCTGAATAGGGATGCAGGAATAGAAGAGAACTTTTGGAATCAATCCTAGAGACGCGAAAGATACAAGTCCCAATCGAAAGTTTCACCCGGATCAGTTTTTCTGCCGGGAGCAATATCACAATGTCCTACAATATTACCTTTGGTGATAAGAGGGTATGAAACCATAAGTTCTCTAGATACTTCAACCAATGTATCGTATTGTTCTTGAGTGTATTCAAGCTCATCCGTCCCTTCTAACTCAATTCCGATAGAAAATTCATTACAATTTTCTCTACCATTGAAATTGGAGACTCCTGCATGCCAGGCCTTCTTATCAAAAGGTACAAATTGTGTTACGGAACCGTCCCTTTCAATGAATAGATGACTAGAGACTTTGAGCTCTTTAATTTCATCAAAATAAGGATGCGCCTGAGGATCAAGAATATTCTGAAAAAATTGTTCGACATATCCTCCACCAAACTCACCAGGAGGAAGGCTAATGTTATGAATAACTAATAGAGAAATTTCATCCTTTTCTCTGGATGAGCAATTAGGAGATAAACAAATCTTAGCTTTTTGCAAACACGAAGAATCATTCATTCCTAGGTCAGTCTCCTAATGCTTGATAAAAGGTTTAGGTTCTTTTTTTTGTTTATTTTTACGGCCCTTTCGATTTTGCTTAAGTGCATTTCTAATTTCTTTTCTTTTTAGAACACCATCAGAGTTTAAATCCATTTTTTCAAATCTATCTTTCGATGGAATAAGAAATTCTTCCTGAGAAATATTTCCATCGCCATTAGAATCCATTAGCTTAAATCTAGCTATAGAACTAGAGTTAAACTCTTCAAAGGTAATACTTCCACTCTTATCGGAGTCCATTTTCTTCATTTGCTTCATGATTTTAGGATCAGAGTAAACCTGTGAAATATTTGCTATCAAGCATGCAATTAATAATATCTTTAGTTTCATATTTTTTCTCCCGTTAACTTTTAGACAACTGAAAAGTGAAAAGTTCTGGTTACCTTAACCCTTTTGGAAGTCTAAAGGAAATTCCCTCATCCGTTCTTTTTCTGTCTCCAGCTAAATTAAAGTTATGATTTAAAGTAAGCACTTCGATGACTTCAGACACTAAATGTTCAGGTGCTGATGCACCTGAAGTAAGGCCAATTTTTGACTTTCCTTCTAGACAATCTAAAGGTAAATCTTCAATTGTATCAATCAGGTAAGCTTCAACTCCTGACCTTTCAGCAATCTCTCTAAGCCTATTGGAATTAGAGCTATTTTCTGATCCGATAACTAAAACAAGATCAGATTCAAGGGCCAATTGTTTTACTGCATCTTGTCTATTTTGTGTTGCATAACAAATATCATCTTTCTTTGGTCCTTTGATGGCTGGATATTTTTGAATTAAAGAGTCTTTGATTTCTTGTGTATCATCTACTGACAAGGTGGTTTGAGTAACGAAAGCAATGTTGTCTGAAGCTTTGAAATTCAATTTATTCACATCTTCCAAGTCTTCAATCAACGTTATAGTACCTCCAAAAGAAGTATCAAACTGCCCCATAGTTCCTTCTACTTCAGGGTGATTTTTGTGACCAATTAACAGACAGTGATATCCAAGCTTTGCATAAGTATTTACTTCAGCATGAACCTTACTCACCAAGGGGCAAGTTGCATCAAAGACATTTAAATTACGGTTTTGAGATTCGACTTCGACTGCCTTAGAAATACCATGTGCACTGTAAATGACCACCTCTCCTTCAGGTATTTCATGAATATCTTCTACAAAAATTGCTCCTAGCTGTTTTAGCTCCTCAACAACAGTCTTATTATGAACAACTTCATGCTTAACGTAGACTGGCGCACCTTGTATTTCTAAGACTTTCTTTACAATTTCTATTGCGCGATCAACACCAGCACAAAAACCGCGTGTATTAGCTAGCCTTATTTCCATCAGAATTTAGTTTGACCATCAGTAAATCCAATATATAAATCATAACTCCTATTGTTATGAAAGTATCAGCAAAGTTAAAAATATAAAAAGAGTAATTTAAATAATAAAAATGAATGAAATCAATTACATGACCCCACAAAGTCCTATCAATTAAATTTCCTATTCCTCCAGATAAGATCATCAATAATGCAACTGACTCGTATTTTCTTAATTTTTCGGTAAAAAGAATATAAGTTAGATAAACGCATACCAATAAAACCAAAGTTACTAATATCCACCTGCCATAAACGCCCCCATCATCAAAAAAACTAAAAGCTATTCCGGTGTTGAGAATCAAATATAAATCCAAAAAAGAAAATATATTAAAGCTCTCCCCGATTGATAAATTTTTAACTATAAAATACTTTGATAATTGATCAGCTATTACTAAGAAAATTAGGAAAATTACCTTATTCATATGATCAAATTATGCTTATGCATAATTTCTTATTTCGCCTTCCCCTTCTACATTCTCATGACATCTTTGACATATTGTTTCGTGACCCTCAATTGAACCGACTTCGGGTCTGCTATGCCAACATCTAACACACTTCTGATCAGAGGTCTTAGTTACTTTCAGGTTTAATCCTGAAATGCTAGTTTCTTTTCCTTGATTTTGTAGTGAATGAACTGTTGCTTCGGAAGTTATAAAAATAAATCTCAACTCATCAGAAAATTTATCAAAGAGTGTTTTAAGATCAGTGTCACAGTAAAGATCTAAATTAGATTCTAAAGATGATCCAATAATATTATCATTTCTTGCTTCTTCGATATGTTTATTTACTTCAGACCTGACTTCTAAAACCTTTTCCCATTCTTCATCAGAAAAAGCTAGCTCTCCTACATTTTCCCAGTCTTCATACCATTCTAAAGTGTGAACAGATTCACTGTTTTCATGCAATGATTGCCAAGCTTCTTCCGCTGTAAATGAAAGTATTGGGCTAACCCATCTTAGTAAAGCTTGCAAAATATTAGACAAAGCAATTTGGCAAGATGCACGTGCATCGGAATCAGACTTAGCTGTATACAATCTGTCTTTTAAAATATCGAGGTAAAAGCCTCCTAAATCATTGGCACAAAAATTATGAATCTTCTGAAAAGCATAGTGAAAGTTATAGTTTAAGTAATCTTGTCTTATTTCTTCTTGAAGTTTACGAGTTCTTGTTATCATCCACTTATCAAGTTCCGTCAACTTATCAGGAGATAACTTTTTGTCTGAAAAGTCGCTTAGATTCCCAAGTAAGAATCTTATGGTATTTCTAATTCTTCTGTACGAATCAGAACTGCGTTTCAAAATATCATCTGACAGAACAATTTCCTTTGTATAGTCTGTTGAAGCTATCCAGACTCTTAGTACGTCAGCTCCCATATTTTCCCAAACCTTTTGAGGCGAAATTACATTTCCTAAAGACTTAGACATCTTCTTCCCATCTCCATCC
This sequence comes from uncultured SAR86 cluster bacterium, assembly GCA_902594545.1. Taxonomy (GTDB): domain Bacteria; phylum Pseudomonadota; class Gammaproteobacteria; order Magnimaribacterales; family Magnimaribacteraceae; genus Magnimaribacter. The sequence continues at coordinate 25,561 of CACJMO010000006.1, forward strand.
ACTACAAAACCATGAGTTAATACTGCTTTATAGGGTGCAGTTTCTTTCATGGCTATACTTGTTAATAATGAAGATTGAAACCATCCTCTGTGTTGGTCAGATCCCTCCAAGTATAAATCTGCTGGGAATTGAAGTTCTTCATTAGTATCCAAGACACAGGCATGAGTCACTCCGGAGTCAAACCATACATCTAAACAATCAGTAATTTTGTAGTAATCTTCATAGTCTTCTACCAAATCTTCTATAGCAACATCATGCCAAGCTTGTATTCCTCCCTTCTCAACCAAATTTGCTACTTTCTCTATAACCAAATCTGTTTTTGGATGTATTTCTCCAGTCTCGTTATGAACCAATAAAGCAATTGGTACTCCCCAAGACCTTTGCCTTGATATACACCAGTCAGGTCGACTTTCTAGCATAGATTCAATTCTAGCTTGGCCCCAATCTGGCTCCCATCTCACTGAACCTATTGAATCGATTGATTGATCTAATAAACCATTATTTTCCATAGAAATAAACCACTGAGGGGTCGCCCTAAACATGACAGGAGATTTATGTCTCCAACAGTGAGGATAGCTATGATCATACTCAGATTCCGAGAGCAAAACATTTTTCTCTCTGAGCAGTTGAACGATATTTTCGTTAGCTTTAAAGACAAATTGTCCAGCAAAATGCTCTACATCATCTTGAAATGTTCCATTAGCCATTACAGGGCTCAAAACCTCAAGTCCATTTTCTATTGAGACAGCGTAATCCTCCAGTCCATGCCCTGGTGCAGTGTGTACTATTCCAGTCCCTGCTTCTGTAGTTACGTGGTCTCCGGCAATTATCAATGAATCTCTATCTAAGTAAGGGTGAGAAGCTTTTAGTCCCAATAATTCACTACCCTTGCAAGTTCCTAAAGCCTTATACTCCTCTACACCTATTCTTTCTAAAGTAGATTCAGTTAAATCCTTTGCAAGAATTAAGTTAATCCTTCTATCTTGAAATTGAATCTCAATTAATTCGTAAACAAATTCTGCATTAACTGTTAAAGCTAAGTTTCCAGGAAGAGTCCAAGGTGTTGTTGTCCAGCTTGCAACATAAGTGTTGTTGTCGGAACTGGAATTAAAGATGCCTTCTACAAGGGTATTTTCAATGGGAAATATAAAATCAATAGAAGTAGATGTTTTGTCTTGATATTCCACCTCAGCTTCAGCAAGTGCTGATTTACAGTCAAGGCACCAATGAACAGGTTTATCACCCCTATTTAAATGTCCTTTTTCAATGATCTTACCAAGTGATCTGATTATATTTGCTTCAAACTTATAATCCATTGTTACGTAAGGATTGTCCCAATCTCCTACTATTCCAAGTCTTTTGAAATCTCGCTTTTGTAGCTCTATTTGGGAGGCTGCATACTCCCTGCACGCCTGCCTAAACTCGGAGGCAGTTATTTTTTGACCAACCTTTCCTTTCTTTTTTTCGACATTAAGTTCGATAGGTAAGCCATGACAATCCCAGCCGGGGACAAAAGGGGCATACTTCCCATCAAGGACCTGAGATTTGACAACCATATCTTTTAAGACTTTTTGAGCCGCATGACCCATATGGATCTCGCCATTAGCATAAGGTGGCCCGTCATGAAGGATAAATTTCTCCCTTCCTTTTCGTGCTTTCGCAACTTTATCTTGCAAACGTATCTGTTCCCAATATTCAATCATCTTGGGTTCTTTAGAAGGCAAGTTAGCCTTCATAGCAAAGTCCGTATTAGGAAGATTTAAAGTATCTTTATAGTCAGTCATAATAAATTTGGTGGAACTTTAACCGAAATATTCTTTTGCGAAAGCAATATCTTTAAATATTTGCTCTTTCAATTCATCAAGCCCTTCAAATTTCTTTTCATCGCGAATCTTTTTTAAAAACTCAACTTGTATTTTTTTTCCATATAAATTGTCTGAAAAATTAAAAATGTGAACCTCTAGGACAGGGTTTTGTCCGTCAACAGTAGGTCGAGTTCCCATGTTAGCAATACCCCCGTAAAGCTTTTTCTCAAACTCAACATTTACAATATAGACTCCTGATACTGGCAACTTATTCTTAGGTAGCCAAAGATTAGCAGTAGGCACTCCTAAGGTTCTACCTAATTGCTGCCCATATACAACCTTGCCATTGAAGACGTAAGGCCTGCCAAGAAGTTCTTTAGCCTCTTCAAAGTTACCATCTGTTAAGCATCTTCTTATTCTTGTACTGCTCACCCTTCCACCTTTAAGAGTAAAAGTTGGAGTTTTCTCTACAATTACATCGTTTCTATCTCCCCAATCTTTTAAAAAGTTAAAGTCCCCTTTTCGATTTGCCCCAAACCTGAAGTCATCTCCTATGACCATTTTTTTGATATTTAATCTCGATAAGACTTCATTTATAAAGTCTTCAGGTTTCATATTTCTGAGCTGGTTATTAAAATTTAGAAAAAAAGCGAATTCGACACCTAACTCTGTTAGTTTGCTTACCTTTTCTGACCAGGGGAAGATTCTTGGAGGTTTCTCCTCTTCTGTTCCTAGAGATTCTGCAAAAAATTCCTTTGCATGCGGTTCGGTAAAGATAACAAGCTTTTTCCAATTGTGATCTGTAGCATCTTTCTCCATATTGTTGATTATGTGTTGATGCCCGAGATGCAAGCCATCGAAATTACCTATAGTTGCTATCAAATCAACCTCGGTATGTCTTTTTAAGAAAAGATCTATGTTCTGTTTGCCTCTTATCAAATACATTTTAATTTTGAAATTCCTTCACTTTCATTCCAGTAATTCTAAGCGCAACGATATATATCAGCATACCCACAAAGACCATCTTTGCTAAGTAAGTGGTTTTACCAAAGATAGAGAGCTCTCTTAAATAGAAAATGTCTTGGTCAAAATATACTAACCAAACAATAAGTGCGATCGAAGCTAATAATATTCTCAACCAAAAAATTAACCACCCGGTGGAGGGCTTGTAGACATCTTCGATTCTAAGAAGAATTAAAAGTGTTAATACAGTGAAGAAGGCTGATATAGAACTAGCTAAAGCTAACCCTATGTGACCATATCCCAAATAAAAGCCTAATGCCCAAGCCAAAATTCCATTCAAAATCATAGAGATTAGAGCTACTATCATAGGCTTCTTGGGCTGCTGACGTGCGAAAAAACTAGGAGTAAGGATCTTTATGAGCATAAAGGCCATCAAGCCGATAGCAAGAGCGATTAAGCTATATGAGGCTTGAAGTGTATCTTCCGAGCTAAATGCCCCCCTTTCGAATAAAACTAAGATTATAGGTTCAGCTAAAAGAATAAGACCCAAAACAGCGGGCATGCCTATTAAAAAAACTAACTTCATTGACCAATCCAGTGTTTCAGAAAATGAGCGTTGATCATCCGTTACAAATAATTTGGACAATCTGGGGAGAATGACTGTACCAATTGCTATTGCAAAGATACCTAAAGGCAATTGCATCAATCTATCAGAAACATACAACCAGCTAGGGCTACCTGTTGGTAGTAGGGAAGCAAGAATTGTATCTATCAACATATTTAACTGACTGACTCCTCCAGCAATAATCCCTGGCACCATTAAATACATAACTTTTCTTACACCGGGATGAGAGAAATCTAATTTAAACTTAGGCAATAAGCCTAATCTAATCAAACTTGGGATCTGAATTAGTACTTGGATAATTCCAGCAAAGAAAACACCCCAAGCTATTGCATATATTGGCATTTCTAATTTTGGTGCAAACCAAACTGCTGCAACTATTAAACTTAAATTATAAAAAAGAGGTGTTAAGGCTGGTAAAGAAAACCTTTGGTAGGAATTTAGAATAGCACCTGAGAAAGCCACTAAAGAAACAAAAAATAGATAGGGAAAAGTAATTTGTAGAATATCAACCGCTAACTGCTTTTTCAAAGGTTCTAGATAGAACCCTGGAGCAAATAACATTACAAAAAATGGTGCAAATAAAAAGGCAAAAATAGTTACGATAAGTAATGCACTAGATAACACCCCAAGAGTATTGTTTACCAATAACTTCACTTCACTGGCATTACCCTCTTTATATTCAGCTAACACTGGAACAAAAGCTTGGTTGAAAGCTCCTTCAGCAAACAGTCTTCGAAAAACACTCGGTATCTTCATGATGACTACAAAGGTATCAAGCGCTACTCCTGCTCCCAATAAACCAGTTATAACAATGTCACGAACTAATCCAAGAATTCGTGAAACGAATGTCCAAAAGGACACCAATCCACTACTAGCCAGAAGCTTTAAAGATTTTTTTTGTGGTGAGACGTCTTGGCTCAGACTTACTCCTCTTCAGATGGTTTTAAATCCAAAGAAACTGAGTTAATGCAATATCTCAAGCCTGTGGGCTGAGGTCCGTCAGGAAACACATGCCCCAAGTGCGCCTGACATTTGCTGCAATGAACCTCAGTTCTAATCATGCCTGCAGAGTGATCTTCTTGAGTTTCTACGTTCTTTTCTTCTGAAGGTTCCCAAAAGCTTGGCCATCCAGAACCTGAATCATATTTGGATTCAGAGCTAAAGAGTTCAACATCACAGACTATACAGTGATATGTGCCAGGTGTTTTGACTCCATCATATTTACCACTGAAAGCAGGTTCGGTACCATGATTCTGGGTAACATAATACTCCTCGGGAGTAAGCTTATCTTTCAAATCTTTATTTTCACTCATAGTCATGCGCTCACTGCTTTATTTAGTACACTCCTATAGGAGTTGCTTATACACATCTTATCTTTGAATCCATTTTTTATCATCATCTTATGCGCTTTAGGAAGGTTATACCAAGGGCACATCATAAAAAGATGATGCTCTAAGTGATAGTTTACTCTATGCGGTGCCATCAAAAACCTAACAATAGGATTTGTTAATGTAGTTCTCGTATTGTCCAAATCAGTAGACCCCGAGGTCACACAGTGCTCAGCGATATTTCTAATTCTGATGATGAGACTGTAATAAGTGAAAGCAGGTAACCACCATAGAAGAAAATATAAGGACCAATGAAAAAAGAATGAAATGGCCAAAAAAATCAAAATATTTGTAATTAAAAAACCATGAATTTTAAACCAAATACCTTTAAGCCTATCGGGTAAATTTTCTCCATCTGTCTTTAGTATAGATATCAAAGCTTGTGAATATCTTCTAAAACCAGTTATACCTGTTAAATCTCGTAATACTTTACGAAAAAAACTTATTTTTGTTATTGGGAACGGAGCGCTTAAAGCCAGATCAGGGTCGTCCTCGGTTTCGGTAAACCTATGATGTTTTAGATGATAGGGTCTATAAACTCTATTGTCTTGGAAGATCGGATAAGCGCAGAACCACTGAGAAAAAAAGTCATTTACTTTTAAGTTAGAAAATAAAAGATTGTGAGCTCCATCATGAACAAGTACAGCAAGTGCAAACTGCCTCGAGCCTATTAAAATAACTGCACTAATAAAGGTTAAAGCACTTGGATAGTAGTAAAAAATGCTTAATCCAAAAACAATTAATCCCCAATCCAAGCATAAAGCAAAAATATTTCTAAAATCATTCTTTTCTCTAATTTGAGAAAGTTGATGCTTGTCAAGAAGATCTAATGGCTTAGTTTTGGTAGCTTCCATCTTTTAATTATAACTAAGGATTTAGTTGATGAAAATTTAATCGGGAAATGGAACAGATTGACTATCGACCATCCTTGCAGGCGAGAATACTGGTTGAGTATTTCTTGATGACAATTGTTCTAACCAGATTACTCCATCATAAGGCTGGCTATTACCTCTTGTTCCTATGAAGTCCAAATCTGAATCTCCATCTAAATCATAAGGAATCCATTTGTCATACATTCCTCTTTTTCTTCTTAGGATATTATTTTTTTTCCATCCACTTGCAGTGTTTTCAAACCAAACTACACTTCCATAGGATCTATTGAGACTATCATTATCATCCTTATCTCTGCTACCTAAGCTGTAAGAACCGGAAAAAATATCAATATCCCCATCTGCATCAATATCAGTCGCTGCAATACTCACCAGTCTATCGGGTTTTATACTGCCTATCTTAAGAAAGTTCCATTTATTCTCAGGACTATCAGGTTGATAAAGAATATATGCAGAGCTAGGCCAAACTGAACTGACAATATCTAATCTTCCATCATTATTTAAATCAGCATAGTCCATGTTAAATCCAGTTAACCAAGAGCCACTTTCTAAGTCACCTGAAAGATCTATGTTGTGTTCCTTGAACTGCAAATTTCCTAAATTCTCTAACCAAAGAATTCTTGCTTCTCCCCTGCTTCCAACGACAATATCCATGTCTCCATCAGAATCTAGATCAACTGGTTGAGAATTTATTGGTATTCTAACTTGAGTAATTATTTGTTCTTCCCAAGAGTCGCCATCTAATGGATCTTGAGGTAGTTTAAATATAGATACATTATTCAGGGGCGCATTCTCAATTTCGGGATTTTCTCCACCTTTATTTGCTGCAACAACTTCTACTTTTCCATCTTCATCAAAATCTGCAAAAAATACTCTTATAAATGAGCCTCTGTTGAGAGAAATTTTAGGTATGGTTCTTTCCCAGGTCGTTGAACGATGTTTGGACGCAGGATTTCGAAAATAAATTAAATGAGCTAATTCGCAAGCAACAATTATGTCTAGCCATCCATCTCCATCGGCATCAGCTATATCTACATCTTCAGCAGAAGCAGCTTCTTTGCCTGAAGCTAAGGTCGTGAGTTCCCATTTCTTGGGGTCTGACGTTCCCCATGCAATCCGGACATATCCTCGTGGTACTCCATACTTAGTATCGAGTTCATGAACAGAAACAATATCTATATAACCATCCTTGTCTAAATCGGCTATTTCTAGACCATCACTTCCTGCTAAATCAGAAGGTCCTAATTTAACATCATCAATGATATGCTCTCGCCATCCAATGAGATTATCTGCAAAAACAGAACTGATACTAATGCTCAGAAAAAGAGTCAGTATTAATTTTGAATACAATTCCATGTCTTCAATCCTAACAAAGAATAAATAATAAAAAAAACGGCCAATCTAGTGGCCGTTTTTTTAGTCTATTGAGTTTATTAATTGTTAATAGCTTTAATATTATTAACTGAGTAAACCCTGGGTGGCAGACAATCAGCGATAGTTTCCGGGTAAGTGCCATCAACTAAGCTTTTTAATCTTGCATCCCTATAATTTCCATATTCTGTCATAGAGCTAAAGCCCATATTTACATAAAAATCATTGGTTTCTTCTAGAGAAGATCCTCCTGCGGCCCACCATCTCCAAACTCCACCTTTATGATCAAGATTGTCTAGAAACTTATTCCAAACATTATCATTTTCTCTTATATCAGACGCACCTTTGCCCTGTTTAAAAGAACAGCTGTGCATTGCCCAGATGTTATTGTCACCCTCTTGATATTCAGTTTGATTAGCACGCACTTCAAAGATGTCCCACTGACTCCAAGACGCACAATCAACTAGACTCTGCCACTTCGCAAAAGTCTTAGTTCCATTAACTGAGAACCAATCTAATACTTGGCCCATGGCATTATTATTAGTAGTAAAGCCTACCCAATATAAATCATAGCCTTCATTGTCATCATAAAGTTGAGGAGTTACTACATTACCTTCATAAGGAGCAGGATATGAATCAGCTAATTCGTACCAATCATTTCTTACAAATTCCAGTACCTTATTGAGATCTCTACCTTTATTAAAATTACACTGCAGTACTTCTCCAGTATATGTAACGTAAGCATCCTCATTAGAAAAAACCTGAAAAGAAGATCCTATGAGCGCAATCAATATTAATGTTTTTTTCATCTTTTCTCTCCTAATTATTCTGCAAGATTCAACCTGATATTTGTAGACTCATAAAGTCTAGGAGTATTACATTCATGAACTTCTTCAGGTCGCGAACCATCCATCATGGCCTTAAGCCTATTGTCTCTGGAGGCTCCATATTCTTCTACAGATGAAAAACTCACAGCTACCAGATAGTCATAATCTGTTTCAGTAGGCGATCCAGTTTCTGGCCACCATCTCCAATAACCACCTTCAAATCCAGAATCATCTAGGTATTTATTCCAAATTTTGTCATTTGCTTGAAGGTCATCTACGCTTTTTCCATCCTTAAACGAGCATGATTGAATCATGGTATAACCGGTTGCGCCTTCAACCCATTCAGTTTTAGGAGTCCTTCCCTCTACATTTAGGTTTAATGACATACCAGAGCAATTGGTTACTCTTTCCCATTTTGCACCTATTCTGTCGCCACCTTTTCTAAATTCATCTTCGGCCTTACCGACACTTGCAAGAGTTTCAGCAAAACCTAAAAAAACAAAATCAAGATCGAAATCAACTGTAGACATGTAAACAGGTGTCATGATCCATGCACTGAAAGGCTCAGAAAAATTGTCATCTCCATACTCGTCCCATTCAGCTAGAACTTTCATGACATCATCCATGTCCGCACCATCAGCAATTTGACATTGCATAGCAGCCATACCGCCAATCTCCACATGATCATCGGCATGAGTAATGCTCAAAAAGGATGCAAAGATAAACATTATTAAGAATTTTATTTTCATTGTTATTCCTTTATTAATTTAATTAAAAGGTCTATTTCTGGCATTAAATGCTGAATAGACTCTGGGGTTATCACAACTGATCACACTTTCAGGTTGTTCGGTCACACCCCAAAAAGAATCATCTTGTATTGATCCATACTCTTCCCAAGAATTGAAAGAGATATTCATAAAAAAGTCACTATCAGATGAGTTTGAAGTTCCTGCAACAGGTACCCATCTCCAAACACCACCTGTGTGACCGAGCTTATCCATATACTTATTCCATTCTTTATCACTTGCTAATAGATCTTGTATAGTTTTCCCTTCTTTTAAAGAACAACTTCTAATAGCCCAGAAAGTATTTTCACCCTCGACGAACTGTACTTTTGGGGTTCTTGCCTCAATGGCCATATAGTATCCTTGAGATGGGCAATCCGTTAAAGATTCCCACTTGGCAAATGTTTCTGCTGCATCAGCAGAGAACCATGAATCTTGAACAATTCCCATATCTTTATGATTATTTGTAAAACCAACCCAGGCTACATCAAATGAAGCTTCGTCCCCCGATCTTAAAAAAGGAGTGAGATAGAAACCGCTGTAAGGAACCGGCCAGCTTTTATCCGCATAAGGATTTAAATCATCTTTCATAAAAGATGTTAAATCATCAAAATTTACACCCTCTTTATAGTTACATTGATAACCTTCCATACCATAAGAAATAACATGATCATCCGCTATAAGACTACCCAAAGAAAGTAATGAGCAAACACAAATAATTAAAAACTTTTTCATAATACTATTCAAAATCTTTGGTAACGAATTGTTCTAGATCAGAAGCAGAATCGTATATACGGGCATTAAAAAGAAGTTTGCTTCCTTTCCAGTCGACTACCCTATCAGCCATTTTAAAATACTTCTGCAGAGCAGGGTTTGTGGCAACTTGATCTTCCCAGCCCTCGAGTTCAGCAATGGAGCTATATCCAACTGTCAATAAATGGGATACATCAGGAGACCCTCCAAACATAACTTGAGAAACTCCAAATTGACCGGGAAAAGTATCTTTTGTTTCGTCATCAAGCTTTTGAGTTAACTTAAGAAACTGTTCCATATCAGATGGCTCAGCATAAAACTCATGAATGATCCAATACACGTCATCATTTGAGGGATTGCCATATGTCTGAATAAAAGTATTAAACCTTTGCGAAATACTTGTGGAGTTATTCCTTAAAACATTGAAAAACTTTTGACCAGCATCACTCTGTTGAGAAGAAGTAATCCACTCCATGTGCTCAGTAAGACTAGGTTGAAGGACTGCAAAAAAATGAGTGGCTTCGCTTTCACCATTAGCTAGATAAGCATTTAAATGCAAAGACCCCTTAAAGTTTTCTTGTGCAAAACTTGATGCCATTAATTCATCTGTGGCTGAAATTATATTTGCAGCTGCTTGAGGATTTTCGACTTTGATGTCATAGATAGTCCACATAGGATTTGAATAAAGAAATCCCGATATGGCTATAGATAATATTAAAAATAGTTTTTTCATAATTGTTATAAATTAATTGTTTGATCTCACGCCAGTTACGTTATAAACCGCCCTGTTATTGCAGGTCATGAGGTCTCCATAGATAGATTGCATCATCTGATTTCCTCCTCCATTTACTGCTTGATCAACGGCCTTACCCCATTCAACATGATTATCTGAATCTTGACTCCATAAAAAGTCAGCATCAAAACGAGAAGGGATACCTGACCCAGGGTACCATCTCCCTGCTCCACCTTTCATGTTCATTGAGTCTGCATATTCATTAAATTTCTTATCGGCAGCTAAAACTTGCTCATAAGTTGTTCCTTCAGTTAAAGAGCACCAAACTATAGAAGAAACACCTTGATTGTCTCCATCTTCAGATTCTAGAACTCTTACACTTTCATAACCCCAATTAGTATGATCATTACAAGGTGTTACGCTATTAAATTTAGAATTAATTCTTTGTCCTTTTGGTTCCATCATTAAAGCCTGGGCTTTACCTAGCTCTTCCCAAGTCGGAGAAGCGCCGATCCAAAAGAAGTCAGCAGTTTCCTCTTCACTGTAAAAATACGTAGAAAAAATCCATGCGCTATACTGAACATCGCTGTCATCTACATACTCGTTCCATTCATCAACAACTCTCATTAAGTCGTTCATATCTTTTCCAGGAGCATAATTGCAACCAAATCCTTCAACAGGAATAAAAGTTGGCTGATCATCGTCTGCAAGGATTGAGAAAGAAAGCACCAATGAAACAAGAGATGCAAAAATTATCTTGATAAAGTTTGTCATTAAACCTCTCCAAATAAGATTCTTAATGACAAGCACTAAGAATCGTTTTTAAAAAAACCAAAGTAACAATTTCAGAATGCTCCCCAACTCTCTAAAAAGATTACTTAATACTTAGAACAAGACAATATGACGGGTTATGATTTCACACAATCGAAACTTTGTGACAATTGTGTGACAAAGTTTAATGTTCTTTATTCCTAAATAACTTACTCTTCATATAATTTAAACTCGTATTATTTTTAAGAGTGTAACGATCGATTTGATCGTATAAATGTTCCAAACCTTTGGGATCCTCGAAGAGTCTTATACGAGTCATTCCTTCAACATTTGGGTCGAGTTCTTTGATGATTTGGGCAGGATTTCCACCTACAACTACATTTGGTGGAACATCTTTTACAACAACTGAGCCAGCAGCAACAATACTATTTTTACCTATAGATACTCCTTTACCAACAACCGCCCTATCACCAATCCAGACATTTTCTTCAAGCAGAATAGGTGATGTCTTTCCTACTGGAATGGCTCTATCATAAATACCGTGCCAATCTGCATCTGAAATATAAGCACTATTGGCAAACATACATCCATCTCCAATAGTTATTTTTGATGCTGATGCAATACGCACTCCTGGCGTTAAAAGGCAAAAATTCCCAATAGAAATTTCACCCTCATGATCCTCTAAGCTCCATGTTGTCAAATGAATATAATTATCTGGAGAGGCAACCATCGTTGGGTAATCGCCAATCGAGATGTTCCTTCCATAAATATCAAAGTATTTCGCACCCATGATATTGTGGCCCTTTCCAAAATTTTCAAACTGAGGTGCTAAAAAGTTATCTACATAGAAATTATTGTATCTAGCAAATAGCTTCTTCAGCCAATATGGTCGGTTGTCTTTTCTGATATCTTGCCTCTGCGGTACATGATAAAATACACGCCCTCTATGGAACAGCCCTTATCTAGAAAAAACAGTCTTTTTTCCCCAAGAGCCAAAAATGAAGCGACCAGCTTTATGAAATTAGCTGTTCCGATGTTTCTCACACAGCTTGCTCTGCAACTAATACAGGTTAACTCAGTTATCCAGAGTGGAAATTATTCAACAGATGTACAAGCGGGAATTATGTTGGCAGGAAATTTGTGGTTCCCCATCATGGTTGGAATTGGAGGTGTTTTGTTCTTTGTAACTCCCATGGTCGCACAATTGTATGGAGCAAAGAATATAAAAGATATAGGTCCTTTAGCTAGGCAAGCTGTATGGCTATCCATACCAATCGTTTTATTTGGTATGTTTATCCTATCGCAAGCTTCGTGGATATTGACCATGGCGAAAGTAGATCCAAATATAATCGTCTATTCAGAAGAATATTTAAGCTATTTTATATTTGCCCTACCCGCAATCCTTTTGAGTCAACCATTACGCTCATTATGCGAGGGTGTCACTAAACCTTTACCCATTACGTTACTGAACATTTTAATGTTGCTAATCGCAATCATAGGTAACTACACCTTTATATATGGTAACTTTGGCTTTCCCGAAATGGGCGCAAGTGGCGCTGGACTATCTGCGGTAATTGGTACTTGGACGACTTTCGTTCTCCTGATAATTTATTTAAGGTTCAAATCTGCTTACGGGACAGAGCTCTTTAAGAAAATAGAATTGCCTAATATTAAGATATTAAAAGAAATCCTTACAGGTGGAATACCTGTGGGTCTTGGAAATTTTATTGAATTGAGCATGTTTAGTGGAGCAGGAATTATCTTGGGAAGGTTTGGCAGTGAAGTGATTGCTGCAAATGGCATCGCTTTAACTATAGGTGGTTTATTTTTCATGATACCTCTTTCAATTGGTAATGCTGCTGCTGTTAGAGTTGGAAATAATGTTGGCGCAAATAATATGAAAGGAGCTAAATATAGCTCTTACTTTTCTCTCAGGTTGGCTACTGTTTGTGCTCTTATGATGAGTCTTACAATAATCATCAATGCAGAATTCTTAGCCGGCTTATTAAATGATAATACCGAAGTCATAGCTCTAGCCGTTATCCTTTTAGGCTTTGCTGCTTTCTTTCAAGTGGCAGACGGATTAGCCATGGCAAGTATTGGCAGCATGAGAGGTTATAAAGATACATTTGGTCCAATGAAAATCATGGCAATCTCCTATTGGGGTGTAGGTCTGCCTGTTGGAATAATTTTATCTATTACTGATTTAGTCACAGAGCAAATGGGGGCAGTTGGTATGTGGACTGGAATGGCTTTAGGTCTTCTGGTAGCTGCCGTTCTTATGGTCAGAAGAGTTAGGATGATTTCTACCAAGTTCATTAATGAAAATTGAAATAGATGCAACTGGGCTGAAATGTCCTGAACCTATTATGCTTCTTCATAAAGCGATTAGAGAATCCGATGATGGCGACTTCATAGAAATGAACGCAACAGATCCTAGCACTGAAAGAGATGTAGATAAATTTTGCGAATTTCTGGGTCATAAACTCTTAGAAAAAAAAATAACAAATGAAAACTTATATTTTGTTGTTCAAAAAATAGATAAGAATATAATTTAGCAAGGAGAAAACATGACGTATATAAATAAACAATGGTTACTGGATCAAAGGCCTAAAGGAATGCCCGGAGATGAGTGTTGGAAACTGAATGAAGTTGAAGTTCCTCCGCTAAAAAAGGGAGAGGTACTAATAAAAATCTTATACCTTTCAATAGATCCCTATATGAGAGGGAGAATGAATGATGGAGAATCTTATGCAGAGCCAGCTGCGTTAGGAGAGCCGATGACAGGAGAATCTGTTGGAGTTGTTGTCGAGAGCGAATCAGATATTTACATGAAGGGAGACTATTTGTGTGTTCATAAAGGATGGCAAACACATATAGTCGCCAATGATGAAGATCCAGCATTATTCAAAGCAGATCCTTCGGTCGTTCCTCTTCAAACTTACTTAGGAACAGTTGGAATGCCTGGCAGGACAGCTTATTTTGGCTTGCTAAGAGTTGGACTACCAAAATCAGGTGAAACGATAGTTGTTTCTGCTGCATCTGGAGCTGTAGGTTCTGTTGTTGGTCAAATGGGAAAAATTCTTGGATGTAGAGTAGTTGGAGTTGCAGGTGGTGAAAAGAAATGTTCTTACGTAACAGATGAACTGGGTTTTGATGCTTGTATAGATTACAAGGCTGGAAATATTGAAGAAGAACTATCTTCTGCATGTCCTGATGGAATTGATATTTATTTTGAAAATACGGGTGGCCCTGTAAGTAAAGCAGTTGCTAAACTTTTAAATGAAGGTTCTAGGGTTCCCATTTGTGGTTTCATCTCAGCCTATAATTCAGAAGATATGGCAAATGAGGAAACGCCTTTTCATATTTTTGGAGCCTTAAATCCTGCTCCAGAACATAGATTCTTCGTCGTAACAGAATGGTTTAAGGAGTGGAGAGAAGCCACCAATGAACTATCACAGTGGATATCTGAAGGCAAAATAAAGTATCAAGAAACAATTACAGAAGGTTTTGAAAATGCCCCTCAAGGTCTGAGGGATGTTTTGAGCGGTAAGAATTTTGGTAAGCAACTTATTAAGGTTGCTGACGAGTAATTATTTTCCCTTCCAAGTAAACTTCGAAACATCTTCGATGTTTTCCTCAGCAGTGAGGAGAGCCCGCATTGCTTGAGCTGCATCTTCTGAATTCATTGTGATATCAAAAGCTTTTTGTTCTAGCAAAAGTCCCTCTTCCAAGGTCATGTCTAAGCCTTTATGAATTATTTTTTTTACCTGACTCAGAGCTATGGGAGCTCTGTTGGCTAAATCCTGACAATAGTGATTTAAGCCTTCATGAAAATTTTTATGTGGAATAATTTTATTAATTATTCCAAAGCTTTCAGCTTCATGTGGGGTCAAGAGCCTTGCATGTAAGATTAAATCCAAGGCTCTTGATGCTCCAATTAATCTGGCTAATCTCTGAGTTCCGCCTCCGCCGGGCAATATTCCTACTGAAGTCTCAGGAAGACCTATTTTATAATCTCCATCAGACATTATTCTTAAGTCACAACCCAGAGAAAACTCGCACCCACCTCCGGCAGTATTCCCATTTATGCCAGCTATAACAATTGCATCTAAATCTCTTAATCTCAGTAACATCCTATGAAACCCATGAAGTTCTTTCGGGTCGCTATTTACTTGCGTTTTATTAAGATTTTTTTCAGCAGTTTCGGCAAGTTCTCCTACTTCATAATGCTTGATAAAAACTTCATCGCCATCTCCAGTAAAAGCAAGAACTCTAAGATCTTTTTTGGCTTCCATAATATCTAGGAATTTATGGATTTCTATAACGCCTTCAGAAGTTAAAGTATGTGTAGGAGGATTGGAAAGATAACAAGTAACAATTTGTCCCTCATCAACAACTCGAAGATGTTTAAATTTATCTACCATCCAGTAACCTCAGCAATTCCTTTTCCAATATCTGCAGGACTTTTTACCGTATATACACCTGCGGATTCCAGTGCTTTGTACTTATCTTCAGCTGTTCCTTTTCCACCTGCAATGATCGCTCCCGCATGACCCATTCTTTTCCCAGGAGGAGCAGTAACACCTGCAATATATGACACAACTGGCTTTGTAACATTTGACTGAATAAACTCAGCAGCTGATTCTTCAGCCGTACCCCCTATTTCACCAACCATAACAATTGCTTCCGTAGATTGATCATCTTGGAAAAGCTCTAATACATCTATAAAGCTTGTTCCAGGTATGGGGTCTCCCCCTATGCCCACACAACTTGTCTGACCAAAGCCAAGATCAGAGGTTTGTTTGACCGCTTCATAGGTTAAAGTTCCTGATCTAGAGATAATGCCTACCTTACCAGGAAGATGAATATCACCAGGCATGATACCCATTTTAGACTCACCAGGTGTGATAATCCCCGGACAGTTTGGGCCAATTAACCTTACTCCCATTTGATCACAACGTAGTTTAACTTCAAGCATGTCTATAGTTGGAATACCTTCAGTGATACAGACAATTAGTGAAATACCTGATTCAGCTGCTTCTAAAATCGAAGACTTACAAAATTTCGCAGGCACAAAGATTAGACTGGCAGTGGCACCCGTTGCATCTACGGCTTCTTTAACAGTATTGAACACAGGCAAATCTAAATGTTCCTGACCACCTTTTCCCGGAGTCACACCGCCTACCAACTGAGTTCCGTAATCAATACACTGAATACAATGTTGAGTAGCTTGTCCTCCAGTAAAACCCTGACAAATTACCTTGGTATTTTTATCTAAAAGAATACTCATTAGCTGACTCCCTTGGAGGCCTTAACTGCCAAACTTGCAGCTTCCTCCAGATTGGCTGCAGGTATAATATTTAACGCGCATTCATCAAGAATCTTTATTCCTTTATCTGCGCTATTGCCCTCCAATCTAACTACCACGGGAACCTCTACACCCATAACAGTTAGGGCCTCAACAATGCCGTCCGCTATAACATCGCAGCGCACTATGCCTCCGAAGATATTGATTAAAACCGTCTTTACATTCTCATCGGAAAGAATGATTTTAAAAGCTTCAGCTACTCTTTTTGAATCTGCAGTGCCTCCGACATCTAAAAAGTTCGCTGGTTCTCCACCGTGGAGTTTTATAATGTCCATCGTACCCATAGCCAGTCCTGCACCATTGACCATGCATCCAATATTTCCATCCAGGGCAACATAACTCAAATCCCATTCAGCTGCCCTTGCCTCTCTGGGATCTTCTTGAGAAGGATCTCTTAAGACCTCCACATCTTCTTGCCTGTAGAGTGCATTGGAGTCCACATTAATTTTTGCGTCCAAACAAATTAAATTTCCTTGGTCAGTTATGACTAAAGGATTAACTTCAACTAAAGATAAATCTTTTTCTAAAAATAAATTTACCAGTCCATTAAAAATATTTAAAAATTGATCAGCTTGTAGTGCATTCAGTCCTAATTCCTCAGATAGAGATCTTGCTTGTGAATCATCTGGTCCGTTAATGGGATCTATCTCTTGCTTAAAAATTTTCTCAGGTGTCTTTTCGGCAACTTCTTCTATGTTAACTCCACCTTCTGTTGATGCCATAACTACAAGGCGCTGAGAAGCTCTATCGATTACCGCACCTAAGTAGAGTTCCTGATCTATATTTGTGCAAGTCTCAATAAGGATTTCATTAACTGGCTGTCCTTTTTCATCAGTTTGGAAAGTTACAAGATTATTCCCTAACCACTTTTCTGCAAACTCTTTAACTTCTTCTATCGTGCTAACAACCTCAACCCCACCTGCTTTACCTCTTCCGCCAGCATGAACTTGAGCTTTTACAACCCATTTGTCGACATTCAATGATAGTGCCATTTCCTCTGCTTCATTGCTAGAAGATGCAGAAAGGCCTTCGGAAACAGCTATACCGTACTCTCTAAAAAGCTGTTTTGCTTGATATTCGTGAAGATTCATTTTTTCTCCCTAAAACACAATCTTGTGAATTGCTAATGCAAATTTTGACACGCATTGTAAGTGATAAATGCAAAAGTTAGGAGAAAGAAAATTAAATGAATTTATCTTAGGATTTTTCTCTGGTCAGTAATTTATTTCTGATATTAGAAATAGCTTCAGTAGGATTTAAGCCCTTAGGACATACCGAAACACAATTCATAATGCCATGGCATCTGTAGAGACTAAATGCATCTTCTAGATCATCTAGTCTTTCTTCAGTTGCCTCATCTCGACTATCAGCTATAAATCTCCAAGATTGTAACAGAGCAGCAGGGCCGAGGAATTTATCTGGGTTCCACCAAAAGGAGGGGCACGAAGTTGAACAGCATCCACACAAGATACACTCATAGAGTCCATCCAGATCTTCTCTATCTTCAGGAGATTGCATTCTCTCTATCTCGGGTGAATCACTTTTAGTTATCAAATAAGGTTTTACTTTTTCTAGTTGATCAAAAAACTGCTTCATATCAACTATAAGATCTCTTATGACGGGGAGACCTGGCATAGGACGCAAGGTAATCTTGCCTCTCTTAAGAACTTCGGATAATGGAGTGACGCAAGCCAGTCCGTTTTTGCCGTTAATGTTCATGCCATCAGAACCGCAAACTCCTTCCCTGCAAGATCTTCGGTAAGAAAGTGAAGGCTCTTGCTCTTTAGCTAAATGCAATGCATCTAAAACCATTATGTCTTTATCGGTGGGTATCTCAACGACTATATCTTGCATATATGGTTTTTTATCAACTGTCGGGTCATAACGATAAATACTCATCGTTATGGTTTTGATTTGTTCTACAGGTATTGCTGCGGCACTCATTAGTAACTCCTGACCATTGGTTGAAATGCTTGAACAGTCTTTGGTCTATAATTCACATCTCTTTTGCTTACCTCTTTAGTCTCAGCAAAATAAATAGAGTGTTTTAACCAATTTTCATCGTCTCTTTCGGTGTAGTCATCTCTGGCATGCGCACCACGACTTTCCTTCCTTTCGTTAGCAGTAATGGCTGTTGCTTCAGCCACTTCGAATAAGTTTTGCATTTCTAATGCTTCTATTCTGGCAGTATTGAATGTGGCTGATTTATCTTTCAAATATAAGCTTTCAACTTCTTCACGAGTTTTAGAAAGTTCATCGATTCCTTTTTCCATTAAATCGCCTCTTCTAAAGACTCCAAAGTTATTTTGCATATTTTGCTGCATTCTTTCTTTTAGAACAGATACTTGTTCACCCTCCGAAGAAGCATTCAATTTATTTAGCCTTTCTAAAGCCTTATCGATATCATCGGAGGAAGCGTCTTTAAGTTGAACGCCTTGTTTCATTGCATCTTCGATATAAAGACCTGCTGCTCTTCCAAAAACAACAAGGTCGAGAAGAGAATTTCCACCCAGTCTATTACCTCCGTGAACGGAAACGCAAGCTACTTCTCCAGCAGCATATAGACCATCGATTATTTTATCTTCACCATTTTCAACTGAAATAACTTGGCCATTAATGTTCGTAGGTATTCCACCCATCATGTAGTGACAAGTAGGAACTACAGGTATGGGTTGTACTGCAGGATCAACACCAGCAAAGGTTTTAGAAAGCTCTGTAATGCCCGGTAAACGTTTATGAACAACGTCTGGTCCAAGATGATCTAAGCGTAAAAAAATATGATCTGCGTTCGGACCACACCCTCTTCCTTCTAAGATTTCTAGAGCCATAGATCTTGCAACTACATCTCTACTGGCTAAATCCTTTGCATTTGGAGCATATCTTTCCATAAATCTTTCGCCATCTTTATTGAGCAAATAACCCCCTTCTCCTCTGCAACCTTCTGTAACAAGTGTTCCGGCACCATGTATACCAGTTGGATGAAACTGCCACATTTCTATGTCTTGAACAGGCATACCTGCCCTAAGAGCCATACCAATCCCATCTCCAGAATTTATTAATGCATTTGTTGTTGAGGCGTAGATTCGCCCAGCACCACCAGTTGCGAGGACTGTCGCTTTTGATTTTATGTAATAAATCTCACCTGTTTCTATCTTGAATGCGATGACACCTACTACAGCTTTGTCAGCATTCAGAACAAGGTCAACAGCAAACCACTCATTCAAAAAGTTTGTACCAGCTTTTAAGTTTGCTTGATACAGAGTATGTAAAAGGCTGTGTCCAGTTCTATCGGCTGCTGCGCAAGTCCTTGTAGCCTGCCCTCCCTTTCCGTAATCTTTTGATTGTCCACCAAAAGGTCTTTGATAGATTCTGCCTTCTTCTGTGCGAGAAAAAGGCAAGCCCATGTGTTCCAGCTCAAAAACTGCTTTCGGGCCTTCACTGCACATATATTCAATAGCTTCTTGGTCACCTATGTAATCAGAGCCTTTGACGGTATCGAACATATGCCATCTCCAGTCATCATCAGGATCATCACTTTGAATAGCGCAAGTGATCCCTCCTTGGGCAGAGACCGTATGTGAACGGGTGGGAAAGACCTTTGAAATTACAGCAGTATTGAGGCCAGATTCGGCAAGTTGCAAAGAAGCCCTCATACCGGCTCCACCACCGCCAACTATAATTCCATCGAATTCCATTACAGGAAGATCTTTAGCGTTTATGATTTCATTAACTAACATATTTTTACCAGAGTATTACTATTGCCCAAGTTAGGACTAAGATTATTATCGCAGCGACTACAGATCTAAAAACAATGTAGAGTTTTCTTCCAAGGCTACCAAATATTCTAGGTGTAAGATAATCGCTTGCAACAGCCCAAGTACCTAACCAAGTATGTACACCGAAAGCTAGAAAGAAAATTGAAGAGAGAATTTTATTTATTGTCTGATCGAAAAAAGCTGACCAATTGTTAAAAGTCATCTGATCTGTAAGCAGCACAAAGCTGCCCAGATAGAGTGTGTAAAGAAGTATTAATATCGCACATGCTCTTATAATTAAGAATTCTTTAGTACCGTGTCCTAGATTTGAAAACATGATTAAAAGATAATGAAAATAAAGAGAACTGCGAAAATAAAAGTGATTCCAAAGACTAGCCAAGACAATACTCTTCCGGACTCTAGTGTCTCACCAACACCAAAAGCATCACTCATTAGTTTCTTGAATCCCGCAAGTAGGTGGTAAGTAAAACCAAGTAAGACTAAGTAGCCGATTAATTTTAGTAAAACCGACTCCTGATATAGGGAAGAGAGAAACATAAAGCTTTCTTCTGATTTAAGGGAGATACTAAAAAGCCATACAACCATTGGAAAGCTAAAAAATACTGCCAATCCAGAAATTCTATGCAGAATAGAAGACATCCCTATTACAGGAAGGCTAATGGTGAGTAAATTTAGATTTACTGGTCGGTTATCTTTTTCAATCACTTATCTAATTCAGAATTTGCTTTCTGGGCGAATGAAAGCTTGGTCATTATAGTGATTTGGTGCTTTAAATTCCAGACACTTTTTCTCAATTTATGAGTTCCAATTTCCTAATTATTATGATCAGTAAGAAGTACAAAGGAAGAATAAAGATAAAAGGTAAATTCATAGATGTGCTGTACAAAATGCCACTTAAAAAAGGGCCTACAGCAAACCCTATTCCTGGAGCAACCATTGCAAGCCCTACTGCTGCTCCCTGATTGTCACTATTTGCATTTAAGGAAGCTGCAGATGTATATCCCGGAGAGGCCAGACCCATACCCAAACCCATAGTTGCCATTCCGAAGAAAAGTAATAAAAAATTAGGAGAAAAAATAATCATCAAGCAACTAGTTATGAATAAGGGAATAGAGAATCTTATTAAGTTAAGCGGGCTGCCCTTATATCGTTGAACAATAGTTAGTTGAGAAACTATTGCCATGAAAGCCATGGTTCCTAAAAGTATAGCCGTGGTTTGAGCAGTGTTATCTAGGTCATAGTTGAATCTATCTTGTATGTAAAAGGCAGTTATAGACTGGACCAAAGCAAATGCAGTGAAGATTATGATTCCGATGGATATTAGGTACTTTAGCCTAGTATCTAACACAATCTTAGACCTAGACTCCCCTGAGCTCAAAATGGTTTTATTGTTGGGCAAATAAATAAAAACAAAAATAGCTGCCAACGTCATGATCAGTGACATAACGATTAGAGGAGTCAGTAAACCAAATTGAGGTATTTGTGCTCCAAAAATATTCAATCCGACTAAAGAGCCAACCAATACAGGTCCTAATATTGTACCGATGTTATTTGCAGCACCAAATTTTCCCATACCAGAAGATCTTTCTTCTTCTGAAGTGACATCAGCGACATATGCACCTGAAGCAGGTCTGGATGCCGCACCTATAGCTGAGTTTATGATTCGAGAGATCAACAATATCATCAATAATGAGAAGCCCGTTACTGCCCCAACAAGTCCAAGTGATGCTGAATAAAGAAAAATTAAGTTTGATAAAACATACCCCGTGAGTCCGATTAACAGTACGGACTTTCGTCCGATCTTGTCACTTAATCGTCCCCAAAACGGAGTGAAGACAATGAACATAGCTGCCGATATGGAAACCAAGGTATTTATTTCAATTTCGGTGAAATTAAATTCGCGACCTATTATTGGCATGGTTTGCCAATAAACGGATTGCCCCATACTCACAAATAAAATGATAAGCATAAGACTCGAAAGAGTCTTTGAATTGATTCTAGCTTCCGTGCTATCTGTTTCCATTAATTTGAGTCAACTTTTAAGAGAAAAGAGTATTCCATGGCAACTTCCTTAAGGCTTTCAAATCTACCGCTATTGCCACTATGTCCAGCACTCATATTAACTTTCATCAAAACAGGGTTTTCACCTGTGTTGAAATCACGCAGTTTTGCAACATACTTAGCGGGTTCATAATATTGAACTTGCGAATCCCAGAGGCCAGCTGTTACCAAGATGCTTGGATATTCGTTTTCTTCAATGTTGTCGTAGGGGGAATACTTCATCATGTATTCAAATTCTTTTTTGTTTTCCGGATTACCCCATTCATCATACTCTCCAGTGGTGAGGGGTATACTTGGATCTGACATAGTGGTAATGACGTCTACAAATGGTACATTTGAAATAATACCTTTGTATAGATTGGGCTCCATGTTCACTATTGCACCCATCAAAAGGCCTCCCGCACTGCCTCCACCTGCATAAACTCGTTTACTAGAACCATATCCCTGAGCAAGTAAGCCTTTTGTTACGTCAATAAAATCATAAAAGGTATTGAGCTTTTTAAACATTTTGCCATCTTCGTACCACGATCGTCCAAGCTCTTGACCTCCCCTTATGTGAGCAATTGCAAAAATAAATCCTCTATCCAACAGAGAAAGTCTTGAGGAACTAAAACCTGCGTCTATAGAATTCCCATAAGATCCATAACCATAAACAAACAAAGGGTTTTTTCCTTTATTGAATAAAGATCTTTTATAAACGAATGAAACTGGGACTTTGGTACTGTCTCTTGCTTCAATCAATTTTCTCTCTACTTTATAATCACTGCTGGAAAAGCTTCCTTTTATCTCTGCTTCTTTCAGGAGCCTTTTCCTTCCAGAAGATAGTTTTACTGAAAATAAACTATCAGGAGTTCTCATACTCGAATAACCAAAGTAGAACCTATCTGTATTGTATTCAGGATTTGCAGCCAAATAAGCTGTGTAACTAGGATCATTAAAGTTTATAGGCTTTGAGGAATTGGAATTTTTATCTAGTATTTTCAATTGCCTAAGTCCGTTCTGTCTTTCCATTACTACTAGGTGACCTGGAAAAGGAATGACGGCCTGTAATAAAACATCATCCCTATGAGGTATAAGTTCCGTCCATAAATTTTTATCCGGAGAATTTTCTAGGCTTGTTTCTAATAACCTAAAATTTATGGCATCCCAATTAGATTCTACGATGAAGCGATCATCGGCTGGATCATGGTCAACAGAATAGAGATGATCCTTTTCTCTCTGAAGAAAAGTTCTGGGTTCATTTAAAGGTTCGTTTGCTTTCAGTAGTCTAACTTCCGAACTGGTAGTTGAGGAAATGTTGATTTCTATGTAATCCATAGACCTTGTATTACCTACGGATGTATAAAATGTAGCATCTTTTTCTTCATAAACCACATCATCTTGATCTTGTGACGTCCCAACTTCATGCCTCATTACTTTATAGGGGAGTAAAGTTTCTTCATCCCTCAAAACATAAAATAGAAAATTACCATCAGCAGACCAGCCCATAGATCCTGATGTATTTAAAATGGAGTACTCAGATGTAGTATTAGTTGATAAATCTTTAAATTTAATAGTGTACTGCCTTCTCCCATTAGTATCTTCTGCATAAGCCATGAGACTTTCATCGGGTGAAATACTCCAATTGGCAAGTTGGAAGAAGTCCTTGCCTTTAGCTAGTCCATTAACATCTATTAATATAATTTCTTCCGAATTTTTGTCTTTTCTTCGAATGTATATTGGATGTTCATTACCAGGTTCGTATCTACGAAAATATTCGTAGCTTTTGAGACGGATTGGAACAGAGTCTTCCTTCTTAGGTATACGGTTTGTTATTTCTTCAAACAGCTCATCTCGATTGTCCTTACCGTCAAGAAACCAGGCCTCTAGGAAGTCATTTTCTGAGTTAAGATGACTGATGACTTCAGGATTTTCCCTAGAATCGTCACGCATCCAATAATAATTATCGACTCGCTTTACCCCATGAGCTTCAAAGTTTACTGGAACTTTTTTAGGTGTAGGTTTCAAGTTTTTATAAGATTCTTTTATTGTTTCGCTGGAGTGTTCCAGAGGTAGATAGAGTAACAGAAAACACAGTACATATTTAATCATAGTTCTATTTTTTTCTCCTTTTGATCATTCTTTTTCTCTTTTTTTTCTGCCTTTCGTTTAAGAGGTTTGGTTTACTTTTGTAGGGGTTAGATTGCTCTTTATAAGTTATCTCAAGAGGGGTTGATCCTAAATTCAACTCTCTTCTAAAGAAATTTTCTAAATACCTAGTGTAACTATCTTGTAACTGTTTTAGGTTGTTCCCGTGAATAATAATTCTAGGAGGATTTTTACCTCCCGAATGCGCATATCGCAGCTTAGGTCGAAATCTACCGGACATAGCAGGTTGTTGATTGAAAATAGCTGCTTTTAATATTTTATTTAAGATTGAAGTATCTAAATCCTTCAAAGAATTTTTAATTGTTTTAGATGCTAATGAAATTAGTTTTTTAAGACCTTTTTTTTCTAGCGCTGAGATGTAGTGGAGGTTTATATAACTTGCAAATCTCAATTTTCGGTTAATTTTCTCTTCTAGAGCCTTCTTTTCAGATTGATCTAAAAGGTCCATCTTATTTGCAACTACTATCACCGGTCTTCCAATGGCTAGTGTAAGTCCCAATAAATGAATATCTTGATCAACTATGTTTTCCGAACCATCCAAAAGAAGAATAACAACATCTGCCCTCTTAATCGATTCAACTGATTTAGATACAGAGAATTTTTCGGTTTCTTCTTTTATAGATCGTTTTCTGCGCATCCCCGCAGTGTCTATTAGGATAAATTGATTATCTGCATATTGAATTGGCACATCTATTGAATCTCTCGTGGTTCCAGAAGTTGAAGAAACCACTAATCTGTCTTCTCCTAAGAAAGCATTCACAAGAGTAGATTTGCCTGCATTTGGTCTGCCTATGATAGAGACTTTTAAAATAGAATTATCATAAATGGATTCTTCGCTTAGTTGATTTAGATCGGTATCTAGCAATAAATCCCTTAACTCAGAGAATCCTTTATTATGCGATGCAGATAAAAATAAACATTTAGTAAATCCCAAGCTAATAAATTCTGCTGAAGATTCTTCTAGGTTTTGATTGTCGGCTTTATTGATTAAAAGAATTATGTCTTTATTCTGTTTTCTCAGGGACAGTGCGATTTCTTTGTCCATTGGCAGCAGACCGTCGATTGCATCGACTACAAACAATAATGCATCCGATTCCTCAATAGCCATTTCGGTTTGTCGTTTAATGGCCTTAGACATGTCATCAGAATCATCATTTAAGCCCCCCGTATCAATTAAAGTTACTGAACTATCTTTTACTGAGCCGTACTTTCGATCACGAGTTAATCCAGAATAATCTGCAACAATTGCAGATTTTGACGCTGTAAGAATGTTAAAAATAGTAGACTTTCCTACATTAGGTCTTCCAATAATAGCTACTATGGACATGACTAAAAGGCAGTTAAAGCCCTACCTGACTGTAAACTTCTGTACTCTTCCTGAGGAATCAACGATCAATAAATAATTTCCTTTTGAAACGATTTCGGTGATCGGATCTCCAGAAATTTTTTCTCTGCCTTCGAAATTACCATTTTGAGCATTAAGGAGATGTACATAACCTTCAAGGT
This sequence comes from uncultured SAR86 cluster bacterium, assembly GCA_902594545.1. GTDB lineage: Bacteria > Pseudomonadota > Gammaproteobacteria > Magnimaribacterales > Magnimaribacteraceae > Magnimaribacter. The sequence goes on from CACJMO010000006.1 coordinate 51,334, forward strand.
CTCCCACTACTATGAGATTACTTATTGAAGCAGGAGAGGTTAAATTTCTAAGCTTCAAATCCTCTTGTTCCCAAATAAGAGCTCCAGTTGCTGTCCCAAAAGCTTTGACGATATCTTTACTATCCACTGCAACGATCCTATTTCCATTCGATGCAAGGTCCTTAAACGTAGAAAGCTCCTCTTGCCATGCAGGTCTTCCGTCCCTTAAATTAATAGCGGAAATATTTCCTTGATACGAAGCAGCTACTAGAATGCCGTTTACGATAATGGATCTACCGTCAACATCAACTATCCGTTCCAGTTCAGATTTTCCTTCGTTCAATGTTACAGGCAGCTCAAGCCTTACAGCCCCAGAGTCGGGATAAATCATTGCTATTTTTCCATTTGCAAAACCTGTGAATACAAAGCCTTGATCTATATAAGGCCAAGAAGTGCCTCTCAGAGTAAGTGTTGGAACAACTGTTTGGTAAAACCAGTCTTGTTGGCCGGTCTTAGCATTAAAGCCAGTAATTCTTCCATCGATTGTCTGTATGACAATGTGACTTCCAGAATGCACTGGTGGAGAAAGGCTTTCACTGGAAGTGGGAGATCTCCAAATTTCTTGTCCATTCCGTTGGTCCAATGTTACCAATTGACCATCAAGTGTTCCGTAGGAGATGGTCTTAAAATTAACATCTAAGCCTGCAGAGATAACATCTTCGGTACTTTTAGACCAAAGCTTCTTGCCTGATTCAAGGTCTATAGAAAGTAGGTTGCCTGAAGAACTAATATGATAAACGTTACCGTCATACACTACAGGTATGAGTCTTCCGGAGACAAGATCATTACCATTTGATATTGACCATTCCCTGTCTAAAGTTCTATTCTCAAGAATGCTGTAGAGCTCTGCAGGACCCTCTTCTTCTTCATCATCACCCCAAAATTTCAACCAACTCAGTGAAGAACAGCTTGATAGAACAAAAACAGAAATTAGAACAAAGATCTTTTGAAGACTATTCAATTTCTCCACCCTCTAAATCTGAAATTTTCATATTTATTAGGGCTCTCGAAGCTTGATTAGTACTATTTTGCAAAGCGAGCATATAGTTTGTTCTAGCTTCAGAGTATTTGCCTAAATTGTTTTGTGCGTCTCCTATAAGCTCATACATAGAAGAGGTAAGAATTTGGTTTTCTCCAAATACAATGATTACTTTTTCGTAATCTTCTTCTTGAAGATAAATCTTAGCCAATCTTGTTTGTGCGGCGGCTCTAATGGGATTAAATTCGGCTGATGAACTAAGATTATTGGCAATAATAGCTTCCAGCAAATCTATTGCCTGTTCAGTCTCTTGATTATTAAAATTTTTTTTTGCCTCGTTCAACCTTACAAAGTCTGAATAAATAGAATCTGGGTAATTCTCTAAAATTTGATTGCCTGAACTTTTATCATCTGTTTCTAAATACTGTTGATAGAGGGAAGCAGAAATAAAATCGTTTTCATTGGAAGTAGATATAAGCAAATCCCTGCCCACGATGATTAAGGCAATAGAGAGAAATGCACCAATAATGAAAACCTTAAATCTTTGCCAAAAGGTAAGGAGTATCTCTTGTTGTTCTTCTTGAGAGGCTGAAAAAAAGTTGGCCATAGTTAGTTTATAAAAAGTTTACTTATTTTAATTTTTAATTCTTGAAGTGTAAGAGTTTCTTGTTCTGTATTAGTTCTTAAATCTTTGAAAGTGATCTTGTTGTTTTTAAGCTCTTCTTCTCCCAATATTAGCGTTGCTTTTGCACCCGATTTATCAGCCTTTTTAAATTGGGAATTAGCACTTTCAATTCCTAAATTAGTCCTAATAGTTAATTGAGGAAATTCATTTCTTAGTTCCTCAGCGTACATTATAGCCTTCTGTGCTGCTTTTTCAGAGAAAGAAATAAAGAAGATGTTAAGTTCTTCAGAGTCTATTACTTTTTTCTGTTCTTCAAGAAGAAGAATGAGTCGTTCCAAACCAAGAGAAAAGCCCACTGCAGGGCAGGACTTGCCTCCTAATTCTTCTACAAGCCTATCGTACCTACCTCCTCCCAAAATAGTATCTTGAGACCCAAGAAGGTTAGTTTTCCATTCAAAAACTGTTTGATTGTAATAATCTAAGCCTCTAACCAAAAGAGGATTAACCATATAATCTACTTGCGCCTCATCTAAGATTTCAAGTAAAGAATTATGATGCTCTTTAGATTGTTCATCTACAAAATCCTCGATTGAGGGAGCTTCTTGCAGCAACTCTTGTATTGTCTCTGATTTAGAATCGAGAATTCTGAGTGGATTTTCAGTCAGTTTTCTTAAAGTATCCTCATCGAGTATAGATTTTCGATTATTTAAGAAATCAACAAGAGCTTCAGAATATAGCTGTCTAGATTCTTCATTTCCTAGATTATTTATTTCAAGCCTTACATCTGTCGAGATTCCTAAATTTTTCCATAACTTTGCGGACATAAGAATTAGCTCAGCATCAATTTCAGGTGTATCCAGTCCAAAGACTTCGGCACTAAATTGATGAAACTGTCTTGACCTACCTTTTTGAGGTCTTTCATATCGAAACATTGGACCTAAATACCAAAGTCGGGGTTTGTCGGTTCGGATTAAATCATTTTCGA
>CACJMO010000007.1 GCA_902594545.1 uncultured SAR86 cluster bacterium
GCTTTAGAAATGGTACAGAAATACTTCTTACCGGAATTGATATAGAAGAAAAAGCTAAACTTGTTACCGACTTAATTTTTGATAACGTTGGAGGTAAGGATCAATTTGATCATGTTGATGTTCAGTTGATTAGAACTGACCATGACAATCCTGTTTCTAATGAAGAAGCACAAGCGTCATTAAGAATTTCTGTAATGTCTCAAAATCCTGACCTAGTGGGCAGACTATTTAGCGCCAAGATTGTAGAGCTAGGACTTGCAAGTATTCCTGGATATACAGGAAGATCAGGTATGCCCTCAGGTCCTTACATACAGTACTGGCCAGCACTCATTGATAGTAAATTCATTAAAGAAAAGGTCCATTTTGAGGGCAAAACTATTGAAGTAGAACCAACAAGTCAGATGGATTTCGAGGAAATCTATTATCAAAAGGAGCCTTATCAAAATAATTTACCTGATTTTGATAAAACTGAGATAGTAAAATTTGGAAGTTTGTATGGAACTCGATCAGGTGACAAAGGAGGATGCGCCAACTTGGGTGTATGGGCAAAAAATATTGATACCTACTCCTATTTATATGAATTTCTAACTGTAGATAAGCTCAAAGATCTTCTGCCCGATCTCAAAGACTACGCCATTGATAGGTACGAATTACCAAATATACTTTCATTGAACTTTTATGTTCATGATATCCTGCAAGATGGAGTTTCATCCTCAACAAGGCTTGATGGTCAAGCCAAATCTCTGGGAGAATATCTCAGAGCGAAAGATATCGAAGTTCCTGATTTCTTGATTAATTAATTATGACTATGAACGAAAAATTATCTCTTGAAGGGCTTATCTTTCAAGCTACAAAAATAGATATTGATAGTAATGTTTTGACTATTACCCTAAATAGGCCAGAGAAAAAAAATGCTCTCAATAACGTAATGTCTAATGAGATTTGTTATGCATTGAGTTATGCGAAGCAACAAAGAGATATAAGAGTAGTTGTAATAGCCGCTGAAGGAGACGTATTTTGTGCAGGGGCAGACTTAAGAAGGGAAAAAGCAGAATCTAATGTGCCCAAGTTAGATGGTGCAGACGATATAAGCCTTTTAATCAGGCATTTGTACAAACCTGTTATTTGCAAAATTCAAGGTTCAGTTCATGCAGGAGCCCTGCTTATGGTAACCAACTCAACTCATGCAATTGCTATAGAAGACGCAAAATTCTCTGCTCCTGAAATTCTAAGGGGAGTTTGGCCTCACATGGTTATGGCTGGTTTGTTTAGGGTTATGCCTAAAAGGGCTGGGTTAGATTTTTGTATGCGTGGACAGGCAATAGATGCAAAGAAAGCTGAAGAATGGGGCTTAATAAATCAATCAGTCCCAAGCGATATGCTTGATGAGGTTGTCAATCAGATAGCGTCAGACTTAGCGAATCTAGCTCCAGGAACAATGCAATTTGGTCTAGAGGCTTATGTAAAGCAGGATGGAATGGATTTTGATGATGCTCTACCCTACTTGGCTAAGAAAAGCGCTGAAACTTTCGCAGGTCCAGATGCTCAAGAAGGCATATCTGCTTTTCTGGAAAAAAGAGAGCCGAATTGGGATTAATTTCTACTTGCCATGTATATGGCTATTAAGACTATAAAGCCGCCAAAAATCTGAACCAAAGTTAGCAACTCTCCAAGCAAAAGCCATCCATATATAGCTGCGGATACTGGCTGCATAAGTAATACCAAAGAAGATAAATGGGCTGATACTTTAGAGATGCCGGCCGTTATTAAACCCTGAGCTAGGGTTTGAGAGAATATTGCGTAAATCAACAGAATAAAAAATTCATTAAAGCTAATAAATAAACTACCCGTTTCAAAATAGCTTATCGGCAGTAAACATATTGCCGTGATAACAGTAACGTAATAAAGCGTCTTTGCTGGTTTAATAACATTAGTGAGATCTTTGATTGAAATAATATATCCAGCATAAAAAACTGCTGCTATTAGACCAAGCGAATCTCCAAAAATTTCAACTTCTTGTCCTGGTAAAATAACCAGAATAACTCCTAGCATAGCTAAGGCTAGAGTTAGAATAAATGAAAAGCTAATTTTATAGCTTAAAAATAATAGTCCAAAAATTACAACAAAAACTGGTGCCGTATTTGCCATTAGGGTTGCATTAGCAACTGAAGTAAAAGATAAAGACCAATTCCAAATAGCCATGTCTAAAGCAAAACAAACTCCTCCAAGACCAATAAAGAATAAATATCTTTTATCGAGTTTAGATTGACTGGAATCTTTTCTCTCTTCGTATTTCATCCAGATAAACAAAAAAGGTAATGCGAGCAACGCTCTATAAAATGCAATTAAAGATGGCGAAGTTTCACTTATTTTTACAAATATTCCTGATCCACCCAACATGAATGCTCCCATCAATAGTAGAAGGATCCCGGAAAATAATTCATTTTTTTTATTTTCTTCTGCGTTCAAAATCTTAAGTTATACTTTTGGTTAATGGATCAAACGATTTCTAACAATCAAGAAATAATCTCAGTGTCAGAAGTTAATAACCTGGCCAAAGGGATTCTAGAAAGGGATTTATCAAATATTTGGATTCAAGGAGAAATTTCAAGTTTTACTGCCCATGGTTCAGGTCATTGGTACTTTACCATAAAAGATAAAAAATCCTCTTTGAGTTGTGTGATGTTTAAATTTGAAAATCAAAGTGTTTTATTTGAACCCAAGGTTGGTGACGAACTTATACTTAATGGAAATATCGGTATTTATGCTCCATCTGGAAGATACCAATTCAACGTTAAGCATATTGAGGTTTTTGGAGAAGGAGCTCTTCTTAAGGCATTTGAAGAATTAAAGAAAAAACTTGAAACTGAAGGTTTATTCAGTGAGAACAGAAAAAAAGAAATACCTGCAATGCCTAATTCAATTGCAGTCATTACTTCTGAAACTGGAGCAGTGCTCAGAGATATCATAACTGTCTTAAGAAGGAGATCTCCTTCAATAAAAGTAACCTTAGTTGAATCTCAAGTTCAAGGAAAAGACGCAGAAAAGAGTATTGTTGAAGCTATAAAAGTTGCAAATGATAAAGGTAATTTTGACTTAATAATTTTAGCAAGAGGTGGAGGTTCAATTGAGGATTTGTGGTGTTTCAATATGGAAAATGTGGCCAGAGCTATATCCCATTCTAAACTACCTATCATAAGTGCAATTGGTCACGAAACTGACTTTACTATAAGTGATTTTATTGCTGACTTGAGAGCTCCTACTCCTTCCGCTGCAGCTGAAATAATTAGTCAAGGGCACTCAAATCTATCGGACTCAATAAATAGGATTGAAGAGGACTTAGTTAAATTAATATTGAATAAAATCAATATTTTAAAAGATTTTTTACAATCTAAATTTAAGCTCATAAGACACCCAGGTGACAAACTCAGAGAGACTTCCCAAAAGATAGATAACCTGGAAATCAGAGTTCGTAATTCTCTGAATAACCAATTGCTCCAACAGAGCAGAACTTTAGACCAAAGTGTATCTAATTTAAAAGCATTATCACCTCAGATTAAGATTCAGGCTTATCAAAATAAACTAGATATATTATTTTCTGATTTAGTAAATTTAGTAAAAGTAGATTTAGAAGAAAAGAAAAAAAGATATTCAATAGATATAAGTACACTTGAGGCAGTAAGCCCTCTTACAGTCCTTGCCAGAGGTTATGCAATTGTCTCCGATGAAGAAAATAATATATTAAGATCTTCAAAAGAGTTAACCGTTAATCAAAAAATTAAAGCTAGATTCAAAGAAGGTCAAGTAATCGCTCAAGTTGTAGAACATGTAGATGAGACATAGTTACGCAATCTTAATTTCTTTATTAACAATATCATGTGCGGGACTTCCTTACACTTACAGTGACAAAATATGTGATTTTCCTGAATCTAATCCCTACCCTGGTGGTTTGATTAATCACACTCTAGTTGCAAAGACAAACATAAGCGAAAAAGATATAAATGTTGAAGGCTTAAAATTTCTTTCTTGCAAAGAGAATAATGAGATAAGAAATGTCCTAGTACCAATTCCACTATCAAAGAAAGAGGGAGATGAAATAAATATTTTGTCAGAAGGCAAAACTGTTTATTCGGTAAACTTACAGAATAAGTTCTATAGAGAATCCAGAATAACCATTCAGAATCAAAACTTAGTTACACCTCCCAAGTCTATGCAAGAAAGAATAAGTAAAGAATATTTCAGAGGGCAAGCTGCAATCAATACTTTTACTAACTTTCAGTCTTTGAAAAAAAATATGAGCTTACCTGTAGATGGAATAATAAGCAGTGAGTTTGGTGTAAGAAGATTTATAAATGGACTACCACGAAATAGGCATATCGGTCTCGATATTGCAGCTGCAGAAGGGACTGCTGTCTATTCACCTTCAAAGGGTAAAGTAATTCTCACGGGAGATTTTTTCTACAAAGGCAATGTGATTTATTTAGACCATGGAAATGGATTGATAAGTAGTTTTTCTCACTTAAATTCAATTTCCGTGGAACAAGATCAGATCATTCAGGCTGGAGAGATTTTGGGCTATGTAGGAAGTACAGGCAGAGTTACAGGACCACATCTTCATTGGGAAGTTTCTCTTATGGGGGTTCCTATCAATCCTGAGATTTTTTTAAAAACAAATCAATCTATGTAAGATTCAAGGCTTTCATGGGTCTGCGGCCCAATTAAAGTATGAATAAGCTCACCTTCAGGATTTAAGATATAGGTGGCAGGCAAGCTAGGGGGAGAAGACCAGCCAAAAAGCTCTCCGGGATCGGTCAATATACTAGGCACATTGACAGCAAATCTTTTTATTTGTTCTTCTAACTCTTCTCCCTCAAGCCTGTCGAAGTTATAAGCTAAAACAAGAACGTCTTCTTTATTTTCTAAATAAAAACTCTCCAGTTCAGGCATTTCTTTGATACATGGTGGACACCAATCAGCCCAATAGTTAATGACCAGCCATTTCCCTAGGAAACTATCAAGATTACCAGAATCTCCCCCTGCTAGCTTATAATCGGGCTCAGAACAGGAAATAAGCATTAAGAAAGTAATAACTGTAAAAGAAGACCTAATCTTACTGTATAGTACTGACCGCATAATAATGTTAAGTTTACGTTACAAGCATTAATAAATTTATGAGCAATTTTACCATCTACCACAACCCCAGGTGTAGTAAATCCAGAAAAACTCTGGAATTATTGAAAGAAAATGGCATTGATCCAGAAATAGTCCTTTATCTAGAGGAAACTCCTTCTGGAGAGGAAATTGCTAAGCTTCTTAAAAGTTTAAATATGGAACCAAGAGAATTACTAAGGTCTTCAGAAGCAGAATATAAAGAATTAGGTTTAAAAAATAAGGATTTTTCAAATGAGCAACTGATTCAAATCATGTCTGAAAATCCTAAATTGATAGAAAGACCTATCGTTACAAATAATTCAGTAGCCATTATAGGAAGGCCTCCAGAAAATGTCTTAAAACTTATTGGCTAACTGCTTCTCTAACATTAAAAATAAAAATATCATGGAAAAAACATTCTTTCAAAAATTTAAGAAAAACCCTTTATTTTGGATCTTTTCAGGTGATCTTTTCTTTTTGTCATTAAACTTAATTTTTTTAATCGTAATTCTAATCACCCTCCTGTCGTTTATAGGTTCGTTGTTTTCAAATCAATTTAAAGATCCAACTGATAAAGCACTAGTAATTTATCCTATGGGTCCAATCGTGGAACAAGTACAAGGCTCGTCAGATCCTTTTGATGATCTAAGAGGGAATCTGCCAAGAGAATTATTTGTGGGGGATTTGTTAGAAGTTCTGGATCATGCTTCTAAAGATGACCGAGTAGAAAATATAGTGCTTAGACTCGATAATATAAGTGGAACAGGCCAAGCAGTATTGTTTGATGTTGGAGAAGCTCTTCAAAAGATCAAAGACTCCGGTAAAACTATTACAGCTATAGGAGATGGCTATTCTAGAAGCGGTTACTACCTAGCTTCTTTCGCAGATGAAATAATAATGAATGATTACGGTTATGTTAATTTACAAGGCTTTGGAAGATCGAGACTATTTTACAAATCATTTCTTGATAAGCTAAAAATTGACTTCAACGTATTCAGAGTGGGTACTTTCAAATCTGCAGTAGAACCATATCTTGGAAACAAAATGTCTGAAGCTGCGAAAGAAGCCAACATGGCTTACTTGAAAGTGCTTTGGGATTCTTGGAAGGAAGTTGTTGCAAAAAATAGAGGAATGACGGCCGGCCAAATTCAGGACTTTATCGATAATGCTGACTCCATTTTTACAGCTACTGAGTCCACAGGTTCTGAAGTGCTACTTGAAAATGGTTTTGTGGATCTGCTATTGCCGAGACCCAAAGCAAGGAATTATCTTAAAGAAAAGTTCGGTGAATCCGAAGATGGAAAAAGCTTTGCTAATATTTCTGGTTTTGAATACTTTCAATTAATCCAATCAGAAAAAGAAATTGAATCTTCGGATAACAAAATAGCAGTAATAGTTGCTAGAGGAACTATAGTCAATGGCACACAACCTCCAGGAACTATAGGTGGAGATTCAACCTCCAAACTTATCAGAGAAGCTCATCAAGATGATAATGTGAAAGCAATTGTTTTGAGAGTCGATTCTGGTGGCGGAGGTGTTTTCGCTTCAGAACAAATTAGACAAGAAATCATTGAAGCGAAAGAAAAAGGTTTAACTATCATTGCGTCAATGGGAAATGTTGCAGCTTCCGGTGGCTACTGGATTTCTGCCAATGCCCATGAAATTTGGGCCTCTCACAATACAATCACAGGATCAATTGGCATATTTGGACTATTACCTACCATTGATAGAGCTCTTAATGAAATTGGTATAAATAGTGATGGAGTCAGAACCACGAAATTCGATTTATCAGGTGACGTGACTCAGCCCCTCAACGAAGGTCTTTCTAGGATAATTCAGAATGATATTGAGCAAGGTTATAAAAGATTTATTGGGCTAGTGGCTGAAACACGAGACATGTCGTTAGAAGAAGTCGATAAAATAGCTCAAGGAAGGGTTTGGGCCGGCTCTACTGCCCTTGATTTGGGCTTGGTAGATAATTTAGGTAATCTCAAATCTGCTATCAAGAGGGCTGCTGAACTTTCTGAAATAGAGGATTACACCACCTATTACCCCTCGCAAGAAGTGAATTGGAGAGAAGAAGTTTTGCAAAGATTATTTAACTATATTCCTGCCTTCATAAAAGATAATTTATTAATCCAGAAGACAGTAGACACTCTTAAAGACTTAGAAAAATTGAATGACCCAAGAGGGATTTATATTATTTGCGAAGATTGCCAGACTGTTCTTTGAGCATTTCACTAATCAATGATTTAGTTATCTTGCGTTTTCTTTTTAACGAATAGTTATCAAGATCTTCTAAAAGCCTTAGTAAATCAGAAAGGCTTCGTGAGGAGTGATTGAGAATGTATAAAACTGTCTGTTTATCAAGTGAAATACCTCTTCTTAATGAGGATTGGCTTATAACTTGTTCTTTTTCCTCTTGGGTAATTTCAGGAATTTCTATTGCAGTAAAATAGGATAGCCTTGACATTAGATCTCTTAACTCAATTTTCAGATCTTTTGCGACAATACAGGAGGAAAAGTAGACTTTCGTCTCACCCTTTAAAGCACTATTAACAAGCGAAAACATTTGAGTCTCCCATACCTCTTCTTTAACTAAACAATCAATTCTTTCAATCAGTACAACATCCATAGAATCTAGATTCTGAAGTATTTCATGTGAAGTGACTCGTGGATCGTCTAAGGACAAATGAAAAACTTTTTTTCCTAAACTTACGTACTCTTTATTGATTGCTTTCATCAGATAAGACTTTCCAACACCTTCCCTACCCCATAAATAGAATAAGTTAGATACTGAATCTTGTTTAAGTGAAGCATGAATAAAATTAAGCGAATCTTCATTAGATTCACATGAAATAAATTTATCTAAACTTATGGAGTCGTCGAGTTTTATATTTAGACTCAATTGATCGGGAAGATGATTCATAAAATCTCTTTGAAGATATTCTTTCCCTCGTTCATAAGGTATGTGGAAAGGCTGAGGAAGGCAAAGAATACAACTCCAGTCATGGCTATCCACTCAATGTAAAAGGGAAGTATCGAGAAAGATGACTGTATTAAAACTATAATAAATAGAGCTATAGTCCATCCTGTGTAATGCTTTCCCCATCTATTTGGAAGGGCTTGCCTATTCTCAAAGAGCAATAAGTGAAGCATGGCACCTATTAAGATTATGCCGTCACGCGATAACATCATGTATACAAACCATAATGGTAATTTTTCTGAAAAAGCAAATGCAAGCAAAGTTGCCAATATCAAACATTTATCAGCCAGAGGATCAGCAAATTGGCCAAACTCACTGAACCAATTATATTTCCTAGCTAAATAACCATCCAAGCCATCCGACAATCCAGCAACTATAAATAAAATAAGTGCCAAGAGGTCATTGCCTTGATAAATATAGATACTAATAGGAATTACGAGAACAAACCTCAGTCCGGTGATCAAGTTAGGAATTGATGACATTAACTTTATTTATCTATGTACGAAAAAGAAATTATATCTCGAGTATTGGTATTTATTTCTTTAAAACTTGAATGGATCTTTAATAAGCTTTCTAAATCCTTTCTATCTCCGTAATGAGACAACTTAACTTTAACCAGATCGCCTTCAATTCCTGTAAGAGAAAGATCAAAAACTAATACCTGATCGGCCAACTCTTCTAGCATGGATTCTAAGCCTTGAAAACCTTTGATTTGTTCAAAATAAACAACAGAATTGTTTTGCTTACTTTTATCTACAATTAATGATTTGTCTTGATTAACTTTGTTAATTAGTGAGTTTAATGAATCCGCTAAAGAGGAAAAATTCTTCTGTCTTGAAGAAAAACAAACCGGATCTTCTAGAAGAATGCCAAATTCATTTTCAATTATACAAATCAACCATTCGTCTATGGCATACCTCCTAGATAGCTTATTCATAAATCTGCTTGGTGAAACTGAACTCAAAGTTTCTGAATAACCTATATCTGTTAAATCCATTAAAGGGTAAGCAAGCCGAGCATTTCTATCCATGGAAAGTGTTTCTAGCTCTATCTTTAGCTTTTCACAAGTACCTAAAAACTCTAATTCATTAGTGATGGATTTTTTTTCAATACAAGGAATGTAAGTAAGGATTAAAGGCTTATCTGATAACCAAATAGGGATTTGAGATTCTGAAAGATAAGTTCTTAGCAAGTTTCCATCAAATATAAATTCTGCTTGAAGTCCCTCAGCTTCATCATTAATCAATTTATATTGATTTACATATCTCTCTGGAGATCTCAATAAGGACCTGATCTTGTTACTATTGGTGATATTTGAATCGCCACTTAAATTGATAGCTAATTTAGATAAGGCCTTTTTCATGCCTTTTTGTAAGGAAATTTGATCTGTTCCTTCTATAGACTCCCTTACTTCATAATTTTCTTTGAGAGAATATATTTCTTCCGAATTGATATTGCTGTACGCAACCATCAACAAAGTGAAAATAAAATAAATCCTTAACATGTCTTTTAATCAAGAAGTATCTTTATAAGATTGGTAAAATGAATCCAATAATCCCATAAGTAGATGACAACAAACGATAAAAAACAAGAAAAAAACATAAAAGATCATAATTTCTCAGGTGCCACCTATAAAGAGTCAGGTGTTGACGTCGAGGCTGGATACGAGCTCATAGACTCAATTAAGCCTTTTGTGGAGAAAACACGCAGACCTGAAATCCTCTCTGGTCTAGGTTCTTTTTCTGCTCTCAGCAGAATTCCTAAGCATATTGATAATCCTGTTCTTGTTACTTGCACTGATGGAGTAGGAACAAAAATTGAAATAGCTAAAGAAATGGATAACTTTTCAACTATTGGTGTTGATCTTGTTGCCATGTGCGTAAATGATCTTATAGTTTGTGGTGCTGAACCACTTGTCTTCTTGGACTACTACGTTACAGATAAGCTGAATGTCGAAACGGCTTCAACTGTAATCGAAGGAATAGCAAAGGGTTGTGAGCTTGCCAATTGTTCTTTAGCAGGTGGTGAAACAGCTGAGCATCCTGGCAGTTTCCCTGATGATAGTTTTGACTTAGCAGGTTTTTCTTTAGGAGTAGTTAACGAAAATGAAATTATAGGCCAGGACGGTCCTATGAATAATGATATCTTAATTGGCATTGAGTCCTCTGGTTTTCACTCCAATGGTTTTTCTTTATTACGAAAAGTGATTAAAGACTACGAAATAGATCTGCATACTCAATGGAAAGGTGAAGAGATAGGAGAATTTCTTTTGAAGCCTACTCATATCTATGTATCTGAGATTTTAGCATTGAAAAAAATTGTCTCAATAAATGCAATCTCTCATATAACTGGGGGAGGGTTTATCGAAAATATCCCAAGGATGTTAAGTAAACATCAAAAGGCCATTATTAAACATGAATTCAGTGACTGGCCAGCAGGAAAATACTTCGAATGGCTTATGCAAACAGCAGATATCCCTAAAGAAAATATGCTTGATACCTTTAATTGCGGAGTTGGGCTAGTCTTATCTGTTGAAGAAGCCGATGAGGAAAATGTGTTGGGCGCTTTAAATCAGAGGTATTTTGCGAAACGCATTGGTAGAATTGAAGATAAAGAAGAGAACGAAGAGCCTATTGTTTTTGTCTAATTTAAAATGAGTAATTTCAATGTTGCTGTTCTAATTTCAGGGAATGGATCTAACTTACAAGCCATTATTAATAAATTTCAAAAGGATGAGTCAGTCAATGTCTCTTGTGTAGTAAGCAATAAAAAAGATGCATATGGCCTTGTTAGAGCTGAAAAAGCTAAGATTGATAATTATTTCGTAGACGATAAAAATTTTTCTTCTCGAGAAGAATTTGAACAGGCCGTGATAAATATCCTGGACAAGTATGAACCGGATTTAGTTGTCTTAGCTGGCTTTATGAGGATCCTGAGCGGATTGTTTGTAAATAAATACGAAAATAAGCTGATTAATATTCATCCCTCTTTATTACCTAAGTACAAAGGATTGGATACTCATCGTAAAGTTTTAGAAAATCAGGATGAATATCATGGCGTTACAGTTCACTTTGTAGATAATACACTCGATGGGGGGCCTATTCTTGCGCAAAGAAGAACTCTTGTTGAAACTCAGGATATTAAAGAATTGGAAGCAAAGATTCATGAGCTAGAACACGAAATCTATCCTGAAGTAATAAAAGATATAGCTCAAAAACAAATATATGTCCTGAATGGAAAAGTTATAAAGGAAAAATAATTATGAATAAACTATTGAAGCTTCTATTAACATTTATTTTATTTTCAGGTCATTTAACTGCAACTGATGACATAAAGCCCTCTAGGGCAATTTTAGAGAGCAACGTGGGTGAAATGGAAGTTGAGATGAGACTAATGGATGATGGCTCATGGAAACTCACATCCCTATTGGATGGAGGCTCTATTGTAAAAAGAGAGGAATCTGAAACTTTTGAATTAATCAATAATCAAATTAAACCCTTAACTTATAGATTTAATCAAAGAATTTTATTTAGAAGATACAAAGCGTCTGCAGACTTTGATTGGGACAAAAATGAAGTCACTTATACAGAAGATAAAGACAATGGCATTGTTGGATTATCCCAAGACGTCTTGGGTCCAAGCTCAGCATCTTTGCAGTTGCGATTGGATTTCAGAAAACTGGCCGAACAAGAGATACCTGAAGAGATTACTTATGATGTTTATTGGAAAGGTACAGTCAAGACCCGAAGTTATTCGGTGGATTTAACTAAAGAATTAATTGAGACTCCAATGGGCTCTTATGAAGCTTATAAGGTATCAAGAAAGTTTGATGAAGGAAGTGAAAGATCACAAATATTTTGGCTAGCACCTGAATTAGACTATTCAGTCATCAAAATCTATGACAAGAACGATAGAGAGATAGAGATTAAGATTAAGAATTTTGAGGAGTTAAGCTAGGCCTTTGGCAAAGTGACGCCCGTTTGACCTTGATACTTCCCTCCCCTATCTTTATAGCTGATTTCACACTCTTCATCAGATTCAAGAAATAGCATTTGAGCAACTCCCTCATTTGCGTAAATCTTCGCCGGTAAACTTGTGGTATTGGAAAACTCAAGTGTTACATGCCCTTCCCACTCTGGTTCAAGTGGGGTCACGTTGACTATGATTCCGCAACGAGCATAAGTTGATTTTCCAAGACAAATAGTCAACACATTTCTGGGTATTTTAAAGTATTCAATAGTGCTGGCTAAAGCAAATGAATTAGGTGGAATAACGCATACATCACTTTGTATATCGACGAAGCTATTTTCATCAAATCTTTTTGGATCAACTGTAGCAGAATGAATGTTGGTAAAAACCTTAAACTCGTTTGAACATCTAACATCATAACCGTAGGAAGATGTGCCGTAAGAAATAAGTTTTTGGTTATTTTGATCAACTCTAATCTGACCGGCTTCGAAAGGGTTTATCATTTCATGCTTTTCAGACATTTCCTTTATCCATTTGTCAGATTTAATCGTCATTATTCTTTATATTTATAATTGTTGATTGTTGTATGATACTTTGAGTGAATAAAAATACATAAACTTTTACCAAATGAAAAAAATCTTCATTCTAATTTTTACATTTTCTATCAATCTGAGTTATTCAAAAGAGATTCAAGTTAATCTTTTAGAGCTTTACAAAGAATTGCATGCAAATCCTGAGCTTTCTTATCAAGAGTACGAGACTTCAAAAAAATTAGCCTCTTTACTAGAAAGTATAGGCTATCAAGTAACTCGAAATGTAGGCGGTAATGGCGTAGTTGCTCTCCTTGAGAATGGGGATGGTAATACAGTTATGTTTAGAGCTGATATGGATGGCCTGCCTGTCGAAGAAAAAACTGGTGCAAGTTACGCTAGCAAAAATAGGGTAAAAAACCTTGAGGGTGAAGAAGTCTTCACTATGCATGCATGCGGTCATGACGTTCATATGACAGTTCTAATAGGTGTCGCCGAATATTTATATAAAAACAAAGACACTTGGCAAGGTAAACTCCTCCTTGTTCTTGAACCTGCTGAAGAAGTTAGTGGCGGAGCAAGAAATATGATTAAAGACGGTCTTTTTACTAAGTTTCCTAGACCTGACTTCAATTTAGCATTTCATGTAAGTGCGAGTCTTCAGGCTGGAAAAGTTGGATATCTTCCCGGATGGGCAATGGCCAATGTTGATTCAGTTGACATAACAGTTAAAGGATTGGGTGGTCATGGAGCTTACCCTCATACAACAAAAGATCCCATTGTGATCGCTGCAAATATAGTAACTCAATTACAAACAATCGTGAGTCGGCAGATCGCACCCACTGATCCCGCAGTTGTTACAGTTGGATCAATTCACGGCGGTACTAAACATAATGTAATTCCAAACGAAGTGAAGCTTCAGCTGACTCTTCGGTCTTACACAGATGAAGTTAGAAACCAAACACTCTCTTCAATTGAAAGGATTGTTAGAGGTTCTGCAATTTCTGCTGGCTTAACTGAAGAGTATTTTCCAGTAATTGAAATCAAGGATGAATACACTCCTGCAGTATTTAATAACCCGAGTCTTGTTGAAGAAGTTCAGCGAAGTTTTGTAAATACTTTAGGCGATGACAAAGTTATTCAAGTTTCTCCAGTCATGGGTGGAGAAGACTTTGGCATGTTCGGGAGAGTGGAACCAATTATACCTACTGCTTTATTTTGGTTAGGAGCAGTGAATAACGAAGTTTACGAAAAAGCAAAAAGAGATGATCTCACTTTACCTTCATTGCATTCAGATCTATTTCTACCAGATGCTGATCCAGCTATAAATACAGGTGTGGAGGCTATGTCGAATGCAATAGTTGATCTATTTGCTAATAAAATCTAAAGGGCTCCTAAGTGTTTAGGTCTTATAAACTTGGAAAGTATATAACCTGTTATGAACCAATTTATTGATTCACCGAGGATTGTAAATAAGCTCCATGTTAAGGAGACTTGAGACCAAAACAAATCTATCTCATCGTAGATCGACAAAGAGCTTCCAAGCAGAAATATGAATAGTATTCTTTTTTTTGGGTTGTCCAACATAGCCATCACTCTATGCATGATCCAAGTCAGTATACAAATCACAAGAAACTTAAGTGAGAAAGCCCATAGATAGTCCCAAAGTGATACTTCAAGAACTAACTGAGGAGCATAAGAGGACAGAAAACTATTAAAAGTTATGTAGAAACCAAATACACCTAATAGGAAATTAGAAATCGTAGCTAAAATCAGGCCAGTAAGTATTCTCATTCAATCTCTTGTCTTAAATTCTGCCGACCACTGAAGGCGTGCATAATTGTTCCACGATCAACATACTCCAATTCGCCGCCCAATGGAACTCCTCTAGCTAATTTTGTAATTTTTAAATGCTGCTCATTTTTAAGACTATCAAAAATAAAGTGAGATGTTGTCTCACCTTCTAGGGTAGAGTTTGTTGCCAATATTATCTCTTCTGTTTCTGATTCTCTGGCTCTAGAGAATAACAAATCTAGTGCAAGTTCATCTGGGCCAATATCGTCTATGGGAGATAAATGACCGTGCAAAATGAAATAATGACCCATATATTCATTGCTTTGTTCTATAGCAAAGACATCGGATACTGACTCTACAACACATATTTGATTTTTATTTCTCTTTTCATTTGAGCATATCTGACAGATTAGTGACTCTGTAAAGATTCTACATTTGGAGCATTTGTCTACACTCTCTAAAGCTTGTTCTAAAGTTTTTGCTAAAATCAGTCCTCCATTCTTATTCCTTTCAAGAAGATGAAGTACCATTCTTTGGGCAGATTTAGGACCAACACCTGGCAAACATTGAAAAGCTTCGACAAGTCCATCTACTAGGGGGCTAACCTTACTCATATCTACTTAATTGGCTCAATAGTAGATTCAATAACCTTTGCTCCAAATGCCTCTACTAAACTTTGAACATTAGGATCTTCCTCTATCTCTTTTTGAGCATTGATTAAATCTTTTTTCTTTTCTTCTTCTTTAATTTGATTTGGAGATTCATCAGAATAATCTCCTGACTCAAGAAATAAATCGCACTTAGTCCCAAAATATTCTGTTAAGCCATCTTGTAATTCTTTTCTGTGTTTACCGCTAAAAATAGATAGTTTTTCGTCCGGCATTGACAGGTAAATTATTGATTCATCTAGCCTCGAAAAATAGCAATGAGAAGCTAATTGTTTAGTTCCTGGATCCAGTTTTAATTTATCGAAGATTTCTTTCCAATTCTCTGAAGAAATATCTATAGAGTCTTTACTTTCATCTTCCTTTGTAACAGTGATTTCGGAAGTTTCTTCTTTCACAGTATTAGTTGACTCTTCTGGTATCGCTTTGGATAGAGAATGATCAATAGCTACTTGTTGATCTTTATCGGGCTCAACTTTTTTTTTAGGAGCTACCAAATCATTTGGGATAAAAGTGGCCATTCTTAACAAAGCCATATCGAATCCACCAGATAAGCTTGGAGCTAATTCCATGTCTCTTTTCGCTATCAGTCCTATCTGATAAAGAAGCTGAAGATCTTCTTCTGTGAAAAGCTCGAGCAAGACTTGAGCTTCATTCTTATTTAAATCTATTTCACTTATTAATTCTTCGGAAACTTTTGTAAAGGCTAATAATTGAATAGTCTCTAGAACGATATCCATTAACCTAAAATAGTCGACACTTAGTAAACCTATCTCATTAAGTTTGATTAATAAAGTTTTGGTATCTCTTTCGCCAATGAGCTTTAAGAGAGTTATGACATCATCAGAGGGTAAAGTGCCCAGCATCTTAGCTACCCCTTTATCTGTCAAATTTTCTTCACAAAAAGCTATAGCTTGATCTGTTATGGTTAGAGAGTCTCTGAGGCTGCCCCTGCCAGCTCTGGCAAGCAAATCTATGGCCCCTTCTTCAAATACTATTCCTTCTTGAGATAGGATAAACGAAAGCCTCTCGCTGAGTTGTTTGTTGGTAAGATTCTTGAGGTTAAATTGAAGGCATCTTGATAGAACAGTTGGAGGAATCTTTTCTGGTGAAGTAGTTGCGAGAATAAAAATTACATGTTCTGGTGGCTCTTCTAGAGTCTTTAAAAGCATATTAAAACTATGGTTTGAGAGCATATGAACTTCATCAAGCAAATAAACTTTATATCTTGAGGAGCTAGGCATATGCATCACCGTTTCCAATAATTGTTTTGTCTCTTCTACTCCTCGATTTGATGCAGCATCTATTTCTTGGAAATCCATAAAGCTACCTTCAGTTATAGATTCACAGGTTGAGCATTGATGGCAAGGCTTGGAGTTAAGACCTTCCTCACAATTTAAACTCTTAGCAAGAATCCTTGCAATAGTAGTTTTCCCAACTCCTCTGGTACCACTTAGAACGTAGGCTTGGTGAACCTTATTATTGTCTAGACTGTTGCCTAGAGCTTGAACAACATGCTCTTGTCCAACAACTTCAGAGAAGTCGTTAGGTCTCCATTTTCTTGCTAAAACTTGGTAACTCATTATTAAGTTATAAGTATAGTTTAACTGGAATAAACTTTTATAAATTTTCCTGATTTAACATCAAAAAGGCATTATCAATATCCTTAAAATCGAATCCTCGATAATTTAAAAATTTTTTTAACTTAAGAATATCTTTTGTATCTTCAGGATATTTCCCGTGCAACTTCTTTTTTAATGCCTCAAATGCATAGAAAGACCAATCTGTTTCAGTGTCTAAGGAATAAAAGATATTTTCGTTCACTCCTCTTTGAATCAATTCATTCTTTATTCTAAGAGGTCCAAACCCTCTTCTCTTTCTGCTTTGAAAGTAGCTCTCTGCAAATCTTTCATCGCTAAGCAAGCCATCTTGTTCAAGCCCTTCAATGACCTCCTTGAGCATTTCAATCGATTCGACACGTCGAGACATCTTTTGATAGATTTCTTTCGATGAATGCTCACGTCTAGACAAGAAGTCCATAATCTTTAATCGGATAGATTTTGATTCATCCAGAATTTTCACATTTAAAGTATATTCTTTATTACAATATTTAAAACGTTGAAATCAACATTATTGAGGGGGAAATAATGCAACTAAATTATCTTAATAAGCCATACTTTGAAAATGGTTCCATAAAGAGTATTTCGGAAGTGCTTAAAGAGCATGGAATTAAAAAACCATTAATCTGCACTGATCCTGGTCTAGCCAGTATAGGGATGTCAGATAAGATCAGAAATTTATTATCGAATGAATTATCTCCGTCTTTTTATGAAGAGACACCTGCCAATCCAACCGAACAAGCAGTTAATGATGCTTTGAAGGTTTACAAAGAAAATGATTGTGACGGTGTGGTTGGTTTTGGTGGTGGATCAAGCATGGACTTGGCCAAGACTGTTGCATTGATGGCAAATCACGAAGGAGATGTTGTTGATTATTCAGTAAATGAAGGTGGGGTTGGGAAAATTACTCAAACTATGCCGATGGTGGCTATTCCAACAACATCTGGAACAGGGAGTGAAGTATCTTTAGGTGCGGTCATCATAATGAATGATGGAAGAAAACTTATTCTTGCTAGCGAGCACTTAAGACCTACTGCAGCTATCTGTGATCCTGAACTGACATTAGGACTACCTCCTGTTCTTACTGCAGGTGCAGGGATGGATGCACTTACTCACTGTATTGAAGCAGTACTATCTCCAGTAATAGATCCCCCAGCTGAAGCAGTTGGTTTAGATGGAATAGAAAAAGTAGTTAGAGAAGAGAGTCTTATAAGGGCAGTTAAAGATGGGCAAGATAAAGATGCCAGATGGAATATGATGATGGCGTCTACTGAAGGAGCAATGGCATTTTCGAAAGGTCTAGGTGCCGTCCATTCGATGAGTCATGCCATTGGAGCTGATCAAGAACTTAGATTGCATCATGGAACTCTTAATGGAGTTATTCTGCCAACAATCCTTAGATTCAATAAAGACCATGTTGGCGATAAATACGCTCGTATAGCTAGAGCTATGGGCAAGGCTGAATCAGTTGATCTAGCCGATGAGATAGAAAAACTGAATGAAACGATTGGATTGCCTAAAGGCTTAGCTGAAATGGGGATAACAGAGGATATGATTCCTCATCTGGTTGCTCACTCTATGACCGATCCCAGTAATGCCACAACACCAAGACTGCCATCAGAAGAAGAGTGGACTAAATTATTTATGGAAGCAATGTAGAAAGTTTATTTATCTGGAAAATCTGCATCATCAGATTGGCTGCCTCTTTCTTCATCTTTGTAGGGTATGTATTTAGACCATTTAGGTCGATTGCTTCTGTTGGTCTGTTTGCTTGAAGCTTTAAATCTAAGTAAATAGAAAAATAATAATGCAGATAGAAGGCCAAGGATTGCAATCAGAGTATTCATACTCGCTATCTAGATCTCAGTTTCATTAATAATCTAAGTATTTCAATATATAACCAAATTAACGTAGCCATTAGAGCCATGGCACCGAACCACTCCATGTATTTTGGAGCTCCTTGTTCGTCAGCCTGCTCAATAATATCGAAATCTAAAACAAGATTAAGTGCAGCAATTGCTACCACAAAAAGACTTATTCCAATTCCCATCCAGCCAGTATCAGTAAATATTGAGAAAGAACTTCCGGTGAACAGGCTAAATATGAAACTACTTAAGTATGTTAAGAAAATACCCAAGGTAGCCGCGAATATCATTAAAACAAAATTTTGAGTCGGTTTAATAATTCCTGTTTTGTAGGCAAGCAACAATGAAGCTGCAACAAAGAAAGTCAAAGAAACTGCCTGAATTACGATACCGGGAAACATGGCCTCAGCTTGTTGAGAGATCATTCCAATCATAAATCCCATTCCAACTGCATATATAGGTCCTGTTTTCGGAGCTAGATGTGGTCTTGGATTCACAATCCAACCAATAAAAAAGAAGTAGAAACCAAAAGTAGCTATAGCTGATATCACTCCTACAAAAATTCCGACCGAAGATAATAAAGACATCAAAGGGCCTTGGAAGTTCCAACTCAATGAGGCCGAAAGAACTGTAAGAAAAAGTAAAATTCCAGTTTTATTTACTGCACCTTCTAGAGACATTCTGTCTCCTGAGGTTGCTTTATCCTGAAAAGCTGAAGATCTGATTATAGGATTACCTGACCTTCCGAAAGTATCTAGTGCTTGATGTCTTGACATAAATTTCTAAGTTAAGTGAAAAGGTTCATTATACTATCTATGCCTAAAATTAAAATTGCCAGTGCAATTGTCCAGATAAAACAAGCAAATATAGAACTAACTAAGAATATGGGCTGTCTCATAGATGAAATGCCTGCAATAAATGGAATAAAAGGTCTTATTGCTGGTATCAATCTTCCTATAAGAATTCCAACCCATCCGTATTTATTGAAAAAATTTTCGCCTCTAATAAAAATATCTTCTCTTTTTTTTAAAACTTTTAAATTCTTAAATTTTGGACCAAAGAATAGTCCGCAATAATAACTTAGTGTATCGCCAATCCATGCACCAAGCCCTGCTCCAAGACAGATATAAGATAGTTTAATATCTGCCTCACTCAAACCCACTGCAAATACAAGCAAAATAACACTTGGCCAAACTATTCCAGAAATAAAAAAGGCCTCCAAAAAACCTATGAGAAACATAGCAATCCCAGCGAATTCCGGATTGCTTATAATCCAATTTAAGAACTGCTCTATACTCATTTAAGTTTTGATAACAATCTAAGATAATTAAGTTAAAGTTTGATCAATGATAAAGAAATGGAAAAAAAAGTCTTCTAAGTATTTGCTTGAAAATAAAATATTCAAGATGAGAGAAGATCTGGTTACATCCCCTAAATTAAAGACAGATCATAATGTGTGGGTCATGGAAGTACCGACATGGGTCAACATTATCCCTATCACTCCTCAGAATGATGTTGTCTTAGTTGATCAATATAGATTTGGTTCGGAAAAAAGCTCTCTTGAAATCCCTGGCGGAATGGTAGACCCAGGAGAAGATCCTAAGGAAGCTGCTATCAGAGAATTACTAGAAGAAACGGGTTTTGTCGGAAAAAAAGTAATCGAAATAGGTAGGGTTGAATCTAATCCTGCGATTATGTCTAACTACACCTATACATATTTAGCACTGGACTGCGAAGAAAAAAGTAGTCAAAAACTTGATGGAACTGAAGACATAGAAATCATAAAAAAACACATCAGTGAAATTCCAAATCTTATTCGTAATCGAGATATAGAACATGCCTTGGTGATTAGTGCATTTCATTTCTACAACTTATATCTATCTTCTGAATGATAAGTATCGACGAGCAGGATCTAAAAGGAAAAATTCTTTTCTTTATGCCAAGTGAAGAGGGTCCTTCTTACTTCACCGATTCATTGATTTATATGTGTGATCATAATGAACATGGTTCCTTAGGTCTTATTATAAATAGACCGCTAAATCTTAACCTTTCTGACTTATTTCAAGGTATGAAGATAGAAACTATTGGAGAAAATAACTCGCAAGCCTTCTTGGGTGGACCGGTAAATCCTGGTGCAATATTTATTCTTCATACCAGTGACAAAATATGGAAAAATTCTCTTAAAGTCACAGATGAAGTATTTATGAGCACTGATTATGAAGCAATTGAGGATATAGCTCGGGGAAACAGACCAGAATATTATATTCTTACGCTAGGTTACACTGGCTGGGGACCGGAGCAACTTAATGGGGAAATTTCTGATAATGCTTGGATCAGTTTCCCGGGTGATAGGCATTTAATATTTGAGGTTGATCCTGCTGACCAAATCAATGAAATCTCTAATAATGTTGGTTATGATATAAGAATGATTAGTACAGATTACGGTAACGCATGAACAAAAATTTTTTAATCTTCCTATTATTCGTATTTTGCTTAACAAGCTGTTCAGATAATATTAAGACCCTAGAAGAAAGAATTAAATATCAAGCTGAAAAAAACAATACCGAAATATCCACTGTAGATGTAAAGAAAACTGCTCTGTATCTATCTTCTTGGAGCAAAGAAGATTTTTACCAAGAGGATATAGATAAATTTGTAGCAGGAGACAAAGAAAACTTTCCTGAAAATATTGAAATTCTTTTTGCTGGAAGCTCAAGCATAAGGTTTTGGAGTTCACTGGAAGAGGATATGAATCCTTTGAAAGTCCTAAATAGAGGTTTTGGTGGTGCGCATATTGCCCATGTAAACTACCATTTTAATGAAGTTATAAAACCTTACACTCCTCAAGCAATAGTATTCTTTTGTGGCACAAATGATATTGCTGCTCTTAAAACTCCAGAAGAGACTATTGATGATTTTGAGATATTTTTAACTAAGGTAAGAAATAATCTACCTAACACACATGTCTTCGTGATAGGAATCAAGCCATCGGTGGCTAGAGATTATCTTAGAGAGGAAGAGCTTAACTACAACAATACTATTCTTGAAATGTCCCAAAAAGATAAATTGCTTACTTTCGTAGATGTGTGGGAACCAATGCTCACAGAGGACGGAAAGCCAAATCCTGATTTGTTCGTGGAAGACGGTCTTCATATGAATGAAAAAGGATATGTTATATGGACCAGGTTGGTAAGAGAAAGTCTAGGGCAATATTTTAATCTTTAGGCAATAATCCCAGCATTTTATAAGCCATGAATTCATCTGATATAGATGTCCTAGGCCTATCAGGCATACTTGCAATTGGATAGGCGATTGGAGTAACGTCACTTTCAATCATCTCACCTACTTTGATATTGGGTCTATCAACACTGAAGTGAAATTTTTCATCTCCCCTAGTGCACCCGTCAGCAAAGTAAATTGCTGTATGAACCACTCTATCTTCTTTAGAAAGATTAGGTTTAGCTCTGTGAAATGTTAAACCATGATGGAAAGATACATCACCTATATTCATGTTCTGATAACTGACTTTGATAGATTCCAAGTTTGTCTCTTTAACAAACTTCTCCTCATCTACTTTACCTGAAAAGATATCTATAAATCTTTTGTCATCTTTTTTGTGAGATCCTGCATAAAAACCTAACTGCCCATTATTTTCATTTACTTCACACATAGGAATCCAAGCAGTAATGGTTTTACTTTCTTTTATTGGCCAATAGGGTTGATCGTGGTGAGGATCTGTCTCTCTGCCTCCCGACTCTTTAACTAAAGCTTGATCATGCCAGATACGGATTGCATTCTCGTCTAGAAGATATGCAGCTATTTCGCAAATTTTTTGATGAAAAGTAAGCTGCCTAATTTGCTCATAATCTTCCCATAAATTTTGGCACTGTGTAAAAGATTGTTCATAAATTGATTTATCTTTTAGCTTCCTCTCGTCTAATAGTTTTCTTTCTTTGATGGCTTCTTTAATGACTTCTCTGTAAAATTCAATTTCTGATGGCTTTAATAGGTCCTTAACGACAACAAAGCCATCTTCATTAAATCTGTTTTTTAAATCTTCATTCATGCTCAGAAGCACTAAATTAAATGTTATCAACAAAATCGTAAAGAACATTTTGTTGTATTTCATTCTTCTATTTGGGAGTTCTATAAATGCTGAAAGTGAATACTCTGCTAGTAATTCAAAAATATCTTTGATTTCTGAGTCTAAGACTATCCAACCCAATGATAGTTTCTATTTAGGTATTAAATTTGAATTGGAAAAAGGTTGGCATACTTATTGGGAAAATCCAGGAGATGCCGGCGAAGGTGCAAGCATAGAATGGTCATTGCCTAAAGGTGTAAGCAGCTCAAATACTCTATGGCCTGGACCAGAAAGGATACCTGTAGATCCTCTAATGACTTTTGGCTACAACGATGAAGTAGTTTTATTAACCAAGATAACCACCCAAGAGGATATAGATTTCCCTCTTGAAATCAAAGCCAAGGTTGCCTGGTTCACGTGTAAAGATATTTGTATACCTCAAGAAGGCAACGTTTCCATTCTCATCAATAAAGGTGAGTTCAGCAAATCAATTGAGTACGAAGAAATAAAAAAATACGCTGATAGATTGCCAATTGAATTTTATGAGAATTACAGGGTTGAAAAGTTGGATCAAAAATACTTTCTTCAATCTACTGTAGAAAATGATCATTTTGAAAATGTCTATTTTTTTCCCCGCTATTACGGGCTTACAGACTACGTAGCAGCTCAAATTTACGAAAAAAATGAGAATAGTTTTTCTCTTGAGATTAACGCTTCGAAGACCGATCTAGAATTAGAAAAATTTGAAGGAATTATAGAAGCCACGAATAGCAAAGGTGTATTCTATTTTGATGTCAATTATCAGCTTGCTTTAGAGAAGAGCAAAGAGCAAAGCCTGTTATTGCTCTTACTTTTTGCTTTCCTGGGTGGCCTCATACTAAACATAATGCCTTGTGTTTTTCCTATTTTAAGCATAAAAGTTCTTCGATTTATTCAATACAGTGAAGAATCATCAATTAAAACGTATAGGTTTGGTCTTTCTTATGCTTTAGGAGTAATTTTAAGCTTTCTTTTAATAGCCTTTATTTTGATAGGGCTGAAATCAAGCGGCGAAGTTATTGGATGGGGCTTCCAGCTTCAATACCCTCTCGTTATATCAGTATTATTTTACCTTTTTATAGCTTTGGGCTTCTTATTCATGAGTAATCTTGTATTGGGAAGTCAGCTGGGCAATCTAAATTCTTTAGTAAAAGTTGAAAATGAGTCGCTTGAATCGTTTTTAACCGGCATATTAGCTGTGATCGTCGCTTCTCCCTGTACAGCACCTTTTATGGGCTCTGCGATAGGCTTCGCCTTGTTGCAGCCAAGCTTTAATTCGGTACTAATTTTCTTAAGCTTGGGGATAGGATTTGCCCTTCCTTACTTAATCTTAAGTATCAAGCCCTCTTTACTTTCTTTCTTACCTAAACCTGGGCCCTGGATGGAAACATTCAAACAATTTATGGCCTTCCCCATGTGGGCGTCTGCTCTATGGCTTTTGTGGGTTTTAAGTGGACAGGTCAACACAGATACCTTAATTCTTGTGCTGATTGGCGGCCTCACAGTATCCCTCTCTCTGTGGCTCCTTGAAAAGAATACTTCAGAAATAAATTGGATTAAATGGTTTATCCGAAGTATAGCTATTATTTTAATAGGTTTATCCCTCTATATTCTCCCTACCTCTTATAGCCTAGAAGAAAATATATCTGAAGATAGTCAAACCTATAGTGAACAAAGATTGAATGATCTTAGAAACTCGAATGAACTTGTCTTTCTTAACTTTACTGCCGATTGGTGTATTACCTGCAAAGTCAATGAAAGAGTTGCTTTAAAGACACGAAAGGTAAAACAAATTTTAGAAGATAAAAACATCAATTATCTTGAAGCAGACTGGACTCGAAAAGATGAAAAAATAGCAACTAAATTGGAAGAATTTGGAAGAACAGGTGTTCCTTTATACTTGCTGTACCCTTCCGTTGGCAAACCAATTATCTTGCCTGAAATATTAACAGAAGATATTCTTCTTACTTATCTATCTGAGGTTGAGTAATGATTAAAATTTATGCCTTTGTCTTCTCTTTATTCATAGTATCAAACAGTCTAGGTGCTTTTGTTCAAAACGATGAAGCTGCCCCTGATTTCAGACTGCTAAATAGCTTTGGAGAAGAAGTAAGCTTGCAGAACTATAAAGGAAAGAAAGTTGTACTTGAATGGACGAATCATGGTTGTCCTTTTGTTGCTAAACATTACTCTACAGGAAACATGCAATCGACCCAGAGCTTTGCAAAAGAAAATGGTGCTATATGGTTGAGCATCATTTCATCAGCTCCAGGAACACAAGGGTTTGTTACCTCTTCGGAAGCAAATGAACTAACCACTTCAAGGAAAGCCATCCCCTCTCATGTCTTATTTGACCCTGATGGAAATGTTGGGAGGATATATGATGCAAAGACAACTCCCCACATGTATATAATTGACGAGCAAGGCCTTCTCAAGTACCAAGGGGCAATTGATGATGCCGGTGGCAGAGGATTTATCTCAAAAAATCTTCTTGAAGCAAAGAACTATGTAAAAAGAAGTCTTGAAGAAATGGAGAAAGGTAACGAAATCACCAATCCCATTACAAAGCCTTACGGTTGCTCAGTAAAATATTCCTCTTAAGCTTATTCAGGTGCCTTGAATACTGATCCTAATTTCTGACCCAGCCCCATATCTCCTGAAAATTTAACCTTACCTTGCATAAAAGCACCCATTGCAGCTTGTTGATCACCAGAAAATACTTTTTCCATAGTTTCCTGACTATCAAATGTCAAAGTTAATCCAGGATCTGCATGGTCTCCCTCCTCAACAGACAAATTTCCATCATTTATATCTACGTAAAAATTTGTAAGGTCTTCTATGTTGATCTGTATAGTAGCTTCAACTCCTTTAGCTCCCTCGGAATCAAAGGCCGTTTCAAGTCCTGATTTTAAATCACTGAAAGTTGCCATATTTCATAATCCTTATAATTGTTAATATACAAATCATCTCAAAAATAGCTTTGTTAAACTAGGGAAAATTTCAAAATAATTTTAGAATGAAGGCTAATTTTTAGACATACAATATGGACAGGGAAGAAGTTAGCGAAGAATCTAAGAAAGATTTCTCCAATAAAGTAAATGAACAGGCTGGTCGTAAATCTAATGTCACATTGACATCTGCAACTAGCATGAGTAAAGAACAAATCGATAGCTGGAATAATGATGGTTATATATTAATACCCGACTTTGTCGACGAAAAATTTTGTGATGACATGAACGAAGAGGTCCTTCGCATTATCAATGAAATAGTTCCCCAAGACAGCCCATTCAGTCATGCGTATGCGGGCGATGGACACATAGCAATAAGGGAAATGAAACCCAGTAAAAATGCTAAGTCTATTGAAGATGAAATTTCAAAACTATTTAGAATTCATTCAAAAGGAATATTTCATGACTTCATACATAAAAAATTATTGGGAGATATATTGGAAGACATACTGGGCCCTGATGTAGATTGTTTTTTAAGTCAATTTATTTTCAAAAATCCAGGAGCTTGGGGACAACCCTGGCATCAAGATTCTTCTTATTTTCCTTTCGATAGAGAACCTCAAGTAGCAGCCTGGTTAGCTACCAGTGAGGCTACTCTTGAAAATGGTTGCCTAGTAGTACTTCCTGGCTCTCATAAAGAGTCTTTGCATGAACATCTTCCAGATGAAAGAGAGGGCTCTAATTACGGTTATACTGAAATAAAAGACCATGATTTTACAAACGAAATTCCTATGACCTTGGAAAAAGGTGATCTTTTGCTTTTTCATAGCTTCTTGATGCACAAATCCTACGATAATGAATCAAATTCCAGAAGAACAGCGATGGTTTATCATTTTGCTGAAACGGATACTGATTTCGGTGAAGTAGATAGTCCTACTAATGAATGGATTTCTATCAGAGGAAAAGGTTTAAATGCTTAAATTACTTAAGGTGTTTGGGATAATTCTAATTCCTTTTGTGTTAATTTTTATCTATGTATATGTCTCTTCCTCAGGTTTGGTAGGAAATTTGCCTAAAGACGGTGACATTATCTCCAAGCAAAGACCTTTTGAAAAAAGTGATTTAGACCAAAAACAAATTTTCTTTGGTGATTTGCATGTCCATACTACATTTTCGCAAGATGCCTTTTTGTTTAGTCTGCCAATGCTGCAGGGGGAAGGAGCCCATCCCCCTGCTGATGCTTGCAATTTTGCACGCTTTTGTTCATCACTAGATTTCTTTTCCATCACTGATCATGCTGAGGGAATGACAAAGCAAATGTGGGACGATTCGATAAAATCTATAAGAAACTGCGATTCTGTTTCGTCTGGAGAGAATAAAGATCTGATTGTATTTGCTGGATGGGAATGGACTCAGATGGGCCCTACTCCAGATAATCACTATGGTCATAAGAACGTCATCCTTAGAGACTTAAAAAATATTCCAGATGTACCAATTGGAGCAGGTTTAACTGGATTAGACTTGTTAATAGAAAATAATTTAACTCCCTTTTTGCCACTTGTAGCTGATTTTCCACCAGAGAGTATTGATTTTGATTTTTTAAAATTTAGAGATGAAAGTTATTCAATTCCTTTTTGCGATCAAGAATTTGAAGAAGGAAAGGAATGTAAAGAAAGAGCTGAAACACCAAAAGCTCTTTTCAGCAAAATTGATGAGTTAGGTTTGGAAGCAATAGTCATCCCTCATGGCACTACTTGGGGCATTCATTCTCCACCTAACTCAAAATTAAGTACACAACTTCTAGATGAAAATCATGATCCTGAAAAGCAGAGGCTGATTGAAGTTTATTCAGGCCATGGTAATTCTGAAATTTACAAAAACTTCAAGCATACTGAGGAAGTCTCTGAGAATGAATTTAAATGCCCTGCTCCTACAGATGAATTTGAACCCTGCTGTTGGAGAGCTGGAGTAATAACTAATAATCAATGCATCGAAGAAACGGGACTGCCTTGCGAAGAAAAGGCAGAAAATATTAGAGAGGAATTTGCTAATAATGCCTCAGGTTTGTTGAGGTTTGGGCTGGTCGAGAATGCTACGGAGGAAGATTGGAAACAGTGCGGACAACTAAAAGATGCCTTCTTGCCTGCTTATACATATCGACCTAATATGAGTGCTCAAGCTGCTTTGGCATCTCAAGTCAGATCGGAAAATGCTTTAAACTCTTTTAAGCTTGGAATGATAGGTTCAACTGACAATCATAAAGCGAGGGCTGGTGCTGGGTACAAAGAGTTTGCTAGAAAATCTATGGGAGATTCGTGGGGAGCTAAAGATAATTTAACCTGGATACTACCTCCTGAAAGAGGGGCTTCATTTTATTCTACCGGTGGATTGGTGGCCGTGCATTCTGACAACTTAGAAAGAAATGCAATATATAACTCTCTTTATGAAAGAGAAGTTTATGCCACTTCGGGAGAAAGAATGCTTTTGTGGTTTAACTTGATTAAAGACAATGAAGAGGTGCCCATGGGAAGCGAAACCTCTCTTACAACCAACCCAAGCTTTGAGGTGAGAGCGGTAGGATCTTATAAACAACTTCCAGGATGTCCTGATTATGTTCAGGAATCAATGCCTAAAGAAGAGATTGAAAGACTTTGTTTAAATGAATGCTATAACCCAAGTAATGAAAGAAATCTCATCGATAGAATAGAAGTCGTTAAAATTAATCCCACCATATATTTAGACGATCTATCAAATGCGATCCAAGATCCTTGGAAGGTTTTCGTATGTAATGATGGTGGTCAAGGATGTTCAATTACCTTTGCGGATGATGAATTTTCTCAAGATGGAAGGGATGCTGTCTACTACGTAAGAGCCATTCAAGTTGAAAGTGATGCAGTTGGTGGAGATCCTCTTCGTTGCGAATTTGATGAAAACGGAGAGTGCATAAAGATAAAGCCGTGCTACGCTAGCGGTCCTGAATTTGACCCTTCAGACGATTGTTTAGCTCCTATTGGCGAAAGAGCTTGGTCTTCACCCATCTTCTTAAATTATCTTAATTAAAAATAAAATGCTAATATGCCACTTCAAATGAAGATGGTAGATGGATTTCAGAGGTAGCCATATCCTTTCTATAGATCAGTTCGATCGTTCAGATATTGAGAAATTATTTTCTGTTGCAGATAAATTAGAGCCTTATGCTTCTAAAGAAAAAATCACGCGTGTTCTAGAAGGAGCGATACTGGGTAATATGTTTTTTGAGCCAAGCACAAGGACTAGAATTAGTTTCGGTGCCTCCTTTAACTTACTTGGCGGGAATGTAAGAGAAATTACTGAAGTAGGAAGCTCTTCGCTTGCAAAGGGCGAGTCACTTGCAGATACGGCTCAGGTACTGAGTGGATACAGTGATATTATTGTAATGCGTCATCCAGAAAATGATTCGGTTCAGAGGTTTGCTGAAGCAAGCAGAGTCCCAGTCATAAATGCAGGTGATGGGTCAAACGAACATCCTTCTCAAGCTCTTCTCGATCTGTATACAATTCAGAAAGAATTATCACAAAATGGAAAATCAATAGATGGCTTGAGAATAGCCTTAGTTGGAGATTTGAAATACGGAAGAGCTGTTCACTCTCTCTGTAAGATTTTATCTTTGCACGATAACGTTACAATGAATCTTATTTCTCCGAAGGAGCTTAGAATCCCATCTGAAATAGCAGAGTTGCTAGCTTCCAGAGGGCTGAATATAAAAGAAACAGAAAATCTTGAAGATGGAATCTCCGAAGTTGATATTATTTATGTCACAAGAGTACAAGAAGAAAGATTCAAGGATAAAAATGATGCAAATAAATACAGAGGCTTATTGAGTTTAAATCAGTCAATTTATACAGCGAACTGTGAACCTAATACCGTTATCATGCATCCTCTTCCGAGAGATTCTCGAAGCGATGCTAATGAATTGGATAGTGATCTCTACGAAAATCCTAATCTGGCTATTTTTAGACAAGCAGATAATGGAGTGGTTATTAGAATGGCAATTTTTGCACTTGTTTTAGACATTGAAGAAAAAATTGAAGAGACCTCCAGACCGGTTAATTGGAAAGTAGGTTTGAAGGATTAAGCCAGAGCCTTTTCTAAATCGTCAGTGAGGTCTTCTAAAGCCTCTATACCCACAGACAATCTCACTAAGCCATCACTGATACCAATTTCTTCTCTTACTTCTGGGGGGATCGATGCGTGAGTCATGATAGCAGGATGCTCAATAAGACTTTCTACGCCTCCAAGACTTTCCGCTAGAGAAAATATCTCAGTCCTCTCTAAAAACTTCTTAGCACCTTCCAATCCGCCTTTGATCTCAACCGATATCATCCCTCCAAAACCATTCATTTGTTCTTTAGCAATCTCGTGTTGAGGATGACTCTCTAAGCCTGGATAAATAACCCTTTGAATTGAATTATGAGACTCTAGAAAATTAGCTATCTGGATAGCATTGGAGCAATGTCTCTCCATCCTGACAGGTAAGGTCTTAAGACTTCGCAATAATAAGAATGAATCGAAGGGGTTCATGATTGAACCCACAGCATTTTGAAGATATAAAAGTTGTTCAGCCAGTTCTGTTTTATCGTCAGAGCAAACTACTACCCCACCTATTAAGTCTGAATGTCCGTTAAGATATTTTGTAGCAGAATGTACAACAATATCGAAACCAAACTCTAGAGGATTTTGTACAAAAGGAGAGCAGAAAGTATTGTCACAGACTGCAATTAAGTTGTTGTTTTTTGCAAAAGAAGATATTGCTTTTAAATCAGCAATTTTGAGCAATGGGTTTGTAGGCGTCTCAATCCATATCATCTTAGTATTAGGCTTAAGAGAGGCTTCTAAAGCTTTAACATCACTTAAATCACAAAAAGTGAAATCCAAACCAGCTGATCTTTTTCTTACATTCTCAAAAAGCCTGTAAGTGCCTCCATACAAGTCGTCCATTGCAATGACATGATCTCCTGAAGAAAGAATTTCAAGAACAGTAGCACTAGCTGACATTCCTGAAGCAAACGCATATCCAAAATTACTTCCCTCTAAATCTGCAATGCATGCTTCGAGAGCTTTCCTGGTGGGATTTGTACTTCTGGAGTAATCATAACCCTTATGAACACCTGGGCTTTCTTGTACATAAGTCGAGCTGGTGTAGATGGGCGTCATGATTGCACCTGTTGTAGGATCAGGTTCCTGTCCTGCATGTATAGCCCTTGTTTCAAATCCTTGTTTGTTCTTTTTTCTAGACATAATTCTAGTTCAGCCTATTTCTATAATAATTAATTAAATCGACTTTGGTAATAAAACCTATGAAAGTATCTTCACTGTAAATGATTGCAACCTTGCCTTCAGATAATATGCCTATAAGTTCATCTTCTGAGGCATTATATTGAAGTACATCAAGCTGCTGGATCATATGTCTTTCTACCTCATCTGAAAAAGTTCCTTGATTTTTGCTTACGCTGATAAGCACATCTTCTTCATCAATTATTCCTAATAGATCGCCCTCTTTAATAACAGGTAATTGAGAGATATCGGAAGCTCTCATTCGATTATAAGCAACCAATAAACTATCACTTGGGGCAACAGTAATCATCTCACCTTGGTCTGCTCTTCGACTTATTAAGTCTCTTAAGTCACCAAATTTTTCACTTTCGAGAAGATTGTTATCATGCAACCAGGATTTATTAAAAGCTTTAGAGAGGTATTTATTTCCTGTATCGCAAATAAAGGTAACTACATTCTTGGGTTCAGTTTGTTTCCGACACCATTTTGCTGCCGCGGCAACTAGAGTTCCTGAGGATGACCCTCCTAGTATTCCTTCTTCTTTCAATAACACTTGTAAGACTTCAAAAGCCTCTTTGTCTGAAACTATTTCAGCATCATCCATAAGGGATAAATCAAAGTTATTTGGAATAAAGTCCTCTCCAACTCCTTCAACTAGCCAACTCCCTCCTTCATATTTATATTTGCCTGTTAGGATAGCATCGGCCACCACAGAGCCTTCCGGATCGGCAGCTACCATAGAAATATCGGGGTTTTTTGACTTGAAGAATTGAGCTAATCCGGTAAGGGTTCCACCTGATCCTACTCCGGCAACCACAGCATCTACATCACCTTTCATTTGCTCCCAAATTTCAGGAGCCGTTGTTGTTCTGTGAGCCAATGGATTTGCAGGATTGGAGAATTGATCAGCCAAGAATGAACCCGGAGTCTCCGAAGCGATTTTTCTTGCAAGATCTTGATAATATTCTGGATGTCCCTCCGGGACATCAGATCTTGTTAATATAATTTCAGCCCCTAGGCCTTCTAGATGCAATATCTTCTCTCTACTCATCTTGTCAGGTATCACTAAAATGATCTTATACCCTTTTAAAGCTGCAATTAATGCCAAGCCAAGACCTGTATTTCCTGCGGTTGCTTCGATAATTGTTCCTCCCGGTTGGAGATCTCCTGAAGCTTCAGCTTCTTCAATTATAGAGAGTCCTATTCGGTCTTTTATAGACCCCCCCGGATTGCCTGACTCCAATTTAACGAATAAATCACATGGTCCAGTATCAAGAGATTTAAGTTTTAAAATTGGAGTGTTTCCAATTAAATCTAATAGAGAATCTTTAATATCCATATATGAGTACTTTATTTACAATTTTTACATCAATTTGAATAAAATGATACAACACGGAGACAGTTGATATGGAAGAAATAAATAAGAAACAAAGGGAATTTTGGTCAGGTGCAGGCGGAGACGTTTGGGTTGATAAGCAAAGAGAGATGGATATTATGCTCAATCCGTTGGGAAAAAATGCTATTAATAAAATTGATTTCTCAGACAAACTAACAATTTTAGATATAGGCTGTGGATGCGGTGATACTTCCTTAGATATTGCTAAAAAAGTTCCTGAAGGAAAAGTATTAGGATTGGATATCTCGGAACCAATGCTTGATAGAGCAAGAAATTCTGCCAATGAACTTTCTCTAAAAAATATAGACTTTGAGGTAAAAGATGTCCAGACAGACTCAATGCCTTCTGAATATTTTGACGTAGCTTTCTCAAGATTTGGTGTCATGTTCTTTGAAGATTCTTACGCAGCATTTAAAAATATTTATACGTCTATCAAGCAAGGTGGTCAGTTAGCTTTTGTATGTTGGCAAAACCCTTCTTTGAACCCTTGGCAAAGTCTCTCAATTGGAGTCATAAAAGATTTTTTAGATTTGCCCTCACCACCTCCTAAAAGTCCCGGTCCATTTGCTTTTGAAGATAAGTCTTATCTTCTAGATATACTTCAAACATCAAACTTCAGAAATATAGAAATCATTGACAACCAAGAAGATATAACTATGTTTTCAGGAAAGACTCTCAAAGAAGCTTGCGAGGACTATCTGACAATTAATCCGGTTGTAACTGAAATGCTAAAAAACTCTAATGAGACTTTAAAGGAAGAGATACTGAATGCATTAATGGATAAATTTTCAGCTTTTGATAAAGGAGACGGTTTACTTTTTCCAAGTGCAACTTGGGTTGTTAGTGCTTCTAAGTAATCGCTCAGAACTGATACCCTAAAGCTTTGAGGTGCACCATGAGTGCACAAAATTTAACCACTAAAAGCTTTCCATATATGGCACGAAAATTGCATATAAACTTGTATGGAAACAAAAAAAAATATCAAACTCAAAACTTTAGGAAAAATTGGAAGAGAAATTAGCTACTTCTTACCCGTATTTGCGGGAGCATACGTAATAATTAACTTCGTGACCTGGGCTTCGTAATGTCTGCTGAAATAACACCTAAAAAGGTAAAAAAGAAGTGGGGCATGGAAATGACAGACTCCCTGAGAACCACTCTTACAATAAGAATACTCGTTTGTTATGTAATATTCGATACTGTGGCAGACTTTCTGTAAATTACCCGAACTTACAAAAAGTTAACTTATTTCCATCTAAATCCCTGACATAAGCTCCGTAAAACGAAGGTACTCTTTGTCCTGGCTCTCCTTCATCTTTTGCACCTAATTTTATAGCTTTAGCATAAAGAGCATCTACATCTTCTTTAGTTTCAAGAGTGATACCTACCATGCTTCCGTTGCCAACAGTTGCTTCGTCTCCATCGTAAGGAACAAAAACTGCGAAATTAGTATCATCTCCGGGGATAGTCCAAAAGAAACTTCTATCATTTGGTCCGAAACTTGTTACACCCAGCTCATCAAATAATTGATCATAAAACTCCTTGGCTCTTTGGAGGTCATTTGTGCCAACAGTTACGTATTTTGCTATTTTTCCTTTCATACCTTCTCCTTAGTATTAATTAAATTAAATTCATCTCTTGTTTTAAATTCCAGAACAGTTGCATTTATGCAGTATCTTGGAAGGCCATTTGGTCCATCTGGAAAAACATGTCCAAGATGAATATCTGACGATACTGATCTTATTTCAATCCTACGCATTCCGTAACTATTATCTGCTCTTCTATAAACAGATCCTTCAACTGGTCTTGTAAAAGATAACCAACCTGTTCCGGAATTAAACCTGTCTTTGGTATCAAACAACGCTGCTCCGCTTAACTTGTCAATAAACACACCATCGGGTGTATTTTTAAAAATTTGATATTCTTTGCAAAATCTAGCATCAGTTCCATCGTTGAAAGCTACTCTGTAAGCTTCAGTATTTCCTAATTTAAATAAACCTAGAGCTTTATAGAATTCTTTAGGAGTTAAATAACCTTGATTTGCGAAAACCTCAGATCCATCCTCTATAAAGAGAATTGTTGGAGTGGCCCAAGTTGGGGTCTTGATGTTGAGCTCTTCTAAATTTGTAGCAAGCCTATAATGTAAAGGGATGGTACCTGCGTAATCATCAGAGACGTCTTTTCTAAACTTAGCGCAGTAAGGGCAATACCCCTCTGGCTCAATAACGACTATGTGTTTACCCTGCTTCAAGGGTTCATTATCTAAGCTGTCAATTTCATCAGATCTAACAAACTTCACTCCTGTTGAGTGGTCTGGGCAATAACCATCTGGATTTTTTTTGATGTAGTCCTGGTGATAGCTTTCCGCTCTATAAAATGTTTTAAGAGGCTTTACTTGTGTTTTGATGGAACTATATCCCTCCTGATTTAACAAAATTTGATATTCAGAAATCAATTCAGAGATTTTTCTTTCTTGATACCTGTCTGTGTATAAAACAATTGACCTGTACTGTGTACCAATGTCATTTCCTTGACGATTTAATTGGGTTGGGTCATGCGATTCAAGGTAATGGACAATTAGTTCATCAAGGGAAATTAGGTTCTTATTAAAAGTTACCTCCACTACTTCAGCGTGGTTATCAGGATTAAACTTATTGGAGAATTTAGTAATTTCTCTGTACGAAGGTTTTACACCCTCTCCATCAGCATATCCAGATACAGCATCTATCACACCATCTAGGGCTTCGTAGCCCTTCTCAGCGCCCCAAAAGCACCCTGAACCTAAAACTATAGTCTCTATATGTGATGTAGAGCTTTCATTAGTTGACCAAATGAAGCAGCTGAATATAAATGTAAAAAATAACAGAATCTTTTTCATAAATTTAAAAGCCCCAGTTGTTATTAGACAGCCATGACAGAGCTATGATGAGTCCCCAGATTGATTGGACAGATAAAACAATAATACTGCCCAAAGTTCCAAGCATTCTAAAAATACTTTTAGCTTCTGGTCGTGTAATTCCATAAGCATGAGCTATTCTTGCAAGTAAGAAAATATCACCCAAAACCATCAAGGATACGCTGGATACTTCAGCTACAGTTTCAAGCAAAAACATTAATATCAAGAAAAACAACGCATTCTCAATTAAATTTCCATGAGCCCTGGTAATTTGTAACATGCCAAAGTCGTCGCCAAGTCCAAGATTAGTTTCTGTCTTGAACCTTTGACGCCCGGTTAAAAAAGATAAGACTAAGGCTAGGATAGTCAGAGAACTGGCATAGAAAAGTGTAAGCATATAGATAGACCTTTAATTTGGTTTTATAAGGTATATTGTATTAAAGATTAGGTATCTTGGGGTAGTTATGAGAGTTTTATTAATTTCTTATATTTTAATTTTTATTTCTGGCTGTGCGGTTGCTAGTTTGGCAGGAACTGCAGTCAATACTGCGGCAAAGATTATAGAAGTACCTATCAAAGTTGTTGGAGTTGTTGTGAGCTCGGAGGAGGATGACGACGATGACGATGAAAACAAAGATAATTGAGATAGCTGGTAGACACGAGTGGACTCGAACCACCGACCCCCACCATGTCAAGGTGGTGCTCTAACCAGACTGAGCTACGTGTCTACTGCGTTTCAGGGCCATTGGTATTTTTTCTACGGCAAATGTACGGCAAAACACCTTTAAAGTTGACTACTTCTCTGTCCTGACCTGCAACTACAAGTCGAATAATAACATAACTCTGTTTAAGCACTCACGCAGGATGACCATGCCCACTCCCCGCTATACACACTCATGCTCAAATATTTTTAGCCAATATAGTTTGTCAAGTAGTAGAGTAGGAATCATGGATGAGAAAAATAAAAAAGAAGAAATCGAACGAGAGTCTTCATCAAAATACTGGACTTTAAAATACAAAGCTGCCTTCTTATTTGGTGGGTCGTTAGTTTGCTGTTTTTTTTATTATAAAATTGGTACCTATAGTGCTATTCCTTATATTCTTGGATTCCCAATTGGTGGCTTGGTGAACGTATTTTTAGTCTCGATGCTCACTCTAGAAGATAATAACTTTACTAACCCTCCTGGTGGTTGGTAAGTAGTGGAGCAATTGTTGGAAGAAGTGAATACAAAAGTTATAGATAGAATTGAATCTCTGGATGTTTTGAGAGGCTTTGCTTTATTAGGAATCCTACTTGTAAATATTATAGGTTTTGGTCTTGTTTCATCAGCATTTTTGGACCCGGGTATATATCTCTCTCCTGTTGGAGGAGTAGATTACATGGTTTGGGCTTTCGTAGAACTTTCAAGCGAAGGTGCTATGCGTACATTATTTTCAATTCTGTTTGGAGCAGGTGTTGTTCTGTTTGTAACAGGTTCGACGGCAAAAAGTGGATGGTTGCACTACAGAAGAAATTTTTGGTTACTAGTGTTTGGTTTGATAAATATTTATATTTTCCTTTGGCCAGGAGATATTCTCTTAACATATGCTTTATCAGGCTTCGTGCTTTGGTTCATGAGAAATTGGAAAGCTAGAAGCTTATTAATCTTAGCTACCTTACTTATCTTAATTGGCAGTCTCCAAAACTTTGCCTTTAAGAGCTCTCTTGAGATTGCTAGAGATGCAGCTGAAGAAATGAACATATCTATTAGCAAAGGCGAAGAAGTCAGTGAAGAAACTGCTGCATGGGCACAAGCTTGGATAGAGTATGAAGATGAAAATCAAGCTGAGATAGACAATATCCCTAATGAAATAAAAGAAAGGTCTGGCAGCTACGCCTCGGCTTATGAATACAATCTAAAGATGGCTAATGATACGATTTATTTTGTAATACCGTTTTTCTTGTTTCTGGATGCCTTAATGATGATGGTAGTCGGCATGGCATTATTCAAGCTTGGCATTTTGGATGGGGGGAGAGAAATTAGGTTCTATACAAAGATGATGTGTATAGGTTTTCTAGTGGGTCTTTCTATAAATGCATATGAGGTTTTACTCATTACTAATTCAAATATGGATATTCTTGAGACTAATCCTTACTTTAGATTTACTTATCACTTTGGAAGATTGTTCATGGGTTTAGGCTATTTAGGCTTAATTCTCTTCTTAATTAAAAAAGAAAAATTAGAATCTTTAAGATTTAGGTTGGCTTGTGTAGGAAGAATGGCATTAACTAATTATTTAATGCATTCAGTTATAGCTCTTTTCATATTCTCAGGAGCTGGATTAGGTTTACTAGGAAAATTTTCTTGGAGTCAACTGTATCTTTTAGTCCCATTGATTTGGATACTTCAGTTGTTCATAAGTCCGTTGTGGTTGAAGTATTTCTACTTTGGTCCTGTTGAATGGTTGTGGCGTTTATTGACCTATTTAAAAATACCCAAAATGGTGAAGTAGTAGAGTAGAAATTATTTCTCCTTATGAAGCGAGTTTTGCTAAGCTATAAAATGGAGTGGAATTTATGTATAACGGAAAAATTTTTACAGTAGTCTTGTGGGTAGTCCTTGGAATTAATTATGGACTAAATTTTTCTACTTGGCTCAACTATCTCGCAGTGCTTCTTTTAGTAATTCATTTACTTGAATTTATATTCTTCTTTAAGACTATAAAAGGTTCAGATGACAATTTAATTAAAGCCTTTTTTCAAACTTTGATATTCGGAATACTCTACATAGGACCTATTAAGAAAGAACAAAACAAATGAAATTTGTTTGCTTCATCTTTTTAAGCATACTTGTCCTTAATGGTTGTGCCTTTAATAGTCCTGAAATAGGAAAAGATCAGGAAAAATTTTCTAATTTTTTTCTATGCTTTCCTGAAATCGATGAAGGCTTCAGTCAATTAAATATGAAAGAGCAGCTTGAGCTTAGAAAAGAAATTGCTGAAGAAAAAATAAAAAGAAATTTTGATTGTTCACAATTCTCTAATTTCGTCAGCATTAAAGAAAATGTAGATAAGATAAATGAAGAAATATTTAGAGAAAAATCAGGTCCATGCAGAAAGGTTGACCATAGAGGATGTATAGCTCGATAAAATCTTAACTTAAATTTAATCTATTCCCTGTCCGACCAAACCAGAGGAATTTGCTGCTGAGGGTTAAATACTTGAGGACCGAATAAAGGATAAGCTTCTGCCGCCAAAGAAATCTCTTCAGAACTGAGGTATTCACTAGGGAGCAATTTAAATACATCTAGACCTCTGGTAATTTCTGTCCCGTATATGAAGCCGTTGTAGTAGTAAGCAGACCAATAGCCTCCAGTAATTAAGATCTTTTCATCAATCGGTCCTCTATCAAAAAAAGCTATCTCAATAGGATTAGAGGAATCTGTAAAATCTAGAATAGAGATTCCGCCTTGATACCAGGCCTGAACAAATATATCTTTTCCTGCAACTGGAATAAGAGATCCATTGTGAGCAACACAATTTTCAGTTTCAAGCTGAGGTGCGGGCATTTTGTAATGACTTCTGAACTCTAATTTATTTTCAACTACGTCGTAAATAGCATTAGCACCCCAATCTAACGGATCCCAAGCCCTACAACGAGCCCTTCCTCCACCTCCCCACTCATCAGTGAAGATAACTTTAGTACCGTCATTATTAAAGGTAGCTGAATGCCAATAAGCAAAACCAGTATCTGTTACAACATCCAATCTTTGAGGGTCATATGGATCTGTAATGTCGAAAAGTATTCCATTTCCTGAACAGGCTCCTGCAGCAATATTGCCTGAAGGAAAAACAGTAATGTCATGACACTGATCAGTTCTTCTGGTGTCTTGGGTTTCATCTCCGTGATCTCCTCCCGCCCATAAGCCACCCAAAGCACCTGTTTCAGGATCTGCAAACACTGTAGGACTACTAACAATGCGTGACAAGGATGGATCAGATATAGGTATTTCTATGACGTCTATTCTAAAAAGAGCTGTACGATTGTCTCCAGGCACATTCCCAATGCAACTTTCCATCTCTTCCTCATCCCTCACACTTGCAGTGCCTGAGTTATAAACAATTATTTTTCCTTCTTTTCCTGGTCCGGATACAACTGAATGGGTATGTGAACCCCTACAAGTTTGAACAGCACCAACTTGTTTAGGTTGGTATAAGTCTGAAATATCAAATATTCTCAAGCCCCTAAACCTCTCAGGACTGGCTTCTTTTGAAACTCCCTCTAAACCACAGTCCAATCTACTTCTTGTTTGCTCGACCGACATGATCAGCAAATCACCCACAATCGATACGTCTCCTTGACCTCCAGGACAGACAACCGAGGACTGAAGTTCAGGAATTCCATCATTTTTAAGCTTGTAAATATTGAACCCGTGATAACTGCCAGCAACCAAAATATCATCTCTAAATGCCATATCAGTATTGGCAAAACTCAAGATTGGAGAGCGAAGAGATCTAGACATATTTTCTGTTGTCTTTACCTTATTTTTTTTCTCTTCTTCTGTGGGGTCTTTAATTCCTTTAGCTTTTGGATTTGTTGGATCAAAAAAACCAACTGGTTTTTTTAGTGAAGCCACTAATTCCAAATTCAATATAGCTTGGCCTGCATCATAGAGACCAGAAGCTAAGTTAGACCTGGGATCATCAGATAGATTAACAGCTATACCATTCATCCTTTCAATTTCTACACCTTGATCGTTTACTAGGTCAGCTATAAATTCACTGAGCACTGGATCATAGGCAGTTCCTGGATACTGCTTCAAGTCTTTGACCATCTCTAATGCTCCATCGTGATGGTTAATCATTAATTTTAAAAACAACCTATCGAAATCAGTACTTTCTGAGTCTTTTAATTCCTGCAACTCTTCTTCAGATGCCATTCCTACCATGTTCATATGTTGATGGTGTGAATGACTCATTTCAGATAACTCTCCACGTGATTCTAACCAACTTCTCATGAAATCTATTTCATCTTCTTGTGATGAATCAATTCTATCTGCTAAATCAATTATGGTTTTATTGTTTGTTCTTTTCTCAGCCATTTGGGACATGACAATAGCTTGTTGGTGATGAACAATCATTCCTTGAAGAAAATCTACATCTGCTTTCACGTATTTTGTACTTGCTATGTTTGACGCTTCGTTTGGAGTTATAAGTTTTGAATTTTCACCTGGAGCACCAGGAAGGATTATTGGATATTGAGGTTGTGCTTTATCAGCTTTAGACGATGTTTTTTCGCAATTAGTTTCGTCAATACACTCGGCATTACCAATGTTGTTTTTATGTTCAGCGCTCTCACTGCAACTGATTAAAGCAATTAAAATAGTAAAAATTTGTAGATATCTGAGCATATTCCTTCTATTCCCCTTTCGAAACAATAAGGATAACAAAGAATAGGACAGATAGGTCGAATTGATAATTTCTTTTCTAAAATGTAATATCAAATCATCCTTATGAAAATGTCTAGCGGAGGTTTTATGTACAAGTCGTTTTTTTTATTTTTTCTTCTCATGTCATTAAATTCAAGTTTTGCTGATGATTGCGCTCCTTCAAAATGGGGTAAGAATGATGAAATAGGTAGTGCAAACCTTATAACTCCTAAGTCAGTCCTGAAAGCATCTAAATTAATCAAGTACGGTAAGACTTATAGTCTGGGCTTAACTATCGATGCAAATACTCCTGCTTATCCACCAAGATCGTTATCCCTACAAGTTGTTCAGCCAACCCAGCAGTTTGGAACCCTAGGTTTACCAAACTCAACATATAATGATGATGTTTTTCAAGGATGGTTTGGTATTGGCTCTCAAATTGATGGGCTTGGCCACATTGGTACAACTGAAGCTATTTTCTATAACTGCAATGATGGAAAGGAATTTGCTCAGATAACAGGCTTGACCAAATTAGGAATAGAAAAAATTCCACCTCTTGTAGCAAGAGGGCTAGTGATTGATATAGCGGATTACCTAGGTCGCACTCATTTAAATGCCGGAGAAACTTTTAGTCTTGAGGATTTAAAAGGAGCTATTAACGCTCAAAATATTGTTGTTGAGAAAGGCGATGTAGTCTTGATGCACACAGGGTGGACCGATGCTAAGTTTGAATCCGATCCTGCCTCTTGGGGCTCAGGAGCACCGGGTATAACTCCAGAAATAGCTGAGTATCTTGCTAGTAAAGAAGTTTTAGCAGTAGGTGCTGATACTTGGTCTTTGGATGTTGTTCCCCCAATGGTGGCAGATGAACCCTATCCAGGCCATGGAATATTGCTTCAGGAAAATGGTATTTATATTCTTGAAGCTATGAATACAGGGCCTTTAGTGAAAGACGGTGTAAGCGAGTTCTTATTTGTACTTGGCCAAGCTAAAGTCCGCGGAGCTGTGCAAATGATTATCAACCCCGTTGGAATTAGATAAATAAACTAAATTAACTTTTTATTATCTCAAAGAGTTTCGCTGTGATTGCGTTACTTGTCTTATAAAGCTCTTGTGGCTGGTGCATACGATTGCACAAAAAAGCATATCCCAGTTGGTTTTCGACATCTCCAAAAGCTACGCTTCCTCCTACGCCACAATGACCAAAAATACTTTTGGGATGGCTTGGTTGCCCAATGGTTGTCATACCAAGTCCTAAATCAAATCCTACTCCAATATTAATTTCAGCACCAAATAAAACTGTATCCGGTCCTTTCGAAAGCGGCTGAAGACACATATCAAGAGTTTCTTTAGAAAAAATCTCATAACCATCTCTAGAACAACCTGTACTTAAAATACCAAATAATTTAGCTAAAGATTCTGCAGTTCCATGGCCATTGGCTGAGGGTATTTCAGCTTTTCGCCACTCTTCAGTATTTGTCATATCTCGATCCCCTTCGAAAGTCTCAAAAGCAACTTGATAATCTCCGCCTTTTAGGATTTCTTTCACAATCTTCAACTGATCTGGAAGAACAAAATTCGGAACATAGGGTAGGATTTTTAAGACTATAGACTCTGATCTAGGATCTGGCAGGATATCAGAACATCTTAGAAGATCTTCATCATCAAGACCTATCTTAAAATCCAAACTAAATGGGGTAGCAATTTC
The DNA here is from genome assembly GCA_902594545.1 of uncultured SAR86 cluster bacterium. GTDB lineage: Bacteria > Pseudomonadota > Gammaproteobacteria > Magnimaribacterales > Magnimaribacteraceae > Magnimaribacter. The sequence goes on from CACJMO010000007.1 coordinate 42,372, forward strand.
CTGTTGAAAGTATTCTCCTACCGAACGTCCATCTACTCTTCTTAATATCTCTCCCACTAACCATCCATAAGTTAAAGCATGATAGCCCTGAGATGAACCAGGCTCTCTAAATGGTGCCTGTTTAGCAAGAGCATTTGTCCAACCCTCCCAATCTGAAAGAGCTAAATCAGGCATACCACCCTGAAATCCAAAATTACCTGCTCTATGGCACAGGAAATCGCTTACCTTTGTATTTTCCTTACCTTCACATCCATACTCAGGCCAATAATCGGTTACATTTTTATTTAAATCCAGCTTCCCTTGGTCTACCAATCTAGCAATGCAAATTGCTGTAACAGCTTTGGTAGTTGAATAAACATTTAAAATTGTTTTATCTGTCCAAGGTTTAGTTTTTTCAAGATCTTTGTATCCACCTATGAGATTTACAACCATTTCACCTTGATGCTCGATAGCAATATTTGCCCCGGTATCAAAACCACTTTCAATTGCCTCTTCAAATATTTCCTTTATCTCTGAAAATTTAGGATGACATACACCAGCAACACTTGATTCACTCATAATTCTCCCCAATTATTTACCAATTAAAACTTTAGATTTTGCTCATCTAAAAGATGCACTTCTCCTCTTGAGTTTTCAAGACGTATAGGTTTAATTTTTTGATATTCAGGACTGTCGTACCAATTATAAAAAGCCTCTTCATCTTCAAATTTAATGACAACCAATCTTTGATCTCTGGTATTTCCCTCAATGGCCTTAGGTGTATCGTCTACAGCTAAAACCTCAATACCCATCTCAACAAACATTGGAAGAACAGAATTCTGATATTCGAGATATCCTTCTTCATTTTCGATATCTATTATCGCAACCATAATCTTACTCATTAACTATCTCCTTCTTCTAGTAATACCTTAACTAGAATTAGAACTTCTAGAGATGTCTTTGTAAAGCTCTGGTAAGAAAATAGACAAATGATTCATCTCCTCACAACAATGTCTCAAAAGACTTTTGGCTAAAGTGTCATTAATAAAGTATCTTTTAACTGTTGAGAAATTAAAGAAAAAATTCGCGCATAAGTTCAAGATTCTATTCTCATGACTAATTTTATTTCCTAACCAAAAATAACTCTGCATTGAACACCCAATTGCACTATCCGAAACATAATGAAGCAATTGAGCAATGGTCATATCTGTTTCAAGGTCTTTAACTTCAGCACATATGGCTGTAGTCACATCTGAATCTAAATCGGTTAATCCGAATCTATCTGGGCTTTTGAAAGATATGCACAATTTGGAATACTTGTTACCAATATATTCTTCAACATAAGAATCTATACCTACGTATCTTTTCTTGTATGGTTTATTCTTGTCTAAAGCTTGCTTGATTTCAGCAGAAATATGATCATTAGGGTGCCACAACTTATAACGTTGTGTTTCAGGCAGATGCCATTCGAACCACCAATCAATCATTGTTGAATTTACATTACGCATCTGGGTAGTGCACTTTATAAGATAAGAAGAATCCTTGGAAATGTATATACCATCCTCCATGCCAGAAGTGATTATTTCATTGGATGACTCGTAATCTTTAAACTCAGAAATTTTAATTTCTTTATCTAGAATTTTTTTTGTTTGTTCAGGTAGTTCAGATAAAGGGATTCGGTACTTCGATAAATCCATGGATTGAATTTATTTCTTTTTCCTATTGAGTATATGAATAGCTTTTGAATTCATAGACAAGGTAGCTTCTTTGATGGTTTCAGATACAGTAGGATGGCTCACAACTATAGAGCCAAACTCTTCTGAAGTCATGCCTGAGCTCATTGCCACCAACCCTTGCTGCAGAATCTCTGATGCTGAATTTCCAAATACATGTACGCTAAGCAAGCGATCTGTTTCTCTATCAGCAATGACAGTTACAGATCCAACATCTTCAGCAGACGCCAAAGCTCGACCACTTGCTACGAAGGGAAAAGAACCAGATTTATAATTGGCATTTTCTTCTTTAAGTTGAGTTTCAGATTTTCCGACCCAGGCGATCTCGGGATGAGTGTATATAACATTGGGGATTAGATCGTAATCTATAGAAGTGTTTTGCCCATTAATTCTTTCAGCAACCATGATACCTTCCTCGGATGCCTTATGCGCGAGCATAGGTCCTCTCACAACATCTCCTACTGCCCAAAGGTTTCTTACGGACGTTTCACAATTTTCATTAACTTCTATGAATCCCAGCTCATCAATAGAAGGAGATGGATCAAACTGAATATCGCCAGTATTAGGTTTTCTTCCTACCGCCAAGATAATCTTTTCAGTAGTTACTTCTTGCGTTTCGTCATCAACTAAAAATTTAACTAGAGAGTCATTTTTTGTTTCCTCAATTTCCGAAACCTTAGCGCCGAGAATAATTTTTATATTTTGGTTAGAAAATTCTTTGAATATATGTCTGGATAGCCTTTTATCAAGCATTGGAAGAAATTCCCTTTGAGCTTCTAAAAGAGTTACTTGCGAGCCTAATCTGGACCAGATACTTCCCAACTCCAGGCCTATAACTCCGGCACCAATTATCACAAGTTTCTCTGGTATAGACGAAAATTCTAAAGCGCCCTCGCTATCAAAAATGGTTTGATTATTTATTTCAATTCCGGGAAGCGTTTGAGGAGAAGAACCAGAAGCAATAACAATATTGTTTGACTCTAAGGTTTCAATATCATTATCTTTCTCAATAGTTACTGTGCCTTCACTAACTTTTGTAACCTTGCCTTGAATTAAATCAACTTTATTTGCTTTCAATAAATCCCTTACACCGTTTGTAAGTTTCTGAACCACTTCAGTCTTCCTGGACATCATCCTATCTAGATCTATAACAACTTTATTTATGTTTATGCCATGATCAGAGTAGTGACGTTTAATTTGATAGCTCTTAAGAGTAGAGTCTAGAAGGGTTTTAGAAGGAATACAGCCAACATTCAAGCAAGTTCCACCAACATAATTTTTTTCAACGCATGCTACTTTCAATCCTAATTGCGCACTGCGTATTGCCGCCACATAACCTGCGGGTCCACTTCCAACAATTAAAACGTCATACATAAGTTTGGGGAGTAATCATATCATTGGATATGCATATGATTCTTTAAAAGATTTATCTTTGTTAATTATGAATAAGAGATAAGAGACAAGTTTTTAGAAGTTATAAGATAAAAAAAATAAAGGGCCCAAATGGGCCCTTTATAGGAAAACAGATAATTAGTCTCTTGTAACAACTACTTCATCTGTTTGGTCTGCATATTTAGCAAGCTCTTCCCTTGCTATCACTCTTCTATGGACTTCGTCAGGACCATCGGCCAGTCTCAAAGTTCTCATGTGAGCATACATACTTGCTAGAGGGAAGTCTTGACTTACTCCTCCACCTCCATGCATCTGAATAGCTCTATCTATTAACCTGCAAGCGACAATAGGTACATGTACCTTTATTTGAGCAATTTCACTTCTAGCTATTTTATTACCAACAGTATCCATCATATGGGCTGCATTAAGTGTCAATAACCTTGAGGTATCTATATCTATTCTGCTCTCAGCAATATAGTCATAGTTAGCACCAAGAGTAGATATCTTTTTTCCAAAAGCTTCTCTAGACTCAGCTCTTTTGAT
>CACJMO010000008.1 GCA_902594545.1 uncultured SAR86 cluster bacterium
GCTAATGATGTAAATACCGAGGCTATTAAGCTATTCTCATCATCTAAAACTGCTTTTTGATATGAGGCTATTTGAGATATCGATCCAGCCTTTAAAATTTGTGTATTGGAATTAGATATGGAATCCGCTACAGCCTGCACAATAGATGTTGCTTTAGTAGCTACTTCATCAGCAACATTTGCAATTGTAGAATCTAGTATTGTTTTTATTGCAGTTGCAGAATTTATATCCGTAGAGGTTTTAAGTGTATTAACAATTTGTGCAACAATAAGCTCATCACCTGCACCATCTGCTAGACCAGACCCTTCTAATAACGCTTCACCGACAGCCATTATGTTTATAAGACTTGCATTTATTTTTTGTGCTTCTATGTCAGCCAAAGGATTTGAGGTTGTTAAATCAAAATCAGATGGGAGACCTAAATTACTCAAAACAGTTGCTGCATCTCCTCCTGCAGCATCAACTACAGTAGTAAGTGCAGAAACATATTTAGAGTCCTTTGAGGCAGTTAAGGTTACTGTGACAACTTCCCCTGTAAGGGTATCAACACCACCTTCAGCTACTACTTTAACTCCGTTACTATCATCAAGATTGAAGGTATATTGACCCAGCGCATTTGTAGTCGTTTCAGCTATGACACTTCCATTAAGATCGAGAACTTTTACGGTAGAACCACTGACATAACCGTCAACGACCGTACCAGAGATTGTCTCAGGTATGGATACATTGTTTACAGAAATTGCAAAAGATTTACTAAAGGTAGCACCATCTGGATCAGTAGCTGTAATAGTTATGTTTAATGAGTTTATTGAATCAAAATCTAGAGACACACCATCTTTTAATTTCAAAACTCCATCATTTGTTATTTCTAGGAGAGAAGCATCTGTTCCACTCAGAGTAAAAGTAACTGAATCTGAATCAACATCTGTAAAAGAAACTGTTCCAATAAGCGCACCAGCTGAATTTTCATCTACATCTAAGACTGTAATGCTTATGTCTGTAGGAGCATCATTAACTGCTGAAACTACAAAAGTATAAGTAGCGGAATCGGAGCCTCCCTGACCATCTGTGACCGTCAAAACTAAATCACCAATAGTGTCCGCATCACTATTAACGTCATCGTTAGGTGTAAAAGTAATATTTTCGAGTTGCGCTATTGTGAGCGTATCTCCAACAGATAGTACAGTTCCGTCTGATAAAGACAGGACTCCACCTGTAGGAATGGAAGTGACTGTTATGGTAAGAGTATCTCCATCAGCATCGGTAGGCGCTCCGATACCAAATGAAGCAGCAGTATCTTCAGTAAAAGAGAAAGAAGCATTAGCTCCCATATTGGGTGCATTATTTGTATTAGGAGTTGGGGCTGGTGTAGAGCTTCCGCCTCCTCCGCCTCCACCACAAGCAGCCAAAGCAAGCATTGCAAAATTGCTGAATAAGAAGTTTGTTGGCCCTTTAAGCTTGAATTGTTTCTTTGACAGTGCTTCTTCGCCTCTAAGAATATTGATTAACTGATTTTCGTAATTTGAGTTATTTAACTCTTTTTTTATGTCGCCCATAATTTATTTTAATTTATTTAAGTCACCGATTTTAATATATGACAAAGTGGCGTAAGTGCCAACAAATATTTGACCGAAAGTTAAAGTATTTTTTGAAGTTAGTAATTGCTGTATTTTGATTGCAATTCTTTTATTTCCCTTCTTAACAATAAGATGGCAATAAGATTTGGAACTGTAGCAATAGGTCCTATCACAGTAGCTATGTCCCAAACAATTTTCGTATCTATTATTGAAGCAGTAAAAAAAGCTCCTACGTAAATAACTCTGTAATGCAGAACCCACTTTTCACCGAACAAATGAACCGTTGCCCTATCCCCATAATAGGACCATGCGATGGCTGTAGAGAAAGCAAATAATAATAGACCGATAGCAACGATGTATTGACCATAGTCACCAAAAACACTTCTTGTAAAGGCCTTGCCGGTTAAATCTGCACCTATTAGTAGAGAAGATCCTTCAATATAAATATCAGCTGTATTGAGTTTACCTTTTTCGATATTTATCATTCCTTCAAATAGGGTTCCATCCAAGTTACGAACTTTTACATTCTCAGCAACAGATCTGTTATGCATAAGTGTTAAGTCAGATGAAACTATAGATCCAGATTTAATGTTTAGATCTGAATTTAGAGATAATTCACCAGAACAGCTATAGATGTAGTCTCTTAATTTATTTATGTCCTCCTTGTTCTGATCAGATAGTTCTTCACTTAAAAAGCAAATAGAACTCTCTTCAAATCTATTTTCAAATTTTTCCGTCCACACACCTGAAGAGAGGATTACGAGTCCAGTGATAGTGCAAATTACTATAGTGTCAATAAAAGGTTCAAGTATAGATACCATACCTTCTTCAATTGGATCTTCAGTTTTTGACGAAGCGTGTGCGATGGGGGCTGAGCCCTGCCCAGCTTCATTTGAATAAAGACCTCTATTGACACCCCTAGTTAAGGCAGCAGCAACAGATGCACCTAAGAAACCTCCAACAGCAGCAGCAGGAGTCAAGACATGGACAAATATAGACTGTAACGAAGGGATAATATTTTCATAGTTCGAAATAATTACTGCAAACGAACCTACCAAGTACCAAAAAGCCATAAATGGCACAAGCTTGGAAGCAATTTGAGCTATCCTCTTTATGCCACCAATAATCACCATCCACAACAGAACTGCGAGAGTAGCCCCTGTTAAAAATTTAGGTATGCTAAACGTGTCATTCATGATCACAGCAATACTACTGATTTGTGGCATATTTCCGGTACCAAGACACATCATCAAAAGACATACAGAGAATAGAACAGCTAACCATTTCATATTGAGGCCATTTTCAATGTAATACATTGGACCACCAGATATAGAACCATCAGGTAACACCTCTCTGTACTTATGTGCAAGTGTCACCTCAACAAACTTAGTGGTCATACCAAAGAAAGCTGTGACCCACATCCAAAATATCGCTGCAGGTCCTCCTAGAAAAATTGCAAGGGCCACTCCACCGATATTACCCGTACCAACCGTACCAGATAACGCTGTGGTTAAAGCTTGAAAAGGTGTGGTTTCTCCCTGAGTATCATCTTTAACATATTTACCACTTAGGATTCTCCAACCGTGACGAAAATATTTAATCTGAGGAAATCCAAGATATATTGTAAAAAAGATACCTGACCCAATTAGAAAAACTGGAAACCAATACTGATCCACTAACCAGTACGTTAAAAATTCTAGAATACTTGTAAATGTTTCCACTAGGCTAGGTGTGCATCCAATTCAGTAAAGCCACCTATGTAATTTCCATCCATGGTTATCTGAGGAAATGTTCTGGCCTCTGGAAATTTTTCGACAAATTCTTCTCGTGAATAATCCACATCCAACATGTATTTTTTATACTCAAGGGATTTCATTCTACAAAGCATTTCAGCCTTATCGCAAAAAATACAATTAGGCTTTGACCATATCTCTATCATTGTTTATTCTCGTTGAAATTCAAATTTTAGGAGCTTCAATGATACTTGATGGTTTCAAATTTTCTATAAATTTTTTTAGGGACAATTTCAACAGATTAGTTTTCATATTAATAGCTCCCTGGTTTATCTACATAATATTTAATTTCTTTCTTTCTTCAGTAGTAATTAATGAAGATACTACGAAAGAACTTTTTCTTTTAATACCTATAATAATTTCACAAGCTTGGACTCAATGCTTGGTTATCATCGCCATTGCTGACAAAGATAAAAACAGGACTATACCGGATCTATACATATATACATTGTATAAACTACCTATTGTCATCTTGTGGAGTTTATTTGTTATGCTCGCAGTTGTAGTAGGTATTTTGCTCTTTATTATTCCTGGAATTTATATTGCTTGTAGGTACTCGGTATTAATTGTTGAACTGCTTTTATCTAATCAAGATAGTACTGAGGCTGCCAGAAGCGCTTTTACCTTAACTGAAAATAAGGTTCTACAAATATTCATATATTTTCTAGCTATTATTCCAATTTTTATGTCTCTAAGCATTCTCACCATTTCCCTTGGAAACTCGGTCATCATTGCCAGTATTCTAGATATAGCTATGGTTGCCTTCTCTACAACATATACCTACTATCTATATGAACAACTTGTTGAAGATTCTCAATATGGAACTTAAAAAAAGCAATGACATGCATTACTTCACAGCTGGTGAAGGAAAGCCTCTATATCTTGTTCACGGATTCCCAGATTGTCCGCAAAATTTTGAACACCAAATTAAATTTTTTGCAGATGAAGGTTTTCAGGTTATAGCGCCTTATTTGCCAGGATACCATCCAGAGGATTCCGGCTTAGATACTTATCAAACGCTGAGAGTTTCAGAAATTTTGATTGAATTTATTGAATCTATAAGTGGTGACAAAAAGGTATTCTTGTATGGACATGATTGGGGGGCACCTATTGTGTATGGAATAACTCAACAGAGACCTGATTTAATCTCAAAATTTTCTGCAGCATCTGTTCCCCACGGGATGTCATTTCAAGCTGCACTACTGACAAATTCAGAACAACAGAGAAAGTCGTGGTACATGTTTTTTTTCCAATTACCTATAGCTGATCTTGCTGTCCCTACAAATGATTTTGAATTCATTCATAAGCTTTGGCAGGATTGGTCGCCCGATTTAAAAACTTATAAACCCTACTCAGATAAAGTTGTTTCTGTCTTGAGTAAATCAAATGTATTGTCTAATGCTCTTGCTTACTATAGATCTGCTTTTCAAGAATCTCTTCAATCAGAAAGAATTAATATGAAATCTCTTGAGTTCATTTCTACAAAAATTCAACCTCCCTGTCTGTATCTCCATGGAAAAAATGATGGATGTATAAACTTTAATTTATCTGAGGGAATGAGTGAGCACTTTGAAGAATTGACTATAAAGATCTTAGAAGATTGCGGACATTTTATTCACTTGGAAAAAATTGATGAATTCAACAAACTTCTTTTAGACTTTTTTACTGATACTTAGGAGCTTTTCCCAATCTATAAATAAAGAATTCAACTGATACTCTTTATTCAAATTACTGTCACTGGAGAATTGACTCCAGATTGCATTGGTCTGAGTTAACAGATTATGAACTTTTTCAATATGAGTATTCTGACTTAAATATCGGGAAATATTATCTGTATCTTCAGTCAGCTTTTGAAGAGAATCATCTGCGTGAAACTTTATAGTGTCGTAAAGTATTTTTACCATCCATTCAACTTTCATAGGTAATGTATCTAGCTCTTCAATCCATTTTTTAGAAATAGTCACAATATCCTTACCGCTTTTAATTATTCCAGAAATGTCATTTATAAATTCTTCCCTTATTTGCATTGTATTTGTTTTTAAATATTCTTTAGCGAGGATTGGACAATTATCGGTTAGTGTTAGGGACATTTTTGCTTCTTCCTCAGTAAATTCACTTAACCAGCTCAGCGCATCTTTTGTAGAAGGAGTTTTAATATATATATTCAAGCATCTACTGAGTATTGTTTCAGGTATTAAATGTCTAAAACTCGATGTGAATATAAAGAAAGTATTCTTTGGAGGCTCCTCTAGGATCTTAAGTAATGAATTGAAACCATGATGATTGCAACTATCCAAATTTAAAACAGCAACTTTATTTTTTTGAAGGAAAGGAGTTTCAAAAAGTTTTAGAACCAATTCAGGAAATTGTTCAATTGAAATCAGCTTCTTACCGTCCAAAACATTTAGCGTATGGTAGTCGGGATGATCATCTATGCTTTCTAGGTTACAAGCAAAACATGAAGAACAATCATTGGTTTCAGCATTTTGACAAAGTAATTTTTCTGCTAAATACTCAGCAAATAAAGATTTACCTAAGCCTTTCTTTCCTAGAATTAAGAAAGCATGATGAGATAATCCTCGACCTATTTGGTCAAAATAATCCTCCAACCAAATGGGTAAATTATTCTTCATCTAAAAAATTGGATAAAGTTTCTTTGACCTGAGATTCAACTTCATCAAAATTAAGGGATGAATCTACAATCTTGATTCTTTCTTGATGAAGTTCAGACAATCTTAAATACTCGTCTCTGATTCGACCGTGAAACACCAAAGGTTCTTGCTCAAAACGATCTAATTCAGAACGATTTTTGGCTCTCTCCAATGCAATAACGGGTGAAAGATCAAACAACAGAGTAAGATGTGGAAGAGGTATATTTAGTAAATTTACGAGATTATCTATTTTTGAAATATCTATCCCACGACCCCCACCTTGATAAGCATAAGTTGAATCTAAGTAGCGATCAGAAATCACCCAAGTTCCTTTTTCCAGACTTGGTAAAACAATATTATCTAAATGATTTCTACGATCAGCCATCATCAAAAGAAGTTCAACCTCAGAAGAAATTTTAGATTCCTTGTTGAGTAACATAGAGCGAAGTTCTTTGCCAATTGGACCTCCACCGGGCTCCTTTGTTGTTATGTATTGAATATCCCTGCTTTCCAAAAAACTTTGAATAGTTTCTAGGCTTGTCGATTTTCCAGAGCCTTCAATACCTTCAAGTGTAATAAATTTACCTGACATTCAATTGATACTCCCGAACTGCCTGATTATGTTCCTTTAATGTTTTTGAAAATTTATGAAAACCATTGCCCATTGAGACAAAATAAAGGTAATTTGTATCAGCAGGATTTAACGCTGCCCTCAGGGATTCTTCGCTTACAGTAGAGATTGGTGAAGGAGGCAGCCCTTTATATCGATATGTATTGTAGGGACTGTCGAAATTAAGATCTTTCTTTCTTAAGTCTCCGTCAAAATTTTTACCCAGTGCATATATAACTGTAGGATCAGATTGTAGTTTCATATCTTTATTCAATCTATTTATAAACACGCTGGCAATTATTTCTTTTTCTGTACCCTCTTTCTCAATTATAGAGGCTAATGTGATTGCATCTTTTAAATTTTCAAAGGGTAGATTTGCATTTCTCTCTAACCAAAGTCTCTTGGAGACCTCATCCCACTTAATTTGAGACTGAAGAAGTATAGAAGAGAACGTATCACCTCGAATATAGAAATAGGTATCTGGATAAAACTGTCCTTCTTCAAAAAGAATAGAAAAGTTTTTATCTAAAATATTATCTTTAATAAAAAGATCATTTATTAAACCAACCTGATTACCTTTATTTAATATTTGGCTTAATGTCATACCGGGTAAGATAGTAAGCTTTCTATATAGAATGTCTCCATTAGAAAATTTTTTTCCCAATGAATATATTGACTCATAAGAATTGAGGTCGTATTCGCCGGCCTTGAAATTGTCATCTAGTGAAAAAAGTCTTGAATAAAAGTTAAAAAAGTTTGAGGAGAGAATTAAATTTGAGTCATATAACTTTTGGGAAATAACGGATGTAGTTTCCCCAGATTCAATATGAAATACATAATCTTTATCAACCACTAGTCTAAAATGAACTACCAATAAAGAGATACAAATTAAAAAAAGTAAAGATGTTGAGACGAATTTTGAAAGCACTGATTAATCTAATTTTTTAAAAATTAGAGTAGCATTAGTGCCTCCAAAACCAAAAGAGTTTGAAAGGGAATATTTTAATTTCTTGTGGGTAGCTTGATTAGCCGAATAATTTAAATCACAACCTTCATCTGGGTTTTCTAGATTGATAGTTGGAGGACAAATATCATCTCGCAGACTAAGTACAGAAAATATTGCTTCTATAGCTCCTGCAGCACCCAAGAGGTGACCGGTCATGGACTTAGTTGAACTAACAATTAAATTATCAAGAGTATCTTGAAACACAGATTTTATTGCGTCTGTTTCTGCAATATCGCCTGCAGGGGTAGAAGTCCCATGAGCATTAATATATCCAATATCTTTTGGATCTATACCTGCATCACGAATAGCATTAGCCATCGATAAAGCAGCGCCTTCTCCACCATCAGGGGGTGAAGTTATATGATGCGCATCGGCACTCATTCCAAAACCAACTATTTCTGCATAAATGTTTGCACCTCTAGATTGTGCATGTTCATATTCTTCAAGAATTAAGCACCCTGCTCCCTCCCCTAAAACAAACCCATCACGATCCTTGTCCCAAGGTCTACTTGCACCTGTTGGATTTTCATTATTGGTTGAGAGGGCCTTTGCCGCATTGAACCCTGCTATACCTAATGGTGTAGTAGCCATTTCAGCTCCACCTGTTAACATGATATCTGCATCCCCATGAACAATACTTCTAAAAGAATATCCTATAGAGTGGCTTGCGCTTGAACAGGCACTGGCTATAGAAATATTAGGTCCTTTAAGGCCAAATTTTAGAGAAGCATAACCGGATACCATATTTGATATTGCACCTGGCACAAAGAAAGGAGATATTTTTTTTGGGCCACTTTCTGAGAGTTTAGTCTTACTTTCTTCGATAGTCCCAAGACCGCCAATCCCTGACCCAATAGAAACGCCAAATTTATTTTTATCTATTTGATTTAAATCGATTTCTGAATCTTCTAAGCATTCTTGAGAAGCAATTAAGCCGTATTGAATAAAAGGGTCTGTGCGTCTAATCTCTTTCTTGTCTAAAAGATTTTCTATATTTTCCTCAACGGTTGCAGCAAACTTGGTCTCAAAATTTTCAGTATCGAAATTGGTTATGGTTTTCACACCACTTTTACCATCAAGTATGTTTGCCCAAGAATCAGTTACATTGTTGCCCACGGGCGATAGTAGACCGAGACCAGTAACTACTACCCTTCTGTTTGTCATGATAGCCTAGAGGCTAAGGATTAAGAATTACTGTTTATATAGTCGACAGCATTTTTTACTGTTTGAATATTTTCAGCTTCTTCGTCAGGAATTTCTATTTCAAACTCCTCTTCAAAAGCCATAACCAATTCAACAGTATCAAGTGAATCAGCACCAAGATCATCTATAAAAGAAGCTTCTAATTTTACTTCTTCAGTAGACACACCCAGCTGTTCGCAAACGATTTTTTGAACTCTATCTTCAACACTCATAATATATCTCCCATCTAAAACGCGATTGTTAGTCTCAGAAAGCGCGAATTATACTTATTTTAAAAAAATTTTCTTTAGTTATATTTTTGAAAAAAAAATAATGTCAAGAAATTACATATATAGACCACCATTTATATGAATAGTTTGTCCAGTTATATATGAAGCTTTAGAGGAACATAGAAAATTTACTAGATTTGCAACTTCTTCTGCTTCACCAAATCTTCCTAAAGGTATCTCTTTCATGAGATATTCAGCATTAACTCCTTTATTTTGTTCGGTCATATCGGTAGTGATAAAACCAGGAGCCACAGCATTTATTGTAATATCTCTTTTACCAACTTCTTTTGCTAATGATTTAGTAAACGCTTCTACACCTGCCTTAGCAGCAGCATAGTTAGATTGACCTCTGTTGCCAATGGAAGCAGATGCAGAGGATATATTAATTACTCTGCCCCATTTACTTTTCAGCATCATTTTTAAGGCTCTTTTGCATAATTGAAAAGTACCATTTAAGTGGACATTCATAATATCTGACCATTCGTCATCAGACATCCTTAAAACAATATTGTCCCGGGTTATACCGGCATTATTAATTAATACAGAAATATTTTTATTCTCTGCTTCTATTTGATCCCAGAAGTTAACTAAAGAGTCTGAAGAATTTAGGTCTAGTACATACCCACCTATTCCTTGATCTTGTATTAACTTTACTCCTGAATCAGAAGTTGCAGTTCCTAAAACTTCGTATCCATTATCTTTTAACTCACGAGCTATGGCATTTCCTATGCCTCTACTTGCCCCCGTAATCAGTGCAGTTTTAATGTCAGTCATTGGCTTTAATCGAATTTAAGATATTTATGTCTTCAAGAGAATTGATCTCTGTGTTTTTAAACTTTCTTTTTATCAACCCGCAGAGTACTTTTCCAGGTCCACATTCATAAAAATGAGAGATATTTGCTTGTTCATATAGGTCCATAATTTCTGCCCAACGTACTGGACTGTAAAGTTGAGATACTAAATTATTTTTAATTATCTCAGGGTCATCACTATGCTCTACAGAAAAATTCTGTATTACCTTTGTTTTTGGTTCACTGAAATTTATTTTATTTAACTCTTCTGTAAGTTGTATTGAGGCCGGGGTCATCAACTTACAGTGTGATGGAACACTCATAGCCAAGGGTACTGCTCTTTTAGCTCCCCTTTCTTTAGATAAATTTACAGCTAAATCTACACCTTGCTTTGTTCCAGATATTACAATTTGAGAGTCAGAATTTAAATTAGCCATACTTACAAGACTACCTTTAGCTGTTACTTCATCGCACACCGAAGATAATTGCTCTCTGTTAAGCCCCAAAATAGCAGCTATACCTCCCTCGCCTTCTGGTACCGCTTGCTGCATATATTTTGCTCTTAGAGAAACTAGTTTAAGGGCATCTTCAAAGGACAGAGCCTCTGCAGCTACGTAGGCAGAATACTCCCCTAGAGAATGACCAGCCATCAAGCTAACTTCTTCCGGCTTAATTCCTAAAGATTTCCAAATTGCATAATTAGCAGTAAGCAAAAGGGGTTGAGTTATTTCGGTTGAAGAGAGTTCATCGGCACTTCCCTCATTTATAAGATTCTTAAAATCTATACCTAGGACATCTTTGGCTTTACTAAAGACATCATCAAAGATAGGTAAAGAAGAAAAATGATCAGGAAGCATGCCAGGAGATTGCGACCCTTGACCTGGAAAAGCCAAACCTATGGATTTAGACAAGGCCTATTCCTCTAATGCTTCTTCTTTTTGTTTTATTTCTACTACCTTTTTTCCCCTGTAGAAACCATCTGCTGTCATTTGATGCCTCATATGTCTTTCTCCAGTCACAGGATCAGTAGAAAGCGTTGGATTAGAAAGAGATTGATGCGCTCTCTTTTGTAGTTTTTTTGATTTAGATTTTTTACTTTTTTGTACTGCCATAGTTAGCTCCGGCGCGAATTTTAAATGAACTAATCGATCAAGTCTCTAATTTTTTTAAATGGTAAGTTTTTTTCCTCTTTCAATACTTCATTGTTTTCTTTGCATTCAATAGAACATTTAACAAAATCCGGATACAAAAGAGCTATTTCTTCATTTAAGAATGTATCTAAATTAAATATTTCCAATTCTTGATAGTGGACCTCTCCTTCTTCAGAATTATCCGAGTAAATCTCTTTTATATCTTTGATTACAACATCAATAGTATTGTCGAGCTTTATTGTGGTTTTCTCTAAACATTTTTGGCAATTATCTAAAAATTCTCCTTGTATTTCTCCCTTACATTTAAGAATTCCTTTTGAAATCTTTGATATTTCAATTTTTACTTTAAGTTTTGTTGATAAATCACCTATATTTGGAACCTCGACAGAATCTTGTTCAAAATCCAATTTAATAGGGAAAAATCCTTCGTTGAGATTTAATAATTTCATTACATTAACTAAAGAATTTTAAAAAGGACTGAGGTGTTTCTGCTTCAGCATTTAAGTCTAAATTTTTAAAATTGATAGATCTTGCATGAAGCATCATTCGATTAATACCTTCTTTTCTAACTTTATCGTTTAATTCTGAATCTCCATATCTAAGATCACCAACGATAGGAAAGCCTGCATGAAGAGCATGAGCTCTAATTTGATGCATACGACCAGTTATTATTCTAGACTGGAGAAGTGAATATTTACTAGAGGTCTTAACAATAGAAAATTCTGTTATGGCTTCTTTGCCAGTAGTGTCAATTATTGCTTCTCTCTCTCCATTACCAGTTCTGACTGTTTTTAGAGGCTTATCTAATTTTATAAGGCTATCGGGCCATCTTCCAAAAACAACAAGATCATAAATTTTATCAACTTGCTTGTTTCTAATTTCTTCATGGAGATTTCTCAAAAAAGATTTTTTTAGTGCTATTACAAGACATCCAGAAGTGTCTTTATCTATTCTATGTACTAGTTGAGCTTTTTGATATTTTCTATCCAGCTCTCTGATGATCTCTATTACTCCAGCTGAAATACCGCTTCCGCCATGGGAGGCTACACCTGCTGGTTTATTGATAATCACATAATTCTTCTCTCTAACTATGATTGATTCTGATATTCTCTCTTTATCCTTTTGAGTAATATAAAGCCTAGTACCTGAAGAAACTCTATAAGGAGGTATTCTAATAATATCACCTTGTTTTAATTTTAAACTAGGCTTAGATCTTGATTTATTTACCCTCACCTCTCCTTTTCTGATGATGGAGTATATTTTTGTTCTGGGTAAGCCCTTTAACCTCGAAATAAGACAATTATCAAGTCGAACTCCGTCATATTCCGACGTGACTTTATATGAGGAAACGGGATGAAAATATTCTTCCATATTATTGAGAGCTTTGATCTAAGCTTTATTTAGGCTATTATACGCGCGGTTTCGTGCATTTTAATGAGTTAATTGTAAGGCGCGTAAAGAATTTGAAAAATAATATATGAAGCAGAGAGATTGAGCTCTCAAGAATTTTCGCTACGTAGGCGTGGCATTTAAAGTAATTCGCCTACACAAAACAATATCATATTAGCTTTTGCTGTCTGCTTCCCTACATGGGGTAAAACATGAAAAGAATGCTTATTAATGCGACTCAACCAGAAGAGTTGAGGGTTGCTTTGGTTGATGGACAAAGTATTTACGACTTTGACATAGAACAGGTTGGACAGGAAAGAAAGAAATCAAATATATACAAAGCAAGAGTTTCGAGAATTGAACAAAGCCTTGGAGCAGCTTTCGTTGATTTTGGGTCAGAAAGGCATGGTTTCTTGCCTGTTAAAGAACTAAATCCAGTTTTAAATCCTGATAAACAAGGAAAAACTTCGATCACAGATATCCTTACTCAAGGTCAAGAAATTATTGTCCAGGTTGAAAAGGAGGAGAGAGGAAACAAGGGAGCTGCTCTAAGTACTTTTATTTCTTTACCTGGCCATTATTTGGTCTTAATGCCAAACAATCCTGAAGCTGGTGGAATTTCCAAAAGCATAGAAGGTAAGGCAAGAGATGACATAAGAGATAAACTCAAACAACTTGATATTCCAAAAGAAATGGGACTCATTGTTAGGACAGCTGGTGAAGGAGTTTCGCTTGAAGAATTAAAATGGGATTTAGATTACTTATTAAATTTATGGGAAGCAATTCTAGAAGCTAACCAATTAAAAAAAGCTCCTTTTCTTATTTTTAGAGAAAATGATTTGATCTCAAGATCATTAAGAGACTTTTTAAGAGATGACATTACTGAAGTGTTAGTCGACACACCAGAGGCGTACGAAAAGGCTTTTGATTTTACTTCTAAATTAATGCCTGACTTTGAAGACAAAATAAAACAATATGATGAAGCTATTCCTCTTTTC
Organism: uncultured SAR86 cluster bacterium; assembly: GCA_902594545.1. Lineage (GTDB taxonomy): Bacteria > Pseudomonadota > Gammaproteobacteria > Magnimaribacterales > Magnimaribacteraceae > Magnimaribacter. The sequence continues at coordinate 13,439 of CACJMO010000008.1, forward strand.
ACTAGGTATCAAATAGAAAGCCAAATTGAGACTGCCTATCAAAGGGAGGTATCTCTTCCTAGTGGAGGCTCTATAGTCATAGATCAAACTGAAGCATTGGTAGCAATTGATATAAATTCTGCAAAAGCAACAGGTGGAAGTGATATTGAGGAAACGGCTTTAAATACTAATTTAGAGTCTGCAGTTGAAATTGCTAAACAATTAAGATTGAGAGATATAGGTGGATTAATTGTAATCGATTTTATTGATATGCTTTCTTTAAAGAATAAAAGAGCCGTTGAAGATAAATTATGGTCAGCCTTATCAATTGATAGAGCCAAAGTACAAGTTGGAAGAATCTCAAGATTTGGTCTTATGGAAATGTCCAGACAAAGATTGAGGCCCTCCCTTCAAGAGAGATGGACACAAGATGTTGCTAGTCTTTCAACAGCGGTACTGCGTTTAATAGAAGAAGAGGCAAGTAAAAAGAAAAGTGGTGAAGTAAGGGCCGTTGTATCTTCTGATATGTCCATTTTTTTACTAAATGAAAGACGAGCAAGAATAAACGAGATAGAAGAAAGAACGGGTGTCAGAGTTATAGTCGTATCAGATCCTACTCGTTCAGATAATCGTTTTGAAGTAACGAGATTAAGATCAGACGATAAAAAAAATAAAGATCATGCTAGTTACGATATCCAGAGCGAGATTGAAACTAATGGCTCCAATAATCACCAATTCAAAAAAACTAAATTTGAAAAACCCGCCGTTAATTTAACCCCACCAAAGAAACCTAAGAAAAAGAGTGAAAGTTTTATAAAGAAATTATTCAAACTGTTTGAGTCTTCTGAAAAAGACAATAAAAAGAAACCCACTAAAGCTAATAACAGAAACAGAAGACGAGCCGATAGCAGAAGAAAAAGAAACGACAATAGAAATAAAAGACCTGAAAGTAAAAGATCTGCAGAAAATAAGAATAAAAATAAAAATACAGGCTCAACTAGAAAATCTGAAGACAAAAAACCTAAAACAGCTAAGGCACCTAAAAAACAAAAAAATTCATCAAATCATAAAGAACGCCTAAATAAAGAAACAACTAAAGATAGAAAAACTAAGGATACGCCTAAAAAAAGTCCTGAAGAGTCAGAAAAACCCACAAAAAACTCAAATACTGAAAAACAAAAAGTAAAAACTAAAGACAAAGTAAGGGATAAACCAAAAAAAGAGATTCAGAAAAAGAAAATCTCTAATGAAACTCATGGAGAAAATGTAAAAGAAACTTCAAACAAAGAATCAGTAAAAGAGACCAGTCCTGCTCCTATCCAAGAAGAAAAAAAGGCAAAAGATTGGGGAAGAGCTTCTAACGATCCTAGAAATAAGTCTTAAGACTTAAGCTTATCTAGATAACTCTCTATTAGTTGTCCAGAAATAGATATATTTCCTGTGGGCACCTGGGGAAGCTCTTCAAAGTGAAACCAGTCTGCTTTGTCTATTTCTTTTCCATCAGGTTTCACGTCTCCTTTAGAATATTCAGCATGATATCCAAGCATGAGTTGACTAGGAAAGGGCCATGACTGACTTCCATAATATTGTATATTTTGAACACTAACACTTACTTCTTCAAAAACCTCTCTTTCGATAGCCGATTCAGCTGTTTCGCCTGGCTCAATAAAACCCGCTAGGGTGCTATAAAATTCTCCTGGAAAGTTTTTGTTATGGGCTAATAATAATTCTTCACCTCTAGTTACCAATACGATAATGCAAGGAGAGATCCTGGGATAAATCATTACGTTATTACAATCGCAAATCATTGCCCTCTCCTTTTCATGCATTGTGGTTTTTTTCCCGCAGTAGCCACAAAATTGGTTAGCTGTATACCAATCGCAAATCTGAAGAGATCTAGAACAAATAACAAACAAATTATCTGGAATTCTTCCTAACAAATTCCTTAACGAACTTAGCATCATCTCTTGAGGTATCATTGAAGAATCGTTCAATACGTTCGCGTAGCAGGGTTTTTTATCCAAATAACCTAAAAACTGTCTATGTACAAATTCCATCTCAGTCCATTTGAGATCATCATCTTCAAATAACAAAATTTCTGAAGCTTTAGTTGTTAAGAATTCTTGGTTTCTTAGTATAATTGATACACCAGATTCGGAAGATGTATTAACATTTTCCGGAATAAACACTGAATTTTTGTGAACAGGTATCATTTTTAAAGTTTAAGCTATTAATAGGAAGTTTAAAATAAATTAATCTAAAGAGGTAAGTATGGAAACTATAGTTATGGATCAAGGGATGCTAGTGTCAGGAATAATCCTGGCAGCAAGCTTCATCCTAATTTTTACAGAAACACTTCATGGGTTCCATAGAGTAAAAATAGCTATGGCCGGAGCTGCAGTTATGCTTGTAGTTGGACAGATGTATGGGTTTTATTCACCAGAAGAAGCCTTTGAGGCTGTAGATTGGAATGTAGTCTTCCTCTTAGGCTCTATGATGGCAGTAGTAGCGATTATGGTGAATACCGGTGGATTTGAAGTACTTGCAGCTAATATTGGAAGAATTGCTAAAGGAAGGCAATTTCTACTATTGGCTCTCCTTGGAACTGCCGTAACCGTTATTTCGCTTTTATTAGACAACGTTACAACAGTTGTTATTTTTGGTCCTCTTATTGTTTTGATTTGTCAAAAGATGAAGGTAAGCGCTATACCTTACTTGCTAGCAGCAGCATTACTATCAGATACTGGAGGTGTTGCAACATTGGTAGGAGATCCGCCTAATTTGATGATTGGATCAGCCTTTGATATTGCCTTCATGCCATTTGCTTACAAAATGTTCCCAATCGTATTTGTAGCTTGGATTGCTACCCTCTTCTTCATGAGATACTTATTTAAAGAAGAATTGGCAATAGTGCCAGAAGGTAGATTTGAAGATACCATACCTTACAAAGATAAGACTCTTTGGAATAAGTCTCTCTCTATTTTAGGTCTTATGGTTATTCTCTTTGTAATCCATAACACAATCCACTGGGAACCTTGGATGGTCGCTGGTACAGGACTTATTCTATTGGTGATCTTAGCTAAAGAGATAGAGTTTGAAGATGTCATGAAAAATATGACACATGAGATTCCTCTCTTAATGTTTTTTGTAGCACTATTTATGCTTGTGGGTGGAGTTGAAGGGAGTAAATTCCTTGAGTATCTCGGACAATACATCATACCTTTCCTAATAGATCCTGTTTCTGGAGAAGTGATACAAGAAAACTTTATGTGGACTTGTATAGCTTTGATGTGGGTTGCTGCAATAATGTCCGCAGCTATAGACAATATTCCTTTTACAGCTGCCATGATTCCTATTATTGCTTCGTTGGAAACAGTTGGAGTAAATATTGCTGCACTTTGTTGGTGTTTAGCTATAGGTGTTGGAATGGGAGGAAATGGAACTCACATCGGTTCCACAGCAAATGTATACATTGTTACTGTTTCAGAAAAATTAGCCAAATCAACCGGAAACCCTGATTTAGCTATCACCCCTTTGAAATGGGCTAAAAAAGGTTTGCCAGTGATGCTGCTGACATTAACTATATGTACCGTGATAATGTATCTATTTTTTGATTACTATTCGCTACCGCTTCACCCTTAATGGCGCATAAGTTTTCCGTTGCTCCAATGATGGATCGAACGGATCGTCATTGCAGGTACTTCCATAGATTGCTTACAAAAAAAAGTAAGCTATATACGGAAATGCTTCATTCAAATGCAATTCTCAAAGGGGATACAGAAAGATTGCTTGAATTTAAAAATGAAGAGCATCCATTGGCTATCCAATTGGGTGGCTCAGATCCCAAATCTCTTGCTGAAGCTTCCGTGATTGCTGAAAAATTTGGCTATAAAGAAATCAACCTCAATGTAGGATGTCCTAGCAGCAAGGTGCAAAAAGGAAAATTTGGAGCTGTATTAATGAAAGAGCCAAAGTTGGTTTCTGAATGTATCAACGAGATGTACAAATCGGTAAATATACCTGTAACAGTTAAGTGCAGAATTGGTGTTGATGATATGGATAAAGAATCTGAACTCGATAGATTTGTTGAAGAAGTAAGTTCTTCTGGTTGCAATACCTTTATTGTCCATGCCAGAAAAGCATGGCTGAAAGGATTAAGTCCGAAAGAAAACAGAGAAATACCTCCCTTAGATTATGAAAGAGTCTATAGATTAAAAGAAAAGTTCCATTCATTAAATATAGTCGTAAATGGAGGAATCAAATCAGTACAGGATTCTCTTAATCATTTACAGTTTGTAGATGGGGTGATGCTGGGAAGAGAAGCCTATGATAATCCCTATATCTTAACTGAAGTAGATACTCTTATTTTTAATACGGTAGCTTGTGCAAAAACAAGGCAAGATATACTTTTAGAAATGCTGCCTTATATAGAACACGAATTACAAAAAGGTACAAAAATAACTAGGATTACCAAACACTTATTGGGCTTATTTAAGGGTCTAGATGGTGCAAAAAAAATTAGAGAATTTTTACTAACCTTAAATAATGAGATGAACCCCCTAGATTACAAATATTTTTTTTCAGGAACAGCTAAATGATTAAAAAATTAAAAGACTTTATTTCAAATTTTTCCGAAAAAAATAAAGAGACAGATTTTCAAGACATTTCAAATCTTGATAATGCCTGTGCCGCTTTATTGATAGAAATAGCTTTTGCAGATAAAGACTTTGATAAAAGTGAGCAAGACTCTCTTAAAAAGTCTTTAATGGAATGTTACAAGATTTCAGAAGAAGATATAAATGAGATTATTGAGGATGCTGAAACAACAGTTAAAGAGAGTACATCTCTCTATGGTTATACTCGTATAGTCAACGACGAGTTTGAATATCTGGATAAACTAGATTTGCTGCGGAACATGTGGAAGATTGCTTATGCTGATGGAAGTCTTGATAAATATGAAGAACATTTGATACGAAAAACGTCCGACCTTATCCATATAAGTCACAGCGATTACATTAAGATAAAACTAGAAGTTAGAGATGATTAATTAAAATCATCAAAGTCATCAAAATCGTCTTCTATTTCACCATCTTCTATTTCGAATTGCCTGCTTTGTAAATAAGCATCTCTGTAAAAGAGATATTCATCACCTATTACTACACTTTCTAATCCTAAATACCTAGCTCTAGTATCAATCAAATCGATGGCAGTTAATGAATAACTTGTCCTGTCATGGTCAATAAGCCAAAGAGGAGTTAAAAACGCGTCTGGAATCATCGCCAATGTATCTCTCATTGTACTGGGACCTAAACCGGGTAAGACAAGATATGGTCCATCTGGCACACCCCAAACAGCAAGTGTTTGACCGAAATCTTCATCATGCTTCTCTAGGCCTATGTCTGAAGCAATATCTAAAAATCCAGCGATTCCAATCGTAGAATTTATAGTAAAACGGCCAAGATCAGAAAAACCACTCTTAATTTTTCCTTGAAGAATATTGTTAACGCCTATACTTAAATCTTCTACATTTTGAGTAAAATTGGTCACACCCATTTCAATAAAGTCAGGAGTAATACGTTGATAAAATCTTGCAATTGGAGATGCAACTTGAAGGTCTAAAGTTTGGTTTAAATTATGTGTCTTTTGGTTCAAATCCTTAAGAGGATCAATTTCTGCAAAAACATATGAAGTCAAGAAGAGAAAAGATAAAAGATAGACTAATTTATTGACATTCATTTACTAATATTAACCTGAGGTATTCCATCAGATTTCTTCTCCTTAAGATTTTTGACAGATTGCTCTAATTTATCAGCAATCGAAGAAAATTCAATTTTTAATAATTCATTTTCCATCAAATTCTTGTCTTCTTCTAATTCTATTAAAGGAAGTTGACCAAGCAGATCTAAAGAATATTCCTCAGCGAGTTGTTTTCCTCCATCTTTTCCGAATAGGTAGTATTTCCGTCCTTCCTTATCTGGCTGGAACCAGCTCATATTTTCAATTAATCCAGAGATAGGTAAGCCTAATTTATTAATCATTTCTATTCCCTTTTTGCAGTCAGAAATAGATACTTCTTGAGGAGTGGTCACTATTACGGATGAGGTTAAGGGAATGCGCTGCAGAAGAGTCAGCTGGACATCACCCGTCCCTGGTGGTGTATCTACAATAAGATAATCAAGATTGCCCCAATCTGTTTGAGATAACAGTTGCATCACTGCACCACTGACCATTGGGCCTCTCCATATAACTGGCATTTTTTCATCGGAAATTAAACCCATAGAAATGAACTTTATACCTTCTTTAACTAACGGTTCAATTACTTGTTCTTTTGTTAATTTCAATTCGCCTGGCTTGGCATTTAGCATTACAGGCTGGGATGGTCCATAAATATCAGCATCAACCAACCCCACCTTAAAGCCTTTATCTTTAAGAGATAATGCGGTTTGAAGTGAGATTGCCGACTTCCCTACTCCGCCTTTAGCCGAGAAGATTCCAATAATATTTTTAACTTTTCTAAGGGTTTCTGGAATTCTAAGTTTATTGTCCTGACTAGCCATATGTTCTAAATGGATTCATTTAAGTAGGTTATAATTACAATTCGTTATTTTAACCCTACTATGACTGAAGATTCTGAAAAAAGATCAATTTTAGTTTCAAGCGCGTTGCCTTATGCAAATGCCCCCCTGCATCTTGGTCATATTCTTGAACATATACAAACTGATATATGGGTTAGATATCAAAGACTGATAGGTAATGATGTAGTGTATGTTTGTGCTGATGATGCACATGGAACGCCCATCATGTTAAAAGCTGATGAGCTAAACATGACGCCTGAAGAATTAATTGCAGAAATGTATGAAAGTCACACATCTGTTTTTAAAAAATTCAATATCTCTCATGATAATTATCATTCCACACACAGCGAAGAGAATGAGCTTTTATCACAGAAGATATTTCTAGCCTTACAAGACAAGGGTTTGATAGAAAAAAAGGAAATTGATCAACTTTATGATACGTCAAAAGAAATGTTTCTCTCAGATAGGTATGTTAAAGGTATTTGTCCCTCGTGCGGTGCAGATGATCAGTATGGTGATAATTGTGAAAAATGTAGTGCCACTTACAATGCAATAGAATTAAAAAATCCTGTTTCTGTGCTTTCGAATACTGCTCCAATAGTTAGAAAATCTGAGCACTTATTCTTTAAACTAAGTTTATTAAAGGATGAGATATCTTCGTGGCTAGATACTTCTTTTGTTCAAAGTTCAGTGAGAAACAAATTAAACGAATGGCTTAATGATGATCTTAAAGATTGGGATATCAGTAGAGACAGCCCGTATTTTGGTTTCAAAATACCAGGATACGAGGATAAGTATTTTTATGTTTGGTTAGATGCACCTATTGGATATCTTGCCAGTCATTTAAATCATTTGAAAAAAAATAAAAGGGAAAATTTATTTCACGAATTTTGGGACCCTCAATCTAATGCTGAGATTTATCATTTCATAGGAAAAGACATAATGTACTTTCATGCGCTCTTTTTCCCCGTAATGCTTTCAAATGCAGAATTCAAGACTCCTAATGGAGTTTTTGTACATGGCTTTTTAACGTTAAATGGTGAAAAAATGTCCAAATCGAGAGGTAACTTCATATCTGCAGAAAGTTATCTTGATGCACTTCCATCAGATTATTTAAGATACTACTTCGCATCTAAGTTGGGAACGGGAGTTGATGACATAGATCTTAGTGTTGAAGATTTTAAGCAAAAAAATAACTCCGACCTAGTGAATAAATATATAAACCTTGCGAGTCGATCTGCAAATTTTATAGGAAAATATTTTGACGGAAGATTGGCTAAAAATTTAGATTCACAGGAACTTGTAGAAGAATTTAAAGAGAAATCTTCTGAGATTTATGATCTTTATGAAAAAATGGAATTAAGCAAGGCAATGAAAGAAATAATGTTGCTCGCAGATAAAGCGAATCAATACTTTGATGCTAAAAAGCCTTGGGTTCAGATAAAAGATGAAGCTAATCTGCAAGAAGTTCATTCTGTTTGCACTACCACTTTGAATCTATTTAAAATAATTTCTGTCCTGATAAGTCCTGTTCTGCCTGAATTTACAAAAAGTGTATTTACATTTATGCAATTAAATGATCCGGTATGGAGTGATATTCAAATTGATATAGTTGACAAGGACATAAATCAATTTGAATCCATAATTAGCAGAATAGATGATAATCACATAAATACAATGCTGGAGAGCTAAAATGGATGATATAACTATTGAAGACTTTATTAAGTTAGATCTTAGAGTAGCTAAAGTAATTTCTGCAGAACCAGTAGAAGAAGCTGATAAATTATTAAAATTAGAATTAGATGTTGGTGAATTTGGTTCAAAAGTAGTTTTTGCTGGAATGAAAAAAGCCTACAAAGCTGAATCATTAATCAACAAATTAGTTATTTGTGTAAACAACCTAAAACATAGAAAAATGAGATTCGGAACTTCTGAAGGTATGATATTGGCAGCTGGAGACGATGATATTGGTATTTTCATATTATCTCCAGATGATGGAGCGAAACCAGGAATGCAAGTCAGATAATGATTAAAGAAACAGACATAATAATTGTTGGTGCTGGGCCAGTTGGTCTCTTTACTGTCTTTGAAGCAGGTTTGTTGGGCCTCGATTGTATTCTTATCGATAATCTAGATAAGATAGGTGGTCAGTGCAGTGAACTTTATCCCGAAAAGCCAATATACGATATACCGGGAGTACCAAATCAAACAGCTCAAGAACATGTCAATGCTCTACTTGAGCAAATTAAACCATTCAATTACGAAGTTTTCTTGAATGAAAGAGTCGAAGTGCTGGAAGAAATAAATAACGATAAAATATCGTCTTGGAAAATAGTGACCTCAGAAAAGAAAGAATTCGTTGCTAAAAGTATATTTATTGCTGCTGGTGCTGGTTCCTTTGAACCAAGAAGACCTCCAAATATTCTCGACCCAGACAAATTTGTTGATAAGGGAGTAGCTTATTCTGTTAGATCTAAAGAAAAATATAAAGATAAAAATCTATTGATCTTCGGTGGAGGAGATAGTGCACTTGATTGGACAGTTGAATTGGCCGACTTAGCTAAGTCGGTAACCCTAATTCACAGGAGAGATGAATTTCGTGGAGCACCCAATACTGAGGCCAAGATGAGAGAGTTAATTAAATCAGGCAGCATAAGTCTGAAAACACCATATGTAATTGAAGACTTAATAGGTACATCTCATATTACCGGTGCTTCGGTTAAAAACTTCGAATCAAAAGAAATTGAGGAAATACCCTGTGACGAAATTCTCTTTCTCTTTGGTTTAAATAAAAAACTAGGTCCAATAGCTGACTGGGGAATCGATATGAACAACAAAAAAGTCTCAGTAGATACAGAAAAATTCGAAACTTCCACTAAAGGGCTTTTTGCTGTTGGAGATATAAATGATTATCCTGGAAAATTAGATCTTATATTATGTGGTTTTCATGAAACTACACTGGCCGTTCAAGAAGCCTATAGAAGAAGTTATCCGGGCGAAAGAGTTCCTTTTGGCTACACTACCTCAAACACAAAATTACAAAGAAAACTGGGTGTTAGCGATTAATCTTACGTTTCCTTTTTGCAACCTGCTTTAATCTTAACGAATTTATTTTAATAAAGCCTGAAGCATCTGCTTGATCGTAAGCATTTTCATCATCTTCAAAGGTAACAATTTTGGAATCATAAAGGCTATATTCAGAAGATCTGCTTTGGATACTGGTATTACCTTTATACAAAGATAACTGCACCGAGCCAGTTACAAATTCTTGGGTACTATCTATAAGAGCCTGTAAGGCTTCCCTTTCAGGACTCCACCAAAAGCCATCGTAGATTAATTTTGCATACTTAGGCATTAACTCATCTTTTAGGTGACCTGCATTGCTATCCAATGTAATTGATTCCATGGCTCTATGTGCTTTAAGTAACAGCGTACCTCCCGGTGTTTCATAACATCCTCTTGATTTCATACCTGTAAATCTATTTTCTACAAGATCCAATCTTCCAATACCGTGTCTTCCGGCTATTTCATTCAAATTGGTAAGAATCTCTGCGGGTGAGTAAGCTTTACCATCGAGAGCGGTTGCTAATCCCTTTGTAAAAGAAATTTCAATGACTTCTGGCTTATCAGGAGCTGATTCTAATGATGCTGTTCGTTTCCATATCTCTTCTGGCGCTGGAATAGAAGGATTTTCTAATATTTCGCCTTCGTATGAAGTATGCAAAAGGTTTTCATCTGTTGAATAAAGAGGCTCCTCCGGTCCAGCATCTATTGATATTTGATGTTCCTTACAATACTGAACTAAGTCTGCTCTAGAAGTAAATTCCCAAGTCCTCCAAGGGGCTATAACTTGGATGTCAGGATTCAATGAATATGATCCAATTTCAAATCTTATCTGGTCATTTCCTTTGCCCGTTGCTCCATGAGCAATAGCATCAGCGCCCTCTTGCTCAGCAATTTCTACAAGTCTTTTACTTATCAATGGTCTAGCAATAGAAGTACCGAGTAGGTATTCTCCCTCATATAATGTATTTGCTTTAAACATAGGAAAAATATAATCAAGGGTAAAATCTTCTTTTAAATCTTCGATTATCACTTTGGATGCGCCAATAGAGTTTGCGCGCTGTTTTACTAAATCAGCGTCATGGTCTTGACCAATATCTGCAGTAAAAGCTATCACCTCTGCGTCATATTCTTTTTTGAGCCAATGCAGAATTACTGTTGTGTCCAAACCACCTGAATAAGCCAGGACTATCTTTTTAATGTTTTTGTTAGTCATAACGCGGTGCGTATTGTATACCCTGTCTGAGTTAATTGCCTATGTGTTTGCTTGAATCTCATTTCATTTAATTTAGTTTGACGTTATTCTTTCTTGATGAACTCTCTTCAAAACTTACTTGAAAAGTACTCTATAGATAGAACTACTCTGGCAATTAGTTTCTTATCTGTAATATTTACAGCTGGTTTTATATTAATTGATGAGAATTTTGCAAAATACTCTATTGATCTTGCCTATCAATTAATTACCCGAATATTTGGATCCTCCTATCTGATTCTAACTATATTTTGTTTTTTCTTTCTTTTAATTTTAGGGTTTTCTAAATATGGAAAATACATGCTTGGCGGTAAAGAAGCTATACCTGAATTCAATTTTTACAGTTGGATAGGTATGTTATTTTGCTCTGGGATAGGTGGAGGTATTATCTATTGGTCTAGCGTTGAATGGGCTTATTACGTTGAGATACCTCAATTTGGTATATCACCTTTCTCTGAAGAGTCTTATTCATTAGCCACAGCTTACGGATTGTTCCATTGGGGTATTAGTGCTTGGTCTATATATGGAATACCTGCTATTGCTCTTTCAATTGCTTTTTATAAATACAAACTAAATTCTTTGAGATTGAGTTCAAGCTTAAGAGGCTTAGGTATAAGCAGTATAGAGTCTACCTACTTTGGACGTTTTATTGATCTAATATTTATTCTTTCTACTGTAGGGGCTGCAGGTGGAACGATCGGGTCTTATATACCTATGCTTTCTAATGGTTTTAGTGACCTGCTCAATATCCCCAATGGACTTCATATCGATATAGCTGTTATATGTTTCTGCGTAGGCTTATTTGGATTCAGTGTCTATAAAGGTCTAGATAAAGGAATCAAAAACTTAAGTAATTTCAATTTAACACTTGCACTTATTTTTCTATTTTTAGTTGTTTTGGCAGTGGATATAGTTAATTTAGTTGAAATAGCTCTCTCAGGAATACAATACTCCTTTGTTTACTTTTGGAATATGAGCACTTTAGGAATTAAAGAAAATTCCGATTTTGCTAGAGAGTGGACTATTTTCTATTGGGCTTGGTGGGTTGCATTCGGTCCGTTGGTAGGACTATTTATTGCCAGAATATCAAAAGGCAGGACCCTCAGAGAAATTATTTTTGGGATGCTTTTTTTTGGCACTTTAGGTACCTGGTTGTTCTATTTAGTTTTGGGTGGCTATGCCATGAATGGAGAGCTATCTAATGAAATAAAAGTAATAGAAAATCTTAAAGATATAGGTCATGCAAATACAGCAATCACAGTGGTCAATAGTATGCCTTTTAATTATTTGATGTTGTTTATCTTTTGTGTGATAACTATCATTTTTATAACAACCTCGTATGATTCAATGTCCTATGTAATTTCTTATCATGTTCTAAGGACTGATGGAGAAGTCACAAATCCTCACAGAAACTTAAGACTATTATGGGCTGTAATTTTAGGAATTTTGCCAGCTTGTTTGGTTTTATACTCTGATCATAGCGTAGCTCTTGACCTAATACTCATAACCTCTCTCCCTTTACTATTCTGCTATCCATTAATGGCCATATCTATAGTTAAGGAGTTAAAAAATTATTAATTTGTTTTAGATTTCCCAATAAGATATTAAAGTAAACAATTAATTTAAATATTTTTAGACTTGGGGAAGAAATGAATAAATTACTCATAGGAGATGGCGGTATGGGTTCTGAATTAAGATTCAGAGGCGTAGAAGTTCCCTCTCACATTGAATCTATTTGGTCTGCGCTAGCGCTTACAACAAACACTCAGATTATAAAAGAAGTACATTTAGATTATATAGAGGCAGGTGCTCAGTATATTACTGCTAATAATTATGCCGTCACTCAACCCATTCTTGAAAGGGCTGATTTAGCAAATCAGTTGGAAGATCTAACACTTTTATCCTTATCAATTGCTAGAGATGCGATACAAGAATCTGGTAAAGATATAAAACTGGCCGCATCTCTTCCTCCGCTAGAAACCAGCTACAGAGCTGATTTAATTTTGGATTACTCAAAGATGTATGATCAATATCAAGAATTAGCAAATATCCTAGAAGGTGAAGTCGATATCATTATATGTGAAACCATGGCTCATAGTTTAGAAGCTAAAGCCGCTCTTACGACTATTCAAGATTCAACATCAGAAAAATGGTTAGGATGGACCTTGCACGGTAATAGATCAAATACTCTTCCAAGCGGTGAAAATATAAACGATGCTTTTGAGGTAACAAAAGATCTGAAATGCGATGCATATATGATCAATTGTTGTGGGGTCAATATGGTTACAGAATCTCTTAAAAAGCTTAGAAAGCTTACAGATAAACCAATCGGTGGTTACGCTAACTCTGAAACTATTGAAACAATTAGCGATGACAGCATTGAAATTAATGCTGAAGAAGATCACTGGGAGTCCGCAACTACAATTGATGAAAATCGATACGCTAGTGAAGTATCAAAATGGGTAGATGAAGGTGCTTCAATTATTGCAGGATGCTGCAGAACAAGGCCTTCTCACATAAAGAAACTTGTAGAATTATTTGGTTAATTTATTCAGCTTCAGCAGAATCAATAATTGCCTGAAGGTCTCCCGCTTCGTGTAGTTCAGAAATAATATCGCAACCACCTATAAGCTCTCCATTAACGAATAGCTGAGGAAAGGTTGGCCAGTTAGAAAATTGCGGAAGGTTAGCTCTAATCTCTGGATTTGAGAGTATATCTACGAAAGAAAAAGGCTTTCCACAAGATATTAATATTTGAGACGCTTTAGAGGAGAAGCCGCACTGAGGTGCATCGGGCGATCCTTTCATATACAACAAAACCGGATTGTCTTTAACTTGTTGTTCTAGTTCTTCAATAATAGTCATATGTATATTTTACATTATTTACAAAGTTCTAGGTATTGCTTGGTTACAGCTTCTAAACCATAGACAAGTGCATCAGATATCAAGGCATGACCTATAGAAACCTCATCGGCTGGTACCTTGGATAAGAAAAGTGCTAAGTTGTTTAAATCTAGATCGTGTCCAGCATTTATACCCAACCCTATCTCCTTGGCATAAAGAAATGCATTTTCATACTCAGATAACTTATTTGATTTTGGATCTGCGGCGTAGGGACCCGTGTAAAGCTCTATTCTTTTAGCTCCTAATTCCTTAATAGCGTCAATTTGAGCTATATTAGGATCAACGAAGAAACTGACTCTAGTTTTATCTGTTTGAATTTCTTCTACAATATTTCTTATAGCATTATGGTCTTTTGCCTGAATTTCCCATCCATGATCTGATGTGAGTTGATCAGGAGAGTCAGGAACTAAGGTGCATTGATCTGGCATTATTTCTTTTACAAGATTTAAAAATCCAGGATAAATCTTTGTTTGTTCTGAGTATGGATTTCCTTCTATGTTAAATTCCACTTTATTATCTGCACAAAGAATAGAAAGATCATAAACATCGTCAGGAGTTACATGTCTCAAATCAGGCCTTGGATGAACAGTCAGCCCATGCACACCTGATTCGATTAAGATTTTAGACATCTCAATAAGATTTGGTCTGTTTTCTCCCCTGGCATTCCTCAACCAAGCAATTTTATTTACGTTTACGCTTAAATTAGTCATTTTTATGATCAATCACCACTTTACCACTTACATGTCCTGTTGCTACTTTTGAATGCGCTTCTGATAAATCTTTTAAATGAAATATTGAATCTATGACAGGCTTTATTGTTTCATCTTGAACCAGATCAGTGAGTTGTTCTAATCCTGAAAGGCTAGGCCTGTATATTGACCAATATATGTTAATTGGTCTGTATTCGTTTTTGAGCTTTTGCCTTAAATACAGTGCATGAGGGGTGCCCAATATTAACCCTTTTGAATCTAAGGTTTTAACAAAAGGATGGGTTAAAGTTATGTAATGCGAACCGGGATCAGGTTTAAGTATTTTGCAACACTTTTCTATAGAATTATCTAAAACACTATCTCCTAAAAGATCATAAGCAATATCAAAGTCGCTCAATTCATCTACGAAAGAAGATTGGTTGTAGTCAATAACATGATCAGCACCTAAACCTTTTAGTAAATCAATATTTTTTGAGCTACAGGTTGTTGCAATCTCACAACCAAGACTTTTAAACAACTGGATAGAAAAGCACCCTACTCCTCCTGCACCTCCTTGAATAAAGATCTTTTTGCCATCTAAATCTTGGGGTCTCAAACCAGCCCATCTCACTATGGCTGACCAGGTCGTTAGCGCAACATAAGGAAGAGAAGCAGCACTTAAAAAGTCAATATTACTTGGTTTATGTGTAACTTCATCTATATCAACACAGACAAATTCTGCATGAGTTCCACAATTTGCATTAGATGAACAACCCCACACTTCATCACCAATAGCAAAATTAGTAACTTTTGTTCCAATATCTACAATTTTTCCCGAAAAATCTGATCCTAATATCCAAGGAAATAAATTTTTTCTTTGCTTTTCAAAGATTGTTCTACCGTATCCTTCTCTTTTCATGAGATCTATTGGATTAACAGAGGATGCCATAACCTCAATAAGAACTTGGTTAGGTTTTGGTGCAGGCACAGCGATATCAGTTTTAAAAGTTAACTCTGACTCGTTACCGTACTGATTGATTATTGAACCGAACATTTACATTCCATCGTTGAGTAATTTTAAACCTATTAATAGCAAGCATGCATATGTTAATGAATAAAATCTTTCTCCATCAATCCTTTGAGTTAATTTGTATCCAATATAAAACCCAATAGGAGCAAACGGCATTAAAAGTAGAGCAATAGTTATGTTTTCAATTCTTAGCTGATCAAGCAGATAGTAAGGATATAGTTTTATGAAATTAACAATTCCAAAAAATAAGGCTGCAGTACCCACATAAACTCTATGGTCTAATTTTTGAGGAAGCATATATATGTTAAATGGCAGTCCTCCCGCATGTATACCAAAACTTGTAAATCCTGAGACTGCTCCCCAGAAGGTCCCTTTTGAAAGAGAAATAGAACCTTTTTTTAAAGTATCTGAAAAAAAGAAATAGTTTAATGAGAATATTATTGCAATAAGACCTAAGAAAATTTTTATATTTTGCTCGGACAAAAGGCTAAACCATAAATAACCCGCAAATATACCTAGAATTGCTGCAGGTATAAGTATTTGTAAATTTTTTAAATGGAAACTGTTTCTATAGCTATAAATAGTAATAAGATCTTGTACACAAAGAATTGGTAAAAGTATAGCTGCTGCCTGAAGAGGAGATATAACAAGGGACATCAGAGGCACACCCAAAATAGCTAAAGGTCCTGCAAAACCACCCTTTGCTATTCCATAAAGAAGAACAGCCGGTATGGCTACTGCAAAAAAGAGCGGATCAAAAGGCACTATTTCAAAGCGGGATCAAAGACTACTTTTATACATTCGGAAGTTTTATCTCCAGCTACCCTAAAAGCTTCTTCTGAATCATCTAAATGAAATCTATGTGTGATGATTGTTTCTCCTATTTTTGGATATTTTGCTATAACTTTAGCTGCTATTAAAAAGTCCTTAACACCGTCAACGGAGCTATACATGATGGAAGGGAAAACCTTTATTTCATTCATGATAATTTTTAAGCCGGGTAGATTGATGCCCTTCATTGGTATCCCTAAAATCACTATCCATGATCCAGGTTTTGCATGTTTAGCAGATAAATTTAGAGTTGTTTCGTTGGCAACACAGTCAACCACTCTATCGTAGCTTCCATTAACAATTCCTGCTCCCAACTTAAGACCTGCTTCTTTTTGATGATCGTATTTTGCATATAAATCCACTTCACATCCCATGAACTTTGCAGCTACAACTGTGCACAATCCAATAGTGCCACCACCTATAACGGCTATCTTGTGATGTTCTTTTGTTTTGGTTTGAATTAGGCCGTGAAGAGCAACAGCTATCGGCTCTACCAAACAGGCATCCTTTATTGGCACTTTGGTATCAAGTTCGATTAAGCAACTTTCAGGAACAATCATTTGCTCAGCCATACCTCCATTAATACTCATTCCCATGCCTTTACTTTCGTTCTTGCAGAGATGATAATTTTCCGAATGGCAGTGCTCACAATCCGAACAAGGAATAATTGGCTCAATAGCAACATGCTTCCCATTTTTAGTAATTCCAGATATCTCGTGACCTGCTACATGAGGTGAATGAGCACCCACTTCAAGTAAATGCAAATCACTTCCACATATACCGGCCGATTGTATGTCTACTAATACACCCTCACCTGAAGGTTTCTGAATTTCTGAAGTTTTTACTTTGCCATCTGCATAAGATACTGCTTTCATTGAAATGCTTCTCCTGGTTTTTTTATAACTTAGGAAAGATTAGAAGTTGTCTTGTAGAGTTCATATACTCAACATAGTCTTTTCTTCTTTCTATGCTGCGATTATCCATCATCTGGCATGTTATGAGCGAAAACATTAGATTCATGATGAGTGGGCAAATAAACAAATACCAATAATTGAGATCTAAAGAGATTGTCATAAAATATAGACCCCACCAAAAAAGAATTTCTCCTAAATAATTTGGATGTCTTGAAAGAGACCACAATCCTTTTCTCATTGTTTTACCTAGATTTTCTTTATTACGTCTAAATTTTCTCATCTGCTCATCGGCTACAGTCTCCAAAATTACAGATAAAAAAGTAAATAAAGAGGC
The DNA here is from genome assembly GCA_902594545.1 of uncultured SAR86 cluster bacterium. Lineage (GTDB taxonomy): Bacteria > Pseudomonadota > Gammaproteobacteria > Magnimaribacterales > Magnimaribacteraceae > Magnimaribacter. Next base: position 31,010 of record CACJMO010000008.1, read on the forward strand.
TATGACAAGCCAAATATTTACATCTGCATTAGACAAAGAAAGAGAAAAATAAATTGGTAGAAGAGACAAATTTACCTGTAAGGTTGGATAGATATGAATCCCAAATAGATCAATAAGAAGAGCGAAAGGTTTTTCTTTAAGATTAATGTATCGGAAGTCTTCATCAATTAGTCCTTTCCAGTCTCTGGCCCAGTTAAGAGTCAATCGAATACCCCAAAATAATATAGGCGCTGTTATCAGAAGAACTTTAGTGGTGTTTATTTCTCCTGTCTCTGGGTATAAAGATAAATAAATAGCTATGGGTATTGGTGCTACAGACCAGAACGGATCATATAAACTCGAATTTCTATAAATTCTGCTAAAAACAAAAACTACAAAAGTAGCCGATAAGTGGCCAATGAAAATCATTAACCACTGATTAAGGCCTATAGAGTATTTACAAGCAAAAAAAGCTACAAAAAAAGCTGTTATGTATGTGATAAGAGTTACTGAAAAGCTCTTTGTCATATTAGTTTAAGAACTAGCTACAGCTCCTCCATCACATGTAATGGTTTCACCAACAGTATAAGCTCCTGCTCTGGAACATAGAAAAATAGCTAAACCAGCTATATCTTCAGGAGTTCCAACCCTTCCTCTTGGATTAGAGTCTCCAACTGCTGCCCAATCGATGTCTAGATCACCGCCTCCACCTACTCCTGTACTCAACATCCAGGTTGGAAAAGGTCCTGGAGCAATCGCATTTACAATAATATTTTCTTTCACAAGAGAAGCTGCCAAAACTCTTGTTAAATGATGAAGTGCTGCTTTTGAAGGTCCATATGAAAACGCATCAAAAAGACCTGTTTTAATACCGTCTATGCTACCAATATTAATTACCCTAGACGGATCTTCAGCTGTTCCAGAGCTTCTTAGTAAAGGTAGAAGTTTTTGGGTAAGAAAAAAGACACCTTTAACATTTGTGTCCATCACTTTATCCCAGCCTTTCTCTGAATACTCATCTATCGGTTCTCCCCATGATGCTCCAGCATTGTTCACCAAAATATCTAAAGACGTATCTGATAATTGACCAACCAAACTCTCAATACCTTCCAAATTAGACAGGTCAGCAGGTAAGGAAATACACTCTCCTCCATACTCCTCTTGCAATCTTTTGGCAGTAGCGTCGCAAGTTTCTGCTTTTCTAGAGCTTATATAAACTTTTGCTCCATTAGCTAAAAAACCAGCAGCAATCATCTCGCCGATACCTCTAGACCCACCTGTAACCAGTGCAGTCTTTCCTTCAATTGAAAATAGATTTTTCATATTACTCCTTGATAATTAATTAATTGATCCCCATATAAGTAGTGTAAGTGCCTTAGGGGCTTACGTAAATTGTTTAATAACTTGCTTAATATAAGGAGAAGAAAATGATTAATAATACATTTGACTTATTGTGGAGAGACATTTCTCCATTCACCATAGGGTTCGACAGAACCTTTGATACTTTAGCTTTACTAGCTAACTCAAAACAACAAACCTCTAATTATCCGCCCTATAACATTAGGAAGCTTAGTGAGGATAAATACACTATAGAGCTTGCTGTAGCTGGATTTGAAGAAGAAGAAATTGACATAGAGGCAGCAGGTGAAAACCTCACAATCAAAGGCTCTAAAGATAAAGAGGCTTCTGAGGGTCTTGTTCATCAAGGACTTGCAGCTAGAGACTTTAATAAAACATTTGTTCTATCGGATGATATGGTTATTAAAGGTGCAGCTTTAAGTAATGGAATGCTTTATATAGGAATAGAAAGAATCATTCCTGAAGACAAAAAACCTAGAAAGATTGACTTCACATCGAAGAGCAAATTGCTAGGCTAAAATAGAAAAGGAGAGCTTAGCTCTCCTTTTTTTTATCATCTTTTTTTGGACGTGAAATATTGTCTACAAAGAATACAAGATCATCTATAAATTTAGTTATAAGGTTTTCGGACTTTACAGAATATTCTTTAACCCTATTTTCAACTCTTTTAGCTCTTTCAACATATTTATCTTCTTCGTTCATTAATTAATTATACTGACAAGAATGTCTTTAGAAGAAATAATAAAATCTGTTCAGTCAATCCTTCAAGATAATCAATCTAGCTTGGTATTATCATCTCTGAATGGAGTAACAGTATCTGAAAAAGCGCTCAAAGATTCATCAAAAGAACTTTATCTAAGACTACAAGATAATATAAATTTTAGTGAAGCATCTCCTCAGGAAGGAGACTTTATTGTTCTGCTGACGGTCCCAATACTTGCCAAGGGAACAAAGATTTTAGATGAGGAAAGGTATTCAGACCTTAACAAGAAACTTGAAGTTTCTCTAAATATTGAATTCGAAAATAATCTATTGGTAGTTTTTAAGATTTAGTAGGCTTCCTAAAAAGGAGTGTCATTCTGTCGCTCTCTCCAATCTCGAGGTATTTATCTCTATCCACCTCTTTTAATCCCAAGTTTGGGGGTAAAGTCCAAACACCTCTGGGATGGTCGGCAGTATCTTTAGGATTTGAGTTCACTTCAGACTTTGCCACTAACTCAAAACCATGTTTTTTTGCAATTTCTATAGCAAGCTGTTCAGTCACATAGCCACTTTTTTTCATTATATCCATTGAAGTACCTGGTTTTGCTCTATGTTCAACTACACCAAAAACACCACCGGGTTTTAGTGCCTCGTAAGTATTAGAGAAAATTCCATCCATCTGAGGTCCTAACCAATTATGAAGGTTTCTAAAAGTTAACACAGCATCAACAGTTTCAGGGTCAGCCAAACTCGAATCAAGATCGACAATCTCCACCCTTCCGTACATAGGATTATTTGAAATTTTTTCTTCAAAATTTGCTCTGGACCTTCTGTAATAAGCCCTATCTGAATCGGCATTAAAATGTGCAGCAATTAAAGTTCCTGGATAATGTATATAGTTAGCAAGTATTTCGGTATACCAACCGCCCCCAGGAGAAAGCTCTATAACTGTCATGTCTGACTCTATGCCGAAGAATGATAAAGTTTCATAAGGATTTCTGAATGGATCTCTCTGAACATTTTTAGGTGTTCTGTCCTCGCTTGCTATCGCACCTTTTAGATCGTGCGAAAAAGACTGAGATATTTGGAGAACCAGTAAGAAAGATAATGTCAGTTTTAAAAAATTTTTCATAAGAAAATAATATAATTAAATTGCCGTTTTTAATAGTGTAGAAATAACTCTTTCAAGTTGTTCTATGTTGCCGCATTGAAAAACTTTTGTGCAGTAAGCTGAATATTTTGTCATCACAGAATCACCTGTATCCCATCTATATTTTCCTTCAGGATTTAACCAAAAAACTTGTTTCGATCTTTCGTTAATTGATTTTAGTAAATTGGCTTTTTCAGGTCCGAAATTATTTCTTGCATCTCCAAGTATTACTACGGTTGTTTTTTTATCAATTTCATCTAGGCAAAGGCTAACAAAATCTGTCAGTGCTTGACCATAATCTGTGGACCCTCCCCCATGTTTCTGAAGAGCTTTCTCAATTGCTTCATCAAGTTGAGCGTCTTTAAAATCATTAGTCACTTCGCCAAGGTTGGAAGAAAAAACAAAGGCCCTTAATTTAGAGACAACCTCAGTTAGGCTAAATAAAAACATCAACATAAATCTCGCGTAGGCACCTACCGATCCACTTACATCACAAATTACATATATTTTGGGTCTATCAATTTTTTTATAGGACCAACTAAGATTAAATAAGATTCCTTGATTCACCCAATTATCTCGGATTGTTTTTCTTATATCTAATTTACCCTTCTTAAAGTTTTTCTTTCTTCTGGAATGTAAGTTGGCGAGTTTTTTTGCCATCTTTCTTACTAAAGTGTGCACCTCATGGAGATAAGATCTATCGATCTGTGCCATATTCATGGATTTGAAGACTTGCTCTCTAAGCTGCTCCCCTGAAACATCTCCATGAAGTAAAAATTGTTGTTGTACATAATCAGAAACACGCTCCCTTAAATTGGTTAGCTGATTTCTAAGTTCTTGTTCAAGTTCTGAAGGAAGATCATCTTCTCTTGAAGCGCCTAAAGACATGAGTTCATCTTCTAATTTTCCAACACCCATCTTTTCAAGAATACGTCTTGTAAATACAGATCTTTGTGTGAAATATCTAATTTCCCTTATTTCAGCCTCTTCAGCAGCATCAGCAATGGATAACATTAATTCTGCTTGTGAGCCTTCCAGCAATTTTTTAGCTAAGTTAGAGTCAACATCTTTAATATCACTGAGTTGACTTTGATTAAGCTCAATCTGTTGTTTTAATTCATGTGAAAAAAATTCATCGAAACATGTTTCAAATTTTTCTTTTTCGTCTGGTGTTTTAGGAAGAACAATAGATAGGCTTTTCTTTAGCAACTCTTTGTCATCATAACCAACTGTGTTTACAACTGAGACGGCATCAAGAGTCTCAGCAGGCGAAACTCTAACATTAGAGTTTCTTAAAGCTTTAACAAAATCAGTTAATACTTTTTCCATCAGAAGTTTCAGTGGCTGAAGAAACTAGCGCGGGTATCTCTTTTTTTACCACCTCAATATCTTGTTGATGTTTGAGAAGTACGTTGAGTGTTTCTTCAGCTAATTTGGCATCTAACTCCTCAGAGTTTAAGAGTATGACCGTCTTAGCCCAGTCAATTGTTTCACTGATAGCCGGCTGTTTCTTAAGATCAAGATCTCTGATGCCTTGAACAAAATTAACTAACTGTATTTGCAAAGATTCAGATATATCGGGAACTCTGGCTTGTACAATTTGTCTTTCAAGCTTAGCATCAGGAAAAGGAATGTAGAGATGCAAGCATCTTCTTTTAAGTGCATCACCTATCTCTCTGCTGTTATTACTGGTAAGAACGACTAAAGGTTTTACATCAGCTTTTCTGACACCCAATTCTGGGATAGAGATTTGGAACTCGGAAAGTATTTCTAATAATAAAGCTTCAAACTCCTCATCTGATTTATCTACTTCATCTATTAACAAGACGGAACCTTTTTTTGAAGTTAGAGCTTCTAAGAGAGGTCTTGTTTCTAAAAAGTCTTCTGAAAAGAAGATATCTTCAAATTTCATCAATCTGTCTAAGGATTCTTTGAGTCCTTTGGCACCTTCAAGTACTTCTTGCATTTGTTCTTTTAGGATTTGAGTGTATAAAAGCTGCTTACCGTATCTCCATTCGTAAAGTGCCTTAGATTCATCAAGCCCTTCGTAACATTGCAGTCTGATCATTTCTTTTTTGAAGTACATGGCGGCAGTATTCGCTAGCTCAGTTTTTCCAACTCCGGGAGGCCCCTCGATAAGAATGGGTTTTTCTAGCTCAGAGGCTAGGTAGACTGCAGTTGCGATTTGCTCACTGCAGATATATCCATGCTCAGCAAATCCTTCGGTTATATCCTCTATGATCTTTTTAGGTCCTTCTGACATTAGTTCTCTCCAATTAGTTTTCTTAAAGCATCTATAACGCTTAAAGGGTCGTCTACAAAAAGGTGGTGCATAGTACCAGGAATTCCGATAACTCTCTTTTCAGGTATGTTTCCTACATAAAGAGTGTAATCTAAAATTTCTTTTGTAAAAATTTGGCTCATTAAACCATAAACAATATTGATTGGGCATGGTGCGGACATTAAAACATCAGTTAAATCCTTTGATTTATACGTTTTCATCATTTTTCCATCAGATTTAAGGACCCAACCCCCTTTTCCTTCTTTAAACGAATGGTGGGCAATATGATTAAGAAGATAATCATTATTACAAGGTTGAGGAGGTATAAGCCTGAAGCTCTCCTTAGCAGATTCTAGATCATCATAGATGAAGTCCGCTCTTATCATGGATTTATTGTTTGAAAATCCTCTGACTTTATCCGGAGGTAAAATGACAATCGAATCTAGGAGTGTCAAGGATTTAAAATAATTAGGAAAAATGGAAGTTGCATTTAATGAAATGGATCCACCCATACTATGAGCAATAACATCTACTGAATCCCAAGACATATCTTCACAAACCGCCTTAATTTCTTCTGCAAAAATTTCTTGAGAATAGTCATCTCTATGTTCGCTGTCTCCTGCTCCAGATAAATCTATGGCAACAACAGAGTAATCCTCTACAAACGCAGGAGCTATAAAGTCCCACCAATGAGCATGAGCACTGTAGCCATGGATAAACAAAAGTCCTGGTTTGTTTGACTCTCCCCACTGTAAATAATGAATTTTTTTATCCCTTACCTCTACAAAATGAGAGGTAGGCAAGACTTTTATGGATTCTTCGAACCAATCAAAATTTGACATTATTTTAGCTAACTGAACTTATAGCTTCTTTAAGAGTATCCGTAATTTTCTCGATGTGTGAGGTTTCGGCAATTAACGGAGGCGACAGAACTATATAGTCAGCTGAGAATCTGACCAAAACGTCGTTGTCATAACAATATTGAAAGACTTTTGGTGCAAATTCAGTTGCTGGAATACCATCTGAACCGAAATGAATGGCTCCCATAAGACCAATATTACGAATATCTATTACTTGATTTGAACCCTTAAGGGAATGCAAGGCATCTTCAAAAACTGTTTCTAATTCTTTAGATCTATCGAATAAACTTTCTTCCTCATAAACATCTAGTGTAGCTAGACCTGCGGCACAAGCGACAGGATGACCGGAATATGTATAGCCATGAAATAACTCGATTGGAGTTTCAGAATGTTGGGTGATCTGATCATGTATTTGAGTATCGAAAGCAACTGCACTCATAGGAATCATGGCGCTGGTTAAGCCTTTTGCCATTGTAATAATGTCTGGTGTTACTTCAAATCTGTTAGCCGCAAAGCAACTACCCAATCTTCCAAATGCTGTTATCACTTCATCAAAAATTAGTAATACGTTATGTTTCGTGCAAATTTCCCGAATTTTTTCAAGATATCCTTTTGGAGGGACTATAACTCCGCCTGAACCCACAACTGGTTCAATAATAACTGCGGCTACCGTTGAAGGATCTTGAAGCATAAGAATTTTTTCTAGCTCATCTGCCAAATGCCCTCCCCATTCAGGCTGTCCTTTTGAAAAGGCCATATGATTTGGATCCCAAGTATGAGGCAAATGATCTATTCCTGGCAGTAAAGGTCCAAATGATTTTCGATTAGGGGTTATTCCTCCTACAGAAACGCCACCGAAATTCACGCCGTGATAACCTTTTTCTCTTCCTATAAATTTAGTCTTTTGTGCATCGCCCTTTGACGCGTGATAAGCAAGAGCAACCTTCATTGCTGTTTCAACTGCTTCAGATCCAGAGTTACCGTAAAAAATCCTATCCAAGCCTTCAGGAGTATGAGCTGCTATTCTTTCTGCTAACTCAAATGCCTTTGGGTGAGACATGTTAAAAGCCGTTGCATAATCCATCTCAGCAACTTGACGTTGAACGGCGTCGACAATTTTGGGATGGCAATGACCAGCGTTTGTGCACCACAAGCCAGCTATAGCATCTAATATTTCACGACCGTCATCGGTTTGATAATGCATTCCTTTAGATGAGACCAAGAGACGGGGATTAGATTTAAAAGCTTTATTTGCTGTAAATGGCATCCAGTAATTTTCTAAATTTAGGTTTTCTTGAGATTTCATATTTTTAATTATACTTTATCTGGACTTTCTAAATCCTTTTTTGTCATGCCTATGCAAACCATTGCAACCAGCAAAAACAATAATAAATAAGGATAAATTACAGTTAACTCATTCGTTAACATGACCCACCCAAATACAGCAGGTGCGACTGAAGCGCTTAATAAGATGCACGCATTTAACCACGAACCAAGCCTTCCAGAAGGATCAATATCTGCTGCTGCAGCAAGGATTAGAATAACCATCACTACAAACACTATATTCCAAATGATATTGCCGTAATAAAATGTATTTATGCTTGGTATTCCAAATATAAAATAAACACAAAGAGCTGATACGAATAAACAAAAGAGAATAATTATTTTTCTTTCTAATCTGTTTCCAAAAACACCCACAAAAACTGGCCCTCCCAGCGACAGAATAATAGCGAGAGAAATTACCCAGCCCACTTCGGATATTTCCATGCCTACATATTCCACACCAAATCTTTCCATGAAGGCCCACATACCGCTTGATGGAATTTCATAGAAAAGTACCGCAGCTATCAACAAAAAGTATAAAAATCTATTACTGATTGAGCCCTTAGCATTATCAGCAGAAGCTTGATTGATTTTATTGGCAAAGATGAAAAACAAAGATAGAGCTAGGTAAACATAAATAAAGTTAAAAAAGTAGTTTTGATGACCTCCATCCTCTATCCAGGTACTGGATATATAGATAAGCGTTGCTGCAGTGAGTGAAGCGAATATAGTAAAGATCGCATAGGACCTATTGGGATCATTAGAAGATGCTAATATTGAATGGCCCGAAGCAATCAACATTCCACATCCAATGCCCGAAAAGGCTTTTATGAAAGTTATTTGATTAACATCAGATGCTATTGAACATAAGAAATAGGAACATATAACAATTAGACTGCCACAAAATGCCAGAGCTTTGCCTTTATAAGAAACAGTTCCAAAAAACAAAGAACTTATTGCAGCAAAAAAAAGTTCAAGAGTTACAACTAACCCTGATTCTTGTGAATTAGCACCTAAACTTTCTGATACTGCACTCACATTAAACGGTGCCAGTGATGAGGCTAAATTACCAAGTTCCAGCATCGCCATACCAGCAAAAAGATGTAAATAGTATTTATACTGCATCAGAGTTTTAATTAGATATATCTTTTTAAGCTATAGTGTATAGAGAAAGGAAAATTATTGTGTCTAAAGTTTTAACTTACAGCTACAACGAGCCCAAACAAGAAAGAAGCAAAGCAAGATTCAATGAAGTCTTGAAAACCGCTGAATTTATTTTGATGAACAAAGGTGCGTACAATTTAACCGTTCAAGATATTTCAAGACTATCTGGAATGAAGAGACCATCAATATATAAATTTTTTCCAAGTAATGAATCAATATTGGAAGCTGTATCGATTCAACAAGCTAGATCTCTGCAAAACTTGATTCACAACAACCTTAAAAACTCTGGCAAGGAAAGCCTTCTGGAATCAATAAAAGTCATCATTGATGTCTACACAATCTATGTCAACAACAATCACCCGATCTCATCATTGGTTTTCAATGAGATTGCAAAATACTATCTATTTGAAAATATCTTAAAAGAATTAGGAGATGTACATACTGGAAATGAAAATAAAACAAGATTTGTTCTTAGCATCATCAATTCCTGTCTAGGAGATTTTTATTACAGCGAGGGAGCTATTAGTCCAAGGTGTGTTTCGGAAACAAAAAAGGCGTGCCTGTTGTACTTGTCCAGTTAAGCTTCAGACAAAATATTATTAATTTTAAATGCCAAGCAGGCCCCTAATAACTGGAAAAGAATGAAAAAGATTACGTCAGCCGGGTCTATACCCGTAAAAGTATCAGAAAACATTCTCCCAATAGTGACTGCTGGATTTGCAAAAGAAGTTGAAGAAGTAAACCAATAGGCTGATGTTATGTAAAGACCGACTGCTGGTGCAACCAATTCAAAACGATAGGCACTTACCCTTAATATGACCAAGACCAAACCGAATGTAGCTATGGTTTCAGAGATATAAATATTAATCCCTCCTCTTGAATTTTGAGATAATTCATAAATCTCCAACCCGAACATGAAATTGGCAAGCAATGTTCCACACAAAGCTCCGAGAATTTGAGATGAAGAATAGCCCACAAAATCTTTACCGGAGAGTTGTTTTTTGAAGTAAAAAATCATTGATACAGCAGGATTAAAATGAGCACCTGAAATAGACCCCATCATCCATATCAATACGATTAAACCTGATCCAGTAGCTACAGTGTTTGCTAAAAGAACAATTGAATTATCGTTTGAAAGATTCTGACCCATGATGCCTGAGCCAACAACAATCATCAAAAGAAAGCTTGTTCCTATAAATTCACTCAGATAATTCTTCATCGGATCCATCCGCCTCTTTCGTTGGAAATACACATTTAGGATCATTGTGCATTGGATTATTTACATGAGTAGAAACTGAATGATGAATAATAGATTTCGATAAGTTAGTATCCATACAATCAACTTCATCACCATTGAGCCAATTTTTGTAATGATTCTTAGAGATTATAAGCGGCATTCTTTCATGAATGGGCTTCAAAGATTCTACTGCAGATGTCGTAACAATTGCGCAACCCACCTTACCTCTATAACCTCCAAAAATACCGCCAAAGAAAAATGTTTCCCCGTTTAGATGGTGAAAATATGGGATTTTCTTATCTGCAGTCTGCTCCCACTCATACCAACCATCTGAAGCTATTAAACATCTGTTTGAATTTACAAAAGAGGGTTTTTCATTGAGTGTCTCCAATCTTGCATTGATCAAGTTAAAAGGTTTTTCAGCCCAGTAAGGAGAAAAACCCCATTCAATTTCCTGAAACTTATCCGTCAGAGCTAAGATTTTTTGGCCAGGGCTGAGGTTGTAGCTTGGTTCAAAACTTGTATCGCCATACCTAGATTGAAGATCATCAATTTTTCTAAGCGTAAATCTTCCACACATAAGTTCTTTTTATACTCATTCTTTTGACTCATCAAGTAATTTACAGTGAGATCTTAGATAGAATTTATTTATAAAAAGATACCTTTCAAAGTAAAGAAGAATAATATGGAAAGCCCAGCCCCTACAGGTAAAGTAACCACCCAAGAAACTATAATTCTTCCTACAACTGAGAAGTCTACAGCTGAAAGTCCCCTAGCTAAACCAACCCCTAGCACTGCGCCGACAAGAGTATGTGTTGTAGAAATAGGTAAACCAGTACCTGAAGCCAATACTACGGTTGTAGCAGCTGCTAGCTCCGCAGCAAATCCTCTGCTTGGAGTTAATTCAGTGATGTTTCTACCAACTGTTTCAATAACTTTGTAGCCCAAAGTTGCTAGTCCCGCGACAATACCTGTTGCTCCAAGAAGTAGAATCCACCAAGGCATAGAAGATTTTGCAGCTATTTCACCGCCCGATTGGACAACACTCGCTATGGCAGCCAAAGGTCCTACTGCATTAGCAACATCATTAGATCCATGAGCAAATGCCATGGCACAAGCTGTAAATACCATTAACACGGCAAAAACCTTTTCTACACCATCAAACGTTACATCACCACGCTGTTGAGTAGTATTTTCTATTTTTCTCAAAAAGAAAGTACCGATCATAGCTATGACAAAACCTATAACAATTGAGTAAGTTAAACTCTCCTGAAATGATAAAGATAGACCGATGTGTTTTAAACCTTTTAACAGGGTTACCATTGCAATGACAAACCCCACTAAAAACATATAGCCAGGAACATATTTCTTGGCATTTTCAAAAGGTTTATCGGTATTTAAAATTAACTTTTGAACCGATATAAATATTAAGAAAGCTATAGTTCCAGACATCAAGGGAGATACAACCCAACTAGAGACAATTGAACCCACTTTAGACCAACTTACAGCATCAACACTGATTCCAACTGCAGCAAAACCAACAATTGCTCCTACAATTGAGTGTGTTGTTGATACCGGCCAACCTCTTGAAGAAGCAATCAGCAACCAGGTGCCTGCAGCTAGTAGTGCTGCCAACATACCGAACACCAATAAATCTGGAGTTTCTTGAAGAAGGCTAGGATCAATGATTCCCTTTCGAATAGTAGAGGTAACTTCACCACCAGCCAAATAAGCACCGGCAAATTCAAATATACAAGCTACGAGAATTGCCTGAGCCAGAGTAAGTGCCCTTGCGCCAACTGATGTACCCATTGCATTAGCGACATCATTTGCTCCAATCCCCCAGGCCATAAAGAAACCAAAAACACAGCCTGAAATAAGTAAGTAAGGTCCGTATAAAACAATTGTTTCCATATTGATTTCCTATCTAGATGCGATTAAAGAGATTCTGTGTCCAACCTGTTCAGCTCTATCAGACAACTCTCCAATTTTATTTATGACGTCGTACAAAAACATAACGTCTACTGGTGGCATGTCTTTTTCTATTTTAAAAAGTTCCCCTCTTAGAGTAATTTCAGTTTGATCATTAGTATTTTCTAAAGTACCTAGCTTTTCTATCAAACTCTCCATTTTCTCTGCAGCCTTTCCACCAAATGAAAATTGAAATAATTCATCTATATGATCAACTGCTTCAGCTGCAGCGTAAGTTATCTCTTTTGCCTCAAGAATGAAATTTTGAAATGATTGATGTATGGCTGAGGGAATTTCCATATTTCTGCCTATCATCAGACCAGAAATATCTTTTACAGTATTAGGAATATCATCAGCTAATTTTATTAGATCCAATATATCTTCCCTTGGAACAGCAAAAAAGATACTTTTAGGCAACAGACTTCTAGTTTCAGCCTTTAATTCATCTGCTTGATTTTCCAGATCGGAAATTAATTTCCTAGATTGAGTGGCCCCACTCCAATCTGAGGCTACGACAAATTCAATAAATCTAAGCAACTCATCAACTGAGTTTGTGGAAACTTGCATATGCGCCTTTATTGGGCCGAAAGGTGACTTCCTAATTATGTCATTGTAGCCAGTAGATTTCATGAATGGTCTCCCGAGATTATTGGTTTAGATTTTTTAAAAATCATCATTTTTAAGTATTTTGAATTCTTATTGTGGCATTTTTGTTACAAATTAAAGAATGATTTGTTAATTGAGGTCACTCTTTAAAATTTATATTCAAATCCTATTCCTGTTATTTCTTTTTCTTTAGATATATTGTCCCCGCTTAAATCTGTAAAGAAGAAGAAGGCTTTAGCTTTATTGCTTAACTTATAGTCATAACCAAAAGAAAATTGTTTTCCTGAATCTAATTTCATATCGGACTCTGCCTGTTGAAATTTAAGTGTTCCTTTATCACCTACCTTCTGGGAAAAACTAATAACATAACCGTCTTCTTCTACTCCTGTAGATAATTTTTCACTATCCTGCAACATAATTCCTAATTTACTTCGGTTGAATGGAATTTGAAGTGTCAATCTTGTTGAGTCGTAGCCCTTAAGTTCAGAATCAAAGGCCAAGGCAATATAAAAATTTTCTGAGTCGTAACTGAAAGAGGTTGAAGTTGAGTCACCTATGCTGTCATCACCGAGCCCTTCTGTGCCTTTTATTACATTAAATGTTGCAGAAAAGCCGTTAATCTCTGGAGTTGTATATCCTATGAGGTCGCTCATCCTGTTCTCCCCTTGCAATATATTTTTAATATCACCTGCAAGGTCATTAAAAAGATCTATTTTCATTTGTGATTTTTTTGTGGCTGTATCGTGCTTACCAAGGAAAATAGTACCCATAGATCCTTTTAAACCCACAAAACTATTTCTTTGTTTA
>CACJMO010000009.1 GCA_902594545.1 uncultured SAR86 cluster bacterium
TTCCCGCAGCATTGTTCACAAGACCATGAATAGGCGCTTCTTCAAATATTTCGTTGATAGTATTATCAACATCTTGAGCCCCTCTAATGTCCAATCCATAGCACTTAACACTCCCACCTTGTTCATCCATAAGCTCTTTGGCAGTTTCTTCTAAAACTCCCACTCTACGACCACAAATAAGAACTTCAGCACCGTATTTCAGAAAGTATCGTGTCATTTCTTTTCCTAAACCAGAACCACCACCGGTTACAAGAATTCTTTTTCCTTTGAGCAAGTCTTCTTTAAACATTATTTCTCCCTATTTTTTTTACACTATACCAAATATTACAGTTTAAACATTTAATAAAGTAAGTTAATCAGATCCTTCAAAAGCCTCGATATTCCTATCTTCTCGATAGTTTTTATTCCTTATCCATTTATGGCGCTTACTTGAAAAAATAAAGACAAGAGCTATGAGCATTACTGAAGAGCCCATTAAATAAGGATAAGAAGGGTTTAAGGTATAGAGAGGCATTGATATTAAGGGAGAAGCTATATGCCCAATGGGTATCACCATTCCTAAAAAACCTCCTGCCGCACCCTGGTAGTCTTTGCCTACCGATAAAGAAAGAGAAGAAGATATCCCTGGCCCTAACATACCATTACCTAAACCAAATAGAAAAAAACAAATATAAGCATGTACTAACGATTCACTAAAAGCATACCCAAAAAGGGATAAACAATTAAATATTACACCCATCTTGATTAAAGAACCCGGGGAAGTCTGCAATCTGTCTGCAATTAGCAATTGACCATTTAAGACGCCGAGACCAGCAAGCATAAAGCCAATACTTGCGAAAGCTATATACTCATCAGAGTTAGGCATAATGACATCTTGAAAAAAGAAAGCTGATGTCTGAAATAAGGATGCATTACATATTCCAAAACCTGCTGAAATTACTAAAAAAGGCCAAACTCTATAGTCGAACATTGAAAGTTTTTTTTGTTCTATAATTTTTTTTGAATAAGGCGGTGACTCCTCAATCGTTATTAAAAACATAACCACGAAAGCGCCTGCAGCAAAGAAGAAAAAAGGAGCTGTATAAGAAATTAATAATAAAAATCCAGCTATGGCAGGACCCAAGATTCTTCCCATAGAAAAACCAGAGTCAAGACGAGCAAAAGCCCTGCTTCGTGAATCAATTGAACTTATATCAGCTACCCAACCACCTGAAGAAGGTCTTGTTGCGCTTCCAAAAATACCATTCAAGAGTCTTGCGGCAATCAGTAGAAAGAATAATAAAGCTCCTGTAAGTAGTCCTTTTTGGCCTAATGAAATTGTAAAACTAAAAAGCATTAATGAAATAGCAAATCCCAACAAACCTACAATTACTATTTTCTTTCGACCAATTCGGTCGCTTAGTTTTCCCCATACTGGACTCAAGATCATCCAAGCAACTGCTGAGGTAGCAAATATTGAACCAATTTGGATTTCACTAAGACCCAAATCTCTTGCTACTGGTGGTATGGTTATAAACACAAGTGTTTGGCCTGCACCTACGCACAAGAGTCCTGCTGCCAAGATCCAAATAGTATTGGGTAACTTTTCAGCTTTTTTATTCATATGTGATTATGAGCAAAAAAACTTTATTTCTCTCTGGATCTCTAATTACATATTCATAATAACTTGTAAGACTGTGAGACCATTCGTGCTCATAAACTATTGCTTCTTGTGAAGAGGAATTGAAAGTTAAACATTTTTCAAGAAAATAACATTGACTTTCATCAGTCACTAAATGGTTAAGCAAGTCTTTAACATCTGTCAGTTTCTCTTTCGTAATGGGTGGACACGACCATTTGGGTGAACTAACTAACTGAATAATCTCTTCTTTAAACTTCTTATTTCCGACAAAAGTAAAATCTTTCGGTTCAATAGTATTGAGCAAGAAAGGACCATGTTTATCATCGCTCTTCTGACTAAAGTGGTCAAAAAACATTCCTTTATAAACTATTGAATTTATTAAGGAATGAAAAAATATTTTATGCGTTTGATTAAACAAGTATTCTTCAGAAGCAATAGGGATCAGGCGCATCAACCCATGATCATGAAGTCTTATTGTCAGTTGTTTTTGTTTAACTAAATTAAAGCGGTCAGCTAAGGGTAAGATATTAGGATTTCCCACTAAAAACCTCTTATACCAACTGCAGATCTTATTTTTTTTATCAATGGGGTGGACACCTCTTTAGCTTTATTAGCTCCATCTATAAGAACTTGTTCTACATAACCCCTATCTTCAATAATTCTGTCGTACTCATTCTTGTAGGGCTTTAAAAATTCATTTAAACGATCAAATAAGATAGTTTTAGCTTTCCCCCAAGCTATCCCATTATCGTATTGGCTTTTAAGTTCATTTAAATCGCTTTCGCTGGATATAGCTTTGTATAAACTAAAAACAGTGCAATTCGAGGAATCTTTGGGCTCTCCGGGCTCTAAAGAGTTAGTCTTAATTTTCATGACAGACTTTTTAAGTTTTTTTTCGTCCAAGAAAATAGGAATTGTATTGTTATAGGACTTGCTCATTTTTCTACCATCCAGACCTGGGAGGATCCCAGTTATTTCACTAATTTGAGCTTCTGGTGGAGTTAGTAGCTCCCCATAATGATGGTTAAAGCGGAGAGCTATATCGCGCGTCATTTCTATGTGTTGCTTCTGATCCTGTCCTACAGGAACAATATCAGCATTAAACATCAAAATATCAGCTGCCATTAAAATGGGATAATTATAAAGACCCATGGTAATGCCTTTATCTAAATCAGATGATCCGGTGTTTTCGTTTTCAGCTAAAGCAGCTTTATAGGCATGCGCTCTATTCAAAAGTCCTTTAGAAGTCATACATCCCAAGATCCACGCAAGCTCAAAGATATGAGAGATGTCTGACTGACGATAAAATACAACCTCTTTAGGGTCTAATCCACAAGCCAGCCAACATGCTGCTATTTCAAAACTAGATGAGTGAGTTAATTCTGAATCAGTATTTTTGATCAAAGAATGGTAGTCCGCGAGAAACAAAAAAGATTTGTTTTGCTCTTCACTGCTTGCCTCAATAGCTGGAAGAATTGCACCAACTAAATTACCTAAATGAGGGGTACCGCTCGTTGTAATTCCCGTTAAAACTGTTTGTTTTTTTTCCACTGATGCTCCTCAAACTATTCTAACTCAAGTTAATGACAAAATGCTTGATAAGTATGGCCTATTTATTATTATTCTAAAGAAATATGGCCAGAATATTTTTAGCTTTGACTCCTGGAAAGGATCTTAATGATCAGATAATTGAGCTAAAAAAAGATTTAAAGCATAGCACTCTGTCAGAAGCAGAAATAAATTGGCAAAAGAATGATGACCACCATATAACAGTTAATTTTGTAGGTTCTATGGAACCCGAACAGATTGAGGAAATGTATGAAGGCATTTCTAAAATTAACTTCATGAGTCATCTGCAACTTGATATAACCCATATAAGTTTTTTTCCTAACGAGGACAGTCAATTACTTGCAGCAATTATTAAGCCTACTAATCAATTACAAAAATTATTTGAAAGGATTGATGAAGTTGTAATTAGGATAGGATTTGGATCTTCGTTGAAAGTTTACCGGCCCCACATTACCTTGGGTAGATTTAAAGACAAAACAAGACCTCAATTTTCATTCGAAGGATATGAAGAGATTGACATTTCGTCTAGAGTTAATTGTATTGACGTTTACGAAAGTGAATTTGAAAAGGGTAAGACAAACTTTAACCTCTTGAGAAAATTTGAATTTTAAGCGAAGTTGAAGGGCTCAGTGCGGGTTTCTCACTGTGTGGCCAATACCCTTTTCGGCTCACAAATCGTTAAAAACTAACTTTTTCACCCTTCTTCTTCTGTCCATTTTCTTCCTGATTTGGGTCTCGAGGTCCAATTCTTTCCGAAATATGTCCTAAGAAAAATTTAACAAAAAAAATTCTTTATGCAAGAAAAATTTAAAATTTTATTTTCTTCCCAATCTTTTAAACCAATCATTTGTGTTTCTTTTTTTAAACGCATGAATGAAATCAAAGATTTCATCCAGTGAATTAGATATAAATAATTCTTCGAATGTTGACTCTGGAAGAAACCCTTCTTGGACTGAAAACTCTGTAAATTCATATAGTTTAGAATAGTAACCTTCTACGTCATAAAGGGCTATCGGCTTTGAGTAGATTCCAAGTTGATTCCAAGCTAGAGCTTCAAAAAACTCTTCCCATGTTCCAACTCCTCCAGGAAGGGAGATAATTGAATCTGATAAAGATGCCATTCTGGACTTTCTTTCATGCATGGTAGAAACGACTTCTAAATGAGTTAATTGCGTATGCCCTACTTCCACATCATGAAGTTTTTCAGTTATTACTCCTGTTACTGAAGCACCGCCTTCTAAGGCTGCATCTGCAACAACCCCCATCAAACCCTTGCTACCACCGCCATAAACCATTGATAGTTTATTTTTTGCAATAGCAAACCCAAGTTCGCGAGCACTTTCTGAATAAATCTCTTTTGTGCCCGAAGCAGAACCAGCAAACACACATACACTTTTCATAATTACTTACTTTGAATTTATCATATAACCTATAATTAAATGATGGAAAAATTAAAAATTGATATTGTATCTGATGTAGTGTGTCCTTGGTGTGTCATTGGCTTTAAGAATTTGCAAAAAGCTATAAATCAAATGGAAGATAAAGTGGAATTTGAAGTTGAATGGAAACCATACGAACTACATCCTGAAATACCTGAAAATGGGTACGACAAGAAACTATATATGCAACAAAAATTTGGTGATTTATCCGGAAGACCTTCTCCCTACGAACAAATATCAGAGATTGGTAAAACTCTAGGTTTTGATTTTAATTTCTCTAAATCAGAGAGAATACCCAATACTTTTAATGCGCATAGACTTTTATGGAAAGCTAAAGAATATGGAATTCAAACTCGTATTTCTGAGGCTCTCTTCAAGGCTTATTTTACTGAAGGAATTGATATAGGCTCTAATGAAGAACTTATAAAGATTGCGACAGCCGAGGGAATGGAAGAGCAATCTACCAGAACCTTCTTGAATTCAAAAGAAGGAGGTCAAGAGACTGCCGATGAAGAGATGAGTTTCATAGAAAAAAGTATTGGCGCAGTGCCTACCTACTTTATTAACGAAAAATATATTATTCAAGGTGGGCAAGAGCCCGAAACCTTTGTGTCATTCTTGAATAAAATTTTAGAGAAAGAAAATAGAAATGAGACTGCTCTCTAAAATTAATATCAATAATGCTAATTTGGAGGAAGAATTCTTTCCTTTTTTTCATGTAGAAAATTGTTTTGGTAATGAATTAGACTCTGGTGAACTACTAAGAGACTTCCCTTCCATTAATGCAGGTGGAAGTTTTCCAACTGAAAAACTCAGTCAAGGTCCATTAAAAAAACTTATAGAAGAATTAGAAGGCGCAGAATTTAAATCTATCATTGAAGATAAATTTGATATTAACCTTGAGGATGCTGAAGTTATTACAACTTTAAGAGGATTTTCTAGATCTAAAGATGGTCAAATCCACACTGACTCGAAAAGTAAAATTGTTACAGTCCTTATTTATCTGAATCCAGATTGGAATTATCAAAAAGGTAATCTGAGACTACTCAAAGACAACAATAATCTCGATAATTACATTAAAGAAATACCTTCTAAGATTGGTAATTTAGTTGCCTTTAAAGTAACTGCAAATTGTTGGCATGGATTTAAAGCTTACGAAGGTAAAAGGCTGTCAATCCAATTAAATTATGTGAACCCTCAATCTGCTTCATCGCACAGGTTTAGACACACAATAAGTTCTAAAATAAAACAGATACTAAAAAGGCCATAAACTGAAGATTTTAATCATAAAATTAACTTCAATGGGTGATTTAATGCATGCCCTTCCCGCGCTAACAGAAGCCAGGGAAAATGTACCCGAAGCCTCCTTTGATTGGGTCGTTGATAAGAATTTTCAATCGGTCCCTGAGTGGCACCCTGCTGTTAAATCTACTTTAGTAACTAATCATAGAGAATGGAAATTGAACCTCATTTCATCAAACACTAGAAATGAAATAAAAACAGTTGTGAATGAGATTAATCAAAACGATTATGACATTGTCGTAGACATGCAAAACAATCTCAAAAGTTCATTCATTTCATTTTTAATCAAGAAAGAAGTAATAGGCATGGATGCTGAAAGTGCCAGAGAATATCCAGCTCATTTATCCTACTCCAGAAAAGCATCAATCTCTAAAGATCTTCATGCGATAGAAAGACAAAGAGAACTGATGGCGTTTGCTTTAGGTTATGGAACTCAAGATAAAGATTTTGGTTATGGTATATCTGAAAACAAATTTACCAATCCTTCCTTTCAGCTTCCTAGTAAATATGCTGTATGCGTTCAAAATGCTAGCTGGGTGACAAAGCAATGGCCTGTGGATTACTGGAAAGAATTAATTTTAGAGCTTGAACCACAAGGATTAGACTTTCTCTTTCCTTCTGGCAGTCAATCCGAGTTAGAAAATGCTAGAGAAATTTGTGAAGTGTCTACTAGAGCCCATGCCTTGGATGTCCTGCCTCTTAATGAAATAGCTTACATACTGAAGAGAGCTAAATTCTCTATATGTTCTGATACCGGTCTAGCTCACTTATCTGCAGTAACCAATACTCCATCATTAACTTTATACGGTCCTACGGATACTAAATTAATAGGCACATCAGGCACAAATCAAAATCACATGATTGCAAGTAACGGTAACTTAGAAAATATAAAAGTCAAAGAGGTTACAGAAAAACTCAAGATATTAGGATTTATCTAGGACTTCCTTCCTTTGCAGATTTAATTGCTGCCTTTAATGTGTATTTCTTTTTTAATTGCCTCTGGGAAGATTTAGGTGAGAGCTCCCCCACCCTAATGTACTCGCCTTTATCAAAGGCTTCTCTGAAAGGTTTTATATTCCCGTGACTCTCATCAACTTTTCCTGCTGCACCCATACCAAATCCCTCGATAGTGGCTCCATAAGTTGCGGCTTGCATGCCCATTCTGTGAAGTAATTTCGGAGATGCATTCTTGATGATCTTGGGATCAACTGAGATTACCCAATTTTCTTGAGTTCTCATCCAAGACTTTACATTAGACATGGCTGCGACAAATCTAATCTTGTTTGTTTTATTTACTCCTGTTCCGTGAAGTAACCTGCCATCAAATAGCATGATTGTTCCTGCCTTAGCCTCTAAATTGATTGCTGGAGGCAATTTTCCTACTTCACCATTACTGCCTGCTTTAATAATGTTCTTATGGCTACCAGGTATTATTAATGTACCTCCGTTTACTTCATTAACGTCTTGAGGGATGTACAGGGTGTTAACTAAAGCCGGGGCTTCTTCAGTAATCCAAGGTGATAGAGGGCTTTGATCTATATGTAAAACTTGAGGGTAGTAGCCTTTCTCAGATCCGTTAGCGAGAAATGAATGACATATCCAACCTTCACCAAGCGTTTCATTTAAGAATGTTTCTATCAACAAACCAGCTTGCACGCTTGAAATATCTTGTTCTATACATCCCCTGAAAACATCTCCTTTATTTATTAATGTGTGAACATATTGTCCCGAGGGAGTCATACTTTTAAGTCCAGCTAACTCCTCTCCTTTTGCTTGATCCAAAAGTCTTCTTATAAATCTTTTGCATTGTTTTTTCGACATTCCTTCTTCAATAAGAGCATATCCCCATTTCTTGAAGTCTTTTCTTATTTGTTTAATTTCTTTTGTAGGAGTTGGGAGCTTTTTTGTTTTCCAATAAGGATGTTTTCTTCCGACTGTAGTATTCCAATAACGGCCTTTATTTAAGTCTAAGGGTTTTCTAAAATCAGGTGGTAATAACCAAGGATTATTCTTGAAGATAGAAGTATAAGGTTCTTTTGAATTCAGAAAGTCCTTAAAAAGTAATTCCTTGTCTTTGGACTCTTTTTTTATATATTCTTCCGTAAATTGTTCAATTTTAGCCATGGCAAACCTCTTCCTTTCAAGAACAATCCTACCCTCTTTTTGGTGTCGAAAACAAGAAGGTTATAAAACTTAAAGATTCTAAAAAGTTTTTTTATTATCAGGAAAAGGGTATTCTTCGGCCGTTTTAAAGAACTCAAGAATCTCATTAACACTTTGAGAGCCAAAATCAACGAAAGCTTCGTTTTGCTTAACTCTGACACTCCAGGTAGACATGATATGTTTATGCAAATTCTTCGAAGGATAATAAAGCTTTCTGCGTTTATCACCACCAACCTTTGAAAGATAAAATTTCTTTTTCACCAAAAAATTTATAAACCTCTCAACCGACTTGTCACTTAAGTTTGTCTCTTCTTTTAAGTCATTACTTATGAAGAATCCTTTATCTCTAACAGCTATTTCAGCTAATAGGAAAAGGACGGTATACCTTTGGTCGTAGATATACAGCTCAGGTATGCCTAAAGCCTTAATAGCTGGGTTTAAAGCCGTTTTAGCACTTGCAGTAGCTTTAACCAATTGAAGATATTTGTCATAAATATGCACCTTTAAATTATAACACAACACACATACCCCCCTATGGTATTGGGAACCTAAATCATAATGATTCTCAAAGTCAGTTCCATTTCCAATAAGCTTTTTAACAAGTTTATTTGGTAAATTACAGGTATGAATACACAAAAAGTTAATGATTTACTAAATGAAATTATGGAGTATGAGCTAGCTGGTGTTGTGAGATATACCCACTACTCTCTAATGGTTACTGGTCCTTATAGGCTGCCTATAGTTGATTTCCTCAAAGAGCAAGCGAATGAGTCTCTACAGCATGCTCAGCAAGCCGGGGAGCTACTAACCGGATTAGATGGCCACCCAAGCCAAAAAATTGCGAAAATTGTTGAAACAAATAATCACTCGATCAAAGACATACTGGAAGAGAGCTTAGCACATGAAATGCATGCTCTTAACTTATACAAAGATCTGCTAGAAATAGTTGAAGGAAATTCAATTTATCTAGAAGAATACACAAGAGGATTAATTGGCCAAGAGGAAGCACATCAACTTGAGCTTAGAAAAATGTTGAAAGATTTTAGTTAGAAAAAAGAGTCTATCTTTTGTTCGGAGATTTATGTCTTCCGAAGACATAGCCTCTTTTAGAAATATGTTTGGTCTTCCTTCCGTAAACTCGTTCTCGCCATAATTTATATGAAGATAACTTAAGTTCGTTTTTCATCAGCTGTTTAACCTCCTTTTCTGAAAGGCCATAGTTACCCTCGATAGCTTCAAAAGGAGTCCTGTCTTCCCAAGCCATCTCTATAATTCTCGATATTTCTGAAGCTTTCATGTTAAAAACCCGACTTATAATGTTTGAATTTAGATAAATTAAGTTTATTCTTTTGAAACTTCTATCATTTCCAAATTATTGCCGTCTAAATCTTTAATATAGATAGAAGCAGTTCCATCTCTATGCTTTGTTAAATCACCAAATACTGAGGCATCTTCAGTTTCTATTGCAAAGTGAAAAGGATGTTGCTCCGGTAACACTAAAGCCAAACTGGTGTTTGCAAAATCTATCATTGCCCAGGTTTCATCCTGATAAGACACCTCTACTTCGTAATTTTTTTTATACCATTCTACAGATCTGGCAATATCTTCAACCTGTATGGCTATATGATGAATTTTGTCCATAACTTTATGAGGCGCAGTGGCGGATAGTGAGGGATTCGAACCCCCGAAGGGTTTGACCCCTTGCCGGTTTTCAAGACCGGTGCATTCAACCAGACTCTGCCAACTATCCTTGATTTTATTGCAGCGCGAGCATTGTAACAAAAAGATCTTCGCATATGTTAAGGATGAATGATGTTTTTGATACAATTCGCATTAAACATGGAAGCTTCGTCGAAATTTCTCAATACAGAATTAATTGACCGTCATAAGGACTCTTTAAATAAAACAAATAGTCCTGCAAATAAGGAAGACTTATTTGCGTCGATAACAAATAACCTCATAAAAAATAATACCTCCATTGTTTCTCATTATTACGTTGATCCATTGATTCAGGAAATAACTGAAAAAACAGGCGGTTTCGTAGGCGACTCCTTGGAAATGGCTAAGTTTGGAAGTCAATGCGATTCAAAGAATCTTGTTGTTTGTGGTGTTAAGTTTATGGCTGAAACAGCAAAAATTTTAAGCCCAGAAAAAAATATCTTTGTTCCTACATTAGAGTCAACTTGTTCTCTAGATTTAGGATGCCCTGCTCCAGAATTAAAAGCTCTTAAAGATAAGTACCCTGATAGAGTGTTGGTCGTTTACGCTAATACTTCTGCGGAAGTCAAATCTATGTCTGATTGGGTAGTTACATCGAGTATAGCCAAAGAAATAATCGAAGATCTTCACCTAGAAGGCAAAAAAATTCTTTGGGCACCCGATAAGTATCTTGGCAGTTACCTACAAAAAGAGACTGGGGCAGATATGATTCTATGGGATAGCGCTTGTGTAGTTCACGAAGAGTTCAAGGCTGACGGAATTAGAAACTTAAAAGCTCTTCATCCTGATGCGGGAGTACTAGTGCATCCTGAATCTCCTTCAGAAGTTATCGATATGGCTGATGCAGTAGGCTCTACATCTCATCTTATAAAAGCCTCACAAGAATTACAGTTCAAAAAATTTATAGTTGCAACTGACAAATCTATCTTCTATAAAATGAGTCAATTTTCTCCAGACAAAGAGTTTTATGAAGCCCCTACTGGGGGAGTTGGATCTTCTTGTAAAAGCTGTGCACATTGTCCCTGGATGGGATTAAATTCTCTTCAAAATCTTGATGAATGCGTGGTCGAATTAAAAAATGAAATCGATCTAAATGATAATCTGATTGAACTAGCAAAGAAGCCACTTGATAAAATGATTCAATTCAATGCTTAGAGATTATAAGCCCGATTTAAAAAAAGTTTCTAAATCCATAGCTAATGCTTTAGAGGAAGACATTGGTCTTGGAGACGTTACCGGCGAATTAATTAATACAAATCTGTCTATACAAGCCAAATTAATTTGCAGAGAAGAGACTATCCTGTGTGGTACACAATGGTTTACAGAAGCATTTAAACAGCTTGATCCAAATATATCCATAAACTGGAATAAGCAAGAAGGTGATTTAATCTCCGCAAATACTGAACTTGCTCTATTGAAAGGCAACGCTAGATGTATGGTTGCATCAGAGAGAACTGGGCTTAATTTTCTACAAATGATGTCGGGTATAGCCTACAAAACCTATAAATATGTAAGTTCGCTTAGCAGATCAAATACAAAATTACTGGATACCAGAAAAACTCTCCCTGGACTGAGGTATGAGCAAAAATACTCCGTGCTTGTAGGCGGTGGAGAGAATCACAGAATGGGTTTGTACGACGCAGCCTTGGTAAAAGAAAATCATATTGCTTCAGCAGGTTCTATTGAGAATGCTGTTAACTCTTTAAGGTCTAATGGGATTCAGCTAATTGAAGTTGAAGTAGAAAGCCTACATCAGCTCGACGAAGCAATAAATTCTGGTGCTAATATAGCTATGTTAGATAACTTTGATGACGATAGCCTCAAAAAAGCTACAGAGATAGCCAAGGGAAAAATTAAGCTCGAAGTATCAGGAAATATAGATTTGAGTCAAATCAATAAATTAAAAAAGCTGAATATTGATTACATTTCTTCAGGAGATTTAACAAAAAACATCTCGGCAACAGACTATTCCTTAATTTTCGAAAAAATTGATTAAAACTGACGTACTCATCATAGGTAGTGGAGCAGCGGGAATGACTGCTGCTATTGAGCTGTCTAAAAATTTTGAAGTAACCTTAATTTCAAAAAATTCTCTTGTTGATAGCTCTACTTGGTATGCCCAAGGTGGAATTGCAGCTGTGATAGATGAAAAAGATAGCATTGAAGAGCATCTAAGAGATACCTTAATAGCGGGAGATGGACTTTGTAACATAGAGGCTGTAAGAGAATGTGTTTCTAAAGGTAGAGAAGCTATAAATTGGCTCAGTGATCTTGGCACTAGCTTCACCCTAGATGAAGCTTCTAAAGACTTTCATCTTACTCAAGAAGGCGGTCATTCAAAAAGGCGTGTTGTACATTCAGAAGATGCTACTGGTAAAGAAGTTTCAAGTTCTCTGGCAGAAATTGTCAGAAATATATCAAACATTAAAATTTTGGAAAATCATATTTGTGTAGACTTAGTTACTAATGGAGGGCGTTGTATTGGAGCCTATGTCTTGAATATCGACTCGAATAAAGTAATAACATTTAATACAAGTTCAACAATAATCGCTACCGGCGGTGCGAGTAAAATTTATCTCTATACAAGCAATCCGGATGGTTCGTCTGGTGATGGTATTGGGCTTGCGTGGAGAGCTGGATGTAAAGTTGAAAATTTAGAATTTAATCAATTCCACCCTACATGCTTATACCACCCTGAAGCCAAATCATTTCTTTTAAGTGAGGCTCTAAGAGGTGAAGGTGCAATACTCAAAAATCATAAAAATGAAAGATTTATGGAGAAATACGATTCAAGATTAGAACTTGCCCCTAGAGATGTAGTTGCAAGATCAATTGATAAAGAAATGAAAATCTCTGGTGCAGACAACGTATTTTTAGACATAAGTCACAGACCATCTGAAGAAATTAAGAAAGAGTTCCCTAATATATATGATCAATGCAAGAAGTATGGATTTGATTTAACTGAGGAACCTGTCCCGGTTGTTCCAGCTGCTCATTATACTTGTGGAGGTGTAAAGGTTGATCTTGATAGTCAAACAAATATATCCGGTTTATACGCCATAGGAGAGGTTTCTAGTACTGGTCTGCATGGCGCTAACAGGATGGCAAGCAACTCTCTTCTTGAGTGTATTGTTTTTGCCAAAAAAGCTTCTGATCATATTAGAAAAAGCTTTAGGAGAAATAATATTGAGATAGCGGAATGGGACATTTCAAAAGTTACTGAAACTCAAGAAGGTGTCATCATTAGGCACAATTGGGATGAGATTAGAAGATTGATGTGGGATTATGTTGGAATTGTTAGATCTAACAACCTTTTAAAAAACGCTGAGACAATGATGAAAAATATAAGCCTAGAGGTAGACGATTTTTATGGTAAATATCTAATATCCTCTGATTTGATAGAGCTTAGAAATATCACCTTAGTTGCAAACCTGACCATTAAAAGTGCTCTAAAAAGAAAAGAAAGTAGAGGACTTCATTATTCTTTGGACTACCCAAATTTATTAAAAACGGCGAAACCAACTATTTTAGATCCCAAAAAAGTTAAAGCTTAATTACTTACGCTTAAAGTTCGGAGTTTCTCTTGAAAGGGAAGCGGCAATGCCAGCTTTAAAATCTTCAGTTTTCTGAAGCCTTACTTGTTCACTTAACTCCCAATCCACAATGTTTTCAATCTGATCGGCAAGGTCTCCTTTGAGTGTAGCTCTTATTGATTCTACAGCCATAGGTGCTGAGCTCGCTATAGACATAGCAAAAGCTTCTGCCTCTTCATTGAGCTCTTCTTTAGAGCATAATTTATCAGCAAGACCCATTGCAAAGGCTTCTTCACCATTAACTCTTCTTGCAGACAAAAGCATGTCCATAGCTTTCTGTATCCCCACTATTCTTGGAAGAGTTATAGATGAACCAAATCCGGGGTGAAACCCTAATTTAGCAAAATTTGCTGCAAATCTTGCTTCAGGGCAAGCAACTCGAAAATCTGCAGACAAAGCCAATCCTAGTCCTCCGCCAACAGCCGCACCTTGTACTAATGCAATTACAGGTTTTTTTGTTCTAAATAATCTTACTGCCTGAGCATACAACTTCTTATAGGGTACAGACTTATCGAGCATATCTTCATCTTCTCCAAAATTTGCACCGGCACAAAAGTTTTTTCCTTCTGATTTAAGGATGATCACTCTGCATTCATCCTCTTCATCCAAGGCTTCATAGGCATCAGCAATTTGTTGAATTAAAAAAGCATCAAAAAAGTTATTGGGAGGTCTATGAATTTCTACAAAAGCCAGATTACCTTTCAGACTAACGGATATATCATCAAATTTCTGCATAATTAATTCCTCAAACTGCTAAAGAAAGAAAGTAAATCTGCCCTACTTCCTTCAATCTCCAATGTGCCATTGACAAGAGAAACGGGCAAACTCTTTATACCTGATAGTATTGCCTTTAAATCCTCTTCTTTAGATTTTACTTGAACAGAAGATCCAGGGATCATGAATGGCTGAATTTCAAGAACGCCTTTTCTAAGAAATAGTGAAAAGGTTTTTGTGCTATCTGTGAAAGTAAACAATAGCTGCATATCCTTATCAATGGACTTTTCAGGAATAACATTAACTTTAAGAACTTCCATCATAGCTTCTATGGGATATTTCTTAACTACGTCTATATCGGGAAGCAATATATCATTGGGTTTATAATTCTCATCAAGCTCCCTAGCACTACTAAGGTAATAATATCTCGAATTAGGATTACTTTCTTTTGCCCCCAAAGCAACCAACGCCGATTGCCTTAATAGTTGAGTTTGGCGATCACCTGGTTTCATTCTTAAAAGATAATCAGTCAATTGCAAAGACCACTGAAATTCATCATTTAGATAAGATTGTTCTGCTTCTTGAAATAACTTCTCCCAGCCTCCGGCCAAATTAATGATATTAGAGGCTTCTTCCTTTTTTGGAAGAGGTTTTAAAGAAGAAGGATTTCCGTCAAACCATCCGAGATATCCCGAAAATACGTTTTTGGCTGACCATGCTGGTGAGCCATAGAATTCCTGCAAATAAGGGGAATCTCCCAAATGCTTAGGAAGGATTAAATTTTCAGCAATTTCATCAGGCTCCATACCCATATTCATTAATCTGATTGTTTGATCATGAATATATTGAATTGCATCACGATAAGTCGTTAGCAAGTTATTTATCGTTTTTGCTCCAACTAATGGTCTTGTGTGACTAGGAACAAGGTATTCAGGTTCCAAGTATCGCATCATGTCAATGCTATTTACCCAGCCAACTAAATCTCTATAGGGCGTTCCTCTTATTGTGTACAAGTTAGGAAAAGTTTTGTAGAAGTTATCTCCAGGAAATAAAGCTCGTTTCTCGGGCAACCAAACAAACAGCTGATCATT
The DNA here is from genome assembly GCA_902594545.1 of uncultured SAR86 cluster bacterium. Taxonomy (GTDB): domain Bacteria; phylum Pseudomonadota; class Gammaproteobacteria; order Magnimaribacterales; family Magnimaribacteraceae; genus Magnimaribacter. The sequence goes on from CACJMO010000009.1 coordinate 15,212, forward strand.
TGTTTCTCCAGGAGCATGGTAAAGCTCGATTTTTATTCCGGCAGCTGTAAATGCAAGCTTGTCCGAAAATGTTTTAGTTGGATAAAGAAGACCAGGCTTCCTTCCATCTCTCCCTATTTCGAGGAAAGGACCTATTCCATTATTTTCAACCTCCTCTCTTGGAAGAACATTGCCAAACATTCGACTGCTTCTGGAAGAAATAATAGGTCTTAAAATCCCTATGACTCTGGAAAGATACTTTCCGGTAGATTCATGAGCATAAATTTCAGTTGAATCTTCTGCAAAAACACTAGCACCATAGGTATGATCACCGTGATTGTGAGTATAGATTATCGCCTCTACCGGATTCGAGTTTATTGAATCAAAAAGATCCTTAACTTCTTGAGCTGTTTCCACAGTTCCGGTGGTATCTATAATTACATTTGAACCATCACCTTCAATCATTATGGCATTAGCTAATGCAAAGCCTACAGCCACATGAATCCCTTCGGTTACTTCTATGATCTCTTTTCTAAATTCTTCGGTGTGATTAATAAGGTCTTCAGGAGTGGCTTCCTTAGCTGCCTCTATTGGTTCTGTTTCTGAACAACTAAATAGAAAAAAAAGAATTGGAATCAGAAATTTAATTTTCATTTTCTTATTGTATCAACTCTTTAGGTCGAGAACTTTCATCCAGCGTCTTGATTTATATCTCGCTGCAAGCAAGACTCCTTTAAGGAAATAGTCTGCAACCAAAGTTGCATAGATCCATTCAATCGAGAGTCCAAGTACATAAAAGATGTAAGCAAGAGGTACACGAACAAGCACTAGTCCTATGAGAGTTATAATGAGAGGCGATTTGGTATCTCCAGCACCTCTTACAGCCCCTCCTATTGAAAATTCAATTGCCATGAAGGGCTGCATAATTCCTAGTATCCACACAAAAACTACTGCTTTGTTGATCACATCGATATCATTTATGAAGAAAGCAGATAGTTCTCTTGAGAAAATAGCCAAAACTATGCCTAAAGTTCCCATGGAAAGCATTGTCAGACCTGCTGCTTTGAATCCAGACTCATAAGCTTTATCTGGATCAGATGCTCCTAGGTGTTGTCCAGTTAATGTTGCACCTGCTATGGCGAAGCCATTTCCTACGGTAAATGAGACCATAAGGACATTTACGCCTATATTGTAAGCCGCAACGGCATCTGTTCCATAAAGAGCAACTATCCAAAAGAATGACAACATTCCGAATTGAAAAATAAAAGACTCGAGCCCAGCTGGATAACTGATAGTTATTAATTGATTCAATCTTTCGTAGGTCATTGAACCCGCTTTGCCTACTTGAACAGCAAGTTTTTTACCAAACCAAAGTGCTAGAACTAAAATAGAGTTAAAAGTGAAAGCTAAGCCACCAGCTAGGGCTGCTCCAACAACACCCATTTGAGGGAAACCAAAACGCCCTTCAACCAGCCCGATTAATAAAAATATATTTACGATATTTGTAACTAAACCTATATAAAGTGGAGTTTTAGCATCTCCAGCTGCTCTTTGGGCAGTACCGAGAACCATAGAAATTGCAAATACTGGAGTGAAGCCCACTAAAATTTGAGTGTAGGTAACTGACAATTCTCTAGAAGCTTCATCAAGACCGAATAAGCCGATCATATAATCAGCACCAATCCATAAAAGAATTACTGTAAAAAAGGAAATTAATAAACAAAGCCCCATGGAGGCTCTAGTAACTTGAGCAGCTTCATGAGCATCCCCTGACCCAATAGCTCTTGCAACTAAGGCTGTTGTCCCAGCCATAATAGCCATTAGTAATGCTTGAAAAACCCAAAATATACGTTGTCCAGTCCCAACTGCGGCTACTGCTTCGGCTCCTAAAGACCCTACCGCTTTTATTGCAACCAGACCGACAGAAGCAAATAATAAATTACTTAGAATTGAAGGCCAGGCTAAACCCCAAACACTCAAAGACTCTGGATGAGTTATTTCTTCGGGTTGATTTTTGGTTGGGTTTTTATCTGCTTCCGTGGACATAAAAAAGGCTGCTATAGTACCACAATCAAATATTGAATTATGGCTAAGCTTTATTTTAATTATTCATCCATGAACGCTGGAAAATCTACTATGCTGCTTCAAGCCAACCATAATTACAACGAAAGAGGAATGAACGCTCAGCTATATACTTCTGAGCTGGATACTCGATTTGGGAATGATGAAATTACTTCAAGGATAGGTTTAAAGAAAAAATCCAATATATTTACAACAAAAACAGATATTTATAGCGATATTTTAAATAAGAATAATGAAGTATCAGTAGATTGTTTGCTCATAGATGAAGCTCAGTTTTTAACAAAAGAACAGGTAACACAATTAGGTATGATCGTAGATAAATTAGACATACCAGTACTCGCTTTCGGTATTAGAACGGATTTTCAAGGCAACTTATTTGAGGGCAGCAAATACCTTCTGGCATGGGCAGATAATCTAAAAGAGATAAAAACAGTATGTCACTGTGGCAGAAAAGCCACCATGGTTTTAAGAATCAATGATAAAGGTCAAGTAATAGAAGATGGCATGCAAATTGAGATTGGTGGTGAGGACAAATACGTCTCTGTATGCAGAAAGCATTTCTTCGAAAAAAATGTTGGTTAGAGAATGCCGATCATAAAGCCTGTAAGACATGAGGCCAATAAGGCTCCCCAAAGAGCTTTTCCTGAGACAGAGATTAAGTCCATCCTCCTCTCAGGTATCATTGCACTTAATCCGCTTAATAAAATTCCTACAGAACTAAAGTTAGCAAAACCACAAAGAGCATAAAGCATGATTAGCTGACTCCTGTCAGTAAGCTGATAGGTATCTGTGTCAGCCAAATAAAGATAAGCTACAAACTCATTTAGAGCTGTTTTCACACCTAAAAGCTGACCTGCGATTATCGACTCTTCCCATGGAATGCCCATAAACCAAGCTAAGGGCGCAAATAAATATCCAAGAAGAAGTTCTAAAGTAACAGGATTACCGAGAAGTGGAGGTAAAAGACTCAAAATTGAGTTTGCTAAAAATACCAATGCCATTACAACTATCAACATAGCAATAACATTGAGGAAAATATCAAGACCATTTTTTGTACCTTGTGTTATTGCATCCATAACACTTGAGTAAAGCTCATTTGATTTTTTATCGGGGAAATCTGTTTTTACGTCACTGGGTAGCATCATATTTGCATACATTATTCCTGCTGGAACAGATATTAATGAAGCAGATAGAAAGTGACCTATCAATCCCGCCCCATATATTGGATATAACATGGTTGTGTAAACAACCATGACTGATCCTGCAATCGTTGACATGCCTACAGTCATGATAATTAACAGTTCATGCCTGGTCATGGATGCGAGATAGGGTTTAATTAATAAAGGAGCTTCTACTTGGCCCAAAAACACATTAGAGGTGGCTCCTAGACCTATAGGCCCTCCTACATTCAATGGCCTTTTAAAAAGAATAGAAAGAGCGTTAACGATAACCGGGATAATTTTTAGCCTCCAAAGAAGTGCAGATATAGCCGACATAACAATAATCAACGTTAATCCACCAAAAGCAAAAATAAAAGTTCCACCTGGATTAATTATTTCAAATGGTGCATTTGGTGCACCATCTGCTAAATAACCAAATACAAACCCGGTACCGTAATCATTTGCTGCTTTCAATACCATTACTCCATCCGATAAAACGGTAAAGAAAGAACTGATTATTTCAACCTTAGTTAAAAGGATAGCCAAGATTAGTTGAATTAAGACTCCACTTACAACATACCTAATCTTAATTGACTTAATGTCTTCACTGAATATTGCGCCTAGCGCCAAAAGAGCAAATAAGCCTATTGTTGATTGCAAATACTCCATTACATTAATTTAATTTCTTTCAATCTCTCTTGTAAAAAATCCTCAGCATAAATACCTTCAGGATAACGATTTGGATTGTTGTCATCAATTGTAGTGGATAGTGTTTGAATAAACCAATCTGGATTCGGATGAACAAAGAATGGAATTGAATATCTAGATGTTTTCATCTCTTCAGGTGTAGCTGTCACTCTATGCGTAGTCGAAACAAGAAAGTGATTAGTTAATCTTTGGAGCATATCTCCAACATTACAAATAATTACATCGTCCTCAACAGACGCCCTGAGCCATTTGTTATCGGATGATAATATTTCAAGACCAGCCTGCTGGCCGCCTATTAGTAATGTTATTAAATTTATATCTTCGTGAGCACCTGCTCTCTCCCCTGCCTCTTTTTCTTCTATCGGAGGATAATGTATAACTCTCATGACACTATTTCCTTTATTAGTAATGTCATGGAAATACCTTGAATCTTGTTCTAAATAAAGAGCAATTGCTTCCAATAGAGTGTTACCTAATTGATCAAACTGCAGAAATAAATTATTTGTTATTTCCTTGAATCCTTTAATATCAGGTATATCTAGATTGTCGGGCATCCATTTTTTATACCGATCAGTTGCATCTAACTCTCTGCCTACGTGCCAAAATTCTTTCAGATCAGCAAAACTTGCATCTTTTGGAGTTTCAATTTTAAAAGGCGTATAACCTCTGGCCCCGTGCAGTTCAGATTTGAAATAAGTTTGTTTTTTTTCTGCTGTATAGCCAAAAAAAATATGGAATAGCTCTTGGGTATCTTTGACGAGTTGAGTGTCAATTCCGTGACCTTGTATCCCACAAAAGCCCCAACGATGAAAGCTATTGCCTAGATTTTTTGAAAAGCTTTCAGCATCTTTTCTAAAATCATCTAAAGATAAGACTGGGAAAGGGGTTTTCAATTTAAATAAAATTTGTAATTAATTTCGATTGAATAGATTATATCTCATATGAATAAGATATATGGTTTCGGAAATGCCATGATAGATATTGAAATACAGATAGAAGAAAAAGACCTTCTTGAGATCAATATTGAAAAGGGAAATATGAAACATATCGATGATGGTGAGCTTGAATCTCTTTTAAATAAATACTCCAACAATATTGAATCTAGACTGCCTGGAGGATCTATTGCAAATTCCTTGTATGCAGCTAATCAAAATGGTGCTTCTATTCACTTTTCTTGTTCGGTGGGTGATGATGATTATGGAGATTATTTTGTAAGTAGTTTCGAAAATAATGAAAATCTTATTACTTACAAAAGATCCAAATTACCAACAGGCATATGTCTTATCTTTGTAACGGAAGACGGTGAAAGAACAATGGCATCCAATCTAGGAGCAAATCTAGAGCTAAGACCTGAAATTCTAAATCTTGAAAAAATAGGCAATTCAGATTTCCTTATTTTTGATAACTTTTCCCTTTTCTCCGAAAGCGGTTTAAATACTGTTATCGCTGCGCTTCGTGAAAAACAAGAATCAAAAGTTTGTTTTGGTATTTCCGATAAAACTTTAATAGATGAAAATTTAAAAAACCTTAAATGGCTAAGTCAAAACAAGATTGATCTAATTTATGGAAACAATAATGAACTTTCGGAACTGAGAAATAAGGTCACCATTAAGTCAAAAAATATATTGGAAAGCTTCGGAAAGAAAGGAGCCGGCTTTAATGGTTCACTAGTGCCAGCACCAAAAATTGAAGTGATAAATACAAATGGTGCTGGTGATGCTTTAATTGGAAGCTTTCTTGCTTTCAAGGATCGTTTTGATGACAAAACAGCTCTATTTAAGGCTGTAGGTTATGCTTCCAGAGTTTGTAGAGTAAATGGTCCCAGGCTTATATAAAAGAAACGCCACAAAAGTGGCGTTTCTTGATGCAGATAAAATCTAGAATTGATATTTAAATCCTAAATTCCATTGATAAGAAGATTGACCATCTCGGTTATAAACAAACAGTCCATCATCAGCATCAACGCCGACGATGTTGTATCTACCTTGCGAATCATAAGGATTATCTTCGTCTAAGATAATTTGTCTGCTTCTATTGCTGTATTCTCTGACAATACCCTTATCATCATCGATTAGATTTAGCAGGTTAGTTATATCTAGATAAACAATTACTTTATGGTCTCCCATGAGATTGATATCTTGAGTAATTCTTAAATCTAAAGAAGAAAGCCAAGGACTATTGAATGCATTTCTAGGCACAATACCGCCTTTATATGATGCAAGACCAGATCCATTTACGTGAGCCATAACAGCTGCAGCAGTTGCAGCATCTTTAAATACGACATTCGGGTCGTTTACTCCTGTAGGCACATAGGCAGCATCATAACCTCCGTCTGTCCTATCATTAGCAAAGGAATCATCATATCCATCAAAAGTTACACTATACGGCTCGCCAGATTTTCTTACATATACTAGAGAAAACCTTGTATCGTTATTTCCTATAATTTGAGTAGTGTAATCTAAGCTCGATATAAATTTATGTTCAACCATGAAATTAGATCTCGCGGCAGATATGTTTTCTCCATCAGATCGAACAGATCTTGCATAAGAGCTTTCACTTTGTGCACTAGTAAGTTCAAAGATATCACTAGCATTCATCTTGGTATAAGCAGCCATCCAGCTAAGATCACCAAACTCTTTAAATGCAGAGAAAGTCCAAGCTTCTGATTTTCCTTCATCGGAATTCGTTAGTCTGTAATCTCCTCTTCCGCCATAGATTCCTCTTCCATCAGCCAGAGTACCTTCTCTTTCCAATCCAAGATCTGTAAAAAAGACAGCTTGTCTTACTTGGTCTAAATTGTACTCAAGCGTTAGATCCCATCCACTATCAAGAAGCATGTCTAACCCTAAACTAGTTCTCCATGATGATGGTGCTTCGAAGTTTGGATCAGTGCTTTGTGCAACGCCGTAAGGATTATCGCCCGAGGGTACGACATACTTAGAGTCAGGAGATGTTAGCCAGAAAGCAGTAGGATCACCTTTTGGCATAGGTCCAGGGAAATTGCTTGCGGATGGGTCATAAGAGAACCAGCCTCTGTAGTCTCCCGTAGCTCCAGTTCTTGAGTAGGCATTACCATACCAGACTCTAGGAATACGACCCATGAATAACCCCCTTCCTCCGCGTAGGGTTGCTGCAACCACTTTGTCTCTCTCTCCAAACATCGATTCAGAAACATCCATATTGAATGAGAATCTTGGTTGGATTAAGTCAAAGTCAAATTTAGATGCATTAGAGAATCCATATTCTTTTACAAAGTTAACATTTGTAGCGGGAGCTACAGGCGTTACAACTGAGTCATATCTAAGTCCAAACTGAACAGTAAGATCGCTGTTTACATACCATTTGTCTTGTATATAAAAAGTTTTCTTATTTACTTCAAAGTCAGCAGCCATGCTTCTTGTTGCTGTATGGCCTGCATAAGGTTCATGAATTCTTAATCTGCTCCAAATACCATTTTTATAGTCTTCAAAGCTCCTGAATCTTACTTCACCGTTATATCTAGCTATAAATAAATTAACAACATCAGAATTATCTTCTTCGTAACCGAAGGTATAAACATGATCATCATTATCGTAATCAGCTTTGAATGTTAAGAACTCAGAATCTACTTCAATGACATTCGCGCCTCGATATCTATCACCGCCTAAAAACACATTGTCCCTATCACCTGAATCTGGATCAGTAATGGTTATGTTCATTTCAGGGAAAAGGTCATCTCCATAGGAAGAATCATCTTCAACCATTTCATAAGTTGTATATTTAAATTTAGTAGATAACCTATCTGACCAATCACTATACAAAGTGAAAGAAGCTCTATCTATTTCGGGATCTTTGTAATACCAGTTATTACTGAAGACCGTTCTAGACCAATTATTGTATCTCTGAGGGGTGAGATCTTCTGAATGAGATAGGTTTAAAGTAGCCCTATGGTCATCACTGATGACAGCGTCAAGTTTAACTGTCCATTCTTCATGAGTTTCATCAAACGTTACCAAATTAATATATCCAGGATCATATCCACCATAGTTATCTATAGTAAATTGCCTGATTTCATTAGCTAATGCTGTTGTAACAACTCTTGCAGGATTTTGCGCACCGCTGTCTTTAGTTCCATAAAGGCCCGGAAGAGATTTGGTATTTTCTTCATATCCTACAAAGAAAAATAATCTATCTTTTAAGATTGGTCCCGCCAAAGTAAAAGCCATGACTTCGTCTTCGAATTCAGGGAAATCTTGTCCTTGATAATCTCCCACATTACCCTCGTCTCTATTTTGATAGTAAGCTGATCCATGAAACTCATTTGTTCCGGATTTAGTTACCACGGCAATAGAACCACCTGTAGTATTTCCTCTAGATACATCAAATGGAGTGATGTCTATGGACAACTGATCAACAAAATCCAAACTAACAGGATTTCTCATTCCACCAAAACCATTATCGTTTAGACCAAATGGGTCATTGAAGCTTATGCCATCAATTGTGAAGTCATTGTATCGAGCGTTAGCTCCCATGACGCTGATTTGAGCGTCTCTTCCAACTCCGCCATTCACTGAAACTCTTGGATCCATTTTCGCGAAGTCCGCAACAGATCTGTTGATCGTTGGCACAGCATCCATCGCATCTCTATTTAAAAGAGTGCTTGTTCCCATTTTGAAAGCTTCAGCTGGTTTTGCTGTAACAACTACCTCATCAGCAGCTGAAGAGCTTGAGAGTGTTACACTGAAGGACAAAGGGTCACCTAGTGAAAGATAGAGTCCGCTTAGAGATTCTGAATCATAACCAGGAGCCGATACCTTAACAGTATAAGGACCACCTATAGGTAAGAATGATAGTGAGAAGCTACCTGAACTTCCTGCAGTTGTTGTTTTAGTGATACCTGTAGGTGTATGTTCAGCAACAATAGTTGCACCAGAAACATTTACGCTTCCTCGCATTCCTGAAGTAGTATCTACGTCAGAAAAAGTTGGTAAGCTCAAACAGATAATCGATGTTAAAAGAAGAATTCTTTTGAAGATTGGTTCCATAATTAACCCCAAAAATTAATTAAAAAATAGTTAGATTCATTCTACACCTCTTGGGTATAAAAGAAATAAAAACTGACTGAAATTTAAGTGAAAACTATGTGACTTTGAACCAATCTCTACTCGAATGCACTATCCCAGTATCGAATCCTTATTGAGATAGCCTCTTAAAGCATCTGGAACTGACACTGAGCCGTCTGATTCTTGAAAATTTTCCAAAATTGCAAGCACTGTTCTGCTCAATGCCAAACCTGAGCCATTGAGCGTATGGAGTAATTCAGTGTTTTTGTCTCCACTTCTTTTCCATCTCGCTTTTAACCTTCTTGCTTGAAAGTCTCTAAAATTTGAGCAAGAAGAAATTTCTCTATAAGCATTTTGAGAAGGAACCCAAACCTCTAAATCATATGTTTTAGCTGCTGAAAAACCAATGTCACCGGAGCATAATGAAACAACTCTATAAGGCAGATCTAATTTTTTAAGAATGGATTCAGCATGCCCTGTTAATTCCTCCAAGGCTTCTTCAGAATCAGAGGCCTCTACCGCCTGAACCAATTCGACCTTCTCAAACTGGTGAAGTCTCATAATCCCTCTTGTATCTTTACCATAGCTGCCTGCTTCACTTCTAAAGCAAGGAGTATGACAAACATATTTTATCGGAAGGCTGACCGAATCAAATATCTCCTCTCTGAGGAGATTCGTAACTGGAACTTCGGCTGTTGAAGTTAAATAAAATTCATTTTTGTTATCTAACTTAAATAAATCTTCTTCAAATTTAGGTAGTTGGCCAGTTCCTAACAAAGAATCTTTGTTAACTATGTATGGGACGTATACTTCTTCGTATCCATTCTCCGACACATGGGTATCCACCATAAAACTAATTAATGCTCTCTGGAGTTGAGCAATTTCGTTCTTAAAAACTTTAAATCTAGAACCGGTGATTTTTACCCCGGCCTCCATATCTATTTCTTTATCCGCGATCTCAAGATGGTCTTTAACAATAAAGGTAAATTCTTTAGGAGAGCCATGTTTTCTGATCTCTAGATTATCTGTTTCGTCTTTACCATCTGGCACATCAATATCTATTAAATTTGGAATAGACAAAGTAAATTCTTCAATAGCTCTTAATAACTCATCTAATATTTTTGTTTGTTCTTTAATCTCTTGGGTAAGATTTGAAGCTTTATCCTGTAAAGAGCTTATATCTTTACCATCTTTCTTAGCCAAGCCAATCTCTTTCGAGATATCATTCAGTTGAGACTGCTGTGTCTCGTTTTTACTCTGTAGATCTTTTCTTTTTGTTTCTAGTTTTGTCCAAGTATCGATATCAAAGACATATCCTCGTCTCTTGAGATTATCAATTACAAAATCTGTATCTTTTCTCAGCCGTTTTGGGTCTAACATGTTTAAATTCTAAAACTTTCTAGTGATAAACAATATCAATTTCTTTTGGAATAGAAATTTCTAAATCTTCATTAGGGAATGAAAGCCAAGAAAGATTGAAGAAAGATAAAGTCACTGTTTGTCCAAAAGAATCGGTATAGCTTAATTCTTCTAATTCAAAATTCCTGAAGTTAAGAAATAATTTTTCTAAGAAAGCATCATTACTTTTAGGGGTTATTTCACAGATAGTTGTATTTTTGATCTTATCGCAATAGCTTATTTGATAAAGAGAGCTGAGACTGGAAACATCAGAAGTAAAAATGGAGATAGGAGTGTTTTTAAAATAATCCTCTTGAGGCAATACATCCATTTGCTCTAATTCATAATCAAGTCGAAAAATTGATTTACCATCAGAACCAATAACTTCTTGCATGGGTTCAAAATAAATAATCTTAAATTTTCCGTCTCTAACGGCCTTTATTGTTCCACTGACTGTCCTTTCATTGCCATCTTGGAAAGTTCTTTGCGTAAATTCTGCAGTTAAGTACTTTTTGTTATCAAAGTAATCGAAGAGGTTAGATTTATTTATTTCTTCAGCAAAAGATAAGTTAACTGAAACAGCAAAGCAAGAAATAACAAGAAACTTGTAAATCATTGTAACTCTATGATTTTTCCCTGCATGTATTCTGGTACATCGAGATTTAAAAGATCTAAAATTGTAGGTGTAATATCTAGTTGATGAACTTTTTGCAATCTCTTATTTGCTACTTTATTGCCGTAAGCAAGAAATATACCGTGCATATGTTTATTTTCTTTAGGATTGTATCCATGCATACCGATGGGTGGATTAGAATTACTTCTAGTTACAAGCATGTTAGGGATACTGGTAGTAACAATTACATCTCCTGTTCTTGTCTCATTAAACATATTAAATTCCTTTGGAAGATCTTCTTTAGACCAAACAGAAAGGTGTTGGTTTTCTTGTAAAGAGGAAATGGCCCTTTTAAGTTCTTCTTTCTTATCTAAAAAAATATGCGCAACTGCAGGGCCGGTCGAAATTCTTGCGTCTATAGAATTTAATTTCAAAATTTCTTTTAAATTTATGAAATTTGATACATCCGACATACCATGATCGCTAACCACTAAAAGAGTCACTTTATCCCAAATATTTCTTCGTGTTATTTCTTCTATTAGTTGGAATAAGATTTTGTCTTGTTTATTTAGTTGTTTGAATACATCAGGATGAGTAGCTCCTTTTTGATGAGCAACGGAATCGGTCCCATGCCACCAACTCATTATTAGGCGGGGTCTTAAATCAATGTCCATATCCAACCATTCTAAAATTTGGTCTAGTTTTTCCTTTTCACTTATACGTCCATTGAATGGAGCTTTGCTGTAACTAATTGACGTCTCTCTCCAGTCAGTTTCAGATCCTACCCAAAAATAAGTAGCGGTTTTAATGTCCTGATTTTCTACAATTGACCAAACAGGTTCTGATTGAATCCAGCTGGCATCTGGACTGTAACTAAATGACCCTCTTTCTTTGTCGTAAAACGAGTTGTGCAAAATACCATGTAAATCTGGCGTAACACCGGTAGCCATAGTTACATGAGTCGGAAAGGTGGATGATTGATACACAGGAACTAACGAAGATGCTCTTGCACCTGCTTTTGTTATATAGCTAAATGCCTCGGTTTCAGTTCTTTCCAAGTAATCAAATCTAAGTCCATCTAGGGAGATGACTATTACAATATTTTCATCTGAATGGACAAATGATGAAAATAAGAACAGTAAGAAACAGAGCTTCTTCAATTTAGTCTTCTGGTGGTGGGGGAATAAGAACTTCTCGGTTGCCATTCGAGGCCATCGGACTCAATACCCCAGCTTCTTCCATGGTCTCAATCATTCTTGCAGCTCGGTTGTAACCTATGCGTAATCTTCTTTGTACCGCCGAGATTGATGCTCTTCTTGATTGTGCAACAAAGGCTACTGCCTCATCATACAGTTCATCTTTTTCTCCATCCTCGTCTTCTTCTGAAGCTATTCCAGGCATGCCTACTACAGCACCTTCTTCTTGTGTTACTTCATCTAAATATTCTGCTTTACCTCTCTGCCTCCAATCATCCGCTACTCGCTGCACTTCGTCATCACCCACAAAGGCTCCATGAACCCTTTGTGGAATAGAAGTTCCCGGCGCTAAATACAACATATCACCTTTTCCAAGAAGCTGCTCAGCACCACCTTGGTCTAGAATTACTCTGGAATCCATCTTAGAAGCGACTTGAAATGCGACTCTGGAAGCAATATTGGCTTTAATGAGACCTGTGATTACATCAACAGAAGGTCTTTGGGTTGCAAGCAACATATGTATTCCAGCTGCCCTTGCCTTTTGGGCTATTCTTGCTATCAATTGTTCAGCAGTTTTACCAACCACCATCATTAAATCTGCTAATTCATCAACGGCCAATACGATCAGTGGCAGTTCTTCAAGATCAGGAGCCTCTTCACCCTCTTCTGCATCGTTAATTTTCCATGTAGGATCTTTGATTGGTTCTCCGGAAGATATAGCATCTGTAACTTTTTTGTTATAGCCATTAAGATTTCTTACTCCTAAGTGGGCCATTAACTTGTAGCGTCTTTCCATTTCATTGACACACCACCTGAGTCCGCTGGATGCTTCTTTCATATCAGTTATCACTGGAGCAAGAAGATGAGGTATATCTTCATATACAGACAACTCTAACATTTTGGGATCTATTAAAATCATTCTTACTTGTTCGGGATTAGCCTTGTAGAGAATACTTATAAGCATGGCATTGATTGCGACAGACTTTCCGGATCCTGTTGTTCCAGCTACCAATAAGTGAGGCATAGAGGCTAAGTCCGCCACCACAGCAGAGCCACTTATATCTTTTCCTAATGCTACTGTTATAGGGCTTTTAGATTCATCATAATTCTTGCTCGATAGCACCTCACTCAACAAGACGGGCTGTCTATCCTCTCGAGGAACCTCTATGCCGATGGTATCTTTACCTTCAATAACTTCAACAATTCTTACACTTGTTTTTGCAAGAGAACGAGCTAAATCCTTGCTTATGTTCGATACCTGATTTACCTTCAACCCACTTGGGAGTTTGAGTTCGAGTCTTATAACAACTGGTCCTGGTTGAATGGATTCAACTTCAACATCATTCACGTTGTATTCTGCAAGCTTTGAAACTACGAGCTCTCCCAGCCTACGAAGAGAATCTTCTGATGTTTCATCAGAAAATTCTTGTTTCTTTTCCTCAAGCAAAGATAATTTTGGAGGCGAAGTGGGTTCTTTGTATTCAAATAATTCGGCCTGTTTCTCTTGCTCGACTCTTTTGCTGGTTTCTATTTTAGGTTTTGGTTGTATCACCTCTGCGGGTTTTGTTTTTTCTTTAATCTTTGTGCTAACTATGACCTTTTCTTGTCTTTCAAGTTTTTCGGCTCTTAGTTTTTGCTTTTCTCTGATCTTTTCTAAAATTTCGGAAGCCTTATCTCCAAAGGATGAGCCTGAAGAAACTAAAAGCTCCTGCGATTTATTGATAAGCGCAACCCATGAAACCTCCAAAGAAAGAGTTAGTCCCAGCAAAAGTGTTGAAGAAAACAATAGTACACTTCCTATGAAGCTAAGTGGAATTATGAAGAGAGAAGAAATCTTTGAGCCTATCAAACCCCCACCTTCTTGAGGTAAAAAACTGATTCCCGGTTCAAGAATTAAAGAGAATAAAGTAGATCCAGAAACAACCACTAATATCCAACCAAAAATCTTCAGTCCCAGTAAACCTGTATAAATATCTGAAAAAGGTACTCGATTTCTGGAGAGTAAAAAATGTCTAATTAAAGGCCACAAAAGCCAATAAACCAGAATATAAGACATGTAACCGAATATGGTTAATAGAAAATCGCTTACATAAGCACCCCAACTACCCACTGCGTTTGATACTTGAGTGATGTCTTGATTGTTACCAGAAAAAACTTGTGTATTCCATCCAGAATCGCGGGGAGAAAAAGTTGTTAGTGCAAGAAGGATGAAAATTCCAAAAAACCCTTGAATAATTAACCAAGAATCCAATATCAGTTTGTTAAGGCGTATACGAGATACCGATACAGCTTGGTTCGATGATTTCTTTGTTGCTTGAGCCTTTTTAACCACTAACAAATCTAAGTTTTAACTATTGTATAGTTTATTAAGAAGATGTTCTAATCAGAATAACAATTTTTAAGGATAACTATATAATTATCGCCATGGAAAATCTTGAAAGAAAACTAGTGATACTCGGATCAGGTCCAGCAGGATATACAGCAGCTGTCTATGCTGCCAGAGCAGGTTTGAATCCTTGTCTAATAACTGGAATGGAACAGGGAGGTCAATTAACCACTACGACAGATGTAGAAAATTGGCCTGGTGATAGCGACGACCTTCAGGGTCCAGAACTAATGGATCGTATGTTGAAACATGTTGAAAGTTTAGACGTAGAGGTAATATTTGATCACATTGAAAATGCTGAACTTACTTCTAATCCTTTTAAGCTTACTGGAAATGTAAACACCTATGAGTCTGAATCTTTGATCATAGCTACAGGTGCTTCAGCCCAGTATCTGGGTCTTGAAAGTGAGCAGAATTATATGGGCAAAGGTGTGAGCGCTTGCGCAACTTGTGATGGCTTCTTTTACAAAGACAAAGACGTTGCCGTCATTGGAGGCGGAAATACTGCTGTCGAAGAAGCGCTGTATCTTTCTAATCTTTGCTCATCAGTAACCCTAGTCCACAGAAGAGATTCCCTCAGAGCCGAAAAAATATTACAGGAAAGACTTTTTAAAAAAGAACAGGAAGGTAACGTAAAAATCGTATGGGATCACGAGCTAAAAGAGGTAGTCGGTGATGGAAATCTGGTCAGTGGTATAAAAATTAAAAATACAAAGGATTCCTCAGAAAGTGAAATAATGATTTCTGGCCTATTTATTGCTATAGGACACAAACCAAATACAGATTTATTTGCCAATCAACTTGAGATGGAGAATGGCTATCTAAAAATAATATCTGGAACAGATGGTAACTCCACTGCTACAAGCATTCCCGGTGTATTTGCTGCAGGAGATGTTTCAGATCACATATACAGGCAAGCAATAACATCAGCTGGATCTGGGTGTATGGCCGCTCTAGATGCTGAAAAGTATTTAGCTGAAAATTAAAATGCAATACCTGAAGATAGAAAAACAAGATGCTATTGCAATAGTAAGCATCGATCGAACTGAATCTATGAATGCCTTGAGTATTGATGTTCTAAAGGAGATCTGCACATTAAAGGAACTCTTCAGAGAGGATCTAGAGACAAGGGTAGTAATTTTTACTGGAGAAGGTAAAAATTTTTCTGCAGGAGCCGATCTTAAGGAAAAAGCTCAATTATCAACAAAACTAGAATCCTGGAGAAACAACTTTGGAAAACCTGCCATTAAGTCAATATTAGAAATAGACCAAATAACAATAGCTGCTGTAAACGGATATTGTCTAGGAGGAGCTGCGTGTATCGCTTCAGCTTGTGACTTTAGAATCGCATCTGAAGAGGCGATATTGGGATACCCTGAAATTAACTTAGGAATTAACCTGAACTGGCTTGGATTACCTTTAGCTGTTCGTTTAATAGGACCTGCAAAAGCCAAGAAAATGGTGATTGGCGGAAAAAATGAAGATGCTAAAACCCTTTTTTCATGGGGTTTTTACGATGAAATATGTCGACCTGAAGAACTGTTAATTAAAGCAAAAGAAATGGCCAGTCTTTATGCGTCCAAATCACCTATTGCCGCTCAAATGATCAAAAGGAGTGTTAACAATCTTGTGTACAAGAATGATGAGTCCATAATGCATATGGACTATGACCAAACATTATTGACTCATGAAACTAAAGACCGAAAAGAGGCCGTTACAGCTTTCTTCGAGAAAAGAGAACCAGAGTTTAAAGGCGATTAATTAAGCTGATTTACTCTCTAGAGCCTTTTTAGCTTCTTCGTATTCTTCCACTAAAGCATCAACAGCCTGTTTTACAGACGGTACATTGTGCAAGTTGCCAATGCCCTGTCCCGAGCCCCAAATATCTTTCCAAGCTTTCTTTTGGTTGTCACCACCCATTCCTGAACTTCCAAAGTTCATATCATTCTTATCGGCATACGGAAGATTATCTGGATCAAGCCCTGCGTTAACAACACTAGGCTTTAAGTAGTTTCCATGAACGCCTGTGAAAGTTGAAGAGTACATAATATCGTTGGCTGTACTTTCTACGATCATATCTTTATAGCCTTCAGAAGCATTCGCTTCCTCAGTAGCAATAAATCTTGTGCCAATGTAAGCGAAATCTGCACCCATAGCTTGAGCAGACAAGATAGATGCCCCATGAGAGATACTACCGGATAAAGCTACAGGTCCATCAAAGAATTCTCTTACTTCTCTAACTAAAGCAAAAGGACTGAGCGCACCAGCATGACCACCTGCTCCAGCACAAACAAGAATTAGTCCGTCCGCTCCCTCATCAACAGCTTTTTTTGCATGTCTTATATTAATTACATCATGCATCACAGCGCCGCCGTAGCTGTGCACTGCATCTACAACAGACTTAGGAGCTCTTAGACTTGTAATGATTATTGGCACTTCATGTTCTACACACACTTCCATGTCATGTTCTAACCTATTATTTGAATGATGACATATCTGATTGACTGCAAAAGGAGCCACGACCGCATCAGGATTTTGCTCTTTAAATTCAGTAAGTTCCTTTTTCATCATTGAGATCCATTCTGTTAACTTTTCTTCAGGTCTCGCATTTAAAGCGGGAAAAGAACCAACAACACCTGCTTTACACTGTGCTAATACAAGCTCAGGATAAGAAACAGTAAACAAAGGAGCACCGATAACAGGTATCCTAGTTTTATCTTTTAAAAAATTTACAACATCCATTTTATTTCTCCTAATAGATTACTGACTGGATACCCAAAAATAAGCTGCTGCAGTCAAACTTAAAATAATAACTACTGCAGCAATGGCATCAAGCTTGCTGTCTTCTTGACGCATTAATTCTTTTTCTTCATCTGTATGATGATCTGACATTTCTATTCTCCTGTTTAATTTAAATTGACTAATACCCTGCCAACCTGTCCACCTTTCAAAATTGTATTTATTTCAGTCTCGAGTCCTTCCAAAGAAACTTCTCTAACCAGACCAGATAAGTCCAACTTCCAATCTGATGCAAAATTTTCCCAGACTTCTTCCTTCTTGCCGAGTGGAATTTCTACTGAATCAATGCCCAAAAGAGCATTTCCTCTTAATATAAATGGAAAAATAGAGCTTTCAAAAGATGGTCCTCCTACTAGGCCGCTGCATGCTACAGCACCACCTGGTCTTAAAGATGCTAATAAAAGAGATAGTACGCTTCCACTTACCACATCTACGCCCATATCCCATAGAGGTTTTCCCATGGGCAGTCTAGTCATTTCGGCTAATTCATCCCTTGAGATTACTTCTGAAGCACCAAGTTTTTTTAACATAGAATGTTCAGCTTCCTTTCCTGTGACGGCAGTTATCTCAGATCCGAGTTTAGACAAAAGCATAACAGCAATTGAACCAACTCCACCTGTGGAACCAGTTACGATAGATTTGAGACCTTCTAACTTTTGATCGGCATAATCTTCTAGTGCTTTTATAGATAGACCAGCGGTGAGTCCTGCTGTACCGAGAGACATTGCCTCAACTTCGCTAAGGCCCGAAGGTAATGAAATTGCCCAATCAGCAGGCACTCTTATGTATTGTCCGAAGCCTCCAGAAGTATCCATACCGAGGTCATAACCAGTAACAATGACAGTATCCCCCTCTTTAAAGTTTGGGTTATTTGATTCTTGCACATTTCCCACGGCATCTATCCCAGGGGTATGAGGGTAATTTCTTGTAACACCAGGAGATCCAGAGGCAGATAAAGCATCTTTATAGTTCAAAGATGAATAATTAACTTTAATTAAGAGATCGCCTTCTGGCAGATCATTAATACTTCTCTCTATGATAGATAATGTGTTTTGATTTTCCCCTTTTGAGGATTCAAGAGCTTTAAATGTTGTCATGATATAAACCTGTCCCTGTTAATTAAGTCATAAAATTTCATTAAAGATTTCTCCAAGATTAACTGCATTGAAAATGCAAACTTCTCCGACAAATTCTTTTTCTCCTCGAAGTTTATTTCAAATAATTTTGCACTTTTAGATAACTCTACTAAATAATTATCAGAAGTTTCCAAAGCGTCAACTAGTCCGACTTCTAATGCCTTTTCGCCTTGCCAAACTTCACCTGTGGCAACAACATCTGTATCTACTTGTGGGCGCTGGTCCTTTACAAAATCTTTAAAAATTAAATGGAGATCTTCTAAATCTTCTTTGAATTTTTCTCTTCCTGCATCAGTATTTTCGCCAAGAGTTGTTAATGTTCTTTTAAATTCTCCCGCAGTATGCATCTCAAAATCAATTAAATTTTTCTTGAGAAGCCTGTGGAAATTTGGGAGTTGAGCAATAACACCAATTGAACCTACTATTGCCCAAGGTGCAGCTATTATTTTTGAAGCTACGCAAGACATAAGATAACCACCGCTTGCAGCAACTTTGTCGATACATACCGTTAAATTAATTTTATTATCAACCAGTCTTTTGAGCTCAGCTGCACAAAGACCGTAGGCGTAAGCCGATCCTCCTCCGCTTTCAACTTTAACTACTACCTCTTTACATTGTGTTTCAGATAAAAGAATTGCATTTATTTCTTGTTTTAGCTTTTCAACCTCAGAAGCTTGGATATCTCCTTTAAAGTTAAGAACAAAGACTGATTCTTCAGTATCCTCTTTATTCTTTTTCTTTTTCTTTTTAGCTTCTTCTTTGTTAAATTTCTTTAACTCTTTAGGATTCATCAAGGACCCTTTTACAGCATTACCCATTTCCTCATATTTCTCGGAAAGGTTGCTGATACTTAGCTTCCCTTTTGGTAACGATTTACCTTTTGAAGAGCCGATTATCATCAACAGAGGCACTGTGACAGCAAGAGCTATCGTGAATACCTTCAGTAAGAAGATTAAGTAATCTAAGAGAAGTTCCATTTTTTACTTGGGCTGCATCCTAATTGCACCATCCAATCTAATGGTCTCTCCATTTAGAAAAGGATTTTCAACCATATGTTTTGCGAGTGCGGCATACTCAGAAGGTATACCTAATCTCTTAGGAAATTGTGTCATTTCTATGAGAGGATTTCTAACAGCATCCGGTGCCATACCCATTAAAGGAGTATCGAAAATACCAGGAGCTATTGTGTTGATTCTAATTCCCATTCTGGCCAAATCTCTAGCTATGGGAAGAGTCATACCAACAACTCCGCCTTTACTCGCGCTATAGGCAGCTTGACCAATTTGACCATCAAAAGCAGCAACTGAAGCAGTATTTATTATCACGCCACACTCTCCATCTTCATTAGGTTCATTATCTGCCATTGCAACAGCAGCTAGTCTTAAAACGTTAAAAGTTCCATTTAAGTTGATGTCAACAACTGTCTTAAAATAATCAAGGGGATGAGCACCATTTTTACCAACAGTTTTACTGGCGCTACCAATACCTGCACAGTTTACAACTACATGTAGGCCGCCAAAAACCTCCACGGTTTTATCTACGGCAGATTGGACGGAAGATTCATCAGTAACATTAGCAATGACGTAACTTGCATTTGATCCAAGCTTTTCCACGGCACTTTTTGCATTATCTTCGTTTAGATCTAAAAGCATGATCTTAGCACCTGCATCAAGTAATGTTTCTGCAGTAGCTAAACCTAAGCCTGAAGCACCACCAGTTATAAGAGCTACTTTATTTGAAATTTCCATTTTTTCTCCTGTTATCTCGCATTAAAAGTTGCGTGATATTACACGATAAGAGAAAAAAATTCATGAATAGTATCCTTGTAAGAACTAAAAAAAACGACATCGCACGAAAATAGTGCAATTTTTAATTAAATTACTTAATTTTAATTGGCACCTAAATTGCATATTTGTATTTGTATTATTTATAAACTTATAAGGAGTTAGAATGAAAAATCTTTTAAAACTTGGGGTCATAACTGTTTTTTCAAGTGTTATGTCTCTTCAAGCTGCTGAATTTGAGAGCAATGTAGCTCTTTCAAACGACTATGTTTGGAGAGGAATGTCTCAAACTTCAGAAGAACCTGCGATTTCTGGTGGTTTCGACATTGCTGGTGATAGTGGACTTTATTTTGGTACATGGGCTTCCAACGTAGAATTTGGAGATGGAGCTGCATTGGAACTTGACTGGTATGCAGGATATGCAAGCGAGCTCGAAAATGGTTTCAGTTATGACATCGGGTACCTTGCATACACTTATCCTGGTGAAGACTCATTAGATTTCGAAGAGATCTACTTAGGGCTCGGCTATAGCTATTTTGGATACACTTTTTCTTCAGGACAAGATGGAGCACCTGATAATTCCGAAATTTCTGTAGCACTTGGTGATACTGGACTAGGGTTTACTTACGGCGACTATGATGATTATGGCGAATACACTTTAATTAGTTATGATCTGCCCGTATCGATAGCTGGACTTTCAGTATCCCTAGCTTTTAGCGACTTCGACGCTGAGGCTGACGGTGCCGACGAAGACACTTTCCTAATAACTTTCTCAATGTAATTCTTAACTCCCCGTTAAGTTAGCATTCTTATACTCCCCAGTTAGGATGCATTAAGGGCCAGACGCAAGTCTGGCCTTTTCTTTGTTAAAAAGTGGTCTTGCATAAGTAAGTAAAAGTTCTTTTTTTTCTTCAGTGCTAAGACCTTTAGTTCTATCCTGTAAAAACCTATATGAATCACTATTCACAAAAGTTGGATCGTATAAATCAGATTCAAAATTATTTTCTTTTAGTAAGCAAATTGCAGAGTATGAAACCGGCCAAATCTTATAATTCTTAATTATCTCTGTTTCAATTGATGCAGCGAGTTTGCTCGTTTCAGACAAAGAAGTATCGATGGGCTTGCAAATGTGCAAATGCACTTTGCCTTTAAATCCAAAAATTCCTTTTGCCATTTCCATTAAATCGCTTTGATTAATCTCTTGGTTAGACATTGAATCTTGATGATCCCAGCCCTTTGCCTTGATTACATCCAAAGGATCGTACTCGTAAGAAATCGATACAGGGGTCAGATTGGTATTTTTTATCCAATCATTCAGGTCTAGATCTTTTCTGTGATGAAGATAGAGCATTTTTAAGACAGCTTCATCCGTATAGTCGTTTCCATCATTAGCTCTGCCCTCTTTTTGAGCAATCCAAATACTTTCGTTATCTTGAAATAGAGAGTGGCTTATATAAGCCGATAGCTTAGTAAGCTTTCTCAAGGTTTCTTTTATGCCCTTAATATCTCTATGAACTACAAAGCTTTTGTTCAATCTCATGAGATTTTCTGCAAACCCTCCATCTAGCAAATTATCACCTATTGCAATTCTCACAGTGCTATATCTCTCAGAATGTAAAAGATAATTCAAAAAGGCTGGATCAAGAGATATATCTCTATGATTTCCAATAAAAAGTGTAGGTCTGTCTGAAAGATTCTCTTCACCACTATAAGAAAAACCACTTGTTGTTTTGGCAATCATGCTCTCTACAAGTGGAGCCATGCGATCTTGAAACTGCTCTATTGAATCGCAATCACCGAAAATTTGAATAAACTTCCTTTTGATATAAAACTGGAAAAATGCAGAAAAAAATTTATTTCCTTTTGGGTAAATTAAGTCAGCAATGAATTGATGAAATTCTTTATCATTCTCTAGTTCTTTAAGTTTGTCTTTGACTTCTCTATCTTCAAAGGACTTTATATCTTCAAAATTTTGATCGCTCATTTATATTCAAACATGCTGTGATGAGGCAGATAGAGGGTTTTAATCTTGGTGTGAGTCTATGAAATCAATAATAGCTCTACCAACCTGCGTAGGTTGTCTATATGTGACATCATGAGTACCCTCTTCAATAGTAATCAATCTTCCGTTTGGAAAGATTTCTTTAAACTCCTCAGAGCCACTATATGGAACCACTCCATCCAATGTTCCCCATATAGCTGAAATGGGTACATTTTTATTGTTTAAGCTTCGGTACATTTCCCTAGCATCAAATAAATTGAAGTTTCTGACTGTAGATAACAAAGATTCATTGAAGCCAGTAAAAACTAATTGTTTTTGGAATAAAGGCAAAAACTCGTCTTCATTTATTGATAAAGGATCATCACTGAATTGTGTTTCAGACATATTTCCAACTCCATAGAGGCGGTTACTAAAGACTCTCCAAAACCAATCACCAATTATAGGCATTGTTATCCAACTTCCCGTTGAAGGAGAAATTTTACTAAATCCTGCAGGTGCAATCAGTGAGGCACTTTTTGTATGCTCAGGGTAAGATTCAGCATAGTGTCCAACAATAGGTCCGCCCATTGAATAACCGACTAGATGAACTTTTTCTTTTATCTCTTGTGAGGCAATTAGTTCTCTTAACGTCTCTACGTACAAATCTTTATCATAAGGGATTCTAGGCCTCTCTGAATACCCTCTTCCAAAATGATCATACACGAGCACTTTAAAGCCTTTATCTAGAAACTGATTTATAAGCCCTCTCCACACAAAGCTTGGTGTAGAAAAGCCATGAACCAATACTAATGTTCCTTTGTATTCCAACTCATTTTTAGGAAGAAACCATTCATAATATATATGTCCCCTTGATAACTTTACCCAGCTGCCACTTTCAGGTATGTCGTCAATCGTAATTTTCTTCAAATTGTAAATTTGATAAAAATAAGGAATCGCAAGAAGTCCTATGATTAAAAATACTAGTAGAAAAAGTTTCTCCATATTAAGCTCCTTTCTCTATAGTATAGTCCAATAAATAAGTAGATTAATGCATCCTTTTTTTCAAGACTTCGATTTCTATGGCTTCGTCCATAGAGGCGGAGATGAAGTTGAAACAGAAAATACCCTCGAAGCCTTTAAATACTCTTCTGACTTAGGTTTTGTTTTTATGGAAACGGATGTGCAAGCCACGAAAGATGGTCATGTAGTCATATTTCATGACTCTAACCTAAAAAGAATGGCGGGAATTAAAAAAAAAATAAGTCAGTTGAATCTTGAGGAAGTTAAATCCATTGAACTCTTAAATGGAGGAAAAATACCTCTCTTGAGTGAAACCCTTGAAAGTTTTCCCAGTCTTCGTTTTAACATCGACATTAAAACCGAGGATGCTTTGGATGAGACAGTTAAAATCGTCAAAAGAATGAATCGTTTGGATAGGGTCTGTCTCGCCTCCTTTTCTTCAAAGAGACTAAAAAAAATAAGGGAGTTATCCGGCCCCAATGCATGTACTTCTTCCGGTCAAATGGATATCTTTAAAATGATCTGTAACTCTATTGGATTCAACTTTGAAGCTGTAGCTAGTGATTGTGCTCAAATCCCTCTTTCTCAATGGGGCTTACCAGTCTTAACAAGAAGATTTTTAAAGGTTGCACAAAAACAAAATAAATTAGTACATATTTGGACAATAGATGATGAGCAGACAATGTATGATCTTATAGATTTTGGAGTCCAAGGTCTTATGACAGACAAACCAAGCATACTCAAAAAGGCTTTGGTAAATAGAGGATTATTTTAATCGGGCACTCTTCTCAGTAATATTAATCCTGGTATAAATAAAACAAGCAGGCTGAGTATTCCAATACTTGGACTGCCTGAAATCAAAGCTATACCTGAAACCATAAAAGGCCCTATAAAGACAGAAGATTTCCCTATGAAGTTATAAAAGCCAAAAAATTCAGCAGCCTTGTCCTCAGGAATGAGGGTACTGAAATAAGATCTGCTAATGGCCTGAACACCTCCTTGAACAAGCCCTATTACAGAGGCCATAACGAAGAACTCAATTGCACTATCCATCTGAGAACTAAATATCACCACACCTATGTAAACTAGAATTGCAAAAGACAATGTTTGCTTGTGTCCGAATTTATCGGAATATTTTCCAAAAACAAGTGTAGCTGGAAAACCTATAAATTGAGTCAATAAAAGTGCACCAATCATGGATTGAGCAGACAAGCCAATATCTGAACCGTATGAGGTTGCCATTCTAATGATCGTATCTACCCCATCCATATAGAGAAAATAAGCAAGCAAAAATATTACTGCACTTTTGTATCTGCTAATGGATTGGCTTGTTTGATAAAGGCTTTGAAAAGCATCTTTAGATATTTGAAAGAATGTTTTTCCTTCTTCCGCTAATTTTGTTTCTTTAACACCTGTAATTAAGGGCACTGTAAAAATACTCCACCAAATCGCGACACTTAAAAAGGACCAAAGAACAGCTTCTACTTGAGAGTTGAGTCCAAATGAGTTTGGAAAAGAAAACATTAATACGTTAATTAGAAATAGAAGACCTCCTCCAAGGTAACCTAAAGAAAATCCCAAGGAAGAAACTCTATTTCTGTCCTTATTGCCAGAAACTGAAACCAATAGGGAATCATAAAAGATATTTCCCCCCGAAAATCCGATTACACCCACTGCATAAAAGGTAATAGCAAATTTCCAGGAGCTTTCTGGTATGAAAAATAAATAACCCGTCGCCAATATGCCTAATACTGCAAATGTTAAAAGTAATTTCTTCTTAGAGTTACCTGCATCTGCAATAGCACCCATAACAGGGGCACTAATTGCAATCAAAAGCCCAACTAACGAGTTAGCTGATCCAATAATAAAAGTGCTTTCAGCATCTGGTAAATCAGATGCCCAGTAAGATTTAAAGAAAATAGGAAAAAATCCAGCCATGACTGTTGTTGCGAATGCTGAATTTGCCCAATCATAGAAGGCCCAACGCCATGCTTGGTTAGATAATTTTCTTTGACGTTTCATATGATTTGTGTGAATAATAACTCTTTTATTGGGAGGAAAAAATGGAAGAGGATAAAAAGACTTATAAATACATGACTATGTTTGGTGCGATCATCGGTGTAGTTGTAGTTCTGCAATTAATATTAGCGAACTATCTTCAATCTATTTACTAGATCTATTCAAACATAATAAAAGGAGAGATTATGAACTCAAAAATTTGTGAGCTTTTAGATATTGAGTTTCCTTTGGTTGCTTTTACACATTGTAGGGATGTTGTAGTAGCAGTATCAAAAGCCGGAGGTTGTGGAGTCTTAGGTGCAGTAGGCATGTCACCTGAGCAACTTGAACAAGAACTTAAGTGGATTGATGACCATATAGATGGAAAACCATATGGTGTTGACGTTCTAATACCTAACAAAATGGTAGATCAAAGTGAAAAGTTTGATCCTGAAAAATTAAAAGGCATGATTCCCCAAGAGTACGCTGACTTTAGAGCAGATGTTCTTGAAAACCATGATATAGAAGCAAGTGATTTAAGAACTATAGATACTGCGGGTTCCAGCTTTGCTGCGAATACTAAATCTGATGGAGCTAAGGCGCTACTAGATGTAGCTTTTAATCATCCGATTAAGTTGATAGCCAATGCATTGGGAGTCCCGCCAGATTGGATGCTGGAAATGGGTAAAGAAAATGATGTAAAAGTGGCTGCCCTACTGGGAACCGCCCAACATGCAATCAATCAGGTGAAAGCAGGCGTAGATATACTTGTTGTATCAGGAACGGAGGCAGGCGGTCATTGCGGAAGTGTCTCTACCATGGTTTTAATTCCTGAAGTCTATGAAGCCATTCAACCTTATGGCGATGTTCCTATTCTAGCTGCGGGTGGAATAGTCACTGGAAAACAAATGGCTGCTGCAATGACAATGGGAGCCTCCGGAGCTTGGTGTGGATCAGTTTGGTTAACTACTGTTGAATCAGAAGTGCCTCCGGTTATCAAAGAAAAGATGGTAGCAGCAAATTCAAGTCAAACAGTTCGCTCAAGAAGTCGTACAGGAAAGCACTCAAGACAACTTGTTTCACCCTGGACAGAAGCTTGGGAATCAGAATCAGCACCTGAACCACTGCCGATGCCGCTTCAGCCTATGGTTGCAGAACCTGCACTTCAAAAAGTGGCGAAACTTGCAGAAGGTGGCCACGGTGGAGCAAAAGACTTAGCAACATACTGGGTCGGGCAAGGTGTAGGCCTGATGAATCAGAGCATATCAGCAAGTGATGTTGTTCAAGAGTTTAAAGAGGACTTTATCGGAGCTTACGAGAGGCTAACGGGGTTCGTTGAATAATTAACTCTGAGTTAAACCGTCTTTTAAAATAAAAAACTGTCTAGACTCATCATTTACATCTTCAGTTAAGGTGTGAGTGATGAGTCTTTTGGCACCCTCAGGTGCATATTGAAGAATGTAAGATTTTCTTATTCCGTTTGATAAATTAGGGCCTGTTCTATGAGGTGTTAAGGATGAAAACACCGCAATACTTCCTGCTTTAAGTGGCAACGTAATAGACTCAGATGAGTCAAGAGGGATTTCGTACCCTAAGTCGGTAGTTTCATGGTGAAGAGTACCATTTCTATGAAGTCCAGGAACAACACAAGGACATCCATTTGTTTCATCTGTATCCGTCAAGGCTACCCAACAAGTGAGATATGCTTGAGGTTCAATAAATGTATAGCCGTTATCCTGGTGCCAAGGAAATTCATCTTTTGTACCTGGTTTCTTATAAACAGCCTGATCCCAATAAAGCCTTACATCTGGTCCAATTAAATCTTTACAGATATCTCCAAATACTTTGTGCTTACTGAAGTTTTTTAGATCTTCCGATTGAGTAACTAAATGAGTCGTGAATGTAATTTCTTCAGCTCTAGAGATAAAAAACTTTCCACCATCTAAACCTTTTAAAGCTTCAGTAACATTGAATTCATAGGGATCAATTTGATTGACAACAGACTCAACCTCTTCAGGTGAAAAGGCTTCTTCAACTACAACATAACCGTTTTCGTTAAAACAAGTAATCTCTTCATCAGAAAAAAAACTATAAGGTCCTTCTGGTATGGACCAAGAAAAACTGTTGTTATTCTCATGTAACTGTAATCTCTTACTCATAGTTATCTATCGAATTCTAGTTGCACTCCCAAATTTGTTTCCAAAATCTTTCCATCATTGTAAGCATGCTTACCATTAATAAAAGTACTGACAACCTTTGAATGAAACTCATCTCCTTCAAAGGGTGACCAGCCACAGAAGTAAGAGGTCGTATCACTAGTTGCTCCTTGCTCGAGATCAACTAAAACACAGTCTGCCCAATAACCCTCTCTTATGTAGCCTCTTTCTTTGATTTTAAATCGATCAGCAACCTTGTGAGAAAGGTAAAATGGAATATCAGTAAGTGAATATATGCCCTCTCTGACCATTTCCAGTAAAACTATTAAAGTATGTTGAACGCTCGGCATTCCTGAAGGACATTGCATATAATGATTTGATTTACCATCCAAAACATGTGGTGCATGATCAGTTGCAACATAATCTATATGACCATCAAGCAGTCCTTTTCTTAAAGCCTCACGATCAGACACTTCTTTGATAGAAGGATTACATTTGATTAGCGAACCTTTTCTTTCGTAATCCTCCCTAGAAAAATACAGATGCGGAACACATACTTCACATGTTATTTTCTTTTCATTAATCCCAGCATTAGAAAAGAGAGAAACTTCTTCTTTTGTAGTCAGGTGAAGAACATGTAAATCAGAATTATGCTTTTCCGCAAGCCCGATAGCTTTTTTTGTTGATTTTATACAAGCTTCTCTTGATCTGATATCAGCATGCATATCTACTGGAATTTCTGCACCATATCTTTGTGAATAATCTTCTTCAAGAGCCTTGATCATGGGGGTGTCTTCACAATGAGTTGTGATAATTACAGGTGATTCTCGAAATAGATTATTAAGAGCATTATCATCATCTACAAGCAAATTGCCTGTAGAAGCACCCATAAATATTTTGATTCCGCATACTTCTTTAGGATCTATGGCCTTAATCTCATCAATGTTGGTATTCGAGGTACCCATGTAGAAAGAGAAATTTGCAGAGGCATTTTGTTCACCAAGCTTTATTTTCTCCCTCCAT
>CACJMO010000010.1 GCA_902594545.1 uncultured SAR86 cluster bacterium
GCAGCAGTCCTACTGTCATCACGAACATTGGCGCCACTAGCTCAAATTGCTAATCTTTTTGGTAGATTCAATAGTGCAAAAATAGCTTACCAAAGACTTTCTGAATTTATGGATCAGACCCAATTCGCTACAGAATCTCAAAATAGTAAATCGGTGATAAGACGTCCTACTCTTGGAGATTTAGAGTTTAGGTCCGTTTCATTTAGATACCCAGATCAAGAGCTAGATACTCTAGAAAAGATAGATTTAAAGATTAATAAAGGAGAGAAGATAGCTATTTTAGGAAGAAATGGATCAGGTAAGACAACATTAATAAAACTGGCAAGTGGTTTGTTTGGTTCTACAGATGGTCTTGTTACTTATGATGGAGTAGATTCAAAGCAAATACACAATGAAGATTTATCAAGATCCATAGGTATTGTTTTGCAAGATATTCAGCTTTTCTCAGGATCTATTATTGAAAATATCAGTATGGGTAGAGAGGGGATAAGTGAAGAGGACATAGTACAAGCATCAAAAATTTCAGGTTTAGATGAATTCCTCGGAAAAATGCCGGGTGGTTATGAATTAGTTTTGCAAGATAAAGGAAATGGTCTTTCGGGAGGACAAAGACAAGCCATAGCTTTAACAAGAGCTTTAGTACATAAGCCTACACACTATATTTTAGATGAACCAACTTCAGCTATGGACATGAACTCTGAAAATCATTTCATCAATAATTTTAAAACCATAATTGAAGACTCAACCTTGATTGTCGTGTCACATCGTATGCCTTTAGTTAATTTGGTAGATAGGATTGTCGTAATGAATGGTGGAAAAATAGTGGAAGATGGACCAAAAGATGAAATATTAAAAAAATTGCAATCTCAGAACAATTAATCATGAAAAAAGCATTATCTTCCATATTCACAACTCCAAAACCTGACTTAATTCTTTATTCAATTACAGTTTTTTTTGTGTTGTTCTTTATTTGGGCCTCTGTTTCAGAACTTGAAGAAGTTACAAGAGGTAATGGAAAAGTTATTGCTTCCAGTAAAGTCCAGGTAATACAGAATTTAGAAGGAGGCATTGTAAGAGATTTGTACGTCAAAATAGGACAGAAAGTTCAAGAAAATGAAGTTCTACTTAAGCTTGATGATACTGAATTTTTGGGCGACCTAAATGCCGCTAAGCAGCAACGAAAGGCCTTAGAATCATCCTTAGAGCTACTAAGAGAAGAGCTTAATATTCTTGAACCTTTAGTAGAGTCTGGAGTAGAACCTCGTATTAATTTGATCAGATTGATGCAAAGAATTTCTACTGCGGAATCAGAATTTGAAAGCCTTCAAGATCAGATACCTAACTTAGAAGATAAATTATTAAGAACTGAAGTAATTGCACCGAAAGATGGCGTTATCAATAGAATCTTAATAAATACTTCTGGAGGAGGGGTTGTAAAACCAGGCAGTCCTATTTTAGAAATGATACCTTTAGGGGATGAGTTAATTTTAGAGGTAGAAGTACCGCCAACAGACATAGCATATGTAATAAAAGGACAAAAATCTGTTGTTCAGTTAAGTGCATTTGATTTTGCCGTTTACGGAAGTCTTGAAGGTGAAGTATTAAACGTGAGTGCTGATACGATAACAAAAGAAGATGGATCGACTTGGTATATATGTTTGGTGAGCATACCTTCTGATGGCATAACTACAATGTCAAGACAACTAGAAATTTTACCGGGAATGCAAGCAACAGTTAATATTGTTAGCGGTAGTAAAACAATTCTCCAATATTTGCTTCAACCATTTACTAATATAAAAAATAAAGCCTTTAGAGAGCGGTAATGAAGCCCTTCAAGTTTCTATTCATTCTTTTTTTTACTTCTCAAACTCTTCTTAGTACAGAGTATGAAATTACCGTACTTGCAACTAATACAGCAAACTTTGGAGGAATAGGAGAGTGGAGCTTTTCAGCTCTACTTGAGAGTGAAGAAGAAAAAATACTGTTTGATACCGGTTTTGATGAAAACACAGTACTTCACAATGCCAAGCTATTAAAAAAAGACTTAAGTGTAGTCGAGAAAGTAATTTTAAGTCACTTTCATGGAGATCATACTGGTGGTTTAGTAAAACTTAGAGAGACGTATATGGATATAAATCCAAAAGCCTTTTCTCAAGTTTATGTTGCGGAAGGCTTTTTTGAACAGCGTTATGATGCAGAAGGTAATTTGAGAGGATTTATAGGTGGGTTTAATGAAGTCGATAGTTTTTTATCTGCAACACATGAGTTAGGTATTAACTTTATAATCATAAACAAACCAACCGAAATATCTAAAAACTTATTTTTATCTGGTCCAGTAGAAAGGGTTTACGAGAAAGTGGTTGTATCACCGGGTTTTTTTATAAAAAAAGGTGAAAAACTAGAGGCAGATTTAGTTCAAGACGATCAATCATTAGGAATACTAACCAAAGATGGATGGTACATGATGTCTGGATGTGGTCATGCAGGAATGATTAATACGGCTCATAAATTTAATAAAATACATGATAGGGAAGTTGTTGGTGCAATTGGAGGATTTCATTTATTTAGATCTTCTGACGAAGTGATCAACAAAACTGGTGAGGCATTAAAAGAATTTGGTTTAAGGCAGTTAGTGGGTGGTCACTGCACTGGGATCCATGAGGCTAGAAAAATAGCGGATATTGCTAATATCCACCAATCAGATCTGTCACATGGCGCAATAGGAACTGTAGTTACTAAAGATCTAAAAATAATTAGAAGCTCAGTTGAATAATGCCTAATCAAGATGTAATCATTCTAGTTGTCCAGATAGTTGCGGCTTTGGGGGTTGTCGTCTCAGTTGTCTATCTAGGAATGCAAATTAAACAACAAAATATAATAACAAAAGCTCAATTTGGACATTCTTTAACTCAAAGACTATATGAGAGATATTTCCAAACCTCCACAAATAAAGAATATGCCGAATTTATGGCAAAAGATTGGGATGCAGAAGATTTAAATCCAACTGAGGAGACAAGAGTTCAAATGGCAATTCTGACTTATTTGGTAGATATATTTGATGTTTATGACAAGGTTCAAGCTGGACTGGTAGATAGAAGTCATCTTGATACTCGAATGAATACCTTAAAACTCGGTGTTATGAAGACAAAAAATGCGAAGTTGGTATGGTCTTATTGGAAGTGGAATAGAACAAAAGAGTTTGTTAAGTGGTTTGAAGAAGAAATCTATGGAGAAGTGGAAAGTAAGCTTTCTGATGAAGAGATAATCAGCAAATCTAAAGAATTAAATACCCTCAGATAGCTTGTACAGTCTCTAATAGCTCTTTATTTAATCTATCATTATTTAAATGAAATCTGTCTATTTCCATTTCCCAATCTAAGTCTTTATATTTAACTTTTCCTTTCTTAAACCAACCATCATTCAAGCAATCTGAAGAATTTATTGTATGTAAGTGGAAATTCAACAGCCATGTTCTTACATCTATTTCTACAATTTCCTTATTAAGATCCTGACATTTTATGAAATCTTCTTTCAAATAATAGCCTAGGAATAGAGCGGCAAGGCGTCTATCGCTGGTAGTCTGTCCTTGTGGTACAGGATCTAATTCGTATGCCTTTTCCAGGAACTCTATACCCTGATCAAGTTCTCCTAGTCTTAATAGTGATTCTCCATAAACAGATATTACCCTTGGATCATTTGGGTTTAAGGTCGTTGCTTTATGACCGCTTTCTTTAGATTTTTCAAAATCATGCATAGAAAGGTAAACCTCAGATAACATTCGATGACATTCAAAATCATTTTGATCTACCTCTAACGCCTTATCTAAAAGTTCCATTAACTCATCTACCTTTTCATTCGACATTTCACAATAACCTCGGCCTAATGCTTGACCAATTACACAAGCTTTCCATGCATAAGCTTGGGCGTTATTTTCGTCAGCTGAGATAGCTGAATCTAAATTTCGCATAGCTTCGTCATTAGCTTCTTTTGTGAATTTATGATGATTTTCTTTTCCTTTTAACAAAAACTCATAAGAGGTCATACTTTCTGTCGGTTTCCTGTGAGCTCTTTTTAAGCTTGATATTTCTATTCCACCAATTAAAGCTATGGTAATTTTACGAACAATCTCATCTTGAATATCAAATATATCTTCTTTTACTCGATCATACTTATTACTCCAAATTACGTTTCCTTCAGGAGTTTCAGATAATTCAACTGATATTCTTATCCTATCTTCAACGGCTCTTATACTTCCTGAAACAATATAATCCAATTCATAGTCCTCTCGATATTGCTTATGAGAAAGGTTTTCTTCTCTTAGATTAAAGCATGTTTGTCTTGATACAATTTCAATTTCGCTAATCATTGAAAACTCCGTAATCAAGTCTTCAACTATACCGTCCACTAAAAATGCTCCGTCATCGTCCTTATTAAGGTTGGCAAAAGGAATTACAGCTATCTTAAGCTTGTAATCACCTGATGCAGTTACATGCTTTGTAATGTATTGATCGTTCTCCTCCTTAGAACCACCATAGAAATATGCTAAAGATAGAGTTGCAGGAAATCCTAAACCTACAATGATAAAAAGAAACTGCATAACTATTGCTTCGCTCACACCAAATATTGATTCTGCAGGAAAAGTATTAAAAAAAACTGGTGCAAGTTGTATTAAAGCAATACCGCCTACTAAATATGCAGCGGCTGTTTTGCTAATCTTTTGCACGATTTCTCTTAACAACATCACTTAAAATCTTATACTAAGAATAAAGTTATTAGGAGCATTAAATGAATAAATTTTGTATTGTCTTATTTGCTGTAGCTTGTCTTGCTAGCTGCTCTAGCGAAGATGACTATCAATTAGAGTCCTTCGTTGAGGGAGCAAAAATAGCAGGCGTAAATGGAATGCACTTCGGTCCAGATGGTTTTTTATATGCTGCCTCCGTAAGTGGATCAGACATATCTGTTATTGATACAGAGAATCAATCTATCATTAAAAGATATGGTTTAACTGAAGGGGTAATAGGTCCAGATGATATTGCTTTTAACTCAAAAGGAGAGTTCTATTGGACATCTATCCTTACAGGAGAGGTGGCAGGTTTTGATTTAAATGGTAATAAAGTTATAGCTGGCAACCCTGGACCCGGAGTTAACCCAATTACTTTTTCTGATGATGATAGATTGTTTGTCGCTCAATGTTTTTTTGATAATGGTGTTTTTGAATTGGATCCTACTGGAACAAATCCTCCAAGGACAATATTCAACGAATTAGGGCAATTTTGTGGATTAAATGGCATGGATTGGGGTCCCGATGGACGCTTATATGGACCCAGATGGTTCAACAACGAAGTTGTCAGTGTTGATGTTGATAGTGGAGATTTGCGCGTTGAAGCTAAGGGCTTCGTCGTTCCTGCTGCTGTAAAATTTAATTCTAAGGGTCAGTTATTCGTTTTAGATACAGGCGCTGGCAAAGTTATAAAAGTGGATGATGGAAATAATATTGATTTTGCAATAGTAGAAACAGGTCTAGACAACCTAGCTTTTAATGACAGGGACGAATTGTTTGTTTCAAGTTACTCAGAAGGATATGTTTTAAAAGTTTCGGAGAACTCTATAGAACCAGTTCTGCCTGGAGGTATATCTCATGCTGGCGGTATAGCGGTTTTAGAAAATGATATCATTGTTGCTGATATACAGTCTGTTAAAGCTTACAGTACAACAAATGGAGATGAAAGCTGGAATTATAAAAATACTTTTAGGGTTTCGCCAATGGGGGCCAATACTGCGGTTTCAACCTTTAAAGATAATTTAATACTTACAAGTTGGCTTGATGGTCATGTCAAAATAATGAGGCCAGATACAGGTGAAATAATTGAAAGCTTGGATAATTTAAATATGCCAATTTCTGCGACACCTTTTAAAAATCAAATTGCTGTGGCTCTTCATGGAGATAAGACAGTAACTTTATTTAATCTTCAAGATAAGACATCAAGTATTTTGTCAGAGGGATTTTCAGCACCCACTCATCTCCTAAATTACGAAGGCAATCTTCTTTTATCTGATAAAAGTGAAGGAAAGCTTTATCAAATAGATGACAAAGGAAATAAAAAAGTTGTTTTTGAAGGCTTACATTCTCCAGAAGGTTTAGCTGTTCAAGGAAATATAATTTACGTTTTTGAGGGAGATACCGGTGAAATTAAAAAAATAGAAAATGATGTCGTGACCACATTGGCTACTGTACAAGCCGGAAGCCAACCTCAATCTGAACTGCATCCTCCATCAGTTGTTTTTAATGGTTTGGCTATAAAAGATAACTATTTATATGTATCTGGTGAAATGGAAAGAGCCCTTTTTAGAATAAAAATCTAAAAATGGAGACATTTTGGCGAAGATGAATTAATCTAAATGGAAAAGTTGGAGAAAATTATGAAATCATTAAAATTTATACTTTTGGGGTTGTTACTTAACACTTCCTTTCTAGTAAAGTCAGAAGTGGCTGAAGTTTTTAGTTGGAAAGCTAATCCTGGAAAAACTGCTGAAATGATCGAGAATATGGCTGAAGCGGCAGGTATTCAAAGGGCTTTAGGCGCTCATGTAACAATAAATCAACTAGATGTTGGATCTCAACAACAAGTTGATTATGTTATTCGATTTGATTCTTTAGAAGAGTGGGGTGCATCAAGAGATAAACTCCAAGCTAGTGAAGAATGGAACAGTTTCTTAGCAAGAATAGGTTCAGATCCAAGTGGAACTTTAGAACTTAGTTTTGCTGCAGCTAACTTAGATCCAAATACAAAGTCGTCTAGTTTTCCAAATTCAGGAGTATATGGCGTATGGGTTTGGGAGGTAGCAAATGGAAGATTGCCAGAAGTTCTTGAAAACTTTGCCAAAGCTAAAGTTATCCATGAAAAGTTGGGTGCCAGGGTAGAGTATTATTCTGAAGGACTTGGTCTATCTAACACACTGCATTACGTAGGTCTTTTTGACACCTGGTCAGATATGGCTAGCTTTTTGAGTAATGCTGCATCGAGCCAAGAGCTGCAAGCTTTCCAGGCTAGTGTAGATCCTGATAGTGCTACTCTGGTTAGACAAATCACTGGAAGAACCTTACCGCTTTAAGAAGCAAATAATAAAAGGCCCCGATTGGGGCCTTTTTTATTAATAAACTCTTTTAATTTGAGCTTTATTCTTAGTTAACTCTCCATCAAGCATAACTGTGTTTTCAAAAGTTATAGAATCTTTAGAGTTCATAGTCCATTTCATGCCTGTAACAAAGCTTTCATGTTCTGCATGTAAATCAGCTTTTGCTTTATCTAGCTTAATAGACATTATCTTGTCGGATAGTGTGCTAACAGAAAAAACAGGCTCTGTCCCAAGACCACAATAATGTCTGACGACTAGCTCTCCATTATCGTCACTATAAGTAGTCAGCATCTCTACACCATCTTCAACTAAAGTTTCAGTTATAGTGTTGCCGCCTGAAGTAAGCTTAAACTCATAAGAGACATCGAAAACAGCTCCAGTTGCTCCTTGAGTCATGGTTCCTTTCCATTTTCCTAGCTTTTTTCTAACCTGCTCAAAAGCTGCGCTTTTTTCTCCTGAGGCCATCTCAACACCACCTATTACAGCTGGAGTTTCATTGGCAAGTACAGAAAAAGAAAGAAGCAAAGAGGAAACTAACGTAACTAATTTGTGTTTGATCATTTTTTTTCCTAAATATAAGTTTTAATCCTTTAATTTATCCTATCTATTCTTAAATGCAATATCTGTTAACTGTTAGAAAAAAGTAGATTAAAATCAAGAATAGGGGATATAAATGAAAAATAAAATACCAATCAACAATGTGCATCATGTTGCTTTTAGATGTAGAGATGCTGAACAAACTAGATGGTTCTACGAGGATGTGTTGGGACTTAAATTAGCAGCTGCTATGGCCTTTGATAACTTATCAGGTACCGATAAAAAAATTGAATATATGCATATATTCTTTGAGATGGTCGATGGAAACTATATTGCATTTTTTGATGACCCTCATAATGCTCCAGAGGATTTTTTTGTAGACATGAATGGTTTTGATAGCCACGTTGCTGTAGAAGTAGAGTCTATGGACCATCTAAAAGCAATTCAATCAAACCTTAAAGCTATAGAATGGGATTCTTTTATTATTGACCATGAATTTGTGACTTCTCTTTATATTTTTGATCCTAATGGAATTCAACTTGAATTCACTTGCAGAGCTTCTGATCATGACAAAATAATGGCTGAAGATGCAGCTAAAGCACATCAAGAAATAAAAGATTGGACTGCAAGAACTAGAGAGCTAAAGATAAATAAATTTGGTGAAAAGTCTTTAACTAAAAGATGACAGCTAAAACTTCGCAATACGCAAGAATTCCTTTAATAATTACTTTTCAAGAGACTTCTCAATACAAAGATACCTATGCGGGTGAAATTGGAACAGTTGCTCTAACCGCACATCTATTAAAACCTGAAAATTCTGACAACAAGGTCGCAGTAGTCTTTATGCACCCCACAGGCGGAGGTAGTTACTTGCCTATGTTAAATTCACTGGCTAGACAGGGCATTGATACTGTCTGGTGTGACAGCAGATATAGAGGTACAGACTCTGCATTAATCATGGAAAAGGTCTTAATTGATTTAGGAAACTGCATAAAAAATCTTAAAGAAAGGCATGGGTATGAAAAGATTGTTCTTGGTGGATGGAGTGGGGGAGGTTCATTATCACTTTTTTATCAATCACAAGCAGAAAAACCTTCCATCACTGAAACTCCCGCTGGAGACCCAATTGATTTGGTGTCTCAAAATTTTATTCCTGCCGATGCTGTGATGTTAATTGCTGCTCATGAATCTAGGCATAGAACTTTTACTGAATGGCTAGATGGTTCAGTTACAGATGAGAACAATCCGGAAAACAGAACACTTGAGCTTGATATTTATGATAAAAACAACCCTAATCAGCCTAGGTATTCAGAAAGTTTTATTGAAGCCTACAGAAAAGCTCAAATAGCTAGAAATAGAAAAATAACTAGCTGGGTTCTGGATAAATTAAGTGAGTTTAAGAAAAAGGGGTATGAGAATAGAGAGTATGGATTCGTCGTACACAGAACTATGGCCGATCCTAAATGGCTAGACCCATCCATTGATCCAAATGGAAGAAAACCAAATTGGTGTTTTCTTGGGGAACCTGAAGTTGTTAACAATAGTCCAATAGGTTTAGCAAGATATTGCTCTTTAAGGAGTTGGTTGTCTCAATGGAGTTATGACCATGCGCGAGGAGATGGTCTAAGCTGTGCAAGAGATATCTCAGTACCGTGCCTTGTAATAGGTAATTCTGATGATGATGGAATAACGCCATCACATACAAAAAACCTATTTGATTCAATAGGCCATTCAAATAAACAATTAGAGTGGATAGAAGGAGCGAATCATTATTATTTTGGTCAACCAGAGAAATCCAATGAATCTGCAAAGACATGCATGAGATGGCTTAGTGAAAAAGGATTGATCTAATGGAGAATATAATTATAAATGAAGTTGGTCCTAGAGATGGTCTACAAAACATTAATAAAGTGCTTTCTGTTGATGAAAGGTTAACTCTTATAAGAGCTTTAGAAGAGACAGGAATAGAGCATATTGAGATAGGTAGCTTTGTTAGTGACAAAGCCGTCCCAGCAATGACAAACACTGGAGGACTGATAAATAAACTTGATAATATAGATAACTATTCAGTTCTCATACCAAATAAAAAGGGACTTGATGAAGCTAAAATACATCGAGTAAAAGAAATCTGTACAGTGCTATGCGTTACAGACAGTATGAACCAAAAAAATATTAATCAAACAGTGGATGAAACACTGAATGATTTGAAGTTAATACTGGGAGATTCGTCGAAAAATGGTATTCGTACAAAGTGTTACGTATCAGTTGCTTTTCATTGTCCATATGAAGGTAAAGTTGATTCAACTTATGTAGAAGCTGTGGTAGGTCAACTACTAGATTATAAAGTTGATGAGGTGGTTGTTGCTGATACTATTGGTGCAGCACATCCGAAAGAAGTTAGCGCTTTAATGACATCTTTAAGCTCAACTTATAAAGATGCTATTTTTTCGTGTCATTTTCATGATACACGAGCCTTGGGACTAGCAAATGTTTATTCCAGCCTTGAAGCTGGTATTAAAAAATTCGATTCATGCATTGGAGGTTTAGGTGGCTGTCCGTTTGCACCTAATTCATCCGGAAACCTGGCAACCGAAGATCTTGTCGGCATGTTGGAATTGATGAACATAACAACTGGGATAAATCTGGACAAGTTACTTGTAGCAAGAGAAGTTGCCTCAAAACTCACAAACTTAACACTTAAAGGGCGTATGTACTGAGTTATATTCCTAATAAAAACATACATTTAATCTTTTCTCTTAATTACTTTCATTTCCTACATATAGGTGTTTTATTTAGCTAAAGCACTATATTAGGTTATTATATATTCGTATAATATATATTATGTTAAATTAAATATTTATCCACAGATATATACAAATAGGTAACTTATTAAATAAGAGGTTTATTGTGCTCTACTCTAAAAGTGTATGGTTTTAAAACGTTGTAATCTTTTGTTTTTACTGATGAAACGTATTTAAACGATACATTTATGTACTCAGAATGTATGTCCATGGAAACGTAACCTTTATATCTTCCATTAGTCCATACTAAATCTCGATTATCCTTTACAAAAGCTTCCTCAACTATCTGCGTTGATTCACCAAAACTATCACCGAAACTTGGTGATGATATAGCTGGCGCCCCTACCTCTATTCCAATGAATTTATCTTTTTTATCGTATAAATTTGATAACCAAGAATTATGCGAGTCACCAGCCAATATTATGTTTGATTGAGAATTGCTAAGAACTTTATACAGCTTTTCCCGCTCGTAAGGATATCCATCCCATTGATCTGTGTTTGTTGCTAATTTCTCACCGGCGAGCTGCTTACTTAGATAAGATCTAGAGCCTGAAAGTTTGTCAGATTTAAATATATTAGGTAAGTACTTGGGTCCTATCAATAACTGCTGACCAATAACAGACCATCTATATTTTTTGCTTACATTTCTTTTAACCCAGTTAAATTGCTCTTTTCCTAATAGATCTCTTGGTTTATTTAAATCTTCAGCATATTTTTCTTTATCTAGCTTATTGTCATTTATATAGTCACTGATTTCTAGCTGCTTTTCTCTGCCATATAGTCTTGTGTCCAACATCATTAAGTTGATTAAGTTTCCTACAGAAAAACTACGCCAAATTTTATCTCGTTCTTTTTTATCTCTAATTGGCATCCATTCATAGTATGCCTTGACAGCATTATTTCTTCGATCTTCAAAAGATCCTTCATTATCGGAATGATTTTGAGCGCCCTCCTTCCAAGTATCATTAGTGATTTCATGATCATCCCACACCGAAATCATTGGTTTTAATTGATGAAGTAGCTGCAAGTCCTGATCGCTTCTATAAGTAGCATATCTCCTTCTGTAATCATCAAGAGTGATAATTTCATGAGGCGGATCAACAAGACGTCCCATTTCTTTTGCTTCTGATGAAGCATAACCCTTCCTACTGTATTCGTATAAATAATCTCCAAGGTGAAGAACCAAATCAATTGACTTATCATTAGCCATTTCTTTATAGGCATTGAAATAACCTGCTGGATAATTAGAACAGCTGCAAAAAGCAATATTAAAATTTTCTGGATTGTTGGTTGGTAAAGTCAGAGTTGTACCCATAACAGAAATTTGGTCATTTGCTTTAAACCGGTAATAGACCCCCTTTCCATTGAATTCTAATGGGATATTGGCATCTACTTTTACTATGTAATCATTTTCGCTGTATGCAATTGATTCTCCTTGCGAAATTATATTATTAAAACTTCTATCAGATGATACTTCCCATACAACCTCTTGTTGAGTTGCTAAATCTCCTGACAATTTTGTCCATAAGATGACGTGAGTATTAGTCGGATCACCACTTGCAACACCGTGTGAAAAGTAAATGGACTTATTCTTAGATTGAGAAAAAAATTTTAACGAAAGTGAAGCAAAAAGAAAAAATAAACTCTTAAAAAATACTCTTCTGTTCATCCTCAAACTTTATCATTTATTACATGAAATTTCGTTACTTAAATTTGTATCTAAACTGACAAAACTACCTTTATTTGTATGTAGTACAATTAATATATGAAACCTTTAGACGGAGTTAAAGTTATAGACTTAACGCACATGTTAGCTGGTCCATATGCTGGGATGGTTCTAGCCGATTTAGGAGCTGAAGTAGTCAAAATTGAACCTTTAGGAAATGGGGAAATGACTCGTGGCTTACTGAAAGATGATCCCAACTACTCTTTTAAAGGTTTTGGTGCCTATTTCTTAACCTTGAACAGAAATAAAAAAAGCGTATCAATTGACCTGAAAAGCGAAGAAGGTCTGAATGTATTTTATGATTTGATCAAATCTGCAGACATAGTTCTCAATAATTTTAGTGCTGGTGTTGTTAAGAAGTTAAAAATAGATTTTAAGAACCTAGAAAAGATAAATCCTAAAATCATAACTTGTTCAATTACTGGATTTGGAGAAACGGGACCTCATTCTTCAAGACCAGCCTATGATCAAATAGTTCAAGCATATAGTGGTGGTATGTCCATAACAGGTAAAGATGCTCTTTCGCCTACTAGAGCAGGTATTCCTATTGGTGACCTTGGCTCTGGCTTATACAGTGTTATAGGAATTCTTTCTGCCCTTTATTCCAAGGAAAAAACTCAAAAAGGCCAACATATAGATATTTCTTTATTAGACGTACAAATTTCTTTACTTACCTACATGGCAACAATGCACACTCTTTCAGGCATAAATCCAGAGCCCATAGGCAATGCTCACTTTGTACATGTCCCTTACAATAGCTTTACTACTAAAGATGGTTTTGTTGTGATAGCAGTAATAACAGATGCCTTTTGGAAAGCTCTTAAATCAGTTGTTAATGTAGATTCACTGGATGATCCAAAATTTGATCTTTCTGTTGATAGATTAAAAAACCAAGAATTCATTGAAACAGAACTTAATAAAATTTTATCAACTCAGAATTCCGATTATTGGATAAATAAACTTAATGAAGCCAAAGTTCCTTGTGCGCCGATCAATAAGTTCAGTGAAGCATTATCTGATGAGCAAGTTATCCATAGGAATATGATGGTAGATGTGAGCCATCCAGACGGAGGAACAGTTAAAATGCCTGGTAACCCGGTAAAAATGTCCTACACAAATGAAGACTCATACTCCCCTCCTCCACATCTTGGGAAAGATACTAAAGAAGTCCTAAAAATTTGGTCTGATTATGATGAAGATAAAATTAATAAATTAATCAAAGATCAGGTCGTAGGATCAATAAACTAATATAAATTTATCCAATATATAAGCCATGAAAGCTATGAAGATAGTAACTAAGGCTAAAAATAGCAGTAATGTTTTAAATTTAAACTCTTTTTCTTTCATCTTTTACTTTAGTAATTGGGTTATCTGTAAGAGAATATATTATATATGGCAAAACAAGATTTAATAGAAATGGATGGAGAGGTTATCGAAACTCTCCCCAATACAACTTTTAGAGTGAAACTTGATAATGATCATGTAGTCACTGCTCATATATCTGGAAAAATGAGAAAGCATTACATAAGAATCTTAACTGGAGATAAAGTTAAGGTTGAGATTACACCTTATGACCTTTCTAAAGGAAGAATAATCTTCAGAGAAAGGTAATAGTTTATTTATTAATCGCTTCTAATAAGGACACCATAAAGTTTAATCTGTGTCCTCCAACATAAGAATCTACATCTGCCATGTCTCTAGCACCATGCATTGCAACTACTGTTCGAGAGACGGGATCTATCCAAATAAATTGACCAAAAATGCCATCTGCATAATAGGATTCATAATTTGGACCATCCAACCACCATTGATATCCATAATAAGGATAATTTGGCGATGGAGTCGTTGAATCTTTCATCCAGTCTGTTGGCAAAACTTTAGTTCGGTTATTTAACACACCCCTGTCCATCGCAAATATGCCAATTCTTGCATAGTCTCTCAGCGTAGCGTTTATACAACACCCACCTAGTTCT
Organism: uncultured SAR86 cluster bacterium; assembly: GCA_902594545.1. Taxonomy (GTDB): domain Bacteria; phylum Pseudomonadota; class Gammaproteobacteria; order Magnimaribacterales; family Magnimaribacteraceae; genus Magnimaribacter. The sequence goes on from CACJMO010000010.1 coordinate 14,178, forward strand.
TGTTCAAAGTCACTATCTATACCCCAGTAAGCATCGGATTCCATTCCAAAAGGTTTCCATATTTTCTGCTCAATATAGCTTGATAAATTATTCCCAATTGCTGCCCTTACTATTCCACCAAGGAGATTAGTTTCTCCGGTGTTGTAATTAAATTTGGTACCAGGGGAAGCTGCGGTATCAAGAGCATTTAAATATTGATAAAGGGTTAATGAATTTAAAGCACCTGCAATATTCACGTCAGATTCAGGGTCAGTGTAATCTTCGTTCCAAGCAATACCTGAAGACATATGCAAAACTTCTTTTATTGAAACATGTTGATATTTACTGTCGATTAACTGCGGTAAATAAGTTGTAACTTTATCTTCAACAGATTTAATAAAACCATCTTGTATGGCAGCACCTAAAAGCATAGAAGTAACAGACTTCGTTACCGAAAAGGAAACCCATGTCGAAGACTCGTCATGACCAAAATTATAATCCTCGTAAAGAATAGAACCATCACGAATAACAATTAAGCCTGCTACTTTGAAGATTTCTTTAAATTCTTCAATTGAGAACTCTTTTCCTTTAAAGGTATATTTCAGATCAGAAAGATCAACTAAATTATAGGTTAACGGATAAGGTTCTGTGCTTTTTGTTATACGCCTTGTTGGAACAATTTCTTTGATATTTTTAAATCCTTCAAGTTTTTGTGTGGTGTTCCAAAAAAGTATTGTTCTTGGAGCATCAGCAGTATCAAGTTTACTTTCACTAAAAAAATAAGAAGTGAACGATAAAAGTAAAATTAATAGATATCTGATAGCTATACCTTTTCTGTTTTCTTAGAATTTTCGGTTAAATTAACTTTGATCTTACCTTCTTCTAGTGTTACGTAGGCAGTACCTCCGGCCTTAGACAACTTACCAAACAATATTTCTTCAGCCAAAACAGTTTTAATTGTATCTTGAATAAGCCTTTGCATTGGTCTTGCACCCATATTCTTGTCATAACCATTTTCAAGAAGCCATTCTCTTGCTTCGTCTGACACTTCAAGCTGAACCTTTTGGGTATCTAATTGAACCTGAAGCTCTACTAAGAATTTATCCACGACTGTTTTAATAACCTCAGTTGGAAGAGGATTAAATTGTATGATGCTATCCAATCTATTTCTAAATTCAGGAGAAAAGGTTTTCTTTATCATTTCAGTAGCGTCAGTCGAGTGATCTTGAGATTGGAATCCCATACTTGCCCTACTCATATCTTGAGCTCCTGTATTAGTGGTCATAATAACAACAGTATTTCTAAAGTCTGCTTTTCTGCCGTTATTATCTGTCAAGGTACCATGATCCATGACTTGAAGAAGTATGTTGAAAACTTCTGGGTGAGCTTTTTCTATCTCATCTAATAAAATAACTGAGTGTGGGTGTTTGTTTACAGACTCTGTAAGCAGACCTCCTTGATCATATCCAACATAACCTGGAGGTGCGCCAATTAACCTAGAAACCGTATGACGTTCCATATACTCAGACATATCGAATCTAACAAATTCGATACCCATGATCTTAGCCAGCTGTTTACTCACTTCAGTTTTTCCTACCCCTGTGGGTCCAGAAAATAAGAACGAGCCGACAGGCTTCTCGTCAACTCTCAAACCAGCTCTGGCTAACTTAATTGAAGAGGAAAGCTTTTCTACAGCTTCATCTTGGCCAAATATGACTCGTTTAAGATTTTCTTCTAGTTTTTCAAGAGATTTTTTATCAGAAGAAGAGACTGTCTTTTCGGGTATTCTCGCAATAGAGGCCACGATCTTCTCAATATCGAGCTCCCCTATCGTTTTTTTTCTTTTCGATGAAGGAACTAGATTTTGTTTAGCTCCAGCCTCATCAACCACATCAATAGCTTTATCTGGTAAATATCTGTCATTGATATGCTTAGAAGAGAGAGCTGCTGCAGCCTTTAAGGCCCCTTCCGTATATTTAATTTTGTGATGTTCTTCAAAACGACCTTTTAACCCTTTGAGTATGTTGAAAGTTTCGTCAATAGTGGGTTCGGCGACTTCTACTTTTTGGAATCTTCTAGAAAGAGCCCTATCTTTTTCAAAAATGCCTCTGAATTCTTTATAGGTTGTTGAGCCCAAAAATTGAAGACCCCGCTTAGCTAAAGCAGGTTTCAATAAGTTTGATGCATCCATCACACCTCCTGATGTGGCACCAGCTCCTATGATTGTATGAATTTCATCTATGAATAGTATTGCCGACGTATCTTCTTCTAATTCCTTTAATACAGATTTTAATCTCTCTTCGAAATCTCCCCTATATTTAGTACCAGCGAGCAAAGCACCCATATCTAGGGAATAAATGACACTGTCTTGTATTAGTTCAGGAACATTATTTTCTGTAATAAGTTTTGCTAAACCCTCTGCAATAGCTGTTTTTCCGACACCAGACTCGCCTACTAGTAATGGGTTGTTTTTGCTCCTTCGTGCCAATATTTGAACGACTCTCTCTATTTCAGAATTTCTACCAATCAAAGGGTCAATCCTTCCTTCTAGAGCCTCTTTATTGAGATTAGTAGTGAATTGTTCCAAAGCATTATTTGATTCTGGTTCATTAGACTCACCTTGTTCGGCTTCAGGACTATCTGTATTGCTTTTACCATGACTTAAATAAGAAACAGCATCCAATCTTGTTAGCCCAAACTGCTCTAGAAGATAAACACTTTGTGATTCTTTTTCACTGAAGATTGCAACTAATATATTACTACCATTAACTTCTTCTTTGCCTGAGGATTGAACATGAAAGACTGCACGTTGAATGACTCTTTGAAAGCCCAAGGTTGGTTGCATTTCAATCTTTGATTCTTGAGGTATCTTTGGTGTCGTCGATCCTATGAACTCCTCTAAATCAACTTTTAATTTTTCAATATTGACTTTGTTTGAGGATAGTAAATCTATTGCATCAGAGTTATCTAAAAGGGCAAGAAGCAAGTGTTCAACAGTTACGAACTCATGCTGCTGTTCTTGTGCTATTTTGAAAGCGGTATTTAGGTTTTGTTCTAGTTCTTGGTTAATCATCTTCGTCAACTTCCTCTATATCGCTTAAAAGTGGATGTCCATTTTCTTTAGCGAAATTATTAACTTGAGCGCTTTTTGTTTCTGCCACTTCTTTTGTAAAGATACCACAAACTCCCTTTCCATGGGTATGCACGGCTAGCATGATTTGTTGGGCTTTGTCACCATCAAATCCAAAAAATACCTGTAGCACATAAACCACAAACTCCATTGGAGTATAGTCGTCATTATGAAGTATAACCCTGTAGAGAGGTGGTTTCTTAACTTTAGGTTTTTCTAAAGTTGCAACGGAGGACGTGTCGTTGTTTTGGTCTTCTTTATCTTTGTTCTGGTTTTGATTGATTAGCATTAATCCATATTTGAAATTATTGCCTCTCCAAATTCTGAACATTTCAATAAGCTTGCACCGCTCATTAGCCTTTCGAAATCGTAAGTAACTGTTTTTTGACTGATTGTTTTTGAGAGACCTTCAACTATAAGGTCTGCTGCCTCCATCCAACCCATATATCTCAACATCATTTCTGCTGAGAGTATCAGGGAGCCTGGATTAACTTTATCTAAACCTGCATACTTTGGAGCTGTACCATGTGTAGCTTCAAATAACGCAATCTTATCGCCAAGGTTAGCTCCTGGTGCTATTCCTATTCCACCCACTTCAGCTGCCAGAGCATCAGAAATATAATCACCATTAAGATTAAGTGTTGCAATAACGCTATATTCATCAGGTCTTGTGAGTATTTGCTGTAAGAAGGCATCTGCAATAACATCTTTTATAACAATTTCTCTTCCTGTGACTGGATTTGTAAGAGAGTGCCAAGGGCCTCCATCTAATTCAATTGCGCCATATTTTGAAGCTGCAAACTGATAACCCCAATCTTTGAAGGAGCCTTCAGTAAATTTCATAATATTGCCCTTGTGAACAAGAGTAACTGAATCTCTATCGTTGGCAATCGCATATTGAATTGCCTTATCGACAAGTCTTTCTGTTCCCTGTTTTGATACAGGCTTGACCCCAATGCCGCACTCTTCAAGGAACCTAATCTTTGTAACACCCATTTCTTCTGTTAAGAACTTTATAACTTTTTCAGCTCCCTCAGATCCAGCTTCCCATTCAATACCAGCATAAATGTCTTCTGAGTTTTCTCTAAAAATGACCATGTCTGTCTTTTCAGGAGACGTTACAGGGCTAGGCACACCTTCAAAATATCTGACAGGTCTCTGACAAACATATAAATCTAGCTCTTGTCTTAAAGCCACATTTAGAGACCTTATTCCTCCTCCTACTGGTGTTGTTAGAGGTCCTTTAATTCCTACTAAATAGATTTCAAGAGCTCTTAACGTTTCTGGGGGGAGCCAATTATCTTCACCATAGACCACTGTAGATTTTTCACCGCAGTAAATTTCCATCCACTCTATTTTCTTTTTTCCGTCGTAGGCTTTCTCAACCGCACTATCAACTACGCTAATCATGGCAGGGGTAATATCTGAACCTATTCCATCACCTTCAATGAATGGTATGATTGGATTGTCAGGTACAATAAGCTTTCCTGATGAATCTACTGATATTTTCGAACCGCTTGAGGGCTCTTTTATGTGCTCAAATGTCATGATTGGTCTGTATAATTAAATGGAGCTGCATTATATATTATTTAGGCAATAAGGTTAATTCTAGAAAAATGACTAAAGAAAGAGTACTGGTAGGCCTTTCGGGCGGTGTAGACTCGTCTGTAAGTTGTCTCTTGTTAAAGCAACAAGGTTATGACGTACATGCCCTGTTTATGAAAAATTGGGATGATGATGATGGTTCTCCATATTGCAGCGCTAAAGAAGACTTTATGGACGCAGCATTTATTGCTGATCAACTTGATATTCCTCTCATGCAAGAAAACTTTTCTAGAGAATATAAAGATAGGGTTTTTGACTATTTTTTAGAGGAACTTGAGGCAGGTAGAACACCCAATCCAGATATTCTTTGTAACAAGGAGATTAAGTTTAAAGAATTTTATCAATATGCAATGAATCATGACTTTGATTACATTGCTACAGGCCATTATGCTCAAACAGATCATGAGAATCTGTTTAAAGGTTCAGATGAATCAAAAGATCAATCTTATTTTTTACATGCAATCGACAAAGAGGTGCTCAAGCAAACTCTGTTTCCACTAGGCAAATTAAAAAAAGATGAGGTAAGGACAATTGCTAGAGAGAACAATCTTATTACTAGCGAGAAAAAAGACAGTACAGGAATATGTTTCATAGGTGAGAGACCCTTTCCTGAATTTGTAAGTAAATATCTTCAAGGAGAAGTTGGAAATATAGTAAATGACAAGGAAGAAGTAATTGGCAGTCATTCTGGCCTTGCGTTCTATACTTTAGGTCAAAGACAGGGTTTAGGTATAGGAGGAGTTAAAGGCGCATCAGATCTACCTTGGTATGTTGCAAAAAAAGATTTAACAAGAAATGAGTTAACTTGTGTTCAAGGAAACAATCATCCTCTTTTATTTTCTAGTGAGCTTTCAACAAAGAATTTATTTTTATTAGATGAGACTATTCCTAAGGATTTTGAGGGAACAGCAAAGGTTAGGTATAGGCAGCATGATCAAAATTGTAATATTTCAATAGGAAATAACTCGCTTAAAATTGTATTTGATGAACCACAAAGATCAGTTACGCCAGGCCAGTCAGTGGTCATTTATAAAGACAATCAATGCTTAGGAGGTGGAGAAATTAGCTCTATCAATTAATTTTTTCTTCTCTTCTCTAGAAAGTTTCTTAATTGCTATTTCTCTCTTTAGAGCTTGCCCTCTTCCAGCTAAAGTCTCTTTGTAAACCAACGACACAGGATTTCTAGATTTGGTATATTTCGCACCAATTCCTAAGTTATGACTTTCGAGACGTTTGGTTAAATTATTTGTGATTCCTGTGTATAAAGTTTTGTCGGAACATTCAACAATATAAACTAACCACTCCGTCATACGAAAGCAGAGAGAATCCAAAGAGTAACGACAATAATTACAACTCCAGTTGTAAGCCAGGCACGAATTCTATCTTCACGATTCATTAAGCACTAGCGCTTTCTAATGAATCCAGTTTTGCATATAGTGCAGATATATTTTTATTACCTTCATCAATAGGCTGACCCACAGTTGCACCGAAATTTAGGAAACAGTACAACATGATATCTGCGAGAGTTAATCTGTCTCCACAGATAAATTCTTTACCTTCAAGTTGCTGATCTAACCAAACTAGACGCTCTTGAGCGATTGCTTTCAGGTCATCAGCTGCTTGAGGTATTAAATGCAGCCTTTCCTTGAAGAATTCATATCCTTCCGCAGATCTGAAACCATTGGTAAGAGGTTCAATTATTTGTAGATCTATTCTTCTTACCCACATTTTAGTTTCAGCACGCTCTTGTGGAGTCTTACCAATTAAATCACTATTGCCATTAATTTCATCAAGGTATTCGCAGATAACTGTTATTTCAGCTAAAAAGCTTCCGTCGTCTAATTCGAGTGTTGGCATCTGTCCGGAAGGATTCCTCGACAAATGTTCAGCTTGTCTATTTTCCCCTCCCATCAGGTCAACCTCTTCTTTTTCTATGTCCAAGCCGAGTTCAGCTATAAACATTCTCACAACATGTGGATTGGGTCCAATTGAATCATATAGTTTCATAATTTCTTAAGGTTCCTTTATAACCTTTCCTCCTTTCATAACAAAATCAATACTTTCTAAAATGGTTATATCTTCTAACGGATTTTCTGACACTGCAACAATATCTGCATATTTTTCCTTAGCGATACTTCCAAGCCTTTCTGTTTCTCCTAACAAATCAGCTGCAATAATTGTTGCAGTTAAAATGGCGTCCTTTTCACTCATACCACCTTCGACCATTAGTTTAAATTCCTTAGCATTTTCACCGTGAGGCGAAACTCCACTATCTGTTCCAAAAGCAATTTTGACACCAGCCTGATGAGCCATGGAAAAAGTAGCCTGAAGTTTGGGACCTATTTCGAGGGCCTTCTTTTCAACAAAGGGTGGGTAGTAGTCTTTAATTAAGGCTTTTTCAGCAACCCAATTGCCTGCCAATAGAGTTGGTACGTAATATGTTCCTCTGTCTCGCATTAATGCTGCGCCTTCCCTGTCCATAAGCGTCCCATGCTCTATCGAATCAACACCGGCACGAGTTGCCCTTTTTATGCCTTCAGATCCATGTGCATGAGCTGCAACCTTAAAACCATAATCTTTAGCGGCACTCACAACTGCCTCTATCTCCTCTAGAGTCAGTTGAGGATTCTGTCCGTCTTTTGCATTACTCAATACTCCACCTGTAGCAGTGATCTTAATCAAATCAGCATTTTCCTTATAACGATGCCTTACAGCCTTAAGTGCATCATCCTTACCGTTTATCACTCCCTCTGCAGGGCCTAAATCTGAAGTTAAAGCATTATTTAAAGAATTAGTTGAATCTCCATGACCTCCTGTTGAAGAAATTGTCTTTCCTGATGAATAAATTCTAGGTCCATCAGTAATACCTTGGTTTATAGCATTTCTGAGAGATATGGTAATACCATCTGAATCTCCTAAGTTACGAACAGTTGTAAAGCCTGAAAATAATGTTATTTCGGCATTTTTAGTAGCTCGTATCGCATAGTCAGCAGGATTTAATGTAGTGCGTTCTAGGTATGCTCTATTAGAACTGCGATTTGTTAAATGAACGTGCATGTCTATTAGACCAGGAAGAAGGTAGTAACCTGTAAGGTCTATGTATTGATCATCAGGATCAGGAGCAACATAACCCTCAATAACATTAACAATCTTATCATTATCAACAATTATGGAAATTTCCGGCTCTAAATTACCTTTTTCTGTATCGAACAGATATCCAGCATGGATCAAAGTCTTCGCATTTATTAATACACTAATAAAGGAAACAGAAATTAGAATCAGGGTTTTAAACATATTCTTAGTTTGTATGTAGTTTAAGTTGAAGGCAAGCATTAAACACATTAAGTTATAATGGCTTAATGAATACACAAAATCTTCTATCAATCTCCCCTCTAGACGGTAGATATAATGCTCCTGTATCGGAGCTAAGAGAAATTTGTAGCGAACATGGTCTGATTAAATATAGAGTTTTCGTTGAGATACGCTGGTTTATACACCTTTCGCAAAACAGTCAAATAAGAGATCTTCCAAGATTTAAAGTAAAGGATTATAGGTATCTTACTGATATTGTTAATAATTTTGATGTTAAAGATTCTAAGAGAATTAAAACAATTGAAAGCAAAACCAATCATGATGTAAAGGCAGTTGAATATTTCATCAAAGAGAGGTTTGCTAAGCATGAGACGCTAAAGAAATACTCAGAATTTATCCACTTTGCTTGCACTTCGGAAGATATAAATAATCTTTCTTATGCCCTAATGTTAAAAGATGCTACCGAAATCATTAACAATTCATCTTCAAAAATTGCAAAGAAAATTAAAACACTAGCTAATAAATACAAGAAAAACCCAATGCTATCTAGAACCCACGGCCAAAGCGCTTCTCCAACCACAATGGGTAAAGAGTTTTCTAATTTTTACAAAAGAATTATCAGAATTAGTAAAAATATTGACGAACATAAAATGGTAGGGAAAATAAATGGTGCTGTAGGAAACTATAATGCCCATAGCGTTGCTTACCCTGAAGTTAATTGGGAAAAACTATCTGAACAATTCGTTAAAAGCTTGAAGCTGGATTTTAATTCTCACACCACACAAATAGAACCCAAAGATACGATTGCTTTACTTCTTGGTGATTACGTAAAACTTAATAATGTCCTCATAGATCTATCACGAGATATTTGGGGATACATTTCATTGGGATATTTCAAACAAAAACTAAAAGAAGGCGAAGTGGGATCTTCTACTATGCCCCACAAAGTCAATCCTATTGATTTTGAGAATGCTGAAGGTAATTTTGGATTAGCAAACGCCCTACTTTCACACATCAGTAATACAGTTACTATATCTCGTTGGCAAAGAGATCTTACCGACTCAACTGTGATGAGGAATATTGGATCCTGTCTAGGTTACAAACTATTGGCTTTAAATTCTCTATCACGAGGCTTAGATAAATTAGAGCTAAATAAAAAAAGACTAGACGAAGACTTAAATAATTCTTGGGAAGTTCTGACTGAAGCAATTCAAACAATTCTTAGAAAAAATGCTATTCCAAATGGATATGAATTGATGAAAGATTTATCTAGAGGAAAAGAAATAAAGCAATCAGATTTAATCAATTTTGTAGGAAAATTAGATATCCCTACTGAAGAAAAAGAACGCCTCCTTAAGCTTACTCCTCAAACATATATTGGATATGCAGAAAAGCTCTCCAAAGTCTAAAAGTTAGTTGATTTATAACTATTTACCGTTAAACTGACGCCTCTTTTAGCTTATCAAAGGTACAGGTAAGTTAGGATAAACTTTTATCAAATTTATAATCATTTTAAAGGAAGAATTATGGCCTCTTACAAAGAATTAATTCAAGAACTGACAGAATTAAAAAATAAAGGAAATAACTCAAATGTGAACATACAGCCTGAAAGTGCTGCAAGAATGAGACTGCAGAACCAATTTCAATCAGGTCTTGATATTGCCAGATACACAGCGTCAATAATGAGAAAAGATATGGATGAGTATGATGCTAATCCTGAAGCTTACACACAATCTCTGGGTTGTTGGCATGGTTTCATAGGTCAACAAAAGTTAATTTCCATTAAGAAACATTTTGGGAATACTGATAAAAAGTATCTCTACTTATCCGGCTGGATGGTAGCGGCTTTAAGATCTGAATTTGGCCCTCTTCCTGATCAGTCTATGCATGAAAAGACTACAGTTGCATCATTGATTGAAGAACTATATACCTTTCTTAAACAAGCAGATGCTAGAGAGCTTGGAGATCTCTTTAGACAGCTTGATTCAGCAGAAGGAAAAGCGAAGGAGGAAATTCAAAATAAAATTGATAATTTTCAAACTCACATTGTTCCAATTATTGCTGACATAGATGCTGGTTTTGGAAATGAAGAAGCAACTTATTTAATGGCCAAGCAAATGATAGAGGCTGGTGCCTGTTGTATACAAATTGAAAATCAAGTTTCTGATGAAAAACAATGCGGTCACCAAGACGGAAAAGTCACTGTACCTCATGCTGACTTCTTGGCAAAAATAAATGCTGTACGTTACGCTTTCCTTGAATTGGGTGTTGACGATGGCGTGATTGTTGCGAGAACTGATTCCTTAGGTGCTGGCCTTACAAAGCAAATTGCAATTACTCACGAAGTTGGTGATTTAGGTGATCAATATAACTCTTTTCTTGATCTAGAAGAGGTTCCAGAAGAAGAGATGAATCATGGTGACGTATTAATTAATTACCATGGAAAAGTTGTTAGACCTAAAAGACTCCCAAGTAATCTATACAGATTTAAAGAAGGAACTGGCGAAGCTAGATGCATCTTAGATTCTATAACCAGTTTACAGAATGGAGCTGATCTTATTTGGATAGAAACTGAAAAGCCTCATATTGGACAGATTGGAGCTATGATGGATGAGATCAGAAAAGTTATCCCAAATGCGAAGCTTGTATACAACAATAGTCCTTCATTTAACTGGACATTAAACTTCAGACAGCAGGTTTTTGACTCTATGGTAGAAGATGGCAAAGATGTAACTTCATACGACAGAGATGACTTGATGGATGTAAAATATGATGACACTGATTTAGGTAGAGAAGCTGATGAAAAAATTCGTACTTTCCAATCTGATGCTGCGCAACAAGCCGGTATCTTCCATCATTTAATTACTCTACCAACTTATCATACAGCCGCACTTTCTACAGATAATCTTGCAAAAGAGTACTTTGGCGATAAGGGCATGTTGGGTTATGTTGAAGGCGTTCAAAGAAAAGAGATTAGAGAAGGTATTGCATGCGTTAAACATCAAAATATGGCGGGTTCAGACATGGGCGATGACCACAAAGAATATTTCGCAGGTGAAGCTGCTCTCAAGGCTGCTGGCGAAGACAACACAATGAACCAATTCTAATTTCGGTCATTTAAAAAGGGAGCTTGAAGCTCCCTTTTTATTGTTCAACACACTTCGAAGGATTACCTCCACAAAGCTCACATTCTCTTCCAGGTTCTAGATTCGCTAGTCCACCACAAGAACCGGTGATTGGTTTTTTTCCAAAAAGCACTCCAACAGACATCACAGCGATTACAGCTATCAAGACTAGGAAGATTAAAACCATTTCGTACATGCTTATATTTTAACTCTTTGAAGCTCTTCAGAGAATATTAATTTGGGACTTCCCTCTTCTTCCAGTACAAATAAGACTTTCAGTTTTTTTGTGTTAGCAAATTCTATGGCTTTTTGAAGTGGCATTGCGTTTAGAGCGGTTGATAATGCATCTGCACTCATTCCGTTTGTTGATATAACTGAAACAGATTTTTTTGAATATTCAGATGGGACTCCTGAGACAGGATCTATTGTATGACTCATTTCCATGTCATCAAAAATTCTGATATTTCTGTAATCCCCAGAAGTTGCCATGGCAAAAGATAGATAATCAGAAGAAAAGAAAGTGTGAATAATTTTAGAAGGTTCTAAAGGGTTAATGATTCCAACTTTCCAAGGTTGAGAGTTAGGTTTATGTGATGTTGATCTTACTTCGCCACCTAGCTCAATAAAAAAACTTACTACTTCTTCCTTGTTAATGAGAAATTCGTAAACCTTATCAATAGCGAAACCCTTTGCAATGGAGGAAAGATCTAATTCTACATCTCTAACTTTTCTAACTGATTGAGAATCAACATCAGTTTGTACTGAGTCGCAACCAACCTGAGACGTCAAATAATTAATGTTATCTTTTGATGGTTTTGAGTTTACTTTGTCGGGACCAAAGCCCCATAAGTTAACTAATTTGCCAATTGAAACATCATAAATTCCCTTTGACTGATTACATATTTCAATTGCATAGTTAAGCACCTCAATAAAATCTTTTGAAACCTTAGTCCATTGATCAATTTCAGACTGATTAACTCTGGAAATTAAAGAGTTGTCGATATAAGTAGACATATCTTGATTAATCTCATTAAGAATATTTGAAACCTGGAAGAAAGTATTTTGACTGTCTACTTTTGAATGTATTGTGACACTATAACTAGTGCCCATGATATTGCTTTTGTATATTTGAACATCAACATCGCTTTCATCTTGAGCCAAGATGAAAATGAGAATTAAAACTAATGTTAGAAAAAAAAGTAATAAAGACTTGCGATTCAATTAGCTTCCAAAGTCATCAAACTTAATAGCTTCGGGCTCTACTCCTAAGCTATCGAGCATATCAAAACACGCATCCATCATCATAGGCGGACCACACATGTAATACTCACAATCTTCTGGAGCGGGATGATCTTTAAGATATTCATCGTGTATTACTTGATGAATAAATCCTGTGTAACCATCCCAATTATCTTCTGGCAAAGGATCAGAAAGAGCAACATGCCACTCAAAATTTTCATGTTCTTCAGCAAGCTTGTTGTATTCTTCAGTATAAAACATTTCTCTTAAACTTCTTGCTCCATAGAAAAAGGTAATTTTTCTTTTTGAATTGAGCCTAAGAAGCTGGTCAAAGATATGAGACCGCATTGGAGCCATACCTGCCCCTCCCCCTATGAAAACCATCTCATTATCAGTTTCTTCAGCAAAAAACTCACCAAAGGGTCCAAAAATAGTTAGTTTATCTCCCTCCTTGAGATTAAAGATGTATGAGGACATTTCTCCAGGAGGAAAATCAGTACCGGGTGGCGGTGATGCTATCCTGATATTAAACTTCATAATACCTTTTTCATTGGGATAATTAGCCATTGAATACGCCCTTATAACAGGCTCAAGTGTTTTAGAGGTATTTTCCCATACTCCAAACCTATCCCAGTCCTCATGATACTCCTCTTCAATATCAAAAGTCTTATAGTCTAGCTCGTATGGTGGTATTTCCATTTGTACATAACCACCTGCCTTAAAAGCAACTTCTTCACCTTCTGGCAATTTAAGCACTAATTCTTTTATAAACGTGGCAACATTATTATTTGAGACCACTTCACATTCCCATTTTCTTGCACCAAACACTTCATCGGGAACTATTATTTCCATATCATCTTTTACTGGCACCTGACAGGAAAGTCTCCATCCCTCATTTTTTTCTTTATTGGTAAAATGGGACTCTTCAGTAGGAAGTATAGAGCCTCCTCCACTGACAACTCGGCATTTACATTGCGCGCATGTGCCACCCCCACCACAGGCAGAAGATAGAAATAAATTCTGAGAAGCTAATGTTTGCAGAAGTTTACCTCCAGCTTCAACCTCAACTGATTTAGCTGCCTCATTCATTGATATGCTGACATTACCGGATGACACTAGCAATTTTCTCGCACCCAGGATAATGAAAACCATCAAATTCACTGCAAGAGTAAAAACTAATACACCTAAAACTATTTCATTTTGTAGAAAGTTCATACTTTATAAAGATATTCCTCCGAAAGATAAGAAACCGAAGCACATTAAACCCACGGTTATAAAAGTTATTCCTAATCCCTGTAAGCCTTCTGGAATGTCCGCATACTTGAGTCTTTCCGTTATGCCCGCTAAGGCTACGATAGCTAAAGCCCAACCAGTTCCAGCCCCTAGTCCATAGACTATACTTTCTGTAAAAGCTAAATTCCTCTCAATCGAAAACAGAACACCACCAAGAATCGCACAATTAACTGTTATTAGTGGTAAGAACACACCTAACGCATTATAAAGGGCTGGTATATAGCGATCTAAGAACATTTCCAATATCTGAACGAGAGCTGCAATTATCCCTATGTAACAAATTAAGCCTACGAAATGAAGATCCGATCCCGGAAATAAGGCATCTTCTTTTAAGAAGAAATTAAAAATTAAATTATTAATCGGTACTGCCAATCCTAAAACGACTATGACAGCTATGCCCAGTCCGATAGCTGGCTGAATCCTCTTAGATATTGCTAAAAATGTACACATTCCCAGGAAAAAGTTGATTGCAATATTTTCAATGAATACTGCTTTTATAAACATGCTTAAATAGGCTTCCAACATCAGGCTGTCCCCTTTTCAGCATCTAAGCTATTCTTAGAAATTTTAAACTCTGGTTCTTCAATTTGATCAGTTTTCCATTGTCTCAATGCCCAAATCGTAAAACCGATAATGAAAAATGAACTTGCTGGTGTTAAAAAGAAATTATTTGCCATATACCAACCACCGTTAGTGGTGAGAGGCATGATTTCAATACCGTAAAAAGTACCAGCTCCTACAAATTCTCTTATAACAGCAATAATAATTAAAATTACACTGTAACCTAGACCATTTCCAAATCCGTCGATTGCGCTCATAAGAGGGCCATTTTTCATTGCAAAGGCTTCAGCCCTGCCCATCACGATACAATTAGTTACAATCAGACCTACAAAGACTGACAACGTTTTACTGCTCTCGTAATCAAACGCCTGAAGCACTTCATCTACGAGCATGACAAGTGTTGCAATGATTGAAATCTGGACAATGATTCTTATGTTCGTTGGTATATGGTTTCTAATTAATGATACAAATAAATTAGACAACGTAACCACTGTCGTTAAGGCCACGCACATAATTAAAGTTATATATAGATTTCCTGTAACAGCCAGAGCAGAACAAATTCCAAGAATTTGCAAAGCAATTGGATTGTCATTGAATATTGGATTTAAAAGTACTTCTTTTGCTTTAGACATCTTTTAACTCCTGATTCTTTAATTGAGAAATCAAAGGCCCGTAACCCATATCTCCTAGCCAGAATGAGAGTAAGTTAGTGACCCCATTACTTGTTATGGTTGCTCCAGACAACCCATCAACTTGATATTTAGCGTTACTGGAGTTTTTATCAACAGATCCTTTGATGACAGTTATCAAAACTTCGCCTGAATCCGAATAGATTTCTTTACCCTTCCAGATCGCCTTCCATCTTGGATTGTCTATTTCTCCGCCTAGTCCTGGTGTTTCGATATGTTCAAAGAACTCTAATCCTATAACGGTTTTTAAATCAGGTTCTAGAGCCAAATACCCTTTCATAGTTCCCCAGAGACCATACCCTCTAACAGGCAGGATGATGGCATTTAAATCTTGTTGCTCATAATGTAAATAAACGGTTTGAAAGTTTTCCCTTCTTTTTAAAAGAGCTATGTCTTTTTCTGAAGATAATTCAATAGAAGTTGAGGGGTTTCTGGAGAAGGAACCCTCATCATAGTCTTCAATGTTTATAGCGCTATCGAACTCACCTGTTTCCAAATTTACTATTCGAGCTTGAATTGATTTAAACTGCTCTGTCACGTCGGTAGAAGAATCAAGCAATCCTGCAGCTGACAAAATCTTACTTTGCTTATCTAGCGTTTTATTTGCTTCCTGAAGATCTCTCAGTTCAACTGCTGAGAAAGATATTAATGCAGAACATACCAAACAGAGAGAGACAGCCACGATGAGCGTTTTCTTTATCGTATCATTATTATTCATTAAGAAACCCTCTTGAGTCTTTGTTTAATGTTTCTCTCTTGAACAAAATGATCAATGAGAGGTGCAAATAAATTAGCAAACAGGATGGCTAGCATCATACCTTCAGGATATGCGGGATTTACTACTCTGATTAAAACTACCATTACTCCTATAAGGATTCCGTAATACCACCTTCCTAAATTAGTGTGTGAGCCTGACACTGGCTCTACGGCCATAAACGTTAAACCAAATGCAAAACCACCTATAACTAAGTGCCAATGAAATGGTAGTGAGAACATTGGATTAGTATCCGAACCGATGAAATTAAATAGCTCCGAAGTTATAAAAGTTCCGAGCAATACACCGGCAATGATTCTCCACGAAGCAACTCTTGTATAAAGCAATATGGCAAGACCCAACAAAATAAACAGTGTTGAAGTTTCACCTATCGATCCTGGGATTGATCCAAAAAAAGCATCGGACCATGAGTACTGGGCTTGAATTCCATTTAAACCCTCTTGAGCTCCTATGCCTAAAATAGTTGGAGAACTATATCCATCCACTGCAATCCAAACAGAATCTCCTGACCAATCAACGGGATAAGCAAAGTATAGAAAAGCTCTTCCAGCTAACGCAGGATTCAAGAAATTTTTTCCTGTCCCGCCAAATATTTCTTTCGCAACGACAATACCAAAGCTAATTCCGAGAGCAACTTGCCAGAGTGGCGCGTCAGGAGGACAGCACAGGGCAAATAGTACGGTCGTAACAAATGCTCCTTCATTGATTTCATGACCTCTAACGATTGCAAAAATTACTTCCCAGGCAATACCAACAATAAACGTAACAAGATAAATTGGAATGAAATAACAAGCACCAAACCAAATACAATCCCATATGCTTTTTGGATCGTAATTACAGAGCAAATCTATAAATATAAAATGCCAATCATCTTTATTTATAGCTCCAAGTTCTTCGAATGCCGCCAGGGAATGGTACCCTAGATTGTACATTCCATAGAACATAGCTGGAAATGTAGCCATCCAAACAACGACCATAACTTTTTGTAGATCGATACTATCTCTTATATGAACTGAACCGAAAGTTCTTTTATCAGATGAGTAAAAAAGATTTTCAAATACATCATAGATAGGGAAATATTTCTCTAGGGACCCACCACTTGTGAATTTAGGTTTATGAGTATCGAAGAATTTACGCAATGGTTTCATTTATCCTTCTACCTCTATTTTTGTTAGACCAGCCCTGAGTAAAGATCCAAAATCATATTTACCTGGGCAAACAAAGCTGCATAAAGAGAGATCTTCTTCATCGAGTTCTAGGCCTCCCAAGGCCTGAATCTTTTCAGTATCCATGAGAACAATATTTCTAAGGAGCATCGCAGGTAAGAAGTTTAAGGGTAGCACTTCCTCGTAGACGCCTATTGGTACAATTGGACGATCCGAGCCATTCATTAGAGCTTTAAATTTATATAACTTTTTTGGAAACAATGAAGAGAGAAATAAAGGGATTTTGGAAAATTTTCTTGGACCCGGAGTTAGCCAATTCATAAACTCTCTATCTTTCGAATTAGGTTCAGCAACAACTGATATTTGATTATGATAACGTCCAAGATAAGCATAGGGTCCTAAGGCTTCTCGGCCTGATATGACTGAACCTGATATTACCCTATTCTCTCTTTGAGTTAACTGACCTGCTGTTACCTCATCAGTACATGCTCCCAATCTAGTTTTGAGATATTTAGGTTCATTTACTTGGGGTCCGGCAAGAGAAACAACTCTTTCAACAAAAACTTTTCCTGTTCTAAACTGAGCACCTATTGCAATGACATCTTGATAACCAATTGTCCAATTGATATTGCTTAGAGAGGCAGGAGAAATATAGTGCATCTGGGTCCCAACAAGGCCTGCTGGATGAGGTCCTGAAAAGATATGTTTAATGACTTGATCGTCTTCTGGTAAATCTAAATTTGAATTTGGGCCCGTGGAAATATGGATTGGACAATCAACGAGCCTTTTCAATACTTTGAGACCAAAATTAAAATTATCTGTATTGAGATTTGTAATAATTTCAGGGTTGGGGCTAAGCGGCTGAGTATCTAATAATGAAATAAATATGTTATTTGGAATTTCTTCGACACCAGGGATTTTGCTGTAGGGTCTGGTTCTAAATGCTGTCCAGCTTCCAGACTTAATAAGCTGAGATCTTATTTCTGCTGGGGTTGTCTTATCTAATTCATCTTCAGAATATCTATTAAATTCTTCAGTTTCTTCTTCTTGTTCGACTTCAATTACAACTGATTGCAAAACTCTTCGATCGCCACGATTTATGGATTCAACCTTACCACCGGCAGGAGAAGTAAAGATTACTCCAGGATTTTTTTTGTCTTCGAACAAAGCCTGTCCGAGCTTAACCCTCTCTCCTTCTTCAACTAACATAGTTGGCTTCATTCCGACATAGTCATTACCAAGAATAGCTACAGACCTGCTTCTTGTGGAGTCAACTATTTCTTCGGTAGGAGAACCGTTAATGGGTATGTTTAAACCTTTTTTTATTCTTATCATTCCCTATATGACAGATTGGGAAAATTACCCTCAGAGCGCGGGGGTATTATAATGATGTAAGGCTTAATTTACTAGGATGATTCGCTAAAATTTGGATATCTTTTGTAGGTTAATCCAACCATCTCTTTTGCCAAACCAACTAGCTGGGCTGTGTAACCATATTCATTATCGTACCAAACATACAGAACGCATTTATTACCGTTAGCTATAGTGGCAGCAGAGTCAATAATACCTGCATGCCTATCTCCTACAAAATCGGTCGAGACAACTTCAGGAGAGTTAGTGAAACCAATTTGTTCTTTTAATTCGGAATGAAAAGCTTTTTGGCGAAGAAAGTTATTTAACTCCTCAACTGACACATCACTTTCAAATCGCAGGTTGATAATTGCAAGAGATACATTGGGAGTTGGAACTCTAACAGCATTAGCGGTGAGCTTTCCCATTAATTCTGGAAGAACCTGCCCAACAGCTTTTCCCGCTCCAGTTTCTGTTATGACCATATTTAAAGCTGCACTTCTTCCACGTCTCTCTTTCTTATGAAAATTGTCTATTAAATTTTGATCATTTGTATAGGAATGTACACTTTCTATATGCCCAGAAAGGATCTTAAATTCATCATTCAAAACTTTTAATGTCGGCACAATCGCATTAGTAGTGCAAGAAGCTGCGCCTAATATCTCATCATTGTCCATGATTTCATTATTGATACCATGAACTATATTTTTGATTCCATCTTTCGCGGGAGCGGTAAGTAAAACTTTAGCAATTCCCTTGCAATTTAAATGTTTACCTAAGCCTTCTTGATTTCGCCACACTCCAGTGTTGTCAATTAAAAGAGCATCTTTAATACCATAGCTTGTGTAATCTATTTCAGAAGGATTATTTGCATATATCACTTGTACTTCATTTCCATTGATAATTAATTTATTTTCTTCTTCTATCACTCTAACCGTGCCCTTAAAAGGTCCATGAACAGAGTCGGTTCTCATTAGATTAGCTCTTTTGATTAAATCATCATCAACAGCCTTACGAACTACAATAGCTCTTAGTCTTAAGTTATCTCCCCCGCCGGAATCTTCAATTAACATTCGAGTAAGCAGCCTGCCTATTCTGCCGAATCCGTAGAGAACAACATCTTGAGCAGATTCAAGTATCGAACCTTTTTGCCCAATTAACTCTTTGACTGAATCCTGAACAAATTCTTCAATTGATAAATTTCTATCATCAAACAAAAATGCTGCCGCTATTATTCCTATATCAATCTCAGCTGGGCCTAATTCCAATTCACTGAGGGCTGTAATCACTTGATAAGTTTC
>CACJMO010000011.1 GCA_902594545.1 uncultured SAR86 cluster bacterium
AGAAGGCTTTAGGCCAGGTTTATTAAATCGACCAGCAGGCAGAACTAATTCTGATGGATCTTACACTGTACCAGCAACTATTGATTCAGACGAGATAACCAATTATGAATTTGGGTGGAAATCTGTTCTTAGAGATGGTCAGCTTAGGTTTAATGGTAGTGTATTTATGGTTGATGTTACCGGACTGCAAAGTACTATATTTGACCCGAGCATTGTTAATCTATTCTTCTCTGATAATGCGGCAGATGCAGAAATAATGGGTCTTGAAGGCGACTTTATTTACTTCACTGAGAGCGGCTTAGTACTTTCAGGTGCTTTCTCTCTCTTAGATACTGAAATTACAGAAAGCTTGGTCCCAACTAATGATGTGGTTGTAGGACAAGAATTAGCTTTTGCTCCTGGAATTCAGGCTAATGTCAGTGCCAGAAAGGAATGGGGTATGGAAGGTGGCAATACAGGTTATTGGCAAGCTCAAGTTACCGCATCAGATAGAAGCTATTCGGATATCATGGCACCTAATAGAGCTCAGCAAGACAGTTATAGTCTGACTAATCTTAGAGCAGGAGTTAGTAATGATGATTGGTATGCTGAGGTGTATGTTGATAATGCCTTTGATGAGAGGGCTGAAATTAGTAATACCTTCGTATTTGACAGACAAAGAATTGCTATCGTTAGACCCCTAACCGTAGGTCTCAGATACAAATTAAAATTCTAAATTGAGTCTATAAAAAAATAAAAGGGAGCCTTGGCTCCCTTTTTTATCAAAGCAAAGAATATTTAATTGATAAATGAGTATGGAAAAAAATGAATTAAATATAGGAGAAACTACTCTCTCTGTGGATTTGACTGAAGCTACAGACGCAGTCAAAGGAGGAAGCTTTGAGTATGCTTTAGGGTTATTGGTAACAATCCTTAAAGAAAATCCAGATCATATTGATGGATTGTATTTGGCTGCCGTTTCTTCAAGATATTTGAAGAAATTTGATGAGTCCCAAAGATATATAGAACATCTTTTAACCATAGCCCCGGACATGGGAAGGGCTTATCAAGAATTGGGTCATCTCAATAGAGATAGAGGTGACGAAGAAAGAGCAGTTGTGCATTACAGACAAGCTTGTGAGCTTAATCCTGCATTGATACCTGGCTGGAATTTTCTATATCAGTACTTCGTTAAAAATAACAATAAGCCTGCGGCTGATCACGCCTTAGAGCAATTAAATAAGCTTAACTCACTTCCAGGCGTCCTTTTATATATTGATCAGATACTCAATGAAGGTAGATTAGGAATGGCAGAAGCAAAGTGCAGAGCCTTCTTGAAAGAAAATCCTACTCATACTTACGCAATGTCTTTACTTGCAGAAATTGCTAATAGATTAGGTTACTTCGATGATGCTGAATTTTTACTGCAAAAGGCAGTTGAGTTTGAGCCTGAAAGTGGAGATCTAAGGCTGCAGTATGCTTCAATTTTGAGAAAAAAACAGAAGTTTGAAAAGACCATGGAACAGGTCAATATACTCTGCAGTCAATTTCCTGATAACCAAAACTATCAAGCCCAAAAGGCGAGCGAAGTAATGCAGAATGGTGATCATGAAGAAGCTATTAAGATTCTTGAAGAGATTCAAAAGAAGAATCCGTACAATTTTAGTGTTCTTACTTCTAAAGGTCATGCTCAGAAAACATTAGGTAAAACTAAGGAGGCAATTTCCAGCTACCAATCTGCCTACCAAATTAAACCCGATCATGGAGAGGCCTTTTTCTCGCTTGCAAATTTGAAGACTTACAAGTTCTCTGATGCAGAGCTGACTAATATGCGTCAGCAAGTAGAAAGAATTGATCTTTCATTGAGAGAAAAAGTTTATTTTCATTTTGCTCTAGCTCAAGGTTATGAGGCTGTCGGTCGACACGAAGAGGCATTTGAACACTTAGATAAAGGAAACAAAATAAAAAGAGATCAAAGCCAGTACTCCATTGAAAGAATGGAACAGGAACTCAATGCTCAAATTAATGTTTGCAATAAAGATTTCTTTGATCAACTTGGAGAGGGTGGCTGTGAAAATAGAGATCCAATTTTTATATTAGGTCTTCCAAGAGCAGGATCCACTCTTATTGAGCAAATAATAGCCTCACATTCTATGGTTGACGGAACTTTAGAATTGCCCAACATACTCTCACTTGCGCAAAGCCTTAGAGGCGATGATATTTATGGAAAGCAAGGTAACTATCCTAAAAGCATGATCACTCTTTCAAAGGAAAAAAGAAACGAAATGGGAGCCAATTTTATAAACGAAACAAAAATACACAGAAAGAATGCCCCTATGTTTACCGACAAGATGCCAAATAATTTTCGTCATATTGGTTTGATTCATCTAATTTTGCCAAATGCAAAAATTATAGATGCTAGACGGTATTCTCTTGATTGCTGTTTTAGTATGTTCAAACAACTCTTTGCACAAGGGCAAGAATTTTCTTATGGACTAGCCGAAGCAGGAAGTTACTACAACAGCTATATCAAGTTAATGGATCATTGGGAGGAAGTACTTCCAGGCAAAATACTAAGGGTCAATAATGAAGAAGTCATACAAGATCTTGAGGGTCAGGTTTCTAGAATATTAGATTTTCTTGGACTGCCTTTTGAAGAAGCTTGTATATCATTTCATGAAACTGATAGATCAGTAAGAACTGCAAGCTCTGAACAAGTTAGAAAACCAATTAACAAAGAGGGTGTTGATAGATGGAAGCCATATGCCAAACACTTAAAACCTCTTGTAGAAGTTTTAGATACTAAGCTTTTAAAGCAAGAAGACTTAGATTTGATAAATAAATAAACAAGTGCAAAACAGCAAAATAAATACTTCCTCGGAGTTTATTAAAAGAAATAAGAACTTTCTCGGGCTTGATATTAATTTTCCTGTATTTTTCATTAGCTCAGGTTTGGCAATATTTTTTTCTTGTATTGTTCTTCTTTTTCCAGAGGCTTCAGGAGATTTGCTAACTAGAATGAGAGTCTTCGTTGTTGCGCAATTTGATACCTTATTTACAGCTTCTATGGCTTTCTTTACTTTAATTTTGCTCTCATTAATTATATCTCCATTCGGAGAAATAAGACTTGGCGGAGAAGAATCTGTACCAGAGTTTGGATATTTTTCATGGATTTGTATGTTGTTTGCTGCAGGAGTAGGCATTGGAATGACTTTCTACGGTGCCGCCGAACCCCTCTCTTATTACACGGGAGTATTTGGAACGCCTTTAAACGTAACTCCTTTAACTGAAGAAGCAAAACAACTTGCCTTTAGCGCAACAATATTTCATTGGGGATTAAATGCATGGTCAGTTTATGCAATTATAGGGTTGTCTCTCGCTTTTTTTCATTACAACTGGAAATTACCATTAAGTATTAGATCAATTTTTTTTCCTCTATTAGGCAATAAGACCTGGAGATGGCAGGGAGATTTGATTGATATTGTTGCAATTTTGGCAACACTTTTTGGTTTAGCAACTTCACTAGGATTAGGTGCACAACAGGCCTCTTCAGGATTACTATATCTTTTTAACTTGCCAAAAAATTTAATTATTCAATCCCTTATAATCATATTCATAACAAGTATTGCAATTTTTTCAGTTTACCGAGGACTAGATAAAGGAGTTAAGATCTTAAGTAATGTAAACATTGTGTTGGGTCTTCTATTATTAGTTTTTATCATCACTGCAGGTCCTACTTTTAATATTGTGGTTGCTTATGGCGAAAACCTTTTATCTTATTTTAAAAACATTGTTAGTTTGAGCGATTGGAATAGATCTGCGGATGAGGCATGGTATCGAGATTGGACAATTTTTTACTGGGCGTGGTGGATCTCTTGGTCACCATTTGTTGGTATGTTTATTGCTAGAATATCAAGAGGCAGAACTGTAAGAGAATTTATAACAGTTGTTTTATTTGTACCTCTTATTTTCTCCATTATTTGGTTTACTTCTTTTGGCGAAACAGCAATTAATCAAAATGAAAATGGCATCGGCGCTTTAAGCGAGCCTGTTACTGACATATCTCTCGTTTTATTTTATATGTTAGATAACCTTCTATGGCCGACTTTTTCGAGTATATTTGCTCTGTGCATGCTTGTGCTGTTTTTTGTAACTTCATCGGACTCAGGTTCTTTAGTTATCAACACCATTGCGTCAGGTGGCAAGGATAAGACGCCAACAAATCAAAGAGTGATATGGGCCATTATTCAAGGATTGCTCGCTATTGTTCTACTCGTAGGAGGTGGATCTTATGCTTTATCGGCAATACAATCAGGAGCCATCTCAATGGCACTGCCTTTCGTATTTATTTTAATAATAGCAACCATCAGTTTATTAAAAGGCATGTATGCAGAAAACTATAATAAAAAATTAGAGGAATCTGATGCAAGATAATCATCTAGAAGAAGCGTTAGTAGCAATTCGCAGGGTAATGAGAGCTACTGAAATTAATTCTTTGTCTTTAGCAAAGAAATCACATTTAACTCCTACCCAGCATATTGTTCTTAAAATTATTGCTAGTAAAAAACATGCTACTCCAACACATATCTCTTATGTAACAACTCTAAGATACACAACGATCGCGACCGTTATCAGCAAGCTTCTATCCAGAGATTTAATTACACGAGAAAAGGGAATTAAAGATAAAAGAGTTCAGTATCTAAATATAACTCAGGAAGGGTTGAAAGTATTGGAGGCTTCTCCGGACCTTCTGCAAGATAAGTTTAAAGAAAGTTTTTCAAGCCTAAACGATTGGGAGCAAAGCATGATTGTGTCTTGTCTTCAAAGAGTAGCAAGATTTATTGATGCTGAAGAGATAGATGCTGCTCCAATCATAGACTACGGTGGTTTAAATGAAGAACCGGAAGAGTTTTTGGATGAGGAATAATAATATTAGTTCAGCTGATTACTTTTAATTTTATGTATAATGCTACCTCTTTTGCGGGTATCGTATAATGGCTTATTACCTCAGCCTTCCAAGCTGATGATGCCGGTTCGATTCCGGCTACCCGCTCCAACTTTTTCTTATTTCTTATGTTTGAATTTTCTTTATTTAATTTTGCTCAATTTGCAGACCAAGGCCTTTCTTTAATTGGAACTTTGTTACTTACTAGCCTAAGTGCAAAAACAAGAATGTACGGATTTCTTATTTTTGTCCTGGTCAATATACCTGGAGTTTATTTATTAGTTGTTACCGAACTTTGGTGGATACTAGCTGTTACACCAATCTGGTTATTCATAAACTTTAAGGGGCTTGTAAATAATTACCGAGAAAGCAAAAGCTAACTCTGATTACATTATTTGATTCCACAGATCTAAGTCTTCAATACGTAGATAGCTGTTTATCTCCTTAACTTTGCCCATCGTTTCGGATTCTTGCGGGCTGTAATGATGTCCGGGATACAGAATAGTATCATCCGGAAGTGTAGAGAGTTTTCTGAGACTATGGAACATATCTTCGGAGTTCGAGCCTGGTAAATCGACTCTCCCACAGCCTTGAACGAATAAGGTATCACCCGAAACTAAGTTATGATTTACTTTAAAGCATTGAGATCCCGGCGTGTGGCCAGGTGTGTGTAAAAATTCTATGTCATTTTCCCCTATCGTCAGGTGATCTCCGGAATCTACAATATTCAGATCTACATCAGATACACCAGTTACTTTTTTTAATCCTTCAGCTTCATGTTTATTGACGAATATTTTTACAGGTTCTTTTTCAAGAATTTCTGCTATACCTTCAATTGAATGACCGCCCATACCTCCACCACAATGATCGGGATGATAATGAGTAATGAGTACTGAAGCTAGTTTAAGGCCTCGCTTATTTACATGCTCTAAAAGGGCATCGATATCCCAGGCAGGATCTATAAGGGCCACTTCTCTTGTGCTTTTGGAGCCTATGAGATAGACAAAGTTTTCCATAGGACCTACTAAAATTTGTTCTAAATATAAATCTTCATTATTCATCTTTATTCTTATCCAAAAGTTTGTTCTAAAGTTAGTTTATCAGCTTTGTACTTTTTACCTGCCAAATAATAGCAAGGAATAGAAATTACACTGATTATTGAAAAGATAACCAGCATAACTGTATAAGGTTCAGCATAACCAGATGACCTTAATATATCTGCACATAAACCACCCCCTAAAGACCCTATAGTCAATCCTATCAAATTGAGAGTTAAAATATAAAACGATACAACTGTTGCTTTTATATTTTCAGGCACCAGTTCTTGAACCGTTGAAAACGTTGGGCCAAAAAAGCAACCTAATTGAAAATAGCCAATAACTATTCCAGTCCAAAAGACAAAGGTGCCAGGCTCAACAAACCTATAGAAGATGCCTATCGGTAGTGTAATTAGCGCTAACCAAAATAGAAACATTGGCCTTCCTTGGTCAGTGTTTTCTTGCCACCAATCACTTAATATACCGCCAACAAGATTTCCCGTTAAACCTGCAAAAACTCCTATCCATCCCACAAGTTGAGCTATTTCAGATCTTTCATATCCTCTTTCTTGGACTAACCATAATTGTTCAAATCCAGAGGCACCTAAGACTATATGATAGAAAACTCCAGCCATTATCGTAAATCTAAGTGCAGAAGAAGTCTTGAGAGCCTTTATAAGAGTATTTACTATATTTATGGTTGTTTCTTTGGATAGATTGTTCGATTTTTCTTCTGATGAAACGCTTTTTCTTTTCCTGTCTTTAAAGAGCAAAGCACAAAGGCCTAAAAGTAATCCTATAAACCCAAGAAGGTAGAAACAATTTCTCCATCCAAGAGATTCTCCTAAATATCCAGCGATTAAAAGACTAACCCCAACTCCAATCGGGACTCCCATATAATAGAAACCAGCAGCAAATCCCATTCTCTTAGATGGAAATGAATCAGAAAGTAGAGACATAGATGTCGGTGTTAGGATTGATTCACCCACTCCAATAAACATTCTAGGCACTGCCATCGAGACAAAGCCTTTTGCAGCTCCCGTAAGTGCTGTAAATACACTCCACAATACGACCCCAAAAGCTATCAGTTTCGGTCTATTTACCATGTCAGCCAGAACACCCATGAAAAGGCCTGCTATAGAGTAGAAAACAATGAATGGTACTGTTGTCAAAAATCCATATTGCGTATCAGTAAGACCCAAATCTGGCACAATAAAGTTTGCAAAGCTCGCAATGAGTTGTCTATCAACGAAATTTAGTAGATTTAAAAGTGTTAAGAAAAATAATAGTCGATAAGCATTCACTAGAGCTCCTTTTTTTGGCCATCATAGCATACGGATTGTTCATTAATTTATTTGAATTAAAGTAAATTTTGGTGTTATAGTTAAGTAACACACTGGGAAGTAAAATGAAAAACAAAAGAAATTGGTCAAATTCAGAAATGAGGTCTCTAACAAGAGGAGAGGCTATGCATCACTTTTCTAAAGGTGAGCATTATTACGTGGATAAAGATTGGTATATATGGTTTTTGGGTAACGCTACTAGGTATGCTATTTTCCATACTTTCTTGTGGAAATACGGAAACGGAGAAATGGTTAGCTATACGGATCTAACTAGAACAGAAAAAATTGGCTCTCAAAGATTAAAAATAGATTCAATCAAAGCTACTATTAGAGAAGGTTTAACTCTTGGTTATATTGAAGCATTCAAATCTGAGAAAGACAGAAGAGTAACCATGTATTCTTTTGATCAATCTATTTTGCAAGAAGTAACAGACTACTGTTTTATGATGAGACGAAATAGAATGTGGGAATCAGCATCATTTATAAGCCAGTACTCAACAGATTCATTGAATAAAGAACTTGCTCGAGCCGGAATGAAATTTGACTGGTTAGAGTCTATTAATAAATTTGTTTCTTTGTTTGCAGAAACAGCAAAGAATGCATTTGGTCAGGACCAGTTACCTAATGTAATTCCAATTAAGAAGGGAAATAAAAGAGGGTAGTTTAATAGTCGTATCTTTTAGCTCTTATTGCACTTGTGGAATAATTTCCTTCTTATATATTAGATTTACACGGATGTTGTTAGAGAGTGGACTTATACAGATTTCACCCATCCCTTCCCAGGATTGATCTTAGAGTCTAAGTTCACTTCTCTATCATTTAAGAATATTCATTAAACATAGCCGTTCTTCCACCATCAACTACTATATCCTGACAGGTAACGAAACTACCTGAATCACTGGCAAGATAAAGAGCAGCTTCCGCTATGTCTGAAGCCTCTCCTGAACGATTTAAAGGAACAGCATTAGCTAGGTTTCCTTGTAATTTTTTTAGCTTTCTCTCATTCTCTTCTTGAGATAAGTCATTTGATACTTTCGAACCTCCCCAGAAAATAGGCGTAGCTATGGCCCCTGGAGAGATAGCATTTACTCTTATATTGTCTTTTCCCAATTCAACTCCCGACATCTTTGTGTAATGAGTAACTGCTGCTTTCAATGCTGAGTAGAGTGGGTCGCCTTGACGATATCTAATTCCTGCGATACTTGAATTATTGATTATGCAACCTCCGCCGTTCTTTCTCATAGGTTCGATAGCAAACCTAGTACCAAGTATCACGCTAGCAAGCAGTAAATGCACGCCATAGTCTATGTCTTTTTGAGTAACTTCTTCTAATCCTGCTCCTACAGGACCACCGGCATTATTAAAAAGTATATCGAGACTTCCAAATGAATTGATTGTGTAAGCAATTGACTCTTTTATATCTGACTCATTAGTTATATCGCTGACTATATAAGATGCATTTTCTCCTAGAGACTCTGCTAATGCCGATCCCTTTTCTTTAGATCTTCCGCTAATAACCACCTTAGCACCTTCTTTAACAAATAATCTTGCTGTCTCAGCACCAATTCCACTGGTACCGCCAGTTATAAGTGCAGTTTTACCTTCCAATCTATTCATTTATTTCTCCTCTCAAGACATTCGTATGTCTTATGAATTAACTGTACAGAACGTCCATCCGCAGCAAGATTATTTGCCATCTTATTCATAACATAAGATACGCCTAAATTATTTACAGGATCTCCGAAACCGCAAGAGCCTCCCCATCCTGAATGTCCAAATGAACTCTTCTCAGGCCCATAAATTATCTTGTGCATGTTCATGACAAAACCCGCACCCCATCTTGTAACAACATCTAAAACCAAGTCTCTTCCTGTGATTCTATCCTTTGTCATAGTTTCAATAGTCGAATTTTGGAGAATCTTGAGATTTTTATCTCCTGTAACTACCAAACTATATAGATTAGCTATTGCGTTAGCACAACCTTGACCATTGGCTGATGCTATTTCTGCTTGTCTCCAAGCTCTTGTGTTTTGGTGTTTCAATAAATTGGGCCCACGATCTGATAATTTTTTGGCTTCATTGTTTTCTTTATTTACTACTTCTTTATTTTCTGTTTTGGGGAAGGGCACCATTTCAGCGACTCTTTGCTCTTCAGACTCAGGTAATCCAATAAAGAAATCAATTTCATTTGGAGTTGCTATCTTTTCTTTAAAATACTGCCCTAAAGTTTTGCCAGTTGTCCTCAAGATTATTTCGGAAACTAACCATCCATAAGTTAAAGAATGATATCCAGACTTCGTACCGGGTTCCCAAATTGGCTTCATGGCAGCTAATTCCTCGGCCATTCTTTGCTGATTGTAATAATCATCAATATTATCTGTTAATGATCCACATATTCCAGCTTGATGCGATAATAACATTGCTAAGGTGATTTCTTCTTTTCCGTTACATCCAAATTCAGGCCAATAGTGTGAAACTTTTTCTTCGTAGTCCAGAACGCCACTTTCATAAGCATGAGCTATAGTTAAAGCAGCTATTCCTTTGGTAGTGGACCAAACGGTTGCTAAGCTATCCCTTTGCCAGAGAGTTTTCCTTTCGTTATCAATATATCCGCCCCAAATATCAACTAGTGGCTCGCCATCTCTATAAACAGCAAATGAAGAGCCTGTTTCTCTTCCTGAATCATGTAGCTCTTGAAAAAGGTTTTTAACCTCTAAAAAATCTTCATGACAATTACCTTGAATTTCCATAGTACTCCTTTAATAATATCAATAACTTAAATAATACTGTTGAAGTTATTAATTTATTTTAATTTTCTAAATCTCCCTTAAAACCCTGAATAATCATAAATGCAAATTTACTAAATTCAATATGATTATCTTTTATTTTTATTCCAGAAGAGAGTGAATTTTTGACAGGGAGATTATCTGGTTTACTCCAAATAATCTTTTCCTTGTTGAGATTGAAGATACACAATGTATTGTGGCTCTTATATTCCCTAAAAAATATAAGAAGATCATTTTCTTCACTAATAAAAGTTTGATTTCCTTTGCTTAAAGCAGCATCCATTCTTCTAAAAGCTATCATTTTTTTATAGAAGTTCAGCACAGAATTAGCATTTCTTTCCTGTAAATTTGCAGATTTTGCGAGTTGTTGTTCTTTAACTGGCAGCCAAGGATCCGCTTTTGAAAACCCTCCATGAATAGAATTATTCTCCCAAGTCATAGGTGTTCTACAGCCATCTCTTCCCTTGTCTTCAGGCCAAAACCTTATCCCGGGAGGATCTCTTAATTCGTCATACTCCATCTTCGTTTCCGTTTGCCCAAGTTCTTCTCCTTGATATAAGCAAATTGTTCCCTTGAAACTCAAAAGGAGGGCACAAGTTAACTTGGCAAATTCCTCTGATTCACTTTCATCCCATCTAGATACGTGCCGAACAACGTCATGATTAGAAAAACTCCAGCAAGGCCAACTCTCAGTATCATCGTCAAAAAAACTTTCTATGGTCTTCCTAATGAATGCAGAAGAAAATTCTTTGCCTAGTAATTCAAAGCTATAAGACATGTGTAATCTGGAATCCTTGGTATATTGCTTCATGATATCAATCGCCCTATGCGAATCTCCAATTTCACCTATTAATGTCTTACCTGAGTAGCTATCCATTAATTTTCGTAATGATTGTAAAAATTTTAAATTCTCCTCTTGGTTGATGGAATGAATATGGTTTTGCATATAGTAGGAATTGACTGGCGGTTTTATAAATTCCTTAGGGCTTATGGGATTATCTCTTAAGGACTTATCGTGAAAATAATAGTTAACGGTATCCAATCTAAAGCCATCAACACCTTTATCTAACCAAAATTTCACTATATTGAGCAGATACTTTTGTACTTCAATATTATGAAAATTAAAATCTGGTTGGCTTTTCAAAAAATTATGCAAATAATACTGTCTCCTTTGTGGTTCCCATTCCCAGGCCGATCCTCCAAAAACAGATAGCCAATTATTAGGAGGTGATCCATCTTCTTTAGGATCTGCCCACACATACCAATCTGCAGTTAAAGATGCTTTACTTTGTGCGCTTTTGATAAAGGCTTCGTGTTGATTAGAGCTATGAGATAAAACTTGATCGATTATGATTTTAATCTCATTTCTATGCAGTGAATCAACGAGATGATCAAAATCTTGCATTGTTCCAAATAAAGGATCGATCGAAGTGTAATGACTTACGTCATATCCCATATCTTTCATGGGAGAAGTAAATATTGGCGATAACCAAACTGCATCAACACCGAGAGACTTTAAATAACTAACCTTGGAAATTATTCCCTTTATGTCACCAACTCCATTACCTGTAGTATCTTGAAAAGACCTAGGATAGATTTGGTAGATTACAGCTTCTTTCCACCAATCATTCATGAATTATTTTTAAGCCATTCGAGCAGTTTTTCTTCAAAAGGCTTTATTACTTTATAGTTTTTCATGGGTTCTTCGAGATTAATTATGGCTTTAAACAAGTCCTCTTTGAGATCGTTTCTATCAAGAATTGATGAGATGGGATCAACATGAACTCTTATTGTAAATACAACAGACCTATTTTTTTCCAGCCTTCTTATTGTTTGCCTTTCAGATCGAATAAATAAATCTTCTGGATTGGTATTTTCAATTTCTACAAGAGTTTTGCTATTAATTGGTTGGTATAACTCTGGGCTATCTACTATTCCCCAATTAAATCTCTCAAAAATACGATTATCGGGAAGATTTTTAAATATTTTTCCAACTCTTGTATCAAGCTTTTCTTGATAATTTGGAACCTCAGCATGAATTTCCGAAAGTGACTTTTTATATTTATCAGTCAAAGACCAGCGAGTTGGAGCACACACTGACGCTGCTTCTAAATAAAAGACGTCTTTAATAGGATGCATAATTACTAAATCTTCCTGAACAACAAGGGATGCAAGCTCTATTGGGTCTTTAAAGTCATCATAGAACAGAGTTTGATCATTTTTTTTTGAGGTTATACAGCTTTTTTGTACATCATAAATTTCTGAATGATACGTGCTGAGATACTCAAGCACTATATTCAATAATTCTCTCTGAGAACCTAGAGAGTTTTTATTGGACACAATGACTTCACTTCTTCTTTCTTCTATTAGAGTAAGTTTGTCTTGTATTTCCTGGTTGAATAGCTCATCTATTTCAAGCCAATCACGATCTTCAATTGGCTTTAGGCCTATCTCTATCCCGCCACGTCCATCCTTAAATGGTTGATGGATAGGGGGGCGCAATTAATCCAATCCTCTTTTCTTCAGTAGAGGGCCTATTTCAGGTTCTTTGCCTCTGAATCTTACGTATTGTTGCATTAAGTCTTCGGTGTTACCCGATGAATAAACATACTTTTTAAGTTTTTCAGCAGTTTCTTTGTGATACAAGCCATTCTCTTTAAATGCTTCAAATGCGTCTGCTTCTAATACTTCTGTCCATAGATAGCTGTAGTATCCAGCTGAGTATCCGCCTGCAAATATGTGTCCGAAATAAGTGCTTCTGTATCTACTTTCAATCTCCGGTATGAGACCTAGATTTTCTAATGATTCGTCTTCAAATTCGTCAACATCTTCAATATTATTTTCGGAAGTATGATAGGCCATATCTAAGTGAGCGGCCGCTACATATTCTGTTGTAGCAAAGCCTTCATTGAAAGTACCCGCCTCCGAAATTTTCTTGAGCAGCTTGTCGGGTATCACTTCACCGGTCTTGTAATGTTTTGCAAATGTTTTAATAACCTCTGGCTCTCTAGCCCAGTTTTCCATCATTTGAGAGGGAAACTCAACATAATCTCTAGTCACTGCGGTTCCCGAGAGACTAGGATATTGTGCATCGGAAAGTAACCCATGAAGCCCGTGACCAAACTCATGAAAAAGCGTTTCAACCTGTTCAAAAGACAAGAGAGACACTCCATCAACGTTCTCAGGAGGAAAATTACAAACATTGATGACTATAGGAATTATTTTTCCGTTAAATTTACTCTGACTTCTAAAGGTGCTCATCCATGCGCCTCCACCTTTATTAGGTCTTAAAGTGAAGTCTGTATAAAAAATTCCTATTACTTCATTGTTCGAGTCTTCAACTACAAATGACTTGATGTTATCTCTGTATTTTGGGAGATCATTTCTTTCTGTAAATGTGATATCAAAAAGTTTTTCAGCCACATCAAAAGCACCTTTAAGAACTTTATCTTCACTAAAATAAGGCTTAACTTCTTCTTCCTTGAAATCAAACTGCTCCTGTCTTAACTTTTCTGAGTAATACCACCAATCCCACGCTTCTAATGCAAAGTTTCCACCTTCTTGTTTTATTAACTCCTGCATAGCTGCCACTTCATCTTTTGCTTTTTGTATGCCTGGTTTCCATATTGTTTGCAATAGATCATTCACGTTTTCAGATGTTTTGGCCATTGTGTTATCCAATGCATAATCAGCATGTGTATCAAAGCCCATTAGATTTGCTTTTTCTTTTCTTAGAGAGACCATTTTTCTTATTATCTCTTTATTGTCATACTCGTTATCATTATCACCTCTTTGAATGTATGACCGATACAGAGTTTCTCTTAGGTTTCTTTTTTTGGAATAAGTTAGAAAAGGATACATACTCACCCGAGTAGGCTTAAATACCCATTTACCGGGTTTACCTTCAGATTCTGCCAGTAATGCAGCCTGTCTAATTTCTTCTTCGGGTAATCCTTCTAAATCTTCTGGATTTTCTATTACCATACTGAAACCATTTGTCTCTTTTAATACATTTTGATCAAATTCAACAGACAACAATGAAAGTGCACTGTTTATTTCTGTTAACCTTTTCATAGATTCTTCATCAAGATTTGCACCTGACCTTTTAAATCGTTTATATGTCTCTTCTAAGAGTCTCTCCTGTTCGTTTGTTAAATCTAATGAATCTGATTTATTGATAAGGGTTTCAATTCTTTTGAAGAGACTCTGATTGAGAAGAATTTGATCATTATGAGAAGACATGAGTGGACTCATTTTTACAGCAAGTGCATCCATTTCATCATCTGTATTTGGCCCCAGTAGGTTATAAAAAACATTTGAAACTTTATCTAAAGTTTCCCCAGAACTTTCTAACGCCTCTAGAGTATTTTTAAAAGTA
This sequence comes from uncultured SAR86 cluster bacterium, assembly GCA_902594545.1. Taxonomy (GTDB): domain Bacteria; phylum Pseudomonadota; class Gammaproteobacteria; order Magnimaribacterales; family Magnimaribacteraceae; genus Magnimaribacter. The sequence continues at coordinate 14,469 of CACJMO010000011.1, forward strand.
GGCTCATTAGGGTTTTCAGCAATTTCTTTTATTTCTTCCTGATGTTCTTTCATGCCTTGCATGAAAGCGGGCTCAAAATGTTCAAACTTAATTTCCTCAAAAGGCGGAATTTTAAAGGGTGTTTGGTACTCTTTTAAAAAGGGATTCATAGCAATTTCCTCGATGGTATTTTTCTCTAATTCTTGATTATTACAGCTAATGAAAAACAATGAGAGAAGTAAAGTTAGCCGTTTTGACATATTAAGTAATGATTAAAGTTCTTAGGATATTATAAATAATTTAGAATGATCAGATGAAAAATACGCATATTATTTTTTCACTGACCAAGAGACTCATCGGTGTGATATTTTTGGTATTAAATTATCTATGCTACGGATTGATGGTAAGCTTGGCTGCTGATACCGACTTGTCTGCAACAGAAAGAGTTGTATATCCAGTTTTAGTTTACGCACTAAGTTGGGTATTTGTCATAGTAGGAATTTATCTTGCTGGTCCAGAACTAATAGCTAAATTTAAGGAATATTTTATTTTAGTTAAATCTAAACTTCTAAAAAATGATAAATAAAGTTGATCATATTATCGTCGCTGTTAAAGACCTCTCTGAAGCTGAAGAATCGTTTTCTATTCTGTTTGGCTCTAGACCTGTGTGGAGAGGAGAGCATCCCGAACTAGGCACAGTAAATTCTATCTTCAACTTCGATAATATTTATTTTGAACTCTTGGCCTCAAATGGCGAGGGTTTAGGAGCCCAATTTATTGAACAGACTATTAAAAATGACGGAGAAGGTCTTGCAGGAATTGTCCTAGGTACGAACAATCTTGAATCTCTTAGAGAGAATATTTTAAGCAATGGATACGAACTAGGAACCATTTCTAGAGGACATGCAGAAGATACCGAAAATGGTTCTACTCGAGGTTGGCAAAATCTTTTCCTTCCTGAAGAACTAACTCGAGGTTTGTTCTCTTTCTTAATTCAACATGATCAAGGTAGCCTGCCACTCAATGAAAATATATCTGATTCGTCAATAGGTAAGCTTGATCATGTCGTTATCAATACAAACGATCCTGAAGGTTTGATCGAAGTTTATCGAGACACGTTCGGCATTAGATTGGCGTTAGATCAGACTGTCGAGAAATGGGGCGGAAGGATGCTCTTTTTTAGGTTGAATAAAACAACCATTGAAGTAATAGCAAAAGAGGATGACCAGAAGCCTAGAGATAGTCTGTGGGGCATGGCGTGGGAAGTTAAAAATATAGAAAAAACACACAAAAGACTTAGCGAAGCTGGTGTAATCCTTACAGATATAAAGGATGGCAGAAAGCCTAACACTCTTGTAACAACAGTTAAATCTCACACCTTAAACATACCAACTCTGCTTATTGAGCATCTTTCATTTTAAATTTATCGTAAAGCCAATAGGGCGAATAAATTACAAAAAATAGAATAGCTCCAATGATTATAAGAAATGGAATATGAAGAGGTGGATCTGGAAAATAATCTAAAACACTACTTCCTGCTGGCTTAGTCCCGAGATACCAATAATTTGCTGGAGGTCCAATTAAAATATTAATTAAGTAAATAATTGGCAACACTGCCAAAGAAAAATAAATTCCATTTTTTACAGATTTAAGGGTAGGTCTATTTTTTAAGGCTTTACATGCATACACAATGCACACCAATAAAAGGCCATGTCCAAAGAAAAACAGGATGTATTGAGGATCAGGAAAAGTTAAGGGTACATCTGGAGTTAATAATGCATTTATACCCCCGCCAATACCCCAAAAGAATGAAACTTCAAAAAATATTCTTCTTTCTGTTAAAAGGAATATCCCAATAAACAGAGTAGATAAATTGCACATATGAATAGGAATTAATCTCGACCAAGGAAAATCCATGCCGTAATGCCAAATAAAAGGTTTGATTAGTTCTAGTGTTATTGCTGAAAGGCCAAGAATTCTTGCTATTAAAAATTTATTTTTTTCTTCTTTTGAATCAATCAGAGTAGGTAAAAGAAATGCTATTAGTACTATAATTAGGAGTGTTAGAAGATGAGAATTACTGAAAATTTCGAAGGGCTGTGCAAGCATATCCAAAGTATAAAAATTAATTTTAATTTATGGTACCGATGTTTCAAAAAATATAATCTTTTATGAACAATAATTCTATAAGTTTCCTCCCCAGCATTGAGAAAAAAGAGTTTTACACACTTTTTAAAGCTTTCATGTTCTTCTTTTTTGTGCTGGCATCGTGGTATGCACTCCGGCCAGTTAGGAATGAGCTTGCAGTTCAGGGAGGAATCTTTAATTTACCTTGGCTTTTAATGGGTGTTATGGCCGCTATGCTTATTATCAATCCTATATATTCTTGGTTAGTATCTAGGATTAATCAGAATAAAATTATTCTTTATATATATTCTTTTTTCATCATTAACTTGGCTTTGTTTCTTTTGCTATGGTCCTCTACAGATGGGCAAGGAAGAGTTTGGACAGGCAGAGCATTCTATATATGGGCTAATGTATATTCATTTTTTGTTGTTTCAGTTTTTTGGGTAACCATGATCAACTTTTTTAGCCATACAGATTCAAAGAAATTCTTTGGAATTATTAGTGCAGGAGGATCTTTGGGTGCATTTTTTGGCTCGTCAGTTGCCAGATATTTTTCAACGGAAATTTGCGGTAACAGTTCCATATCTGATCTGGGGCCAATGAGTTTAATTATTTTTTCAATATTCTCGTTATTCTTTGCCATCTATTTCTCAAGATCTTTTAGAGATGAAAGAAATAGCAATACAGAACAAGAGGTAGGTGGATCTAGTTTGGTTGCTATAAAAAATATCATTAAAGAGCCCGCCATTAGAAACCTAGGTCTGTATGTAACACTTTTTACAATGTTGATGACCACCTCCTGGATGATTTCATTGGGTATAGTGGAAGATTGGTCAGATGACCCTTGTGAAAGAACGGCTTTTTTTGCAACTATCGAACAAATTGTCACGCCACTGACTCTGTTAATGCAACTCTTTCTAGCCTCCTATATTTTGAGAAGAATAGGCAGCAAGACAATATTGGTGATATATGGACTGCTTTTTGCATGCGCTTTCATTGGTTATGCGCTAAGCCCTACAATTACAACAGTAATGATGGTTGTTATTAGCCTCAGAATATTTGAGTACGGATTGAATAAACCGACTCGAGAATCTATTTATACCCAACTAAAAAAACAAGACAGATACAAGTCAACAGTCTTGATTGATACTTTCATTGCCCGATCAGGAGACGTAATAGGAGGATGGTTTGTTCGAGGCCTTGTTGGAACAGGAATAGCAGTTCTTTCAGTAACCTGGGCTGCATTGCCGTTTGCAATGTTGATATCCTACATGGGCTTTCAGGTAAATAAATCTATTAACAATGAGTGAAAATTTCATACAAGTCTCTGACATCACAGATATTGAAATTAATCAGTCTCAATCTGTTCAAGTTGATGGTGTCGACATCTTAATCTGCCACACCGAAACAGGAATTTATGCCGTTGAAGATAAATGTAGCCATGCAGATATCCCTTTATGTGGAGGACAAATTATTGGGAATTATATTACCTGTCCCGTCCATGGTGCAGTTTTCGATTTAACGGATGGTACTGTTCAAGCGCCTCCTGCTTTTGAGGATTTAGAAACATTTGATTTACTCATTGAAGGCACCACCATTAGTGTCAAACAACCAAATTCAGAGTAGTATCACAATCATGGAATACCAATTCATTGAATTTAAAAAATTAGACAAGGGTGTAGGTCAGATACTTTTAAATAGACCCAACAAAAGAAATGCGCTTTGTAACCCCCTCCGACAAGAATTATTTAACTGTTTAGAGGAGTGCGACAAGGATGAGGAGGTGAGGGCAATAATTATTTCTGGTAATGGATCATGCTTTTGTGCAGGTTATGATCTTTCCTATGACAACAGTAAAGATTTACCTTATCACGCGAATACGAATGATGGCTTTTGGCCTCGACACGTAGTTGAAGGAGCTTTTAAAATTTGGGATTTAAGTACACCAGTAATTGCCCAAGTTCATGGATATTGCCTCGCGGGTGGAACTGAACTTGCAGCATCATGTGATCTAGTTTACGTGGCCAATGATGCAGAGATAGGTTATCCAGTCGTTAGGTCCATGAGCCCACCGGATAACCAATTCTTTCCATGGCTTATAGGAATGAGAAATGCCATGGAAATGATGCTAACGGGTGAATCTATTTCAGGCATAGAAGCTGAGCAATTAGGCTTTGCTAACCGATCTTTTGAAGAAAAAGAATTGTCGAAAGAAGTACTCAAAATTGCGCAAAAGATTGCACAAGTGCCTGCAGATATACAAGCTATTAACAAAAGATCTATTCATAGACAGATGGAGATTATGGGTTTAAGAAACGGAATAAGAGCAGGAACAGAATTACAAGCCTTAGCCATGCATAGCCGTTCTACAAAGGAGCACCTGCAAGAACTGTCTTCTAACTTAAAGGAAGCTTTAACAAAAAGAGATAAAGAGTTTGGTGACTACAGAACAAAAGATAAAGACTAGTTTATCTATTCTTTTCATCATTTATTTTCTTTCAGCTTGTTCAGGTTCTTCTGAACCAAAAGGTGCATATTGGGAAGGTAATGCCAATTTCATGCACATAACAAAAGGTAAGAAAGACATGATTTATGCGGTTGATGTAATCGGACAAAAGGTATTTCTTGAAGGTTATTATGAAATTATAAAATTCAATACTGATGAAGTTCTATACCGTATAAGAGTCGACCAGCTTGAATTTGGAAAAACAGAGGGCGGAACTAATTTCTGTAGGGTATGGGGCCAAATTGATGAAACACTTATCCGCAGTTATTTGTATTCAACCGATTGCTTCCCCATTTCTTAAAAGAGTTTGTTCTAGCAAAAATTTTAGTTAGATCAAACCTTCGTAAGATCCCCCATCAAGCTGAATATTTTGACCTGATATATAGCCTGCATGATTACTGCAGAGAAAAGCGCAGGTAGCACCAAACTCTTCTGGCTTTCCAAATCGATTTGCAGAGATTGTGCTCGTAATTTTCTCTCTAGCCTCGTCTCTGGAAATATTTTGATCTTTCATTAACATTTCTGTCATGAAAACTTGTCTTTCTGTATCAAATCTTTCAGGCAGAAGGTTATTTAAAGTCACATTATGTTTGGCTACATCTTTTGAAATACTTTTTGAAAATGCTGTTAAACCTGTTCTAGCTGATGTCGAAAGACTCATCATCGGGTGAGGCGACTTTACCATTGCGGAAGTTATGTTGATTATCCTTCCAAATTTTCTTTCTATCATCCCAGGCAGCAAAGCTTTAATCATATATATTGCAGCAAGCATATTTGTCTCCAGAGCATGAAACCAATCCGCTTCATGTGTATCTAAAAAACTCTTGGGAGGAGGTCCACTATTGTTATTAATCAATATGTCAGCATTTGGACATGTCTCTATAATTTTGTTTCTTCCTTCTTCGGTATTCAAATCCGCTAAAATCATTGAAACATCTGATTTATCAATTGTGGATAGCTCTCTGTAAGCTGACTCTAAAGATTCTTTAGTTCTTCCGTTGATCAATACCGAAACACCTTCTTCGACCAAACTTTTTGCACAAGCTTTACCCAGTCCTTTTGAGGAGGCACAAACTATAGCTTTTTTATTTTTTATTCCTAGGTCCATAATTATTCTGAAAGTTCTTACCAATAGAGAACATTTAAAAGGTAATTCTACTCCTTAAGTCTTCAATTAACTTTTCAATAGTTATATTCTTAAAGTCTGCTCCATAGACATATCTATCAGGTCTAATCAAATAGTGTCTGTTAAATTCAAAAAATCTTTGTAGCCAAGGATTCGCATTGATCAGATCCTCTTCTAGTTCGATATAACTGAAGTTTAACTGATCCATAAACTCTTGTTGGTTATCATTAATCTCTATTTTCTGATTAGAAACTATAGCGAAGCTTTCGCCCAAAATTCCATCCAATCTCTCGTGAATAATATTGTTTTTTTTCTTAATGATTTGTGGAAACAGTTGACCCGCAAACATTTCTTTTATTGCTTTACCTCCATAAAAGAGACCTTCATCTAGGTCAGGTAAAACAAATGATCCATATCCTTTGGAAACAAGTTCTTCAGGAACGTCATTTGGATCTTTAGCATCGGCATATGCTTCCATTAATTCACCTATACCTGCTGAATTTTCAACAACAAATTTTGCGTGTGGTTTTCTTTCTAATTCGTAAGAATCTAAAAGTTCATCTGAGCAGTTACCTTTCAAAACACAAGCAAGCTTCCAAGAAAGGTTGTAAGCATCTCTATACCCTGACATTAAGCCTTCTCCCATGAAAGGAGGGTTTTGATGAGCTGCATCTCCCATCAAAAAACAATTGCCTATCCTAAACTTAGAAGCTAGAACTGAATGGAATTGATATATCGCTTTTCTTATAATTTTATATTCACTAGGACTTAACCATTTATTTATAAGACGATGAATTATTTCGTCGCTATTAAATTGCTCTTTATCTTCGCCTTCATGGATCATAAATTCCCACCTTCTAAATGGAAGGTGAGCCGGGATGAAGGTTCCTAATCTTTCCGAATCGCAGATCTGTATTGCCTTATCTGTAAGCTGATTAGGTTTAAGCAGTTCAATATCTATTACTACCCAATCCCTGTTGTAGTTTAGATCTTCCTGCTTGATGTTCAAAAGATTGCGCACTGCACTTGATCCACCATCAGACCCTATTAAATATCTAGAAGTAAATGATTTTATTTTCCTACTTTTATTATCTTTCACCCATAGAGAAACTAAATCATCTTCCTGTTTCATCTCAGTAATTTCATGTTCCAGTAAAACTGTTACTGATGATTGCATCAATCGATCTCTAATTGCTCTGTCGGTGTAAGGTTGGTGAAAAAATCTCATGGGAGGCCAAGCATTTGAAGTAATAAACCCTTTAAGATCAAGAGTCCCACCAATTCGATTTAAATCTTTGTCTACAAATTCAGCACCACTTACTTCAGTACTATTTTTAATATAAATCTGATCAAGATCAATTTCTTGAGCCATCCTTAAACCTTGATCGCTGATACTTACTGCTCGAGGAAGAGAATAAATATCAATGTCGCGATCTATAGCCAGAACCTTCAGGCCACGATTCTCCATTAATAAAGCAGCAAAGCTTCCAACAGGCCCAAGACCTATTATTGTTACATCAAAATCAGACAACATTATTGATTACAGATAGTTTTGTAAGTTCTATAAATAGAACTTTCTTCATCTAGTTTCTTTTTTAAATCATAGATGCCTTTTGAAACAAGAGGATGGTCCACATCTATCACAGAAGATTGAAAAGATTTACGAGCACACAATATTTTGTAATATTCTTTTATATTAGGTTTATCCTTCAGTAAAAAATTTTGCCATCCGCACTCATGAATTCTATGAATGATCACTGACCAACTTACATCAGCTAACGAGAAGTCGTCACCCAATATCCACATTTGTTTACTTTTATCTAAATGTTCCTCCAAATCCAAAAAATGAGAATTTAAATTTGAAAGAGATTTTTTAAGTAAGCTGATTAGTTTTTTAGAATTAAGAGTTTTTAAACCAAGGACTTTAAGGGTTAAGAACAACAAAACCCTTTCTTTTTTTGGATGATTAAATAACCCTTTTATAATTTCCCGTAAGGGAACATATCTGATCATGGTTGCAAAAAGAGGGAATGTAAGTGGTCCAATACAATTTCCTGCATAAATATCTTGATTTAATATAGGATCCCCTACAAGCGAGGATTTTTTTATCCAATAATCCATTTCTTCTATTTCGCTTTTTTCGCTCGGTAATATAGGTGTGTTAGACGCAATATTATTTACTAAGAATTTAATCTGCTCATGTGATTCGTATATGGGTTTACCCTCAAAGAGAAGGACAGGTACTGTAGCTTCTGGATTTATTTTTAGAAAACTCTTTTCTGCGACCCCATATTTACCAGTTTCAATAAGATCGATAGGCTCTGACTTATATTCAATCTTATATTCATCTAAACAAAATCTTACTTTTCTGGAACACAAAGAGAAGGGGTTGTGATACAGAACCCATGTTTCTTGTGTATTCCCGACTGTAAAATTTTGAATTCCTGATTTCTTAGTATTGTCAGTCAAGATTAAATTATTAAATGATGACCGCCATCCATAAGCATCGTTTCTCCGGTTACAACTTTATTTACATCAATAAAGCTATATATTCCCTCTGCAACCTGCTCAGGAGTAACAGTTAATTTTAATGGTGTAGAGTTAGTTAGGTTTTCTTTAGCAGCATTGTAAAGGTCTTCGCCCATTCCATTTTTTAGCCACTCACCCTGTATAAACCCAGGGCAAATTGCATTTACTCTAATAGGCCCGAGATTTCTTGCCATAGATTTTGTCATCGTATTGAGTGCACCCTTGGATGATGCATAAGCTAAAGAGCTGCCAATACCTTTAATACCAGCGATGGAGGATACGTTAACAACAGAAGGGTTATTGCTTTCCACTAGGTACTGTTTACAAGCCTTTACCATCTGGAAAGGACCTATAACGTTTATTCTGTAAATTTGGAGAAAGTCTTCAGCATTAAGTCCGTCCAGGTCGGCATGATTGAAAACAAATTTAGTAGTTCCTGCATTATTGACAAGTGCGTCTATTCTTCCCCATTTATCGACGGTTTCAGTGACTGTTTTTATACACATCGATTCATCACCGACGTCTGCTGATATGCAAAGTGCCTCTACACCAAATTTTTCACACTCTTTCGCAACATTTTTAGCTTCTTCTATTGAGCTAGTGCATGTAATGGTCACATTCCAACCTTTGGAGGCTAGAAGTTTGGCTGTTGCTGCACCTACACCACGACTTCCGCCAGTAATTAAAGCTACAGGATTTTTACTAATTTTATTCATTCTTATTCCTTTATCATCTATTTACAAATGGTCTTTTGCTGTCGTCTCTCTTTACAAACCCTGGCTTATCTTTAAAGGTTTCTTCAACCCAGCTTAAGGCTTCTTTTTCATTTAAACTTGGATCCCAAACTTCACCTTGAGGTTGAGGTACATCCCAAGGAGTATCCATGAAAATTTCTATCCCATTTTTTTCTGGATCTGAAAAATAAAAAGAGAGTGCATTCCCATGGCACAGTGGTAAATATTCATGTTCGGCAGATTCGAGCCTTTCTTTTGTCTCTGTTAATTCGGAGTAGGTTTCCACTCTGAAAGATACATGATCCAGAGAGCTTCCATTGTCTAATTCTTCTCTTCCTGACATTAAGGCCAGTTGATGATGTTCATTTGGATCTAAACTCATAAAGGTAATGACGGGACCATTTTCATAAATTTCGCCTTCATCAGTTACAGTGAAGCCCAAAACTTCTTTATAAAAATTTAAGACTTTAGTTTTATCCTTAATCTTCAAAACTGTGTGCGACCAACTTAGTTTCATATCATTTAACTCCTGAATGATTACTCACTCTCCTACATAAATTTTTCATCTTTCCAAGCCCTTCAATTTCAGTAATAAGCACATCTCCATCTTTAAGAAATTTACCCTCCATGACTCCAACTCCACCTGGTGTACCCGTAAAGATAACATCTCCTGTGTTTAGGGTAACTATTTCAGATAGATATTTAATAATTTCTGGGATGTCAAAGATAAGGTCATTTGTATTATCTTTTTGTCTAGTCTCTTCGTTTACCTTACATACAATAGACAAGCTAGTTTTATCATCAAGGCAATCTGGTGAAACTATGTAAGGTCCCAAGGGCCCAAACGTATCAAATGATTTACCTAGGTTAAATTGTGGAGGATTTGAAGAAAATTGAACTACTCTGTCAGAAATATCCTGACCTACACAAAGACCTGCTACATAATCCCAGGCTTTATCCTTAGGTATATCCTTACCTTTCGAACCTATTATCACCACGAGTTCTGCTTCGTAGTCTACGTGGTCACTTCTCATGTTTATATCAGAGTACGGCCCTGTTAAGCATGTAGTATGCTTTGTAAAAATCATAGGAACGGAAGGTATGTCCATATTGGCTTCTTCTGCATGATTTCGGTAATTCAAACCAACTGCATAACAATTTTTCGGGGATGAAATAGGTGAATCAATGTTTTTTTCTTCAATAAGTCCAGAAGGTTCAAATTTTTCTAAGTTTGCACTTAACTTATTTAGACCTTCAATATTCAATAATGCATTAGATGTATCTTCATCAAATTCGCCTTGTGAAATGGCTTCTAAGTCATAATAATTGTTATCATCTATCAAAGAAGCTCTGCCAGAAATACAAGCTAATTTAAAACCCATTTTTTACTCCATATATATCTTTTAGTTTATATTAAAATAATACCATCTAGACCTAAATATATAATCTACACAGAAAACCTTAATCAACTATCTATGGAAAGAAGAAATTTTAAGAATAAAAAAGGTGAAAACTTTTCTTATCTTGCTGACGATACTTCATCAACTGACATAAATTTAGTCTTTTTCCATGCCACAGGGTTCAATGCTAATACTTATAGAATTCTTTTAGAAAAAATGAAGGTAAAATTCGAAAAAAAAATTAATATCTATGCATTAGATCAAAGAGGACACGGTTTATCTTTGGCTTCTGCAGAACCTTCAACATTAAAATCCTGGAATGTGTTTGTTGAAGACGGCATGGAATTTATTGATTCTCTAGAAGGTCACATTATCTGTTGTGGTCATTCAATGGGTTCAATAGTTGCGGCGAAGATTGCCTCTATACTACCAGGACGAGTTTCTCATTTATTTATGATTGAACCAGTCCTCTATGGACCTTGGGAATCATTAAAATTTAGATTCTTCTCTTTAATTCGTTACAACAGAAAACTTACTATTGCAGATGGTGCTGCTAAGAGAAGAAGTTTGTTTAACACCCTAAATGAAGCAAAGGAATCTTATGCGGGCAGGGGAGCCTTCACTACATGGACTGAAGAATGGATTGAGAACTACCTAGAAGGTGGAATGATAGAAACAAATGAAGGAATGGAGTTGTCTTGTTCACCGGCTTGGGAATCTGCCACATTTAGATCTTCTTCGATGGATACTTGGAAATATTTAAAACAAATAAAAATAAAGGTGTTGGTATCTTATGGTAATTTTGGTTCGACATTTTCAGCTCAAGCTCGAAAAGTTTTGTTTAAGCTAGGGTCGAACTGGAACTCTCGATATCATCCTAAATCTTCTCATTTTTTACCAATGGAATTTTCTGATCTAGTAATCCAGGATCTTGAAGATTATATTCAAAATCATTAAAGCCCTTTAATAAATTCTCTAAGAGCATTTCCTATTTCTTCTGAAGAATCTTCTTGCACGAAGTGATTACCTTTAACTGTTACCTCTGTTTGATTTTGCCAACTCCTTGCAAACTCTCTTTGCTCGCCTACAAGGATAGAGCCAGGATCGGCATTAACAAAAAGTTTAGGAATATCAGATGTTTTATGAAACTCAGCATTTTTTCTGACCTCTTCAACAACTTCAGCAGGCTCACCGTCCAGAGGTATTTGCCTAGGCCAAGTAAGAGTAGGTCTCCTGTCTTCACCTGGATTAGCAAAGGGTCTTAAATATTCACTCTTCTCTTCATCAGAATAACCGGAAGAAGAATCTGCTAATAATATTCTTTCTACGAAGAAATTTTTCTGTAGGATCAATTCCTCACCTGCATCTGATCTGAACAGACCAAAAATATTCCTAGCATTTTCAGGCCATTGATCCCAAGTAAGAGGCATCACAATAGCTTCCATGTATGTAATTGATTTAATTCTGTCAGGATTTTCACGAGCGAACTGGAATCCCATTGCAGACCCCCAGTCATGAATTATCAGATGTATGTTGTCACCCAAATCAAGACTATCTAAAAGAGCTGTCAAATAGCTATATTGACCATGATATTTATAACCTTCGTTATCTTCACCCTCTAGTTTTTCTGAGTCCCCCATGCCAATTAAGTCAGGTATAACTAGCCTGCCAAGGTCCTCAACATGAGGTGCGATGTTTCTCCAAAGAAACGATGAAGATGGATTTCCATGGAGAAATAGGAAAACATCTCCTTCACCCTCATCTATGTAGGCCATTTTTTTATTATTTATTTCTTTGAAGTGTTTTGAGTAATTCATAGAGTTTCTTCTAAATTTGGTAGAACGAAAGACTTAAATTCCTCTTCAAACAACTCAGTAAATTTAATTGTTTTTTTGTCTTCGTACAGTCCTCCGATAGCCTGTAATCCTATCGGCATATTATTGGTCGAGAGTCCGGTAGGGAATACGGTACTGGGAAGATGAGCATTGACAGCCAAGCCCGGCCAGAATATTTGTTGGAAATATCTTTGTTCTTGATTGTCTACTGTGATTGTTCGTTCTGATATTTTTTTATGATTGTGCTCTATAGCAGTTGTAGCCAGTTGAGGACATATAATCAGATCCCAATCTTCAAAAAATTTCGACCATGAAATTTTTATTTGTTCTCTAGCATAGTTTTGCCTAATCCAATTTCTGTGGGATAACACTGTGCCTTTTGCCAGAATAGCCTCTACTGAGTCATCACCAGGTTCTAGATTGGCAGCTATGTCTTCTATATGTTTAAACTCTTCATCTGACATTCCAGATTGCATGACCGATTGTAATAATAGCTGATAATTTATTTCAGCTTTAAGAAAGTCATGTTCTGGTCTGGCAGAGAAAGAAACTGTTGCACCTGAAGATGCAAGCTTCTCTCCAACTTCTACACAGCGCTCTGATATATCTTGTGAAACAGGTGCAAGTTCATCATCGCTCCAAATGGCAATCTTAAATTCTTTAAGAGATGTTTTTTTACAACTGGGTAGATTTAGTTGCCATCCTTTAGCTTCTCTTTCAATAGGACCAGCCATAACATCCAATGCTATCTCTAAATCTTTGGCACTTTTTGCAAGAGGTCCACATACCGATAGATCCGGTTCAGGAACATTAGGAATTAGTTCATGACCGGAAGAGGGGATGATTCCATGACTTGGTTTATGACCAAAAACTCCACAATAGTGAGCAGGATTTCTAATTGAGCCCCCGATATCTGATCCAGCTTCAAGTGACGTAAATCCTGCAGCCAATGCAGCAGCACTTCCTCCAGAGGACCCACCAGGTGTCTTATTAACATCCCATGGATTTCCTGTTACTCCATAGACATCATTGTAACTTTGGAAATCAGCTAAATTTAGGGGTACATTTGTCTTACCCATGAAATGAGCGCCTGCTTTTTTAAATCTTTGAACAGCTAATCCATCCTCTGTTGCAATATTATTTTTAAAATCTGGAATTCCCCAGTTAGTGCTTTGTCCCTTGATGTTGTAAGACTCTTTTATTGTCATCGGTACACCATGCAGTGGCCCTTTGATTGAATTCTGAGAGATTTCTTTATCGGCTTGCTTTGCTGCTTCTAAGGCTTCATCAAATGTTTTTACAACTACAGAGTTTATTTTATGATCATACTTTTCTATACGTTCAATAAAAGTTTCCGTAAGTTCAACAGAGCTTATTTCTTTGTCTTTAATCTTTTTCGCTAAGACATGAGCGGGTAGGCTATGTAATTCCAAAATTAACTATCTCCTGGTTTCCAGTCTTCATACCTTTCTTGAAGTCTCTGCATTCCAGATATCCATCTATCTCTATCATTTCCTTTTCTTGATACGTATTCTAAAACTTCAGAATGAGGTGTTACTAGGAATCTTTCATTTTCTATTGCATCTAATACATCAGCAGCAGCTTCACTTGCTTCAATCATTCCATCTACGCCAGCTACACCTGCTCCTTGAGCAGTCATGGCAGTTCTTACGGCTTGTGGACATAAACAAGAAACACCTATTCCTTTATTGCCGTAAGTAATCTTTATCCATTCTGCAAAACTTACTGCCGCAGCTTTGGTAACTGAATAACCCGCAGATCCAATTTGAGTAAGAAGGCCAGCAGCAGAAGAGGTATTCATTAGATACCCTTCACCTCTTTCTAGCATTTGGGGTAAAACATGCTTTGCAGCAAATATATGCGACTGAACATTAACTTCCCAAATATTTTGCCAATCAGCTGTTTCAACTTCAAAAAAACCATGAACACCACCGATACCTGCATTCGAACAAAATATATCTATCCCTCCTGAATGCTCATTTGCTTTTTCAATGACATTCACAATATCAGATTCTTTTCCAACATTAGCTTGGACAGCAATTCCTCCAACTTCATTGGCTGTTTCTGTTGCGCCCTCTAGATTCATGTCTACACAAACAATTGATTGAGCTTGGGCATTTTTGAATGCTTCACATAAAGCTTTACCAATACCACTCGCTGCACCAGTAACTACAACTCTTTTATCTTGAATTTGCATTAGTCTAATCCTAATTCTTTTATAGCTTCTTCTCTCATTTGCTTCTTAGCTATCTTTCCTGCAGCTACTTTTGGCAATTCATCGGCTTGAAACCACATAAATTCAGGAACTTTAAATTTCGCAATTTTTGCAGCTAAAAAAGATGATAAATCTTCTTCTGATAGTTCTGCACCTGGATTGAGAGATACTCTAGTAGCTAACTTTTCACCAAGCCTTTCATCGGGCACTCCAAATACTGAAGCTTCTCTTACTGAGGGATGCTCATAAATGGCTGCTTCTATTTCTAGACAGGCTATATTTTCTCCACCTCTGATGACTATATCCTTGATTCTATCTTTGATGTAAAGAAAGCCATCTTCGTCAATAATTCCTACATCACCACTTCGGAACCAGCCTTCACTATCTAGCACCTCATTAGTTGCCTCTTCATTTTTTAAGTAGCACCTAAAGTTACAAGTAGATTTAATAGCAACTTCACCTAGCTCATTAGGTCCCAATTCATTACCTTCTTCATCCATAATTTTAATTAAGTTTAGGAAGGGAGTAGGGTAACCAGCTGTACTGGGGCGCTCGTATAATGTTATGCCTGAGGCATTTGTAGCGTGAGCATTAGTTTCAGTAAGGCCATATCCAACAGTAGCAACTTTATCTGGATGGTCTTTTTCCTGAGCTTTAATTTGTTCAGGAGGCCTTGCTGCTCCACCCGACCCAAGACCTTTCAAACTAGAAATATCTATTTCAGGATTATCCTTATGAGCTTGAAGAACTTCAGCTGACATAGTTGGAACACCAGTCATGTCTGTTACCTTATGCTTTTCGATAAGACGTAAAGCTTCAACTGCATCCCATTTATACATAAATACTATTTTTCTAGCA
Organism: uncultured SAR86 cluster bacterium; assembly: GCA_902594545.1. GTDB lineage: Bacteria > Pseudomonadota > Gammaproteobacteria > Magnimaribacterales > Magnimaribacteraceae > Magnimaribacter. The sequence continues at coordinate 29,799 of CACJMO010000011.1, forward strand.
GTAACTAGAGACAATAAAAATACAGCATGGGATCCCGTGACATGAAAGAGAGGTACTGCAGCTATCGTGCAGGGGTTATCACCAGCTATAGGAGAAGCTAAAGGCTCTCCATCAACTTCAATTTGAGTGGCAAGTTGACCCATTAATGCCCAAGTGATTGGAGCTGAAACCACAGCTCTATGTGTAGATACTACCCCCTTTGGATATCCAGTACTTCCCGATGTATACATTATGCTAGCGTCATCTTCAGGATCAATTTCTACTTCAGGGAAAGCTTCCATTGGGGATACTAAATCATTAAAGGATTCAGTATTTGTAAATTTACTTGCATCACAACGAACGGCTATTCTAGGCATGTCTTCAACATAACCCTCCAGTCTCTGTAGCCTTTCTTCATCAGCAATAAAAATAGAAGATTCACTGTGCGTTAATCCATAATCTAACTCTTCACCTTGCCACCAAGAATTGAGCGGAACTGCAACTGCACCGATAGAAGTGACAGCTATGTATGAATTTATCCATTCGGGATAATTTCTCATCGAAAAGGCAACTTTATCACCCTTCTTGATGCCGTATTTATCCATCAGTACATGAGCTAATCCTGCAGATGTGTTTAAAACCTCTTGATAAGAATAAGTTTCATCTTCATAGGCTAAAAAATCCCACTCCCCATGTATCAAAGGGAACTGAAAATAATCTCTGAGAGTTTGAGGCAGATTAGCAAAGACATGATAGTTATTGCCTCGTATTTCTTGTTCTTTCAGTTCAAATAGTCCTTCTTTAGTGAATTCTCTTGCAAGTTCTTCACGCGCTTCTTTTTTTACAAATTCTTTTATATCCATTTTTTTATTTTCCTGTAAATTTTGCTTCTCTTTTCTCAACAAAATGTGACACACCTTCTTTAAAATCGTCCGATTTAAAGCTTTCTAACATGGCTTGCATTGAACTGTCTAAATTCTCTTTAATAGTTTCTCCTTGAGCGTTATATATTTGCTGTTTCATGATCCTTAGAGACCTTGGGGAAACATTTTTTGCTAGATCAGCAGCGTAAGCAAAAACAGCATCGTCAAAATTCTTTTCTGAAAAAGTTTTATTCACTATTCCCATTTGCTCTGCTTCATCAGCACTAAATTTTCTTGATGAAAACAAAATATCATTTGCTCTTGCTATGCCCACCAGTCGAGGAAGAATCCATCCGACTCCCCACTCAGCTATTAAACCTCTTTTTGAAAAAGCGCTTGAGAAAACTGCACCTTCTTTTGCAAATCTAATATCAGCATATAGCGCCATGATGAAACCCACTCCAGCGGCTGGCCCATTTATTGCTGCAATAATAGGTTTAGGCACCGTTGGGAAATAACTAAAACCACCGTCAAATCCTTTAACTTCATTAACAGCATATTCTCTCTCTTCGGCTTCAACCTGAGAGTCTTGAGATTCACCTTGACTGGTCGCAGCAAGACCATCCATATCAGCTCCAGCACAAAAACCTCTGCCAGCACCGGTTACTATTATGACTTTAACTTCTTCGTCTTTAGCTGCATCATCTAATTTTTCTCTCAATCCAGCTCTAATTTCATCATTAACTGCATTTAATCTTTCGGGTCTATTTAATGTAACAATAGCCACGCCTTCTTTCTTTTCGTACAAAACAGCATTATTCATCTTAATCTCCTTTTTAAATTTCCCTTTTAAGCAGTTGAGCCGCCATCTATTACTAGTGTATGCCCGTTAACAAATGTACCGGCAGATGAGGCAAGGAAGACTGCAGCTCCACCTATCTCATCTGGCTCACCTATTCTTCTGAGAGGGCAGGTAGCCGTTGATTGCTTCAAAATTTCGGGATTTTCCCACAGTGCTCTTGCAAAATCGGTCTTAAATAGGCCAGGAGCAATTGCATTAGTCCTTACATTGTGAGGTCCAAATTCTGCAGCTAAATTTTTAACCAACATTATGTCGGCTGCCTTAGATATATTGTAAGTACCTATAACTGTGCTTGATTTTAGCCCTCCAATAGAAGAAACAATGATAATGCTTCCGTCTTTTCTTTCAGTCATTTCTGGTATTACCATTTGACAAAGTAAGTGGTTGCTTTTGATATTGTTATTCATGACTTTATCAAAAGCATCTTCAGGTATATCCATCATGGAACCGAAGAACGGATTAGAGGCAGCGTTGCAAACTAAAATATCTATCTTACCTAGTTGAGCCCTTGTTTCGTCAACCAGCATTTGCAGGGCAGCTTTATCCGAGATATTGCATGGTATGACAATCGCACCACCTTCTTGATCCTTACAAGCCTCATTAATTTCATCAGCTACCTCTTGGCAAGCGTCTGCTTTACGACTAGACA
>CACJMO010000012.1 GCA_902594545.1 uncultured SAR86 cluster bacterium
TTTCTTTCCTCTCTATATAAGACATAGGCCCTTGCAACTTTTTGTTCACCTGACCTCATTAATTCCAACTCTACTTGGTCTTGTATTTCTTCGATATGTAGGGTGCCTCCAGAAGGCATTCTTCTATTAAAAGTACTTGTTACGGCATTTGCTAGTTCATTAACTTCATTGTGTATTCTTGTTGATGCTGCTGCGGCTCCTCCTTCAACTGCCAAGAAAGCTTTTGTTATAGCTATGGCTATCTTTTCGGCGTCGTAAGATACCACCGACCCATTTCTTTTGATTACCCGCATTTGTCCTGGCGCTATGGCTGGTTTCGCTTTTCCTTGTGCTTGTTGTTGCGGTTTTGTTGATTTTTCTTCTATTTGTGTTGATGATTCCATCTTTTTCCTTCCCCTTATGATCTTTCTAGCTTTTTTTGATATCCCTATATATTGTGTCTATTTTTAAAGTAAGACACAAGATACTGTGTTTTTAGCAAAAACACAATACTATAAACATACAATTTTTCTGTTAATTTGTTGTGGATAAGTTTTTAGTAAGTATGTTTTTTGTATACTGCACTTGAGGTTAGTATATGAAAGAAAAAATTATTGCAATTGACCAAGGTACTTCAAGCACTAGAGCTGTCTTGTATGATGCGAAGGGTAAGTTGTTGGATGCGGCACAAGAAGAATTTCAACAATTTTTCCCTCAAGAGGGATGGGTTGAACATAATCCCGAATTAATTTGGGAGTCTGTTTTATCGACACTCACTACACTGACCAAAAAGAATAATCTGACGAGTTCGGATATTGCGTCTATTGGCATAACAAATCAAAGAGAAACCACAATAGTTTGGAACAGAAAAACTGGCGAGCCGATTAGCAATGCAATCGTATGGCAGGACAGGCGAACAGCAGAGTTTTGTAAATCTCTTTCCGGCGAAGAAAAGTCGGTGCAAGAAAAAACGGGATTAACCCTGGATCCTTATTTTTCAGCAACGAAGCTACACTGGCTTCTGAACAATATTGAAGGAGCTAAAGAGCTGGCTATTAATGGCGATTTATTGTTCGGAACAGTTGATACCTATTTAATTTGGAAGCTCACAGAGGGGAGGAGCTTTAAAACTGATGTAACCAATGCCTCGAGAACCATGCTGTTTAATATTAAAGAGCAAGAATGGGATGAAGACCTTCTTAATTTATTTCAAGTCCCAAAAAAAATGCTACCTGAAGTTTGTGACAATGTTCATAACTTCGGGTTTACAAGTATCCTTGGAGGGGAGATAACCATAGGAGGGGTTGCTGGAGATCAACAGGCAGCTCTGATTGGACAGTGTTGCTTTGATCCGGGAGAGGTCAAGAGCACTTACGGAACAGGATGTTTTATGATTGTTAACACAGGTGAGCATATCTTAACTTCAGAAAATAAGCTTTTGTCGACAATAGGTTATAGGATAAATGGAGAAATAACGTATGCTTTGGAGGGTAGTATTTTCGTAGCAGGATCCGCTGTTCAATGGTTAAGAGATGGATTGAACTTCTTTAAGGATTCTTCAGAAACTGAAAGTTTAGCAAAAGATGCTTCAACCGATTCAAATGTTCTTGTTGTACCTGCACTTACCGGATTGGGAGCTCCTTACTGGGATGCTGAGGCACGAGGAGCAATCTTTGGTTTAACGCGTGATACGAATATTGCGGATATAACTAAAGCTACTCTAGAATCCATCATCTTTCTGTCTAAAGATCTTCTAGAGGCAATGAAAAAAGATAACGCCAATTTTAATAGTCTCATGGTTGATGGCGGAATGGTTGCTAATAATTGGTTCTGTCAGCAGCTATCAAATATTCTAGAAGTTCAAGTGCGTCGCCCGAAGATTATAGAGACAACCTCTTTAGGTGCGGGATACTTAGCAGGTCTGCATGCGGGTGTATTTGAAAATATTGATAGTTTAAAAAGTTACAAACAAATTGATGAGACCTTCAATCCGCTAAAAGAAAGCAACAGATATAAAGAGTGGAAAGGAGCAGTAGAGAAAGTATTAACTTAAAACTAACCCAAAAGATTTACCAAAAGTCCCTTTTGGGCATGTAACCTATTTTCAGCTTGGGCCCAGACTCTACTTCTTGGATCATTAAGTAAGTCGCTTGATATTTCTTCACCTCTTATTGCAGGTAGGCAATGTAAGAAGATTACCTCAGAGGTGGCTTGATCTAGTAATGCCTCGTTTACTTGATAGTCCTGAAAGAGAAGCCTGCGATTGTTTTCGTCTTCTTCATCGCCCATAGAAACCCAAACATCAGTTGTGACAATGTCACTATCTCTTACGGCTTCATTTATTGAGTCGGTAAAAATAACATTATCAAATTGATTCTTTTCTCTTGGCATGTATTTCTCTGGACAAGCTACCCATAATTCAAAGTCGAATATTTTTGCTGCTTGGGCATAGCTAAAGCAGACATTATTAAAATCACCGCACCAAGCTACTTTCTTACCTTTAATCTCTCCCTTTTCTTCTTGGTAGGTCAGGATGTCTGCAAGAATTTGACAAGGATGAGATCTGTCACTTAAACCATTTATAACTGGTGATTCAGAGTGTTCTGCAAATTCTAATTGCGTATCATGCGACATTGTTCTAAGAACGAGACCGTCAACCATAGAACTCAGGACCTTAGCAGTATCTTCTACTGGTTCACCACGTCCTAGCTGCAAATCATTGACGGAAAGGAAACTTGCTCTGCCTCCAAGCTGTGTCATGGCTACTTCAAATGACACCCTTGTTCTTGTTGAAGATTTTTCAAAAATTAAACCAAGAAATTTTCCTTCGAGAATATTATCTTTTTGTTTGTTCTTTAGTGAACTGGCTGTGCTCAAGACTTCTTCCAGCTCCTGCAGAGAAAAGTTATCTAGATCTAAAAAGTGTTTATTCATCTTATTAAAAAAGGTGCGAAACTATATAGATTATCGATCATTAAGGCAATTAATGTTAAGCTTCGCCACCTCGTAAAATTAGCTTTAAATTATGACCAAATACTCTGTTAAGCCTATGAGCAACATTGCTCAAGTTGGATTAGATAAATTAGACGGCACCGCATGCACTCTTGATGAAAGCACAACTTCACCAGATGGCATCCTCGTAAGAAGCACAAAACTTACCAAAGGAGACATAAGTGATCAACTGAAAGCAATTTCCAGAGCAGGTGCAGGAGTCAATAATATCCCTATAGATGTATGTACTGAAATGGGTGTAGTTGTCTTCAATACACCTGGAGCAAATGCCAATGCAGTTAAAGAACTGGTGCTAGCTGGCTTGATGTTGTCTTCAAGAAATGTCTTCGACAGCATAGACTTTGTTAAAAATCTGTCTTCTATACAGAAAATGGCTGAGCTTGAGCCTTATCTCGAAACTAATAAAAAACAATTTAAAGGAAATGAGTTGGCAGGCTCTACTCTAGGGGTTGTAGGCTTAGGAGCCATTGGTTCAAAAGTTGCTCGTATGGGTGTGGCTCTCGACATGAATGTTGTCGGATACGACCCGGCATTATCTGTAGAAGCTGCATGGAGATTGCCTAGCCAAGTCCTCCCGGCAAACTCCATAGAAGAACTATTTAGAGAGAGTGATTACGTGTCAGTCCATGTACCTGCTTTGCCAAGCACTGAAGGAATAATTAATGCGAATCTTTTTCAAGAAGCAAAAAACTTATCTTTACTTAATTTTGCAAGACATGAGGTTGTGAATACTTCTGACGTTCTCAGTTGTTTGGGCGAAGGTGCCCTGAGAAATTTCATAACCGATTTTCCTACGCCCGAATTAATAAAACGCGCAAATTCTCATGGAGACGTTATTCTTTTACCTCATATAGGAGCTAGCACTGCCCAAGCCGAAGAAAACTGTGCTGTAATGGCAGTAAATCAAATTACAGAATTCTTGCAGACTGGGAATATAAAAAATTCAGTTAATTTTCCTGATGTCCATCTTAAAAGAACAACCGATTTTCGAATCAGTATAACCAATAAAAATGTTCCAGCCATGATAGGGCAGATAGCTACTGCTCTAGGTGATTTAAACCTCAATATAGCTGAAATGACAAATGTCAGTAAAGGAGATATTGCTTATAATTTAATCGATATAGAAAATGCTGTTGATGATGATTCTATTTCTAGACTGAAAGAAATAGAAAACGTAATTAATGTCAGGTTAATCTGCTAATTTATTAAGTTATTGTTTTTGAAAGACTTAATATAATCAAATATAAAATTCTTCTCTTTTTTGAATTTACGCACAGTTCTTGGGCGATGCTAAAATTTATAAGAGTAAATTTTATATTTACCAATAGTTGATATTTTTATTTTATATTTTCTTTTAAACTATTGATTGTATTAGTAATATAAAAAAGTGATTGAAATTTGATCAATTCGCTGAAATCCCTTTGCGAATTCTCTCTATAAAATATTTTTCAAGTTATCCATAAAGTTATCCACAGTTTTTGTGGATAAAAAATCAAGTAAATATTGCTGTCATCTTTATAAAATTTAAGTCTGCTTCATAATAGAAAAATGACTCAAAAGAAAACGCCTAATATGCATTCTTCTTGGTTAAATGTGCTAGAAAATGAATTCAAAAAGCCCTATATGAGTTCATTAAGAGATTTCCTTAAAAATGAAAAGTCTCAAAATAAGGAAATTTTTCCTCCATCAGAGAAGACATTTTCGGCCTTGAGATTGACGCCTCTTGAATCAGTGAAAGTAGTCATAATTGGGCAGGATCCTTATCACGGAAAAGGTCAGGCAAATGGATTGGCCTTTTCTGTAGATAGAAGGACTTCCATACCTCCTTCATTAACTAACATTTACAAAGAAATAAGTTCAGACCTAAAATTAAATACTCCTAATCATGGCGATCTATCTGATTGGGCTAGGCAGGGAGTTCTTCTGTTGAATTCTGTATTGACTGTGGAAAAGGGAAATCCTGCCTCTCATGCAAACAAAGGCTGGGAAACCTTTACTGACAAGATAATTGAAACTTTAAATAAAAAAAAGAATCTTGTTTTTTTACTTTGGGGTAGTTACGCTCAAAAAAAAGGGTTAAATATAAACCCAAACTTGCATTTAATTTTGAAAGCTCCTCACCCTTCACCTTTATCAGTACACAGAGGTTTTTTTGGGTGCCGACATTTCTCTTTAACCAATGAATACCTACGACAGAAAGGAAAAAAGGAGGTTGATTGGGTAATCAAAAGATGAAACTTTGATCTTCATAACTCTTATTCATTGACAAAAGGTAAGAATAACCATCACCTGATCGGGCGCGGGTTAAAACAATACCAATCAACTTATCTTCTCCGCTTTGAATTTTTGTCCCAATTTCGTACTTCCGGCTCGAATTTTTTAATAAAACTGTAGGAAGCTTTTTTGCCCTGTAGTGCATCCTTGCAACGATTTCTTGACCAGTATAGCAACCCTTTTCAAAATCAATCCTTGCAGTTGAAGGATAACCCAGCTCATGAGGAGTAAATTCTCCTGATATTTCCTGAGTAATCTCCATGTTCAGGTTATTGATGTCATCTATTAACCAAAGAGCCTGACTTTCTTCCAAGTTGAGGACATTTTCCTCTAAACGTTTCTTGGATAAAAGAAGGTGATATTGTTTATCTAGGTAATGTACTCTAAAAGCATCACCGTAGTTTTGGAAAGTCTTTGAGAGTTCAGTGTCTGGAAAGTTTTTAATCAAAGTCTCTTTATCAATTCCGTAAATATAGGTGGTCGAAGCGAAACTCATCTCTGTGTCATAAAATGGCTTATATTTATTCAGTATCTCACGTGCCACTTCAATAGAAGCACTATTGCCAATCAATAAAAAATTATCGTCAGCAGAGGATCCTTTACAAACAACAAAGGAGCTTACGGCTCTTCCTTTGATATCACAAATAGCACCTATAACGCTATTGGTGTTGGAAACTTTGCCCATATCCGCGGTGATTTGACCTTGAAGAAGTTCAGACGAACCTTTGCCATTTATTTCAAGTATGCTCAAATAGTCGAGTTTTAACAGTGCATTTCCTATCACAAAACTATTATAAGGTAATATTTTGAATGAATTAGAGAAAAAAATTTTATGGCAATGTAGGAGAGGTCTATGGGAACTAGACGCAATCTTAATTCCTTTCGTTGAAAAGTGTTTTTCTTCATTGAATGATTCTGAGATAACTCAGTTTAGAGAGCTTCTGTCATACGAAGATATAGAGTTATTTGACATACTTGTTAACAAGAAAGAATTTGAGGATAAGGCCTTGGGTTCTATGGTTACTAAAATAATAGAATTCCAGAATTCTAGTTTAGGAGAAAAAAATTGATCTTAATAGCAGATTTGGGTGCAACTAATGCTCGTTTCTGTATTACGGAGGAGGGAAATGAATATAGCGATGTTAAAACTTACCCCATAAGTAAGTTTACGAACCTTGAAGAATTATTAGAGCTTTACTTATCAGATACAGGTAAGCTTAAAGGAGTTAATAAAGCCATCATAGGTGTTGCTGCTCCAATTTTGGGGGACGATGTTTCATTTGTTAATGTCGATCTAGAGTTCAAGATTAGCTCCTTGAAAAAAAACCTTTTTACAAAAGGCTTAAGAGTTGTAAACGACTTAGCGTTGCAGGCTTATGCCGTATTTAATTTACATTCTAAAGATATAAAATATATCGGTGAGAGAAAAATTACCGATGAACCAAAGATTTTAATCTCACCCGGAACTGGCCTTGGTCTTGCAGGAATAGTAGATAATTCGGTTGTTTCCACTGAAGCAGGCCATATCAACATTTCTGATAAGGTTTTAAAGCCTGACTTGAAAAAAATTGTAGACAAATTTATTGAAGATAATTCAAGAGTACCAACCTATGAAGATTTTCTCTCCGGTAAAGGAATAAGCTTTTTCTATAGAACGCTCTCTCAAAACAATTTGAAAAACTTCACAAATGAAGAAATATTGTCCAACCGGCAAGATGAAAACTGTATTAGAGCTATTGGTTTGCAAAACTATCTTCTGGCTTCTTATCTTAGATATATGGCTTTAGTATGGGGAGCAAAAGGAGGGGTCTTGTTAGCAGGCTCAATTGTTAACTCACTGATTCATGAAGAAGATCATGACTCTTTTAGAAGTACCTTTGAAGACAGCGAAACAATGAAAAAATTTATGCAACAAATACCGTTAGCTCTTTTAACAATCCAAGATATAGGCTTTGCAGGCGGTATGGAGCTTGCAAAAAAACTTTAATTTTTTTGAGAACTTTGGATTGAAATTCGGGTCTATAGTACAAACATGAAAGCTTCTAATAAACAAATAGATCTTCAGCTTGTAAAGAGAGCAAAGTCTGGCGATTATCAGGCTTTTGACCTCTTAGTTTTGAAATATCAATCCAGGTTAATCTCCACAGCCATTAAATTTGTCAATGATCTGCAGATAGCAGAGGATATAGTGCAAGAAGCATTCATTAAATCATTCAAATCATTAGAATCTTTTAGAGAAGATAGTTCGTTTTACACTTGGATCTACAGGATTACAGTAAATACTGCAAAAAACTATCTTGTTTCTAAGAAGAGAAAAGACGAATTACTGCAATCCGACATGAACGAAGAGGCTATACATTTAAATGAACCGATAAACCATGAAACACCTGAAGAAGAACTAAAATCTCAACAGTTAAAAGAACTGATACTTCATACCTTAAATAGCTTAGGAGAGGATACAAAAACTGCATTAACTCTTCGAGAGTTTGACGGGTTGAGCTATGAACAGATATCGAAAATTGTTAATTGCCCGGTTGGCACTGTACGCTCTAGGATATTTAGAGGTAGGGAAGTTCTGGATCATGCAATTAAAGAGTTTAGAGAAGGAAATTATGCAAGAAATAGAGAGGCTGTCTGATGACCGATAATAAAAACATGAAAGAAAAGATTTCAGCCCTAGCTGATGGGGAGCTTTCGGATTTTGAATTAAGAAGAATACTCAACGAAATCTCAGCCAATCCTGATTACAGAGACTTTTGGAGAAATATCCATATAACGAAAGATGGTTTATTAGATGAAGTGAATAGCTTCCACGAAAGCGATATTTCGAAAAAGCTGAAGAAAGCTCTCCTTCAAGAGCGACCAGACGAGGCAGCGATTAATAGAAATTGGCTGTCTAACTGGCCTATCTACGCAAGTGCATCTCTTGCAGGTTTTTTTGCTGTTGTTTTTTTCACAAATTTTAATACATTCACAACAGAGGATTCTTTTACAGAGTTAGCATCTCAAAAATTAGATGTGGCTATAAATAGTCCACAGGCCCTTGAAGTTCTCAGTCAATCAGTATCCGGAATGAATGTAGAGCTTCAAGATTTTAAGACCAATCCTGATGGCGTTTTGGCAAACTATAGACTCCCTAGTTCTGGAGAAACTTTCAAAGTTAGTTTGTATCCCATTAAGGAAATTAATAAAATAATGACAAACGAAGCGACAAAAATTACATATGTCCGAGTTGAGGGCGGAGTTTATGTCTTTTCTATAAGTGGAAATCTTTCTACAGACAAAAAAAACCAAATTCTTCAAAAAGTAAATCTTTTTGCTGATTAATTAAACTAGACCAAAATTATGACGATGTTCAAAATATTTTTGTTTTCTATCTTTATTTCAGCTTTATCAATAGTTGAAGCTAGAGAATTGCCAAATTTTTCAGATTTGGCCGAAGATGCTTCTCCCGCAGTGGTAAATATAACCAGCACCAGGACCGTATCTCAAAGAAATAGCTACGGAAGGGGTTTTGGAGATCCAAGGTACGATGAATTTTTTGAAAGGTTTTTTGGACAACAGCCAAGACCTTCTGTTCCGAGAGAAAATTCAAGACCAGTAGTATCAACCGGATCAGGTTTTATTATTTCTTCTGATGGTTACCTGCTGACGAATAATCATGTTGTTGAAGATGCTGATGAAGTAAAAGTCAGCCTCGGTGATAGAAGAGAGTACAAAGCAGAAATTGTAGGAACTGATCCTAGGTCTGATGTTGCAGTTTTAAAAATAGATGCTCAAGATCTACCAACTTTAAAGATTGGAAAATCTGAAAAACTGAGAGTAGGTGAATGGGTGGTGGCAATCGGCTCGCCTTTTCAACTTAGATTTTCAGTAACATCTGGCATTGTGAGCGCTAAAGGGAGAAGTATTCCTAATGGCTCTGATTCTACTTATGTTCCCTTCATACAAACAGATGTTGCCATCAACCCTGGTAATTCTGGAGGCCCATTATTCAATCTTGACGGGGAAGTTATAGGAATAAACTCTCAAATTTATACCAGATCTGGCGGTTATATGGGGGTGTCTTTTGCTATACCCATCGATTATGCAATAGATGTTGCTGATCAATTAAGAGAAAATGGATATGTCGCAAGAGGTTGGTTGGGTGTTAGTATTCAGGAAGTTACTAGCGAGCTTGCCGAAGCTTTAGGCATGGAAATACCTAAAGGAGCTTTGGTCTCTCAAATCATTGAAGATAGTCCAGCAGAAAAATCTGGATTGAAAGAAGAAGACGTTATTTTATTTTTCGATGGTGAAGAAATTTTTTATTCTTCAGATTTACCTCTTACCGTGGGCTCCATAAGACCAGAATCAAAAGTAAACGCCATGATACTCAGAGATGGCAAGAAGAAGACTGTCCAAGTAACAGTAGGAGAGCTGCCCAAAGATCCTGCTTTAGCTTTTGAGAATACCCAACAAAATTTCTTAGGCCTGGTTGTCGAAAATCAAGCCAATGATAATCAGAGATCAAGTGTTAAGGGTGTTCTGGTAACTTCTGTTGATCCTGACGGAATTGCTTATGAGTCTGGAATAAGACGTGGAGATATAATTTACTCTCTTGCGCGTACAAGAATAGAAAATGTAAATGAGTTTAAAGAGGTTTTATCTGAATTAGATAACCAAAGAAGAACCACTATCGGAATATCTAGAAACGGAAACAAGAGAATTCTTAGTCTAAATTTGTCAAAATAGCACCACCAGCTAATATTGGCTGGTCTATAACTGATGAATATTAGAAATTTTTCAATAATTGCCCATATCGATCACGGTAAATCAACTCTTGCTGACAGAATAATAGAACTTTGTGGCGGTCTTTCAGAAAGAGAGATGACATCGCAAGTTTTAGATACTCTCGAATTAGAGAAAGAGAGAGGGATAACTATAAAATCCCAAACAGTAAATTTGAAATACCTTTCCGAAGATGGCCAAGAATATCAGTTCAATCTGATAGATACACCTGGTCATGTAGATTTTTCCTATGAAGTTTCAAGATCTCTTTCTGCCTGTGAAGGAGCTATCTTACTCGTTGATGCCTCTCAAGGTGTAGAGGCTCAAACTCTTTCAACATGCTATAACGCCGTTGAAGAAGGATTAACGATTATCCCAGTTCTAAACAAGATAGATCTTGCTCAATCTGACCCTGAAAGAGTCAAAAAAGAAATAGAGGAGATAATAGGAGTAGATGCTTCGGAAGCTCCCTCTATAAGCGCTAAGAACGGCACGGGGATCAAAGAAGTTCTCGAACAGGTCGTAGCTCTTGTTCCTGAGCCTGAAATAAAAGCTAGTGAACCCCTTCAGGCTTCAATTATAGATTCTTGGTTCGATAATTATCTTGGTGTAGTTTCTCTTGTTAGAGTAGTTAAGGGCAAGATTTCCAAGGGAGATAAAATAGAAATTTATTCGAGAAAAGAAACCCACACAGTTGATAAAATTGGGGTTTTCACTCCAAAAATAAAAGATCTTGAAGAGTTAAATTCAGGACAAGTTGGTTTTATTTGTGCAAGCATTAAAGAAATTAGAGGTGCACCCGTTGGAGATACTATTGTTAAAGCAAACTCTGGAACTCCAAACCTAGAAGGCTTTCAGGAGGTTAATCCTCAAGTATATGCAGCTCTTTTTCCTCAAAATTCTGATGATTTCGAGGCTTTTAGAGAAGCACTTGAAAAACTCTGCCTCAATGATGCCTCGCTACAATATGAACCTGAACATTCTGAGGCTTTAGGTGCAGGATTCAGGTGTGGATTTTTGGGTACCCTTCACATGGAGATAATTTCTGAAAGATTAAACAGAGAATACGATATGGACTTAATAGCAACCGCCCCGACAGTAGCATATGAGGTTGTTACCACTGATCAAGAAGTAAGAAGGGTAGAAAATCCTAGTGCCTTACCCGATACTTCAAAAATAAAAACTATTCTAGAACCCATTGCTAGAGCAAATATTCTTGTTCCCGATACTTATATAGGATCTGTAATGAAGCTTTGTAATGATAGGCGAGGAAAGCAAGTAAATATGAGGTACGTAGGTGGACAAGTAGAGTTGGTCTATGACCTTCCTCTTAGTGAGATAGTAGTAGATTTCTTTGATCGATTGAAATCGGTTAGTAGAGGTTACGCTTCTCTTGATTATTATTTAGATCGATATGAAAAGTCTGATGTCATTAAATTAGACATATTATTAAATGGAGACAAAGTAGACGCTTTGGCTTATATGGCTCATAGAACAGTGGCGAATACCAAAGGTAAGCAATTTACTGAAGCTTTGAAAGAAGTGATACCAAGACAACAATTTGACGTTGCTATTCAAGCGGCGATAGGCGCAAAAATCATTTCAAGACAGACAGTCAAAGCCTATCGGAAAGATGTTACTGCTAAGTTATATGGAGGAGATGTAACCAGAAAAATGAAACTGCAAAAAAAGCAAAAGGAAGGGAAAAAGCGAATGAAAAATATCGGCAGAGTAGAGGTTCCTCAAGATGCATTCTTGTCTGTGTTAAGAGTTCAAGATTAATATGATAACCACAGCACTTGTTCTTTCCGTAATCGCAGAGTTGGCGGGATATTTACTTTGGATTAAATTCACCAAAGAGAACAAACAGAGATTGAGAGATTTTACTAGTGCCTTCATGTTTCTGATAGCGCTGCTCATTCTTTATCAAATTTTTAAGCTTAATCTCGATTTTGGACTAATTTTAGCGATTGCAACTTTATTTTCAGCCTTCTCATGGGCTTTAGGGAAGTGGATAAATCTAGAAGAGCTCAAAAAAGAAAGTAAGTCGTATTTTTTTATTCTTCTTGCAATTACTTGTATTCGCTCTTTTGCCTATGAACCTTATCAAATTCCCAGCAGATCGATGGTTCCAGGTTTGCAAGTAGGAGATTTTGTTTTAGTGAATAAATTTGCTTATGGAATCAAATTTCCAGGAACCAATATATTACTCAGCAATCTAATTTCTCCAGAAAGAAATGATGTTTCAGTTTTTATTGCACCTCATACTCTTTGTGACTATGACCCTTTGAAAGCTAGGCCTGACATTTCAAGTTTGTCCACGGCAGAAAGCCAACTTTTTCTTAATAAATTCTCTAATCTTCAAAAATCCAGATGCACCCCTTTAGGTATAAAGTTTGTCAAAAGAGTTATAGGGGTTCCAGGAGATGTAGTTGAGATAAAAGGGTACGAGATTTGGGTAAATGGGGACAAATTAAAGCATAAACTTCTATCCTCAGAATCTGGAGAAAACCTTATTGAAGAAACCTTAGATGAGGGAATCCATGTTATCCGAACTTTAGGTTTTAGTGATTATGAACAATATCAATGGAAGGTTCCCGAAGGTAGCTATTTGGCTATCGGCGATAATCGAGATAACAGTCTAGATAGCAGGGCTTGGGGTTATTTCTCTGAGGATTACCTTGTAGGCAGAGCAGACTATATTTGGATGCACTGGGAGTCATTTTCAAAGCTACCGAGTTTTAGCAGGAATAAAAGGATTCAGTAGTGAAAGGTTTATTTGATGAATTAGGATATACCTTTAGTAATGATGATCTCATAAAAAAAGCTCTTACCCATAAGAGTTCCTCATCAGACAACAATGAAAGGTTAGAGTTTCTTGGAGATGCAATTCTTAACCTTTATGTATCTGAAAAACTTATCCATTCATATCCCGAACTCAGCGAAGGAAAACTTACACGTTTTAAAGCAAGTATAGTTAGCAGACAAAATCTCAATTTAGTTGCGGAAAAACTTAGACTTTCTGAATTTATTAAAATAGGAAAAGGAGAAAGGTTAGATGGTAATTCGATTTTAGGAAACACTCTTGAGGCTATAATCGGTGCCATATTTCTTGACTCTGATTATCCAAACACAAAAGAAATCCTTCAAAAGCTATTTCTCAAAGACTTTTTAGAAATTGAAGAGGAAAGTGAACTTAAGGATCCTAAGTCAGCACTTCAAGAATATATTCAAAAGACCTATAAATCTTTACCTACTTACTCTATTCAAAAAAGCTCTTCTTCCGAAGGCCCTCTTAGGTTTCAAGTTACTTGTCAGATAAATGAAGCCAACCTTATTACACATGGCTCAGGAAGATCGAAAAAGCGAGCGGAACTGGAAGCTGCCAATAATATGCTTACTTTATTAGAAAAAAATGGTTGAGCAGTTTAGGTCTGGTTACGTTTCGATTGTAGGCAAAACTAATGCCGGAAAGTCTACGTTACTTAATAGCATTTTGGGTCAAAAGATTGCAATTACATCAAGAAAACCACAGACAACTCGACACAGATTTTTAGGAATTAAAACTGAATCTGAGAACCAGATTATTTTTGTAGATACACCGGGTTTTCATTCAGGTCAAAAAAGGGCATTGAATCGCTATATGAATAAAGTAGCAGCAAATGCCTTAAGGGGAGTGGACATAGTTTTGTACTTAATAGATAAATTGGACTGGCAAGAAGACGACCTACAAAGACTAAAGAGTATACCCACTGAGACATGTGTAATCTTAGTTGTTAATAAAATCGACAAGTTAAAAGATAAAAATTCTTTACTTCCATTTATTGAAGAAAGAAACAAAGATGGCTTGTTCTCGAGCATTATTCCCATTTCTGCCCTCAAGGGTATGAATCTGGATGAACTAGTGGACTTAATTTGCGATAAGCTGCCCTATGGATCTCATCTTTATCCTGAAGACCAAGTAACCGATATATCTGAAAAGTTTTTAGCAAGTGAGGTCATAAGAGAAAAATGTATTAATAGGCTTGGTGATGAATTGCCATACAGGGTTAGTGTATCAATAGACCGATTCTCTGTATCCGAGAAAGTTATTCATATTGACTCTACAATATTTGTAGAAAAACAAAGCCAAAAGGGGATGTTGATTGGAAAGTCGGGATCAAAGCTAAAAGCTATTGGTACTTCCTCAAGAAAAGAATTGGAAGACTTACTTGAATCCAAAGTAATGTTAAAGACTTGGGTTAAGGTAAAAAGTGGCTGGTCTGATAACGAAACTTTACTACCTTCAATGGGCTATGACCTCGACAAATAAAATTTCTCTTGAACCTGCTTTCGTATTGCACAGACGACCTTATCAAGAAACTAGCATTATTGTAGATTTCTTTACTCGAAAATACGGAAGACTCAATGCCGTTGCAAAAGGAGCAAAAAGACCAAAAAGTCCTCTTAGAAGTGTTTTAAGTCCTGCTTCAAAGTTATCAATTTCCTTGTCAGGTAAGAATGATTTAAAGACATTATCCTCGGCAGAAATCTTAAATCATTACACTTTAAATAACAGTCAATCACTCAATTCTATTGTTTATATAAATGAGTTGTTAACTAAAGCTATTGAGAAAGAAGATCCACATGAACACATATTCGATCTTTATGAAGGCTTATTAACGAATATGTCCTCCAGCCATTCAACAGTTTTTCTTGAAAGGCTTTTGAGAGAATTTGAATTAAGTTTACTTCAAGGAATGGGTTACGGAGTAGATTTAGTTAGGGAAGCTGAGACTAATAAAAAAATAAAAAGAGATCTGCATTATTCCTTTAATCCCGATTTAGGTTTTTTAGAAGTAAAAAAACCAACTTCCAGTCAGTTGTTATTTCCTGGAGAAGACATTATAAATTTTAGCGAAGGTGATTTTGAAAAAAAGACAACAAGAAACCATTCAAAGATTATAATGAGGATTGCTCTAGATTATCATCTAGGGAATAAGACCATAAATATCAGAAAATACTTAACTAAAGAATGATAAAAGGCATAGGTATAGATATTCTAGAGAAAAAGCGAATTTCTTCGATTCACGCAAAATACGGAGAGAGATTTGAAAATCGTATTCTAGGAAAGCAAGAAAAACAAGAACTCAAATTTAAGAATAAACTAAACAAGACAAGGTTTATTGCTAATAATTTTGCTTGCAAAGAAGCTTTCTCTAAGGTCGTCGGGTTAGGTTTTAGTAGAGGGATTGCCTTAAAGGAAATAGAGGTTTTAAGAGATGATCAAGGCAAGCCCTTCTTAAGCTTAAGTGGTAAAACAAAAACAATTACAGAAAAATTAGGCATAAAACATCTGCACGTGAGTATTTCAGATACTAGTGAGCTGTCGAGCGCCTTTGTTATAGGAGAATAACTATGAAGATTATCCTTTTAGGTCCTCCCGGAGCAGGAAAAGGTACTCAAGCTGAATCAATATGCGAACGTTATGATATTCCACACATCTCTACAGGAAACATGCTGAGAGAAGCTGTAGAGGCAGGTACTAAACTTGGCTTAGAGGCCAAATCTCTGATGGATGCAGGAATTCTTGTCTCGGATGATGTTATTGTTGGTTTGGTTGAAGAGAGAATCTCTAGCTCAGATTGTTCTAATGGTTTTTTATTTGATGGCTTTCCTAGAACCATTCCACAAGCAGAGGCTTTAATACAAAGAAACATTGATATAGATGCTGTGGTTGAGATCGACGTCCCTGATCAAGACATCATTGACAGAATGTCAGGCAGAAGAATGCACCCAGCATCCGGAAGAAACTACCATGTTGTCTATAATCCTCCCAAAATTGAAGGTAAAGATGACCTAACTGGAGAAGAGCTTATACAAAGAGAAGACGACAAACCGGAAACTGTTAAAGATAGACTAAGGGTCTATGCAGATCAAACTTCGCCACTGGTTGAGTTTTACTCAGATCTTTCTAATTCTTCATCTTTGAGTTATTTGAAAGTACTGGGAACAGCCTCCCCTCAAGAGGTTACAAATCAAATTTTTATAAATTTAGATTCTTAATTGGCCAATTTACTTGCCTTAGAAACCTCAACTGATATTTGCTCAGTCTCTTTGAGTAGAGGAGAAGAGATATTTAATTTTCATCAATTGATGCCTAAGCAACATACTGAAAATTTATTTGGAATAATCTCAGGTCTTTTTGAAGAGAGTGGCTTGTCATTTGAAAAGTTGGATGGAGTGGCTGTAGCAGTGGGGCCTGGATCTTATACAGGTGTTCGCTTGGCGTGCTCAGTTGCACAAGGTATTGCTTTTTCTCATGATATTAAAGCTGTAACTCTCTCTAGTTTAGAGCTTTTATCCATAGAAGCTCACCGGAACTTAGGCCTTGAAAGAATAAACTGCATTTCTGCTGCTAATCAAGGAAAAGTATATGTTGCAGAATCATCATTCGTCGACGGTGATATTCTCACCAAAATGAAGCTTATCGATCAAGAATCAATCCTAAGAGAAAGTTTTCCTGAAAATAGTCATTTCATCGGAGAGGGATGTGAATTACTGCAATTTGAAAACCAATTGCGAGATGGCCAACCAAGAGCATCTTTATTATTGGAAGTTGCTAAGGTTAGGTTTAGTAAAGGTAATTGTATAGAAGCAGAATCTATACTTCCTATATATTTTAATGACGAAAATAGCTGGAAAAAAATAATATGACCTACTTAGACGCTATTATTCTTGCATTGATACAAGGTCTTACCGAATTCTTACCAATTTCCAGTTCTGCACATTTGATTATTTTTTCGGAAATCCTCGGAACAGCACAAAATCTTTTCTTGGATGTGTCTCTTCATCTTGGAACGCTAATTGCAGTATGCATCTACTTTAAGAGAGATCTTATAGAGATGTTTAATGGTATGTTGCAAAGTAAATCTTTTTTTAAGAACCAGTTATTTATTAATTTAGCGGTGTCCTGTATTCCAACCTTATTTTTAGGGTTTCTTTTCGTGAATTTAATTGATAGTCACTTGAGAAATACTTTAGTAATCTCCTTAACAACAATAGGCTTTGCATTAGTTTTATTTGTTGCTACATTTTCTAGTTCCAATAAAACGAGTGTAAATCAGATATCTCTGAAAGACGCTTTGATTATAGGACTAGCTCAATCTCTCTCGTTGATACCCGGTACATCCAGATCTGGGATCACTATTTCGGCGGGTCTCCTCTTGGGATTAGACAACAAAACAGCTTCTAAATTTAGTTTTTTAATGGCTGTGCCAACAATAAGCGCAATTGCAGCCTATCAATTCTTTTCTTTAGATTTAGAAAATCTCAATGACTATCTTCAATTCAATTTACTTGGGTTATTCGTATCATTCATTGTTGCCTACTTTACTATTGATTTCTTTATCAAATTTATCAATAGAATCGGATTCATTCCGTTTATCCTCTATAGACTAGTACTTGGATTAGCTCTGTTATTATTTTTTACTTGATGAAATTGATTTTTGAGAATAGCTCAGAGGATTTTGATCAACATAAGCAGCTCGCCCTAGAGTTAAATTTCGAGATTGTTGATGTCAAACAAATTGATGAGATAAAGTCTTACAAAGATACTTATTTCTTTGTCATTTCTGACGATAGATTATTCATTAAAAAAGGGTTAAATAAAAATACTAAGCCCATCTTTTCTGATTTTGATACCTGGCTTGATAACTATGATGATAAGTTACTTCAGAATTGTTTAAAAACACTTCCTAAAAAATTTAATTGTTTGGACCTTACTGCAGGATTTGCAAAAGATGCTTTTGAAATTTCTAAAGACATTAAATGTAGCTCAGTACATCTTATTGAGAAGGAATTGTGGCTTTTTAAATTAATTGAAAATGGCATAGATAGAGCCTCGCTAAAAGATGCTAACAGTCTGCTTTCAAAGTTTCGTTTAACATGCCAGGATAACGTAAGCTTTTTGACCAACTACTCAAGAAAAGTTGATTTAATATATATTGATCCCATGTTTTCGGGAGTTCAAAAAGCGCTTGCAAAAAGGCACATGCAAGCATTGAGAGACCTTACATCTTGTGAAAGTTATGAAGGCCTTCTAGAGGCAAGTTTGGAAAAAGCTTCCGATAGGGTTATCGTAAAACGACATAAAAATATGTCTTATCTTGACGGAATTTCTCCCACAAGATCGCTTGAAGGAAAGGTTATACGGTACGATATTTACAGCACTAAGTAGCTTGACTCTCAACCAGCTGTATGAATTCCTTGTCAAAGAATAGTTCATAACTTTGTTGAGCTCTTCTAGTAATCTTGGAAGCAGTTAGATTTCCATTTTCGTCTTCTCGAAAGAATTTAGATTCTTTCATCATATAGACAAAATTATCAAATTTGGCTTTGTCAGAAAACTCAGGGTAGGGCCATCCTTCTTTAGCTTCGATATCTTCTGCAATTTTTTTGCACTTGCTCTTCAGCAAATCTTTGTTTATTTGTTCTTCTTTCCAAACAGTACTCATGACAATATAAAATCTCTTTAAGACAGGTTCACATAAATTTGTTAAAGCCAAATAGACGTCATAGTTGGGATGATTTTCACCAGGATGGGTAATACGATTTTGGTCATCTAATTTTAATACCCCAACTTTCACGAGAGCTTCCAAAGCCTTATCAATCGAAACTGCATCAACAGTCTCTAGTTTCAAATGAAATTCTCTAGAGAATATAGGATAAATCATCTCAAGAAGCTTTATGAGCTCTTCTCTGGTTAAATGTTTTGTAAATTTCACAGATTCACATAAAAGAGAATAGAGGATAAAAAGATGACTTATGTTATTTTTATAGAAAGATAGAGTTGCCACTTCCTCTGAAGTTGGCCTGTATATTTTTTTTGTAGCAACTAAGGCTGGTGTGATAAAGCCTAATTTTTCTGTTTTTTCGATGATTTTCTTAACATTATTCTCTGTTACCCAAACATCTTTATAATCTTGAGATTGATTGATAAGACCCATAAAAAACTCAATTCTGTTTTCTAGATCTTCTTGGCTTAATGTTTGAGTAGCGTCAGTTAATAGAGCCAGAGAGAAGAGACTGGTAGGGGTTACAGCTACAGAATTATTAATGGATCTAATAACTGTTTTTCCGAGATCGCTAGTTGCTTTATCTACCCATTGAGGTTTTTCCTGAGGAGAGTCAATAAGATAATTTTCTGTCTGAGATTTTAAAAATTCATCCAGATCAATAGGATCTGAGAAATTCAAATAAGCATTACCAAGATAGTTTCTAAAATCTTTAAAGACTTTTAGGGGGTCGAGAATACTTTCTCTCTTTTTATTGCCACCAGACAATTCCGATAGATAACTCTGGCCTTCCAATATCTTTTCGTAGCCTATATAAATTGGAACAATCTTTACGTTTTGGTTTCTCAATGAAGCAAAACTTCTAATCACCAAAGAGAGAAGTCCTGGCCTAGAGGGTAGGCTGAGACCGGTTCTGCTTCTTCCTCCCTCTGGGAAAAATTCAATTGAGTTACCTCGAGTCATCAGTGTTCTAATATGTTCAAAAAAAACAACACTATACAAAGGATTACTCATGAATGATCTTCGCATAAATACTGCACCTGCTCCTCTTAAAATTCCTCCGATGATAGGGAGGTTTAGATTATTTCCTGCAGCAACTTGAGGCACCATCAATCCGTTTACATAGAGTAAGTAGGATAAGGCACAATAATCAATATGACTTCTGTGGCAAGGTAAGAAAATAAGAGCATTTTCTTTAGAAGTTTCTCTAATTTTTTCAAGATTTTGAGTATGCAAGCCTTCGTACCTGGTATTCCAAAACCAAGTAAACCCGGAAATGAGAACGCTAATAATGGGATAATTCAGGTCTGAACAGATTTCATTTGCATACTTATACGCTTTTTTTGTGAGCTGATTTTTCCTTTTTTTGCTTCCTTCTGAGATTTTTTTAATTTCTTCTCTTACTATTTTTTTCCTTATCAGAGACTTAACTAGCGTCCTTCTGTGGGAAATATCAGGACCAAGAATTGCTAGTTTAGACTTCCTAAATACAGCTCTTAAATATCTTGTAAGAATGTATCCATTCTTCTCTGTAGAGTTATTCCAATCTAATTCTTGGCTGAGGTCTAAATGATTTTCGAATTGAAACCTGATGTTTCTTCCGTGAACTATAAGTTTAAAAATTCTTTTTAAAGAGCCTGCCGGTCTCCACGATGGAGAGAATATCTTTTTGAAAAATGATTGTTCTTTATCTGGCCTTTGGCCCCAAAAGATAGAAACTGGAACTATTAAGATATCTTGTCTAACTCTTAAGATTTCTTCTAGGTTAGAAGCTTTTTGTCGAATAAATCTTTCGTCTAATACTGAGTATTTCGGTTGTTTAAGAGATACAAAACTTTTAATGCTTGAACCTCTAAGATTTTGAATCGGCAGCGGAAGACTATTTTGCTTACAGATTTCATTTAGCGTTGCTAGATCTATTACAGATTCTGTAGCCAGTGCATAAACAATTAGTTTTGAAGAATCTACTTTGCCAAACTCAACATCAATCTTGTTAAGAGAAGTTAAACTTCTAACTATTAGGCTAACCAACTTAAATACGAGGTTAGAGGTAGAAAATTGCATTTTTTTTTGATTTAAAGAAGTTATCTGCGGTGAGTTTACCTTTTCATAGTAAAATTTGTACCTACTTTATAGTTTAAATATGCCGAAGTGGCGGAATTGGTAGACGCAGGGGATTCAAAATCCCCCGCCCTTTGGGTGTGAGAGTTCGAGTCTCTCCTTCGGCACCAACAGAAAATTTCTTGAATATCGACAAATTTGATTTTGATTTACCGGAAAAGCTAATAGCTAAAACGCCTTCTAAAGAAAGAAGTCATAGCAGGTTATTGTTTGCTGGAGATACACTCATTGATAAGAAATTTAATGAGTTAACGGACCACCTTAATGAAGGAGATCTTCTGGTTCTAAATGATACAAAAGTTTTCAATGCTAGGCTCAATGCCGTTAAACCAACTGGTGCAAGAGTTGAGATTTTAATAGAAAAAAGGCTGGATGAATTTAATTGCTTAGCCCTTACAAAATCAAATAGAACATTAAAAGAGAATGAGATAATTCTCTTAGAAAACATCTCTATTCAAGTAGTGGCAAAAGATGGATACCTTTTCAGGTTGAGATTCTCAGAAGGCATAGACAAGGTTATTCAAAACTATGGCACTATTCCATTGCCTCCTTATATAGATCGAGACCCCGATGACAACGATTATGATCGATACCAAACAATTTATGCCGATGAAAATAAAATGAGGTCGACTGCAGCTCCAACTGCAGGACTCCATTTCGATAATGATTTAATCAATCGCATAAAGAATAAGGGCGTAAAAATAACAAGCATTACTCTTGATATTGGTCTAGGGACATTTAAACCTATTAAGACAAAAGATATTTCAAAACATCAAATGCATTCAGAAAGGATTTATTTATCAGAAGAGTCCTC
The DNA here is from genome assembly GCA_902594545.1 of uncultured SAR86 cluster bacterium. Classification (GTDB taxonomy): domain Bacteria; phylum Pseudomonadota; class Gammaproteobacteria; order Magnimaribacterales; family Magnimaribacteraceae; genus Magnimaribacter. The sequence goes on from CACJMO010000012.1 coordinate 21,526, forward strand.
AGATCTTATTAGAGAGACTATGGAAACAGATTCAAAGATAGTCAGCGTAGGTACAACTTCCTTGAGGTGTTTAGAGGCTATTCATCAAATTTTTGGTGAAATACGCCCTTATGAAGGCGATACAGATATATTTATTTATCCAGGATTTAAGTTTAATGTTATTGATTCTTTAATTACTAACTTTCATTTACCTCAAACGACATTAATATTACTTGTTAGTGCATTCGCGGGGCATGAAACAATTAAAACCGCCTACCAACATGCCATAGCAAATGAATATAGGTTTTTTAGCTATGGTGATGCGATGTTTCTCAACAAGAAATTAGATGAAAATGTATAAATTAATTAATAAAGATGGAGAGGCTAGAAGAGGCGAGGTAAAAACTTTTCATGGCATTTTTCAGACCCCAGCCTTCATGCCAGTAGGCACTTACGGGGCAGTAAAATCTCTGAGTCCTAAAATTCTTGAGTCTATTAATGCAGAGATAATTCTTTCTAATACTTATCACCTTATGGAAAGACCTGGGGTAGATATTATCAAAGCACATGGAGGTCTACATCAGTTCATGTCATGGAACAAACCTATTTTAACGGACTCAGGCGGTTATCAAGTGTTTAGTCTAGCGAAGAATCGAAAAATTACGGAAGAGGGAGTTGAATTCAATTCTTCTTTAAACGGAAATCAACTTACTCTAACACCTGAGATTTGCATGGATCTTCAAACGGGTTATGGCGTTGACATAGCTATGGTTTTAGATGAGTGCACACCGTATCCAGCAACCAATATAGAAGCAGAGGAATCTATGAACTTGTCTTTAAGATGGGCCCAACGCTCAAGAGATGCTTTTAAGAGCAATAAGGCAAGTCTATTTGGAATTATACAGGGAGGTGTGTTCGAAGAGCTTAGAGAAAAATCTTTAGAAGAGCTTTTAAAAATAGAATTTGAAGGTTATGCATTAGGTGGATTGTCCGTTGGAGAGCCTAAAGAAGATCTCTATCGAATTGTTAAACACATAGCGCCCAAGATGCCCGAGAATAAGCCTAGGTATTTAATGGGAGTTGGGACTCCTTTGGATATAGTGAAATCTGTGGAAAGCGGGATTGATATGTTCGATTGTGTTATCCCCACTAGACATGCAAGAAATGGCTATCTCTATACTTCTAAGGGGGTTATAAAGATCAGAAATAGTCAACATCGAGAATCTCTTAAGCCTTTAGACGATAGCTGTAATTGTTATACGTGTAAAAACTTTTCAAGAAGCTATTTACACCATCTAGATAAGACTAAAGAGATGTTAGGTTCCACTCTTCAGACTATTCACAATCTCACTTTTTATATTAATTTGATGAGAAATTTGCGAGTCTCCATTGAAACAGGTACATTGCAATCCTTTATTAGGGAATTCGAACTTGCTTGGAATAATTCCGACAATCCCAATATTATTATTTAGAGGAAAATTATGGAACAATCACCAACTTTTTTTGATCCAACTTTATTTCTATTGTTTGGATTTATGATCCTGATCTATTTTTTGATGATAAGACCTGAAAATAAGAGAAGAAAAACTCATCAAGAAATGATTTCTAGTCTTGAAATGGGTGACGAAATTGTCACAGCAGGAGGAATACTCGGAAAAGTGTCTAAAATAACTGATCAATATATTGAATTATCCATATCAGATAATACAAAAATCAAGATTCAGAAAACTTCAATTTCAGCAGTGCTACCGAAAGGAACCCTCAAATCTATATAAACATGAAGCGCTACGGCACTTGGAAATATTTTTTAATCCTAATCGTTCTTGGTTTTGGGATTATTTATTCTCTGCCTAATTTATATGCTCCAGATCCAGCCGTTCAAGTGTCCTATACAAGCAGTTCTCAAACAGCTGATAGATTGTTGGCAGAAAGAATTCAAGATGCTCTCATTGATAGCAATTTAGATGTTTCGATAGAACTTCAAGATGACTACGTTTTAATTCGAACTGATAGTTATCAAAATCAGTTAAAACTTAAAGATATCCTAGCCAATGCTCTCATTAATGATGTGGTAATAGCCTTAAATCTAGCTCCTACAACTCCTAAATGGCTTGCAGACATAGGTGCAGCGCCAATGAAGCTAGGTTTAGATCTTAGAGGCGGAGTCCACTTTTTAATGCAGGTAGATACAGGTACTGCTTTAAAAAATAGACAAGACGGAACATTGCAAGATTTAAGAATAAGATTCAGAGAAGAGAGAATTAGATATACACAGGCCCTCGTTCAAGAAGATAACTCCATATTTCTTAAATTTAACAATTCAGATTTTAAGCAACAAGCCGAGGAATTTATTAAAGATAATTATTCTCAATTTAACTTTCCTCTGCCTTCTGAGGCAGAGAATTCATTAGTTCTTTCACTTTCGGATTTAGAAATCGAACAGATAGAATCCGATGCCATAGATCAAAACCTAACCACATTGAGGAATAGGGTCAATGAGTTAGGAGTTTCTGAGCCTATCGTGCAACGCCAGGGTAAAAAGCGCATAGTTGTGCAACTTCCAGGCATTCAGGACACAGCAGAAGCAAAGAATATTCTCGGTAAGACTGCAACACTAGAGTTTCATCTCGAAGCTCAAATGGATACACCTAGATCTCGTAAGACATCTTATCCCTATAGAAATGGCAGAGGTGCTCCAGCATTTCTTCAAGATTCAGTTATTCTTGGCGGTGATCAAGTTGCCACAGCTCAAGCTTCATTTGATGAAAATGGACTTCCGCAAGTAAATATTACCCTGGACGGTGAGGGTGGATCTAAAATGCACCGAGCCACACGAGGAAATATAGGTAAGAGGTTAGGCGTCCTATTTGTTGAACAAAAAAGCAGAACTATTTACGAAAGAGACTCTTCAGGCAAACAAGTTCCTGTTCAAGAAACTTATGAAGTTAAAGAGATTATAAGTCTTGCAACAATAAGAGCCGCCCTTGGAACTACTTTTAGAATTACAGGTTTAGACAGTCCAAGCGAATCTTCTGAGCTAGCTCTTTTACTGAGAGCTGGAGCTCTTGCTGCTCCGATGACCTTTGTTGAAGAAAGGACGGTAGGGCCTAGTCTTGGAGCAGATAACATTCAGGCTGGTATTTTTTCAATGCAGCTGGGCTTACTGCTGGTATTGGGATTTATTTTATTTTATTACAGAGTTTTTGGTATAGCAGCTAGCCTAGCTTTGAGTTTTAACATAGTCTTGCTTGTTGCAATTATGTCCGTTTTGTCAGCTACACTAACCCTTCCAGGAATTGCAGGAATTGTTCTGACTGTGGGTATGGCTGTAGATGCAAACGTCCTTATCTTCTCTAGGATAAGAGAAGAACTCAGCAGGGGAAGGGAACCTTTAGAAGCTATAGATGCTGGTTATAACAGGGCTTTTTTAACCATTTGGGATGCGAATGTAACCACACTAATTGTTGCAGTTATTCTTCTTTCTTATGGGACTGGACCAGTCAAAGGTTTCGCTATAACTCTATCAATTGGAATCGTTACTTCAATGTTCACAGCGATCATGGGCACGCGTGCTTTCGCGAACCTAATTTATGGATCTAAGAAAAATTTAGAGAGGATTTCAATATGAACTTCAATATTGATTTTTTGGCCTGGAGAAAGATTGCGATAGTTTTCTCATCTATATTTCTTGTTATTTCCATTGGTTCAATAGCTATTAAAGAACTGAATTGGGGCTTGGATTTCACCGGAGGTACATTGGTTGAATTGAGCTATCCTGAAGAAGCCAATATATCTGAAATTAGAAGCTCTCTTTCACGAGGAAGTTTTGAAGGAGCTCAAGTAGCTAATTTTGGTTCAAGCAGGGAGGTGCTTATTAAGCTTCCTGGAACCGTCAGTGATAGTCTTGGGTCAGAGATAGTAAGTCTTCTGAGTAAAGAAAACACCGACCTCAACATAGATCTTAGGCGTATCGAATACGTAGGTCCTCAAATAGGCAGTGAACTGAGAGATGATGGTGGGACCTCAATGCTAATTGCACTTGCATTTATGATGCTCTACATTGCCTTTAGATTTCAGTCTATGTTTGCGGGTGCAGCAGTAATTGCATTAGTCCATGATGTAGTAATTGTAGTTGGAATATTTTCTCTAATTCAGATCGAATTTGATTTAACAGTATTAGCGGCAATACTAGCTGTGATTGGTTATTCTCTAAATGATACCATCGTAGTTTCAGACAGAATAAGAGAAAATTTAAGGTCTTCAGAGTTAGAAAATACTGAAGAGATTATTAATAAATCACTTAACCAAACCCTTGGAAGAACTCTTATAACTTCTTTAACTACGTTATTGGTTTTATTTTCTTTGTATTTACTCGGAGGAGAGCTGATTAAGAATTTTGCTTTGGCTTTGATATTCGGTGTTGTAATTGGAACATACTCTTCGATTTATATTGCAGCCAACGCATTAATCATGATGGGCATGACAAAGGATCACTTGAAAGTTGAAGAACCAGAAAATTCTGATAACAATCTCTTGCCTTAGCTTTCCACTATAGTTGTAAAAGGTTTTATAGATTGAAGCATGGGTTTGAAACATTTATTAGTAGAGCAAATTATATTGTCACCTTCTAAATAATCAGGATTTCCGAAGTAATCGCTTACCAATCCTCCAGCCTCTCTTACTAATAAACCTCCAGCAGCTATATCCCACATACCTAGACCGCTTCCCCAAAAACCATCCAATCTTCCAGCTGCAACATTTGCCATATCTAGGGCAGCCGAACCAGTTCTTCTGATTGTCAGGCCATTGGAATAGAGCGACCTGAAGGTCGACATATTGTCGTGCCTGACCCTTCCTTTATCAGTGTCATGAGAGGAGTTACTTAGTAGGGTTCCTGATAAGTTTTTTGCTTTACTGACCCGTATTCTTCTATTATTTAAGTAAGCACCTCGTCCTAGGCTAGCTGTAAATTCATCTTGTCTTGCTACGTCAATAATTAATGCATGAAGTGTTTTTCCTTTCTCAATATAAGCTATGGAGATTGCGTAATATGGAAACCCATGGATATAGTTAGTAGTTCCATCTAGAGGGTCGATGACCCACATTGACTCTATGTCTTTACCTGACCCTTCTAATCTTCCTACTTCTTCTGAGACATAAGTGTGTTTAGGATATATAGATTTAAGAGAATCAATAATTATTGATTCAACTTTCTTATCTAGTTGAGTAACGAAGTTGGAAGGTCCTTTTTCTTTTATCTCTAATTGATCCAACCTATAAGCAAAACTTAACAGTTCTTTACATCCTGCTCTGGCAGCTTCTAAGGCAATATTTACTTTAGGTTCCATATTAAGTGCGCATCCTAACATATTGGAGGTACTTGCCTGATAGAATATAGCTATGGAAGATCAAAATATTTCTTCAATAGAATTACTTCACAATATAAAAATTGTATTAGTGGGAACTACACATCCAGGAAATATAGGTGCCTCAGCGAGAGCCATGAAAAATATGGGGTTGAGCAATTTGATTCTTGTTGAACCTAAAGATTTCCCTAATGATCAAGCAATTTTTAGATCTAAAGCTGCAAAAGATGTTGTAGAAAATGCCACAGTCTTTTCGAGCGTAGAAGAAGCTGTTTCTGAATGCGATTTAGTTATTGGAACAAGCGCTAGAGAAAGAACAGTACCTTGGCCTATAGTAAACCCAAGAGAAGCTTCTATAGAGGTTGCAAAGAGTTTACCTAATCAAAAGATTGCAATTGTATTTGGCAGAGAAGATAGAGGCCTGACTAATGAAGAATTGGGTTTGTGCAACCTTCACGTGCACATACCCTCTGATCCTAATTATTCATCTTTGAATCTTTCTCAGGCCGTTCAAATCATTGCTTATGAAATTCGACTTTCCGTTTTGGGAAGAGAGGAGCATGAAGACTCTTGGGATGTAGAATTTGCTAATAATGAACAGACAGAACGTCTCATAGATCATATGGATGAGATCATGCAAGCAGTGGATTTTTATGATGTAGAGAATCCCAGAAAATTATTGGTTAGAGTTCGTAGATTCTTTAAACGAAGTCGAATTGACGTAATGGAAGCAAATATATTCAGAGGTTTGTTTTCTGCTATTCAGAAGAAGATAAAGTGATTGGCTTGTAAGTGTATTATATAAGTAATACACTGACATACTTAGTCACATGCAATGGACCAACGACCAGCCTATATACCAGCAAGTTAGAGATCATGTTGTATCTCTCATCATAGACGACGTTTTAAAGTCAGGTGATCCCATTCCTTCGGTACGTCAAATGGCTGTAGAAGGTGGAGTGAATCCTCTAACAGTTTCAAAGGCCTACCAAGAACTAGTTGATTTAAATATTGTCGAAAAAAGAAGAGGACTGGGAATGTTCATCACTGAAGGGGCTAAGAAAGAATTATTAAAATTAGAACAGTCTAAGTTTCTAGATAACGAATGGCCAAATACCATCAAGAGAGCTGAAAGCCTAGGTATTGATTTAAATGAACTCCTCAAAAGAAATTGATATGACTAATGCAGTAATTAACGCCCGTAATATCTCTAAGAAATATGATGATAGTTATGCTTTAGATGGCATTGACCTTCAAGTTATGCAAGGTCAAATAATGGGCTTAATTGGACCTAATGGAGCTGGAAAGTCTACTTTCTTACAATCTGTCCTGGGTTTATTAAAAACTGAAGGAACTTTAGAGGTTTTAGGATTAGACCCCAGAAAAGATCGCCATAAGCTATTAAAAGAGGTTTGTTCCATCACTGATGTTGCAGTATTGCCAAAATGGATGACAGTAATTCAACTCTTAAATTATATGGATGGAGTCCATCCCGGTTTTAGTTTAGAAAAATGCATAGATATCCTCTCAAGGACGAATATTAAGCTTCCTTCAAAAATAAAAGTTCTTTCTAGAGGGATGGTTGTCCAACTGCATCTCTCTATAGTGATGGCTATAGACGCAAAAGTCCTGATTCTTGATGAACCTACTTTAGGCCTTGATCTTGTATATAGAAAGGATTTTTACTCCCAGCTTATTGAAGATTATTATGAAGGTAACAAAACTATCTTAATCAGCACTCATCAGGTTGAGGAAATCGAAGGGGTTCTCTCTGATGCTGTATTTATGAATCAAGGTCGAATCGTTATGCAAGATTCAATTGAATCAATAAATAGAAAATACTTAGAGCTAAGACCCGATCAAAATTCAATAGACAAAGCTAGATCGTTAAATCCTATGCATAGTAGAACTGAGCTTGGAAGGGAGGTCATGCTTTTCGAGGATGTGGATAAAGATAAGCTGATGGAGATGGGAGATGTTCGACCCCCCGTGATTGCAGACCTATTTATGGCAATTATGGAAACAACTAAAGTTGGAGGTCAGTCATGATTCAAGTCCTCAAAGCTATGATCGTAAGAGAAATACAAGAGCATAAGGTTGCTTTTGTATACGCACCATTTTTTGTGTCTTTTATTTTATGTTTTGTGATCGCTTCAGTATATTTTGGAGGAACAAGCATCCAGACTGATCAATTTAACTTTTCTACAGAATATTATGACGAAGAGATAAGGCAGGCTATGCAATCAGTATCCAGCGTATCAAGGATTGACATTGTTAGAACTGGCTTGCTCGTTCTTGGATTCCCCATTTTACTTACTGTTGGTTTTGGCTTGTTGGCCTATAGTCTTTCCACTTTTGCTGATGAAAGAAAAGATAGAAGCTTAATTTTCTGGAGATCTCTGCCGGTATCGGATTTAACAACAGTTCTTTCTAAAGTTTTTGTAGTAACCCTGATAGTTCCTTTGATGGTTTTACCCTACATTATTCTCTTACAGCTTGTTGCTATGACTAGTGCATCTATTTTCTTTGCTACAAATGATATTGTTTCTTTTGGTTGGTTATGGGGATCTTACATAATCACCGATTGGTTCAGAATTATATTCAGCTTATGGGCTCAAGCTCTTTGGTCATTGCCTTTATTTTTATGGCTCATGTTAGCTGGAACCTTTGCTGCAAGACCTATTGCAGGAGCTATAGTCCCACCGGTAATTTTAATAGTTCTTGAGGGAGTAATTTTTAAGACAAATCTCGTATTAGAATTTATTGAAAATAGGATTGGATTTTGGTCAAGATCAGATTCATTTCCA
>CACJMO010000013.1 GCA_902594545.1 uncultured SAR86 cluster bacterium
CTATTTGGATACCACATTACGCTTGTGGAGATAGATCTCCTGGTCATGTTGCGTTAGACCCTTTTTGGGCTAAGTTATCTGAATCAGGGATACCATTTCTGATGCATGTTGGAGGATCTCCTTTGCAGCTGGATAAAAGTTGGTCAGACAATGGCAAACCACCCAGTAAAGATTGGATGGGTGGAGGAGAAAATGTAAGGGCAAAAGATATGGTTGTTATGCATCAGGGTCCTGAAACCTTTATTTCCATGATGGTTCTGGATGGTGTTTTTGAGAGGCATCCTCAATTAAAAGGAGCGAGTGTTGAACTTGGAGCAGGTTGGGTACCTGAAATGTTAAAGAGATTAGATTACGTGGTTAAGACTTGGAGCAGAGTCGATAAAAATCTCAGTGAAATTAAACGTAAGCCTTCCGAACAAATAATAGAGCAAATGGCTTTCACACCTTTCCATCACGAAGATGTAGGAATGCTTATAGACACCTCTCATCCAGAGCTGTATTTATTTTCCAGCGATTATCCTCACGTAGAAGGAACCTCCGATCCTATTGGCAGGTTTGAGAGATTTTTGACCGATTATGATGAGATAACAAAAGATCTATTTTATTCAGAAAATTTCTTAAGGTTATTCCCTAACGCAAGAGTATAAATATATGAACAGAGTAGTTTTATCGCTATATCTATGCTTTTCATTATTTGCTTTTGAAATCACGGCTAACCAAAAACAAGATGAAGCAAAGGCCATCTTAATAGAAGGAAGTGGAACATACAGTAGAGAGATTACAACGAGAGTGCCAGCTGCTCAAAAATTTTTTGATCAAGGTTTAAGATTTGCATGGGGGTTTTATTTTCCTGAATCCATAGCTTCTTATCAGGAGGCTGCGCGTTTAGATCCTGATCATCCCATGCCTTATTGGGGCTTGGCACATGCTATGGGTCCCAATCCTAATTCTAGATATGCCCGAATGCCTGACGACCCCTTAGGAGAGGGCTTAAAGGCTATAGAAGAGGCCTTGAAAAGGATAGATAAAGCCTCTAGTTTAGAAAAACGAATAATCAAGGCATTGCATGTCTTTTATGACAAAGAATCGATAGCTGATCCCGCACAAAGAGATTTAGCCTATTTGAAAGAGATGAGACAGCTGAATAAAGAGTATCCCAATGATCCTGACATAGCAGCTTTATATGCAGGAAGTTATATGTCCATCAGAAGATGGGATTATTGGGATAGTGATGGCAATCCGAAAGGGGAAACTATTGAGGTTGCTGAGGCTCTTGAGCGTATTATTTATTCTGGCCAATCTCACCCAGGAGTTTTCCACCTTCATATACACCTGATAGAAGCTTCTCTTGAACCTGAAAGAGCTTTGATATCAGCAGATTCTCTGGAAGAGACAGTTCCAATTGTTGGACACGTTGTACATATGCCTGCACATATTTATGTGAGAGTAGGTGATTACCAAAAGGCAATAGAAAATAATATTAGATCTCAGCAAGTAGACTTAAAGCTAGCAGAATTATGGGGTGACATGCCTTTACCAAATATCGGTACTTACCCTTTGTCTCACAAATTGCATGCCGGTCATGCCCTTGATTTTGTGAGGTATGCTGCAACTGTACAGGGAAATTTTGAGCTCGCTAATGAAGCTGCTTGGCGTATGGCAAACCGAATTAAAGGAGATGCTGTGATGGTCATGGGTGGCCAAAAAAGAGTCTCAGCTCCTTGGCTAGTTTTAAAAATATTTGGTAAATGGAATGAAATACTAAAACTCCAACCAGATCATACGGGTACTCCTTATTTAGATGGTATCTGGTCTTACGTGCTTGGAAGCGCTCACCTAGCCAAAGGCAATATGAGTCAAGCTCAAATTGAACTAAGCAAGCTGAAAAAGATTGCTAACTCTCCTAATGCAGATCAATATCGTGTAGGTGCTACTCCCGCCTCTTCGGTGCTTAAAGTAGCAGCATATGGTCTCGAAGGGGAAACTCACATGGCAAAAGGTGAGTACTCTAGAGCAGTGGCTTCGTTTAAAAAAGGAGTAGAAATAGAAGATCTTAATAATTACACAGAGCCGCCTGATTGGGCTCAACCCATGCGTCATTATTTAGGTGCTGCATTATTGAAATCAAACAAACCGGAAGAAGCGGAAATTGTTTATAGAAGAGATTTGAGATGGAATCAGAATAATGGCTGGTCTCTTTTTGGCTTATATCAATCACTTAAAATGCAAGGTAAGGCGAGTGAATCTGAGGAAATCTATAAAAAGTGGACCGAATCTTGGAAATTATCAGATATAGACATTCAAGCATCGCATTTATAGAAGCTGTCAAGGAGGCAATATGTCGGAAGAGAAAATAGTTTACGGTGTTCCATTCTCACAACCAGTAAGATCAGTTTTATGGTTGTTACTGATCAAAAAAATGCCTTTCGAATTGAAATTGATTAATCCAGGCTCTTCCTCAGAAGGAGGTAGCAGACACCCTGACTATTTGAAGAAATTCCCAACAGGAACTATTCCGAGTTATGAAGAACCTAATTCTGGATTTTTTCTCTCGGAATCGCACGCCATTCTCTCTTATTTATGCGACAAGCATGGATGGCAAGATTTTTATCCTGTTAATTTAGAAGATAGAGCAAGAGTTAATTCTTACCTTCACTTGCATCACAGAAATGTAAGGGAAGCATCTATTGGGTTAGTGGCACCGAAAGTCAGAAAAGATTTAAATTTTTCTGAAGACTTTTTAAAGACATCAAAAGCTACGATTAACAAAGCATTTATTGCAATAGAAGAAGGTTGGCTTTCTGAATCTAAATTCTTAATTGGAGATAAGGTAACCATTGCCGATTTATCTGCGTATGTAGAAATAGGTCAGCTCCAAAGCCAATTTACTAATATTTATGATTTTAATGACTTACCAAATATCAATAGATGGCTACAAGATATGCAGAAGGTTGAATTTCATGATGAAATACATACCGCCCTTTTTGAGTTAGGTGACATTAGTAAAGAAGCTCCCTCCATGGAGTTAATAAAGAATGCTAATAAGAAAGCATTCCTAGCTCTTCAAGAGTGCTTGTCAAAAATAGCAGAATAGATAACTTATGAAAGAATTTGAAGGAAAAACGGCAGTTGTAACGGGTGCAGCGAGTGGAATAGGTAAAGCTTTAGCAGAAAAATTTGCCCAAGAGAAAATGCAGGTAGTACTTGCTGATATTGAAGAAGAAGCTCTAGAAAAAACAGTAGAAGGCCTCAGAAAATATCAACATAGAGTAATCGGTGTTAAGACAGATGTTTTGGTTGAAGAATCAATAAGCGAGCTATTTGCTAAAGCAACAGAACAATACGGAAATATACATATTCTGTGCAATAACGCTGGTATTGGAGCAAATTCAGGCAATAAAGCCATATGGGAAATAGAAAAAAATGATTGGGATTGGGTGATGGGAGTTAATTACCAAGGTGTTTTGTCAGGAATCCAAACATTTTTGCCTCATATGATTGATCATGGCGAAGAGGGTCATGTTGTTACTACAGTATCGATGGCAGGATTGTTGCCAGGTGCAGGAACTTATGGAGTTAGTAAGCATGCGGTAATGGCCTTAACCGAAGCTTTAAGTAGAGATTTGATTGCCAAGAATACTAAAATCAATGCATCTGTCTTGTGTCCTGGCTTTGTGGATACAAACATAGATCAATCTGAAAGAAATAGACCTGGTTATCTAATGGAATCTCAAGAATCAGAATCTGAATCAGACAGCCAAGAAGAAGATCTGTCTTCTGCAATGATGTCAGCCATGCTTCGACAAGGAAAAAAACCTGAAGAGATAGCAGAGATTGTGTTTGAGGCTATAAATGAAAATATTTTTTATATTCTCTCTCACCCAGCTTGGGACGAAACTTTGAGAAATCATTTTGATAATATTCTTTCAAGAAAAGAAATCAAAAGAAATTCTGAGGAAGAGATATCAAAGTTCTTCTCTCCAAGAGAAGACGGAGAAAAATACTAAAAAATGGTAGATATAAATGATACGTTAGACCTTCCTTGCGGAGTACAAATTAAAAATCGCATTTGCAAAGGTGCAATGACCGAAGGTCTTGCAGATAGTCAAAATAGGGCTACTTTTAAACATGTTAATTTGTATGATAAATGGTCTTCAGGGGGAGCCGGTATACTCCTGACAGGTAATGTTCAGGTTGACCACAGATATCTTGAACGACCAGGAAATGTGGTCATAGAAGGACCTCAAACTAATGAACAATTATCAAGATTGACTGCTTATGCTGAAGCAGGTACTAAAAATAATACCCATTTATGGATGCAAATCTCTCATGCCGGAAGGCAAACACCAGCCTCGGTTGCAGAAACTCCTGTGGCACCTTCAGAAGTTCAGCTACAAATGCCTGGAGCCCAGTTTGGAAAGCCTCGTTCTTTATCTGATGAAGAAATTTTGGATATTATTCAAAAATTTGCTCACACCGCATCAGTGGCCAAAGAAACAGGCTTTACAGGGGTGCAAATACACGGAGCTCATGGGTACTTAATATCTGAATTCCTTTCACCTGATATTAATAAAAGAGACGATAACTGGGGCGGAAGCTTAGAAAAGAGGTCAAAGTTTTTACTAGAAATTGTTAGATCAGTTAGAAAATCAGTGGGAGATAGTTTTCCTGTATCCCTAAAACTTAATTCTGCCGATTTTCAAAAAGGTGGATTTACGCATGAAGATGCCATTCAAGTTGCCTCTTGGCTAAATGAGGAAGGGTTGGATCTTCTCGAAATTTCTGGTGGTACTTACGAACAACCACATTTAGTAGGAATTGATATGGGCTTGAATCCTGAACGAGCAGAAGTAAGACGCGAGAGTACAATTGCTCGAGAGGCCTATTTTTTGGACTATGCAAATGATATTAGAAATGTTTTTAAAGGTCCTTTGATGGTAACTGGAGGATTTAGAAGTGTTCAAGGAATGAATGATGCTTTAAATCAAAATGCTTGTGACGTTATTGGAATAGCAAGACCTTTTTGCATTGATCCTCAAATAGCAAATAAACTTCTAAGTAAAGATATTTCAGAAACTCCAACTTTAGAAAAAACAATGCAAGTTGGCCCCGGTTTGCTTGGACTTAATTCACCTTTTTCAATGATAAAAGGTATCAATGGATGGGGTCAGCAGGCGTTTTGGTGTTTGAATCTTATTAGAATGGGAGAAGATTTAGACCCTAATTTGGATCTCGGTGTTTTTAAAGCTTTTCTTCAGTATCAAAGAAACGAGAAGGATGCTGCTAAAAGATATAAAGAGTATTGGAAAAGTTCCTGATCCTATAACAATTAGAGCTATTTCTATCCCTCCTATATTGATGATTTATCAATAAAAAATGTTGTAATATGCTCCTATAAAAAACATTTTAGTTATGAATATAGAAGCAGATTTTAATTATAGAAAACCGTTAAAGAAAAATGAGGCAAAACCTTCATATGGTCTAGAAGAACCAAATGAAGATACTAATGTCTTACCTGAATACCTTCAAGCTTTTAAAAAAACAGTACACAATGCTAGAGAATCTAATTTCGACATCACGATGGGGGGTTTTGAGCTTATTAATCATGTCTCTTCGGTAGAGGACTTCTACAATGATGAGCAAGTGGTAAATATTTACTACGATGAAATGGCTAGCTACGTTAAGGAAAAAGTTGGTGCAAGTACTGTCCAGATATTTTCTCACATAACAAGAAATGAAGCTCAAGCTGAGTCGGGAGAAAGAAAGGGCGGACATAGATTGGTCCATAATGATTTCACTACTAATTTTGGATCTACTCTTGACCCTTTTTTAAAAGAGACTGGTATCAATCCCTCAAGGATCGTAGTCTACAATTTATGGAGAAGATTTGATGAGGATGGAGTAGATACTCCTTTTGCAGTATGTGACAAGAGATCTGTCTCGGAGAAAGAATTAATTCCTACAGATTTATTTAATTATTTACCTGATCAGCCAGAAGCCTTGACCGTAGAGATTTGTCAATCTTCTCATAGCGAATCTCATAAATGGTATTTTTATCCAGAAATGACTAAAGACGAAGTATTGATGTTCAAGACATACGATTCAGATGAAAAGCCCTTCATTCCTACTCTGCATAGTGCCTTTGACTATCCTGATACTCCTAAAGGAGTTACTCCAAGAGAGAGTATTGAAGTTAGAGCAGTTTGTTTTTTTGATTAGTAATTGAATGAAGAACACAACTTACGAAGTAAAAAAATCTGATGAGTATTTTGCCAAAGCAAAAAAAGTCATACCTGGCGGAATATTCGGTCATTACAAATACGCTGTAAGAGAATCTGGTCCTAAATTTTTTTCGAAATCTGAGGGTGCATATTTCTGGGACTTAGACGATAACCGCTACATAGATTTAATGTGCGGTTATGGGCCGTCGATACTTGGATATAATCATCCGGAAGTAGAGGAGGCCTTTAAGTCATCATCTGATAAAGGTAACACTGTCAGTATCGCATCGCCTGTAATGGTTGATCTCGCCTCTAAATTAGTGGACATGGTTGATGTAGCTGATTGGGCACTATTTGGTAAAAATGGAGGTGACGCTACAAGTTTAGCAGTGATGATAGCTCGCGAATTTACTGGTAAGAAAAAGATAATAAAGATAGATGATGGTTACCATGGCGTTGCTCCTTGGATGCAAGGCAAAAATCGACCTGGTGTTATTGCTTCAGATAGTGAACATGTCATTAAGATAAAGTGGAATGATTTTGAGGAATTAGAAAATCTTTTAAGCCAAGGTAATAATGATATAGCTTGCTTTATTTCATCACCCTATGATCATCCAGTTTCTAGAGATAATTCATTGCCTAAAGAAGGTTACTGGGAAAAAGTAACTTCTTTGTGTAAAAAGCATGGAATCTTAACAATAGTCGATGATGTAAGGTCTGGATTTAGAATAAACTTAAAAGGCTCTAATGTGGCATTTGGGTTTAGTCCTGACATGATTTGCTTTGGAAAGGCTATTGCTAACGGCCATCCTTTAGCTTCTTTGGTTGGTAAAGAAGAAATTAGGACAGCTGCAGAAAGGGTTTATTTTACTGGCACACAATTTTTTAGTGCTCCACCTATGGCTGCAGCTATTGCAACTTTAAATGAATTAGAAAAAGTAGATGCTCCTAAAAAATTAATAGATTACGGAAAAAACCTCAACTCAAGATTAGAAGCAGTTGCTTCTGAAAAAGGTTTTAATCTTATATCTTCTGGCGTTTCTTCAATGCCGTATTATAGATTGGAAGGCGAGAGCTTCGAGACCCATATTAAATGGATAGACGAATGCGTGAAGCGGGGAGTTTATATGCTTTCTTATCATAACCATTTCATTTCGCTAGCTCACAAAGAAGGAGATATTGATTTTATAGAATCGGCTGCAAGACAGGCCTTCGAGTGTCTGTAAAGAGAGTGTACTCAAGAAGAACTTTCTTAAAAATATCAGCTTCAATAACTGCTTTAGTTGCTGGTGGTTATTTCTTTAAATCTTCTGGCGTCCCTACAGTTAAACATATTTTATCTTCTGCTAGTCATGAAAGGTTAGGTATCTCCCTGTCTTTATCTAAGTCTACTGCAAAATTAGAACTTCTTATCAATGGTAGCAACTTAATTGAAGGCAGAAAGATCGACAAAGAGGGAAAACATTGGCAATTTCTTTCAAATAAGCTTATTTCAAATGAATCTTATGAACTTCAGCTCATGTCTGAAAATGAGCCAATTTATAAAAGATGGACAATAAAAACCTTCCCTGACCCTGAAGCAAAAATTAACAAGCTTTCTTTTATGTCATTCACTTGTCCAGGTGGTGGCGATGCTTTTAGGGCCTCCGGAAGAGAGTTTTTCAAACCTTTCTCTTTTAGACAGAACATTTTTAATGAAGGCTTATCGAAGAATCCTGATTTCGCAATAGCTATTGGTGACCACGTATATTGGGATTTGAGGGGTGAAAGTTCCCCGCCGGTTGGACGCAATAGTAAATTGATTAAGTTCTTTCTTGGAGGCTACTTAAGACTTAGGTATGGATCATTCAACAGGCTAGAAAGCGCCGATAGCAAGACCAATGAAAGCGTTTTAAAAAAAATAGGGAATGAGCAGATAGCATCTCTATACGGTACTAGATTTAAGAGTACACCAATTTTCTTTATACCTGATGATCATGATTATTTTGAAAATGACGATGCTGAAGAAGAAATCGTAACTTTTCCTGCAGATAAATTTAGTAAAGATGCTTTCAGAAAAATGGCTGATTTATTTTATCCACCCTTGTTAGATACACCTGACGACTTGCCTGGAAGAAGCATTGGCAGAATAAGATATGGTGACGCTTTTGAGGGTTTAATTGCAGATTGTGCAGGCAACATGACACTGGGTGATAAGAAAGCTGTTCTAATTTCTAATAAAGATGAAGAATGGATTCTCTCAAGAATAAAAGAATCCAAAGCAAAACATTTAGCATTTATTCCTTCGCACCCATTTGGTTATACAGCGGGCAAGTGGAGGGAATGGTACCCCGATGTGGTGGCGGAAGAAGGAGCTACAGGCACCGTAGTAAATGAATTATTATCAGGTAGGAGTGGATCTTTGACTACAGATGTAAATAAATATTTGTGGCAAAGTGGATGGTTTCAACAACATCAACGACTACTCAAATCTATAGCTCAAAGGAATGGTTCTAGGTTTATTTTTTCAGGAGATATTCATGCTATAGGCGCATCTTCAATAATTAAATCAGGTGAGGAGAGCTTGGAAAGAGCCGTAAAAACCTTTTTAGTTGGACCGGTGAGTAGTTCTACCGGAACCTGGCCCTCATTTGCACGAGGCATAACAGCTGAAAATCCAAAATATCTAAAATGTGAGACTATTTATTCTATAAAAGAAGAAAATGGTTTTACCTTTTTTCAAATAGATAACGATAAAGTACTTGCAGAAATAATTTCTTGCGGAGGAAACAATCCAGAAAATGGTGATACCGGAAAGATACTGTCTCAGGAGATTGTTTATATATGAAATTATTAGACTCCGATATCAAGACAAGAGAAATTCTAGGATGGAAAGGAATCCATCTCTTAAATTATCAGTTTTCAGCTTGCTCCATGAAAACCAGGATTTATTTGAACTTGAAGAACATACCCTTTAAATCACATCAAATTAACCTCTCTGCTGGAGAAAATTTTTCGCCTTGGTTTCAAGGGATTAATCCCAGATCTCTAGTTCCGGTTTTAATTCATGATGGAGATGTTCATATAGAAAGCAATGATATTATTCAGTATCTCGAAGGGTGTTTTAAAAACAACCCACTAATACCGGCAGATAAAAAACCCCAAGTATCTGAGCTATTAAGTTTTGAAGATGAACTACATATCGACATAAGAAACATTACTTTTAGATTTATGGTCCCTAAGCTCTTGAATAAAGGAAAGAAAGCTAAACCAAAATCTAATGACAAGGCGACTTTGAATGGAGCGGCCGATCCGCTTGATGACGCAAATAGAAAATTTTGGCAAGAATACGAAGAATTTGGGATTAAAGATATAGACGTCAAGGAATCATTAATTAAGATGAATGCTGCACTAAAGAATATAGATTCAATTCTCAGTGAAAATGACTATATATTAGGTCCAAATTTGTCAGTAATCGATATAGCTTGGTTTATATATGTAACTAGAATCCAGCACGCAAATTACCCGGTTCAAGATAGACATCCTAATGTTTATGAGTGGTATAAAAGATTATATAAAAATAAAAAATTTAAAGATGAAGTACAGATCCCTTTGGTAATGAAATTGGTAATCTATTTATATACTTTAGTCCTAAAAATAAAAGGAAGAGGCATCACAAATTTCCTGCCTAAATAAATAATAGATGGAAATAGATTTAATTTTATTATTAATTCTTATAGCTACCTTTGCCACTGCATTTTTATCTTCAATTTTTGGAATGTTAGGTGGCTTAATTCTTATGGGAATATTGATAAGTTTCCTTTCTGTTGGACCTGCAATGGTTTTACATGGATTGATACAAGCAACTTCAAATGGATATCGAGCCTGGTTGAACAGGGCAGACATTAATTGGAAGATTATATTAGCTATGCTTATCGGAAGTTTTATTTCTTTAGTAATTTTATTCTTTATAGCATTTCAACCTAGCCAAATTTTGGTTATTTTTGCTCTAGGCTTATTGCCCTATATTGCCTGGATGGTTCCTAAAGAACTCTCCTTAGATGTCACTAAACCAGCAATTGGAGTGCTAGCTGGTGGTGTAGTAGTTGGAACCAATCTTGTGGCAGGTGTGGGAGGGCCTTTGCTTGATGTCTTCTTCCAAAGAGTAGACATGACGAGGCACCAAGTTGTAGCCACTAAAGCAATTGCTCAGACTATAGGGCACATATCTAAAATTATTTTTTTTGGAGGCCTTGTTGTTTCTTTTAGTTTTGAAAATTGGCCAAATCCCTTGTTCCTTATTTTTGCCATTATTTTTTCGGTTATTGGAACTACTCTTGGAAAGAAAGTTTTAGATATAATAGATGATGAGATTTTCTTCCGATGGACTCAAATAATAGTTTTATCTGTCGGAACCGTTTTTATTACTCGAGGCCTATTTTTATTATTTCAGTAGTAGTGAAATAGGGCCTATATAGATAGATATATGACTAGACTAGAAGACAAAGTAGCCATTATTACTGGAGCTACTGGAGGTATAGGAAAGGCTGCAACAGAACTGTTCCTAAAAGAGGGCGCTAATGTTCTGATGGTTGACCTTAACGAGGATGATCTTGTTGAGGTTTCAAAAGAGATTAATTCAAATAAATTAAGTTATTTCCAAGGTGATGTAACTTTATTATCTGATAATCAAAAAGCAGTAGACTTGGCTAAGGAAAGATATGGGGGTTTGGATATTTTTATAGCCAATGCGGGTGTAGCTGGCGAGATTCTTCCTATCACTGAGTACGATGAAAAAACCTTTGATAGAGTGATGGAAGTAAATGCCAAAGGACCTTTTTTAGGCTTAAAGGCAGCTATACCAGCTTTATCAGAAAGAGGAGGAGGAAGTGTCGTAATAACCTCTAGTGTTGCAGGATTAACCGGGGCTTCTCTGTTATCTCCTTATGTGATGAGCAAACATGCTGTAGTTGGCTTGACTAAGTCTGCTGCTAGAGAATGCGCTGAAATGAACATCAGAGTTAACTCTGTTAATCCTTCTCCAGTAGAAACTAAAATGATGCGTATACTTGAGGATGGCATTTCCGAAGTTAATGGGGAGGAAAACGCTAAAGAAGCCTTTGAGGGTCAGATTCCTTTAGGAAGATACGCTGATGCAAGTGAAATAGCTAAATTGATGTTATTTCTCTCAGGTGATGAAAGTGAATTCATCACTGGATCGGTACATACTATAGACGGAGGCTTTACTGCTTAAATGACTTTAAAAAAATCTATTCATTGGTTTAGACAAGATTTAAGGATTAATGATAACCCCTCTCTAAACTCAGCCAGTCAATTCGATACCTTTTTACCTATTTATATTCTTGATGATGTTAATTCAGGAGAATTTTCTATGGGTGCAGCTAGTCGATGGTGGTTGCATCATTCCCTAACAAAACTTAACAAAAATTTAAATGGCAAATTATTGATTTATAAAGGAAACCCTTCAGAAATTCTTGAGAAGTTAATAGAAGAAAATGAAATAACCCACATATCATGGAACCGTTGTTACGAACCTTGGCGAATAAAAAGGGATAAAGAAATAAAAAAGGAATTGGAGGATAAAAATATAAAAGTGGAGAGTTTTTGTGGTTCCTTACTTTGGGAACCTTGGAATATCTCAAAAGATGATGGAACTCCTTATAGAGTTTTTACGCCTTACTACAAAAAGGGATGTCTTAATTCAGATGAGCCTCGGTTTCCTATTCAAGCCGCTAATCTTGAGAATATCTACTCAAATAATGTAATGTCTGATGGTTTGGATAGTTTATCTCTCTTACCAGATATTAATTGGT
Source organism: uncultured SAR86 cluster bacterium (assembly GCA_902594545.1). Lineage (GTDB taxonomy): Bacteria > Pseudomonadota > Gammaproteobacteria > Magnimaribacterales > Magnimaribacteraceae > Magnimaribacter. The sequence goes on from CACJMO010000013.1 coordinate 12,035, forward strand.
ATGGTGGTCTAGAAGACGACTGGAATCCAGGAGAGGAAGGAGCAGAATACAATCTAGAAAAATTTCTGAGCCAAGGTCTAATCAATTATAAGGAAGGAAGAAACTTCCCTTCTCAGGAATTCGTTTCAAGATTGTCACCACATTTACATTTTGGAGAAATATCACCCAACGAAGTTTGGTATAGAGCAAAAACAAAAGAAACAACTAATGGTATAGAAAAAAGCTTAGCGCATTTTCATAGTGAATTGGGATGGCGAGAGTTTTCTTACTACCTTCTTTATCATTTCCCTGATCTTCCTAAGACAAATTTTCAAAGCAAGTTCGATATTTTTCCTTGGAAAAAAAATAAAGAACTTTTAAAACTTTGGCAAAAAGGACAGACAGGATATCCAATAGTAGATGCTGGAATGAGAGAACTATGGCAGACAGGTTATATGCATAATAGACTCAGAATGGTAGTCGGATCCTTTTTGGTTAAAAATTTGCTTATAGATTGGAGGGAAGGTGAAAAATGGTTCTGGGATTGTCTTGTAGATGCTGATTTAGCCAGCAATAGTGCAAGTTGGCAATGGGTTGCTGGTTCAGGTGCAGATGCAGCCCCTTATTTTAGGATTTTTAATCCCATAACTCAGGGTTTGAAATTTGATCCCGAAGGGCTCTATACAAAAAAATATGTGCCTGAATTAAGAAATATGCCTAGTAAATACTTGTTTAATCCTTGGGAAGCTCCTAAAGAAGTTCTTGAATCTGCAGGAGTTGAATTGGGTAAGAATTATCCGGAACCCATAGTCGACTTAAAGATTTCCAGAGATATTGCCTTAGAAGCCTTTGCTACAACAAAGAAAGATAATAATGAATGACTCGCAGATAAAAGATTCAATAGACGAAAGTATCTCTTGGACATGTCGCCACACTTGGAAGCGTTCTTCAATCAACACTCTTTGGTGCTTGCTTGGATGCTCGATAGGAGACTTTGGAACCATTTTATTCTTTCAAATAAATGAAATAGCTTTTCCCATGTTGGGCATTATGACTCTTGCAATAATTAATGGCTTAATCACCTCAATTATTCTTGAGACAATCATTCTTTCACGACAAATGAATTTAAGGGAGGCATTCAATACTGCCACAGGAATGTCTTTAATATCCATGATATCTATGGAGGTTGCCATGAATACCGTGGATGTAGTCTTTGCCGGGGGCGTCTTAGTATGGTGGGTGATACCCTATATGCTACTGGCAGGTTTCATTACACCACTACCTTACAATTATTATAGGCTTAAAAAATACAACATAGCTTGTCATTAACAATGCCAGCAAAAACAGATTTAGAGGACATTCTGGAAAACCTTCACCCTTCATTGGTTGATGAATCTTTCGTCTTTATTACATCTAAAGAGCCTATTAATTTTTTAGTTAATTCTTTAAACCCTTTGGCAATATTTACTGAGAATGAGGGTTCTACTTTAGTAATTGCAAAAGCAATAGCAGATGAGAATTCTATCCAGTATGACACTGTTTTTAATTGTATTTCCTTAGGAGCGCACTCTAGCTTGGAGATGAGTGGATTAATAGCAACAATATCTGGCGAATTATTTAAAAACAATATACCTGCAAACGTTTTCTCAGGATATTTTCATGATCATATTTTTGTACCAATTGATAAAGCTAAATTGGCTTTAGAAATTATCTCTTCAATAAGAAGTTCTTAAGATTTCTCACTCCAATTTTTATGCTTATAATGAATCTACACAAAAGGAGAAAGTTATGTTGAAGCTACATTTTGCACCTAATTCTAGAGCCGGAAGGATTCTTTGGCTCCTCGAAGAACTCGAACTACCTTATGAATTAAATAAGATGGCATTCAGTCCGACTGACCTTAAGTCTGATGAACATAGAGCAAGACATCCATTAGGAAGAGTACCAGTTTTGGAGGATGGAGACACCCAAATATGGGAATCTGGAGCGATAACTGACTATATTTTGGAAAAACACAAAAATGGTGGATTGAAACCCTCCGTAGACTCTGAACATTTTGCTAAATATCTTCAGTGGTTTCATTATTGTGAAGGAATGGTGATGCCTCCTATGAATACCATTGTTGTTCATACTGTTCTTCTCCCGCCTGAAAGGAGAGATGAGACAGTTTTAGGCCAAGCACAAAGGCTTCTTACTAATGCCTTGAAACCTGTTAATGAGAATCTGGAAGGAAAAGATTATTTGATAGGTGATTTTTCAGGTGCTGATATCATGCTTGGACATTCTTGTTTCATGAGTAACCGATTAGGATGTGTTTCAGATGAAATGAGCAATATAAAGGCATATGTTGAAAAATTAGAAGCTAGACCTGCTTTTAAAAAAGCCATAGAGACTCAATAAATTTTGAGCAAGATAAGGATATTTTCTTATCTTCCTAACCCTAGGGTATGGAAGTCGATTATTACCGCAAAAATAGGCGGTATAGATATTGAGGTTATTGGGGATAAGCCAAATAATATGCCTAATTGGTTATGGGATTTTGATGCCAAACCAATATCAGAAGAAGATAAATCTGAACTTAAATCATTTGAAATCAAAAGTAAAAGAGGTTTTAAAGGTTCTCTTTACAAGACAGATAAATTCACAGAACAACATCCTTTCGGGACAGTTCCAGCCGGATTTATCGGTGATGAGCGATTGGGAATATTTGAATCAAATAGTATTTTGAGAGCAGTTGCTAGGGAATGTAAAGATAAAACTCTTTATGGAGGTGAAGACATTAGCTTAACATCTAGAATAGATAGTTTTTTAGACGCTAACCTTGTTTTCTCAAGAGAATTTCAAGTTTATCTCTTAGAGCTTGAAGACATTACTCAATATACTTACGAAAGAACTAAAGCTGCGTATGAGTTTTATTTAGACGGCTTAGAAAAATCTTTATCTCTTTCTAGCTTTATTGCTGGAAATCAGTTAACAATTGCGGATATATCATTTGCTTGTGAATTCGCACAATTCCTAAGGGAAGGTCACTATTTGCAGCAGCTGGAAAGCAAGAACCTAAGCCTTATAAGTAAAAACTTCCAAACTGAGTACCCATTAACCTTCAAACACTTTAAATCTCTTTGTAATAAAAAAGAATTTTCGGATGTCATGGGTTCTTATCTAGATTGGTATGAAATGTAAATATGGACTACGTTGAAATTGCAGTACCCTTTTTCTTATTGGCTTTAATTTTAGAATTGGCTTACGGGAAATTCATTAATAATAATACTTATCGATTGAACGACACAATAAGTAGCCTTTTCATGGGCTCTTTGAGAGGCACTAGCGGAATACTCAAAATTGGTTTTAGTGGCTATATTTATTATCAAATTGAAACACACTTTGCTCTCTGGCGAATGGATAGTGATCTTTGGGTTACTTGGATTTTTGCTTTCATTGCCTATGACTTTTTTTATTATTGGTTTCATAGAATAAGTCATGAGAGACAAATTTTTTGGGCATCGCATGTAGCCCACCATCAAAGTGAAGAATACAATTTATCTACTGCACTAAGGCAGACTGGAACCGGATTTTTTATATCCTGGATTTTCTATATACCTTTATTTTTAATCGGTGTTCCTTCATACGTGATGGTATCAGTAGCATCGATCAATTTGATATATCAATTTTGGGTCCACTCTAGACACATCCCTAAACTCGGGTGGTATGAATTATTTTTTGTCACTCCCTCCAATCACCGTGTTCATCATGCCCAGAATGATATTTATATAGATAAGAATTACGGGGGAGTTTTTATAGTCTGGGATCGTCTTTTTTCCACTTTTAAGGAAGAACAAGATGACCAAGAGTGTATTTATGGAATAAGAGGTGCAATAAAGACATTTGATCCTGTAAAGGCCAACATCCACATTTATCAGAAAATCCTAAAAGACCTAACTTTTTCTATCTCTTTAAAAAATTTTTATAATGTTTTAACAGCAAAAACTGGTTGGTCGCCAAATGGATCTACTGAAGGTTCATCTAAGGAAAAGTTTAATCATGAAGAATTTGAGAAGCATGATCCAGTTGTTCCGTTATCTACAAAACTTTATGCACTGATACAATTCTTATGCATGACTTACGCAGCTGTAGTTCTTTTTGCAGACAAAAATATGGATTACGATCATGGTATTGTTATCCTTTGCGTAGTTATTTTTTCTATGTACTGCACAGCAAAATGGTTGGATGCAGAAAAGGTACTAAAACTGGAATACTTTAAGTTAGGAATAATTTCTATTGGTCTCTGTTACCTTTATACCTTCAGTCCAGAAATTTTTCTTTTTAATGTCTTGCTTACTTACTTAATTTTAAATATTGCTTTTCTACCCTTCTTAAAAAGAGCGTGAATTCATGGAAGATCTTAAGAAATGGATTAAGAGTTACCCTGATTTCCCTTCTGAAGGAATTCTATTTAGAGATATAAGCCCGTTATTGGCTGAACCTAAAGCTTTAAGTCTATTAAAGGATCGTTTCGTAGAAACCATTAAACCCCTGAATGCCGATTATGTAGCAGGCATCGATGCTAGAGGTTTTTTGTTTTGTACTTTAGTTGCAGAAAGCTTGGGTCTAGGTGCATTAATGATAAGAAAACCTAACAAGCTTCCAGGAGAGCTCATTGAAAAGAGCTATGAGCTTGAATACGGCAGTAATTCATTAACTGTTCAAAAGAAAGACCTAGAAGGTAAGTCAATAGTTATTGTAGATGATCTGTTAGCAACAGGAGGGTCAATGCAATGTTCTAAAGAATTATTAGAGTCTCTTGGTGCCAATGTAGTAGCAGGAGCTGTTGTCATAGAACTGAAGTCTCTTAAGGGTTCATCTACACTCAATATGCCCATTATTAGTCTCATAAGCTATGAAGACTAGCTTAACAAAAGAAAATACTCTCATTGCAATTGCAATGGAAGAGGAATTCAGTTTAGAACAAGCGAATGGATGGAAAATTGTCTATACGGGTATTGGAAAAGTGAACGCTTTAATTTCAGTTTATCGGGCATTAAAGGAAGATAAACCGGTTAATATTATAAATTTTGGAACTGCAGGTTCTTCGAGGAGCGATCTACAGGGTCTATATGAAGTAACTACTTTCAAGCAAAGAGACATGGACTTAAGGGCTATAGGGCTTCCGCTTGGCGCAACTCTCAATGATGAGATAAATGATATTACTGTAGATAGACCTGGATTGAGTTGTGGTACAGGAGATAATTTTGTTACTACAAACCAAGAAATTAAAACTGATTTATATGATATGGAAGCATACGCACTTGCGAAGCTTTGCCTAAAAGAAGAAATTAATTACTTTTGTTTCAAATACATTAGTGATCAAGCTAATGAAGGTGCATCCGATGATTGGAAAAAGAATGTAGCCAACGGAAGCAAAGCTTTTCAAATATATTTGGAATCTCTCAATGGATAATCTAAAAATAGTTCCTTTTACGCTAGATTACAAATCAGATTTTGAATACCTAAACAGACAATGGATAGAAGAGTATTTTGTAATGGAGGAAGAAGATCTTAAAACACTTCAAAATCCTGAGTATTATGTAATTGAAAGGGGAGGCGAGATTTTTTTTGCTATTTTAAATGATAATGTAGTTGGTACTGCAGCAATGATTCCAACAAGTAAAGGTGTTTATGAGTTAGCAAAAATGGCTGTTGCAAAAAAACTTCAAGGACTAGGCATTGGAAAAAAATTATTAAGGCGTTGTATAGACTTCTCAATAGAAAAGAACGCTAGTGAGATTTTCTTAATTACCAACGATGTATTGAAACCTGCCTTAAATCTATACCTCTCGGCTGGCTTTGTATTAAATGAACTTAATGACGATGATAGGTATGATAGGGGAAATACAAAAATGAATTTAATTTTAGGAGAGGAATATGATTAATTTAGATTTGAGTGGTAAAAAAGCAGTTGTAACAGGTGCAAGTTTAGGTATCGGTGAAGCGACAGTGAAGATGCTTGCCGAACATGGAGCTGATGTTTTCTTTTGTGCTCGAACAGAAGAGTCAGTTAAGAAGTTAGCATCTTTAGAGGTAAATAAGGGCTCTATAAAGGGTTTTGTTGCTGATATGGGTAACAAAGAGTCAACACAAGCTTTTATAGATAGTACTTTATCTGAAGGTGTGGTTGATATTTTAGTTAATAATGTTGGCGCTTCACCATCTAGAAATTTTTTATATATGTCCGATGAAGATTGGCAAGAATTGCATGAACTTAATCTTTTGTCTGCTGTAAGATGCACCAGAGCATTCCTGCCTGCTATGCGAGAAAATAAATGGGGCAGAGTTGTTATGATTTCTAGTTCGGCAGGAAAGTATCCTAATGCAGCATTAATTGACTATGGAGCTACTAAAGCTGCAATGATTTCCATCTCAAAATCATTGGCAAAAAAGTATGGATCAGATGGGGTTCTTATTAATTCTGTTCTTCCTGGTCTTATTCATACCGCTATGTGGGAGAGGGCTGCAACAGAAATTGCTGAAGCTACTGGTGGTAAGATGGAAGACGTAATCAAGGCAAATGGATCCTCAGTGCCAGTAGGGCGCTATGGTACTTCAGAAGAAGTCGCATCTTTGGTTACTTTTTTATGCTCTGAAGCAGCCTCTTACATAAGCGGCACTTCCATTGAAGTTGATGGAGGTCAAGCAGGACACATCTAATGACGGAGTATTTTGGATCTTGCCATTGTAAAGAAGTCAGATTTAGTTTTTTTACTGATCAAATATTGGATGGGCTTTACGAGTGCAACTGCACGTTGTGTTTAAAGAAAGCAATTATTATGAAGCCGATAAGTAAAGATGACTTTGTACTTCAAAGTGGAAAAAATAATTTACAAATTTATCAGTGGAATAAAAAAATCGCTAAACACTTTTTTTGCAATATTTGTGGTGTTTATACCCATCATGTTCGAAGAAGGGACCCATCTCAGATAAGTATTAATATAATGTGTGTTGATGATATATTGATACCAACCGAAACAAAGATAAACCTGATAGATGGAGCGAGTCACGATTAATTATGTTAATTTCTAAAAGGCCAAATTACTTGTTACTAAAAGCATCACTGGTCCTTACTTTGATACTTTTCTCTTTCTATTTGTTGTATCAACTAGATCTGATTGCCTTGATAATAGAGTCAGACAGAAGCAAGATTTCGTTACTAATTCTTACTATCTATTTTTTGTCTACCATTCATTGGTTCTATATTGCCATTTCTTTAGATAAAGAAATATCTAGTTTAGATGATCCTTCTAGCAAGACTTTAATTGGAAGATTGCTTTTAGAAAAAAATAAATCTCAAGAAGAAAGAGACATTTCTCTTGTTGAGGATGAGCTCAGTAACAGGCACTCCTTGGGTTATTTAGCTATAGATGTATTGCTCAAATTAGGGCTAACAGGTACTGTCATAGGCTTTATCCTCATGCTACTCCCTATTGGAGAAATAAAGGATTTTGATCCTCAGATTCTCCAAAAATTATTATCCACTATGAGTGGTGGAATGGCTGTTGCTTTGTACACAACTTTGACTGGCCTATTGACTAGCATGGTACTCAAATTTCAGTATTTTATTCTTGATACAAGTTTGAGCCAGACTCTCAATCACATAAGCTCCAAGTATAAATGAAACATAAAACTTTGCTTAAATCAGAAGAGCAAGATGTCTTCACTGATCTCCTTTTTAATGCTCTTCTTGGTTTTGCATTCATGTTTGCTATAGCTTTCATGCTTATCAATAATTCTGAAGAATCTGGGAATATTAATACTAAAGCAGAAGTCTTAATTTCTGTTCAATGGCCTGATGAACATCCAGATGATGTTGATGCAGTAGTTGAAGATCCTCAAGGGGGCCTTGTCTGGTATCACAATAGAGACACTGGTTTGATGCATTTAGACAGAGATGATAGAGGCAACTTAGCTGATTCTGTAAAGACTGAAGAAGAAGTTGTATCAAATCCTATAAACCAAGAGACTGTTACAGTTAGAGGGCTTCAAACAGGCGAGTATGTAATTAATTTATTGCACTATAAATCTAACTACAAAGAACCTTTACCAGTAACTGTAAAAGTAGAAAAGCTAAACCCAACTGTTGAGCTAATATACTATGGTCAACATTTCTTAAATGGAGTGGGTGATGAAATAACAGCACTTAGGTTTTCAGTAGATGGAGCTAAAGAGATCTCTAACCTTAATCAATTACCGAAAAGATTACTCACAAAAGCTTTAGGAAGAAAATAGCATGCTAGAGGAGAGATTAATTTTAAGCATTTCTTATGCTGTAATTGCAGCACTTCTCCTAGTTTTTTGTTTTTATACAAATTTCTCTAAGAAAGTAAAACTAATATCAATTTTTGCTGTCTCTTTATTCTATATTTCTAGCTGGAAGGGTTATGTTGGAGTCTTAGGATGGCCAACATCGGAGGATTTACCTGATGATTTCAATATTCTATGGGTGGTTATTCAAGAGCCTAATAAAAGTAAAAGCAATGAAGGAGAATTGTTCCTGTGGATAAAAGAAATAGATGAGTTCAGAAAGCCAATAGGAGAACCCAGGGCATTCAATTTACAGTGGAATAAGGAGAACCATAGAATTGCTCAAGAAGCACTGCATAAATTGCAAGAAGGCGAAAGATTGAATGGAAAGAAAACTTATGGAGTCTTAAATAAGGATAACAAAGGTGAGAAATCTACCCCTTATGATGTAGCGGAAGGGGAGCCAGAACAAGGGAGGCCTTCGTTCGAATTCGTTGAAGTGCCCCCGCCTGAACTTCCCCCCAAAACACTGATCTTAGATCAGTAATCTATTTTTCCTCTTGGCCAAACCAAGTGTACTGAGGAGCCTCCATATTTCCTAAGGCAACCTCTCTATCCTCGTGTGCTCTGGCTCTCACATAATGATGTATGTTTTCAACTTCTTGTTCAGAGAGTACATCTGAAAAGGAAGCCATTCCATTACTAGCTAAAAGACCTTCGAGGACAATTTGGTTAAATGCATCATGAGTTCCTGCTGTCATTTTACGTAAGTCGGGTATGCCACCTGCAGATTTGACAACAAACCCATGGCAAACAGCACAGTTTTGATTGTACTTGCTTTCACCGTCTTGTAATTGATCAATACTTGCCTGTACAAGTTTTTGCTCAGGTATTGTTTTGTCTCTAACATTAGGAATTGGTAACGTCTCTTTACCACCCAACTTAAAAACTAATAATCTACCAAAATTGTTGTAAGTTAATGAAGCCTGGATTTCTATAGGAGGCAAAGGCTCTCCGCCAAATAAATCTCCTCCCCCCGAACCTGTGAGAATAGATACATACTGCTCTCCATCAATTTCAAATGTTATAGGTGGAGCTAACATTGAGGTATAGGTATTAAATTCCCATAATCTCTCTCCAGTATCTTTATCATAAGCAGAGAACATGCCAAGGGCATCTCCTTGAAATACGAGTCCCCCAGCTGTGCCTAGAACACCTCCATTCCAGTAATGAGGAATTGGTACAGACCATTTGGTTTCACCCGTAAGAGGATCAAATGCTTTCAAGAAACCTCCAGGTTTAGGTTGAGATTCAAGATTATTTAGAATATTTTGTGCTAAGGAGCTCATTTCAATTCCCATATTCCACTGACCAGGCGTCCACTTAAAGACCCCAGTTTTTTTGTAATCTTCCTGTATAGCGTAGAAAAAAGGATTTTCTTGGGTTGGAATGTAAGCCAATCCAGCTTCAAGATCTATAGACATTGCTTGCCAGTTGTGAGCACCTAAGGGCCCAGGGAGAACCCAAGCACCATTTTCAGTGTAATCTACAGCTGGGTTTTCAACAGGCCTTCCTGTCTCAAGATCAACATGTGTTGCCCAAGTCACAGCCGCAAATGGATGAGCTCTAAGTACCTTTCCGTTCTCTCTATCGATGACATAAAAGAAACCATTCTTTGGAGCCTGAAGTAAAACTTTTTTCATTTCTCCATCAATTTCCATATCAGCCAGAGCCATATCTTGAACAGCAGTATAGTCCCAATTATCTTCTGGTGTGGTTTGGTAATGCCACTTGTAAACTCCTGTATCTGCGTCAACGGCCACTATGGAGGAAAGGAATAGATTGTCTCCTCCGCCTGGCGATCTAATATCTCTAGTCCATGGAGACCCATTACCAACTCCTAAGTAGACATTATTGAAGTCTGGATCATAAACAATTGAATTCCAAACTGTTCCTCCGCCACCGAATTCCCACCAATTGGTGCCTTTCCAAGTTTTAGCAGCCATTTCCATTGCAGGATCTTCAAACCCAAGATCAGGATTTCCAGGAACGGTAAAGAAGCGCCAAACTTGATCACCACTCTCCGTATCGTATGCCGTTACGTATCCTCTTACTCCATATTCCGCTCCACCATTGCCTATATAAACCTTTCCTTTGGCAACTCTAGGAGCGCCGGTAATTGTATAAGAGCGAGTTCTATCTATTATTGTGTCCACTTCCCACACTAACTCCCCAGTTTCTGCATTGATGGCAAATAACCTTCCATCTAAGCTAGCTGAGTAGACCTTGCCGTTGTAAACGGCAACACCTCTATTTACTATGTCGCAACAAGCTTTTCTAGCCCACTCGCCTGGAACCTTTGGATCAAATTTCCAGATTGTTTCTCCAGTAAGCGCGTCCACTGCATACACTCGACTCCAAGTACTTGTGAAGAACATAATCCCATCAACAACTATAGGTGTGGCTTCTAATGCTCTATTTGTCCCCATATCTTTTGACCAGACTAGACCCAATTCCGATACATTTTCTTTATTTATGTCATTCAAAGGTGAAAATCTTCGCTCTTCGTAGGTTCTTCCATGCGCTAGCCAGTTTCCAGGTTCAGACTCTGCAGCCAATATTCTTTCATCATCAATTAATCCTATTTCAGTTGAACCCGAGGAACTTAATTCCTCCTGAATTTGTTCATCTTCTGAGCTGCTGCAGCTTGCCAATAAGATAACTAACGTGAGCCCCAAAATGTTGAATCTATTTTGCATATTCATCTCCATATTTAGTTTTACTCTAACTCTTTTTTTTGACTTTTGGAACAGAACTTACCCATAATATTGGAATGAAATTCAACAAGCATTTAAAGACGACTATTTGTCTATTAACACTAATTACATCTCCCGTAGCAATGACAAAAATTATTGATAATTTAGATAATCAAAGAGTTCAATGGGTACCTTTTTCAGATCAAGTAATGGGTGGTGTTTCAGAAGTTAATTTCTTAGAAAAAGAAGAGGAGGGTCTTTCTTATTATCATATGGAAGGAAAAGTTAGTACTGAGAATAATGGTGGATTTATTCAATTCCGTGCCGAAGTTGGTTTAGAAGACAATGGCTATGAGGGTTTAAAAATTAAAACCAGAGGAAATGGTGAAGAGTATTATCTTTTTATCAGAACAACTAAGACTAGATTGCCTTGGCTTTATTATGGCTCTTCTTTCATAGCCTCTGAGGAATGGAAATGGATTGAAATTCCCTTCACTTCCTTTGAAAAAAGTGATGGACGTTTCAGCAGGTTTTTACCTGAAGAATTTGATATCGAAACTATTAAGAGTATAGGTGTAGTTGCCTATGGCAAAGACTTTTATGCGAATATTGACGTTGCCGGTATCGAACTTTATTGATCTAAATCTCTAAAGTTTGGTTTTCTTTTTTCCACAAATGCGGAAACTCCTTCTTTGAACTCTTTAGAATCAGTTCTTACTCTTTGAGTTTCTTTCTCATAGTCCAATTGCTCACTAAGACTACTGAACAATGCTCTGTCGTGAGCCTTTACTATGGACTTTAAACCCTCAATAGGACCATCAGCAATCTTTTCAGCTATAGCTTCAGCTGTTTGAATAAGCTCATCATCTTGAACACAATCCCATATCAGCCCCCATTCTTTAGCTTGTTTGGCTGGAATATCTTCCCCCAATAGGCCCATACCATTTGCTCTGGCTCGTCCAATAAGATTAGGTACAAACCAAGAAGCCCCTACATCAGAGATAATCCCCAAGTTTGGACCGAAAACAAGTTTGAATTTTGCTGACTCTGCAGCTACTACAATATCTCCACATAATGCCAATCCAACGCCACCTCCTGCAGCTATTCCATTAATGGCAGTAATTACTGGTTTATTAGATTGCGTTATCGCTTTAACTAAAGGATTAAAAGCATTCTCCATATTTGTAAATGTTGCCTCTCCTGAAGATAACCCCTTTGTTTTTGGCCAACCACCATCAACAAGATCCGCTCCTGAACAAAAACCTCTCCCGTTTCCAGTAATTATTACAGATCGAACTTGCTTGTTAGATTTGGCTTTATTTATGCTCTCCAGAAGCCCGAGAATTAAATCAGCATTCATCGCATTTAAGACATCTGGTCTATTCAAGGTAAGGGTCAGAACGCCTTTTTCATTTAAATTTTCTAAAATAGCTTTATTCATATACTTTCCTTATCAAATTGTTTTTCAGTACTGGCAAAAAGGAAATAAAAGATACCTCCAAAAAATGTTATACCAGCAACTACATAAAATACCATATCCCAAGAATTAGTGGCATCAAGGATCATACCTGTAACAATAGCTCCTATGAAGCCAGGAATAGCCGCAACCATGTTTGTTATGCCCATCAATCTTCCGGTGTGTTCAGGTCCTATATCAGCATGGTTTACTATAAAACCTCCTGCACTGAATCCTCCAAAGACATTTCCTAAACACATGATGGCAATGATTCCTGCTACGCTTGATAGTTCAGGAACAATGCATAAACAAATACCACTTCCTCCAAACGCTATGGAGTTACATAGCTTTCTAACTGTAATTAACTTAACACCTTTGTTGGTAAGGTAATCTGCAAAATATCCACCCACATTTAAGAATAAGAAAGAAGCAATATGAGGAAGCATTGCTAGCAGGCCCACAGCAGCCATAGGCACTCCTAAACCATCTTTAATAAATATTGGCAACCATGATAAGAAAACGAAGAGGCTATAGTTATTACAGAAATGAGCTACCGCAATAGCCCATAGTGGAAGATTGGTACTCCATTTTGAAAATGCCAGTTCACTAGCTTTTTCTGATGCCGGAGCATTTTCTAATATGAATTCTAATTCTTCATCAGATATTTTTGGATCTTCTTTAGGTGAAGAAAAGACTATTCTTTGCCAATAGAAATACCATATAAATCCTAAACCACCATACAAGTAAAATGCCCATTCCCAACCTAACCTCAGGATAATAATAGGGGTTACCACCAGACCAAATATTGTTCCTATTGGTATAGCACTGTTTGTAATAGCAACAGATCTTGCTCTTTCACTGAAAGGAATCCATCTAGCATAAAGACTATGCCATGCAGGAAATGTTATACCTTCTCCTAATCCCATACCTATTCTTGCAATAATGAGAGCTGCAAATCCGCCATAAAAAGCCCAAGGCGTGATAAAAGTAAAAATAGACCAGACAATTAAACCCACGCCTAAAACTATTTTTGCACCCATCCTGTCTGATAAAAGACCTCCAATAATTTGAGTGAGGATATAGCCCAAATAAAAACTTGAGAGAATAAATCCTCTTTGCGTTTCAGACCAACCAGTACCTTCGCTCATGGGTATGATCGCTAGAGATATGACGACTCTGTCTATGTAACAAATAAATACAGCGGCAACAGTAAGCGAAATTACTTTATATCTTTGAAGCATCCTATTTTTCTCCCCTTAGATAGCTATAAGATACATTTTAATCAGATTAATTAAAATAAATTTAGAAATTCGTTATGATTATTCAATCTATGGGGGTTAATTTTAAATATGAAAGATAAATATCTATTAGAAGGAATCAAAGTTATTGATGCGGCAAGTTTCATAGCAGGACCTTCAGCAGCAACAATCATGTCTGATTTTGGAGCTGAAGTTATTAAGATTGAGCCTGCTGAAGGTGATAGTTTAAGAAACCTAATTACTAATGGAAGAATGCCAGAAGGCAAAGAGAATTACTGCTGGGAATTAACTTCAAGAAATAAGAAGAGTGTTTCTTTGAATCTCAAAAAAGAAGAAGCAAAAAGTGTACTTATAGATTTAGTAAAAGAATCTGATGTTTTTATTACCAATATGCCTTTTCCAATAAGAGAAAAGCTAGGTATAACTGCTGCTCATATAAGACCTCATAATAAAAAAATAATCTATGCTTCTTTAACGGGGTATGGTGAAACAGGACCAGATAAAGATAGGACCGCTTATGATTCAATGGCTTGGTGGGCTAGAAGCGGATTGATGGATTTCGTCAGACCCTCGAATAATCATCCTGTTGCATGGTCCACACCGGGTATGGGAGATCATCCTACTGGAATGGCCCTATATGGAGCAATTATGACAGCATTATTTAGGCGAGAAAGGACAGGAGAGGGTAGTGAGGTTTCTACTTCATTAATGTCTAATGGGGCCTGGGCAAATGGTGTTTTCATTCAAGCTGCATTAATGGATGTTGAGTTTCCAGAACGCTCAGAACCTCTACCACGACATCCATTTTATGACTTTTATTTGACACAGGATGATAGGGAATTTGCTCTTGGAATGATCAATTCACGAGTTGAATGGCCAAAGCTAATAGAAGTTCTTGAGAGACCGGATTGGCTTGAAAGAGACCTATATGAATTTACAGACCC
>CACJMO010000014.1 GCA_902594545.1 uncultured SAR86 cluster bacterium
CTATACGATGTAGAGCGTATTGAGGTACTTCGTGGACCTCAGGGAACTCTATATGGACGTAACTCCATTGGTGGAGCCATTAACTACATTACGAAGAAACCTACCTTTGAACCTGAAGGTGAAGTTAGAACAGTTTTAGGTGATTATGGTCTAGAGCAATATTTCTTCTTAAGCTCAGCGCCAATTACAGATAACATCGCTTACAGATTTACTGGAGTGTCGGTTGCAAGAGACGGAGTTCAGAAAAATGTCGGTACTGGCGATGATGCTAATTCATTAGATGATGAAAATTTCACAATGACTCTTTTGTGGAATATTAATGACGACATGAGCTTCCAAATCAGAGCTAACGATAGACTTTCAGATAGAATAATTAACCAAAGACTGCTTCAGAATGAAGGCTATGGTTCCAACAGAGGTACTCGAAATACTACTGATGCGGTTTACGGGCTAAGACCTGTAACGGAAGGTACTCCAGGAGCGATTAGATTTGATAATACAATTACTGGTGCTGTTGCCTATGGTGCGCCAAGAAGACCTGGTGTTGATAACATTGGTTTCCCATGGAGATACAACCCAATGTACGGACGTTCGGATGCCCCTTCTACAATAGGAACACACAATATTGATCACAATCACGATCCTCTATGTAATGAATTTCCTTACGGACCTCCTGCTTGTGCCAATCAGCACGTTAAATTTGATCAGAATGGTCAGCAAGCAAAATTCACATGGGACCTAAATGAAGATACAACGATCACATATCTCTACGGTTATGTTGACTATAACTACGATTTCAACAGAGATCTTGATGATACAAACTCAGATTTCTCTCAATACAGAGATACAGTCAGAGAAGATGTGCACATGACAACACACGAAATTAATGTCAACTGGATGCTCGGTGAAGACATTGAAGTTACTTCTGGTGTTTTCTTCATGGATGAAAATAGACAGCAGACATATGGGCTTCACAATAATGCACCATACATACTGGATGCTGCTAATTATGGTGCGCTTGATATACCTTGGGGTACTGTAGCAGCTGCTACAGGTATAGAATTAGCCTTACCAGGACTTCCTTTCATACCTTCTTTGAATATGATGAGCCTGTTTGGAGCTACTAATCCAAATGGTACATGGGATGTTGCTCCTCACGTAAGAATGGGCGATGCTCCATTAGGTCAAACTATATCTGGTAGATGGGAAGGTGATGCACGAGGTAATGTTTACGGACATGAAAATGAAGTACAAAATGATGCGTACGCTGTATTCACCCAAGGTACTTGGCAAATCAATGATGAATTTGCTCTTACCCTAGGTGTTAGATATGCGGAAGATGAAAAAGAAGCACTCGAGCTTACCGGTGGTTATGCTGAGTTATATGCGAGCGCTTTAGCTCCGTACTTACCAGTACTTAATTTAATGATGGGTGCCCCTTATGTAACTATAGGTGCAGGCGATGGTGCTGTGACTCCATTAGCTGCTACTAACGTTGCTTTAGGTGCAGCTAGTTATAATTTAGATCCTACCTTATTGGCTACTTATACCGCTGCTGCTCAAGCGGGCTTGGTGCCAGCAAGTGCTGTAGCGCTTTTATCGGTAGATCCTAATATGCCTATCACACCTACTTGTGAGTACACAGCAACAGCCTGTGCTGCTCCATTGAGATTAGGTCAAGGTATCCCTTACAGCTACACTAGAAGAATTTCTGGTTCTGATACGTGGAGTGATACTAACTTTAGAATCAATCTTGATTATGAACCTAATGACTACCAGCTTTGGTACTTTTCAGTGACAACTGGATATAGATCTGGTGGTTACGCGCTTGGAGTTTCTGGTCAAAGAGATGATACGAGAGACGAAAATGGTGTTCCAACTGGAACAGGGCAACGTCTAGTTGATTATGATAAAGAAACAGTGGAAGCTATAGAAATTGGATATAAAGGTCTTCATCTTGACGATACACTCCAAATATTTGCTTCAATTTATCAGTACGATTACGACGGTTACCAAGATGAACTTGAGCAATTCGACCCAATCAGGGGAGCGGGTGCTAACTTCGTTTCTAATGCAGACGGGATCACTAACAAAGGTTTTGAGATAGAGATCTACTATGCCGCTACTGACAGATTGACCCTATCAGGAAACTTTAGTTACACAGACACCGAATACGGAGAAGACTATCTTGTATTCATGGTTGATGATCCTGTTAATCCAGTGCCAGTATTTGGTCAATGTACACAGGGATATATTTCTTGTGAGGTTGATAACCCAAGTTTTGCAGAGGATTACACCGTAAACTTGAAAGGTGGACCTTTGAAAGGTATTCCTGAGATCAAGCACACCATGAGGGCGACATACGAAAGCGACAGTCCTTTTGGTCCTCTTTGGTGGGTATTGAGCCATTCTTACACAGGAGACTTCTCAGCTTCAGGCATACAACGTGCTTTGGATAGAATAGAAGCTAGAGAAACTACCAATCTCAGTGCTACTTGGTACAGTGAAGATGGCACTATGTCAGCTAGAGCTTATATAGATAATCTTTTTGACAACAAAAATTATTATTCTCTAGGAACAGGTGACCATGAAACAAATTACAACAGAACAGTAGGTGCATTAAGCCCAAGAACAATGGGTGTGGATGTACGATATAAGTTCTAAATTTGTTTAAAACTAAAAAACAGGCTCTTAGGAGCCTGTTTTTTTATGGTAATTCCATAATAGATAGGTAGAATCTTTACGCTTATTTTATGACACTCAAACGAACTAAAATTATTTGTACGATCGGTCCAGCAACTGAGAGTCAATCGAGCCTTATGAAATTGTACAGGGCAGGAATGAATGTAGCTCGATTGAATATGTCTCATTCAGACCACAAAAGCGCTAAAAAAATTATAGATCGTATAAAAAAAATAAATCAGAAGGTATCAAATCCTATTGGTATTTTGCTTGATACTCAAGGACCTGAAATTAGAACGGGCGACACTTCATCCGTTGTTCATCTTGAACCAGGAGAAAAGGTTTCATTTACTATCAGAGACGAAATAGATGTAGAAACAACCTCCATTAGAGTTCATTACGATGAGTTAATAAATAGCGTTAAAGTTGGAAGCTTAATTACATTAGATAATGGCTTGTTAAACTTTAAAGTACTGGCTAAAACAAAAAATGAGCTTGAATGTATAGTCCTTGATGGTGGAAAGTTAGGTAGTAAAAGGCATGTTAACTTGCCTGGTATACGAATCAATCTCCCTTCAGTCACAGAAAAAGACAAGAAAGATATTATATTTGGCCTTAAAGAAAATGTTGATTTTATAGCCTTATCGTTTGTCAGAGACGCATCTGATATTGATGATCTTAAATCAGTTTTAAAAAACAAAACTTCTCAAGTCAAGATCATTTCAAAAATTGAAGACAGAGAAGGTCTGTCTAATATAGAAGAAATTTGTAAGGTCTCAGATGCCGTGATGGTAGCTAGAGGTGATTTGGGAATCGAAACTGACCTTTCAAATCTTCCGAATATACAAAGAAAAATCATGTCAAACTGTGCGAAGTATGGCGTTCGATCAATAGTCGCTACTCACCTCCTCGAGTCTATGATTGAAAATCCTACTCCAACTAGAGCAGAGGTAACCGATGTAGCAAATGCTATTTATGAGGGAGCTGATGCAGTTATGCTATCTGGTGAAACAACCATAGGTAAATATCCTGAAGAGTGTGTAAGTTTTATTTCTAGAATTGCTTCACAAACTGAAAAATATAAAACGTTAGGCTATGAATCTAAACTGATTTCAGACACTGACTGGCAACATTTAGGAATTGCAGCAAAAAATATTGCAGAGTCTATATCTGCAGATGGAATAATCGCAATTACTAGATCCGGACAGACAGCAGAAATTGTCTCTAACGCAAAACCATTCATGATTCCCATTTTTGCTTTTAGTAATAATCGAAAGACGCTTAATCAATTGTCTTTAGCAGGATCTGTAAATGCTTATTACTCACCAATGTTTGTTAATCATGAAAAGAATGTGAATTCAGCTATGAAAGCAATTAAGAATGTACTTAAACCTCAAAAAGACCTTAAATTTGTTGTTATTTCTGGAATCTTATCAGAGACCTCAGCTGATGCTATTGAGGTCAGATATTTAAAACTTGATTAACCTATTCACTGACTTAATATTGTCAGTATGTATATTGCTTTTAAAAAGAGATATAAGTCCTCTATCTTTTTTATAACACTTTTTTTCTTTTCATCTGTAGGGACAGCATTCACTCCTTTGGATCCCTTTTTGTGGCCTGATCCAAACTACAAACCAAAATTTGATCTCGTTCAATTTAAACATTTTAAAAAGCCTAAAGGTGCTTATTCATCCGATGAGTCCCTAGCTAAAAGAATTACTTTTGATGGCACTCCTTCGAAGCGTCGCTTTAAGATTTCTCTGGATTCACTGAACATGCAAAAGGAATTTAAAGTTTTAAATATGTTTCCTGAATTTGCTCTTGATATACTCATAAAAGATTCTAAGTCTATTCCTCTTAATCAATCTGTTCGTTCTAGTTTTAATCTTCACTGGGATATCCAATTTGGAATAGGTGAGAGTTGGACTACTGATCTAGGTAATACCAGATCGTCAATTCCATTTGCATTAATTCAGAAAAATCAAAATTGTGTGCACAACGGTGTCATGGTTTTTGATTTTAATTTTGAAGACAATATTTCTAATGTTGTTTATCAGATAGCTAGTGAGACGTGCTCTTATTTTAAATTTGACTTGATTGGATTGCTTGAGGTTAATAGTGCCGTTGATATAGAGTTCTCGGAAGAGGATCATCATAATTCCTTAAAGCATGTTAGTACCTTTGCCCCTTTAACCAGTATAAGTAAACTCGAACAGAAGAAGAGCTTTGGATCTTCCAAGGAGGTTTCTCCAGATCATTTAAGTGTCTATGGTTATTATGATGGAAAAAATCATTATCGCTCTTCCTGCAAAACTCGTTCTGGAAACTATCCGTATTGTAGAGAATTGCTATTGCCTTCCTTTTCATTATCAAAATCATTAATTGCTACTATATCTTTAGCTCTTCTAGAGAGGGATTATCCCAATGTTATGAATGAAAAAATTCAGGAATTTGTGCCTGAATGTAAGCAAAAAAAATGGGCAAACGTCCAATTCAAACACGCCTTGAATATGTCTACTGGCCATTATTACGATAAGAAATGGTACAGTGAGGACTGGTATCTCAATGACAAAGGGTTTTCTCTAAACTATACACATAAAGATAGAATTAAGTTTGCCTGTTCAGTTTTTAAGAAGAAATCAGATCCAGGCTTAAAACTCTCCTATCATTCCTCAGATACTTACATACTTGCGGTTGCATTAAATAATTTTTATAAATCAAAGGCTGGGAAAGATTCAGATATATATACTGATCTTGTATTGCCCCTTTGGAAGGAGCTTAACTTAAGTCAGTCAACTCATGAAATAAGAAGATCGATAGACAGTATTAAACAACCCTACATGGAATATGGTATGTTTTTGACCTCAGATGATCTTGTAAAGATTGGAAACTTCATGCTCAATGATAATGATCTTACTCAATCCGCTATTATGAGTGACGCATTGCAAAAAAATAAGAACAATAGAGGACTTACCGCTATAGATAACATACTTTTTTATAATAATGGCTTCTGGTCTAAGCGATTTAACGGCCCTAGTCTTGGATGTAATGAGGATATTTGGATTCCATTTATGTCTGGATTTGGTGGTATTACAGTTGCGTTGCTACCAAATAGTTCAATTTATTATTATTTTAGTGATAATCAAGAGTTTGCATGGGATAGGGCAGTTAATGCATCCAATAAGATGAAACCTTTTTGCGAGACTGATCAATCATGAGAACCTTTTCTATTGCAGGACTGCAATTAAGTTTAGATTATTCGGATAACTATAAACTAATTGAAGAAGCTTTGGTTGCTACTTCTCAGAGATATCCCTGGGTTGATATGATTATAGTCAGTGAATTGGCTGTGGGCGGGGCAAATAGGTCTGTCGACTATTCTCTTGACAATCAAATTGATGGTTTTAAAGAAATAGCTAAAGAGTTGAATATTTGGCTAGTACCAGGATCTTTCTATGATCATAAACCAAACTCAATAACTAATGTTGCTCCAGTTATATCAAATACTGGCGAGGTAATTACTTTATGTACAAAGACATATCCTTTTCTTCCATATGAAAAAAATATCCTCGGCGGTAATGAAGTATGCACTTTCGAAATACCTAATGTAGGTATTTTTGGAATGCATATTTGCTATGATCTTTGGTTTCCTGAAACAAGCAGAGCAATGGCTATGAAAGGTGCTGAAATAATACTTCATCCGAGCCTCACAGATACTTGTGACAGAAAAGAAGAAAAAATTATGGCGAGAGCTACTGCAATCCAACAACAATGTTACTACCTTGATGTCAATGCTGGGGGTCGACAAGGCTGCGGCCAATCAATTTTTATTGGACCCGAAGGGGAAATATTAACTGAAGCAGAAACAGGATCTGAGACGCTACTCATAGAGATAGACTTGGATAAAGTAAAAAGGGTAAGGGCAAGAGGTATAAAAGGATTAGGTCAGCCGCTAAAAAGCTTTCGTGATAATCCAGACCCTTTTAAGATAAGAGAATTTAATTCAGATTATCTAAGCCAACTGGGTAAATTAGAAATACCAAAAAAAGATTAGCATGACAAAACGCGCTTCAACCATACAAGATGTAGCTGACAAAGCAAAAGTATCAATTAAAACTGTTTCTAGGGTTATTAATAATGAACCTAATGTAGCCATTAAAACTGTAAAAAAAGTTGAAACGGCAATTAAGCAATTGGAATATCAGCCTAATGCTTTTGCTCAATCGTTAGCTAGATCTAAACCAAAAATTATCTCACTAATTTATGACACACCTAGTCCAAATTACATATCTCATATTATGGAAGGTGTTCTATCCTTTTGTTACAAGGCAGGATACGAAGTAATTATTCATCCATTGAGGTTCAATGAAATAGGAATGTTGAGAAGCGCAGAGCAGTTTATAAAAAAATCGAGATTAGCCGGATTAATAGTAACGCCCCCTCATTCCGACAATATTGAATTTATAAAATTAATTGAAAAGCTTGATTTACCTAAAGTCTTAATTTCGTCAGGTTTGGATTTAGATCAAAGTGATTGTATTAAGACAAATGACGAAGAGATATCAATAGAGATGACCAACTATCTTATTAAAAGTGGCCATAGAAAGATCGCATTTATCAAGGGACACCCTACACACTTATCAGTAAACCAAAGATTTATAGGTTTTCAAAAAGCCATGAAGGATGCAAATATTAATATAGATAACTCCTTAGTTGAAAATGGTTTGAACTCGCTTTTGTCGGGTGAACAATGCGCGGAAAGGCTGCTAAATTTATCTAACCGCCCAACTGCGATATTTGCTTCAAATGATGAGATGGCAGCTGGAGTTATTAAAGTAGCTTATAAAAAGGGGATACGGATACCAGATGATCTTTCAGTTGTTGGCTTTGATGATTCTCCAATGACTGAAATGATTACACCCCCTTTGACTACAGTAAGACAACCCTTAGATGCTATTGGTGAAAAGTCTGCCCAGAAACTTATAGATAAACTTGAAGACAGGGACATTTCACATGAGTCTATTATCAAGTCAGAAATTATCTTTAGAGAATCTGTTACCAGATTACATTAATTTATAAGACAGCGTTGTCACTTATAGCTTAATAGGTGATAATAGCGTCAGTTTTAAAACAATTTGGGGAGATCCATGAAAAAATCGTTTCTAAATGCGATATTCGCACTATTTTTTGCATTTGCTATTAATCCTGCTCTTTTTGCTGATGAACCGTCAGATTCTGAAGAAGAGATTACAGAGGAAGTTGTAGTAGTTGGAATTAAAAAGAGCTTAAAAGATGCTATTGATATTAAAAGAAGTAATGTTGGTATTGTCGATGCTATTACTTCTGAGGACTTTGGTAAGTTTCCAGATGGAAACTTAGCTGAATCGCTTGCCAGAGTTGTTGGTATAGGTATTGATAGAAGTAACGTTGAAGGTGAAAGAGTAGCGGTGCGTGGATTTGGCCCAGAATTCAACTTAGTAACTCTTAATGGCCGTCAAATGCCAACTGTTCCAGGTCAGTGGGAAGGCGGACGATCATTTAATTTTGGAGATATTGCATCTCCAGGAATTGCAGCTGTCGAAGTATATAAATCTATCAACAGTTCACTTCCTTCAGGAGGTATTGGTTCTACCATTAATATGGTCACCACAAAGCCTCTGAACATAACTGGAACCAAAAAATCTTTTTCTTTTAATTTTGTTGAAGATACCACAAGCGCTGAAGACTTGGGTGCTTCTTGGGGTAGACCAATAGAAACTGCTTTTCTATATGCAACAAATCAAGGTAGATTTGGTTTCTCTTTTTCAGGTTCTTATCAAGATAGAAATAATAGAGAAGAGGGAACAAGAGAATCAAACTGGCTTGTGCCAGAAGATATGGCTTTGATAGAGGGTTACTCGAGAGTAACATCTTCTCAAGCTGGCGTGACTAATAACAATACACGAGCTGATGGAAAAACTTTTTACCAAGAGCCTACTGCCTACCAGATCAAAGATAACAATAGATTAAGAAAAAATGCTCAGGCAACTTTTCAATATGAAATTAATGAAGACCTTGTTGCAACAGTTGACTATACGTATTCAGGTGTAGATTTTGATTCTGAAGGAACTATGTTTGGTTCCTGGCTAGGAGGTTGGGATACACAACAAGCTACCATCAATACAAATGGTGTCTATACTGATGTTGTCGTGGGGAACAGATCTTATGATCATCAATTAATTTGGGGTGCTACTAAAAATTCAAATAATTCTGTAGGTCTTAACCTTGACTGGCAATTCAATAATGATTTGAGATTGACTCTTGATTATCATGATTCTTCAGCAGTTAAAGTCGGTTCTGAGTTACCTAATGAAATGGGCTTCACTACTACTAACAAAGGAGTTGTCACTCACACTAATGGTGGTAATTCTGGAATAAGCACTTTCTCTTATGACACCACTTTTAATGCCTCAGATTACTATGCAACCGGTATACAGCTTTGGGATGCAAAAAAAGAAAATGACTTAGAGCAAGTTCAGATTAATGGTGAATGGGACGTTAACTTAGGTGTCGTAAAAACTGTTAAGTTTGGTATATCAAGAATAGAAAATGAATTTGCGGATGTAAGAATGGGCAATCCTAATGGTGCTATTGCTCCAACGGCTGCTCAATATCCTGACAAAATTTTTACTCAAACTGGATTGGGCAGTTTTATGGATTCATTTAGTCCTAATTTAGGAACTTCTTATTATTATCATATAGACCGAGCACAGGCTCTTGCAGCATTTGTTGACGCAAATGGTGCAATTAGTGCTGGAGATATCGATACAAACGAAAGAATTATTGAAGATATGGACTCGGCGTTTGTTCAGCTCTTCATTGAAACTGAAATCAATTCGATGCCTTTAAATATTGTTGCTGGACTTCGATACGAGTCAACAGATCTTGAATCGATCAGTCTAGAAGCCAAGCCTTCAACAATAAGATGGGACATGATAGATGGTCTTATATACTTAAATAATGGAGTAGTAGATGCACCTAGATATGGCGATGCTAGTGAAGTATTGCCCAGCTTAGCTATGTCTTTAGGTATAACAGAAAATCAAGTAGTAAGATTTTCTTATAGTGACTCTATAGCTAGACCCAGTTTACAGGATTTAAGATCTCAACTGAGTTATGGCAATCAAAACTATCTAACGCCTACTGCATCAGGTGGAAACCCTGCCTTAGAGCCGCTCCAATCATCAAACCTTGATTTGAGTTATGAAAATTATTATGCAGAAGGAAGTTATTTCGCAGTAAATTACTTTAGGAAAGAAGTAGAGAATTTCATCGGATCCAGAACTGTTAATACGACTTTAGATGGACTTACGAATCCAGCACAATCTGCGATCGGACAGTTTGCTCAAAACTGTGTCCAAGAGTGGGCAGCTGCCGGGCGTCCTGATACTGTTTCATATGGTGAGCCTGGTTCTTGGACCTACTGTGTTTCTCAACAAGCAATTTGGGCTCAATCTTGGATGAATGATTTTCATCATATGGGGTGGGTAGCTTTAGCTATGCAAGCCCATGACGGGGCACTTCCTGAGACATGGAATAATGGTTGGGCTTTTGACTACGGAGGAGGCTCTCCAAATTGTAACGATGGCGGCTGGTGGAGATGTAACCCTGGTTATATTGATGGTCAGCCGGGAGATCCATTAGCTGTTTTTCAAGTTACTAGACCTTACAACAAAGAAGAAGGAACTGTTAGTGGTGTAGAAGTTGCTTTACAACATCTCTTTGAAGGCACTCCTTACGGTATGCAGTTTAACTATACTGAAGTTAGCGGAGGAGATGTGGATGTTAATCGTTCAGTTATTGGAGAACAGTTCATCTTGGATGGATTAGGTGATTCGGGTAACTTCTCTGTTTTTTATGAGGATGACACTCACACAGCAAGAATAGCTGTGAACTTCAGAGGCGAAACAGTTGCCGGTTTTGCTAACTATGATCAACCTCTATACGTTGAAGAGAGAACACAAGTTGATCTTTCTTATCAATATAGAGTCAATCAGGATACTACATTATTCTTTGATGCAATGAATATTAATGATGAATCGACACGTCTTTACGCACGTCATTCAGAAATGCTGTTCTTGTCTCAAGATCATGGTCCTGTTTACAAGTTTGGTTTTAGAACAAATTTCTAAGATTAAAGCACGATAGAAAAAGAGGGCCCAGGCCCTCTTTTTTAATCCATTGCCCATAATGACTTTTTTAAAAAATAAAATTCTATTCTTTCTATCTTTAGGCGTGCTCTATTCTTGTAGTGAAGAGAGTTCAAAACAAGCATTTATTGATTCTGAGATAGAGAAGTATCTTTCTTCAATGTCTATAGAAGAAAAGGTTGGCCAGATATTTATGGTTGAGATAAGTCACATTTCTCCCGAGGAAGTGAGAGATTATAAGATTGGTGCAATTTTAAATGGCGGAGGTAGTTTCCCTTATGGTAAAGCTGATCATGCACTTGAAGATTGGCAAAATTTAGCAGATGAGTATTTCCTAGCATCAAAGAAAGGAGGGAATGGTTCAGGTATTCCTGTCATTTGGGGTACTGATGCTGTTCATGGTCACAATAACTTAAAAGGGGCTGTCCTGTATCCACACAACATTGGTTTAGGTGCCACTAGGAACCTTGAGTTAATCAAAACTTTGAGTAGTGCTGTAGCAAAGGAAGTTTATTTAAGCGGTTTGGATATGACATTTGCTCCAGCCGTATCTGTTCCCCTTGATGATAGATGGGGAAGAACTTATGAAGGATTTTCTGAAGACCCATCATTGGTTGCCAAAATGGGAAGGGCTTCGGTTGAAGGTTATCAGGGAAAATTAGGACAGAACTATCTAGATAAAGGAAAAGTTTTAGCTACTGCTAAGCACTACATAGGCGATGGGGGTACCTTAAATGGTGTTGATAAAGGCAATACAGTACTGGAAGAAATAGATTTATTGAAATTGCATGGTCAAGGTTATCAGACAACAATTGATGCTGGGGTGGAATTCATTATGGCATCCTTCAATTCATGGAATGGACAAAAACTGCACGGACATAAATATTTACTTACTGATGTCTTAAAAGACAGATTAGGTTTTCAAGGTGTTGTATTGGGGGATTGGAATGGTCATCAAGAAGTGGATGGTTGCCATTCTTATACTTGTCCTAAAGCTATAAATGCAGGCCTTGATATGTTTATGGTTACAGACTCATGGAAAAAACTTTACGAAAATACATTGGAGCAAGTAAAGTCAGGGCAAATTTCTTTGGAAAGACTAAATGATGCAGTAAGTCGAATCTTAAGAGTTAAAATCCTTTACGGTCTATTCGCTAAAGAGCAACCATCTGAAAGACAGTCTAATTTTATAAATGATTCAATAGGATCAAAAGAACATAGAGATATAGCGAGACAAGCGGTTCGAGAATCTCTGGTTTTACTCAAAAACAATAAAAATACACTTCCTTTAGATCCAGGTTCCACAATTTTAGTTGTAGGAAAGGGGTCTAGAGATATTTCTAAAGCTTCAGGAGGCTGGTCTTTCACGTGGCAAGGAACTGGTAATACAAATAATAATTTCCCAGGTTCAACGACCATTTATGAGGGAATAGAAGATTTTGTTCTAAAGGCAGGAGGCAATGTCTCGTATAGCATTGATGGCAGCTATTCCGAAAAACCAGATTCAGCAATCATAGTTGTTGGAGAAAATCCTTACGCTGAATATCAAGGTTCAGTAGAAAATCTAGCTTTCGAAAACAATGAAATCGATCATTTAAAAATTGCGCATTCCTTGAGAAAAGACGGAATTTCAGTGACTTACATTTTTCTTTCAGGCAGACCGTTATGGGTAAATAAAGAGCTAAATTCATCTGATGCATTTGTAGCTGCTTGGCTTCCAGGCACAGAAGGAAATGGTATAGCGGAAGTGATATTTGCACAAACCATTGAAGGAGAACCTGTTGATTTTAAAGGAAAATTACCTTTTTCTTGGCCGAAGACCATCAATCAGACTAATCTTAATTTTTGGGACGCTGATTATGATCCCTTGTTCGAATACGGTTATGGTCTCACTTATTTAGAACAATCAAACTTAGGCCAATTGAACGAAAATGACCAGTTCACAAAAAAACTTAAACTAGGAGATGTTTTACTGCAAGGCTGGCCGTCTCCAAAATTTAAAGTATATGTTGGCTTCTTAAACAAAACTTTTGAGTTAGAGGGTAAATATGTAGGCAGTCCTAATGGAGAGGTTTTTGTTCAGATCGTAGATGGAAAACTGCAAGAAGATGCTCATAGGGTTGCTCTAAATGTTGGTTCTTCTAAATGGTATCTTGAACCAACTGAGATAATGAATTTAGAAGAGGAAGAAAAGGCAAGCGGGATTCTCACATTCGATTTCAAGATAAATAAGCAAGATCCATTAAATCCTTTATATTATTTAGTTGATTGCAGTGAAAATTGTGATGTTGAATTAGATCTTACGACTTTTATCAATACATTGCAGCTTGATAGATGGCAAACATTAGGCATACCTTTAAAGTGCCTTAAGGAAAGGGGAGTAGATCTGAAATACATAGAATCCCCAATAGGTTTTACTAGTAAAGGAACTTGGGAATTTGAGGTTGGAAAAGTTTATTTAGAGGGTGGAGAAGGTGGAAAATCAATATTTCCATGTAAATAGGAGAAGTTAATGAAATTTGCAACATTAGATCTTTGGATAATAGCAATTTATTGCGTGGGATTAATAAGTCTTGCAACCTGGGTATCCAAAAGCAATGGTAAAGAAAAAACCTCTGAAGACTATTTCCTGGCTGGAAGATCCCTCCCTTGGTGGGCTATAGGAGCTTCATTAATTGCTGCAAATATATCCGCTGAACAGATTATAGGTATGTCGGGACAAGGCTATGTAGTAGGTATGGCCATCGCTACATACGAATTAACAGCTGCTATCGCTTTAATAGTAATGGCTAAGTACTTCTTGCCAATATTCTTAGAAAAGAAGATTTATACCATGCCACAATTTTTAGAGCAGAGATTTGATAAATGGGTTTGTTTGGTATTGTCATTATTTTGGGTAGCAGTCTATATCTTTATAAATTTAACTTCAGTCTTGTGGTTGGGATCATTGGCTATAAATACTCTTACTGGTTTAGATATAGTTTACGGTCTTTGGGCTTTGGTAATTCTTTCACTAGCTTATTCACTTAAAGGAGGGCTTAAAGCAGTTGCCTTAACTGATGCTATTCAGGTTTTTCTTCTAATATTTGGAGGTCTTGCAGTTTCGTATATTGCTTTAGATAAAATTGGGAGTGAAGAAGGTTTCATGGCTGGATTTATGATACTCATGGATACAGTTCCTGAGAAATTTGACATGATTCTTGATAAGAGTAACCCCAGTTATTCAGATTTACCTGGAGTTTGGGTTCTGATAGGAGGGTTATGGGTAGCGCATTTTGCTTATTGGGGGTTTAATCAATACATCACTCAAAGAGCATTAGGAGCAAAATCTCTTCCAGAGGCTCAGAAAGGTGTAATGTTTGCAGCCTTTTTAAAGCTTTTGATGCCATTAGTTGTAGTACTGCCAGGTATTTGTGCGGTTATTTTAATCCCTCAGCTTGATTCGCCTGATACAGCCTACCCAGCAATGATGAGTTTGTTGCCCACAGGATTATTAGGTTTAACGTTTGCGGCACTTATAGCAGCAATTGTTTCTTCTCTAGCTTCTATGACCAACAGTGTAAGTACTATTTTTACAATGGATATATATAAACAATTTCTTACTACTGATGTAGATGAAAGAAAATTGGTTGTCGTTGGAAGGAATGTGGCACTAATTTCAATTGTTATCGCTGCATTATGTGCACAACCTCTTTTAGGAAACCTTGAATCTGCTTTTCAATACATACAGAACTTTACTGGTTTCTTTACACCTGGAATTTTAGTGATCTTTCTCGTAGCGTTGTTCTGGAAAAAGGCCACTAGTTTATCTGTGTTAGTAGCTGCACTTGCTTCACTCATTCTTTCTATAGGCATGTTTTTATTTGCATCAGATGACTTTCCGTTCCAACATCGAATGGGAATCGTTTTCTTATTCACTGGATTTCTTTGTTATATGACAGCATTGGTTCAGGGATATAGCGATCAAGAAAAAGCCATAGACTTAAATACAATTAGCTTTGACACTTCAAAAGGTTTCAATATTTCAACAGCAATAGTTTTGTCAGTCTTAGTTGTTATCTATGGCTTGTGGTGGTAGTTGAAGATAACTCTTTAATCTTTCCTTCATATATATAAACTTAGCTCTCATGGGAGCTATAGCTGAAAAGTTGACACTCAAAACCAGGCTTGGTTATGGTATCGGTGACATTGCAATATGTCTTTACTGGAGTGGAGTTGGGTTGTATCTGCTTTATTTTTATACGGATGTTGTTGGTATATCTCCATCCTTAGCAGGGCTAATTTATGGAATTGGTATGTTTTGGGATGCTATCACAGATCCCTTCATGGGATATGTTGCTGAAAGGACCAGAACAAAATGGGGAGTTTATAGGCCATATCTCCTTTTTGGAAACATTCCTTTGGCATTATCTTTTGTGCTGCTGTTTTGGGTACCTCCATTCGAAGGAACAATGTTATTTCTATTTTTGTTGTTCGCAAATTTATTACATCGAACCTGCTTTACCTTGGTCAGTGTTCCTTTTTCTTCACTGACTCCAAGAATCACATCTGACAGCCAGGAAAGAACAAATCTTACTGGTTTTAGAATGATGGGCGCACAAACCGGTACAAATCTAATGGCGCTTTTGGCTTTCCCTATTATTTTTTGGGTAGGCGGTGAAGATGAAAGCTCAGGATTTATTGTTTTGGCAGCAATTGCTGGCATAACTGCAATTTGTATACATGCAATAACCTTTATCTCTGTAAGTGAGCCTACAAATGATCAAGGAATAGAAAGAGTGGGTGGAAGTTTAGTTGAAGCCGCTAAAGCTATAGGAAAAAACGGACCTTTTTGGTTAGTTTTTTCAGCAACTTTAATCGTTGGTATAACAACAATATTTTTTGGAAATAATTTAATTTATTACACCAAATATGCACTTAATCTGCATGAACATCAGGGCACGATACTCTTCACAAGTGGAATAGTTGCTTTCTTGAGCATACCTATTTGGTGGCTCATATCAAATAAGATTGGCAAAAAACTTACTTGGTTAATATCGAGCTCTATTACTTTAATAGCCTTAATGTCTTTCTATGTCTATGACATAAGCACTCTTAACGAATTACTATTTCTCGTAGCTTTCATTGGCTTTGGATCAGGAGCTGGAGGAATTTTATTCTGGTCTATGTTGCCGGATACTATTGAATACGGGGAAGTGCAAACTGGCGTAAGAAGCGAATCCTCTCTTTATGGTTTTATGACTTTTGCACAAAAAGGATCAATTGCTTTTGCAATAATTATTCTTGGGATCGTTTTAGATTTTATTGGTTTTGAAGCCAATCAAATTCAAACAACGTCAACTATATCTGACATGAAATCTATCATGACTTTGATACCGGCATTAGGTGTTGGCATGAGTTTGATAATCATCTATTTCTATCCTATTGATGCAAAAATGCATAAAGAATTACTGGCTAAGCTGCAGGGAGAATCACATGAAACAAATTAAGTGGGGCATATTAGGGACAGGTTCTATTGCTAAAGCATTTGCTGAGGCTCTGCAGGAAACTGAAGGAGAATTAATTGCCGTAGCAAGTACAACAAAACAAAGGGCTTTAGAATTCTCCGAGCCTTATGGATGTGAGGCAATAGAAGGCCACAGAAACTTAATTTCTCTACCAGGTATAGATGCCATATATATAGCAACGCCCCATACAAGTCATTTTGAATTTGCTGTTGAATGCCTTAAACAAAAGAAAGCAGTCTTATGCGAGAAGCCCATGACAATAAATGCTACCGAGACAATGGCATTGATAGATTTATCTAGAAAGAATAAAACGCTCCTTATGGAAGCTTTCATGTACAAAATACATCCTCAAACGCAAAAGTTAGCTGAGTTAGTTGCCTCAAGATTGTGCAGTCCACTCGAAATAAATGCTGAGTTTTGCTTTTCGGTAGAGGTCCCTGAATCTCATAGGTTGGTTAATAGAGATCTCGGAGGAGGATCTATTTTAGATATCGGCTGTTACCCCTTATCCATATCACGTCACATGGTAGGCGCAGTAAATGGCAAAAACTTTATGAATCCCACGTCTATTAAAGGAAATGGAGAGTTAAACTTTCAGAAAATAGATTTAAATGCTTCAGGAGAATTGCTCTTTGAAGATGGCTCTAAATCTCACATTCAATCAGCTACTAATTTAACTACCGATAGCGCAGTTTCTATTTCGGATGGAGAATCAACCATTCTTATTGATCAACCCTGGCATTGTGGAGAATTTACGGGCAGGAAATCTGTAATAAAAATTATTGACTCAAATGGCAAAGAAGAATTAATTGAAGTAAAAACAGACAAAGGTATTTATGCACTTGAGATAGATCATTTTACTGAAGCTTATTTCAATGAAGCTATTGAAACTTCATTGTTACCTCATAATGACTCGCACGGCAATATGATCGCCCTCGATACTTGGAGAAGAGAATTAAAGGTCGTATATGATGATGATAGGGGTGAAAAAAGAAAAGTAGCAGTTGTCGCTCAAAATGAAACTAGAGAGCCACTCCCTAGTTTAAGAATTCCTGGTGTCGAAAAAGATTTATCAAGAGTTGTATTCGGTTGTGATAACCAATCTGACACAAATCATGCTTTTGCCATGTTTGATCATTTTTACTCTAAAGGTGGGAATGTTTTTGATACGGCTTATATTTATAATAATGGGAAAAGTGATTACTATCTGGGTAAGTGGATAGAAGCAAGAGGGCTGCGAAATGAAATTGTAGTTCTAGGTAAGGGTGCTCATACACCGGATTGTTTTCCTGAAAAAATAAGACCACAACTTGAAGAAACCCTAGCTCGAATGTCTACCTCTTACGTAGATATTTATTGTTTACACAGAGACAACGAGAGCGTTCCTGTTGAAGACTTCATAGACACTCTTAATGAACTTAAAGACGAAGGTCTTTTAACAGTTTTTGGAGCCTCTAATTGGTCCTTAGAAAGGTTTAAAGCAGCAAATGATTATGCTCTGTCTAACAATAAACAGCCGTTTACCGTTCTTAGCAATAACTTTAGTCTTGCTCGAATGAACAATCCTGTTTGGCCTGGTTGTTTCAGCTGCTCGGAAGATGATTATGTAAATTATTTAACTGAAAACCAAATAGCTATATTTCCTTGGTCCAGTCAGGCCAGAGGCTTTTTTCTTGATTCTCAAGAATTTACTGGTGTAGCTCATGTGGCTGATCCTAATCAAGAGGAGCAGGATAGGGTTTGGGGAAGTGAAGATAATTTCGAAAGAAGAAATAGATGCTTGCAATTAGCTAAAGAAAAGTCAGTTGATCCTATCCAAATTGCATTGGCATTTGTTCTTAATCAGCCGTTTCCTTCTTTTCCTCTAGTAGGGCCAAGAAATTTCTTTGAAACAGAAAGCTCTTTGGAGGCACTAAATGTAAGCTTAGATCTAGCTGAAGTTGAATGGCTAAACTTAAAATCCTAATTCTTTAAATAAAGTCTTTTCTAAAAATTACTTTATTGATATTCTTTCATAAGGCGTCCCACATCCGATTTAACACGAGGGGGATTGGATTTGTGGTTCTTTGTTACCCTCTACAGGAGGTGATCACTATTAGTATTAATTTTAGAAGAGGAACGACAGGAGTAGCCTTCTGACACGGGTTAACCCGGTTCCGGCTAGCAGTTTTTTACAACGGTTAGTTGAAAAGTAGTTGAGATACGCTTTTCGGAATCCCCGCTCAATGAGTGGGGATTTTTTTTATTTTCTTGCGCCTTCGCTATCAAAAACTCTTAAATAGATAAGTTGTTCTAACTTGGATGTGTTTTTTACCTTAACGTAATCGCCTTCTTCAGCCAGCACTATGTTGCCTGCAGTTATTGGAAGCTCTGCTTTATGCTCAATACCAAAACTAGGATTAGTTCCATGACCGGCTTCATGATTTGCATACTCCACAACTTCCATTTCTCCTACTCCTGATAGAAATACATAGACTACTTCTGATTCAATAAGTCTATGACCTCCAGTAGAACCATTGGGGTCAATAATTGTCTTACTTGCTACTAATTTCTCTAGGAGAGTATTTGTATAAACTTTGTATGTGTTCTCACTTCTCCAAAGATTTTCACCGACTTGAAAGTTTTCGTATTTTTTTGCCATAACTCTAAAATTTTAAAACAGTATTCTAACACCACTTCTTCTTTGCTGTTTACTAAGTTGCATTATAAGATTCTGTTGAGGAGAATTATATGAGATTGCGAAAATTCTGGGGATGGGGCTATGATGATGAATTACTCTCATCAGAAGAAGAAAACAATATTGATCAAAGAATTGCAAAAACCTTTCAACTTGATCACGTAGAGAGAATTGAGATACCAAAAATATCGGATATTGATATCAATAAACCTCAATTCTCAACCCCCAGCTCTCTAAAAAAAATATTGTCAGACGATAAATTAGAGAGATTAAATCATGCTTATGGAAAATCCTTTCCAGATTCCGCCAGGTCTCTACTAGGCGATTTTTCTTCACCGCCTGATTACGTAGCTTTCCCGGAGACACAAAATGATATAACTAGTATCTTAGACTGGGCATCTGAAAATAATATAGCAGTGATTCCTTACGGCGGAGGATCAAGTGTTTGTGGCGGCGTTGAAACAAATGTTGGGAGCGATTATGCAGGTGTGATTTCTCTTGATATGAAAAATATCAATTCTATTTTGGAAATTGATAAAACTAGCAGGACCGCTTTAATTGAGGGTGGAATCTTGGGACCTCATTTAGAATCTCAATTAAAAGAACATGATTTAACTATGAGGCACTATCCTCAAAGCTTTGAATTTTCTTCCCTTGGAGGATGGATAGCTACCCGATCGGGAGGTCATTACGCCACTCTCTATACACATATTGACGATTTTGTGGAGTCATTAAAAATGATAACTCCCTCAGGTAGTTTTGAGACTAGAAGGTTACCTGGATCGGGCGCTGGACCTAGTCCTGATAGGTTTGCGATTGGTTCTGAAGGAATTATGGGTGTGATAACTGAGGCATCAATGAGACTGCAAAATAGACCAACCTTTAGATCTTCATGCACGGTTGAGTTTATAAATTATGAAGATGCTCTGACAGCCTTAAGATTAGTGAGTCAATCTGGGCTTTTCCCGTCAAATTGCAGATTGCTTGATGCCAATGAGGCGTTATTTAATGGTGCTGGTGACGGTAAAAGTCATTTATTAATACTGGCTTTCGAGTCTGCAGATCACGATAAAAAAGCATCCCTGGAAAGAGCTTTAGAGATAGCTAAGGATAACAAAGGAAATTTTGAAGCCCCTAGTCAGGATTCTCAAGCACACAGATCAGGCTCTTCAGGAACATGGAGAAATAGTTTTATTAAAGCTCCTTATTTAAGAGAAAGTTTTACCAGAAGAGGCATAATCCAAGATACATTTGAAACTTCTATTACATGGGATAAAAGCAAAGATTTCATCCAAGATGTGAAAGATGATATTTCAAAAGCCATTTTAGAAATTACAGGTAAACCTTCGCTGGTAACCTGCAGAATTACTCATAGCTATCCGGACGGATTGGCTCCTTATTTTACTTTTGGGGCATATGCGACACCATCTACTATGATTGATACTTGGAAAGATATTAAATGTGCAACAAATGAAATCTGTGTTTCTAAAGGCGGTACAGTGACTCATCATCATGCTGTAGGAAGAGATCATAGGCCTTATGGTTACGATGTCCAAAGGGATGATTTGTTCTCTATAGTACTAACCGAAGCTAAAGCAGCTCTTGATCCAAAAGGAATAATGAATCCTGGCGTATTGATAGACCCAAAAAGCAAGACAGTCACAAACTGGATGAGTTGAGTATATGAAAAATACTGATATTACGGCATAATCTATAAAAAAAGGGAGGCAATATGGACAAACAAGCAACTTTTACTGAAATGTTAAATGGTACTGCCGAAGACTATGCAATTATTGGAGAGCATGGTGCTCAATTTGCAGCGGAATTACCTGATAGGATTTTAGAGCATCTATCTATTCTGAAGGGTGATACAGGTGGGTTCGCAGTTGATAGATTTACACATTGCCTACAGACAGCAACAAGGGCATATAGAGATGGTCGAGATGAGGAGTATGTTGTTTGTGCTTTATTGCATGATATAGGGGACACAATTGCTTCTGCTAATCATGCTGATCTAGCAGCTACCATGCTTGAACCCTTTGTTTCAGAGGAAAATTATTGGATAGTAAAACACCATGGAATCTTTCAAGGTTATTATTTCTTCGAACATTTAGGGCTCGATAAAAATATGAGAGACGAATATAAAGACAGCCCTTATTGGCATGCCTGTGCTGAATTCTGTGCTAAATATGATCAAAATTCTTTTGATCCAGAGTATGAAAATATGGCAATAGAAGATTTTGAGCCTATGGTAAGAAATGTTTTTGCTAAGCCAAGAAATTCTATCTACAAAAAAAGAGACTACGCATAAATTAACTTCTTTCTATGGATAGAATAGAGTCATTGATAAGCGAACTCACGCTTGAAGAAAAAGTTTCTATTCTTTCTGGGTCTTCCGCATGGCATACAACTGCCGTACCAAGATTAAATATACCCAGAGTTAAAATGACCGATGGTCCTATAGGTGCAAGGGGTGACTCTGTTTCAGGTGCAACAGCAGCGTGTTTTCCCAGTGCCTCATGTTTATCTTCTTCTTGGGACAAAGAGAGTGTTGCAAGTGTTGCAAAAGCAATAGGTGTTGAAGCTAAAAGTAAGGATGCAGATGTTCTCTTAGGGCCTACTATTAATCTACATCGCCATCCTGTTGGTGGCAGGCATTTTGAATGTTACTCAGAAGATCCAGTTCTCACTGGAGAGTTAGCTGTGAGTTATGTCCAAGGGGTGCAATCTGTAGGTGTCTCTGCTTGTCTAAAGCACTTCATAGGTAATGATACTGAATATCAAAGGCATTTTGTAAGCTCAAATATTGACGAAAGAACATTGCGTGAGCTTTATCTGCTTCCTTTCGAGATGGGAGTTAAGGCAGGCTCTTTATCGGTAATGTCTGCTTACAATCAACTCAATAATGTATTTTGTTCTTCAAATCATGAGATCCTAACCAAGATACTCAAAGAAGAATGGAATTTCCCAGGTTATGTTGTAAGTGATTGGGGTGCTGCGCAGGACACAATTGGAAATGCCAATGGTGGTCTGGATTGTGAGATGCCAGGACCTGCAAGGAGCTGGGGAGAAAATTTAGTAAAAGCAGTTAATGACAGTAAAGTTTCAGAAGATATAGTTGATGACAAGGTCAGGAGAATTCTCCGCATAGCTGAATTCACAGGTCGCCTTGATAATCCTGAAGAAAAACCAGAACAGAGTAACGATCTTGAAGAAGATAGAATATTAATTAGAAAAGCTGGTTCCGAAGGTATGGTCCTTCTTAAGAATGAAGAAGTCCTGCCGTTGAATAAAAAGAAAATTAAAAAAATCGCTGTCATTGGACCTAATGCAGAAAAAGGGCAGTACCTTGGAGGTGGAAGCGCTTCATTAAATCCTCATTATGTGGTGCATCCTTTAGAGGGAATTAAGTCTGCGTTAAGCGATAATGTTGAAGTGACTTATGCCAAAGGCTGTCATACCCATAAGTTTTTGCCCGCAATCCCAACAGAATTATTTGCAGAAAATAATGGATTTAAAGTTGATTTTTATGATGGCCAAGAGTTTGAGGGCTCTCCACTAGAAACCAAAATCCTAAAAGGAAACAAATTTTGGGCTATGGGAGGATTTGGATTAGATATTGTCGCCCAATCGAAAAGACCTTCTCTCAGCGTAAGGTTTAATGCCGAACTCAAACCTAGATTCTCTGGAGACTATGAGTTTGAAATTTTCAGTATAGGACCGTCAAGAATTCTAATAGATGGAGAAATCATAGTAGACAATTGGACCTCTCAGGATCCTGGCGAAACTTTTTTTGCTATGGGAAGCGCACCAAGAAGAGGTAACTTTAAATTCAATGAAGGCTCTACCTATAAATTAGAAGTTGAATATAAGTGGGAAGGTAGATTCCCTGCAGTTCAGATTGGCATGAAAGCTCCTGATCAACATGATCTTATGCAAGAAGCAATTGATATGGCTCAAGAAGCAGATGCCGTAGTTTTAATTGTTGGTACAAACTCTGATTGGGAGACAGAAGGAAATGATAGATCCAGTTTGCAGCTGCCCGCTAATCAAGATGAATTGGTTACTAAAATCTGCGAAATAAATAAAAACACAGTGGTCGTCCTTAATACTGGCGCTCCCTGTGAAATGCCTTGGGTTGACCAATCTAAAGCTATCTTACAGTGCTGGTTCCCTGGACAGGAATTTGGAAACTCTTTAGCAGATGTTCTTTTTGGCGATGTTAATCCTTCAGGCAAATTACCTACAACTTTTCCAAAAAAATTAGCAGATACACCTGCTTTTTCAACATATCCAGGCAAAGACTTGCAGATGGATTATGAAGAGGGTCTCTTTATTGGTTATCGTTGGTACGACAGAGAAAATATTGAACCTTTATTTCCATTCGGTCATGGTCTGTCTTACACAACTTTCGAATATACAAATCTCAGAGCAATTCCTCCAAAAGGGGAGTCCTCAGTGGCAGCATTTGAGATCGAAATTTCCAATACAGGAAATATCTTTGGTAAGGAAGTGGTTCAGTGTTATGTAAAACTTAAAGAATCAGCTGTAGAAAGGCCGATAAAAGAGCTGAAAAAGTTTGAAAAAGTCAGTTTAGAAGCGGGTGAGTCAACGAAAGTTATTTTTGAATTATCCGAAAGAGACCTATCTTACTGGAGTGTTGAAAATAAATGCTGGCAAGTTGAGCCTGCTGAGTATATTTTTGAAGCAGGTTCTTCAGCTGCAGATATAAAAGAAAGCGTCTCTGTTTGGTTGGGTTAACTAAACCTTTTTAGGAGCCCCTTTTTCCTCAACCTCTTTGTCGTGATACTTTTTTGTCTCCACCAATTCGGGGATCAGCGTATCCAATTGATCTAAAGTCCACAGATTGTCAGTAGTAAATGATTGAATAATTGCAGGCTGTTGCATTATTCCCAATATACCACCTTGAGAATGAATAATTTGCGAGTTCACCTCACCTGCTTCTTCAGTGCACAACCATGCAACCACGGGTGCTATTTGACCTGGACCTTGTGTCCAATCATTCTCATCATATTTTCTTCCCGCTGCTTCAATTAAATCAATTGTTAACCTTGTAGCCGCACCAGGAGATATTGTGTTTACGGTGCACTTATACTTAGCAACTT
>CACJMO010000015.1 GCA_902594545.1 uncultured SAR86 cluster bacterium
TATTCCCTCAAGTTCTTCGGCAAAAATAAGATTCTCATAATTGGTATTTATTCTATCTATTAGGGGCTCTTCAGATCTAATAAAGAAGTTAACAGGATCCAATGTGCCGGTTATAAAAAAGGCAGGTTGTTTGAGTGTCTTGTCTAGCTCGGGCAGTTCTTCCCAATCAATATTTTGAGCTCTGTATCTATTTAAGGGACCTCTGAAACCGCTCATCTGAAATTGACTTACAAAATAGTCTAGGTCTTCTTTTGAAAACCAACCAGGAAAATCGTCGAATACTTCCATGCCATCTAAAAAAGAAGAGTTTTTGTCTTTCTGAGGTACTAAACCGCTTTGACCTTTTTCTAGATTGTTTTGCATACCTCTACCATCACTGTTGGTATAGGTAATAAACAAGGATCTATTAAGATCAGACTCAAATTCATCTTCAGCTATACCTTCTTTTTGAAAATATAACTGATAAAAAAAGTTATCTTGATAAATCTCTTTCCATAGCTTTAATGGAGGCATCGGCCCCCTTCCAGTAAAAGGAACTGACATTGTTCCGGTTGCCGTTATTCGATCTTCATTTAAGGCAGCAGTATGAAGAGCTATAGGACCACCCCAGTCATGACCAATCGTTATCGCTGTGTCATAGCCTAAAGCATCGATGATCCCAATTACATCGCCAGTCATGTTTTTCATGGTGTAGGCTTCTATTTCGTGAGGCTTGTCTGACTCTCCGTAGCCTCTCACATCATAGGCAACAGCTTTATATCCTGCTTGCGCAATAGCGGGTAATTGATGTCTATAGCTATACCAGCTTTCTGGCCAACCATGGCAGAAAATGACTAAAGGCCCTTCCCCCATCATAGCCAATCTTAAATTGATACCATTACTTTCTATGGTCTTAAATTCTATATCTGACATATTGCGAACTCCTTTATTGCTATATTGAAAGTATTCTTTCAATTAACCAGTATGTTCCTAATCCTCCAATCAAGTAGCTAGCAAAGCTATTTACTTCTATCTTGAACATATCCGTTTTTAGTAAATATATAACTAAACCGAAAAATGGCAAAACTAATAATTGTCCAGCTTCGATTCCAATATTGAAGAACAATAAAGACAACAAGAGGCTGTCATTATTAATCCCTATCTCTGATAGCGCTCCAGCAAAACCCAGTCCGTGCAAGAGACCAAAACCAAAAGCAATAAGCCAAGGAGTAGATTCGTATTTGTGTCTATCTCCCACCTCCAAAGCAAGATAAATGATGGTTAATGCTATAAAGGCTTCTGTAGAGGCTTGAGGGACACTGACCAGGTCTAGAACAGAAAGTGCTAATGTTATGCTATGTGCAATGGTAAAGGCGGTTATGGTCTTAACCAAATTAATTGCTCCTGATACCAGGAATAAAAGCCCAAATACAAACAACATATGATCTATGCCGCTCAATAGATGTTCCACACCTAACCAAAAGTAACTCACAGGATATATGCTAACTTCTTGAGGTATATTAAATTTAGGGTTATTGATTGATGCCAGTCCTTCATAGGTGGTCTCATCCAAAAATTTGATGCTGACTAATGCATCAGTAAGCCTTGTAAGGCCTTTAAACGCTACTTCTTTACCTTTCAAAGTTAAATCACATTCAACTTCGATATCAGTCACTAAATATTTTCCTTGTATTGTCGGGAGATTCCTTTGAAGTGCTTCACAATCTGTAAAGCTTACCTCAGCTGGGAGGCCTGCGGCGTTAGCTGGAAACATCCACGACCCGGAATAAAAACCTTTTTCAGTTTCTTCCAATGTAAGTCTAGCCGGATTCATCTCAT
The DNA here is from genome assembly GCA_902594545.1 of uncultured SAR86 cluster bacterium. Taxonomy (GTDB): domain Bacteria; phylum Pseudomonadota; class Gammaproteobacteria; order Magnimaribacterales; family Magnimaribacteraceae; genus Magnimaribacter. The sequence continues at coordinate 1,819 of CACJMO010000015.1, forward strand.
GGCTTCCAAGATAAGAAGTCATGATTGAAACAGAAAAGAATATTAAAAATTTAATCAGATATTTCATTCAGATCGGCCAAGATTTCTATTTGGTAAGTACTTCTCAGTTCTTTTAGATACTCTTTCACTGCATTGTTTTGTCTCTCTAAAACAATATCATTGATAACTAAGTTCTTAACATCTTCAAGTTCTGGCGTGAAAGCTTCAGAGGCTGAATTTACAAAGACCAAATGGGATCCATATTCAGAAATAATAGGTCCAGACCAAGACTTTATATCGATGCTTTGAATGTCTTCAGCAAAAGATTGACCAAAAGATCTTTCAATTTCAGAAAGAGTTTTAGATGAAAAGTTTTTTCCCAGTAAAAAAGGTTCACCAAAATTAGAGTCAGACTCTCCGGACTGTATTGATTTTAAAGCCAACCTTGCCCTCTGAAGACTGTCATCTCCTTCACTAAAATAAATATGAGTAAACGTTAATCTCTCATCCACTTCATATCTTTCAGCATTAAATTGGAAATAATCTTGGACTTCTGAATTGGTTGGCAAGGTTGTTTCAGACTCTTGTCTAAGAAAACCGATCTTTTGTGCTAATCGTCTTTTAATGATGATGTCATTCTTGTCTAGGCCTAATTTAACTGCCTCTCTATAGAGAATTTCTTCATCAATCAATTGCTTGATAATGCCCTCAACTTCTTGCACAGTAGGGTCTCTGCCTACTTGTTCAACCCAAGTACCGATGAGAGAATTGATCTCAGATTCAAAAATGGTGATTTTATTTTCGTTTTCGTCATTAAAAATAATATCGACAGTAAGGATTAAGATCCCTAAAAGTAGGAAAATAAATAGTCTTTGTTTCATGATTTGTCTGTGTGTCTCAGGATGGATTCTTTTACCGGTAGTAGTTCAAAGTAATCATTAGTGCACGAAAATAAATGTAATAAAAACAATATTTTATGCATATCTTCTAATATTTTACCAAGTATCTATATTGGGCCTTCTTTTACCTGTTCTTGTCTTTGGTGGTAAAGATTTAAGAGCACTTGAAATCCAAGTCCTTGTTTCTGCTGGATCGATTACATCATCGAGTTCAAAATGCGAAGCCATATTAACTGCTCTACCTCTATGGTAACTATCTGCAACCATCTTTTCATATGCCTTTATTCTCTCTTTAGGATCTTTAATAGCTTCCAATTCTTTTCTATAACCTAGCTTTACTGCACCCTCTAAGCCCATACCGCCAAACTCTCCTGTTGGCCAAGTAACAGTAAATAAAGGTATTTTAAAACTTCCCCCTGCCATAGCTTGCGCACCTAAACCATAAGCCTTTCTGACAACTACTGACATAAGCGGAGTTTCAATATTAGCTCCTACAACAAACATTCTTGCAGCATGGCGAATCAATGCTGTCTTTTCACTTTCTGGCCCGACCATAATACCCGGACAATCAATTAACGAAAGAATAGGAATATCAAATGCATCACATAACTGAATAAATCTTGATCCTTTGTCTGCACCAGGGGAGTCAATTGCACCAGATAAATGTCCGGGGTTGTTAGCTATCACACCCACTGGCTTACCTTCTATTCTAATAAACGATGTAATTATTCCAGGAGCCCAGTCTTTTCTTATTTCCAAAACAGAATCTATATCAGCGATGCCATCGATAATATCCCGCATATCGTAATATCTCAGCCTATTCTCTGGCACTGCAAATCTTAGTTTACGAGCATCAGGCTCTTTCCACTCTTGAATGGGACCTTGAAAATAAGAAAGATATTTCTTTGCTACTGCCACGGCCTCCTTTTCATCTTTTACAGAAATATCTACTACTCCGTTTGGAACCTGAACATCCATAGGCCCAACTTCATCCGGAGTAAATACACCAAGACCCCCTCCCTCTATCATAGCCGGACCACCAACACCGATATTCGAATCCTCAGTAGCGATAATGATGTCACAACAACCCAGCAGTACAGCATTTCCTGCAAAACATCTTCCAGTGGTTATACCTATTACAGGCACAAGTCCAGAAAGTTGAGCAAAATAAGTAAATGCCAGACAGTCTAAACCAGCCACTCCTGAAGTATCCGTATCACCTGGTCTGCCTCCACCACCCTCAGCAAAAAGTATAGTGGGTAGTTTATTTTGCTCGGCTATCTCAAACATTCGATCTTTCTTGGCGTGATTCATTTTTCCTTGGGTACCAGCAAGAACCATATAGTCATAGGACATAGCCATAACTCTAGAGTTTTCATCAGAAAACAGATCTCCATTGACATGTCCAAGCCCGCAGACCATGCCATCTCCAGTAGTATTTTTGATAAGGTCTTCTTCAGTCCGTCTGCGTCTTTGTGCTGCGATAACAACCGAACCGTATTCTAGAAAAGTACCTTCATCACAAAGGTCTTCAATATTTTCTCGAGCAGTTCTATGTCCAGTTCCGTATCTCTTTTTAACTGCTTCAGGCCTATTTTTATCATGGCTTGCTTCTTTTCTATCGAGTGCTTCTTGTAAATCAGGTCTGATCCAATCTAGATCTATCTGATCATCTTTGCTGGCTTCTTTCTTCTTAACCTCACCCAACTTAATAGTCATTAATGAGTGACCTTCAAAAACAGTATCGAGATTAGAAACATTTATCTCTTCTACCGTTCCACTGACAGAAGATATAATTTCATGCTCCATTTTCATGGCTTCCATGATTCCAAGAGTTTTTCCTTCCCAGATTTTATCCCCGACGCCAACTTCAAATTTTACAATCATTCCTTGCATAGGAGCATCGATACTCTCATAGCCTTCCTGAAGTGCTCTCTTCTCCAGTTCTAAGATATTTTCAGACTGGTCCACAAAAACTCCACCTGATTTACCATGATCTAGCACCGCCAAAGGATCAAGATCCTCGATCTTTCCTCGTTTAATCTCTTTCTGCGAGATGCTTCTAGTAATATCTGATAGGTCAGAGTGATTATGGGGCGATAGAAGGTCTTTGAGATTATTTTCAAAGAAATTGGTATGAACTCTGTTGTTCAAGAATTCTTTATTTACTAGTAAATTCTTTAATATCTCAATGTTAGTAGGTACGCCTTTGATTTTAAATTCACATAGGGACCTGTAATTTCTCTTGCAGGCTTGTTTAAAATTATCTTCTGATGAATAAGTTATAATTTTTGCTATTAGAGAGTCAAAAAGAGGATTGGTCTCATATCCGGAGTAACCATAACTGTCAGCTCGCACACTAGGCCCAGAAGGCAAATCAAATGATTCAAAAATTCCTCCTGCAGGATTTGCATTTCCATCTTCCCCGATGGTTTCCATATTTATTCTTGATTGAATTGCAAACCCTTTAGGTTCCTTAATTAAATCTTGATCCAACTTAAGCTGCTTCAGAGTCTTTCCGGAAGCAATTTGAATCTGAAGTTTGACAAGATCTAAAGAAGTTATTGATTCTGTTACAGTGTGTTCAACCTGTATCCTGGGATTGCATTCGATAAATCGAAAATCTCCTTTTTCAATATTCACTAGAAACTCAATCGTAGCCAGACCTTCGTACTTAACTTTTGTGCCGAATGCCAAAGAGGCTTCAATCATCTTATTTTTGAGATCCTTATTCAGACTAGGGCTGGGTGCTATTTCTATTAACTTCTGATGCCGTCTTTGTACAGAACACTCTCTCTCATGAAGATGTATGACATTACCGCTGCCATCACCCAGAATCTGAAACTCTATATGTCGGTAATCTTTTAGATATTCCTCTACATAAAGGTCAGGGGAATCAAAGGAAGCCTTAGCTTCTGAGGAAGCTCTGTTAAAAGCTTCTTTCAAATCTTGAAGATTTGAAACAATACGCATACCTCTTCCTCCACCCCCTGATATTGCTTTTATCAAAATTGATGAATTTTTTTTGAGACCTTTGAAGAAATTTTCGGCTTCTTTGAGGCTTGTTTTGGAAGAGGTTCCCAAAATTACTGGCACAGATAAGTCTGAAGCAAGCGCTTTAGCTGAAGTTTTATCTCCAAAAACTTTTAAAGCTTTTTCATTAGGGCCTATAAACTTGATATTTGATCTTTTGGCAGAAGAAGCTAACTTTACATTTTCGCTTAAAAAACCATATCCAGGATGAATCGCATCTACTTTCGCTTCTTTAGCAACTGCAATAATCTCATTTATATTTAAGTAAGCAGCAGCACCCTTTCCATCGATCTTATAAGCCTCATCTACCTTGGACAAATGAAGGGATTTTGAATCATCTTCAGAGTATATTCCAACAGTCCTAATCCCAAGGTCATTACAGGTCCTTGCGATACGAATTGCTATTTCTCCCCTGTTAGCAATTAGTATTTTTTTCATAAACTAAATCAAGTTTACTGACCGGTGTTTACCATAGATCGTACTTTTGCATCTCTGCACGACCTACAACCATGTGATGAACTTCATCAGGACCGTCAGCAAATCTTAAATGCCTTATGTCAGTATAGAGTCCTGCCAAGGGGGTCCATTGTGAAATTCCTGCGGCGCCATGCATTTGAATTGCTTGGTCTATAATCTTGCAAGCTTTTTCAGGAACCATAGCTTTGATGGCACTTACGTAGACTCTAGCTTCCTTGTTACCAAGCACGTCCATAGCTTTTGCTGCTTGAAGTACAGCCAGTCGCATAGCATTTATTTCAATTCTTGCTCTCGATATGATTTCAAGGTTGCCGCCAAGTTTAGCTATTGGTTTACCGAAAGCCTCTCTTGTTCCCGCTCGTTTCACCATAAGCTCAAGTGCAACTTCAGCTTTACCAATCGTTCTCATGCAGTGGTGAATACGACCAGGTCCAAGTCTAACTTGAGAGATCTCAAAACCTCTACCTTCACCAAGAAGTATATTTTCTTTTGGCACCCTGACGTTATCAAATTTTATGTGCATGTGACCATGAGGTGCGTGATCGTGACCAAATACTTGCATTCCTTCCAATATATGCACACCAGGTGTATCTTTAGGAACTAATATTTGAGATTGTTGTTTTGATGGATGCGCATCAGGACTTGTTTTAACCATAACAATCATGATTTTGCATCTCGGATCTCCAGCACCTGAAATGTAAAACTTTTCACCATTGATAACCCACTCATCTCCGTCAAGTACAGCACTGGTACTAATATTTTTTGCATCAGAAGATGCCAAATTAGGCTCAGTCATGGCATATGCTGAACGAATTTCTCCATTTAGCAGCGGTTCTAGCCATTGTTTCTTTTGCTCTTCGGTACCTACTCTTTCCAATACTTCCATATTGCCAGTATCTGGTGCAGAGCAATTCATGCTTTCAGAGGCTAGAGGATACTTACCGATTTCTGTTGCAACATAGGTGTAATCAAGATTGGTAAGGCCATCCCCAATATTTCCATCTGGGTCTGGTAGGAAGAAATTCCATAACCCTAATTCTCTTGCCTTATCTTTCGCACCTTCCATAAGCTCTATTTGCCTTGGATGCCATGACCACCTGTCTTCTTTTTCATTTTGAAGCGCAGAGTATTCAGCTTGAATAGGCTTAATATTTTCTTCGCAATGATGTTTAACTAAATCCATCAATGGCTGAGTTTTCTCAGACATAGAGAGTTCAAAAAGCTCTGGATTATTTTGAATCATGTTATTTCTCCTTTAATAACTAATATGAATACCAAATGGGTGAAGACCAAGCTCTTTCTTGTATAGTCGGTTGAAGATCTTCTCTCGGTTTAGTCCCATTTTTAACTGCATCCCAAGTTGACCATCGGCAACTAGGATTTTCTAATACTCTTACATAATAAAAAGACTTCACTGTGGAGTCAAAAGAATCATCAGTCCAAACTGTCTTTATCTCATTAGCTCCCCTATCTGAGCTTATTGAGCAATCAGAAATATCAACTAAAGCGTCATTATCTGGGCAGCGTTTAGTGACGGGATCTGGAAGCAAGCCGTCTGAACATGCAACATCAATAACTTCTTCGTAAGGACGTCCGGTAGTCTTTTCCACCCAGCCTTTTATGATTTGAACTCTTTGTAAAGGAGCAGCATTTTTATCTCGCATAGCCCAAATCAAGAAAGAAGGTGCTTTGCCTTCAGAAGGTGCTAAATCCTGACCCATAGGGACACCTTTTTTATAGGCCTCTTTAACTAGATCGTCCTGCGCAAGATCAGTCTTATCCAAATCGTATCCTCCAAAAAATCTTAGTTTTATTCTGCTTCCAGAAGTTGCATAAGTTTCTTTTCTTCTAAAGGCATCGAATATTGAGTCCCTTGTATTTTCTTCTGCCCAAACGGCTGCTAAACCAGAGGCACCCCAAGTATTAAAAATTGTATTATTAAAATTTCGGTCCCCAATTTTTTTGAAAGACAATTGCCTTATGGTATTGCCACCTGTTAAATCTTGAACTTGTTGATCTGATATAGGTACTGAGCCTCTTGCCACAGCAGTACCATCTAGTATTCCAACTTTTGAATGAAAGTCTGATTCATCATCCGAAATGGCGCCAGTATGAGTATCACTTGCCCCAACCATTCCAAATTTATAAGGATTGCCTCTTCCCTCCTCTTCCATACCTAAACCATCAAGATAAGCTTGTCTTACATAACTGCCAAAGGGTCTGCTGTAAGATGAATTTCCAACTCTTTGCCACATAATCTCAAAGTCTGCCCATTCATCATTTGGGGAAAGAATTGGGTGTGTTTCGGAGGTTCCTTTAACTTGAGTCATTTCCACGAGTGGTTCATTACGCATTCTAAATTCAGCGTATTGTGTACTGATAGGCAAACCTTCCCAGTTTTCCATCTCAAACATTTGTCCATTTGATCCATTTGAGTTGTGAGGTATTGCAATAGTATCGACACCCCTGTCTCTTAAATCATCCATCCACGACCAGAGATTCTCTGGATTAACTGATTTCAGTCTAGTGAAAGGTTCTACAGTGAATTTATTGCCTTTGTATATTACATTTCTATGAAGATTGGCGTTTTCAAAAGGAGGTGCTCCATCAAAATTACAGCCATTTCCAGTCAACAAACAACCTAAGGCAGATGCACCCTTTGTATTAGCTGATCTGGTAGTTGAAGCGGTGAATTCATATGCAACGAAGGTAGTAAAATTACCTGGATCATTATGTCGTTGAGCGCTTTGTATAACATCTTTCCAAGCCGTTCTATGCACATCCACATCATATATCGTTGAACCTCTGGCTGTATCTCCAGTTAAGTAGGCTACTGTTCTAGTCCAAATATTACTAAATTGAGCTATATTTCTAACGTAGGTTTGGAAAAGTTGTGATCTTGAAGCTATAGATTCCTGAGTGAGATTTTCCGGGGCATTTAGATTATGAAAAGGTTCAGTACCTGCCCTGCCATTATCAGGATCAGCCCATCCCTCAACGCTTCCCAGTAAGAAGCCGTGGTCGGTAACAGCATAAAAATCTAAAGGCTCTCTGAGCTGCATGTCATATCCAAGAGGATGTTGAATAGCATTACCTTTAGCGTACTCATAAGCATCATCAGGTGTTGCAGTTGTGCCAAAAATATAAGCATCAAAAGAATGTTTTGTGTGTACATGAAGATCACCAAAATACACATTTTTATCTTCGCTATATCCCGGAGTCGTTCCTGGTGCTGGATCTGCAACTGCCAAATCTTCGGTATAGTCCACAATATCATTTGGCGAGGTACAGCTATGCAATACACCGAGTAAAGCTATGCAAAGAATAGAACTTCTAGATTTCTTCATAATTATCCCCGTTTGAAATTGTTATCAATTTAACAACTTAAGAGATTCTTGTGAAGAATATCTTGTGTCAGATTTACGACAGATTAATTGTAATACTAAACATTATCGGGGAGGATATTACTGACTTCTATACCTTCATTATCAGGAACATACCAGATCGGGGAGCTCCACGCCCTTTCTTGGATGGTAGCGGGCAAATCACCTCTTGGCTTTTCTCCTGACTTTATAGCGTCCCAAGTTGACCATCTGCAAGTAGGATTCTCTAGTACTCTTACATAATAAAAAGCTTTGTGATTTGGATTAAAATCAGGATCTTTCCATACAACCTTTAGTTCATCGGCACCGACATTTTTAGATATCTTGCAATTATTTAAATTAACCTTAGCCCTGCTATCTTTGCATAGACCGGTTTTTGAATTGGCTTTTCTTCCATCTGAACAAGCCACGTCATAAATTTTTTCATGAGGCTTTCCGCTTAATTCAGTCCATCCCTTGATGATTTGCACTCGATCAAGCGGGGCTCTTTTGACATCCCTTAAAGCCCAAACCATAAATTCGGGAGCCTCATTATTATTTTGTAGGAGATCAGAACCCATTGTTGATGCATTGGCATAGGCGAATTTGACGGGATCTTCTTGGTCTAGTATCGCATCAAGACCATACCCTCCGAAAAATCTAACTTTGATTCGACTTCCAGAAGTTGCAAAAGTTTCTTTTCTTCTAAAAGCATCATAAATGGACTCGCGAGTGTTATTTTCAGCCCAAACAGCAGCCAAACCTGACGCGCCCCACTCTGTGTATCCAGTATCTATATAATCCTTACCCTCTATATCTAGAAAACCGTCTACAATAACATTAGCACCAGCCTCCTCAAGTTGATCTCTAAGAGATTGGGTAACAGGCGCCGCTCCTCGAAGCTCAGGGGTTCCGTCTAAAATTCCTATCTTTGAATGATAATCAGACTCTTTATCAGAAATAGCTCCAGTGTGTGTATCGCTAGCTCCGACTAAACCAAATTTATAAGGGTTTATTTTGTATTCTGCTTCCAAAGACAGGCCTCTTAAATAAGCTTCTCTAACATAGCTACCATTTGGTTTTGAATAAAACGGAGAAGCAACTCTATTGTTCATAATGCCGAAATCTGCCCATTTATCATTTGGAGAAAGAAGAGGATGAGTGTCCGAAGTTCCCTTAACTTGAGTAATCTCTACTAGAGGTTCATTTCTCATTCTTTGAGAGGCATAGTCATCATCCATTGGATTTCCTGCCCAATCCACAAGCTTAAACATCTGTCCATCGGAACCATTAGAATTATGGGGAATAGCTAAGCTTTCGACACCAAGATCTCTTAAATTGTCCATCCAATTCCATAAATCTTCTGGATTTTGAGAATCAACAATTGAAAATGGCTGCAAAGGCGCTTTGCTGTCTTTGAAAATAACATTCCTGTGTAGGTTGCTTTGGCCTGGTCCGCTGGAAGTAAATTCATAGGCTATGAAGGTCGTAAACTCTCCTGGTTTGTTATGTCTCTCGGCTGCCTCTGCGACATCCCTCCATGCAGATTGGTGAGTCTCTCTATCATAAGCTGCAGTTCCATAGATTGTATCCTCTTGAAGATAGGCAGCTAAAAGCTTAAAAGGATTTTTGGAAGGTTCTATTAATTCACCGGTAATTAAATTTGCAAATAGACCAGCCCTTCTTGCAAATGTATTTGTATTTAAATTTTCAGGATCATTTAATCCATGTAAATCAGCAGCAAAATCTAATTTTCCTGGTTTTGTAGTCGGGTCTGCATAAGCACGAATCATACCTAACCAGGCAGCATGATCTGTTACTGCGTAAAAGTCTAAAGGATCATCAAGCTGCATATCAAAGCCTAAAGGATGTTTAATAGCACTACCTTTTGCATATCTGTATGCATCATCTGGAGAAGCGGTTGTACCAAAAATAAATGCATCGAATGAATAACGGGTGTGTACATGTAAATCGCCAAAAAAAGCATCTCTATTAGGATTTTCGGGAAGATCTATTGAAATTTCATTTGTATCAAGTGAAAAATCTGCAAAATCATCTTTAATAGTAAAAAGATTATTAGCTCCCAAAGCAAAAATAATAATCGCGAAAACTAAAGCTATTAGAAAGGTTCTGAAAACCATACCCATATTTATTTCCCCAAATGATTTACAACAATTTAACAATTTAATACTTCCTTGAAAAGCAGTAATAAAGGCCCTCTAAACAAATGTTTGTAAATTTAAACAAAATACTGTATATTTATACAGTATGAAAGATATATACAGAAAAAATAAACATTCTGGTCAACCTATGGCCATTAAAAATATGGAATCGCTGGAATTGAGTGATGCATTGAATTATCTCTGGTTAGACCGATTGATCACATCGCTATACATAGTTTTATCAGTTTCCCTTGTTGTAATTTCTCTTGTTCTAAGCTTAGGATCTGTAATCTAAATTAAATACCTGATTCATCTATATCCTGATAAGCTCTTCTTATGTATATAGAGGAGCACTTCAACGATTTTCTTATCTTTTGGTCGTTAATCGCAGTGATAGTGTTCTTTTCTTTATTTTTCAAAGTTGCACCATACGGGCGATACACAAATCCTGAACCTCTTCTTCAAATATCATCAAAATTAGGATGGATATTGATGGAATCTCCATCAATTATAGGAATACTGATTTTCTTTGTTCTCTTCAATGAAAAAATAGGTTTAGTTGAGACTCTATTCTGCTTAATTTGGTCAATTCATTACTTCCATAGAACGGTTATATGGCCTTTCAGAGCAAGACTAAAAGGTAAAAAAATGCCTATTGGAATTGTATTATTGGCGTTTATATTTAATACAGTAAATATCTCCACACAATGTATATGGATTTTTCTATTAGGAGAATATAGTCAACAATGGATAAGTTCACCTCAATTTATTATTGGCATTACTATTTTTGCAGCTGGTATGTATATCAATGTTAGGTCAGATAATATCTTAATGAATTTGAGAAATAAAAATGACAAAGGCTATCACACTCCAAAAGGATTCTTATATAAATATGTAAGCTGCCCCAATTATTTAGGTGAGATCATAGAGTGGCTAGGTTGGGCAATTCTCACTCTTAGTCCTGCAGGTTTCGTATTTCTTTTATGGACTTTTGCAAATCTTGTACCGCGAGCAAGAGCAAACCATCGATGGGCTCTGGATAACATAGACAACTATCCAAATAATCGAAAAGCTATATTTCCTTTTTTATACTGATCGAGGTAAAGAATTATCCTTTTTTAACTTAAAAAATTACTTTATTCTATAAGAGTTAATAGAGTGAATTAAGGAGTCTTTCATGGATCTTGAATATGGACCTCAATATGATGAGTTTAGAGCCGAAGTCATAAATTTTATAAAAGAAAATGAAAATACCAAACTAAGTGGACCGCCAAGGAGTGAAAGCAGAGTAGCTTGGCAACAGAAGCTTATTGATCACGGATATTTTGCTAGATCCATACCAAAAGAATATGGTGGTTATGGCGGCGACATGGATATCATCAAGCTTAGGATTATCGCTGAAGAATTTGCCAAGTCCCCTATCCCTAAACCTGCTGGCGGCCAAGGGATACAAATGCTTGTGCCGACTCTATTATCACTTGGTACGGAAGAGCAAAAACAAGAATACATCAGGCCAACATTAAGAGGAGAAATACTTTGGTGTCAGGGTTACTCTGAACCTAATTCAGGTAGTGATCTTGCTAGCTTACAAACAAAAGCAGAATTGGATGGTGATGAATGGGTAATTAATGGACAAAAAATTTGGACAAGTACTGCACACTTATCCCAAATGTGCTTTATTTTAGTTAGGACAGAACCGGATGCTCCTAAGCATCAAGGAATCAGCTATCTTCTGATGCCTATGAACTCTGAAGGCATAGACAGGCGTCCGATTAAACAAATGACTGGAGATTCAGATTTTAATGAATTGTTTCTAACTGATGTTCGTATTCCCGCAAAAAATATTGTTGGAGCTAGAGGTGAAGGATGGAAAGTTGCTAACGCAACACTTGGTCACGAAAGGGGTTCATTAGCCGATCCAAACGTTACTCAAAATAGATTGAATTCTCTTATTGATCTGATGAAAAATGAAACTATTGATGGTGAAAGAGTAATCGATAAGCCAATTTTTAGAGATAGATTACTATCTATCCAAGGTCGATTAATGGCCCAACAATCGAATGCCCTAAGAATACTGTCCTCTCAGATAAATAAAGATCAAGATGCACACTTGGCAAAAGCAATTGTGAAATTACAAGGCACTGAGCTCAGACACGAACTTGAGGGACTGGCTATAGATGCAATGGGTGAATTAGGAACTTTGTATGAAGACAGCCCCCACCTTAGAGATAACGGGGCTTGGCAAATGACATATATGTACTACCTCGGTCTTATTATTGGAGGAGGCACGAACCAAATACAAAAAAATATCATTAGCGAAAGAGCTCTTGGCATGCCTAAAGAGCCTAAGGTACAAGGAGCTTAATATGTATTTTGGATTATCTGAAGAACAAAAAAGTCTCGAAGAGAATATTCAAAGATTCCTTGCTGATAATGCTCCTTTAGAATCTATTAAAGCTGTTGCTGACGGGGATGAAGAAAAGGCTCAAGCCATACATCAAGGTATTATTGAATTGGGATTAAGTGGATTGGTTGTACCTGAAGAATATGGTGGCTTAGAGCTCAATATGCTTTTTGCAACTGTGGTGTCCTCCGCGCTGGGATCTGGTACAGCTCCTGTGCCGTATATTGGATCTTACGTTATGGCTCCAATGGCTTTAAATCTGGCTGGCACAGAAGAACAAAAGAATAAATGGTTACCAAAAATTGCAGGAGGAGAATGTCAAATTGGAGTTGGATTATCTGAATATGTGGGGGCAAGAGAAAATGCTGGTATTGAATTTGCTAAAAATAAAATCAATGGAAGAGCTCTTTTCATAATAGATGGAAAAAATGCTGACGCATTTATTATTGCAAATAAATCAGGCGAGCTCTTTATATTTGATAGTTCTGCTTCGGGTATTGAAGTTGTTGAATTAACTACTGTAGACAAAACAAGAACTTCCGTTGAGCTAATTCTCGAAAATGTTGACTCAGAAAAACTAGCTGCTTCAGATGACACAACTGTAATTGAAAAGATATTAGATGCAGGGAGATTAATGCTGGCAGCAGATACTGTAGGGGCAGCCCAGGTCATGCTCGATAAATCAGTAGCTTACTCGTTAGAAAGAAAACAATTTGGAAGGCTCATTGGCTCGTTTCAAGCTGTTAAACACATGTGTGCAGAAATGGCGGCAGAACTAGAGCCCTGTCATTCCATGATTTGGCATGCTGCACATTGTCAAGACAGTGTTCCTGAAGAAGCTAGATTGATGGCTTGTCAAACAAAAGCTCACGTTTCTGAAGTTGGCAAACAGGTTTCAAAAACAGCTACTGAAGTGCACGGCGGTATGGGTTTTACCGATGAGCTAGGACTGCATTATTGGTTTAAGAGAATTGGTCTAAATAGGCAATTATTAGGCTCGCCAGAGTTAGTAAGAGAGGAAGCCGGTAAGTTACAAGGATTTGATCAGTAATGAGAAATCCTTTCGATACAGATGATAGAAAATCATTTAGAGAAATGGTCAGTAGGTTTATGGAAACTGAAATATGGCCTTATGTAGACGACTGGGACGAAGCTGGATCCTATCCTCATGAAATAAATGAAAAGGTTTGTGGACTTGGTGTTTTCGGATTTGGTATTGACGAAAAATTTGGTGGATTAGGTTTCGATGACCAGTTTATGCGAAAAGATGTTTCTTCTGAAATGGGGAGAACCAGTGCAGGTGGTCTTTTTGCCAGCGTTGGGTCTAGGAATATTATGTTGGGTCCTCTAACAGAACTGGCGAACGAAGATATCAAAATGAAAGCCCTTCCTGATTTGATGTCGGGAAAGAAAGGAGGTTCGCTTGGGATAACTGAACCAAGCGGAGGCTCAGATGTAGCCCAAATGAAGACAACTGCTCAAAAGGACGGCAACGAATGGGTTCTTAATGGTTCCAAGACCTTTATTACTGGGGGAATGCAAGCTTCTTACTTTGTAATAGGTGCCAGAACAGGAAGTGAAGGCCTAGGTGGTATTTCGTTGTTTTTTGTTGAAGCCGACACTCCAGGGTTCACTAGGTCAGCAATAGAAAAAAAGATGGGTTGGTGGTCTTCCGATACAGCCACACTTTACTTTGATGACTGCAGAATACCTGCCGATAATTTAATGGGAGAAGAAAACAAGGGATTCTATGCGATTATGAATAACTTCAATTATGAGAGATACATGATGGGTGCACAAATGCTCGGAATGGCTCAACGTTGTTTTCAAGAATGTATTGAATACAGTAAAGATAGAAAAACATTTGGTAAGAGTTTAATTGAACACCAAGTGATACGTCATAAATTAGCTGATATGTCAGCAAAGATTGATGCTATGGACGCATATCTTAATCAAGTTGCGCAACTTATGAATGATGGAGAAATGCCAGTTGCCGAAATTAGCAAAATAAAATTTTTCTGTTCCGAATGTATCGAGTCTATTGCGAGTGAATCCATGCAAATACTAGGTGGTGCAGGCTACTTAAGAGGCAATGCCATAGAGAGAATTTACAGAGAAGTAAAAGTCATGGCTATTGGTGGCGGATCAAAAGAAATAATGAAAGATCTTACCGTCAAACAATTAGGACTCTAAACTGTATACCTTGTTTGCAGTATCGTAGAAAAGTTTTTTCTTGTCTGTTTCATTCATGTCGTAGGTCATTTTCTTATAAGCATTCCAGATAACATGATAAGAAACAGATTGCTTATCAACAGGAAAATTGCTCTCAAACATCGACCTATCTGCACCAAAACACTCTAGTGTGTGGAGGTAATATTGTTTCTGCTCAGCCACTATCTCATCCGAGGTGGCGGGTAAGTCTCTTTTATGCCACTCCCATCCATTCACTGGCATAGCTAATCCACCTAATTTTGCATAAACATTCTGGCATTGACTCAACTCATAAATATCCTCTTTCCATTGCTCATAAATCTCTTCTCTTCTTCCTTCATACGGTCCGATGCCAAGAGGACCGCCAAAGTGATCATGAACAATAACCAGTTCAGGTAGATTATTTGCTAATTGAGTTAAATCTCTGATTTGATTGTGATAATGCCACGTATCAAAAACCATTCCTAAAGAGCTAAGCTCTTCTAATCCTTGTTGAAAATTATCTTCTAAATAGATATGAGGAGTAGGATGAGAGTGTGCATTTCTAACTCTTTCGTCTTCATCCCAACCGCCTGCGTGCCTAATACCTCTAAAAAGCCCTTCCCCCTTCTCTTGGTGCATTTCTAGAACTTCTTTAACACTTGGTCCCAGCATCATATTGGCATGTCCTATTATTCCAGCAATTTGAGCTTTATCAGGATTTTGTCTTCCTTGTTTTGCAATTTCAACTACAAACTCTGTTTCTCCTACAGGCTTGAACCGGTCAGGACCCTCTTCATAGTATTCTTGACCGCAATCAATAAAAACAGTCTTTTTAATATTGTGGCCACTCGAAGTATCGCTCCACAAATCTTCTAACAGATATCTGTAACTTTCTTTAACTCCAGGAGGATCTTCAGGACCATGCCATAAATGATGATGGGGATCGATGATCTCAATATCTGGGTCAATAATTTCCTCTTTAACACCATCTATCCAATTTTCTATTTCATGAATTTTAGCCATTTCAATTTCCTCTAATTATGTTTAAAGCATAACCAAAAATATCTGCTATTTCGTCAATTTGCTTCTCCTTTGAGGTCCCTGCTCCGTGTCCTGCCCTCGATTCAACTCTTAGAAGAATTGGGTTTGAGCATTGCTGAGCTTCTTGGAGTCTAGCAGCAAATTTATACGAATGTGCTGGCACTACCCTATCATCTCTCGAAGATGTTGTGATTAGTGTTGTGGGGTAGCATATTGACGAGCTGATATTGTGATACGGGGAATAGCTCAAGAGATTGAGAAAATCTTGTTCATTGTCTGGCTCCCCATAGTCACTTTCCCAGGCCCATCCAATTGTAAACTTATGAAACCTAAGCATATCCAAAACTCCCACTTGAGGTATAGCAACTCTGAATAAGTCTGGATACTGAAGCATCGTAGCAGCAACTAATAAACCTCCATTAGACCTGCCTAAGGAAGTAGTTGTATCGGGTGAACCTATTTCTTTACTGTGCAAATATTTAGCGGCGTAAGCAAAATCATCGAATACATTTTGTTTATTCAACAGCATACCTTCTTTGTGCCACCTATCTCCGTATTCTGATCCGCCTCTTAAATTTGCAACAGCTAATACACCTCCAGATTTTATCCACATGTAAAAGGTCTTACTAAAATAAGGCAAAATCGAAATATTGAATCCACCATATCCGTAAAGAAGTATAGGTGTGTTCTTTGTCAGCTTAGTTTCTGCACTATATGAAAGGTGTATAGGGATTTGAGTACCATCTTTTGAGTTATAGAAATCCAAACTTGTTCTGTACTCACCTACTTCCAAACCTTTAATTTCTGTTTTCCAATAAGTTTCAAATGAGAGGGTTTCAAGATTTAATTCATATATTGTTTGTGGAGAAATAAAATTAGAAAATTCGAAATAAGAAATTTTGTTATCTAAACTTCCCCCGAAACCGGACAGAGTCCCTTTTCCTTCAAAAGGTAAATCGGCTATAAAGTTGCCCTCCAAATCAAAAATTTTAACCTCAGACAGTGTATCAACTAGATAATTGAGAATAAGTTTATCCCCGACAACTGAAGCACTGGAAATTGGAAATTTGCTTTCCGGAATTAAATCTCTCCAAATCGGTTTATCAGATGATAAGTCTAGTAGGAATATTCTTCCATTGGGTGCATCTAAATTTGAAAAGAACCAAGCTTTGTCTTTGGTTCCTCCCAAGAAGTTATAGGTGGCTACAAATTCATTTATAAGAGGTACGAAATTTAATGAATCATCAAAACTGATCGACAGGAAATTTCTTTCATCTGTACCCTCACCTATAGACAGAAATCTATAACTACCCTCTTCTGGAACATTTATTGACCATGATAAATCAGGATTCGTAGTATCTTCATAAACCAACTTATCTTGATTTTGTTTAGTTCCCAACTTATGAAAATAAAGTTTGGGGCTTTTATTTAAGTCGGAAAGCGCAACTGTAGTTTGATTATACTTTTGATAATAAAAACCTGAACTATCTTGTTCCCAAACTGCATAAGAAAATTTTGACCATTCGATTAGGTCTTCAAGTATTTGATTATGATCTATATCTAATACTTTCCAAGTACGCCAATCAGACCCACCATCAGATATAGAAAAAGCAAGGTATTTCCCATTTGGACTGACACTAACACCTCCTAAAGAAATGGTTCCATCTTCAGAAAAATTATTTGGATCAAGAAGTATTCTAGCTTCACACGAATCGCAATCCTGCATCATGAAAACAGATTGCTGTTTTTTACCGTCATCATAGAAATAAAAAGTTTTATCCTCTCGCTTAAAAGGAATGCTTATATCTGAGGTTTCCCAAATATCTTCAAGGTCTTCTTTTATTTTTCTTTGTGTTGGATTATTTAGAAATTTATCCGCAATTTCATTTTGTTCTTCAACCCATGCTTTCACTTCGCTGCTTGTAAAATCTTCAAGCCAACGATATGGATCGTTTATCTCTTTACCAAATGTAGTTTCAAGTAATTCTTCTTGTTTTGTATCAGGGTATTTCACTTCGTTTGATCCTGGATCACATCCTATAAGGGACATAATCAATATAATTTTTATACATTTAAACAATATATTCCCCAGTAATTTATGCAATAAGTATAGAATAAAAAAAGACTATGAATCTAATCTTGAGAATGCATATGCCTATCTTAGCGTCTATTTTGCTAAGCTTTTCTGTCACTACCAGTTCAGCAAATTCAAATTCAGACTCTTATGTGCTCGGCTTTGGCTCTTGTATAACCGAAAAAAGAGATCAACCCATATGGTCCGCAATTGAAAAAGAAGGCATAAATGAATTCTTCTTTATGGGAGACAATGTCTACGGTGATTCAGAAGACGGGCTTTTGCAAGATATGAAAATCTCATATGAAAAACAAGAGGAAATATTCCCAGAATGGCTGTTAAAGAAAAAACTATACGCAATATGGGATGATCATGATTATGGAAAAAATGACGGCGGTGCAGAATATCCGCTTAAGAAAGAGGCTCAAAAACTTTTTTTGGAGTTTTGGAACGTTAAAAAAGACGATCCTAGACACAATAGAGATGGTATATATTTTTCAGAGAAATTGAAAATAGGTCATTTAAGTGTCAACTTAATAGGGCTAGATACAAGATATCACCGGTCTCCTTTAGACCAAACAGATAAGCCTTATTACCCTACCCAAGATAAAAGCAAAACTATCTTAGGGGTTGCTCAATGGCAATGGCTTGAGAATGAACTAAAAAAAGAGAGCGATCTAATAATATTAGTTTCTTCCATACAAGTTATCCCTACAGAACACATATTTGAAAAGTGGCACAACTTTCCTCATGAGCGAATCAGACTGTTGAAAGCTTTGAACAATGCAAAGGGAAATGTGATTATTCTTTCAGGTGATAGACATAAAGCAGGACTCTACAAAACCGGTAACATTATAGAAATGACCTCATCTTCCATGAATAAACCAATTTCAAGACCTATAGCTAAATTATGGGATATTTTCCTAAAAGAAAAAGATGAGTTTCTCATTGGAGAAATGTACTCACGAGAAAATTACGGAATCTTAAGTATTGATAAAGAAAAAGTTGTTTTAAATTTAAAAGATATTGACGGAAATACTATTATTTCCGAAGAGATATGAAAAAGGGGTCGTTAGACCCCTTTTCTTTATTTTGCTGCCTTGATTCTCACAGTTGAATAACTTCTGGGATTGGTGCAGTCTGAAGTTGCATCTAAGGCCTCAACTTCTGGAGTACCTTGAAGATTTTCTCCAAAATTATCAACACTCTTGCCATATTCTGCAGGAGTGTTTGCGTAAAGAGAATAAACATAATCATAGTCATATTCTCCCACACCGGCTGAAGGGAACATCATCTTCCTTCCCATATTGTCACCTGTAGATTTAGCTTTCTTTGCAAAGTCCTTGTATACGTCGAAGGCTTTTCTCATTGTTACACCTTCCTTTAAAGTACATTCAGTAAACCTTACAAAGCCATTTTCGCCAATTTCACCATCAGGAGCTGAGATCGCCCATTGCCAAACATCGACAACTCTTTCGTTGGTTACTGGCAAGGAGCTCATCATAGAGCCACCTTCCCTGAGCCATTGATCGATAGCGTTGTACTGTGCACTGGAGGACGGCCAAAGATTCAACCACACGTAATCTACCCTTTGCATATCATCTGAAAAATAAGGAGTGAAAACTACAGTTTCCATTGAGTCCCATGCGCTTTTGTCTTCCATCCAATCTACAAACTTATCGCCCCATTTAAGCAAGTCATCCATGTCTCTATTCTCATTGAATTTTCCCATGAAATATTCTGCTTTATTAGGAACTGGTTCATATTTATATTCCTCAGCAACAAGAGCAACTGAGAAAGTCAGAATTAAAATAAGAAATTTTTTCATAATATTCCTTTATTATTTTTTCATCCAAATTGAACTCATCTGCATTACAACAATGGCTGCTAAAAACAGACCACCGACTAAGTCTGGTATTAGGTTGAATTCTAAACCGGGTGTTGAGTTAGCAATAATTGTTTGTGCTCCGGGACTTAGAGTTGCGCCCTGTTCTTGCATGGCTACAAAAACCCCTCCAGTACTGTTTTGAATCCACTGAAAAAAAGCATTATTGACAAGCATGTTCCAATCTATGGTTAAGCAAAAAATCGTAACCGCCACTTTCCCGATTGTATTATCTGTATCGCCAACCATATTGGCAGCTCTAAAACTTACCCATACTAAGAATGCTAGAGCAGCAAAATAAATTCCTACCGCCGTGCCAGCACTCCAATACAGATCCCACATTTCTATTTCTGAAGGCATTTTCCTCTCCTTAAAATGATTGATTAAAGAATAAAATAATAAGCAACAAATTCATTAACTCTGTTGACGTAATATTAGTTCTCCTCATAGTATAGTTAATGAGAATTATTCTCAATAACTTATTTATCAATTAATGAGGAAAAATTATGACCGAAATGGATCTATGGAATTATGCAACAACTGCATCAAACGCGAATGCAAATCAAATGATTGTAATAGCAATACTTATGGGCCTAGGTTTCTGGATTTCAGGGACTATGTACAACAGTAGTGACAAAAATATAGTGGGTAAAATAACAGCCAGTATTTTTGTATTGACTGTTGCAAGTTTCTTCCTATTCAATACAGCTTTACTGGAGTGGAATATTAATCAAGTCGCTGCTGGTTTGTCTTATCTCAAGGAAACAACCGAAGGAATATCTCCAGGCGGCCAAGTAATAATAGATGCCAATAATCCTGGTGCACCATTTTCAATGATGCCCAATTTAGTACAAGGACTATTTTTATTGTCTGTACTTGTAATGCAGTTGTCGGGAATTTGGATGACAAAAAAAGCATAAGCTGTGCATATAAAAAAAGGGGGTAGTGACTCCCTTTTTTTATATACAATATCCGCGAGGATGATATATGACAATTAAGATTTATAGTACGGAAGGTTCTAGGGGAGTTAGGCCAATTTGGACAGCAGAAGAAATGGGCTTGGATTATGAAATTGAAATGATGCCCTTCCCTCCGAGATTTCTTAAGCCTGAATATCTGGAAGTTAATATGTTGGGAACCATCCCATACATGATCGATGGAAATACAAAAATGACTGAGTCGGTAGGTATCAGTCAATATCTGGTTGATAAATACGGACCAACAGATCTAAAAGTTAGTGTTGATGAAGAGGACTATGGTTCCTATCTAAATTGGTTAACTCATGCGGATGCAACATTAACGTTTCCGCAAACTGTTTTCATAAGATATACCCTGCAGGAACCGGGTGTTGCAGATGCTG
>CACJMO010000016.1 GCA_902594545.1 uncultured SAR86 cluster bacterium
GCATCCTCTTTATAAAAAAATCATGCGCAGATCAACAAAACTGCAAGCCCATGATCAGGAGAATAGCTGTAGCCAAGGTGATCTTGTGACAATTCAAGAATGTAAGCCTATTTCTAAGACGAAGTCCTGGAGTCTTTTGAGAGTAGAAGAAAAAACCAAAGAAATTTAAGTTAGTCATGATACAAGAGCAAAGCTATTTAGAAGTTGCAGACAACAGCGGTGCAAGGAAACTTATGTGTATAAGAGTTTTGGGTGGATCTAAGAAGAGGTTTGCAAAAGTAGGTGATGTTATAAAAGTAACCGTTAAAGAGGCCATACCTACAGGTAGAGTTAAAAAAGGTGAAGTAGTTGATGCAGTAATTGTTCGAACTAAGAATAAGTTGAGAAGGTCAGATGGTTCAGCTATCAGGTTCGATGATAATGCAGCAGTTTTAATTAATGCACAAAAACAGCCAATTGGTACGAGGGTTTTTGGACCTGTATCAAGAGAACTTAGAAGTGAAGAGTTTATGAGGATAGTCTCTCTTGCTCCGGAGGTCTTGTAACTATGAAAAAGATTAAGACAGGCGATCAAGTCATTGTGATTGCTGGAAAAGATAAAGGTAAACAAGGATCTGTTACCAAGATGTTGTCAAACGGAAGGTGCTTTGTTTCTGGCATCCAAATGGTCAAACGACACACAAAACCTAATCCCAATGCAGGGATAGCTGGAGGTGTTGTAGAAAAAGAATCATCCATTGATATATCAAATATATCAATCTTCAATCCTTCTACAAAGAAAGCTGACAAAGTTCTCATACAGTCAAAAGAAGATGGTTCAAAAGTAAGAGTTTATAAATCTTCAGGCAAAGAAATATAGATATGATCACACTTAAAGAGCACTACAATAAAACTGTCATTCCTGAGCTTAAAGATAAGTTGGGCCTTGAATCCGTAATGGCTGTACCCAAGGTCACCAAGATAACTATCAACATGGGAGTCGGAGAAGCTATAAATGATAAAAAGGTTCTTGAAAGTGCAGTCGAAGATATGACTTTAATTTCAGGACAGAAACCACTTATCACTAAAGCTAGAAAGTCAGTTGCAAACTTTAAAATAAGAGACGGTATGCCAATAGGCTGCAAGGTAACTTTGAGAGGAGACAGGATGTACGAATTCTTACAAAGATTGCTCAGTATCGCCATACCAAGAGAAAGAGACTTTAGAGGATTAGAAACCAAATCTTTTGACGGAAGAGGTAACTATTCAATGGGTATCAAAGAACACATTATTTTCCCTGAAATAGATTATGACAAGGTAGATAAGATTAGAGGAATGGATATTTGTATATCAACTTCAGCTTCCGATGATGTATCTGGAGAAGCTCTATTGAGAGCTATGAAGTTTCCTTTCAAAAATTAGAGGAATAAAGAGTTATGGCAAAAGCATCAATGAAAGCAAGAGAAGAGAAAAGAAGGAGAACTGTTCTTAGATATGCAGCTAAAAGAGCTGAGTTAAAAGAAATAATCCGAAGCCCTAAATTTTCTCAAGAAGAAAAGGAAGCTGCTCAAATAAAGCTTCAAAAACTCCCAAGGGATGCTAGCCCAGTAAGGATGCAAAGAAGATGTGCAATCACTGGAAGGCCGCACGCTGTTTATAGAAAATTTGGTTTAGCAAGAAATAAATTAAGAGAACTCGCTATGAAGGGTGATATACCAGGCTTAGTGAAATCAAGTTGGTAAAAGTATGAGCATTCAAGATCCAATAGCAAATATGTTTTCTAGCATTAACAATGCCCAAGCTAGAAATAAAGAGGTAGTAAGAGTGCCTTCTTCAAGTAAAAAAATAGCTTTGTTGTCTATGTTGAAGCAAGAAGGTTACATCCATTCTTTTGAAACTTCTGAAGGCGCTAAACCCGAAGTAGAGATTAAGTTGAAGTACTACGAAGGTTCGCCCGTGATAAAACAATTAAAAAGGATTAGCAAGCCTGGATTGAGGCAATATTCTAACTACAAAGATCTGCCAGAAATTAATGGTGGTTTAGGTATAGCAATTGTGTCAACTAGCAAAGGTCTTATGACTGATCATCAGGCTCGCGAAGAGAAGGTTGGTGGTGAATTAATTTGTTCAGTTTTTTAAAAAAGTAAGATTATGGCAAGAACATCCTTAAAAGCATTAGAAATTCCTGAAGGAGTGACTCTTGAAGACAATCAAGGCGTGCTGACTTTTACCGGTAAACTCGGAAACATGTCTCTGGAAGTCCATGGAGATGTGGATATTAACAAAGAGGATAATTCTATTAGTTTTAGCCCAAATAAGGATACTAAGGAATCTTTGGCAATAACTGGAACCATGAGAGCTCTTACAGCTAACTACATCAAAGGCGTAACAGAAGGTTTCGAAAAGAAACTAGAAATTAATGGGGTTGGATATAGGGCAAATTTGGAAGGTAATTCAATAAACTTGAGCTTGGGTTTTTCTCATCCAATTAAACACGATTTGCCTGAAGGTGTTACTGCTGAGCTTCCAAGTAATACTGAGATTATCTTGAAATCTATGGACAAACAACTTGTAGGTCAGGTAGCTGCTGAAATTAGAGATTATAGACCTCCAGAGCCTTACAAAGGTAAAGGTGTTAAATATGCCGATGAAAGAATAATAAGAAAAGAATCCAAGAAAGCATAAAAATGGCAAATAAGAACATTAAAAGAAATAGAAGGGCCCTTAAAACTAGGTCTAGAATTGAATTATCTGAGAATAATAGATTGACTGTTTTTAGATCTAACTCTCATATCTATGCTCAGGTTTCGAACTTTGACGGTTCAGTAATATTGGCAAGTGCTTCAACTTTAGAAAGTACTTTAAAGGCTGATAATAATGGCAATATCGAAGCCGCTTCAAAGGTAGGAAAGTTAATTGCCGAAAGAGCAATAGAAAAAGGTATCAAAGAAGTCGCATTCGATAGATCAGGTTACAAATATCACGGTAGAGTAAAGGCTTTAGCAGATTCTGCTAGAGAAGCAGGACTCACTTTTTAGGAAAAAATATGGAAAATACTGCAGTTGAAAGTATTGGCTCAGAAGTCTTGGAAGAAAAGCTTGTCCAAGTTAATAGGGTAGCTAAAGTAGTAAAAGGTGGAAGAATATTCGGTTTTACAGCCGTTACAGTCGTAGGAGATGGTAATGGAAAAATTGGTTTCGGCCGAGGCAAAGCCAGAGAAGTGCCAATTGCTATTCAGAAGGCTCTTGATCATGCTAGAAGAAATATGGTCAGCATCGATTTGAAAGGAGATACCATTCAATATCCGATTAAGACTAAATATGGTGCTTCGGTAGTTTATATGAAACCAGCTGCTCCAGGTACTGGGATTATTGCTGGTGGAGCTATGCGAGCTGTTTTGGAGTTAGCGGGCGTTAAAGATGTACTGGCAAAATGCTATGGTTCTACTACACCCGTGAATGTAGTTCGAGCTACTCTTAAAGCTTTAAGAGAAATGGAATCACCTGCTCAAGTAGCAAAAAGACTTGGTAAAGGATAAAAATGGCTGATAAAGAAATTACAGTAAAACTCAAGAAGAGTCTCATTGGCTCTAAAGATTATCAAAGACAATCTGTTAGAGGTCTAGGACTTTCTAAACTAGGTCAAGTTGTGACTGTAAAAGATACACCTGAAAATAGAGGAATGATCAATAAAGCCATACATTTATTGGAATTAAGCTAAAGGTATACACATGAAACTTAACGAATTAAAGCCAAATCCTAAAAGAGTTAAATCCAGTAAGCGTATCGGTAGAGGCACCGGAAGTGGATTTGGTAAAACAAGCGGAAAAGGTCATAAAGGAATGAAGTCCCGTTCCGGTGGAAGAGTAAGGATTGGTTTTGAAGGTGGTCAAATGCCACTTCAGAAAAGAGTTCCTAAATTTGGATTCACATCTAGGGTAAATAGGAATACTGAGCAATTAAGATTGAGCACCTTGGCAAGATCTGGAATGACTGACGTAACAATCACCAACCTCATTGCTGCTGATTTGATAAAAAATTCGACAAAGAAAGTTAAGGTATTTTTGGATACTGATTCCTGTCCTAAGATGAATTTGAAAGGTATCAAAACCACTGCATCTGTGAAAAAGATAATTGAAGAAGCTGGAGGAACAGTAGAAGCTTAATTATGGCAGTTAATCCATCAGCTTTAGGACAAAACAAAGGTCTCTCCGAACTATGGAGAAGATTGCGTTTTGTATTTATGGCGATCATCATATACAGAATTGGGACTCACATCCCTATACCTGGAATTGATCCAGATAAACTCGCAAATATCTTTCAACAAAACCAAGGTACGCTTCTAGATTTATTCAATATGTTCTCTGGGGGGGCTTTGGAGAGGATGAGTATTATGGCATTGAACATAATGCCATATATCACTGCCTCTATTATTATGAGTCTTTTGGAAGGAACAACCCCTTCTCTGAAGAAAAGATTTAGAGAAGAAGGAGAAGAAGGAAGAAGACTAAGAACGTCTTATGTTCGTTATGGAACAGTTGTATTGGCATTGATTCAAGCAACTGGATTGGCGCTTGGTTTACAAAATCAAGGTTTAGCCCTCGAACCAGGATTTATGTTTCAGCTAATAGCTGTAACTAGCTTAGTGTCTGGTACTGTATTTTTGATGTGGCTCGGTGAATTGGTTACTGAAAAAGGAATAGGAAACGGTATCTCAATTATTATTTTCTCGAGCATTGTGGCCGGCCTTCCTAGAGCTATAGGTCAAGCATTTGAAGGTGCTAGACAAGGTGATATCAATCTTGTGATGCTTCTCTCGATTGCTCTTGTGGCTGTAGCAGCAATAGCTTTTATTGTTTGGATAGAGAGAGGTCAAAGGCGAATCACAGTCAATTATGCTAAAAGACAACAAGGTAGAAAGATGGTTCAAGGACAAGCCTCGTATTTGCCTATGAAGATAAATCAAGCCGGTGTAATACCTGCTATTTTTGCAAGCAGTTTGTTATTATTCCCGGCATCGGCTTCAACTTGGTTTGGTCAAGGTGAAGGTTTTGAGTGGTTGCAAGAAATTGCGCTGGCCTTAGGTCCTGGTCAGCCACTATACGTTATTTTATTCTCCGTATTGATAGCCTTCTTTTGCTTCTTTTACACCGCACTACAGTTTGATCCAAAGGAAATATCAGAGAACTTAAGAAGGTCAGGAGCCTATATGCCAGGTATTCGACCAGGAGACCAAACAGCTGATTACATTGACGGAGTTATGACAAGGCTTACCGTTTGGGGTTCGGGATATCTAATTCTTGTCTGTCTGATGCCTCAGTTCTTGATTGTATCGGCAAACGTACCTTTTTATTTGGGAGGAACCTCATTATTAATATGCGTCGTTGTGGTTATGGACTTTATGGCTCAAGTTCAATCTCATTTAATGTCTCATCAATACGAATCTCTCTTGAAAAAAGCTAACTTAAAAGGATATGGCGGAAACCCATTAGGCGGAAGATAAAAATGAAAGTAAGAGCATCAGTTAAAAAAATTTGCAGAAACTGCAAGATTGTAAAAAGAAAAGGAACATTATTTGTTATTTGTCCAACAGAACCAAGACATAAGCAAAGACAAGGTTAAAGGAGAAAAGAATGGCTCGTGTAGCAGGTGTAAATATTCCAGATAATAAACATGCAGAGATCTCTCTGACCTACGTTTATGGAATTGGTAAAACAAGAGCTCAAAGTATTTGCAGCTCTATTGGAGTAGACCCATCAACAAAAATATCCGATTTATCGGAAGATCAATTAGAGCTTATAAGAGCTGAGGTTGGAAAATTTATTGTTGAAGGTGATTTAAGAAGAGAAGTCGCTACAAATATTAAAAGACTGCAAGATTTAGGAACAAATAGAGGAATTAGACACAGAAGACATTTACCTGTCAGAGGACAAAAGACAAAAAATAATGCAAGAACAAGAAAAGGTCCTAAACGACCTATAAGAAGATAAAATTATGGCAACTAAGAAAAATACCAAAAAAAGAATTAGTGAAGGAATAGCTCATATTCATGCCTCTTTCAATAATACCTTGATCAGTATTACCGATAAGCAAGGTAACGCTATAGCCCAATCCAGTTCAGGCGCACAAGGATTTAGAGGTTCCAGAAAAAGTACGCCTTTTGCTGCTCAAAGAGCTGCTGAGGCTGTTGGCGATAAAGTAAAAATGGTTGGAATAGAGAGTCTTGAGATTCAAGTAAGAGGACCTGGCTCCGGAAGAGAATCAGCCATTAGAGGTTTAAACTCCAAAGGATTTAAGATAACAAAAATTACTGATGTAACCCCAATTCCACATAACGGTTGTAGGCCGCCTAAGAGGAGGAGAGTTTAATGGCTAGATACATAGGACCAAAATGTAAATTATCTAGGAGAGAGGGAAGAGACCTGCTTCTAAAAAGCGGTATTAGGTCGCATGATTCAAAGTGTAAATCCGAGACTGTTCCTGGGCAACACGGCAGAACTAGACGCCCTAGAATTTCTGATTACGGAGTGCAACTTAGAGAAAAGCAAAAAGTTAGACGCATCTACGGCGTAATGGAAAAGCAGTTTAAAACCTATTACAAGCACGCTGCCAGAATGAAGGGAGTTACAGGGGATAATCTACTTCAAATACTTGAAAGCAGGCTAGATAATGTAGTTTATAGAATGGGCTTTGCTTCAACACGATCTGAAGCAAGACAGCTTGTAAGTCACAAAGCTGTTTTAGTAAATGGTAAGAAGGTAAATATCCCAAGTTATAAAATTAATCCTGGTGATGTAATTTCCTTAACAGAGCGTGCACAGGGTCAAAATAGAGTCCAACAAGCAATAGAAATAGCTAAAAATAGAGAAGATTGTGATTGGGTTGATGTAAATGCCGCAAGCTACTCTGGAACTTATAAAAATATCCCAGAAAGATCAGATCTTGATACCGATATCAACGAAAATTTGATAATCGAGCTTTATTCAAAATAAAAGAGGAAAAAAAATGACAGACAATTATGACATTATCAAAGATTTCTTAACGCCAACTGAAATAGTTGTGGAAGAATCAGGTCCTACAAGATCTAAAATTGTTTTAGAGCCTCTTGAACAAGGTTTTGGACACACGCTAGGTAACGCTCTTAGGCGCATAATCCTCTCATCTATGCCTGGTACAGCTGTTTCTGAGGTAAAAATTGATGGAGTTCTCCATGAATACAGTACTATTGAAGGAGTTCAGGAAGATGTAATAGATATTCTATTAAATTTGAAAGACCTATCGGTAAGACTTACTGAGGTTGAAGATGCTGAACTGACAGTTTCTAAATCAGGAAGTGGAACCGTTACTGCTGCTGACATTGATCTCCCTAATGGTGTTGAAATCATCAATCCTGATCATCACATAGCTACATTAAATGATGAAGGCTCAATTAACATGACTATGAAAGTTACAAGGGGTAGAGGATTTGTGCCGGTTAAGCCTCTTGGCGAAGATGAAGGTCAAGAAACAGGTTTACTCAGGTTAGATGCGACTTACTCTCCAATCAGAAGAGTCACTTATCAAGTTGATAATGCTAGAGTAGAGCAGAGAACTAACCTAGATAGACTTACAGTCGACATCGATACTGATGGAACTCTTGAAGCTGAAGAAATTCTAAGAATTTCAGCTACCATACTTCAGCATCAACTTTCTGCTTTTGCAGAACTTGGAAGACTGGAAGAAGTTATTGAAGAAAAAGAAGAAGCTAAAATAGATCCAATAATGTTGAGGCCAGTAGATGAGCTAGAACTTACTGTAAGATCGGCTAATTGTCTCAAAGCAGAAAACATTCATTACATAGGAGATCTAGTGACCAGAATGGAGTCTGATCTCTTAAGAACACCAAATTTAGGAAAGAAATCTTTAAACGAAATTAAAGAAGTCCTTTTATCGAGAGGCCTTTCTCTTGGTTTAATTCTTGATAATTGGCCACCAGAAAACAACTAGAATAAAACAATGAGACATAGAAAATCGGGAAGAAAACTCAATAGAAATAGTCCACAGCGCAATGCCTTAAAAAAAGGCCTGGCTATTTCAATTATTGAACACGAATCTATAAAGACAACCTTGGCAAAAGCTAAAGAAATAAGAGGTTTTCTAGAGCCTTTAGTTACCTTGGCAAAGGAAAATACTGTAGCTAATCAAAGGTTGGCATACTCGAGATTACAGTCTAAGGAGGCTGTAGCCAAACTTTTTGACGAGTTGGGACCAAGATACAAAGACAGGCCTGGAGGATATCTAAGAGTAATAAAAAGGGGATATAGGCCAGGAGATAAAGCACCAGCTGCACAAGTTGAATTTGTTAAAGAAGAGGCTTCTGATACAGAAGTTACAGACGAAATTACCGAAGAAACAGCTTAAGATTTTAGCTCTTTTTTAAGATGCTTACCTGTATGCGAGAGCTTAATCTTTACTAGATTTTCTGGTGTTCCTGAGGCGATAATCTCTCCACCATCTGCTCCACCTTCTGGACCAAGGTCTATTACCCAGTCACTCGTTTTTATAACATCCATATTATGTTCAATTACAACGACAGTATTACCGTTGTCGCGAAGTCTTCTGAGGACTTTCAAAAGAAGTTTAACGTCAAACATATGAAGTCCGGTGGTAGGTTCATCCAATATGTATAGGGTATGATTTAGAGCACTTTTAGAGAGTTCTTTAGCTAGTTTGACCCTTTGAGCTTCTCCACCTGATAAAGTTGTAGCTTGTTGTCCTAATTTGATATAGCCCAGGCCTACGTCCATCAATGTTTCAAGTTTTTTCTTGATAGAAGGAATAGAGTCAAAAAATTCTAGCGAGTCTTCCACAGTCATCTCGAGTACTTCATATATATTTTTACCTTTATATTTAATATCTAAAGTTTCCCTGTTATATCTGTGCCCATCACATACGTCACACTTCACATAAACATCGGGTAAAAAGTGCATTTCCACTTTCAATACACCATCACCCTGGCAAGCCTCACATCTTCCTCCTTTAACATTAAAACTGAACCTGCCAATTTTATAACCTCTTGATCTGGCTTCTTGCGTTCCTGCAAACAATTCCCTGAGGGGAGTGAATAATCCCGTATAAGTTGCTGGATTAGATCTTGGAGTCCTTCCTATTGGGCTTTGACTTATTTCTATGATCTTATCTATATCATTTATTCCTGAAAGTTTCTTGAAAGGCTTTGCGTCTCTTTTTTCACCTCTCGTTATTTCATTCGAAATAGCCGGTAAGAGAGTTTGATTAATTAAAGTTGATTTACCTGAACCCGAGACACCTGTTACACAAACAAAAAGATCTAAGGGCAAGTCCAAGTTAACATTTTTTAAATTATGGCCTGATGCTGATTCTAATCTAACCACTCTTTCTGGATTAACCTTATTCCTCTTTTTAGGTATTTCTATTTTCTTTTTTCCTGAAAGAAATTGTCCAGTGATAGAGTTTTTTGATTTGGATATTTGTAAAGCAGTACCTTCAGCACAAATCTTCCCTCCGTGTACTCCTGCTCCAGGACCAATATCAACAACATGATCTGATGCTTGCATAGTTTCATGATCATGCTCTACAACTATTACTGTATTGCCTAGATCTCTAAGTTTCTTGAGAGTCTTAAGAAGTTTTTCATTGTCTCTTTGATGTAGTCCAATTGAGGGTTCATCGAGAATATAAGTTACGCCTACAAGACCTGCACCTATCTGACTAGCTAGCCTTATTCTTTGAGCTTCACCCCCGCTTAGACTCTCTGCACTTCTGTCTAGGGTTAAATAGTTTAGGCCTACATCTATTAAAAATTCTAATCTTTCATTAACTTCTTTTATTATTCTTTCCGCTATTTCTTTCTTCGACCCTTTTAATTTTAAGTTTACAAAAAAATCAAAGGCTTGTTCTATGGTGTAGGAAGTGATTTCAGGAAGGTTGGCTTCCATTAAGTAAACATTTCTGGCCTCTTTCCTTAGTCTAGTTCCTGAGCATGCTTTACAAGAGGCAAGGGAAATAAGTTTTGATAGATTGTCACGACTCCAACTCGATTCAGTTTCTTTATACCTTCTTTCAATGTTGTTGAGCACGCCTTCAAAAGGAAATATCCTCTCTACTAGACTTCCTCTCTTGTTCCTCCAACTAAAGTTGACTGGAACACCCTTACTGCCATTTAAGACTATATCCTTTACCTCATCTGAAAGCTCTTCAAAGGGATCATCTAGAGAGAAATCGTACTCTTTAGAGAGGCATCTAATTAGATGAAAGTGATATCTGTGACTTACATCCCAACCAACTATAGCACCTTCACTTAAACTTGCTGTTGGTTCGTGTATCACCTTAGACACATCTACATATTGTTTAACACCAAGACCTTCGCATTCAGCACATGCTCCTGCAGGATTATTGAAAGTAAAAAGCCTGGGTTCAAGTTCTGGAATGCTATACCCACAAACATTACAAGCCATTTTAGAACTGTAAGAAATATCTTTATTTTCATCTAAGAGGAAAACTACAAGGTTGCCATCTCCAAGAGTTAAGGCATTTTCCACTGATTCTGCTAGCCTTAATTTAAAATTATCATCTGGTTTTGAAGGCAGTATTAATCTGTCAACTACAGCTTCTATGGAATGCTTTTTATTCTTATTTAATTTAGGCCTATCATCTACATCTACAGTTATTCCATTAACCCTCATTCTTACGTAACCTTGTACTTTTAGTTCTTCAAATACATGTAAGTGTTCCCCTTTTTGTTCTTTAATTAGGGGAGCTAAAATCATAAGCTTTGTATCTTTAGGTAACTCTAAGATTTTGTCGCAAATTTGATTAGAAGTTTGCCCTTCTAGAGAAATATTATGGTCAGGACAGATTGGGGTACCGGCCCTTGCAAACAAGAGTCTTAAATAGTCATATATCTCTGTAACAGTTCCCACTGTAGACCTTGGATTATGGGATGTTGTTTTTTGTTCTATTGAAATTGCGGGTGATAACCCCTCGATATGATCAACATCGGGCTTTTCCATCATGGATAGAAATTGTCTTGCGTAAGCTGAGAGAGATTCTACGTATCTTCTTTGACCTTCTGCATAGAGTGTATCAAATGCAAGACTCGATTTTCCTGATCCAGACAATCCAGTTATGACAACAAGATTATCTCTTGGAATATCTATGTCTATGTTTTTTAGATTATGCTGTCTTGCACCTCTAACTTTGATGTGTTTCATTAAAAAAAGATAATCTTTTGGAACCTAAGTTTAGAAATGAGATTATAATCTGTGTTAGTAATATTAACTAAATTTAAATTCATATGGCTAGAAGTGGAATAAATAAAGTAATCTTGGTTGGGAACTTAGGTCAAGACCCAGAGGTTAAATATACTGCAGGTGGAGCGGCTGTTACGACACTCAGTTTAGCCACTTCAGAGTCTTGGAAAGATAAGGATTCAGGTCAAGATCAAGAACGAACCGAATGGCATAGAGTAGTTCTATGGAGAAGACTAGCTGAAATAGCTGGTGAGTATCTTAAAAAAGGATCGAAAGTTTACATTGAAGGTCAGTTGCAAACCAGGAAGTGGGAACAAGACGGACAGACAAGATATACGACGGAAGTTATAGGCCGCGATATGCAATTTCTAGATAGTAGGGGAGGAGGGTCTCAAGATAACTCCTACAATGATATGAATCAAGACATGGGGTCTCAAGATGTACCTGATAGTGGCATCACTGATGATGATATTCCTTTCTAAATCTTTTCGAAAATTAGAGTTGCGTTAGTTCCCCCAAATCCAAAACTATTACTTAGAATTTTTTTCAGTTTAGTTTCCTGATTTTTTTGAATAATTGGAAAATTTATAGCACCTTCGTCTAGGTTCTCGATATTGGCTGAACCTGCAGCAAATCCTTCTTTCATCATTATTAAGCAGAAAATCGATTCGTGGACACCGGCCGCGCCCAAAGAGTGACCCGAAAGGGATTTAGTAGAGCTTATTAGAGGTAAATCTTTACCAAATACATTCTCAATGGCATTGAGTTCTGTAATATCACCAGCAGGAGTACTTGTTCCATGGGCATTGATATAGTCAACTTTTTCTTTCCCTGTCATGCCCAGAGCAATCCGCATACATCTTTCGCCTCCTTCGCCTGAGGGACTAACCATATCTTCACCATCAGATGTCGCTGCATAACCTGTTAATTGAGCATAAATTTTTGCACCTCTTTTAATAGCATGTTCTTTTTCTTCTAAAATTACGGCTCCACCCCCTCCTGCAATAACAAACCCATCTCTATCTCTGTCATATGCTCTAGATGCTTTTTCAGGACTATCATTATATTTGGTAGAAAGAGCACCCATTGCATCAAATAAACTTGTCATACCCCAATGCTCTGCTTCTCCTCCACCGGCTATGATGATATCTTGTTTCCCTAATTGAATTTGCTCCATTCCAGATCCTATGCAGTGCGCACTTGTTGCACAAGCAGAGGAGATTGAATAGTTAATCCCTTTTATGCCAAAAGAGGTGGCCAAGCAAGCTGAAACAGTACTTCCCATGGCTTTTGTAACTCTATAGGGACCAATTCTTTTTAAGCCTTTGGACCTCAATATATCTGCTGAGTCTATTTGATCTTCGGAGGAAGCTCCGCCAGATCCCATAATTAAGCCTGTTCGTTCGCTTGATAAACTTTCTTCATCAAGACCCGAATCTTTTATTGCTTCTTCAGTGCTTATATATGCAAAAGCTGCAGCTTCTCCCATGAATCTGAATAACTTTCTATCTATGCGTCCTTTAAGATCAAGATTTTTTACCGACCCAGAAATATGACTTCTTAAACCTAATTCCGAATTTATTTCATTCTTAACGATACCTGATTTAAGAGTTTTTAGTGATTCAGTTACTTCTTCAACATTGTTCCCTATACTGGAAACAATACCAATTCCTGTTACAACAACTTCACGCATATCAGAAACTAGATGTGTCTTGAAACAGCCCTACTTTGAGTCCTTTTGCTGAATAAATCTCTCTTCCATCTACAAGCATTGAACCTTCTCCAATACCTACAGTTAAATCTAAATTAAGAATCCTTTTCATATCAATCTTAAGGGTAACGAGTTTTGCTGTAGGCAATACCTGTCCAAAAAACTTTACTTCCGATGAGCCTAAAGCTCGACCGCGTCCGGGATTTCCTAGCCAACACAAGTAAAATCCAACAAGCTGCCACATGGCATCTAATCCCAGACACCCTGGCATTACTGGATCGCCTTTAAAATGACAGTCAAAAAACCATAATTCTGGGTTGATATCTAGTTCAGCAATGATTTCACCTTTTGAGTATTTGCCCCCGTCATTGTTGATTGTGATTATCCGATCAAACATCAGCATATTAGGAGTGGGGAGGCGACCATTTTCTTGCCCAAAGAGGTTTCCTTGAGCACAATCCAGAATTTCTTCTTTGTTATAACTATTTTTTGGTGAAAATGACATTTCTTTCTCTATAGGTGGCTAATGATACATTAAAAGCAGCTTTATGAGATTAAGTTAATCTTTGATCTAAGTGCAAGACTATATTCTCTAAAGCCTTTCTGTATTCATTCAGAGGCATTTGTTCAAGTGCATTCAGGCAAATATCAGCATAGTGACCAAAAATCTCTTTCATCTCTTTTTGTATATTTACAGCATTTAGGATTTCTAAGAGTTCTGAAAAAGATTCCATTTGCCCTTCATTGAGGAGTTCAATAATTTTTTGTTTTTTTTCTAGATTAACCTTTTTAAGCGCAATTATGACCGGCAGAGTATATTTTCCCTCGATGAAATCTTTACCAACTTTTTTCCCTGTTGCTGCTTCTTCCCCAAAATAATCCAATATATCATCTTGAATTTGGAAGGCTATGCCCAAAGAAGTTGCAAAATTTGCAACATTTTCAAGTTCTCTTTTACTACATTTAGATAAAATGCCTGCGGTTACTGCGGAGGCCTTAAAAAGTTCTGCTGTTTTTCTATCAATTATTTCGAAATAATCTTTTTCTTCTAAAACTTCTTGTTTAAAAGAAAGTTGCAAGACTTCTCCTTCCGAAATTCTATTCGTGGAGTTGGCTAATTCTCTTATAATTTGTTGATCCTCAAAGCTTGCCATAAGTTGAAAGGCTTTTGAATAGACAAAGTCGCCAACAAGCACTCCATGAGCATTATCCCATTTCGAATGGATGCTTTCTTTTCCTCTCCTAATTAAGCTTTCATCGACCACATCATCGTGAATCAAGGTTGCTGTGTGTAAAAGTTCGATGGAAGCAGCAAGTTTAATTAAATCATTTCCCTCATAATTAAAGACTTTTGCTAGCAGTATGCATATTGAAGGTCTTATCCTTTTTCCTCCAGAAACTAGTAAGTAATTGGATATTTCAGTTGCAAGATTTACATCTGAACTTATAGACTCTAGAAGGCTAATCTCTAGCTCTTTCAACTCATCTGATATTAAGTCTTTATAAATTAATTCCATTCGTGGTTCTATTTTAAATTAAGTATAGGAAATCAAGGAATTATATTGCGTATATATGATCTTTTTCGTATAGTGCACATCCTTTAATTCCTGTTTGGAGATAAATATGTTTGCCGTAATTGAAAGCGGAGGAAAGCAACACACAGTATCTGAGGGAGAAAGCCTCAAAGTTGAGCTATTAGCTGCTGAAGAAGGTTCTACAATTGAGTTCGATAAAGTTCTCATGATCTCTGATGGAAGTGAATCAAAAATAGGAAATCCCTATCTTGAGAATGCTAAAGTTACAGCTAAATTAGTTAATAATGGCAAGCACGACAAAGTTCGTGTTTTCAAGATGAAAAGAAGGAAGGACTATAGAAGAACCTATGGTCACAGACAAAATTACAGTGAAATTACAATAGAGTCTATCAGCTCTTAAATAAATAAAATGGCACATAAAAAAGCAGGTGGAAGCAGTAGAAACGGAAGAGATTCTCAATCAAAAAGACTCGGCGTCAAAACTTACGGTGGAGAATCTGTAACTGCTGGTTCAATAATTGTCAGACAGAGGGGTACTAAATTTCATCCTGGTAAGAACGTAGGTCTTGGCAAAGACCACACCCTTTTCTCAAAAATTGACGGCAAAGTCTCTTTTGTAAAAAAAGGACCTAAACTAAGGCAGTTTGTAAACGTAGAACCAGCCTAATTTAAAGTCCTCTCCCTTTTTCCAATATAATAATTCAATGAAATTCATTGACGAAGTCTTTATTGACGTCAAAGCAGGGGATGGTGGGAACGGTCTAGCTAGCTTTAGAAGGCTAAAAAATATTCCCAAAGGCGGACCTGATGGCGGAGACGGAGGTACCGGCGGTGATATTATCCTTCGCTCTGTTAATAATCTTAACACTCTCTCTAAATTCAGATTCCAACGTAAGTTCGATGCTCAAGACGGTAAGCGGGGAGGCAGTCAAAATAAGACTGGATCTGATGGCGCCGATTTAGTTATAGAAGTCCCTTGCGGTACCTTAGTTTATGACTCCCAAACTGAGACCTCTATCATTGACTTAGTAGAAAATGGACAAGAGTTCCAAATTTGTAAAGGAGGCAAAGGAGGCCTAGGCAACTTACGTTTTAAGAGCTCTACAAACAGATCTCCTACAAAATTTACTGAAGGAAAAGCTGGAGACTTTTTGCAACTTAAGCTAGAACTTCGTCTATTAGCCGATATCGGTCTTCTGGGTAAACCTAATGCAGGAAAATCTTCATTAGTAAGAGCAGTATCAAGTGCCAAGCCAAAAGTAGCGGACTATGCATTTACAACTCTTCAGCCTAGCCTGGGTGTTGTTGATTACTCTGATAGTTCAAGCTTTGTGATCTCAGACATTCCTGGCCTAATTTCCGGGGCATCTAAAGGTGTGGGATTGGGTATTCAGTTTTTGAAACATTTGTCTCGAACTAAGGAAATAATTCATATGGTAGATGTCTATGAAAAAACATTTGAAGAAGTGATAAATGAATTAGATGAGTTGACGATGGAAGTCACCGATTTCGACTCAACTTTAATTGAAAGAGTAAAATGGTTAGTGTTGAATAAGATCGATTTAATAAGCGAATCTGACCTACAAGCTTTAGAGAGTAAATTACAAAAAAAGTTTGATGGAAGCATGCATATTTATTGTATTTCAGCTGCAAAAAAAATTGGAACTCAACAATTGATGAGAGATATTGGAGAACACATGGAGCTTTCTCATGGCTAAACAAGAAACATGGGTTATAAAGGCTGGCAGCAGTCTAGTGTCTGGTAGAGATCACGGTATAAATGAGAAGTTTATAAATCAACTGGCCTCTCAAATAGATTTTTTAATTAAAGAGAAACAACAAGTTGTTATTATCTCTTCGGGTGCGGTAGCAAGGGGCATGAGTGAATTAGGATTTTCGGAAAGACCCCATTCGCTAGCAACACTTCAAGCCTGCGCTGCTGTCGGCCAAAGAGGTATTTCAGAAGTTTATCAAAATATTTTTGGTGCGTTGGGATATACAACCGGTCAAGTTCTGATTTCACATGACGATATAGCCAACAGAACTAGGTATCTAAATGCAAAAAACACTATAGAGTCTTTATTGTCTTTAAAAGTCATTCCTATAGTCAACGAAAATGACTGCGTGGCAACCGAAGAAATCTCTTTTGGGGACAATGATCGATTAGGCGCAGCTCTAGCAGGCTTAATAAGAGCAGATAAGTTTATTATGTTAACCGATCAGCAAGGAATTCTCTCCAATGATCCTAATAAGGACAAAGATGCCAAGCTTATTCCTACTATAAATATTGATGACAAAGCTTTAGATCTTTCTCAACAATTAAATAGCTCTTCTGGAGTATTGGGTAGAGGTGGAATGAAAACAAAATTAGAAGCCGCAAAGATATCTTTGAACTCCGGTGCATCAACATGGGTAGCAAGTGGCTTAAATGAAGACACATTATTGAAAATATTTAGACAGGAAGAAGTGGGAACAAGATTGATTACAGATAAATCCATTTTGCAATCAAGAAAATTATGGATTTCATCTTTTGGGTCCTCGGCCGGAGATATAGTTATTGATGAAGGTGCTTGTAATGCACTTCTATCCCAAGGTAAAAGCCTTCTTTCAGTAGGCGTATTAGAAGTAATAGGTACTTTTGATAGAGGAGATCTGATTAGATGTTTAGATGCTCATGGCGCTGAAATAGGAAAAGGACTCTCTAACTTCAACAGTAAGGAGTTAGGAATGATAAAGGGTATTAATTCTAAAGAAATTGAACAAACCCTAGGCTACCTTACGGCAGAAGAGGTAATTCATAGAAACAACTTAGTTTTAAGTTAGGGCTTTGACTTTTTTTGAGAGTCTAGACTTAGTTCTGGAGGCTTTATTTTTCTTTATTACCTTCTTACTGGCCATTGTATCTAAGGTCTTTTCTGCCTTAGCTAGTGCAGTTTTAGCTGTATCTTTATCGTTTTCGTCAATAGCACTAAGAACTGCTTTGATTGCAGTTCTTGTTGCAGCTCTTTGAGAGCTTTTAAGAGCATTTCTTTTTGGATTCTGTCTAGCCCTTTTTATTGCTGATTTAATATTTGCCATAAATCTTGTATATCACTGAGAGGCGCGCATAATGCATTCATAAGGGCAAAGTGTCAAGTTACAAAATGCAATATGTCTAACAAGTATTTAATTGTAATACTACGATTTCATGGCGATGTTCTGCTAACTAAGCCTATGATCGATAACATTAAGTTAAATGATCCAGATGGTGAAATAGATCTTCTTTTATATAAAGGAACAGGCTCTATTTTAGAGCAAGAAAAAAGTATTGGTGAAATTATAGAAATAGACAATGCCTCTAAAGCTAATATCTTTTCTAGGATTAAGAAAGAAATCAATTTGTGGACTAAAGTTAGATCAAAAAAATATAAATATGCTTTCTTTTTAACCACGCAATGGAGAGTAGTTCCTATCAGCTGGGCTATAGGTAAGGCGATGAAGGCAGCGGTAGATGATAAAAAAAGAAGAAAAAATTTATGGACTAAATCTTTTTCAGTAATCTTCCCTGAAGCTTTAGATAATCATATTGTCCAAAGAAATCTCTCAGCGTTAAAGAGCCTAGATTTAAAGGTCTTCCATGAGGATTTAATTCTAGATCCAGTCCCTTTAAAAAAAGAATATAAAGCATTGTCTGATAGTTTTCCTTTTTTAAATCAAGACAATGGATATTGTTTAATCCATCCCACTTCAAGACGTGAGAAAAAGTTATGGGATAAAGAAAAGTTTAGTAAATTAATTAACTTATTGGCTAAACAAAACCTTTCTGTTGTTATTACTTCTGGACCGGATCTAAATGAGGTGGGCTATGTTGAAGAAATATTGGAGAAAGCTAATGTTCATGATCAGCAAGTATTAAATCTTGCTGGTAAAACAAGCCTTTTAGGTTTAGCTGCTCTTATTAGCAGATCTAAATTTTTTATTGGCTTAGATTCTGTTGCATCTCACATTGCTGCTTCAGTGAACAAAGAGTCCATAACTTTATTTGGACCTAGTAATCCAATAAATTGGAAGCCTTGGTCCGATAGAGCTAAGATTATTGTACGGAATGATCTAAAGAACATCGAAGTTGGAGAAGTGATTAGTCTTGTGGAAGAAATGTATCCACAATCTTAGGAGAGATTTATGAAAAGAGAATTGAAAACATTAATGGATGGACTAACTTTTGGAGAGGGTCCAAGGTGGTATGACAACAAATTCTATTTCTCTGATTTTTATAGTCATAAAGTCTATTCTTTAGATCTAAAAGGAAATTCTGAAGTAATAGTGGAAGTTCCAAATCAACCTTCAGGACTAGGGTGGAGGCCAGATGAAACAATGTTAATTGTCTCAATGAAAGATAGAAAGTTGCTTAGCTTTAAAGACAATATTTTAGAAGAGGAGGCTGACTTATCTGAATTTGCGGGTTTTCATTGTAACGACATGGTTGTAGATGACTCTGGCAATGCCTATATAGGAAATTTTGGATTTAATACCTATGAAGGAGAAGAAATTAAGCCTACGAATTTAATATTGGTGAAGCCAGGCGAGGATCCAGTCATTGCAGCAGATGACTTACTCTTTCCAAATGGCACAGTGATCACTCCTGACGATAAAACTTTGATAGTAGGCGAGACTTACGCAGCAAGATTAACTGCTTTCGATAAAGCAGGTGATGGTAGCCTATCTAATCGCAGAATTTGGGCAGATCTGAAGGAAAATGCAGCAGAAGGTTTAGTGCCATTACCCGATGGAATGTGTTTAGATGAGGAGGGAGCAATATGGGTCGCCTCTCCATCAACTGCGGAAGTCATTAGAGTACATGAGGGAGGTATGATCTCTGAAAGAATTCCTGTTGAGACCAATGCCTTTGCTTGCATGCTTGGAGGAGAGGAAGGAAAAACGTTGTTCATTTGCACCTCAAATGGTTCAGGAGTAGATCCAGACTCAGCTTTAAGAGAAAAATCAGGGAAGATAGAAATCGTAGAAGTAGATGTGCCAGGAGCTGGCAGACCTTAGAAATGCTTACTCTTTTTCTGGAAAATTTTGTTTTAATCTTTGTAGCAATTGATCCTATTACTATATTGCCAATTTTTGCTAGCTTTACTCAAGGACTGAACAAAAAAGATCTAGTCACTTTATGTCTTAGGAGTACATTAACTGCCTTTGGAATTTTATTAGTTTTTTGGTTATTTGGCAGTGCTTTACTCCAAATGATGGGAATCAATATTAATTCTTTTAGAATTGTTGGAGGCCTATTCTTGATGGTAATAGCCTATCAAATGGTATTTGAGCAAAGGCAAAAGAGAAGAGAGCAAACAGCTGAGTCAGCTATAGATGATGAGGAGCTTTCGTCATTAGCAACATTTCCTTTAGCTATACCTCTAATGGCAGGACCAGGTGCCATAACTCTTGTTATGCTTTTATCTGAAAAGTCGGGATCATCAATTGAGAATCAAGTTATAGGATTTAGTCCAATTATTATAGTTTTGGCACTTAATGCATTGAGTATGTGGATTTCTGGAAAGATGGCCAAAAGACTTCCTGTATCTGTATTGTCCGCTTTGCAAAGAACTTTCGGTCTTTTGCTTGGTGCGTTGGCGATCGAATTTGTGATTGAAGGGCTTAG
Organism: uncultured SAR86 cluster bacterium; assembly: GCA_902594545.1. Taxonomy (GTDB): domain Bacteria; phylum Pseudomonadota; class Gammaproteobacteria; order Magnimaribacterales; family Magnimaribacteraceae; genus Magnimaribacter. Next base: position 20,139 of record CACJMO010000016.1, read on the forward strand.
ACAAACATTCAATGTCTAGAAATATTAGACATAAATCCTTATAAAAGACCCAGCCTTTTGTAGGATTCTCCGGTCTCTTTTAGAGTTTCTTCTATCGAATATGTTGATAGCCCGAGTTCTTGAATAGCTTTCTTACAATATGAGCGGGGAGAATCGTATGTATCTTTGATGGGCTTGTTATTTTCCATCCTTTCTCCGCCAATATCTTTAATATCTGGAAATAATTCTCTTAGTTTTTTTTGTAATTCCCACGTAAAAAGCTCGCCAGATCGATCAGTTGCAGAAAGGATATATCTTGAACCATTCTTTGCATTGTTGCTTTCAGTTGCCATTCTGTGCGCCTTGGCTACATCCCTCACATCGACCATATTCCATAACATCCTGTCGCTCCTAATTTGTTTTCCGTCTAGAGATCCAAAATTGTTTCCTTGTAATAGTTGCCAAATAAAGAATTGCCAACTAAAAAATTGATTGTGGTTTTCCGTCATCAATGGACCTATGACATGCAAGGGATTAATCGATATGGCCTCAAAACTTTGTTCAGATTCGGCCATTTTATAAATCATCTTCTCAGTATTTGCTTTTGCCATTGCATAGGCAATATCTCTATTTTTCGATATATTTTCTTCTGTCCACGCACCTTTGTATGCCTCTACGTTATCTCCACACCAATCCCCTTCATCAAATACATAACCTTCTGGTCTTGGATGTGCTACTGCAGCAAAGGAACTTGTAAATACAAAGCGTTTGATACTGCCGGATTTTTTCACAGATTCAATCACGTGTTCGTTTTCTGTAAAGCAACCATCATATACTTCTTGAGGAGTCTCTCTATTAAATCCTACTGTAGCACCTGCATGAATTACAGCGGCACACCCTGAAAAGGCGTCTTCATAGCTGCCTTTTTCAAAAAGATCGCCTTCAAATAAATTCACATCTGACTCAGATGCTTTTTTTCCTAATTCAATTAGATGATCCACTTTTTTGTTATTACTTGAGTCTCTTACACATGCATTAACCTCATATCCTTGATTTAATAAATCTTCTACTATTCTAGATCCTATGTATCCACTAGCACCTGTAACTGCGACTGGTCCGTCTTGTTTTGTTATTCCCGACATAATTTTTCTCTCCTTATTATTTTTTTGGCAGCTTTTCTTTCGCAGGCATCACTAATGTGTAAAAGGATACGAAAGCAAAAGCCAAATTTATTTCCAAAGCTATGTGATACAAATAAGCATCCTGTATATATAGGGCATTGAAAATTAACAGTGCTATCACCAAGAAGAAAGATAAGTAAAATAGAATATCGTAATTGATATTTTTATAAGCTTCAGTTTTGATTATATCGATAGTTGCAAAAATTAATGCGATAACTGTAATGCTTACATAAGCCCAACTAGAGATAGACCAAAACAACCTAAACTCTTGTTCGCTCTCTAAACCTCCTCCTATTTGTGAGGCAATTAATGTGGTCAGAGACGCAAATAAGGCCACTCCACTTTGGAATAATAAAGTTTCTAGCTTGTAACTTTTAATTGGGGACAGTTCTTTAGAAAAAATACCAACTACTCCAGAAAACCCAGCAAGAGTAACAGCAATAGTTGCTATCGTTATGAGAATTTGTTGTTCTACCATAAAAATATGATAGCACCTTTGGTGGAGGCGGCGGGAATTGAACCCGCGTCCACTAGTACTCTGCCACAAGATCTACATGTTTAGTTTTATCTATTAATTTAATCTTTTGACACCCGATAAACAGGGATTAAAAGACGATCTCAATTTATTCTTAAGAAACTACTAATGAGAAGAGCAATTTCAGCATCTCGTGTAATCGTCTGTCTGTGGAGGCGCACGAGCACGTTACCAAAGACAGCTAGCCAATTAAGCGGCTAGAGCGTAGTCTGCGTTTTCGCCAACTAACAAGTTTGCAATAATTTTTTTACGAGAATTATTACCTTCTCGACATGCACTTGAGGTTTTATATCTACTGTCGAAGCCAGTTCGCCCCCAAAAAAGCTGGAGAATTATACCTTTCCTTCTGAAACTTAACTAATTTTTATTCCTTTCCCTCAATTCTTTTGCTTTTTGACGTTCCCAGTCCCTAGATTTGATTGTATTTCTCTTATCTTGAAATTTCTTACCAATTGCAAGAGCAATTTCGCATTTAATGAGACCATTCTTCCAATAAAGTTTAGTTGGTATACAAGTATTGCCTTTCTGGGAGGTAGATTTAATGATTTCGTTTAATTCTTTTCGATTTAGTAACAATTTTCTTGATCTCGTCGGGTCCATCTCTTGATT
>CACJMO010000017.1 GCA_902594545.1 uncultured SAR86 cluster bacterium
CATATGAACTCTGCTCAACAAACTCCACCCTACAGTTCCAAGAATCCTAGAGGAGTCATCAAGAGATACACTCACTCTTTCGTATCCAGATTCAATAGAAGAGTTAGCTAGCGCGTAGGTCTTAATAACGTAAGCCAGGATTAGGCCAAAAAGAGAACCAGTTAATATTATATCAATACCTGAAAATGCCAGAGAATCAAAGTAGACAAATAGTTGTACTATGCCAACTGCTAAAATTAATCCGGGAACTGCATAACCTAACGAGAGCAGAGAACTTAGGCGTTTGACAAAAATTAAAGGCTTATATCGTAATGAGAAATTTACAAGTAAGGCTAAAAATGCACAAATTAGTCCTGTGGATAAAGCAAGACCAAGTGTATTCAAGAATATTTCGATAAACTGACTGTCAAAAAAATCCATATTAACTTCATAAGCCCACAGACTCAGTTTCAATATTGGAAGCATAAATCCTATAAAAATAGGAGTTATACAGCACAAAAAGACAAGTAAGGATTTCCATCCCTGGAGTTTTTCAAGATTAATGGGGGAGAAGGTTGAGTTGCTAGAAGTATAAATCTGTTGCCCTCTGCTATTTCTTTCAAGAATATAAAATAGCCCTATAATCAAAAGAAGTAGGGAGGCAAGTTGCATCGCAGTTTGTAAATCATATAAACCATACCAAGTACGAAAAATGCCCGTCGTGAATGTCTGAATTGCAAAGTGATCTACTGCTCCGAAGTCAGATAAGGTTTCCATGATTACAAGCATCAAACCACCTATAACAGCTGGTCTCGCCAGTGGGATGGATATTTTTTGAAAGACTTGAAATTGATTAAGGCCGAGCATTCTAGCCGACTCTTGCATAGACCTTGATTGATTTATCAGTGCAGCTCTTGTCACTAAATAGACATAGGGATAAAGAGTAAAGCCAAAAACAATTATTGCACCATAAATATTTCTCACGTTTGGGAAAAAAATATAACTACTATCCATTCTAAAAAGAAATCTTGCTAAATTGTTGGCGTCACCAAATGGATCAAATAACCCAGTGAAGGTATAAGCTAAAATGTAAGGTGGTATAGCTAACGGTAGTATTAATGCCCACTCGAAAGTTTTTCTTCCAGGAAAATCGAAACTCGTTACCATCCATGCTGTTAGTGTTCCCAGACATAAAACTATGATGGTCACTCCGAGGACTAAAAAGAATGATGATCTTACATAATCAATGAGCACATAATCTATTAGGTGCTGCCAGTTTTCAGAATAATTTCCCGTGATACTTGAGATCACTATAAGAATAGGGGCAGTAAAAACAACAAGAACTGCAAGAGGAAGGTAGTTCCAAAAGGATATCTTATTCAATTTAATTTTAAGCTAAAAATTTAGCTTAAACTACCTGTTAGCTATTTCCAACCAGATCTATCCATCAATCTAACAGCACTTGGATTAAGTTCACCAAATTGCTTAACAGATGTTTGGTCTTCTATGAAATTTAGGCCAAAGCCTGCTATCTCTTTACTTGGCAATACGCCTTCGACTATGGGGTATTCGTACGACTTATCTACCATATATTTTTGAACTCTCTTTGAGAGGAGAAATTCAAGAAATAGATTCGCATTTTCTACATTTGGTGAATTCTTAAGTATACCTGCTCCACTGATATTCACATGCACGCCCCTATTTCTTTGATTAGGGAAATACATTTTGACTTTTTTAGCTGCTTCGAGCTGCTCTATACCTGCTGATCCGGAAAGCATGATGCCGATATAATAACTATTAGCAATTGCTAAATCGGCCTCACCATTAGCCACTGCAATGATTTGCGATCTATCATTACCTTGCGGTTTACGAGCAAAATTTTTCACAAGTCCTTTTGCCCAGCGCTCTGTCTTCATTTCTCCATTATTAGCGATAAGAGATGCAACAAGAGATTGATTGTACATATTTGTAGAGCTTCTTATCACTATTCTATTTTTCCATTCTGAATTGGCTAGATCTTCATAATTAAGATCCATAATTTCTGTTTCTTTAACCGTTTGTGGGTTATAGAAAACTACCCTGGCTCTCTTTGCAACAGCAGTCCATTCATTGTTTGGACCTCGAAGGTTTGCTGGAACCACATTAAGTACCTTTTCTGATTTGATGCTTTGTAGCAGATTTTCTTTTTGGATTTTCCAAAGATTTCCTGCATCTACTGTAAAAAAAATATCCGCTGGAGAATTCGACCCTTCAGCTTTCAACCTCTGTAAAAGAGCACTACCTTTACCAGAAATAATATTGACCTTAATTCCAGTATCCTCGGTGAACTCTTCATACAATGCATTATCAGAATCGTAATGCCTTGAAGTGTAAACATTCACTTCGTCAGTCGTAACGATTTGTCCAAAGAGGGCAACAAGTAATATCAGTTGTATTTTCATCATGAATAAGATTTTAACTTATTGAGAATGATTCTCAACTAGAAATTATTTTCTATGAGCAATAACAGGAAGCTCAGTTATGCCTCTGATGAAACTTGAATTAAGATATTTTGTATCTCCAGTAATTTCGATATTCTCAAATCTCTCTAGAATCTCTTCCCAAAGAATTTTTAGCTGAAGGTCAGCAAGCCTATTGCCCAAACACCTATGAATACCAAAACCAAAAGATAAGTGTTGTCTGGCATCTTCTCTTTCTATATCTAATTTATGAGGATCATCAAATTTATCAGAATCTCTATTTCCTGACGTATACCAAATGGCTACCTTATCCCATTTCTTTATGGTTTTACCATTGACTTCCACGTCTTCCATTGCTGTTCTGCACATGTGGCCTACTGGGCTTTGCCATCGTATGATTTCAGAAACCATATTGCCAATTAGCTCCCTATTAGTCTGTACTTTTTTTAGCTGATCAGGGTATTGATTAAAAGCTTTGATACCTCCACTCATAGAGTTACGAGTTGTATCATTTCCGGCAACAATTAGAAGTATCACATTTCCAAGAAATTCGTTTGGAGTCATGTCTTTTGTTGTTTCGCCTCTTGCCAGCATTGAAATGAGATCATTTCCATTTCCGCCACTTGCTTTTCTTTCTTCCCATATAGAGTTGAAATACTCAAAACATTTCCAAAGTTCCTGGAAACCTTCTTCTGGTGTTTCGAAGTAGTCTGGGTCAGTTATTCTTTCTACTGTATCCGACCAATGGATGAGTTTTAATCTATCTTCTTGCGGCACATCAAATAAAGTTGCGAGCATTCTACTAGTAAGCTCTATGGATACTTTGTCGACCCAATTAAAGCTCTCACCATCCGGTAATTCATCAAGTACTTTTTGAGTTCTTCCTCTAATAAGTTCCTCGAAATTACCTAAATGTGATGCTGTAAACATAGGAGCTACAACTTTTCGCTGACCTGTGTGTTTGGGTTGATCTTGCATAATAAACATAGGTAGATGAAAAATAGCATCTGGCGGTTCTGCAAGTGGCTGACCTCCAAGTCTAATTCCTCCATTCATTATGTCAGAGGAAAAACGCTTATGATCCATATCAATCGCCTTTACATCATCATATTTTGTTACGGACCAATAGGATCCAGCTTGACTGTCTTCTGTGTAATGAATTGGGCTTTCATCCCTTAGTCTTTTAAAAACATCAAGATCTAGGTTTTTACCAAACCAATCATTATTTGCGGGATTAAGTTCTTCCAATTCTACTTTGTAGGGATCAATATCATCAGGCAAACCCCATTTAGCTCTCAATTCAGAATTGGATATATTATCAATATAGTTAAGATTACCTTCTTGTTCGGTGCTCATATTTTTATCAGATTTATTTAATTTATAATCAGGTGTTATACATAACTATAACACCTATGATCACAAAGAAAAATAGCTTTGAGGTTTGTAACTAGCAATTTTTAATTAAAATATATCAATGGTTCTTTTCTTAGTCTTTTTTTTAATTTTCTTTCTATTGCCAAAGTTTTGGCTCTCTTATTCTATGAATAGGTCCGATATAGAATTATCTGGCATGCCATTTAATGCTGAGGAGTTTGGTAAATTACTTCTAAAAGAAAACGATCTAACAGATGTTGTTTTAGAGGAAACTAATCAAGTTGATCATTACGATTTAAATGATAAAGCAGTGAGAGTTAAAGAGGGCAGGCTTCAAAAGAAAAGTCTCACGGCACTTTCAATTGTTTGCCATGAGATAGGCCATGCCATTCAACACAAAGAAGAATATGGGCCTTTAGTAAAAAGAACAGAAATAGTTCAAAAAACACAATGGTTAACAAAGTTTGGAGGAGTGGTCCTTTACAGCGGCTTGCCTATTATTTTAGCTACGGGTAATTTTGGTTTCATTAAAGTCTGTTTGTTTTTGGTACTAGCCTCTATTTTGGTAGGAGTTTTTATTCATTTAATAACCCTTGATGTTGAATTAGACGCAAGTTTTAAACGGGCGATGCCGATACTGAAAGAAAAGATACCCGAAGAATATCATTCTCAATGTCAGAATATTTTAAGGGCTGCTGCTTTTACCTATGTTATAGGTGCCCTGACAAGCTTCCTGTCATTGAGATATATTTGGCTGTTATTGACCAGGTTGCGATAAATCTTTACTTATTTCTTCAGAAATTTCTTCGAAGTTGCAATACATTTTTGCTTCAACTGAACCTACTACAGCTAGATTGACTTTGGCCCTTCCTTCCATCGAACCGCTTACCTCACATTTTTCAAGACTTTCTTGAAGAATTGCCCTTACTATCTGAGTGAGTTCATTTACTGTCAGTTTATCTATAGTCCTGGAATCATCCGATTGAATCAGAAAGCTACAGCACAAAGTAAGTGTGAATAATATTTTTTTCATTTCTTTTCCTTTTCTAAATAAGTTGTTTCTTTAATAAAATCTTCCGCTTTACTGAAAATCAGTTTTTTTCTCTCCATATCCATTTTGTCTAAGGTCCTCGTCATAAAGCCCATGCGAGCATTTTTTTCGTAAAAGGATCGGTGTTTATCAGTAAATCGCCAATACAGACCGTCGACTATGTCACACCAACCACCTTTTGAGTAATTGGACATTTTCAAAATGTAATTCGAACCGCATGTGTATGGTTTCGTGGACATTAGTCCACCATCAGCATATGTTGCCATACCATATACATTAGGAGTCATTACCCAATCTGAAGAATCAATAAACATTTCCATGAACCACCTATAAATGTCATCTGGATGTACTTCACACATGTTCATTATATTGCTAATGATCATTAGTCTGGGTATGTGATGATGATAGCCATCTTCAACAGTCTGTTTGATGCAATCATCCAGAGGATCTATACCGGTTGTTGCGTTGTACCAATCCTCAGATAGCCTCCTTTTGTGTCCCCAAAAATTTTGCTCTATCTGATAGGTTCCTTTTTCCTGGTAAATCCCTCTGATAAACTCTCTCCAACCCAGAATTTGTCTGACAAATCCTTCTATTGAGTTCAGGGGAGCATTCTTATTTTTATAGTATTTAATGGCTGAATCTAATACCTCTTTTGGTGTTATTAAACCCATATTCAGAGAAGGGCTTAGAGTGCTATGAAATAAGAAATTCTTTTGTGGAACCATTGCATCTTCATAAATTCCAAATTCTTTGATTCGTTCATCGAGAAAGATTTTTAAGCTTTTCTTGGCTTGTTTTCTGGTGACTGGAAACCATATATTTTCAATCTGACCAGGATGATGATCAAAATATAATTTTATTAATTTCACCACTTCAACATGATGAGATGAAGTTTCATAGACGGGCAAGTTTGGTAATGGATGTCCTTTAGGAATTTTCTTTCTATTGTCTTCATCAAAAGACCATTTTCCACCTATGGGATCTTTGGCTTCATCGAGAAGAATATTAAACTTTTGCCTACCAAATTTGTAAAAAGAAGCCATCCTAAAGTTCTGTTTATCTCCTTGATAATCTCTAAATTCTTCTCGGGTTAACAAAAACATAGGGCTTCTGTGTTGCAATAATTTATATTTGTCTTTAAGTAATAAAAAATTTGATTCAAAAGGTTTGTCCTCAATATCAAAGAAATTGATTTCATCACATTTATCTTTGAGGTATTCATCGAGATTTTGTATGTAGGTCTTATTGTCTTTAACTAGTTTTTGATAATGAACTTTTATGCCATGCTGATTGAGTTCATCTTTATATTCCCTCATCGCAGTTAAGAATAAATAGAGTTTTAACTTGTGATGTTTTGGTGAAGTGCAAAGCCCAAAATCTTCAGCCATATAAACATCTGTACAACCTAACTCCAATAGATACTTAGGGTTGAATAATTGATTACCGAGTATTACAAATAGTTTCATTTCTGACATTTAAACAAAGAAAAGGCCCCGAAGGGCCTTTTACTAATTTAAGTAGTATTTAAAATTTACTTGAAAATCATTTTGGTAACCAAAACTTTCATTTGATATATCAAAACTTGAATTATCTTTGACGAAATTTATTTCAAAGTTATTTAAAGTTCGCTTATTCGAAAATTCTTGCTCATCCTCATCTGAATTATTGTTTAGTAAGTAATACCCTAAAACTCCTAAGCCTATGATAGCCGCAGCAGCGGAACCACCACTGCTATAACCACCGCCACCTTCATCGTAAGCAGGGTTAGTTGTATCTCCACCATGATAACTGGCAAAAGATAGATTTGAGGTTAAAGCAAAAAATAAAATGAATAGATATTTCATTTTTTATCTCCTATGTGAGGTTAATTTAACCTGAGCGTCTAAGAATGTAACCGGTAATGGAAGTGCCCCTCCATCGCGTAAAACTTAGCAAAGCAGAAATGACTTGACGTACTTGTCATCAAAAAGCGACAGCCTGTCACTTGAGGCGACGCATTATAAAGTTTTTTACTGAAATTAATAGTAGAATTATTAGCATGGTAAGAGAAGAACAGCTAAGACTCTTAAATGGTCTCATTAGCCATCTAGACAATAAAACTAACATTAATGCAGGAGGTATACTCAAGACACCTGCTGATACTTACATTTCTGAAGAGAGGTTTGAAATGGAGTGGAGTGATTTTTTTCTAAATCATCCACAAATCTTAGGCCTTTCAGGTGACCTACCTAAACCTGGTACTTATGTAACAACTGAAGATTTTGGAATACCCATACTTGCTGTGAGAGATGAAGAAGGTATGTTCAAGGCTTATGCGAATGTCTGTTCACATCGCGGAGTAACAGTTGAATCTGGATCGAGAGGTGAGAAGTCTAAGTTCTCTTGTCCTTTTCACGGATGGACATTTAATAATAATGGCGAATTAGTAGGTTACCCAAAAAAAGATCAATTTGGTGAGATCGATAAAGACTGTTACGGATTGAAGCAACTACCTGCTAAGGAAAAATATGGTTTCTTGTGGGTCCATCCTTCTTCTGAAGGCGACATAGATCTATCAGAACTCTTGGGTGAGAGACTCATGGAGGAATTTGATTCCTGGGATTTTGAGAGTTTAATTTTTGCTAATGAGGAAACTTATTCTACGGATATGAATTGGAAATTAGCTATAGACACTTTTGGTGAAACTTACCATTTTTCTGTATTGCACAAAGATTCTCTTTTTGAATCCTTTCATGGGAATTGTCAGATGTTTGACAGTTTTAAAAGAAATGGAAGGCTTATTCTTTGCAGGAGATCCATAGATGAAATGAGGAAGCTTCCTGAATCTGAGTGGGATATTTGTGCAGGCTCTTTGCCAGTTTACTACCTTTTTCCAAATATAATTTTTATGCCTACTCCTGAAGGGGCCTTCCTTGTTAAAGAATATCCTGCTGAGGAATCACCCCATAAAAGCTTTTCTAAGATTTCTTTTTATTTTTACCCTCATGTCCTTGAACAAATAGAAGAGCTTGAGAAATCTGGTGTTAATGCCAAACAGTATCTAGAAGAACAATATAGTGGATTTGCCTCCGTTATAAGAGATGAAGATTACGTTGCTGCAGCTTCTTCCCATAAAGGGTTATTGTCAGGCAATCTGGATTATTTGACCTTTGGAAAAAATGAACCCGCGCTGCACCACTATCACAATACTTACAGAGAAGCTTTAGGATTGCAATCTCTGCCTTTAGAAAAGGCCTAAGGTGGATATCCTGAAAGTAGAGGGCTTACAAAAGTCCTACATAAGTCCTGAAACCAAAGAGAAATTCAAAGCCGTCGATGGAGTTTCTTTTTTCCTAGATGAAATACAAATATATGGAATTCTCGGACCCAATGGAGCTGGAAAAACCACTACCTTGGAAATGATAGAAGGTTTGACGGACATTGATGGAGGCTGCGCAAAAGTAGATGGGGTAGATGTGTCATTGGATCCTTACGCAGTAAAACAAATAATAGGAGTTCAGCTTCAATCCAATGAGTATTTTGATTCTTTATCATTGGAGGAGTTGCTGAAATTGTTCGGTAAGCTCTATGGCAATAATATTAATGCAGCAGCCTTATTGGAAAAGGTAGATTTGGTTGAAAAGATTCGTGCCAAGCCTGAAGAGCTTTCAGGAGGTCAAAAACAGAGATTCTCTATAGCTTGTGCATTAGTTAATGAACCTAAAGTTTTATTTTTGGATGAACCTACCACAGGGCTTGATCCGCAAGCTAAGCACAATTTATGGGATCTAATTAAACAATTAAATCATTCAGGCATGACCATCATGTTAACAACACACAACATGGAAGAGGCAGAGACACTATGCCATAACGTCGCAATTATGAATAAAGGCAAGATTATTGCTGAAGGAAAGCCACAAGAATTGATAGAAAAATATGATTCCAGTAATGATGAAAAGGGTAACTTGGAGAATGTCTTCTTATATCTAACTGGCAGGGAGATTTTTGACTGATGTTCACCTCTTTACAGATTCATCTAGCGGGAATTTTTTTAAAAATATTCTTAAGGAATAGGCAGGCTATTCTCTTTAGCCTTTTTTTTCCTCTAATTTTTATAGGAGCCTTTTCCTTTTCTGGGACCAGTAATGATCCTTTTATTATAGGTGTCACGGACGAGTCACAATCTCCATTTTCTAAAGAGTTCATTAAGAATCTGGAACAGGAAGAGATTTTCAATTTGATCGAGGGAGATTTTGAGTCTTTGCAATCTTCATTGATACAAGGCGATATAAAAGGACTTATTTTGATACCAAATAATTTTAAAGATATAGATAATTTGGGGGCTTTAAAGTTTTATGTTGACGCTTCCCAGACGAGACAAGTAAGCGTTGTCCAACGAGCTATCGAAACTTCACTTTTATCCGTAGAGAGAAAAATTAGAAACATAGAACCTCTATTTGAATTACAACTCGAGGATGTAAAAGCCCGACCCCAAAGGTATATAGATTTCTTATTGCCTGGATTATTGGCTTTCATGATTATGAATTTAAGTATTGCAGGTTCTGGCTTCAACATAGTTGAGTATAGAAGAAGAGGTATATTAAAGAGACTTTTTGTCACACCTATCAAGCCCAAGGATTTTATTACTTCTATTGTCTTAGCAAGAATGCTCATTGTTCTAGTTCAATTGTCCGTTGTCTTGTCTATAGCATTGTTTTTGTTGGATATAACAATAATTGGAAGTTATCTCTCATTTTATTTAACAGTTATCCTTGGCACCTTTATTTTTCTCTGCATTGGATTTGCGCTTGGTAGCCTGGCTAAGACACAAGAAGGAATTCGGCCCATAGTAGGTCTAGTTACATTTCCTCAAGTTATCCTTTCCGGTGTCTTTTTCCCAATCAGCTCAATGCCAGAAGTAGTCCAGCCGATAGTATATTCACTTCCTCTAAGCTCAGTAGTTTCTTCTCTTAGAGAGATAGCAAATGATGGGGTAAGCTTTATGGCATTTAGCACCTCAACCATAGGCGTATTAATTTGGGTCCTCATTTCTTTTGTCATAGCAACTCGCTTCTTCGTATGGAAGGAAGTAGCTAAGTAGTCATGAGTGAAGAGAATTTTAAAAATCCAAGAAAGCTATTAAACGCTTGGGAGGCTCAAGCACTAGCAACATTAACTTCAAAAGGTCTACCTAATTCATTTAAGGCCATCTCAGAGCTGATGCGAGATGAGTCTCAAGACCCTGAAGCAATTACAGCTGCAGAAATCCTTTTTTGGGGGAGGGTGTGGAGACAATCTAAAACTAAAGAAGAGGTCGTTACTTCTTGGAATCATCTTCTTAGGCTCATTAAACATAATAATTATCAAGGCATTGCTTCCTATCAAGATGGCAAGCAATCGATGGAAGGTATAGACGAAAGAGTAGATTTACCTGTTCAGGAGAGAATACTTGAACTCATTAAAGAAGGACTAAGCCCAGAAGAAGTGATTATGAGAGGGTTCAGTTTTGAAAAAGTTACCGAGGCCATAAAAAATGGCGCATAATAAAGCCACTCTTCCTGAAAAGATTTGCTTGAACTGCAATCGACCATTTACTTGGAGAAAGAAATGGGAGCGTAGTTGGAAGGAAGTACAGTTCTGCAGCAAAAAATGCAAAGGAGACTATAAGTGAATAAAGTTGAAAAAATTGTATTAACTATATTGGCCATTGAGCATCTGGGATTTGGTCTTTATGGTCTATATGATCCTTATTCTATTGCTGAATTAACTGGGTATATTCTTAACAGTGAATTTGCCCTATCTGAAATAAGAGCTTATTACACTTTGATATCAGCTCTTGGTTTTATGGCATTGTTCGCGATATTCATTCAATCCATCGTAAGGCAAACCTATATCATCTACGCATTTATGTTTGGCTGCATACTCTCAGGAAGAATATTCAACTACCTACTTACAGATGAGCTAATTACTTCGATAATAGTAGCTATGGTTGCAGAAGCTATAGTAGTAGGGCTTGCTCTGTGGCGCCTCATTGCATTGAGACAAGAAACAAGATCAGAAATATAAATGGGCTCTAATACAATCACCTTAATTTTTTGCTTAGGAGGCATAACTTTTTTAACAAATTGGATCTACCTTTTATCTGTTTATGTCAAAGACAAAGGCATAACTTTGAATACAGCGGGGAAGCTTTTTAAGCTAATTCTATTTTGCTTGGTTACTTCCAGCATAGGGGTCCTCTTCACAGGGGTATTATTTGTCTCGGCATTGATGATTGCACATGGATAAGCACGTCATTGCTATAGGAGGAGGGGGTTTTGGACGTAATCCGGGAGATGGGTATATTGAACAATACATCTTGGATCAAACAGGAAAGAAAGAACCTAATATTTGTTTTATACCAACTGCAACAGGCGACAATGATGCCTATAAGGTGAACTATTATTCAACTTTTTTCAAAATTAAGTTGCAATCCTGTGCATTTAGATTTCTTTCATAGAACCCCAGACTTAGAGAAATTAATTCTTGAACAAGATGCAATTTTTGTTGGTGGTGGCAACACTAAAAGCATGTTGGCTGTTTGGCGAGATTGGGGCTTAGATAAGCTTTTAAAAACAGCTTATGACAATGGAACAGTAATGAGCGGAGTCAGTGCTGGAGCAAATTGTTGGTTTGAAAGAGCTGTAGTTGATTCATGGGCTGAAGATTTAAAAGTAATCGATTGTTTGGGATTCCTAGAAGGTAATTATTGTCCTCATTACGATGAGGAACCTCAGAGAAGACCTTCAGTTAAAAAATTTCTTGAGGAAGGTACCTTTAATTCTTGTTATGCATCAGAAGGTAATGCGGCTCTTCACGTAAAAAATAATAATGACTTTATCTCAGTTGATTTTGGAGATGACAAAAACTCCTATGAAGTTTCATTAGCCGGAAATCTTGTTAATGAAGAGGCTTTTACAAAAGTATCTATAAGACCTTAAAAAAATTCAAAGTAATCTCTGCAAAATGCAATTGTCCTGTTAGAATGCTCTCGTTCTATGGACCGGTAGTTCAGTTTGGTTAGAACGCCGCCCTGTCACGGCGGAGGTCGCGAGTTCGAGTCTCGTCCGGTCCGCCATCACAATCCTTAATCAGTATCGAGAGACTCTAAGTAGGGAGATTCATCCCACATAGGCCATCTATTTTTATTTCTTCTTATGGTTTGTTCGGTCCAAAAAGGGTCACCTGGCATAGGTACACCCAAACAAGATAGTTGGTCTGGAGTGCAATGTTCAAAAAATAAATGCCAAGGTTTTAAAAAACTATAGGGCCACGCACTCCAGCCAATCATGTCGTTGCCTGCAGCTTTAAAACTGGCGGTTAACGTGTATCGAACTCCTGAAGGGAGTGTAAGATTAGTGCCACGATGATAAACATCAATACCGTAAGCAAAGATTGAGCCTGAAGCTGCTGCACAAGATACTTCTTTTTCTTTAAGAGGTGCTTGAACCTCAGGAGATCCAAATGGATCCCGAGCATCACCACAGATTTTTTCGCTTTCGGATAAAGGTACGTAATGAATTGCACCCAATTCATCAGTAACGTCGGTAAGATAAATCATGCAGTTAATCGTTCGTTGTGAGATTTCTTGACTGGGAACGGTCAACGTATGATTCTTGAAATCGCAATGGAAGTCTTGATCAAAGTCAGCCTCGCCAGTGAACTTAGCCCAAGAGTGACTTTGGTAAAGGTGCACAGAATCTGTACCCAAAGCAGCTTTCGCCAGTTCTATTAAAGAGGGATGTAGTGCTAGGAGATTTAACGCAGGTGAACATGCAAATGGCATATCATCAAAGTTACGAAACTGATCGGGCGAGACAGAACCAATTTCACCTTTTTGTTTATTGTTCTTGGGTGAAGCTGTTGCATCTCGACGATCCCCATAGAGTAAATCCATGTCTTGGCGGCAAGGTTTTATTTCTTTTTCCGAAAAGAAATTTGTAATTAAAACGCCACCTTCTTTATTCCATTCATCTAAGTGCTTTTGGTTGAAACGCTTCATTGGTTTATTTTTAACACAGTTACTCTATCAATGAAATTATATTGAATCTTTACTTACATGGGGGATGTATAATTCCGCCACTTACTCTGTTTTATGTTTTTCATTTATAATGAAAATTGGAGAGTTTAGATGAAATGGTCTTATACAAACGGGAAGCTTAACGTTAGCTCAGATGAGTTGGATCAACAGTTCACTCTCAAAGAATTAATAGCTGAGGCCTCGCGTCATCAAGCTTATAGAAAAAAAATTCTGGCTCTATTTGGTCTTCTAGCATTTGCTCTTTTTTTGATGCAAAGCTATGGAGGAGATTTGCCTGATGAAGCCTCGGTTTACTTCTATATAGGATACTTTGCTACTCCCCTAATCATTGCAGGTTTAATCTCTTCAATAACTTACTTTTTAATGAGAAAACCACCCAAGCAAGTAAGGAAGTTAAAAAGATACTTTAGAAATTAAGTAAAAGTTCTAGCCGAGCCCCCGTCTACTTGAACCGCCAATCCAGTCATGTAATCGGCCTTTTGCGAGGCTAGGAAAGTTATTAAGCCTGCAAGATCTCCGGCTTCACCCACTCTTTTCATGGGTATATTGGATGCTATATTTTTCTCTATCTCTTCTTTGTTAAGACCGCTGGATTTAGATTGAGATTCTAGAATAGACTCAACTCTCTCAGTACGTGTATATCCCGGACACACGGTATTCACGGTTATGCCAAAGGGAGCGACTTCATCAGATAAAGCTTTGGCCCAACCCAAGACACCCATTCTCAAGCTATTTGAAAGAAATAATCCAGCTACAGGAGATTTTACTGAAACGGATGAGATATTAATTATACGACCCCATTTTTTCTCTTTCATTGAGGGTAGTGCAAGTTTAGACAGTCTAATGCAAGACATCATTGTTGAATTAAAGGCCTTTTGCCAGTCCTCATCTTCTAGATTCTCGAAAATACTCGGAGGCGGACCTCCTGTGTTATTTACTAATATATCTACTGAACCTAAATATTCTGCTGCTTCAGCATAAAGTGTTTTGATTTCTTCAGGGTTGTCCAAGTTCGCTTGCAGGGCAATTATCTTAGCTTTATTTCCGACCACATCTTGTATTTCCTTTTTTACAAGCTTCAATTTTTTCTTTATCCCTCGAACAAATTGCTAGATTAACCTCTTCAGAAGCCAAGTCCATAGCTGCAGCTTTACCTAATCCTTGGCTGGAGGCACAAACAAGTGCATTTTTATCTTTTAGATTTAGTTCCATTTTTTATTTAAAGTTTTGTATCAAAATATTCTAATAATTGAGTATTATTATCCACCTATAAAAACATTTGGGGAATTTATGATTAGATTAATATTTAAAGGGATTTTATTTTATTTAACTTTTTTGAGTTTCTCTTTGTCTTCTAATTCTTATGAAGCTTCAGCATCGGGAATGTCTCATGAGAGATTGCAAAAAATTGCTCCAACCTTGAATGATTTATACCTGAAGAATGGTAAATTTCCTGGTTTTGTTTCTGCTGTCGCTAGAAAAGGTAAAGTTGTTCACTACGAAACTTTAGGTTTCGCTGATGTTGAAACTGGAGAAAGCTTAAAAAGAGATTCTTTATTTAGAATTTATTCGATGAGCAAGCCAATCACTGGAGTTGCCCTAATGGTTTTGTTAGAAGAGGGTAAAGTGAGATTGAATGACCCTGTTTCTTTATACATCCCTGAGTTTGGAAAAACAAAAGTTTTGGTGATAAATGATGATGGAAGTTCTGAATTGGTTGATCAGAAGAAAGAAATGACCATAAGAGACTTGGCTACACATACTTCGGGTCTAGCCTATGACTTCACTGCAAACAAACAGCTAGCCAAAATATACAGAGAAAATAACCTAAGCCCTTATTTCTCTATCAGTAATATCACTAAAGAGAGTCTTGCAAGCGGTATGATTACTGCTGAAAAACCTTACGATGATATATGTGATTTTGCTGAAACATTAGCTACTAAGGCACCTTTAATGCACCAACCCACCGAAAATTATACCTATTCTGTTGGTATGGATGTTCTTGGCTGTGTTATCGAGAGAGCTTCAGGAATACGTTTTGACCAATTCCTTGATCAAAAGATTTTTAAGCCTCTAAATATGAAAGATACCTTTTTTACAGTTCCCGAATCTAAGAAAGATAGGTTTACAAGCTTATATGCAGAAATAAAAGATTTGAGAAGGTTTTTTCCTGAGTTGGATGAAAGTCTACCTAAAGATTTAACTATGCTGCGAGTCGATACCAAACAGATGAGCCCTTACTATAAAGAAGCTACGGTATTCGATGGTGGCTCAGGCTTGGTTTCATCTACAGAGGATTATTTAAAATTTGCCCAAATGCTTCTTAATGGCGGAAAGCTTGGAGAGCAAAGAATTATTAGCAGAAAGTCTGTTGAATTGATGTCTGGAAATCACTTACCTGACTCTTTTTCTTCGGATGCTTATTTAGAGACTGCTGGAGGATATAGGCGTGGTGCCGGAATAGGACTTACAGTCGGTGTTTTGACAGATCCCGCTAAAGCAGGTCAGTTTGGGTCTAAAGGAATGTTTTTTTGGGGCGGAGCAGCCTCTACTATTTTTTGGATTGATCCTGAAGAAGAGCTCGTTGCTGTATTAATGACACAGGTCCTAGGGAGTTCGGAGCGTTTAAGGGAAACTTATTCGGCTCTTGTTTACCAAGCCATCGATGACTAACCTAAAAATATGAAGAGATACTTATCAATAATTCTAGTAACTCTAATTTCACAATTCAGTTACTCCAACGAACTGCCGATAATTGAGTACAAGTCTATACATCATCCTGTCATCAGCAAAACAGGAATGGTTGTTTCGCAAAGACAAATAGCGAGCGAGGTAGGTGCAACTATTCTTCGCAATGGAGGGAATGCTGTAGACGCTGCTGTTGCAACAGGTCTGGCTTTGGCTGTTGTACTGCCTAGAGCAGGTAATATCGGAGGTGGAGGTTTTATGGTGGTCTATATGAAAGACTTAAATAAAACTATCGCCATTGATTACAGAGAAAAAGCACCTAGCGCAGCTCATCGCGATCTGTTTTTAGATGAAAACGGTAATTACGATAAACGCAAAGCTCAATTTTCCCTTTTATCTGCCGGAGTACCAGGAACTGTTGCTGGTTTGCACCATGCTTTAATCAACTACGGTACCATGAGCTGGAAAGAGGTCATTGCGCCCGCTGTAAAGTTAGCTGAAGAGGGATTTGCTGTTCCACATGATCTAGCCAATATACTTGCTTCTGAAAATTACAAAAGAAGATTAACGTCAAATGAAGCTGGGGCTCAATCATTTTATAAAGAGAATAATGAAAATTATGCAGCCGGAGAAATGTTGGCCCAACGCGATCTGGCATGGTCGCTGAAACAACTGAGAGATTTTGGTCCTAAAGCATTTTACGAGGGTGAAATTGCAAAAAAAATAGTAAAGGAAATGGAAAGAAATGGTGGCCTTATCTCGATGGAAGACCTTAAACAATACAAGCCCGTAGAAAGAGAGCCTGTAGAAGGCACTTTCAGAGATTTCAAAATTGTATCAATGCCTCCGGCCAGCTCGGGTGGTATTCATTTAATTCAAATGCTGAATATGCTCGAAGAATTTCCGATCAAGGAATTGGGCTTTGGCAGTTCAGATACTATTCATCTTATGGCAGAAGTAATGAAGCGAGCTTACGCGGATCGAAGCAAACATCTTGGAGATATGGATTTTTACGATGTACCTTTTAGTCTGATGGATAAGAAATATGCTAAAGAATTGAATAAAAGTATTTCCCTTCAAAAGGTTAGCCCTTCAAAAGACATTCTTCCCGGTGATCCGTATCCTTATGAAAGCCCCGATACAACTCATTACTCGGTAATGGATAAATTTGGAAATGTAGTGTCCAATACTTACACGCTTAACTTTTCTTATGGCTCAGGGATTGTAATCCCAGGAACCGGTATGTTGATGAATAATGAAATGGATGATTTTTCTTCAAAACCCGGCGTGCCTAACGGTTATGGCCTCTTAGGTTCGGAAGCTAACTCCATACAAGGAAATAAGAGACCTTTAAGCTCAATGACCCCGACAATTATTTTTAGAAATGATCAGCCCTATCTTGTTTTAGGCAGTCCAGGAGGAAGCAGGATTATTACAACGGTCTTACAGGTTTCTCTTAATGTCATGGAGCACGAAATGAATGTCGCGCAAGCAGTAAACAGTCCAAGAATTCACCATCAATGGCTTCCTGAGGTACTCATGATAGAGGATGGTTTCAGTCCAGATACCGTGCAGTTGTTAGAAGACAAAGGTTATAAGATATATCCTTCAAGGACTATGGGGAGTGTGCAAGCAATAGTTAAAGAAGGGGATTACTTCTACGGTGCTGCTGACCCGAGAAGACCAAATTCTGGTGCCGTAGCACCCTAACGATGAAAAAACTTCTCTTAACTTTTACGTATCTTGTATTTGTTGCGGCTTTATCTAGCCGAACTCAAACAACCTTGGATTATCAAAGTAAAAGTCATCCTGTTATAGGTCAGGACTTCATGGTTGTATCACAGAATACACATGCCACAGAGGTAGGATATGAAATTTTAAAGAAAGGGGGAAATGCAGTTGATGCCTCAGTAGCGGTTGGATTTACTCTTGCGGTAACTTTACCAAGAGCAGGGAATCTAGGCGGAGGCGGCTTTATCTTAATTTACGACAAAGATACAGATAAAATTTCTTCGATAGACTATCGTTCTGCCGCTCCTAAAAATGCAACCAGCGAGATGTATGTCGATGGAGATAGTGTCAAAAGATTCGGTCACCTTGTCAATGCAGTCCCAGGTTCTGTAGCTGGTCTTCTAAAAGCTCATGAAGATTTTGGAAGTTTGCCGTTAAGTACTTTGTTGCAACCTGCCATAGACCTTGCAAAAGACGGCTTCGAAGTTACTTACGACCTGAATTATGTTCTTGAATGGGGAAAAGAATCTATGCTTGCAAACCAAGCTTCCAAGGATAAATTTTATAGTTCATCTCAGGAGCCTTTGAAAGTGAAATCTAATTTTAAGCAACCTAAACTTGCGAAAACCCTTTTTAAAATAAGCAAACAAGGAACCGAGATATTTTATAAAGGCGAAATAGCGGAATGGATTTCTGAAGAGTCTTTATCTAACGGAGGGCTTATCACGCTCGATGATATGGCTTCTTACAAAGCAAAATACAGGGAACCAATCGAGATTGATTATAGGGGATATCGGATAGTTTCCATGGGCCCAGCTGCTAGCGGTGGTTTGGTACTTCTCCAGACTTTAAATATCTTGGAAAATTTTAATCTAAAGGAAGCTGGGCATAATTCTGCAGAAACTGTGCATCTTTTATCCGAAGCAATGCAAAGAGCCTTTGCAGATAGAGCAGTTTTTCATGGTGACCCAGATTATTACGATGTGCCTATAGAAAAAAGTTTGAGTAAGGAATACGCCAAAGAAAGAGCCCAAACCATAGGTGAATTAAGGACCAAAGACGGAGAAATCTTTGCCGGTAATTTAAAGAATTATGATGAAAGTCCGGATACAACTCATTATTCAATAATCGATTCTGAAGGAAATGCTGTATCAAACACTTACACACTAGGATCTTCATTTGGATCCGGTGTTACCGTAAAAAAAGGAGGCTTCTTGATGAACAATCAAATGCGAAACTTTTCTCACTTTTACGGTCAAGAAGGTAAGGAATATGGAAATAGTGAGGCGAATAGACTTGAACCTGGTAAAAGAATGATTAGCACACAAACACCCACACTAGTTTTTGACCCGGATGGACGTCTTATGATGATTTTAGGTTCTCCCGGTGGAGGCAGAATTCCTAATATTCTCACTCAGGTTATAAGCAATATCATCGATCATGAGATGAGTTTTTCTGAAGCTGTCATGGCGCCAAGAATTAATCAAAGATTGGAAGGAAAACTACAATTAGAGACAGGATTCAGTCCAGATACCATAAACCTCCTCAAAGCTAGAAATCATCAGCCCGAAAACTCTATGACCATGGGCAGCGTTCAAGCAGTTTTCCTCGAGGGAGATACGCTATATGGGGTAGCTGATACCAGAAGGCCTGGAGCTATGGCCAAAGGGGACTAAAGCAGGAAGTAGGGAACTGAAAATACTGCGACCAAAGATACAACGGTAATTCCTAGAATATTTATAAGAAAACCTGCTCGAGCCATTTGCGGCACTCTTATAAGCCCAGAGCCAAAAACAATTGCATTTGGTGGCGTGGCAACAGGAAGCATAAAAGCACAACTTGCAGCTAAGGCTACTGCAGCAGTTACCAACAATGGATCAAAATTTGATTGAATGGCAATAGCAGCTACGACAGGAAGGAAGGTAGCAGTTGTAGCCATATTCGAAGTTAATTCTGTTAAAAATATAATTAGGGCTACTACTAAGATAATAATAAGAGCAAGATTGATACCCTGAGGTATTAAACTACCCATCCAAACAGCCAAACCAGTTGCTTGAACAGCATTTGCTAGACTTAAACCTCCACCAAACAGAACTAACAGTCCCCAAGGTACATTTTCTTGAGCATCTTTCCATTCAAGCAGTGCACCTTTTTTTTCTTTATCTCCGCTGGGAAGTAAGAAAAGGAATAGAGCAGAAATCATAGCAATTCCAGCATCTGACAATCCTTCTAAGAAGGAAAAGTTATCCAGGACTGTTCTTAGCATCCAAGAAAGAGCAGTTAGAAAGAAAACAACCAGGACCCTTAATTCTGGACCTTTCAGCTCACCAAGATCATTTTTCATTGATGTCAAAAGTTCTTTTGTTTCAGTTGATGTTTCAAAATTAACTTTAAATATTACTCTCGTGAGTATTAACCAACTGCAAGGCAACATGATGGCACTTAAAGGCACTCCAACTTTCATCCAATCCACAAAACTTATATCCAGATCATAGTTATCCGCCATAAATGCTGCCAACATTCCATTTGGACCAGTGCCAATTAAAGTTGACATCCCTCCGATAGTAGCCCCGTATGCTATTCCTAACAAAAGAGCCAATTGAAAAGATTCCACATCTTTTTTCAGATAAATGATTAACAGTTGTTTTTACAACACTTACTACTGCCAATCCAATTGGAAGAAGCATTATTGTAGTTGCAGTGTTCATTACCCACATACTGATAACCGCAGCGGTCAACATGAAACCAAAAATTAAGGACGCCCCATTTGAACCCGCATTTTCAAGCACAAATAAAGCTATTCTTTTGTGTAGATCCCATTTTTGTATGGCCGTTGCTATTAGAAATCCTCCAAAGAAGAGATAGATTGTTTTATTCGCATAGGGATTTGCCGCACTTTGTATATCTACTATTCCTAATAATGGAAACAAAGCTAAAGGTACTAAAGCTGTAACCGCCACGGGAACAGCTTCTGTTGCCCACCACGCTCCCATCAATAAAAAAATAGCTGCTGTTCTATGAGCTTCAATAGACAATCCTTCAGGTGTGGGTAAGCTTATAGTTAGGAAAGCCAATATTATCCCAATTAAAAATCCTTTATTGTCTAACAATAGATTCACAATAATTATTTTAAATAAAAAAGGGAGCAATAGCTCCCTTTTCTAATCGAAAAGAAATTACATTCTAAGCCTAAAGTCTAAGTAATAATTTCTTCCATAATCTTGATGTGCATCGGCAAAGAACCCATAGAACCTATCGGCTAGTGGAGCCCTTTCATCATCAATATTTTTAATTGCTAGCTTAACTCTTGCGTCATAATCTCCAATCTCAAAATTATAGTAGACGGAAGCATTGACAGTTCTCATTGAAGGTATCATGTATCTTGTTCCATCAGATCTTGTTTCACTGCTTTGATAGAACTCACCCTTTTTAAGGCTTGATATTTGAGCACCCCAATCACCATACCTGTAGTTGAGTTTCATGCTTGTCTTTTTCACATAATTTCCATCTTGAAGAGCTAGATCTCCAAAACCTGAAAGTGTTACATTGAAAGGAATAATGCCACTTTCTTGGGCTGCAGCTAATTTGGCATAAGTAGCTGTAGGCTCCTGTGTAAATTTATCGGTTTCAGAATGATTGATAGATAATTTAAAGCTACCTAAATTTGTATCAAGATCATAATAGATACCTAAATCATCTCCTTCAATTGTCCTTGTAGCAGCATTGGCATAAGGGTCTGTTGCTACAAGGACCTCTCCAACTGGGCAGATACCCGCATCACTAAAGGCTGCTAATTCTTCAGCTGAATAAGAAAAGTCTGTATCTCTTGTAACAAATGGATTGCTGTAACCTGAACAATTATCAGTACCGTAATTAATGAGATTAATTAAATCATTAACAACTACATTACTTCTTCCAAGAAGAACGATCGTATTTTCTTTTTCAATTGACCACTCATCATAGGTGATGGTTAAGCCTTCTACAATTTCTGGTGTCCAAACAAAACCAACAGAATAGTTATCGGACTCTTCAGGTTTAAGATCTGGGTTACCTATCCTAAAGCTTTGTATTGAATACCTATCATCAAGAGCGAAACTATTGCTACCTCCTATGTATTCACCAACTGCATCATCAACATTTCCATATCTGGTTACATATAACTGATTCTTCTGAATCAAATTCGGTACCCTAAAAGATGTTGAGAAAGATCCTCTTAAAGATAAGTTTTCAGAAACATCCCATCCCAGAGCAAATTTTCCGACAGTGGAGGAATCTGTATCATCCGGGTCTTCATGTCTAAATGCTATTTGAGATTCAATATTATCAGCAAGCGGTAGAATAAATTCTGCAAAGATTGAATTTGTCTCTCTTTCTCCAGTAGTATCTGCAGTAGGACTTGATCCCAGAACATCTCCAACGAATGGAAAGGTAAGGCCTGTAACCGTAGATGTAAATCTAATTGTTCCATCTAGTCTTGGATCCCTATCATCAGTATATTCTTCTTTCCTATATTCAAAACCTAAGAGCATTGCCACCGGTCCAGCTGGTAGGTTAAATATTTCAGGATGAGAGGCTTTAAAATCAAAGGTACTTAGCTCACTCGTATCATTCCTATATACATCAATTATTGCTGGTGCTAAGGCAGTTTTTACATCTGAAGAGAATATGTTGATCGCACTAGAAGTCGAATCAGCCAGTCCCGCTTCAAGCAAACTATTGGATAATCTATTTTGAGTGAAATCCTCTGATTTAGCTTTTGATTGAAGCAATGCTGTTTCCCAACTCCAGCCCGAGTCGGTAGTACCCCTCAAGCCAATTAGATACCTAGAAGTATCT
>CACJMO010000018.1 GCA_902594545.1 uncultured SAR86 cluster bacterium
TGCATGTGGTCTTTTGTTTACGTAAAGACAATGGCAAGGGGTTTAACATTTACTTTAGCGATGAGATAGACATTTCTTCCGGTGTTAAAGAAGGGGTTGATAAAATGAATATTGAATTTGAAAACTGTATAATGAAAGCCCCAGAACAGTATTCATGGGAATACAAAAAATTTAAGCGAACAAATTTAAATTCACTATATAAAGGTATTTAAATAATAGTGAGCACTAACTAACATTATGAAAAAACATACTATGGAAGATTTGGTTTCCTTGTGTAAAAGACGAGGTTTTATTTTCCAATCAAATGAAATTTACGGAGGATTGCAGGGTCTTTATGATTATGGTCCTCTGGGGGTTGAGCTCAAGAATAACTTAAAAAAATCTTGGTGGAACTCAATGATCTATGAGAGAGATGACATTGAAGGTATTGACTCCTCTATTCTAACAAACCCATTGGTTCTTAAATATTCTGGTCACGAGGATACTTTTTCAGACCCCTTGCAAGATTGCAGGGATTGTAACTCGAGATGGAGAGCCGATCATATTGAAGAAGGAAAATGCCCTAATTGTGGATCGGAAAATCTAACGGACCCCAGGCCATTTAATTTGATGTTTAAAACAAGCGTTGGGCCAGTTGAAGATGGAAGTTCATTTGCATACCTAAGGCCGGAAACTGCTCAAAATATTTTTACTAATTTTAAAAATGTAATGGATTCTACTCCCCATGCTCTACCCTTTGGAATAGCGCAAATAGGAAAAGCATTCAGAAATGAAATAACTCCTAGAAATTTTATATTTAGGGTAAGGGAATTTGAACAAATGGAGTTGGAGTTCTTTGTAAGGCCTGGTGAAGATGAGAAATGGCATAAAGAATGGACGGAAATGAGACTTAAATGGTGGCAAGAACAAGGCTTAAGTTCAGACAATATAGAGCTATATCACGTCCCTGAAGATGAATTGGCTCATTACTCTAAAGCTACTGTAGATATCATGTATAGATACCCCCACGGATTAGAAGAACTTGAGGGTATAGCCAATAGGACAGATTTTGACTTAGGTTCACACACTAAAGGACAAAAGCAATTAAGCATTTTCAGCAAGGTGGCAGAAAATACGCAATCAAATGCCAAATTAGCAGTTCAAGATCTTGAAACTAAAGAATGGTTTCTGCCTTTTGTAATAGAGCCCTCTGCGGGGGTTGATAGGGGGTTTTTAGCAATTTTAAACGAAGCTTATGAAGAAGAGGCTTTAGAAGGTGGCAAAACAAGAATAGTTTTACATCTTAAACCTCACCTTTCCCCTATAAAAGCAGCAGTTATACCGCTTAAAAGAAATGACTCTAATATTGTTGAAAAGGCTGTAAACCTAAAAAACAAACTTCAAAGGACAATTTCAGGGAAGGTTTTATTGGAAAATACCGGTAACATCGGTAAAAACTATAGAAAACACGATGAAATAGGTACACCTGCATCTATCACCGTCGATTTTCAAAGTTTAGATGATGATACCTTTACAGTCAGAGATAGGGATAGTATGCAACAAGAAAGGGTGAGTTTAGAGGAAATTAGACAATTTTTAGAAGAAAATTACGAAATTTAAGTAAAAATGGGCGATTATATTGTCTTAGATAGAGATGGCGTCATAAATGTAGACTTGATGACCTATGTAACTAAGCCCGAAGAGTTTAAGCCTATCCCTGGAAGCTTAGATGCTATTGCGAATCTTAATAAAAACGGATTTAAAGTTTTTATAGCAACAAATCAAGCATGTATAGAGAAAGAAATTATCTCTGAGGCACAATTATCAGATATACATGATTATATGAAAGCGCTACTTGAAGAAAAGGGAGGGAAAATTGACTACATAGCTTTTTGCCCTCATGCACCTGAAACAAAGTGCTTATGCAGAAAACCTGAAACAGGTTTATTGGAAGAGATTGAAAACAAATTTAATATCAAACTACAGGGTAAGTATTTTATTGGTGATAAAGAGTCAGATATCATCGCTGGTTTAAATCATGGTTGCGAGCCTATATTGATACAGACTGGGGGGTATGGTGAAAAGGTGCTTCAATCCAATAACTGTCCACCTTCAGAGCATTGTTTTGACAATTTGTATGATGCTTGTGAATTTATAATTAATAAAAAGTGATTTATACCAGGTCTTTTATTTTTTATATCGGGTATATAGGCTCTGGTGTCTTAGCAAGTCTTGTAGCTTGCTTGATTGGACCCTTTTTAAACTTAGAAAACAGGCTAAAGCTTTTCTCTTTGTGGCCAAAATTTGCAAATTGGTTTCTACATATTACATGCGATATTAAAGTAAATATAATTGGAAAAGAGAACTTGCCCGATGAGCCCTGTGTGATTGTTTCTAATCATCAAGGTCAATGGGAAACATTTTCCATGCAGTACCTGTTTCATCCTCTCTGCACTCTCTTAAAAAGGGAGTTGCTATACATACCCTTATGGGGATGGGCAATGAAAATGCTTAAACCAATTGCTATAGATAGAAGCAAACCTAAGGAAGCTATAACTCAAACATTAGCAGAGGGGTCTAATAGGCTTTCTCTAGGAATGTATGTTTTGTTGTTTCCAGAAGGCACAAGGGTAGAAGCGGGAAGTGTTGGGAAATATGCCAGAAGTAGTTTCGAATTGGCAAAGAGAAACGGGGTTAAAGTTCTTCCTTTGTGTCACAACTCAGGAAGTTGTTGGCCAGCACATAAGTTTGTCAAAAAACCAGGAACAATTACATTAAAAATAGGTAAGCCTTTTTTTGTAGACGATTCTAAAGAGTCTGCATTAAAAACCGAAGAGTGGGTAACAGACCATATTAAGTCTCTAAGCTAAACGTCCAGATTAACAACCAGTTTGGCGTTTTCGTCTATGAATTCTTTTCTTGGCTCTACCTCATCTCCCATAAGGGCATGGAAAAGCTCATCTGCAGCTAAAGCATCCTCTATACTTACCTGTCCTAAAATTCTCATGTCAGGGTTCATCGTTGTATCCCAAAGCTGTTCTGCATTCATTTCACCTAATCCTTTATATCTTGACTTAGTGAAAGATCTCTCAGATATCTGAAGAACCTCCTCAAGTGCATGAGCAAAGTTGTCTACAGGTATTTCTTTACCATTAATCTCAAAGTGGCTGTCCTGATTAAACATTTCTCCCATTTCCGCCCCGTGATTAGCAATATCCTTATAAGCTTTTGATTTAAAAAAGGCTCTATTTAGATCCCAAGTAGATTCAGTGCCGTGTTTTAACAAAGAAACACTGGGCTCTGCTTGTCCACCATCCTTTGCTTCAGTCTTAACCATCCAGGCTGATCCTTGATGTGCTTTTTCATTAAGATACTTCTCAAGAGATTTTGACCATTTTTTTGTGTCCTTCTCATCGTCAAGACCTTTCAGAAGTGGTGTGTGTTTAATGCCCTCAAGAAGTTCTACAGGATATATGTGAGTAAGACCTTTTAGTATATTTTGAACTTTTTCGTGTTGAGATATGAATTTACCTAAAGCCTGTCCATTTATAGATTCACCTTTTTTGTTAAGGACCAATCTTGCATCATCAAGTATTTCGGCAACAAGAAGTTCTCGGAGCTCTGAATCATCTTTAACATAGGTTTCTTGTTTTCCTTTTTTTAACTTGTATAGAGGGGGCTGCGCAATATATATATAACCCTTTTCTATTAGCTCTGGCATCTGCCTATAAAACAAAGTTAAGAGAAGTGTTCGGATGTGCGATCCATCTACGTCAGCATCGGTCATTATTATTATTCTGTGATAACGTAGTTTATCTTCTTGCCAATCTTCTCCTTTTATACCGCAACCTAATGCAGAAATTAAGATGATAATTTCTTCTGAAGATAAAACTTTATCTAGTCTGGCTTTTTCAACATTTAAAATTTTTCCTTTGAGAGGAAGAATTGCTTGGAAATGCCTATCTCTACCCTGCTTGGCTGAACCTCCTGCTGATTCGCCCTCTACTAAATATATTTCGCTTTTGGAAGGATCTTTTTCTTGGCAATCTGATAATTTTCCGGGAAGCCCTCCGCCTTCGAAAACTCCTTTTCTGCGAGTGAGCTCTCTTGCCTTGCGAGCGGCTTCTCTAGCTCTAGCTGCTTCGATTATTTTAGTTGCTATAAGTTTAGCTTCCGCAGGATTTTCTAATAAGTATTCAGTTAATGCTTTGTAAGTTTCCTGCTCGACTGCCGGTCTTACTTCCGAGGAAACTAGTTTGTCTTTTGTTTGAGATGAGAATTTAGGATCTGGAACTTTTACAGAGACGACGGCAACAAGCCCTTCTCTTGCATCATCCCCTGAGGTTGAAACTTTTTCTTTATTCATTCCCTCCTTTTCCATATAGTTGTTAAGTGTTCTAGTGAGGGCAGTTCTAAAACCAACTAAATGTGTTCCTCCGTCTCTTTGCTTAATATTGTTGGTATAGCATTGAATATTTTCTTGGTAACCGTCATTCCATTGAAGAGAGACTTCGATAGTTATTCCTTCAGCAGCTTCTTTCACAAAGTGGAATACTGAATTTACTGTTGTACGTTTAGTGTTCAAAAAAGTAACAAACTCAGCGAGCCCACCTTTATGAAAAAACTCTTTTTTCTTCGAGCTTCTTTCATCAATCAAGACAATTTTTAAACCGGCATTTAAATAAGACAGTTCCCTTAGCTTAGTTTCCAAGACGTCATACTGAAAAACAATATCGGAGAAGGTAGTGGGCGATGGGACAAAGGTCACCTCTGTTCCTGTTTTGTCTGTCTTTCCTGTTACTTTTAATTTTCCTTTGGGTGCTCCGTCTTTGTATTCTTGTTCGTGAATTTTACCTCCACGATGTATGGTAAGTTTCAAGTCTTCAGAAAGTGCGTTTACTACAGAAACTCCAACTCCATGCAGTCCGCCAGAAACCTTGTAAGAGTTATCATCAAATTTCCCTCCAGCATGAAGCTTGGTCATAATGACCTCTGCTGCAGACATGCCTTCTTCATGCATGTCTGTAGGTATACCTCGTCCATTGTCCGATACAGAAACACAATCATCCGACAGTATTTTCACTGTTATCTCATCACAATGGCCTGCCAAGGCTTCGTCGATAGAGTTATCAACTATCTCATATACCATGTGATGTAAACCGGTTCCATCATCTGTGTCACCTATATACATACCCGGGCGTTTTTTTACGGCTTCAAGACCTTTAAGAACAGTTATGCTTGAAGAATCATACGAGTCTGATTCTTTCTTTTTAGCGACTTTTTTTTGGGCTTTGGGGCTTGGTTTTGGAGTTTTTGATGCAGAAGATTTTTTCTTTGTCGGCATCTATATATTTTAATATAAATTTACAGATTAATCTGCGTAAAATTTACCAATTTTTTTATTGAAGCATGCATCTCTTCGCCCTCTATACCAGTCAAGATGATTTGATTTTTTAACCTAAGAATTGCTTTTAATATTTCTGTTAAATTTGTAATATCAAGTTCAGATCCAAGATCGTCAATCAATAGAATTGACTCACGGGAATTTGGCCCGTCTAAAAGGTTTAGATTTGATAAAAAAGTCAATAAAATCAATATCTTAAGTTGCCCTCTGGAGAGTTGGGCTGCTGCCTTTTTTTTCTTAATTGAGAAAGTAAAATCCATTCTGTGAGGACCTTTGCTGGTATAACCCAAGGCTCTATCTTTATCTAATGAACTCTTGAGAGAATCACTAAGCTTTAAAGATCTTTCCCAACCTTTTGTAAAACTTATGCTGGTGTCTTCAAGAAATTTGAATGAGCCCCTGCTTGTTACATCTTCAAGATAGTTCTTTACTTCTTCTTTATACTCTTTGAAAAAGCTATATTGTTCCATGCTTAGGTCTAGGCCAAGAGAACTTAGTTCACTAGACCACAAAGAAATCTCCTTTTGAGAAAGTCCTCGCTTTAAAGCCTTATTTCTTTGCTTAAGAGCCTTAGAATATTTTGAGTGAAGGGCTTTAGATGAAGGTTTCACGTGAAACATAAGTTCGTTGAAATGATCCCTTCTAATCTCAGGCTCTCCTTCAATCATTCTTAAATGCTTAGCTAAAATAACTTGCATGTAAGAAAGCTCTTCTTTTCTTACGACCCTACCTTCTAGTTTTCTATGACTTTTTATCCTCTGATCAAATTTATTTTCAACGCTAAGTGTCAAATTTTTTCCTGAAACTGTGCCCATACCAGAGACTAAAAAAAAGCTACTGTCTGAGTTGATACAGGTCTTGGTTTCTTTAGTACGGAATGAATTTCCACTAAATAAGACGTTAATCGCTTCAAGAATTGAAGTCTTGCCAGTTCCGTTTTTCCCTAGGATAAGGTTCGCGCCATCTCCAAACTCAAATAAATTATCTTTAAATAATCTAAAATTATTAAGATGAAGCCTCTCCAGAGGCATTATAGCCTCATGGGCATAATTACATATACGTCGTCTTCTGAACCCTTCTCCTTGATTATGCAACTTGAGTCTTCACCATAAAATTCAAAATTTACAGAATTTCCTTCAATAGAATTTAAGACGTCTAATAAGTAACCAATATTGAAACCAACTTCAAGGTCTGTGCCGCTGTAATCAACATTCAATTCTTCTTCTGCAGACTCTTGCTCAGGATTATTTGCCGTTAACTTCAGTTTGTTTGCAGATAGTTGAAACCTTACACCTCGATATTTTTCGTTAGATAAGACAGAAGCTCTGGACAGTGCTGCTTGAAGAGTTTCTTTATCTATCTCTAACGGCAGAGGGTTTCCTGTAGGAAAAACTTTATCGTAATCAGGATATTTTCCGTCAATTAACTTGCTTGAAAAGCTTAAATTCTCAGTTTTAACTTCAACGTAAGAAGGCCCTATCAAAAGATTCACTTCAGTTTCGCCTGGGGACAAAAGTTTTGCGAGTTCCAAAACTGCTTTTCTTGGCAGTATATTTCTTACATCAAGTTCTGAGTTGCCTGACTTGGCTGAAGAAAAGGCTAACCTATGACCATCTGTAGCAACTCCATTGAGTTTATCTCCTTGAATCTCTAGAAGCATTCCATTCAAATAGTAACGAACATCCTGAGAGGCCATAGAAAAGGATGTTTTTGATAGAATTCTCTTCAATAAAGCCGATTTAACAACAAGAGGTGAAAGTTCTTCATTTATCTCTATTTCAGGGAAGTCGTCTGAAGAAATTGTTGCAAAATCAGCATGGAAATTACTTGAGCTTACAGTAAGCTTGCCGTTAGACAGAGAAAATATAACGTTCTCTCCTTCTGGTAAAGATCTACAAAGTTCAGACATCTTTCTTGCAGAAACAGTGGTCTCACCATCCTCTTGAACCTCCACTAAATCAGAATAAGATTTGATCTGTATCTCTAAGTCTGTTGCAGTAACTTCCAACCTACCTTCAGTAGTTCTGAGTCTTAAATTGGCAAGGATTGGGATGGTTTGCCTTCTCTCTGCTACAGCAGCAGCATTTTGTAGAGAGTCAACTATTAGCGATTTTTCAGTTATAAACTTCATTTTTGTATTATATAGTCAAAACTCGCAAAAGCTTTCTATAATCCTCTTCTATGTCTAGATTAAAGCCTCTGAGCTCATTTATTTTTTTACAGGCATGAATAACTGTTGTATGGTCACGGCCTCCGAAAGCTTCACCTATCTCAGGCAAACTATAGTTAGTCAGCTCTTTAGCTAGAAACATGGCCATTTGTCTTGGTCTTGCAACAGATCTGCTCCGTCTTTTTGACAAAATATCGCTCATTTTAATGTTGTAATATTCTGCAGTGGTCTTTTGAATGTTCTCAACACTTACCTGCCTGGCCTGTATTGCAAGTAAGTCTTTGAGTGAGTCTTTGATCAAATCTACAGATATGGGTCTGCCTGTGAAATTAGAATTAGCTATTACTCTCTTAAGTGCTCCCTCAAGCTCCCTTACATTTGATCTTACCTTTTGAGCTATGAAAAAGGCAGACTCCTCATTTAAATCATGGCTCATAGAATCAGCTTTAGAAAGCAATATTGCTACTCTTGTTTCAAGCTCTGGAGGTTCAATAACAACTGGAAGGCCCCACCCAAGTCTTGATTTCAACCTATCTTCTAATCCGTCTATTTCTTTGGGATACCTGTCACAAGTTAATATCATCTGGCTTCCCTTTTCCAATAAAGAGTTAAAAGTATGGAACAATTCTTCTTGGGATTGTTCTTTTTTTGCAAAAAACTGAATATCGTCAATCAAAAGAGCATCTAAGGATCTATAATATTGCTTAAACTCATTAATTGCTCCCAATTGCAGTGATTTTACCATATCACTCACGAACTTCTCAGAATGTACATAAGCTATTTTCTTACCAGGATCCTTCCTGAGTATTTCATTTCCTACTGCATGCATGAGGTGGGTTTTACCCAACCCAACACCCCCGTATATAAAGAGCGGATTGTAAGAATTTTTTAGACCATCTCCTATTTGCCTAGAGGCTGCAAGAGCTATATGGTTCGACTTTCCTTCTACAAATGATTCAAATGTAAAATTATCAATCAAATTACTTTTTTGTATCTTTTCTGGGCCCGATCCGCCAACAGCAGGTGTTTTATGTGTTGCAATAGGGATTTCGTTGGTTTCTTCAGGGCTTTTGTCATGATAATCCACAAAAATTTCGAAATTGAGATTTAGATCCCTGTTGCTTGTTATCGCAGATAGCCTTTCTTTAATCGTAGGGCCATAATTATCTTCAACCCAGTC
The DNA here is from genome assembly GCA_902594545.1 of uncultured SAR86 cluster bacterium. Taxonomy (GTDB): domain Bacteria; phylum Pseudomonadota; class Gammaproteobacteria; order Magnimaribacterales; family Magnimaribacteraceae; genus Magnimaribacter. The sequence continues at coordinate 8,734 of CACJMO010000018.1, forward strand.
TGAAATAAATTTGTTTGGCGCTAAAACGCTGTAGGAAAGGGGGTTTGAGCCGTTATTTTGTTCTAGTGTAAGTGGTGCAATCCATGTAGAATATTCTTCTACTGGCAAATCCCTCTCCAATGTTTTTTTGCATTCTCCCCAAAAATGTAACTCCGTCATGAGAATTGATTATATATAAATCAACAAAGTTATCCACAGCATAAGAACATATTTTTTCTGTGGATAAGTTGTTAATATATTGTTTTAATTATTTTACTTGTTTTAGTCTATTAAAAACTCTATCATGCGCACCCCAATATCTTTATATAGCCATGAAAAGAACATATCAACCAAGCAAAATTAAAAGAGCAAGAACACACGGTTTTCGTTCCAGAAACTCTACTCTGGGCGGTAAAAAAGTTCTGAGCAATAGAAGAAAAAAAGGTAGGCTTTCCCTGACGGTCTAAATGGGCCCCAAACGCTCTATTCCATCTAGAGAAGGCTTCCAAGACATCTTCTCTAAACCCGACAAAAAGTTTTCTACATCGAACCTCCTGGTTTTAGCAAAAGGCAATGATTACGGCTATGCCAGGATTGGTGTGGCCATAAGAAAAAAAGACACCAAGCTTGCGGTTGATAGAAATAACATCAAAAGAAAAATAAAAGGAAGTTTTCTTGCGAAGGTTTTAGAATTACCACCTAGAGACTTCGTGGTTTATGTAAAATGCAACATGACTGGAAAAGAAGAAGAATTAAAAAAAGACCTGAACAAAGCCTGGGTTAAATTAACTGAAAAATGATTGGTAGTGCGCTAGTTAGAACCATAAAATTTTATCAAAAGTTTTTGAGCCCTTTACTTGGTCAAAACTGCAGATTCCATCCGTCATGCTCTCAGTATGCTATAGATGCTGTAACAACTCACGGCCCGGTTCGAGGCTCTTATTTGGCAGTAAAAAGATTGTTGAGGTGTAATCCGTGGGGTGGTAGTGGAGTAGACGAAATACCGAAAGGAGATAAACATGGATGTAATTAAAACAAGCTTAATTATAGGGATAGCTGTCACCTTTTATTATCTTTTGTTACAGTGGCCAACAGAAGCTAAAACCTATCAAGAGGTATCAAATTTAGACAGCAAAATAAACACTCTTAACGAAAGTGATCGCTCACTATCAGAACCGTTAACAACTTTTTCAGAACCCTCCGATGTTGAAGACAGCAGCCCCGCAGCAGTCGGTGAAACATTTGTAATCGAGAACGACGATTTACTATTAAATGTGGATGCGAAGTCTGGAAGGTTTGTCTATTCAGAGCTTAAAAATATATCGAAAGAAAAAGATCAAAAATTACCATTCCAAATTTTAGGAAAGACCATAAAAGAAGATAGGCTTGTAGAGAACCTGTATTTTGCTAACAGTGGTTTTTACACTCAAAGCCAAGGCTATCTGGATCCTCAATTTTCCGATATGAGAATAGAAAAAAGGGAGGGCTCTTCAACTACATATTATTTGGAAGGGTCGTCTGGCGGCCTTAACTTCCAGAGAAAAATTCAGTTCGCCTCATCTGGCTACAGGGTTGATGTAGAAGACACAATCATTTCGGGTTTGAGTGAAAAGATAACTGTAACACCCTACGTAGTTATAGAAAGAGATGACTCAACTCTAGATTCAAATGGGTGGCTATATACCTATTTGGGTCCGGTTTTTTCTTCTACCAAAGATAATTATGAAAAGTATGATTTTGGAGATATAAGAGATTCATCATATCAAAATAAATCTTTGGGTGGTTGGGTTGCATTAATCCAACACTATTTTCTTTCTGCATGGGTCCCTGATCAAAGTGAAGAGTATTTGTATCAAGCACGATACGGTGATAGATCCGATAGATATTCGCTGGGTTACACTTCAAAAGATAATGTAATTTCCTACGGAGAATCGATAACCACTAAAAATACTCTTTTTGTAGGCCCTAAGCTGCCAGATCAACTGAAAGACGTTCAGGAAAACCTCGATCTGACTGTTGATTATGGGTTTTTGTTCTTTTTGGGCAAGCCAATGTATTGGCTACTGGAACTTGGAAACAGTATATTTAATAACTGGGGTCTTGCGATTATATTTCTTACTGTTGTGCTTAAAATTGCTACCTGGCCACTTTCAGCTAAAGCATACGTTTCTATGGGGAAAATGAGAGAACTTCAGCCTAAAATGCAACAGTTACAAGAAAAACACGGCGACAACAGGCAAGCTATGAGCCAAGAGCTTATGCAGCTCTATCAAAAAGAAGGGGTCAACCCTTTGGGTGGATGCCTGCCAATGTTGCTTCAAATGCCTTTCTTTTTAGCGTTTTATTGGGTTTTAATAGAGACTGTAGAACTCAGACACTCGCCTTTTTTCCTATGGATAGATGACCTTTCGGCAATGGATCCATATTTCATTCTTCCTATTCTTAATGGTGCGGGGATGTATTTATCTCAAAAGCTAACTCCTACACCTCCTAATGCTGATCCAATGCAGGCACAAATGATGAAACTTTTCCCGTTAATGTTTGCGGTCTTGTTCGCATGGTTTCCTTCTGGGTTGGTGCTCTATTGGTTGGTGAATATGGTGATTCAAATCTTCCAACAGTGGTGGTATTCAAGAAAAGCAGCTTAGCTTTTTTTCTCTTCGGTATGGTGTGTTGCTGATGGCTGGCAAAACAATTATAGCTCCAGCTTCTGCTCTAGGCAGAGGGGGGGGTTTCAGTAATAAGAATGTCTGGCGATCATTCGAAGCAGATTGCAGAGGCCATGTGTGGGTCGCTCGCGGAATCTTGGAAGTTTAAGAAATGTAAAATAAGGTCCTCCGAGGGCCAGGTCTTAGATAGTGGTATGGTTGTTTTTTTTGAATCTCCAAACTCTTACACTGGTGAAGATGTTGTGGAGTTCCATTGCCATGGTAATCCAGCTATTGTAAATCTGATTCTTGAAGACGCTGTCAATAGAGGGGCCAGAGTTGCCGAGCCTGGTGAATTTACAAAAACAGCGTTTTTAAATGACAAGATAGATTTGGCGCAAGCTGAGTCTGTTGCTGACCTTATAAACGCGCAGAGCAAGAGCGCCATCATTGCTGCTGGATCTTCACTTTCGGGTGAATTCTCGAGCAAAGTTGATTCAATTGTTGAGGGTCTGATAAAAACTCGAGTTGTTGTTGAAGCTCATATAGACTTTCCAGAAGAAGATATTGACTCTTTGTTGTTAGAAAAAATTTCTAAAGATCTTCTGGTGTTCTCAAATGACATTAAATCGCTTTTGGTTGATGCTAACAATAGCATGAAACTCAGAGAGGGCTATAGAGTGGCAATTGTAGGTCCACCCAATGCTGGAAAATCCACCCTGATCAATACCATTGCTAAAGAATCGGTTGCTATTACTTCAAATATTCCTGGAACAACCAGGGATTTGGTAAGGGCAGAAGTGGACCTAGGTGGCGTAATCGTTGAGTTTGTCGACACAGCTGGGATGAGGCAAAACCCAGAAAATGTAATTGAAGAGGAGGGTATGCTCAGGTCTCGCGAAGCCATTGAAGGTTCTAATCTTTGTTTGTTAATTCAAGATATCACCGAGGTTCAGCCGTTTGATATTGAGCTAGAAAATAAAATGACTGTTATGAACAAGTGTGACTTGGCTGTCGATGAACCCAAAGAGCAACAAGGAGTATTTTATGTCTCTTCTTTAACAGGCCAGGGTGTGGGTAGTTTAGTTAAGGAGGTTTTACTGAGGCTTGGTGTAGACGAGGGCTCTGAAACGCCTTTTCTTGCAAGAAAAAGACACAAGGTTTCCATAGAAAACTCTTTGCATTTCTTAAATGTTTCGATAAAAGATTTAGAAGAAAAGACTGGTCTTGAGTTGGTAGCAGAAAGTTTAAGACTAGCACATGAAGGGCTTGGAGAGGTGCTTAGGCCCATGTCTTCAGATGATCTTTTGGGTGAGATATTTTCTGAATTTTGTATCGGTAAATAGTTGTCTATAACCTGTTAAAAGAAAAAAAAGAATTGTGTATGTGTTTTTCTATCCTCAAACTATACATTGATCTCACAGACCTCAGAGTTGTTTATGAACAACGTTCAGGCTGTCGTTTGTTGTTTTAGTGGCTAGGTTTTTTTTGGTTATACACAGAACGAAGCAAGGTTAATAATAACAAATTAATATAAACTAAAAATAAGTAAGAAAAATTTAATTTTTTTTTAAGACTGTGAATAAATTTGAAGTAATCGTTATCGGAGGTGGTCATGCTGGGGTTGAGGCTGCAGATGTTGCTTCAAGGATGGGTGTCCCGACACTGCTTATAACTCATGATTTGTTAAAGATTGGGGAGATGTCTTGTAACCCTGCTATTGGCGGTATAGGTAAAAGCCATCTTGCAAAAGAAGTAGATGCTCTTGGAGGGCTGATGGCAAAGAGCGCAGATAGGGCAGGAATACATTATCGGGTTTTGAATTCAACCAAAGGACAGGCAGTCAGGGCTACACGCGTACAAACAGATAGAGACCTTTATAAACAAGCAATCCAAGACCTTTTGGCACAATCAAAAAACTTATCAATTGTTGAAGGTTCTGTAACTGATATTTCGATAAAGAATTCTGTAATTCAATCTATCACCACCTCGGAAGGGGAAGAGTATTTCGCCTCTTCCATCATTTTAACTACAGGGACTTTTCTTGGGGGTGTAATGCACACAGGTTTGACTCAATCTTCCGGCGGAAGGGTAGGAGATCCTGCTAGTATAGAACTTGCTCAAAAGCTTAGAGGCCTAAACTTACCGGTCGGAAGACTAAAAACAGGAACGCCCCCACGGCTGCACAAAGACTCAATTGACTGGTCGTCATTAATCCCTCAACCAGGAGACAAACCAACCCCGCTTCTTTCATATACTTCAGCTGCCAAAAACAGACCTCAACAAATGGATTGTTTTATGACTCGAACAAACAAAGGAACTCATAAGGTGATTCATGACTATCTACACGAATCTCCAATGTATTCAGGTGTAATTGAAGGGGTTGGGCCGAGATATTGTCCTTCTATTGAAGACAAAGTCATGAGATTTTCAGAAAGAGACTCTCATCAAATTTTTGCTGAACCTGAAGGACTTAGTTCTGACCTAATCTATCCAAATGGAATTTCTACAAGTCTTCCGCTAGAAGCTCAAGAAAAGCTTGTGAGATCAATTAAGGGTTTTGAAAATGCAGAAATCGTAAGACCTGGATACGCAATTGAATATGATTACTTTAACCCCACATGCTTAAAGCATACTCTTGAATTAAAAGACATAAAAGGCCTTTATTTCGCAGGACAAATTAATGGCACCACCGGCTATGAGGAGGCTGCTGCCCAAGGAATTGTGGCTGGCATAAATGCAGCCCTATCCATTAAAAAACAAGGAACATTTGAGCTAAAGAGAGATGAAGCCTACATAGGTGTGCTGATAGATGATCTTGTTAGCCTTGGAACTAAAGAGCCATATAGAATGTTTACAAGCAGAGCAGAGTACCGACTTATATTGAGAGAGGATAATGCAGATATGAGGCTTACACAAAAGGGCAAAGATCTCGGAATAGTGCAAGACGACCTTTGGGAAAAATACATCACAAAAAAAGAACTTTCATCAAACGAATTGTCTAGGCTGAAAACCAACAAAATAAAACCCAACTCCCCTGAAGCACTCAAAATAGAGCTAGAGACAGGCGAAAAAACAACTAACAACATCAGTCTTTATGAAATTCTAAAAAGACCGAAGGTTTTGTACGGACACCTTCCCCAAATCAACGAAACAGTCCCTTCGAACGTCATTGATGAAATAGAAGCATCTGTAAAGTATGAAGGTTATATAAAAAGACAAAAAGCAGATATAGAGAAACTTCAAAGAAACGAAAACACACGCATACCCGAACACATTGATTACGCCAATGTTGTAGGTCTCTCCAACGAGGTTAAACAAAAACTAAATGAAGCACGACCTGAAAGCATAGCGCGAGCTTCAAGGTTGCCGGGCGTTACGCCTGCCGCAATTTCTCTTCTAATGATCCACATCAAGAAACACAAAAGAGCAGTTGGAGAGTAAACAAAAAAAGCTTTTAGAAGAATATGAAACGTTCTTAATCTCCTGGAACAGAACTCACAATCTTATATCTAAAAGCCAAACAACTTTTCTAAAAGAACACATCCAGGACTCACTGGCCATATCCTCAAAATTACAAAGACGCCTGGTTGATCTGGGTAGTGGAGGAGGGTTACCAGGCATTCCTATTGCAATCGCGAACCCAGAGAAAACCGTTATACTGGTAGAGAGTAATACAAAAAAATCCGCATTTTTACTGAATGCAACAGGAAGGTTGGGGCTAAAAAACACCCAAGTCATTAACGAGAGGATAGAGAAAATTGACCCCTCAACACTCCCCGAGCAATTTGATATTGTAAGCCGCGCAGTAGGTTCGATAACAACCAACATAAATCTCGTTTCCGACTTGCTCAAAAACAAAAGAATTGAACTCAAATTAATGAAGACAGAAGACCAGCTTGATCAAGAGAAAATACCGCCTGGCTACAGAATAAAAAAAATTGACAAATTTCCTTCCAAAACAAAAGACAAGACGCGTATCTTGGTTACAATAGAGTCAGAACAACAGAATGGTTAATACTTTAGTAATAGCAAATCAGAAAGGTGGTGTGGGAAAGACCACAACCGCAGTTAACTTAGCCGCGTCACTGGCCGCAATGAAAAGGAATGTTCTTCTGATTGACCTAGACCCGCAAGCCAACGCAACAACAGGGTCAGGTTTGCAGAAATGCGATCAAACCAGGGGGTCTTCGGCTGCGTTGATGGAAACCGAGGGTGAGATTATTTTTCAAACCGAGATGGGTTATGACATGATGCCATCCGGGCCAGAGCTTATTGCGGCAGAGTCGTTTTTGCGTGGTGGGGGAGGAAAAGAAAGGGCTTTATTAAACTACCTTGCAAAGATAGAAGATAAATACCACTACATCATTATTGATTGCCCTCCCTCTTTAAACTTACTTACTTTAAACGGACTAAGAGCAGCCAAGGGATTGTTAGTTCCCATGCAATGTGAATATTTCGCCCTGGAAGGTCTTGCTGGCCTCTTGGAGACAGTTTCAGAACTCAATAATAGCACTGGACACAACCTTCAGCTCAGTGCGGTGGTCAGGACCATGTTTGATCCAAGAAACAAACTTGGGCAGCAAGTTACTGGCGAACTTCAAAAACACTTCTCTGGTGAGCTGTATTCAACTGTTATACCAAGAAATATCAAGCTGGCAGAAGCCCCAAGTTTTGGAAAGTCAGCTTTATCTTATGAACCCAGCGCCAAAGGGTCATTGGCTTACTTGGCTTTAGCAGGCGAGCTAATAGGGAAAATGGAAAGCCAATTTACAGAGAACCTCCATGAGCAACGACAAGTCTAGTTTAGGGACGGGCTTAGATTCATTGTTAGGCTCAAGATCTGACAGCGAAGGCTCTCAGGTTTCTCAAATTTCAGTTGATGAATTGACACCAGGGCAATATCAGCCTCGCACAAAAATGCACAAATCCACCCTTGAAGAGCTTTCACAAAGCATCAAAGAACAGGGTGTATTACAACCGCTGGTGGTAAGACGTCTGGCTTCAGGTAGGTTTGAGATAGTAGTAGGAGAGAGAAGGTGGAGGGCGGCTCAGCTGGCAGGAATTGACAGCGTTCCTGCGATCATCAGAGATCTTAACAATGATGAAACAGCAAAAATAGCGCTTATTGAAAACCTGCAAAGAGAAGATTTAAACAGCATGGATCAGGCTCGAGGACTTTTGAGGCTTCAAAGAGAATTTAATCTCACGCAAGAAGAACTGGGCTCATCTGTTGGAAAATCAAGATCAACTGTCACCAATCTTTTGCGGCTCCTTAATTTAACTGCAGATGTTCAGTCAATGCTTGAAGGGGGCAAAATAGAAATGGGTCATGCACGATCTCTATTGTCTTTAACTGAAGTCGAGCAGCTAGAGTGTGCCAAAAGGGTTGTTTCAGAATCCATGTCAGTTAGGCAGTGTGAGGCCTTGGTGGCAACGTTTTCAAGTGCCAAGAAAATAAAAAACTCTCAAGCCAAATCAAAGGACCCGAATACAAGGCTTCTTGAGAAAGAACTCTCCGAATTACTTGGGTCGGCTGTACAAATAACACACAACTCTAAAGGCAGGGGAAAGCTGGTGGTTAATTTTAAAAACTTAGATGCCCTTCAGGGAGTTTTAGATAAGATAAAATCTTAAAAATTTTACAAATTCTTCTTTCACTATAGCCCTCAGGTCACTATAATTGCGGCGCCCAAGAAAATCCTGATGGCTAGTAAAGAACTTAATTCAACAGACTACATAGAACACCACCTTACCAACCTTACGTATGGTAAGTGCCCTGATGGCACCTGGAGCTTTGCAGAGGTTCATGGCAAAAGCCAGGTTGCAGGAACTGAGGCAAGCTGCAACATAAGCGAAATGGGCTTCTGGGCCTTTCAAGTAGACACATTATTTATGTCTCTTCTTTTGGGGTTTGGAATGATATTTTTTATGAGAAGGGTCGCAAAAAGAGCAAGCTCTTCTAAACCCGGCAAAGTTCAAAACGCCGTGGAGTATCTCGTTACTCTTGTAAGGGACCAAGTCCAAGATAACTTTACCGCATCCAACAACCCACTAATGGGCCCTCTGGCGCTAACAATTTTTGTCTGGGTTTTTCTGATGAACTTAATGGACTTGCTTCCTATTGATGTTGTGCCATGGATTGCAAATGGATTTAACGCACCCAATGCTGAAGGCGGGGCTATTCATTACTTTAAAGTATTACCTGTAGCAGACATCAATGCGCCTATGGGCATGGCTTTAGGTGTCCTTATTTTGATTCATTACTACAGTATAAAAAGCAAAGGCCTGGGTGGTTTTCTAGCAGAATTAACTTTCCAGCCTTACGGAAAATGGATGGCACCAATCAATGTTATTTTCGAAATCCCAGGCTTTTATGCAAAGCAATTGGCTCTCGGATTAAGGCTGTACGGAAACCTGTTCGCAGGAGAGATGATATTTATACTCATTGCCCTCTTCTTTGGGGGGTTTTTTAGTTCTTTCGCTGGTGTTTTGTCAGGAATAGCCGGCCTTGCCCTAAACTTTATCTGGGCAGTTTTTCATATCTTGGTCGTTATATTACAAGCATTTTTATTTATGGTTTTAACGCTCGTCTACCTACAGCAGGCGCACGAGCATCATTAATTTTTATCTAAGGAGAATAAAATGGAAGAAGCAGAAGCTATAAGAAGGGTCGCAGGAGCCCTACTAACTGGAGGAGGCGCTATTGGCGTTGGAATCGGTGTTGGTCTAATAACTGCAAAATACCTTGAAGGAATAGCTAGACAGCCTGAACTTCAACCCTACTTATTTACTCAGTTATTGATTGGTATGGGTCTTGTGGATGCGATTCCCATCGTATCTTTGGCAATAGGACTATTGTTCTTATTCACATAAAAATAAGTTCGGAGTTTTAAATGAATTTTAACGCCACATTATTCGGACAGCTTTTAGCTTTCGTGTTTTTTGTGTGGTTCACCATGCAGTACGTATGGCCATACATACTGGAAGCACTTGAAGAAAGAGAAAAAGAAATTTCTGATGGACTCGAGGCTGCCAGCAGGGGAAAGCGAGAGCTGGATGAAGCCAATCAGAAGAAAGCAGAGATTCTAGAAGAGGCAAAAAAAGAAGCGGCAGATCTCGTCAATCAAGCCAATGCCAGGGCAAGTCAACTAGTTGAAGACGCCAAGGCAACTGCTCATGAAGAGGCTGAGAGAATAAAGGTTTCTGCCCAAAGCGACTTAGAGCAAGCCGCAAAGAGAACCAAAGAAGAGCTTAGGTCTGAGGTTGCGGCTCTAGCTGTAGCTGGCGCAGAAAAGATCCTAGGGTCTGAAATAGACAAAGACAGAAATGCTCAGATCATAGATCAGATAGCCGAGGAGTTATAGCCTTGAATTTTGAGACAATAGCAAGACCATATGCCCAAGCGATCTACGATCACTCTGAAGGCTGGGAAGTTGATCTGGATCAGCTAGAGCTTGCTTTGGGGACCCCAGAAGTTCAGCAGCTTATTGATTCTCCAAAACTTGCATATAAAGAAAAGACAGAAGTCTTTCTCTCCCTTTTTGAGGGCCAAATTCAAGACAAGACATCCAACCTCATCAGGGTCCTGGGGGAATCAAAGAGAATATCTCTGATTCCTCAGATCTCAAAAGAATACAAGAAACTACTATCTGGAACTAAAGGCTCCAATGATGTGACCGTAACCTCTGCTTTTGAGCTGACAGACGAACAGCTTAGCAAAATTACAGCATCCCTTAAGGGCAGATATGGCGACTCTCTGAATATAGAGCAGGTGGTAGATATCAGTTTAATAGGTGGTTTTTCAATCAAATGTGGTGACGAAGTCACGGATTACAGCATTAAAGGAAAACTTGAAAAGTTAAAAAATCAAATAAAGTAAAACAATGGAAGAATTAAACCCATCAGAAATTAGTCAGGTTATTAAGCAAAAGATTGATGCTCTAGACACTGCATCAACACCTAGCAATGAAGGCACCATCGTCTTTTTGGCTGACGGTATCGCAAGAATACATGGTTTAGGCGAAGTAATGAATGGTGAGCTCATAGAGTTTGACCATGGAATTATGGGAATGGCACTAAACCTCGAAGTAGATTCAGTTGGTGCTGTTATTCTTGGAGACTACAAGCTTCTAGCAGAAGGCGGATCTGCTAAATGTACAGGCAGAATTTTAGAGGTGCCTGTTGGAGAGGCTTTGATGGGAAGAGTTGTTGACGCACTGGGTAATCCTATTGACGGCAAGGGTGAGGTTCAGACTTCAGAAACTTCTCCGGTTGAGAAAGTCGCTCCAGGTGTAATTTCTAGAAAGTCAGTAGATCAGCCAGTTCAGCTTGGTATCAAAGCGGTTGACAGTATGGTACCGATTGGGCGTGGACAGCGTGAGTTAATCATTGGCGACAGGCAAACCGGAAAAACCGCTATAGCCATTGATGCAATCATTAACCAAAAAGATACTGGAGTGAAATGTATATACGTTGCCATAGGCCAGAAGCAATCATCCATAGCTCAGGTTGTTAGAACTTTGGAGCAATATGGAGCCA
>CACJMO010000019.1 GCA_902594545.1 uncultured SAR86 cluster bacterium
AATACAAAGACCGAAGAAGTTTTTGAGCAGCAGATGCGAATTTCTGAATTAGATGACTTCAAGAAGAGCAATCCTGACTTGATTCAAATGCCTACAGCTCCTTCTTTTAGGCTAAAAGGTACTGGATGGTATGAAACTGATTTTAAAACTGGTAAAAAGAAAAACATTGCCAAAAGCGATAACGAGAGTCAGACAACTAATAAAACTAAAGACAACAATGATGCATCTAAAGCATCTTCATAATTTGATATGAAAAGAACTCATAAATGCAGTGAAGTTACTAGTGAGCTTATTGGTGAAGAAATTTACGTAAGTGGCTGGATACACAGAAGAAGAGACCATGGTGGAGTAATATTCTTTGACCTAAGAGACGAAGGTGGATTGGTCCAAGTTGTTTACAATCCAGACTCCAGGGATACTTTCTCTCTTGCTGAGTCTTGTAGGAATGAATACGTCATACTTTCCAAAGGTATAGTTCGGGAGAGACCTGAAGGAACGGTAAATGAAAGTTTAGTTACGGGTCGTGTTGAAATCATTGCTTCAGAACTTGAAATTTTGAATGCCTCTCTTCCAATGCCTTTTCAGCTTGATGAACACACCTCTGTTGGAGAGGAAACACGTCTCAAGTACAGATTTTTAGATTTAAGACGCTCTGATATGCAAGAGAATCTTAGGCTGAGATCTAGAGTGTCTGGGTCGCTTAGAAATTTTCTTAATGCCCAGGAATTTATTGAAATCGAAACACCTCTTCTTACTAAGGCAACTCCTGAAGGCGCAAGAGATTATCTAGTACCAAGTAGAACATTTCCTGGTTCGTTTTTCGCTTTGCCACAATCCCCTCAATTATTTAAGCAAACTCTCATGGCTTCAGGATTTGAGAAGTATTATCAGTTTGCTAAATGTTTTAGAGATGAGGACTTAAGAGCGGATCGCCAGCCAGAATTTACGCAACTGGATATCGAAATGTCTTTTGTGAATTCTGAAGAAGTCATAAGTCTAGTAACTGAAATGGTCAAGAAGGTTTTTGCAGAAACTCTGTCAGTTGACTTGGGAGACTTTCCTCGTATTTCTTATGCTGAAGCTATAGAAAAGTATGGGATAGATAAACCTGATTTAAGAAATCCAATAGAACTTCTAGAAGTTAAAGATTTATTTAAGTCATGTGATTTTAAGGTTTTTAGTGAACCTGCTAACGATCCTGAATCGAGGATTGCCGCCATGAAGGTTCAAAATGGTAAAACTTTAACTAGAAAGCAAATCGATGACTATACGGATTTCGTCGGTAATTATGGTGCGAAAGGTCTTGCTTATATAAGAGTTGAAGATCCTGAAAAAGGTAGAGAAGGGCTTAACTCACCAATTATTAAATTCATCGATGATGAAATCCTAGAAAATTTACTGTCCACATTAAAAATTGAGGAAGGAGATATCGTTTTCTTCGGTGCCGGTAAGAGAAATATCGTAAATGACTCTCTGGCAGCGCTTAGAGATTTAGTTGCCAAAGACCTCGATCTCCTTACCTGTGAATGGGCTCCGTGTTGGGTGGTAGATTTTCCAATGTTTGAAAATAATAAATCTGGTGAATTAACACCGCTTCATCATCCTTTCACAGCTCCTATCTGTGGTATTGAGGAGCTCAAAGATTCTCCTTTAGAAGCTTTAACTGATGCTTATGATTTAGTTTTAAATGGAACAGAGTTAGGAGGAGGATCTGTAAGAATACATGATAAAGGAATGCAACAAGCCGTTTTAAGCCTTCTCAAGATAGATAAGGAAGAAGCGGATGAAAAATTTGGCTTTTTGATCTCTGCATTAGAGCATGGATGTCCACCTCATGCAGGACTAGCTATCGGATTTGATAGGATGATTATGTTAATGACGGGTTCCGAATCTATTAGGGATGTTATAGCTTTCCCTAAAACCCAGACGGCTTCATGCCTATTAACGGATGCACCCGGAGAAGCTGCAAAAGATCAACTGGAAGAATTACATATACGATTTCATGGTATAGATAAGGAGGCTTGAAGTGGCTGGTCATTCAAAATGGGCAAATATAAAACATAGAAAAGGCAGGCAAGATGCTAAAAGAGGTAAGATTTTTTCTGTTTTGATTAGAGAATTAACAGTTGCTGCAAAACTAGGCGGACCTGAGCCAGATGATAATCCGCGCCTTAGAACGGCAGTTGATAAAGCTTTATCTGCAAACATGAATAAAGACACTATCGAAAGGGCTATTCAGAGAGGTGCAGGTGGACTTGAAGGAGAAAATCTTGAAGAGGTAAGCTTTGAGGGTTATGGACCTGGTGGCATAGCAATTATGGTTGAATCCATGACGGATAATAATAATAGAACTGTAGCTGAGGTTCGTCATGCCTTTACAAAATCCGGTGGAAATTTGGGTACTAACGGATCTGTTTCCTATCTATTTGAAAAGAAAGGTTTGATAAATATATCTGACGGTCAAGATCCTGATCAAATTATGGAGATTTCCATAGAAGCTGGAGCTGAAGATATAGAGATTAATGATGATAATTCTGTCAGTATAACCTCTGCTCCTCAAGATTTTGAGACAATAAAAACTGCTCTAATTGAGGCGGACATTGCAATTGATAATTCAGATATCTCTCTTGTTCCTGAAACAACCGTCCAAGCTGACATGGAGACATCTTTAAAGGTCTTCAAACTTCTGGAAATGTTAGAAGATTTAGATGATACACAAAGTGTTACTTCCAATATTGAGTTTGCAGAAGGAATGTTAGAAGAGCTGGATTAATATGACTAACTCAAGAAATAAGGGAGCCTCTTTTGAAAGAGAAGTAGCTAACTTATTAACCAAAGACTTAAATTTAAAAAATAATATTAGAAGAATTTTAGAGCAAACTAGAGAGAAGCATCTGCCTGACTTAATGTTAGGTAGATGGTATCTAGAATGCAAAAGGTATGGATCTGGAGCAGAACCATTAGAGGCATGGTGGAAACAGGTACAGGATGCAACGAAATATAAAGGAATTCCTGCGTTAGTATATAAATTTGACAGAAGACCAATAAAAGTAAGAGTTCCCTTAGGGGCCATCAATCCTGATTTACATCTTGAATCCCCATTTACTGCAGATTTACTATGGGATGATTTTATTTTTTTATTGAAAGAACTTTACTCTGAAGACATTTCAAACCACGAAGAAAACGATACATGAATCAATATCAATTAAGAGTTTATTATGAAGATACTGATGCCCAGGGAGTTGTTTACTACGCAAATTACTTAAAGTTTTTTGAAAGGGCGCGAACAGAATTTTTGAGACATGCTGGTTATCAACAAATGCAATTAATGAAAGAAGGCATTATATTTGTAGTGAGAGGTTTAGAGTTGACCTTACATAAACCTGCCAGACTGGATGATCAATTATTGATCAATACAGAATTGGACAAACTGGGTAAAGTTAGCTTCAATTTTATTCAAAAAGCTTATCTTGAAGATGAATTAATTTCTGAAGCCCATGTTAGGTGTGGCAGTTTAGATCCGGTTACATTCAAGCCAGCGTCTTTACCTGAGTATTTACATACCGGCATGAAAAAATTACTCTAAGGACATGGAACTTTCAATACTTGAGTTATTCTTAAATGCAAGTTTAGTTGTAAAGTCGGTGATAGTAGTACTTATCATGGCTTCAATCCTCTCTTGGATGATCATTTTTGAACGCTGGCTATATATCAATAAAGTTAAACAAGAATTTTTAGATTTTGAAAATAGATTTTGGTCCGATTCAGGATTAGATTCACTACTTAATGCCAGTCAAGCAGAGGATAATCAACCTGTTGGCGGAGAGTATATCTTTCAAGTTGGTTATTTAGATTATAAAAGGTTAACTGATCAACAATTGGATTCAGATACAGTCTTAATGAGCGTTCAGAGAAATATGAGGGCTGCATTATCCAAGGAACAGTCTTTACTTGAGAAACATCTTCCTTTTTTAGCAACTGTTGCTTCTGTAAGTCCATACATTGGTTTATTTGGAACAGTTTGGGGCATCATGAATTCTTTTAGAGGATTGGCTGGTGCATCTCAAGCAACCCTCTCTGCCGTAGCTCCTGGTATTTCAGAAGCTTTAGTTGCCACCGCAATTGGGCTTTTTGCAGCTATTCCAGCTTTAATAGCTTATAACAAATTTATATCTGAATCAGATAGTTTAGTGTC
Organism: uncultured SAR86 cluster bacterium; assembly: GCA_902594545.1. Classification (GTDB taxonomy): domain Bacteria; phylum Pseudomonadota; class Gammaproteobacteria; order Magnimaribacterales; family Magnimaribacteraceae; genus Magnimaribacter. Next base: position 4,196 of record CACJMO010000019.1, read on the forward strand.
TGGCTTTGAAGGCTTCAAAGAAGAATTTTCTGCAGTATTAGAAAGAGATACTAACTCTAGAGCTTAATGAAAAGAAGGAACCTTATATCTGATATCAATGTAGTACCTTATATCGATGTAATGCTTGTTCTATTGGTTATTTTTATGATTTCTGCTCCACTTATGGTACAAGGAATACAAGTCAACTTGCCCGAAGCTTCTTCTGAAGCTTTGCCAGTAAAAAATAACGAGCCACTTATAATCTCCATTGATCAAGAGGGTAAGATTTTTCTTGAAACCGAATCAACAAAAAATCAATCCTTAACTCTTTTAGAGCTTAATTCATTTGTATCAAAAATTTTTCAAGCTAGTCCAAACATGCAAGTAGTTATTAGGGGCGATGCCTCAGTTGCTTATCAAAGAGTCATGGTGGTTATGGCTGAATTACAATCAGCTGGTGCTTCTGATATTGGATTAATCTCTCAACCCAGTTCGACTGAATGAATTACACCAGCCCTTTAATACTTTCAGTATTTATACATTTGGGTATTGGCTTGTCCTTCTCAAATTTTTTTAATATCGACTTTGATATATTTAATATTGAATCTGCTAAACCTATTTCTGCTTATGTTATTTTTGATAAAGAAACAGAGCCGAAAAAAGAACAAATTAAAATTCCAAAAAAAACTAAGAGTGCAGAATCGGTCAAAAATGATATAAAAACTATAGCCATTTCCAGTCCTGATTTAGTAATAGATAAACTACAACAACTTAGCTCTACAGAGACTTACCTGCCCAAGGAAAGAACAAATAAATTCTCTCAAAGTGATATAGAGAAATATTCTTTTTTAATTAAACAACAAGTATTTAATAACTGGAAAAGACCAAAAGGCTCTAATCCTGAACTTAAGACTGAGATTCAAATTAATTTGGTTCCTACAGGAGAAATACTCTCAGCAAAGATTATTAAAGGCAGTGGCAATCAGGTTTTTGATGATTCTGCATTGGTTGCGATCTCTAGGATTAATAATTTTGAGGGTTTAAACATGCAGACTAAACTTTTTGATGAGCATTTTAGAACCTTTATTTTAATATTTAGTCCAAATTAAACTTTAGGATTTAATGATAAAAAAAAGAATTTTTTTAATTATCTTATCGCTCGTATTTTCAGCGTTTATCAGCTCTCAGCTACGAATTGAAATAAAGGGAGGTTTAGAAGATCCGATAAATATAGCTATTGTCCCTTTTCAATGGAATTTGAAAACACCACAACAAGAATCTATCCAGAAAGTCGTACAATCTGATTTGGAGTCATTTGGAGAATACGCAGTTTTGTCTCCAGAAAATATGCTAAGTCTTCCTTCAAGAGCTGAAGAAGTCTTTTTTAAGGATTGGCGAATTCTAGGAAGTGATTTTTTAGTTATAGGGGAGGTGAATCCCTTAGAAGAGCCAAAAGAAATGTTGGTTAATTATTTAATATTTGATGTTGTCAGAGAGAGAATTATCCATAGAGGAAAAGTAATTGGGCCCATCGTAACTCAGAGAAAGATGGCTCATAAGATAAGTGACAAAATTTATTCTAAAACACAGGGCATACCGGGTATCTTTTCTACCAAAATAGCTTACATAGATAAACCTTCTGATTTAAATCCTGCATACAATTTAATGATTTCTGATATTGATGGATTTGATAGCCTCTCATTATTTTCTTCACCTCAGCCTTTGATGTCTCCTAGTTGGTCAACGGACATGAAAAAAATAGCCTATGTTTCTTTTGAAGAAGGCTCTTCAAGAATTTATATTCAAGAACTTGCAACTGCAGAAAGAATTGGTCTCAAGCAAGAAGAGGGAATAAATAGCTCTCCAAACTGGTCACCAGATGGAAAGAAAATGTCTGCAGTATTGTCCAAATCAGGCAATCCTGATATCCATATTTATGATTTCAAGCAATCACGCTGGATACAGCTCACTAATCATTTTGGTATCGATACAGAACCTGACTGGTCTCCTGACTCAAACAAGCTAATTTTTACCTCAAATAGATCTGGTTCACCTCAGATTTACGAGTTGAATGTTAAGTCTAAAAAAGTAAAGCGATTAACATTCGAAGGTTCCTACAATGCCAGGGCAAGATACCTTCCTAACGGGAAAGAGATAGTGTTCGTTCATAGAAGAAATGGCATCTTTCATATAGCTACCCAAAATATCAAGACTGGAAAAATTAAAATACTTACAGATACAACCCTGGATGAATCTCCAACTGTTTCCCCTAATGGAAATGTTGTTATTTATGCTACTAAAGATGGAGATAAAGATGTTTTGGCGGGAATTACAATTGATGGACGTACCAAATTTACTATGCCTTCTATGAAAGGAGAGGCCCGAGAACCTTCTTGGTCTCCATTAATAGATTAGAAAAAAAATAAAAGTATAATAAGAACAGGAGGCTTTAAATGAATACAACTCATAAAATACTATTAACCATGTTAGTTTTTCTCATGGCGTCGTGTAGTTCTGTTTCAACTGATAGAACTAATGATGCAACTGCTATATCTGCATCAGCTTCTGGTGCATATTCTGACAATGGATTAACTTCAAATAACATCCTGTACTTTGCCTATGATAGGTCTGATATCAACTCTGAAGGAAGGGCAAAAATAAGGACTCTTGCAAAACTAATTAAAGATAATGACTTGAGTGTGAGAGTAGAAGGGCATTGCGATGAAAGAGGAACTAGAGAGTACAATCTAGCTCTTGGTGAGCAAAGAGCTAAAACGGTAGCAGAGCTTTTAATAATTAATGGAGTTAGTTCAAATAAGATATCTACAGTGAGCTACGGTGAAGAGAAGCCAGCTGTTTCTGGGTCTAATGAAAACTCTTGGTCAAAAAATAGAAGGGCTCTAGTTAAGACTTTTTAATTGAATTGAAGAAATATTTTTTAACTGGCTTCTTGTTGGCATCTTCTTTAGTTTTTTCTAACGAAGAAGAAAGGCTAGAGCTTCTTTATCAGAAAATTGAAAGGCTTGAAGCAGAAATAAGAGAGCTGAGAAATTTGCTTGAAGAAAATTCTATTCTCGTTGATAGATCGGTCGAACTTCAACAGCAAAGATATTTAGATCTTGATGCTCGTCTTTTGGAATTATCTAAGATTGCTTCAGTAGAGGATTCTGAATCGGAAGATAATTCCATCTCAAGTGCATCTGATCAAGAAAGAGAGTTATTTAGAAATGCTTTAGTTTTATTCGAGGAATCTAGATATGCTGAAGCTCTCGAGCTTTTCACAGAAATTATAATTGCTTTCCCTTTTGGGGATTATGCCGCGGAGGCATATTTTTGGTCTGGGGAGTTGTTCCTAGCTCAACTGAAGTATGAGGATGCTAAATTGAGCTTTCTAAGTGTTGTTGATCAATTTCCTGATCATGAAAGAATCTCTGATAGTTTATACAAACTAGGTGAAATTGAGAGAGTTCAAGGTAATGCCACTGAGGCTCTTGGTTATTATTCAAAAGTGATAACAAATTTTGCAGAATCTGGAGCAGCACAGCTAGCAAAAAAATCTGAAGAAATTGTAAAAGAACAGTCGAATTTAGTTGATTAAACCTTTAATATACGCTTTTTTTTTCGGGCCGTTAGCTCAGTCGGTAGAGCAGTTCGCTTTTAACGAATTGGTCCTGCGTTCGAGTCGCAGACGGCCCACCAACCTACCATGAATTTTATTTTGATATGTCTTGGAGGTTCTCTAGGGGCTCTTAGCCGTTTTTATTTATCCAGCATTATAGAGAAACAAGAATACATCGAGATACCTTTAGGTATTATGGCCGTGAATATATTGGGTTGTTTTTTTCTGGGTTTATTTTATAACCTGATTAATTCCGATTTAGAGAGAATTCTTAATCCTTTTTTATTCATAGGTTTTCTAGGGGCATTCACAACTTTCTCAGCTTTCTCAAAGGAATCTTTGGAATTGATTAATAACGGATATATCTTAAGTGCTTTTTTTTACGTTTCTATTTCAGTTTTTGCTTGTCTAGGTTCAACATGGCTTGGAATGGCTCTAATGAGAGGCAATTAGTCTATCTTTAAACCTTTAGTGTCTCTCATTATTTGCCTGTAGCTATATCCTTTAAAGCCTTCAGATGTAAGTACTTTAGAGGCTTCTCTCCTAAGCCAAGTTATACCTTTTCCAGGATTATTTGTTTGAAGTTCTTTAATAATACTTATTATCCTTTCTTTTTTGAGCGCTGATTCCATAGATAGTGTATCTGAATCTAGATTTTGATATTCAGGAGAGGATGGATCTCTTATGTATCCTTTTAAATTTGAAACCTCAAGAGCATCCATCATAAGCATTGTGTTGTAGACAATGGTTTTGGTATTGGGATTTCTGTCCATTTCATCCAGAATTAATTTAGCTCTGAATATGATATGTGCAGCCAACCTTAGTCTTTCTGAAATATTCTCACTATCTAGCATTAAAATGACATCATCCCATTTTGTCGATAACTCAGATTCAGCTAAGATATCGGCTGCGCTAGCTGCGATAGACTGTAAATTTTTTCTCGGGTCTAGGTCTTCAATGGCTGCTTGAATCTGCGTTAAAGATAAGTCCAGTTTAGGTTCTTTTAGGTCCATAATTCTTCTTTTATATTAACTATTGTTGTTTAATTGTTAAATATCTTTATGTACTTGGTTTTTAAAATTCTCCTTACAGCTATAGTGGTAGTTTTAATTTCTGAAATTGCCAAAAGATCTACTCTGATTGCTGGAGTTGTTGCTTCACTTCCTCTTACCTCATTATTAGCATTTTTGTGGATGTATTACGATGTTCAAGATACTGGCTCGATAAGAGATTTATCAATAAATATTTTTCTCATGATACCCCCATCATTAACTTTTTTTGTTGTGATATATATTTTTCTCGGTTGGAAACTAAACTTTTTTATTACACTTATTTCAGCTATAGCAATAACTGCCATTGTCTATTGGTTATATTTCTATATATTGAGTTTTTTGGGTATAAATCTAAATTAAATTGGGGTTAAAAATGAAGTTATTTATGGTTCATGTAGGGTTTTATGATCAATCCATTGGTGAGGGTATTTATGAAACTCATCTTAATTACTTTATTGCTGCTCTGAATGCAAAAGATGCTAAGACTAAAACCCAGAATTTGGATGAGTTTAAGGCAAAGTCTATGCACATAGATGGCATTAAAGAGATCAATAATGTTGAGGGCTATGAAGTCATACTCAAAGAAACTGATACTGCCTTGGAAGGCGAAATTCTTTCTTATGATGAAGCAAAGGAGCTATAAGTGACAGATACTATTTTTCAGAAGATCATAGATAAAGAATTGCCGGCTGATATTATTTATGAAGATGAACTTGCTTTGGTTTTTAAGGACATCAATCCTGTTGCCCCGACGCATCTACTTATAATTCCAAAAAAACAAATAGAGAAAGTTTCTGATGCAGAAAATCAAGACAAGGAGCTACTTGGGCATTTGTTGTTAGTTGCAGGTAAGGTTGCTAGAGATCTTGGAATAGATGAAGCCTTTAGATTGGTAGTGAATAATGGAGCTGGAGCACAACAGACTGTCTTCCATTTGCATATCCACTTGATAGCTGAGAGAGAGTTTACCTGGCCTCCGGGCTAAGTTACTGACTTTAATGCCTCTATAGACTTGTGAGATCTTTCAATTTTATTGTAAATGGACTCTGTAAGTTGAAAATTATTACTGGCTAGTTCAAGAGCCATTCGCAAATGCTTAATGGATGTTTCATAAGAGCCGGTAAGATAAAAATACTCTGCTCTAGACATATGCAAGCTAATTATATTCTTATCAAGCCCCTGAACTTCAGCTAACCAGTACCATACTTCAGGATCATTGGGCCTTATCAACGACAGTCTTCTTAACAATGTCTCTCCTGTTTCATAATCACCCTTATTCATTAGAATTTTGTTATACAGCATGGTAATTGGATAATTATTTGGATTTGTATTCAAAAGAGAGGCTGCTAAGGCTTCTGCTTCAAAGAAGTTTTCAGCAGCTATATGCATCTCAAGAATTCCTATTTGTAATAGAAGATTTTCAGGATCCATACTCAATACATCACGCATTAGTTTTATAGCCTCTGCGTGCTGTTTATCTTTTGAATAAGCCAGAGCAAGACCATATCGAGCCTTTAGCTCATCTTGCTTGGTTTTAGCTTCATTGGCCTTTTTAGAAAATATTGTAACTGCCTGTCTTGGCATTTCGGAGAAGTGAACTAAAGCTCTATTTCTAACGAGATAATAATCTAATGAATCTCTGTATTTTCTTTTTTCGTAGCCTTGAGCTCTTGATTGCGCATCAGCTATTCTATTTTTAGTCAGAGGGTGTGATCTAAGGAATTCAAGTTCATTAGAGCCCGACAAACGACTTAAAGATTGAAGTTTTTCAAACATATAGGAAGTGCTTTTTGGATCAAATCCAGCCTTAACTAGATTATTAAAGCCTATCCTATCGGCTTCTTGTTCATCTCCGCGACTAAATGACAGGTTCTGTTGAGTTATTGCGGCTTGCCCAGCAAGCACAGCTGTGGGATTACTGGTAGCACCTGCTAGAGCTATACTTCCAAGTATCATCAAAGTATTAGCCAAGCTTCTATCCTTTTGCCGTTGCATTCGTCTCGCAAAATGCCTTTGACTTAGATGGGCTAATTCATGAGCTAAAACAGATGCGGTTTGTCCTTCAGACTCGGCATGAAATATTAAACCTGCATTTACTCCTACAATACCTCCTGGTGCTGCAAAGGCATTTACAGTTTTTTCATCTATCAATACTACCTCTAATCTACGATCCGATAGTTGGCTGAATTCAGATAATCTATAGACCAAGTGTTCGATATAATCTTGGGTGACTGGATCGCTGTATTCAGGCAAATTCTTTCGAAGTTGAGCCATGTACAGTCTTCCTAAATTATATTCTGAAGCTATAGAGATAACTGAGGATGATGCATCTCCAATAATTGGTAATTCCTCATCAGCATTTAAGTTTGCTGCTATCAAAATGCAGAAGAGCATTTTAATTATTTTCAATTTAACTCTGGCCATACTATTTCTTTTTAAGGAAACTGGTTACTATATTAAATGAATTCATTATATAAATTGCAAAAAAGCCACTGTTAGTTCTCATGAGAAATTTAGTTAGACAATTTTTAAATCGTTTTTTCTCCAATGAAGAATCAATTTATTTCGCGTTATTATTGATCGCGTTTTCAATATTTATCATTTTTTTTGGTAATGTTCTTTTACCAGTAATAGTTAGTATCGTTATAGCTTTTTTGCTGAATGGCTTAATGCGAAGTTTTGTGAGTATGAATTTATCAGGAGGACTCTCTTTAACACTTACGTTGATTATATTTTTTGGAGTTTATCTGAGTTTATTTATGGCTCTGCCATCAATAGGAACACAAATTAATAATTTGCTTCAAAATCTTCCAAGTATTGTAAATTCATTTCAAACGACCATAACTGAAATGAATAATTATTTTTCGGAGGAAGATCTAGATCTTATATTTGCGAACTTGAGCAATCAGCTTAATAGCCTATTGAGCTCTGCACTTGGACAATTAGCTGGAACAATTTCATTAATGTTCAATGCAATTTTGTACGCAATTATGATTCCTTTAATGGTTTTCTTTTTCCTCAAAGACAAAAATGTATTACTTCCAATAGCTGCAGTTATTCTTCCGAAAGATAACAGGCTTATGAAATCTGTCTTTGCAGAAATGAATGACCAGCTTTTCAATTACGTAACGGGAAAGTTTTTAGAAATGATAATAATTGCATCTGCATCCTATGCTTTGTTTGCGATACTAGGATTGCCTTACGCGATATTGATAGCAATCTTGGTTGGATTATCAGTAATTATTCCAATTTTCGGTGCGATCTTGGTAACAATTCCTGTTGTTTTGGTAGGTTTGTATGAGTGGGGTTTAACTGAAAACTTTTATTGGCTTTTGGGCGTTTATCTCCTGATACAAATACTAGATGGCAACGTTCTTGTACCAATTCTTTTTTCTAATCGCAATAATCTTCACCCAGTCATAATCATCATATCGGTTCTGTTTTTTGGGGGTATATGGGGATTTTGGGGATTATTCTTTGCTATACCTTTAGCAACTTTTATTAAAGCGATCATTAACTCCTGGCCCGAACCTGTTACCCAGTCTGACTAGCTAACTCTTTTGCTGCCTCCAATACTTCTTCGGCATGACCGGTAACTTTTACTTTTCGCCATTCTCTAACCAATTTACCTTTGGAGTCAATTAAGAAAGTACTTCTCTCTACTCCCATGTACTTTCTTCCGTACATACTCTTTTCTTTAATCACATCATATTGTTTGCAAATTTTTTCATCAGGATCAGAAATAAGATCAAAATTAAATTTTTCTTTTTTCTTAAAATTCTCATGAGACTTTATAGATTCTCTTGATAAACCAAATATAACTGTATTGGCCCTTGTAAATTTTCCTTTGAGGTCACGAAAATTTTGACCTTCCGTGGTACAGCCTGGAGTACTATCCTTTGGATAAAAATATAGCACTACATTTTTTCCTTTTAGGTCCGTTAGGCTGATTGTCTTATTTCCAGTGCATTCTCCTTTGAAAACTGGGGCTTTATTATTTAATTTTGGTGTTGGCATATCTCCTCCGTCAGAAACAAACTATAATGTAAGGATTCTAGCATTGAGATAAAAAAAAATTAATGTTTAATCTTCAAGGCTCTATAGCTGCTCTCGTGACCCCAATGGAAACAGAAGGGGATATAAACTGGGAATGTCTGAAAGATTTAATTGAATGGCATATCGCTTCAAATACCTCAGGACTTGTTATTGTAGGAACAACCGGTGAATCAGCAACCTTGGATGTAGCTGAGCATGTTCAAATCATAGAAAGGTCTGTTGATATTTCGTCTGGCAGAATAAAAATTATTGCCGGTACCGGTGCTAATTCGACCAAAGAGGCAATTTATTTAACTAATGCAGCTAAGTCTGCTGGAGCCGATGCGTCGTTACTCGTCACACCATATTACAATAAGCCTACTCAAGAAGGTTTGTACAGACATTACATGATGATTGCTGATGAAGTAAGCCTTCCTCAGATTTTATACAACGTTCCTTCAAGAACGGGTTGTGACCTTTTGAATGAAACAGTTATTAGGGTAGCTGATCATGACAATATTGTTGGATTAAAAGATGCGACAGGTGATTTGTCTCGCCTAGAAGAACTTCTAAAGCTTTTGGAAGCAAAGGAAATTGGAGAATTCTATTTATATTCTGGTGACGATCCTACTGCAACTAGTTTTATCCTTAACGGAGGAAAGGGCACAATCTCAGTTACAGCTAATATTGTTCCTGAAATTATTTCTGAAATTTGTAAACTGTCTCTTGATGGTGATTCTCAAGGAGCTTTAGATCTCGACAGCAAGCTCGAAGAGTTGAACGAAATGCTGTTTGTAGAGTCTAATCCAATACCTATAAAATGGCTTTTAAACAGAATTGGAAGAATTTCTGACGGCATTAGGTTGCCTTTATCGCCCTTTAGTCATAAATATCACAATGATGCGGAAGAAATCCTTAAAAAATTAAATCTATTAAATTAGCTTCTATGAATAAATTATTTTCAATAATATGCACTTCTATACTCTTGAGCTCTTGTAGTTATTTCTTAACCGATCATAAAAATGATTATCTTAAAGAAAAACAAGAAAAGCCTCTTATAGTTCCAGAGAACGTAAGCACTAGGCCTATCATTGACTATTATCCAATTAATACAAATAACTCACAGCAAGTAGGCAATCAATATACTGTTCCGATGCCGCAACAGGTTTTTTCCTCTGGTACTTCTAACGAAGTAAGAATGCACAAACTGGGTGAGATTAGGTGGGTTTATGTCGAAACCCTTCCTAGTAGTGCTTGGCCAATGATGAATGATTTTTGGCTCACCAGTGGATACGGTTTGTCTCTAGCAGACCCAAATACTGGAATTATTGAGAGTGATCCGATACCTATTTCAGAAAATTCTTCCAAGCTTGTAATGAAAGTAGAGCATGGAATCAGGCAAGCGAGCTCCGAAATATTTATTTCTCATCTTTTGCAAGATCAAGACGAATGGTTAAGGGTTCAGGATGAAGAAAACTTAGAAGAAGAAGCCCTTAGAAGAGTATTGGACTATTTCGCTTCTACCCCATCAAGTGGAGGAACTTCTTTGGTGGCATTAAACCTTAACTATGGACAAAAAGCTGCATTAGTCCAGGACGATAATGAAAATAGCTTCATTGAACTAAAGTTAGAGTATGCCCGTGCTTGGGCTGCTGTTGACCGAGCTCTAAAAGAAGCTTTAATTCAGGTCAATGATTTAGACAGGGATGAAGGTGTTTTTTATGTAAGCTTTGCCAACTCAGAAGAGAAAGGCTTTTTGAGTAGTTTCTTCAGTGGAGATACTTTTCAAGGAGAATTTAAAATTTCTGTTAAAGAAATTGATGAAACGACTTGTAGGGTTACAATTACAACACAACAGGAAGAAGCAAAATCTTTTGAAAGAGAACTTCTTTCGCAAATTAACCAATCTTTATCTTAATAACTATGGAAAATATTGAAAAGGGCAACCTACTTACAACCGGTAAAGCTAAATCGCTTTATGAATCTAATAACCCAGATTTCCTTGTAATGCATTATCGCGATGATACTTCGGCTTTTGATGGAAAAAAAATAGAGAGTTTAGATGGCAAAGGAACAATCAATAATAAGTTTAATGGTTTCATTATGGAGTATCTGGAAAGTGAAGGCATAGCCACACACTTTGTCGAACTGATTAATGAGACTGATAGTCTGGTCAAAAGACTTGATATGGCACCAGTCGAATGTGTTGTAAGAAATGTTGCTGCCGGAAGTATATGTAAAAGATTAGGTTTAGAAGAAGGCATAGATTTAAATCCTCCAACTTTTGAATTCTTTTACAAAGACGATGATCTTGGAGATCCAATGATAAATGAATATCACATAAAATCTTTTGGGTGGGCTACGGAAGAGCAAGTAGAACAGATGCAAGTTAAGACTTTTGAAGTCAATACTGCTTTAAAAAAACTATTCTCTAATTCAGGTATGATCCTTGTTGACTACAAACTTGAGTTTGGTGATTATAAAGGAGAGCTTCTGCTGGGAGATGAGTTTACGCCCGACGGATGCAGAGTTTGGGATGTTGAGACACGCGAGAAACTAGATAAAGATAGGTTTAGACAAGGTCTAGGTGATGTGGTCGAATCTTATCAAATAATGGCCAAAAGACTTGGAGTGATCTAGGATTTATTTTAGTCCTAGATTTATATCTTTCAGCTTCTCAGATCCTGGACATAGTTCGTTTTGACTCATCTCGTTAAGCGGCTTGTCGGATACGTTTAATATATCCCTTAGATCTTTCGCCTCAGGGTCCACGTAGAGTAACCCAGTTAAAACTTTGCCGTCTCTCTGAGATTCCTGTATATCTTTGATTGCAGTGATTTTATTTGTTGGGTCATAATCTTCAGACAGTTTTTCAAGAGATAGAAGAGAGCCATCATGAAGGGGCACATCTACTGTTGTTCCCCTAGGGTAGTCAGTTACTATCTCTTTTCCAGAGGGCACAAAATCTGGCCTTGATAAAGCATCGTTATGTTCTCTGATGTAGTCATAACTTTTTGTTGATGTATTGTGATTATTAAAAGTAACACATGGCGAGATAATATCTAAAAAGGAGAATCCTTTATGAGAAAGTGCAGCTTTAAGCAAAGGCACCAACTGGTCTTTATCGCCCGAAAAACTTCTTGCCACAAAACTGGCACCTAGTTGAATGGCCATAGAGGGAAGGTCTATAGAAGGAAAGAGGTTATCGTCTCCGTACTTGCTCTTTGATTCTAGATCATTTGTTGCGGAGAATTGTCCTTTGGTCAATCCATAAGTTCCATTATTCTCCACTATATAGGTCATATTGAGCTGTCTTCTCGCGCAATGTACAAACTGGCCTATTCCAATTGATGCACTGTCACCATCACCTGATATGCCAAGATATAGCAATTCATGGTTTGCCATTGCAGCTCCAGTAGCTATTGAAGGCATTCTTCCATGCACAGAATTGAAACCATGAGATTGGTTAAGAAAATATGCTGGTGCCTTAGAAGAACATCCTATGCCAGAAAGCTTCGCTACTTTGTAGGATTCTATACTTAATTGGAAACAAGCCTCGACTATAGCTGAGCTAATAGAATCATGTCCGCATCCGGCACATAAGGTTGATACGGCACCTTCATAGTCTCTTCTTGTTAACCCAAGTTCATTTTTTTCTAGAAGAGGGTGGTGATTTTTTGGTTTTACTATGTAAGTCATAATTTTAAGAAGCCGCTATGGCCGGTGTAGGTTTACCAGACAAGTGAGCATTGATTTTATTTGTTATGTGTTCTGCCGTAATGGGCTGTCCATCAAAACAGAGGATTGAAACAAGTTTATCTGGGATAATACCGCCCTCAGCCATAATTAGTGTTCTCATTTGACCGTCTCTGTTTTGCTCTACAATAAAAAGTAGATCGTGATCTTCAATAAATTCCCATACTTCAAGATTAAACGGGAATGCCCTAATTCTCATTGCATCAATTTTGACGTTTTGCTCTTCGAGTATATCCAAAGCTTCCTGCATAGAGCAGTCTGTGCTTCCAAAATATATTATTCCCATGGAGCTGGTGCTCTTCTCTTGATTGAATACTGGGGCTGGAACTAGAGAGGAAGCAGTCTGAAATTTCTTTACAAGTCTTGATAGCATTTCAGCATTTTTCACCCCATCTTCTGTATAGCCAGCATATTCATCATGAGACGTACCTCTTGTGAAGTAAGCCCCTTTTTCTGGGTGTGTACCTGGATATGTTCTATAAGGAATACCATCTCCATCAACATCTAAATATCGTCCAAATCTCTCTATTCCATCTAAGTCTTCCTTCGAAAGGACTTTTCCTCTGTCAAATGATGTTTCATCATCCCATTCAAATTCTGGAGTTGACCAATCATTCATTCCAAGGTCTAGGTCTAGGAGAACGATCACAGGTGTTTGCAGTCTATCGGCAAGATTAAATGCCTCTACAGCAAAATCAAAACACTCTTTAGGATCTGAAGGAATGAGCAATACATGCTTAGTATCTCCGTGTGAAGCATAAGCTGAACATAATATATCGGACTGTTGCGTTCTGGTGGGCATACCCGTCGAAGGACCTCCTCTTTGAACGTTAAATAGTACCGTAGGAACCTCAGCAAAATAAGCCAGCCCAATAAATTCACTCATTAGTGATACACCAGGACCACTTGTTGCAGTGAAAGCTCTTGCACCATTCCAATTTGCTCCTATTGTCATACCCATTGCAGCTAACTCATCTTCCGCTTGGATAAATGCAAATTTGTTCTTATCGGTTCCTATTTCAACTCTGAGTTTTTCACAGTACTTACTGTAAGATTCAGCAAGAGAGGTTGATGGCGTTATTGGATACCAAGCGCACACAGTAGCACCTCCGTATACACACCCCAGTCCAGCTGCATCATTGCCGCTGGTTAGTATCAAACCATCCGTCTTATCAGACTTTTCTACTTTTATCTGGCAGAAATCTTTGAAATTCTCTTCGGCGTAGTTATATCCAATATTTAGAGCTTTAACATTCGGCTCAATTAATTTTTCTTTACCTTTAAATTGCTCTTCAATGAGAGAAATATAAACTTCTTTATCCATCTCCAGTATTGAAGCCAATAGACCGACATAACCTAAATTTTTGAAAAGTAGTCTTTGTTTTGGATTAGTGAATTCTTGTACGCATAATTCGGTAAGAGGGATCTCCAGTATATTAATATCTTCCCGTCCAAAATCTCTTTTCCATGAGGAGTCGTAGATTAAGTAACCATTTTCTTTTAATTCAGCCACATCTTTAGCATAAGACTGCGGATTCATAGCGACAAAAATATCTATTCCTTCTCTCCTTCCCAAATAACCTTTTTCATTGACTCTGACCTCGAACCAAGTAGGCAGACCCTGTATATTCGAAGGAAATATATTCTTAGGACTAACTGGTATTCCAGATCTGAATACTCCTTTTGCAAACATTTGGTTAGCGCTAGCAGACCCCGAACCATTTACGTTTGCAAACTTTATTACGAAATCATTTACAGACTTAATCTTACTCATGAATATACCTTCGCTTCCTGATAGAGAAAATTCTGCATATCCCACGCTCCAGTAGGACATCTCTCAGCACATAACCCGCAATGCAAACAAACGTCTTCGTCTTTAACCATGACTCTGGATGTCTGTTCTAATTTTTCAGACACTAAAATCTGCTGGTTGAGATTAATTGCAGGAATTCTTAACTTACTTCTTAGATTTTCTTCGGAATCATTGTGAACGAAACTAATACAGTCAGTAGGGCAAATGTCTACGCATGCATCACATTCAATACAGAGATCTTCTTCGAAAACAGTCTGTACATCGCAATTTAAGCATCTTTGAGCTTCTTCTAATGCAGTCTGTTCATCGAAACCCAATTCAACTTCCATCTTAAGATCTTGCAGGGCATCTTTTTGATCTGCATGGGGTACAAGATATCTCTTTGCTTGAGAAATATCGTTGTCATAGGACCATTCATGCACCCCCATTTTTTGACTTACCAAAGTGGTTTCTGGTTTAGGTCTGTTGTATAAACTTTCACCTTTGCAAAATTTATCAATAGATATCGCTGCTTGATGTCCGTGTGCAGCAGCCCAAATAATATTTTCTGGACCCCAAGCAGAGTCTCCCCCAAAGAAAATCTTTGGGTGAGAAGATTGGAAAGTGACTTTATCTACAATTGGCATATCCCATTCTCCAAAATCAATCCCAATATCTCTTTCAATCCACTCAAAAGCATTATCTTGGCCTATTGCCACTAAAACATCGTCACATTCAAAAATTACAGGATCGTCACCAGTCGGTACAAGGCTTCTTTTTCCATTATCATCAAATACCGCTTCAACTTTTTCAAACTCCATGCCTACAAGTTTTTCATCTTTGATGATAAATCGTTTAGGCACATGATTATCATGGATAGGTATTCCTTCTCCCATTGCATCTTCAATTTCCCATTCGGAAGCTTTCATTTGATCAAATGGGCTTCGCACCGTTACTTTGACTTCTTCTGCTCCAAGTCTTATGGCTGTTCTGCAACAATCCATTGCTGTATTTCCACCACCTAATACTATAACTTTTTTCCCTATGGATTTAGTGTGTTCAAATGCAATGCTTGTTAACCAATC
>CACJMO010000020.1 GCA_902594545.1 uncultured SAR86 cluster bacterium
AGTACTACAGAGAAGTCAGTGCAGATTATTCCGCCTCTGATTTTTTAATTGTTATCTATCACCCTTCAATTGATCTTTTCTCAACACGTACTGTCTCCGAAGTTCGCGAAATGGTTAATGCTTTTGAAAATATTGAAGGCGTTGAATCTGTTTTAAGTTACTTAGATGCACCTCTTTTATTCAGTCCAAAGATGAGTATGAGTGAGCTTGCAAATAATTTACGTACCATTGAGGATGAAAAGGTAGATATGAATCTTGCTAGGGAAGAATTCATAAATAGTCCACTATACACAGAACTTCTGACTGATACTGAAGCAAGTTATACAGCCTTACAACTTATCTTGGAAAATGACGAAGCATATAGTCTAGCCATCGATGAGCGTTATGAAATTTTAGGAAAAATTAACTCTGATCAATATAAACCAGAAGTTCATGACTTTGCTTTAGAAAAGATAAATCAAGATATAAAGCGACTGAACAGTGAAGCGGCCTTAAAAAGAGATAATTTAATAAATACAACTCGAAGTGTCATGGATCAATTTGGGAGTTCTGGTGAGCTTTATCTTGGTGGAACTGCGATGATTGCTTCCGATATGATCAGTTTTATAAAGAGTGATCTTCAGTACTTTGCACTAGGCGTTTTAGTAATGTTTATAGTTACACTTTCACTGATTTTTAAAAAATTACGGTGGGTTTTGATGCCCTTAGCTTCAAGCGCTCTTATTGCATTATTTGTAATAGGTTTCTTGGGATGGATGGATTGGAGAGTAACAGTTGTTTCTTCTAACTTCATTTCCTTGCTATTAATAATATCTATTTCTCTAACAATACATCTCATAGTAAGGTATCAAGAACTTTATGAAAAAGACCCTCTGCTAGAAAAATCTCAATTAGTTTCAAAAACCCTAGAGCAAATGTTGAAACCTTGTTTTTATACTGCTTTAACTACAATTATTGCGTTCGCTTCACTGAGTGTTAGTGAGATTAAGCCTGTGATAGATTTTGGGAAGATGATGGTCGCAGGGATCTTCTTTGCTTTTGTTTTTTCCTTTACTTTATTTCCTGTTTTTACTTTACTTTTCACTTCAAATTCCGGAAAGGAATCAAAAGACTTTAGTAAAGGTATTACAGTAATTTTTTCAAATATTACTCTTAAGCTAGGAAACTATATCTTTCTCATCGCTGTTGGTTTGATGGCAATTTCGTTAACAGGCATCACCCAATTGACAGTAGAAAACAGATTTATTGACTACTTCAAACCATCTACCGAGATATATAAAGGAATGGAGTTGTTAGACACCAGATTGGGTGGCACTGCTCCTTTAGATATTGTTATTAATGCCCCCGCCGACTGGAATGATGGTTTTGAAGAAGAGGGTGATGATGATTTTGCTTTTGAGGATGATTTTGGTTTTGAGGAAGAAGAGATAGAAAACGGCTACTGGTGGAATACCATTGCTCTCGATAAATTAGAGGAGATTCACGATTACATTGATTCTCTACCTGAAATCGGAAAAGTCTTATCCGTAGCAAGCGGAATTAAGGTTGCTAGAGAGCTTAAAGATGGTGAAGAGCTTTCCGAACTAGATCTAGCTTTAGTGAAGAATATGCTTCCTGAAGATATAAAAGATAACTTACTAAGCTCTTACATTAGTCAAGATGAAAACCAGGTTAGAATTTCAGCGAGGGTAATCGAATCTGCAGAAGGCCTGAATAGAAATGAACTTCTCAGTCAAATAACGAACACTCTGCAGTCCAAATATGAGCTTAACGAAGAACAATTTAGACTAACTGGTCTTGCAGTTTTATATAACAATATGTTGCAAAGTTTATTTGATTCGCAAATAGGCACCATAGTCATAGTTTTTACAATTATCTTTTTAATGTTTCTAGTATTATTTAGATCATTGTCTTTATCTTTAATAGGAATTATCCCAAACATATTAGCAGCAGGGGTTGTGCTAGGCACGATGGGACTTCTTTCAATACCTCTAGATATTATGACCATTACTGTCGCTGCTATAAGTGTTGGTATGGCTGTAGATAACACGATTCATTATATACATAGGTTCAAGAAGGAATTTTCTATAACTGGAAGTTACACTCAATCCATGAACAATAGTCACAGCACCATTGGAAGAGCTATGTTCTATACCTCTTTAACAATAATATTAGGGTTTTTGGTCTTTGCTACATCGAACTTTAACCCAAGTGTCTATTTTGGTTTTTTTGTATCGCTGGCTATGATTATGGCATTATTGGGTGCGTTAACATTATTACCACAACTAATTAGATTATTTGAACCATTAGGTAACGAACAAACTAAAGGAGATTAATATGGGTCCTCTTAAAGGAATAAAAATTATAGAAATGGCCGGAATAGGACCAGGTCCTTTTTGCGGAATGATATTGGCAGATCTTGGTGCTGAAGTTATTCGTGTAGATAGAGCTTCTGCAGCAGGAACAGGCTCAAGACAAGAGCCAGCCAATAGAGGAAAGAAGTCTATAGCTGTAGACCTTAAGTCCGAAGAAGGGGTTGAGGTCGTTCTTAAGCTTGTTGAAAATGCAGATGTTATTTTTGAAGGTTTCAGGCCGGGTGTTATGGAAAGACTAGGTTTAGGGCCTGAAATATGTCAACAAAGAAATAAAAGAATTGTTTATGGAAGGATGACAGGATGGGGTCAAACTGGCCCATTAGCCAATGCAGCTGGTCATGATATAAATTACATTGCGCTTTCTGGTGCATTAGCTGCTATCGGAAGAAATGATTCTCCTCCCGTCCCACCCCTAAACCTGATAGGGGATTTTGGAGGAGGAGGTATGCTGTTAGCATTGGGAATAGTCTCCGCTCTTTTGGAGACAAAAAGTTCAGGCGAAGGTCAGGTAATAGATGCAGCCATGACAGACGGATCTTCATTGCTAATGACAATGATGTACTCGATGCAACAGTCCGGGTTTTGGAATCTTGAAAGACAAACCAATTTACTAGATGGAGCAGCACACTTTTACGATACTTATGAATGTAAAGATGGTAAGTATATTTCTATAGGATCTATTGAACCGCAGTTCTACGATTTATTATGCGAGAAAGCTGAACTCTCACCAGATCAGTTTGGAGATCAAATGAAAAGAGATGCATGGAAAGAAAAGAAAGACCTCATTTCCAAAGTTTTTTTAACTAAATCTCGTGATGAATGGTGTGAATTAATGGAAGGGACTGATGTATGTTTTGCGCCTGTTTTGGATATGAGTGAAGCTCCGAGACATCCTCACAATATAGCTAGAAAAACCTTCATTGAATTAGAAGGTGTGACGCAGCCTGCTCCAGCACCAAGATTTAACAGAACTGAAAATGAAGTCTCTTTGCCTCCTGCACTTGCTGGTGAACATTCTAAGGAGATACTTGCATCACTGGGCTTAACTGAAGAAGAGTCTAGAAGCCTTTTAGAGTCTGGTGCAGTTGCTTGAAAAAGCTTTTATTAATTTCCAGTTCAGATTGTTCTCTATGTCGAGAAGCTTATTCTTTACTTTGTCAAATCGACTCAGACAACTTAGATTTTGAAGAAATAGATATCTATACAAAAAGAAATTATGTAGATAAGTACTGGGATAAGATTCCGGTATTACTTAAAGGGGAATCAGAGTTGCTTTGGCCTTTTGATAAAAATGATATTTCTAACTTTCTAAATTTATAGATCAAAAAAATCTAAAGAATTCATATACATGGCAGAAAATAGCAATTCTTTGCTTTCTGACCTGAAAGAGGAAAGTTTATTGGCTATATGAGCTAAATATCTCGGTTCATTCCTTGAAGAGTTATCAATACCCATATCTCTAGGCAGTAAATAAGGTGCGTCCGTTTCAATCATAAGTTTATCTAAAGGAATTAAGTCAACTAACTCTTCGAGATGTTTGCCTCTTCTTTCATCACAGAGCCATCCTGTAATCCCTATATAAAATCCCATATCGATATATTTAATCAAGGATTCTTTATTGCCTGTAAAACAATGCACAATGCTCTTTGGAAGAAATTTAAGGTAGCTTGTAGTTATTTCTACGAACTTTTTATGAGATTCTCTTTCATGAAGAAATAAAGGCTTACCAGTCTGAATTGCTAATTCTAAATGTGCCTCAAAACTCTTCTGTTGTTGCTCAGGAGAAGAAAAATTTCTATAAAAGTCTAGCCCAGTTTCTCCAATGGCTCTCACTTGGTCTAAATTCAGCAGGCTTTCAATTTCAGAAAACAACGCTTTGTCATATTCTTTGGCATTATGCGGATGAATGCCAGCAGTAGAGATACAGCTTTCGGAAAATTGACCAGCTATTTCGGCAGCTCTAATACTCTCTTCTAAAGAGCTTCCGGTTATGGATATCTTTGTTACACCGGCTTCGGCTGCTTCATCCATAACCTTTTCTAAATCATCATCAAAAGATTTATGGGTAAGGTTGGCACCGATATCAAAAAATTGTTCTTGAATAGTTGGCATTATGATGACTATTATAAAACACTATATTTTTCAGGGGAGAATTATGAGCGGACCTTTTAAGGGAATTAGAGTGCTGGAACTGACTTCAACAGTTTCAGGACCCTTTGCAGGAATGATGCTTGCAGATCAAGGGGCTGAGGTTATCAAGGTTGAACCACCTGGATTAGGAGACCTTGCTAGATTTATGGGAACCATTAAAGATGGCATGGGAGCAATGTTCTCAACCTTAAATAGAAACAAAAAGTGCATATGTTTAGATTTTAAGAATGATGAAGATCTTGCTGTACTGAAGAAGTTGGTTTCTACAACTGACGTAATCATAGAAAACTATCGACCTGGAATCGTAAAGAAACTTGGAATAGATTACGAGACACTAGCTAAAATTAATCCAGATCTTATTTATTGTTCTATATCAGGTTATGGTCAATCAGGTCCTTATCAAGAAAAGAAAGTTTATGACCCTCTTATACAGGGAACAGTAGGAATTCCAAATGCTCAAAGCGATCAATTTCCTGAATTAATCAGAACAATCATTTATGACAAGGTAACAGGATTAACGAGTGCCCAAGCAATATCTGCTGCATTATTTCAAAGAGAAAGAGGAGAGGGCGGCCAATATCTTCCTATCTCTATGATGGAGTCAGCTTTATATTACAACTGGCCCGATTTGATGATAAATCATACTTTTGAGGAAGGTGGAGTCAGTTTGGGTGAATTGGCTGATCTTTTTGAAGTGTACGAAACTAGTGATGGAGCTATAGTAATTATAATAATAGCTGCAGATGAGGTTTTTATAAATTTTTGCTCTCTATTCGAACTAAACCTTCACGAACATGAAAAATATAGCAATTTAGCGTCAAGACTAATTCATAGAAAAGAACTTACAGATGAAATCAATGCAGTAACTAGAAAGCATTCAACTTCAGACCTAGTTAGTATTATGGATAAGGCTGGAATCTCAGCTTCAATATGCAATCAATTGGAGGATGTTCATCAAGATCCTCAAGTCATTGATCAAGGTTCTATAGTTACTATTGACCATCCCGATTTAGGAAAAATGAGAATGCCAAAACCTCCAGTGAACTTCAAAGGGCAAGGCGTTTTTCCAAGATCATTAGCTCCGATTTTAGGTCATGATAATAAAGAGGTTCTAAGCTCCATAGGTGTTGATGATGATACAATTCGAAGAATGGAGGAGAGGGAACAACAGAACAGAGAATTGCTTGCGGCACTTATGCCAACTAACCAGGAGTAAAAATGATCCTTAATTCACTTAACTTGCTTTTAAGCATATTGATTGCCACTTGTTTGGTTATATTGCAAGAGACAATGAGTAATATGTTTTGGCTCATCTCAGTAGACATGCCTGTTACTTTTGGAGTGTTTGTGTCTACCTATTTTTCAAATTTACTCCTAATGAATGGAGGGGGAGCAATACCTATTGTGGTCTTGATTGCAGTAGGTTTTTTAATAGCATATACGGTAGCGAAGATTCTATTAATTTGGATAAATGTATCTAAAGCAAACGCCTATGCGCTTGCTGGAGCTGCTGCAATTATGGCCATAGTGCTATTAATGCCACTAGCTTTTTACAATCTAGATGTTTTGGCTGGCGGTAGAAGTATATTAGGTAAAACAATACTGGTCTTTTTTGGTCTTGTTAGTGGTTATTACTTTGGTAAATCTTTAGAAAAACAGAGGGTGTAATGAGAAAAAGAATTTTAATATCGATAGGATTAATATTTTCAATTCATTTAATTGCAAGTGAAGAGAGCTATGCATACGAAACTTTGGCCGAAGATTTAAGTCATCCCTGGGGCCTTGCTGTAATTGATGAAAAGAATATTATTTTCACAGAGCTTTCTGGAAATTTAAGAATCATTGAGAATGGAAAATTAAATCCAGAACCGCTCTCTGGTGTCCCCGAAGTACTATTTGCAGGTCAAGGTGGTTTATCAGGAATTATTCTTGACCCTAGTTTTAATGATAATAAGAGAATATATATAGCTTTCTCGTCACCTGATGCAGGAAAAAAAACAAATACTCTAGAAGTAGTAAGCGCTACATTAAATTCAGGCTCAATATCTAATGTAAAAACCATTTTTAAAGCATCTCCCTCAAGAAGAACCGCAGCCCATTATGGAGCCAGAATGGCCTTCCTTGATGATGGAACTTTGTTGATAACTTCAGGTGATGGCTTCAACTATCGTGAACAAGCTCAATATTTAGATAATCATTATGGCAAGATCATAAGAATCAATACCGATGGTTCAATACCTCAAGACAATCCATTTCTATCCAATACTGATGCGCTTCCTGAGATATGGTCCTATGGACACAGGAACTTACAGGGCATAACTGTGGTGGATGGTGTGGTTTACGAAAATGAACATGGCCCCATGGGAGGAGATGAATTGAATATTGCCGAACCAGCAAAAAATTATGGATGGCCTGCCATAACATATGGAAAAGACTATAGTGGAGCAACTATTTCACCTTTCACTGAAAAAGAAGGTATGGAACAACCAATTAAATATTGGGTTCCCTCTATTGCTCCATCTGGAATGGCGTATTATGACGATACTCTTTTTCCTAATTGGACTGATAGTCTATTGATATCCGCATTGGTGCCTGGGGACGTTAGAAGACTAAAAGTTGAGAATTCAAAGATCACAGAAGAAGAGATTCTTTTTTCAGATCTGGGGAGAATTAGAGATGTAGCTAGTTCCCCGGATGGCACAATCATCTTGGCAACTGATGGGCCAAATGGAAAATTAATTCGTGTTATAAAAAAATAAGGAGAAAAATATGTGGGCTAGAGTAATATCAGGAATCATCGGAGCATTTATGCTTTTACAAGCTTTTCTTTGGTTGATAGATCCCCTTTCTGCAGCACAAAGCTTATCAATGTCTTTATTGGAAGGTGAAGGAGGAAATACACAGATTGGAGATTTTACTTCATTCTTTTTTACTGCAGGTTTAATGGCAATTATAGGTGCCTATAGAAGTGAGCATTTATGGCTGTACACCACAATTTCATTACTAGGCTCTGCAGCTATTTTTAGAATTTCTGCTGGATTATTTCATGGTACAGATTTTTTAACTTCAGCTATAGCATTTGAGATTATAGCTTCAATTCTTTTATTAATTAGCGCAAACAAAATAAAGTCTGAAGCTTAAAGAGTAAGTATGACAGAAGAAATTGGTTATCCTAAATTTCTTAAAGATACCTCCGTCAATAAACTAAAAGATAATATTTATTGTGGAAATTTAACTGAATCCTGGAGTATTGGAGGTGCAGTAAATGGAGGATATTCAATGTCCATTGCAGCAAGAGCTCTATCTGATTTTTTAGTACATAAAGACCCTCTATCTATTACTGGTCATTATTTGTCCGTAGCTGAACCGGGTCCTGTTGAATTGCATTTAGAAAAACTCAGTGAAGGAAAAAGCATATCCAATGCATCAGTAAAATTTATCCAGAAAGGTGAAGAGAGAATAAGGTTCACTGCAAGCTTTACAGATTTTGAAAAATCTAAAGGTGACACATTATACGAAAGAGAAGCTTTAAAATTTCCTCCACTTGAGGAGTGTATAAAATTACCTTCTGAAGCCACATTGACACCTACTTTTGAGAAGCAAATAGAAAGACTTTTCTCCCCACAGAGTAATTGGTGGGATGAAGATAGGCCTAGAGAAAAAGCCCAGCTAGACGCTTACTATTCTTGGCCGGAGAGTGATCCAATAGATCTTTTTAGTTTAATCTTTTTTTCTGACAGCATGACTCCACCTGTTTATAACCGGCTCGGCTCAAGAGGTTGGGTTCCTTCAATTGAGCTTACAGTGCATTTAAGAGGAATGCCAGCCCCAGGTCCTGTCTTGATGCGAGGAAAGACTGATTTTGTTGTGGATGGCTTTTTAGGCGAAGATGACGAAATTTGGGATTCAAAAGGAAATTTAGTTGCAGAATCTAGACAAATAGCAAAACTTAGGATGCCTAAATAGTATCTTTAGTGATTTTTTTAGTGTGTATGATAAAGTCACGCTACATTTAAAAAGGAAATAATATGAAATTTAAAGGGACTGATTCTTATATCTCAACAGAAGATTTAAGTATGGCAGTAAATGCTGCAATTGAGCTTGAAAAACCATTACTTATTAAAGGAGAACCAGGGACAGGTAAAACTATGCTTGCTGAGCAGGTAGCCGAATCTTTAGATATGCCTTTGATTGAGTGGCATATCAAATCTACTACTAAAGCACGACAAGGCTTATACGAGTATGACGCTGTTACTCGATTAAGAGATTCTCAACTCGGTGATGAGCGTGTTAAAGATATTTCTAACTACATTCAAAAAGGAAAGATGTGGGAAGCATTCACATCTGAGAAAAGGGCAGTACTCCTGGTTGATGAGATTGATAAAGCAGATATTGAATTTCCTAACGATCTCTTGCAAGAGATAGATCGTATGGAATTTTATGTGTATGAAACTAAGGAGACAATTAAAGCAGTCCAGAGACCTTTGGTGATAATAACCAGCAATAATGAAAAAGAGCTTCCTGATGCATTTTTAAGAAGGTGTTTCTTCCACTATATTAATTTTCCTGATCGAGAAACTATGGAGAAGATAGTTAAAGTTCATCATCCAAAAGTTAAAAAGAAATTAGTAAAAGAGGCCTTAGAAATATTCTTCGATATCAGAAAAGTACCAGGTATGAAAAAGAAACCTTCCACGTCAGAGCTAATAGATTGGCTGAAACTATTGATGGCGGACGATATACCTGATGAAATTTTTAAGAATAGAGATCCTTCAAAAGCAATACCACCTTTGTATGGAGCATTGGTAAAAAATGAACAAGATGTTCAATTGCTCGAAAGGTTAGCTTTTATGGCTAGAAGAGAAGGTAATACTAACTAATAAATGTTCATTTCTTTATTTAATACATTGAAAGCTACTGGTGTACCAGTATCTCTAAGAGAACTTTTGGATTTGATAGGAGCTGTCGATAAAGGACTCGCTTTTGCAGATATGGATCAGTTCTACTATCTAAGTAGGGCAATTCTCGTCAAAGACGAAAAGCATTACGATAAATTTGATAGAGCTTTTGATATTTACTTCAAAGGTATTGAAACTCTGGATGATATCCTTGAAATGCTCATTCCCGAGGAATGGTTGAAAGCAGAGTTTGAGAAACATCTGACCGAAGAAGAGCTAAAAGAGATTAAGTCTTTGGGAGGTCTCGAAAAGCTTCTTGCTGAATTTAAGAAAAAATTAGAGGAACAAGAAGAAAGACACGAGGGAGGAAGTAAGCAGATAGGCACAGGAGGAACATCGCCATTTGGAAACTCTGGAGAGAATCCTGAGGGCATAAGAGTTGGTGGAGAAGGAGGAAAGGGAAAAGCTGCAAAAATCTGGGAGGCCAGAGACTTTAAAAATTTAGATGACGATGTTGAGCTTGGCACTAGGAATATGAAAGTTGCTCTGAGAAGACTTAGGAAGCTTATCAGGGACAGCGCTAACGAAGAATTTGATTTAGATAACACGATAAGTTCAACAGCAAAGAAAGCGGGTTTATTGGATGTCAAATTCAGACCAGAAAAAAGGAATGCAGTAAAAGTCTTGGTGTTGTTTGATGTGGGGGGCTCTATGGATCCTCATATTAAAATTTGCGAAGAGCTATTTTCGGCTGCTAAGACAGAATTTAAAAATTTAGAGTACTTTTACTTTCATAACTTCATTTACGAAACAGTCTGGAAAGATAACAGAAGAAGACAAAATGAGAGAATATACACGGAAGACATCATTCATAAATATTCTGCAGACTACAAAATAATTTTCGTCGGCGATGCAACTATGGCCCCCTACGAAATCACCAATCCAGGAGGCAGTATTGAACACTGGAATGAAGAGGCAGGCGCACTCTGGATGAAAAGAATGGTAGGAATTTATGACAAACTCATCTGGCTAAATCCTGTCCCTGAGGAACATTGGGAATACAGCGCCTCTGTTGAGCTCACTAGGAGTCTTGTAGAAGATAATATGTTTCCACTAACCATAAGAGGGTTAGAGGAAAGCATGGCTTATTTAAGTAAATAATCCGTGAAAGCTCTCTCAATATCCAATCTCAAGAAAGAGTATGCAGGAGGTCTTCAGGCACTTAAAGGGATAGATCTTGAGGTTCAAAGAGGAGACTTTTTTGCTTTGTTGGGTCCTAACGGAGCAGGAAAATCCACTACCATAGGAATAATTAGTTCACTTGTAACTAAAACATCCGGCCAAGTAAAGATTCTTGATATAGACATAGATGAAAATCATTCTTTAGCAAAAAAGAAACTTGGTGTCGTGGGTCAGGAAGTCAACTTTAATCAATTTGAAAAAGTCGGAGATATCATACGAAATCAAGCTGGTTACTATGGTTTAAGTTTTAAAGAAGCTCGTGAAAATGCCAAACACTACATGCGGAAACTTGATATTTGGGATAAAAGAAATGAGCAAGCAAGAAAACTCTCTGGAGGAATGAAGAGAAGGGTAATGGTAGCTAAAGCTTTAGTTAACAATCCCGAACTTCTTATTTTGGATGAACCGACTGCAGGTGTAGATATCGAATTACGACGATCGCTTTGGGATTTTCTTACAGAGATTAATGAAAATGGAACGACAATTATCCTTACCACGCATTACCTTGAAGAAGCAGAAAGATTATGCAGAAATATTGCCATCATAGATTGCGGTGAAATAGTAGAAAATACCAGTATGCAAGAACTATTAACCAGGCTTGAAGTAGAGACTTTTGTATTTGATCTCACTTCTCCATTGGAAAAATTACCCGAAACAACTCGCTTCAATATGGTTTTAGAAAATCCTTCAAGGTTAAAAGTAACCATTGAGAAAGGCCAAGGTTTAAATTCTGTTTTTAATAGTCTCTCCGAATTAGGTATCGAGATATCAAGTATGCGAAATGAGACCGGAAGACTGGAAGAACTATTTCTTGGTCTTGTGGACTCTAACTTAAACGATACGAAATGACACCAACTGAACAATACAGAGCTCTACTTACAATTCTCTATAAAGAAATACATAGATTTATGAGGATATGGACTCAAACCCTAATTCCTCCTGCAATAATGATAATGCTTTATTTTGTAATTTTCGGAACACTTATTGGAAAGAGAATAGGTCAAATGGGAGGTTTTGATTATATGCAGTTCATGATTCCAGGGTTGATAATGATGTCTGTGATCAGTAACTCGTATTCGAATGTAGTGTCATCATTCTTTGGACAAAAATTCGCCAGAAGCATTGAAGAATTATTGATAACACCATTGCCCCATTATTTGATCTTGCTGGGATGGATTCTAGGAGGTGTAGCTCGAGGTTTGTTGGTTGGAGCTATTGTGACTTTTGTTTCTCTGTGGTTCTACGATTTATCCGTGGATAACTGGGCATTGAGTATATTTGTGGTGGTAACAACCTCAATTTTGTTCTCTTTGGGTGGTTTCTTAAACGCACTTTTTGCTGAATCTTTCGATGATATCTCCATTGTGCCTACCTTCATTATGCAACCTTTAATTTACCTTGGAGGTGTTTTCTATTCGATTCAGTTGCTCCCATCCTTCTGGCAAACCGTATCTCTTGCAAACCCAATACTTTATATGATTAATGCTTTTAGGTACTCCATATTAGGATCTTCTGATCTTGAAGCTTTGGGATTCTCAATAAGCTATGCCATATTTATGATCATTGGTTTCATTTTACTCTTGGGCTCATTGTGCTTATGGTTTTTACATAAAGGCCGAGGAATACGATCTTGAGTATTAAAAAAACCCCTCTAGGAAAAAATAGTGATATTCCTCTTATATACGACCCATCTGTTCTAACCCCCTTAAGTCGTCTAGATTCTAGAACTAAAGCAGGTTTAGAAGAATATACGAGTCAATTTGAAGGTCGTGATTATTGGACTTCATACGAAACTTCTTGGCTCAATGAAAAAGGTATACCGAGAAATAAGATACTAAACTTGTCGTACAGTAGCCAATCACAATTTTTTATAGAATCTAAATCTCTGAAACTATATTTATACTCTCTTAATAACAAAGAATTCCGCTCATCAGAAGAAGTTCAAGAACAAATAAAAGAAGATCTAGAAAATTCTCTTAAGACAGAGGTGATTGTAGAACTTGAGAACAAACCAAGAAAGATAGAAGAAACCTTTACTTCAATAGATTCTGAAGACTTAGATAAAATTGATAGTCATCCATTATCTCTGAGTATAGAACCCGAAGAAGAAGCGGATGTTACAGAGGAGCTTTCAACGAGCTTATTTAGGAGCTTGTGCCCTGTAACTTCTCAACCTGATTGGGCAACAATTTATATTAGGTATAAAGGAAATAAGATCAATCACAAAAGCTTATTAAAATACCTTCTCTCTTATAGAAACCATCAAGGATTTCATGAAGAGTGTGTAGAAAGGATCTTTTCAGATATTCTTCAGAGAATTAGGATCGATGAACTTTTTGTTAGAGCAAACTTCTTAAGAAGAGGTGGAATAGAAATCAATCCAGTTCGGGTTACACCAGGCAACTCCCCAGAAATCATTAGAGAAATTAGACAGTAGAATGGCAAAAACCGCAGATGAAAGACTAAATGATCTTGAAGCGAAGAGTGTTTTTCAAGAAGATACTATTGAAAGATTGAGCAACGAGTTAAGGAAACAACAACAAGAGCTAATACTCTTAAAGGAAGAATTAAAATCACTCAAGGAAAATATAGACAATGGGTCTTTTGCAGATAAAGATGAAAAACCCCCACATTACTAATTGATTCAATTTCTTTATTCAACTCATCTTTAAAAAAACACTATAATGCCGCTATAAATTCTGGAGAGATGGCAGAGTGGTCGAATGCGCACGCTTGGAAAGCGTGTAAGGTGTCAAAGCCTTCGAGGGTTCGAATCCCTCTCTCTCCGCCATTGATTTTAAAATTATGAATCCAAGTATAGATTTAGGATGGGAAGAATGGGTCAGTTTACCTTCTATCAATCTTCCATACATTAAAGCCAAAGTAGACACAGGCGCTCAAACCTCTGTACTTCATGCTAAACATATAGAGGTTTTCAAAGTTAAAAAAAAGAAATTCGTAAGATTTGAAATTTCTCCATTACCGGAAAAACCAAATTTCAAAGTTTCTTGTTCTGCTCCCTTGACTGGCAGAAGGAAAGTCACAAGCTCTAACGGAGAATCAGAGAAAAGATATTTCATAAAAACAGATATCGAAATTTCAGGTCAAACTTGGGAGATAGAGATTTCCCTAACAGATAGACATACTATGCAATACAGGATGTTAATAGGTAGAAGCTCTATTGGTCCCGATATGACAGTGTATGCTAACGAGAGCTTTTTGAATGGACAACCTCCTACCAAGAATCCTTATTCAACCAAGAAGAAGAGATCTCTAAGATCCAGAAGAGCTTTACGCATAGCACTGTTGACTAGAGAGCCAAATAACTACACCAGTAAGAGAATCATGATTGCTGGCCAACAAAGAGGTCATCAAGTTGAACCCATAAATTCAACTCGTTGTTATTTAGATGTAGATACAGGTAATCCTGAAATATACTATGATTCAAGCCCTTTACCTAAGTACGATATAGTTATTCCTAGAATTGGTGCATCTATTACTTCTTATGGGCTGGCAGTGACTAGGCAGTTTCAGCTTACAGGAGCTTTACCTTTGAATGATCCCCAGGCCATTGCAAACTCTCGCGATAAACTATTGGCACACCAATTATTAGCTTCGGCAAACATCAACATGCCTGTTACAGGTTTTGCATCATCACCTAAAGATACAATGGGAGTAATAAATACAGTAGGTACAATGCCCTTAGTTATTAAGTTGTTAGAGTCTTCTCAAGGAAAAGGTGTCATTCTTGCTGAGACTAAGAAAGCAGCAGAAACTGTTATTAATGCCTTTCGGGGGCTGCAAGCAAATTTCCTTGTTCAAGAGTATATAGAGGAATCTAAAGGCGAAGATTTGAGGTGTTTAGTAATCGACGGTAAAGTGGTTGGTTCCATAGTAAGGTCGAATAAAGACAATGATTTTAGGTCTAACCTCCATCAAGGAGGTGTTGCTCAAAGTACTACAATAACTGCGAAGGAGAGAGGTATAGCTGTTAGAGCCGCTAAAGCTATAGGTTTATCTGTAGCAGGAGTTGATATACTTAGAAGTAACAGAGGACCTTTGGTTCTTGAAGTTAACAGTTCACCTGGTATTCAGGGAATAGAAAAAACTTTAGAAATGGATATAGCCGGCCAGATAATAATGTTTTGTGAGAAGAAACTAGGTATCTTGCCAAATTAAAGGAGAAAAAATGAGTACACTTAAAAATAAAACGCTATTCGTATCAGGCGCGAGTCGAGGTATTGGTTTAGCAATTGCGAAAAGAGCCGCAGAAGATGGAGCTAATATCATTTTGGCTGCAAAGACTGCTGAACCTCACCCGAAACTTCCGGGAACTATTTATACAGCTGCCGAAGAGATTGTAGAAGCAGGAGGACAGGCTCTGCCGGTTATATGCGATATCAGAGATGAAGAAAATGTAAGGAATGCAGTTAATAAAGGGGTAGAGCGTTTTGGAGGTATAGACATCTGCATTAACAATGCTTCTGCTATTCAGTTAACAGGCACACTCCAAACAGACATGAAAAGATATGATTTGATGAATCAAATCAATGCCAGAGGAACTTTTTTAGTTAGTAAAGTTTGTCTTCCTCATTTATTAAAATCAGAAAATCCCCATATCTTAAATCTTTCTCCACCGTTAGATATGTCGCCTAAATGGTTTGGCCCTCACGTAGCCTACACCATGGCTAAATTTGGCATGAGCTTATGTGTTTTAGGAATGGCAGAGGAATTTAAAGAAGAGGGTGTTGCCGTAAACGCTCTTTGGCCAAGAACTGCTATAGCTACAGCAGCCATAAAGAATGCGCTCGGAGGCGATGAAGTGATGAACATCTCAAGATCGCCTGAGATAATGGGAGATGCGGCTTATGTGATTTTGACCAAAAATTCCAAAGAGTTTACGGGAAATTTTTGCATAGACGATAATTTGCTTGCAGACAATGGAGTAACTGATTTTTCTAAATATGCTGAAGTTCCATTTAATCAATTAGCACCTGATTTTTTTGTTCCTGATGATATAGAAGCCCCTGATTCTGCAAAGAATAGTTAGGAAAGCATGAAGAATATTAAAGAGGTCAGAGATTTTGAATTTCCTACAACCGTCATTTGGGACATTATCAGTGATATATCAAGATGTGATTGGGTGCCTGGTGTTGAAAGCATTGAACTAGAAGGAAACAAGCGCATCTTCAAGATGTCAGGGATGGGAAGATTGGTAGAAGAAATTCTAGAATGCAGTGATTCAAAAATGGAATTAACATATTCAGCTATAGAGACAATGGCTCCTATAGGTCATCATCTGGCAAAAATAAAACTATATGCCAAAGACGAAGGAACAGTTTTTGAATGGACAACTGAGATAGATCCGCCCGAATTTTCTGATGCTATTCAGCAAGGTATGCTGGCTTCTTTAGATCAACTAGATAAAATATTAAAAAACTCTTAAAAAGACTTTTTCTTACCTTTTTTTACTGTTAAGGTGAATTTAGTACCATAAATTACTGGGGAGGGTTTATGTTAGTTTTAAGCAGGAAAGCTGAAGAGTCGATGTATATCGGCGATGACATTAAGATAACTGTTCTTGATATAAGAGGAGGTCAGGTAAGAATAGGTATTACCGCCCCTCAAGACATAAAAATTCATAGAGAAGAAGTTTACCAACGCATTGCTCAAGAAGAGTAGATTCGGTAAGGAAGTTGTCTCATTAAGAGTTATAATCCCTTGGATGGGGCTGTAGCTCATTTGGATAGAGTGTCTGGCTACGAACTAGAAGGTAGCAGGTTCGAATCCTGCCAGCCCCGCCATTAAATAAAAAAACAGGAAAACTTATGAATGCAATAGATAGATGGCATGACATCATGAAAACTGGGGGCGCTGAAAGTGTCGCTAAATTAGACGAACTTCTGCATGATGATGTCGTATTTTTTTCTCCTGTAGTTTTTACTCCCCAAAGGGGAAAAGAAATAACAAAACTTTATTTAGCTGCTGCCTCTGGGGTGTTCAGCACCGAAAAGAAGTCTAAAGACTCTGAAAAAAGAGAGTCTAAATTCAAATATACAAAAGAGATAATTCATGACAACTCAGCTTGTTTGGAGTTTGAAACAGAAATAGATGGACTCTATGTTAATGGCATAGATCTTATTACTTGGGACGAAGATAATAAGATAGTTGAATTTAAAGTTCTCATCAGGCCTCTGCAGGCTGTAAATGCAATACATCAAATGATGGGAAAAATGTTGGATAAACTAAAAGCTTGATAGCTTGAACATTCTTTTATCTTATTTAGTTCATCTGTTTACTCTCTCAGGTGTGCTTCTGAGTTTTTTAGCACTCAATGCATCTATAAACGAAGATTTACCTCTAGCATTCTTTTATTTAGCCATAGCACTTTTTGTGGACGGGATAGATGGAACACTAGCTAGGAAAGTTGATGTTGTTAAGAACACTCCTCATATCAACGGTGAGATATTGGACAACATAATAGACTTTTTAAGTTATGTTTTTATACCTGCTTTTATAGTTTTTTGGCTAGGCTTTGTTCCTGAAGGATTGGAGCTGATCTCCGCATTTATTATATTGATTGTTTCTTGTTACACCTTTGCTAACAATAATCTCAAAACACAGGATTACTATTTTTCTGGTTTCCCTGCGCTTTGGAATATTTATGTGCTTTATTGTTACCTTTTAGACACAACTCCTTATGTTAATTTTGCAGTTCTTTGTTTATTGGCAATATTTACTTTTGTACCTTTAAAGTACGTTCACCCATTTAGAGTAAATTTTTTAAGAAAAACCTCTCTTTTTGTAATTACAATTTGGATGATTACTGCAATAGAAATGCTCTATATTGAAAGCCCCAGTGAATTAATTTCCCAAACTTCTTTTTCATTATGGGTAGCGACCAATATATATTTTATGGGTTTAACTATTTATAGAAGTTTTCTTGCTAAGAGTTAACTTTTTGGACTGAAGTGACAGAATATATTTGCAAAGCTCCTGCCTTTTAATGGATCGGGCCTGCCGTGCAAAAGCCTCGCGCTTTCATAGAAGATAATTTCTCCAGGTTCTAAATAAACTTTGTGTTTTCTGTAGTAATGATCTTCTATAATCAATGGCCATTCTTCATCAATATCTTGAGCAATATTTATTATGGCGCTAATTATGTGTGTATTTTTTCTATCTCTATGTGGAACTAAAACTGCTCCTTTCTTATAGTCTCTTATCCCGTAAACATAAGTGGGATTAAGTTCGATTCTGCTCCACTTCTCAAGTGGTTTTTGCAATGAACTATGAATCTCCTCTTTTAAAGCATCAGTTAGGTCCAGAAGGGTGCTCGGAACAGCTGTTTCTTCAGACTGAATGAATTCACCCTCAACAAATTCATCTTCAAAGTTATCAAGAGAATTTATATAGAACAACTTAAGTTTTTCATAAAGATTTTCATCTAATTTAGCTTTTTTAAAACCTTTCTTAGTATAGGTCTTTACATGTTTATTTAATTCTTCATGAGCTTTTAAGCCATTACTGGCTTGTCGAAACCATTTAGTAATGATCGTCTTTTCACCGTCGATAATGGGATGGGCTTGATGAATAGTATTTTCATTGGTTGTTCCATCATCATTGAGATTGTTCCATATTAATGCTTTTCCTCTTTCCGGCTTAAAGATTTTGCTAAGCCTATGAAATTCCGTAGTTCCACCTTTATTTACATCATTCAAGTAAATCATGAATGTATACGTTCTCTGTCCTCTCCCATTATCATGTTCCAGAAGCTGACTTCCTTCAAAGTAATCAGTATGTTCTTTAAATTCCTGTCCCTCCAAATAATGCTGACCTTGCAGTGTTTCTCCATAGGAAGGATCAATCCCGATAAAGTTACATATTCGTCTATTAATTTCATCAACATAAGGATTGTTTATGTTTCCCAGATCGCAAGTACTGCTTGTGCGGTATGAGTGATCATATTCCCCAGAAGTAGCAATCGTGGAGGGTCTGAGAGTAGATTTAATTTGATCAATTAGAAGTTGACACTCTTCTGCGGATAAGAAATCTTTTACTTCATATATCTCTGCAGAAACGGATTCAATTGGCGAAGCAGATATATGATCTTTTGATAAATTGTATTGCCCAGTTTCAGAGATAGGATCTGCTGAAATGTTTGCTTTAGAAAGTTCAAAACCAAGAGCTATTTTTGATTGAGTCAGATCAAAATCTTCTTTTAGGAGAATATCCAATAATTCATTTCGATCACAGCCTCTCTGTATGTTCTCAAAGATCCAATTCAGCCAATCTTGAGTTAAGTCTTTAGGCATATTTCTATTTAAGAATTGGGCTGTATAAGATACTTTTCCCCTGTAGCTTGCTTAGTATATGCAAGTATATT
>CACJMO010000021.1 GCA_902594545.1 uncultured SAR86 cluster bacterium
ACAAAGTAGTTTTGGATGGAGCTGTTGTTAGGGGAGAGTCGGAACCGCTTATGGTGTATGAAAAAACCTCTAAAACAAAAACAGGTTAAGACTTGTTTTTTTAATCTAAACCCCCAATATTAGACATATATAAATAAATAATTATGTCTAATATAAATTCAAATATACCCCTACTACCCTTAAGAGATGTCGTAATCTTTCCATCCGTAGTAACTCCTCTCTTTGTTGGAAGAGAAAAATCAATAGCTGCATTGCAAGCTGCTATGGCAGGAGATAAGCAAATAATGCTTGTGGCGCAAAAAAGTGCCCAACAAGATGATCCTAAACTAGGTGACTTATATAGAGTAGGGACCCTATCCACTATTCTTCAACTTATTAAGTTGCCCGACGGAACACTCAAGGTTTTAGTTGAAGGCAATAAAAGGGCAACGATTGAATCTTTAGATACATCCGAAGAGTTTACATCTGTAGCAGTTTCTATATTGGATGAAGAGGAAGATGTGGATAGTCTTAAGCACTTTCTACCATCGCTTAAAAAGCAATTCCAAGAATATGTAAAACTCACTCGCAAAGCTACACCTGAAGTACTGAATACTGTGAATGCGATAGACTCTTTATCGCGTCTCACAGATACTTTGGTCGGACACCTCTCTATAGATATTAGCCAAAAACAAGAAATACTTGAAATGGTCAGTTTGTCTGATCGATCGAATAGAATTCTCGAGCATTTAGACTCTCAGCTTGATCTTTCGAAGGTTGAGAAAAAAATTCGTGGCAGAGTTAAGAGCCAGATGGAAAAAAGCCAAAAAGAGTATTATCTGAATGAACAAATGAAAGCTCTAAAAAAAGAGTTGGGTGAAATTGATGAAGCAGAGGAAGCAGAACAACTCGAGTCTAAGATTAATGAAGCAGGGATGACTAAAGAAGCCCAGGAAAAAGCTTTAACAGAATTACAGAAATACAAAATGATGTCTCCCATGTCAGCAGAAGCATCAGTTGTAAGAGGATATATAGACTGGATGCTAAACATCCCCTGGAAAAAGAAAAGTAAAATAAGATCCGATCTAAAGAAAGCAAGCGAAGTACTTAATGAAGATCATTTTGGATTGGAAGAAGTAAAAGAGAGAATTCTTGAGTATCTGGCTGTTCAAAAAAGAGTCAAAAAATTAAAAGGTCCTGTATTGTGTTTAGTTGGGCCTCCAGGAGTCGGTAAAACTTCTCTAGGGGAATCAATTGCTAGAGCTACTAACAGAAAGTTTGTCCGCATGTCTTTAGGTGGTGTAAGGGATGAAGCTGAAATTAGAGGTCATAGAAGAACCTATATAGGCTCGATGCCAGGAAGAATTCTCCAAAAACTTTCAAAAACGGGTGTCAAAAATCCTCTTTTCCTTCTAGACGAAATCGATAAGATGGGCATGGATTTTAGAGGAGACCCTGCCTCTGCATTACTTGAAGTATTGGATCCTGAGCAGAACCATACTTTTAATGATCACTACCTAGAAGTTGACTATGATTTATCAGACATAATGTTTGTTTGTACTGCAAACAGCATGAATATACCTTCAGCCCTTTTGGATAGAATGGAGATAATAACCCTGCCTGGATATACTGAAGATGAGAAAGTCAGTATTGCAGAGAAATACCTCATTCAAAAACAAAAGAAGAATAACGGCATAGGTGAAGAAGAACTATCAATTTCTAAGAATACAATCAAAGATCTCATCAGGTATTTCACCAGAGAAGCGGGTGTAAGATCTTTAGAGAGAGAAATAGCTAAAATTTGTAGGAAAGTTGTTAAAAAGAATGCTGATCTAGATAAGCCCAAGAAAATTTCTATCAAACCTAATACTCTAGAAGACTACTGCGGTGTAAGGAAGTATGAATTTGGAGAAGCTGAAGAGAATGATCGAATAGGTCAAGTAACTGGCCTTGCATGGACGCAAGTAGGTGGAGAGCTGCTTACTATTGAGGCGTCAAGTTTTGTAGGTAAAGGTAAGATTATTAAAACTGGATCCTTAGGAGATGTAATGCAAGAGTCAATACAAGCAGCATTATCTGTCGTTAGATCTAGATCTGAATCTCTTGGTATAGATCCTAAATTTTACGAAGAGCAAGATGTACACATTCATGTTCCTGAAGGCGCTACACCTAAAGATGGACCAAGCGCAGGTGCTGCAATGGCTACAGCTCTTACCTCAGTCCTTTCAAAGATACCAGTGAGATCTGACGTAGCTATGACCGGAGAAATCACCTTAAGAGGAGAGGTTCTTAAGATAGGAGGTTTGAAAGAGAAACTGTTGGCTGCCAGAAGAGGAGGAATTAAGGTAGTTCTAATTCCTGAAGGCAATGTTAGAGACTTAAAAGAAATCCCTGATAATATCAAAGCAGACTTAGATATTAAGCCTGTTAGGTGGATTGATGAAGTGTTGGATATTGTTCTTACAAGACAACCGATTCCGTGGGAAAAAGAAGAGGAAACTGACAAAGCATCTCCAAAGAAAACCAGATCAAAGAAAAGTTCTGTAAAAGCCCATTAATTTAATCAAATTCAGGCTTGACAAGCCTTATAGCTAGGGTTTTAATCGTTATGACTAACTTGCAAAGAGACAAGTTGGCGTAACAAGACTCTAGGAGATTAATGTGAATAAAGCCCAATTAACTGATGCTGTAGCTGCAGCAACTGATACCTCGAAAGCAGAAGCCGGAAGAGCGGTTGAAGCGACTTTAAATGCAATAGCTGGAAGCCTGGCTGGTGGAGATAGTGTTTCATTAGTAGGTTTCGGTACTTTTAACGTAAGACACAGAGCTGCAAGAACTGGTAGAAACCCACAAACTGGGGCAACCATTCAGATTGCTGCATCTAAGTCTGTAGGATTCAAGGCAGGAAAGGCACTTAAAGAAAGTCTTTAAGCCCAATAGCTATTAGAGAGCGCGCCATATGGCGCGCTTTTTATATTACAAAAGAATATGTCAGGAATACAAACCATAAGAAAAGGCCTTACTGGTAACATTACTAAAGTTATTGTTATAGCCATAATAGTTACATTCATAGGCTCTGTGGGGTGGGCAGGGTTTCTTTCTCAAGGGAATGTAAATGTTGTAGCTAAAGTTGGCTCTCAAGAGATAACATCCAGCGATCTGAGTTTTGAGGTTAGCAATCAACAATTTACCCTAAGCCAGAGGTTTCCTGATCAAGAAATTGATGAAGAATTCCTTTTTAACCTTTCAAAAGAAGTCCTTATAGGTAAGTTTGCAGTTATAGATTTCTTAGATAAAAAGGATTTGTTTCTAACAGATGAATTTGTATTTAAACAATTATCGCAAGAGGAGCAATTCCTAGAAAATGGTAAATTTGACAAGAATAGATTTGATTCCTTTGCAAGGAGCATTGGATTTATACCAACAGACTACCTAAAAAGAGTTAAAGAAGATTTGTTGATGAATATATGGAACCAATCTCTTATACAGTCTTCTTTTGTAACAAAAACCGAGCTTGAGAGTTCTATAAAGTTAGCTGATCAAGAAAGAGACATTTCTTTTGTACGTATCCCTTCAGATAAATTTAAAGAGACTATCACTATAGAGGAAGAAAATTTAGTGGAGTTTTACAATAATAATCTTGTCGATTATGTCAGTCCTGAACAAG
Source organism: uncultured SAR86 cluster bacterium (assembly GCA_902594545.1). Classification (GTDB taxonomy): domain Bacteria; phylum Pseudomonadota; class Gammaproteobacteria; order Magnimaribacterales; family Magnimaribacteraceae; genus Magnimaribacter. The sequence continues at coordinate 3,647 of CACJMO010000021.1, forward strand.
TAAAAATATCTTATCTAGAAATTGATTCCCAAAGCCTCGAGGAGTCTGTTGAAATTTCAGAAGATGAAATCAGTCTCGAGTATCAAGACTATTTAGCAGAATTTGATTCTACTATAAGAAAATCCGTTTCTCACATCATGTTGAATATCACTGATTCTCGTGACCTTGCAAAAGCAAAAGATGAAATTGAAGACTTGAAGCTTAGATTGGCTGATGGAGAAACTTTTGAAAGCTTAGTATCAGAGTTCTCAGAAGACGAGGGCACAAAAAATATTGAAGGAAGTTTAGGCATAACCGATGGCACTTTATTGCCTCCTGAGTTCGAAGTGGCTTTAGAGAAAATGCAAGAAGGCGAGGTTTCTGGTCCAATCGAGCTTTTTTCAAGTGTGCACCTCATTAAACTGGATGAATTGATTAAGCCGGAACCTGAGTCTTTAGAGGAAAGAACTAAAACCATTAAAGATAGTCTTGTTTCTTTGAGAGCAGAGGAGGCTTATATAAATCTACTGGATGAAATTTCTGAGATGACATTTAGTATGGAAAATATAGAAGAAATTGCTGAAGCAATAACTCGCGAAGTGGTATCAACTGACTTCATTGCTGAAGAAGATCTACCTGATGCAGTCAACCTTAATTCAATTAAGGATTATTTATTTAAAGAGTTTGATGGTACCGAATATCCCGAACTCTTTGAGACTAGTCAACTTTCTGCAGTTCTCGTAGAGTCCAAAGATTATAAAGAAGAATCTCAGCTATCTTTTGAAGAAGTTAAAACAATTGTTGAAAATTCTTATCTCAAAAAAGAAACGGACAAGTTGGCCAATGCTTTTCTTGAAGACTCACTTAATAGGTTGAAAAATGAGACCTCTCTTGGAGAGATTGCAGCTTCTCAAGGTCAAGATGTTGAAACCTACGATAAACTAAAAAGAGATAGTTCATTACTTCCTATAGACGTCATAAATACAATCTTTGCTTTGCCTAGATCGCAAGCTGGAAAATCCTATGGTTCAACTATCTTACAAAATGGCGATTCTCTGATTTATAGATTGGATATGATCAGAGAAGGGGACAACTCTTTGGATGAAGAAAGTAAGGAGGAGTTCAAGAATTTATTAAATCAGCAAAAGACCATTGCTGAACTAAGCGACCTACAGCAGTACTTAGAAGAAAGTATCTCCGTTGTGAGGGTTAACTAGTTTCCTGTTCTAGAGATCCCATTGCGGTGGTATTGAACCCTCCATCAACATAAAGAATTTCACCACTAATACCGCTGGCCATATCTGAAGTTAAGAAGGTTGCAGCATCTCCTACTTCTCTGGTTGTTATATTTCTACCGATAGGTGTTCGTGAAGCGTTATAAGATAACATTTTACGAAAATTCTTTACTCCCGATGCAGCAAGAGTCTTAATTGGACCTGCAGAAATAGCATTTACTCTATGCCCTTCTTTACCCATTGAAACAGCTAGGTATCTGACACTCGCTTCTAGACTTGCCTTTGCCAGTCCCATAACATTGTAGTTTGGCATAGTCATTTGAGATCCCAGATAAGATAGTGTTAGGAGGGATCCATTTCTACCTTCCATTAATTTTTTAGCCTCCTTAGCTAAGCCAATAAAGCTGTAACTACTCACATCATGGGCTATCTTGAAACCTTCTCTAGTAGTGACATCAGCAAATTCTCCGTCAAGCTCTTCTCTTGGAGCAAATCCAACCGCGTGTATGACGGCATCTAGACCATCCCAAGAAGAAGATAGATTCTCAAATACCTTTTGTATTTCATCATCAGAGGCCACATCACAAGGTAAATAGGTATCAACACCCCAATCCTTACCTAGTTTTTCGACGTTATCTTTGAGCCTGTCATTTTGATAGGTAAGAGCAATATTGGCTCCATTAGAAGCCATAGACTCAGCTATTCCTGCTGCTATGGAGTGCTTGTTCGCAACCCCAACAATTAGAACATTCTTACCTTTAAGCATAATTAAGTCTCTCCAATATTTTCGTCTAGGAACGCAATCATTTCGTTATAAAGCTCAATTTTATTTTCCTCTATTGTAAAGCCATGTTCCTCAGTATCCTTAACCATAGATTTATAGTCCTTACCTATGGCATCAAGCTCTCTTGTGAGGATCTCATAATTTTTGTAGTGAGCCTGTCTATCCATCTTGCCATGAACCAGAAATAACTCTGCTTTTATTTTCCTGACTTGCTTTGAAGGCGAAAAGGCTTTTCTTGTTTCTGGATCTTCAGGTATAACAGTCTTTAGATAGGCTGCACCAGCCCTGAAACCTGGAATATTACCTACGCTGGTAAAAGATTCGACATCATAAACGCCGACATATCCTATTGCACATTTGTACAAATCGGGTTCACGAACTGATGACATAAGAGCTGCATATCCACCGTAACTCGCTCCATAGATACATAGCCTGTCCTTATCAACAATGCCTTCATTTACTGCCCACAACACTCCGTCTGTAAGGTCGTCTTGCATCTCTGCACCCCATTTAAGGAAGCCAGACTCTAAAAACTCTTGCCCGTACCCCCCTGAACCTCTGTAATTCAGTTGCATGACAGCGTATCCTCTATTTGCAAGTAGTTGAACTTCACTATCATATCCCCAGTAATCTCTTACACCATGTGGGCCACCATGCACAAGCATGACCATAGGAAGGTCATTACTTTTTCCTTTGGGAAGAGTGAGATAGCCATTTATTTCTAATCCATCTCTTGCCTTAAAACTAATAGGTTTCATTTCAGCCATATCTTCGGGATTGATCCATCCTCTGCGGTTCATCCCAAGATCTGTCAATTGGTTTGTAACGGTATTAAATGAATAAAAGCCACCTGGATCTCTATCGTTCCTAACTGATATTACAACTTCTTCACCATTAGAAGTTTCAGATCTCAGACCTACAATGTAGTTAGGGAAAGTTTTTTCAAGCGCTCTAATTTTTCGTCCAAGAGGAGCCTTTTTATCAAGCCAAATATATTCAGGTTTACCATCAAATATTACTGCCGCTATGGGTTGATCAGTATCCTTATCTGCAAAAGTGTACTCCACATCTACCTTAGGATGTCTGTAGATCTCTTCTAACTCTTTAGATTCAGGATAGTACTTGCATATACCAGTTATTGGGTTATTGATAGAACAAAGAACAATTAAATTCTTACCATCATCAGTAAAAGAAAGAGGTGTTATTGATCCATCTCCAAACTTACGTTTGCTATGTAGCTCCCAATCATCATCACTAGATTTTCTGTAATAGAAAACCTTTTCATTTGAAGTATTTTCACCCCAAGCAGCTCTTACTACTTTATCCTCATCTAGTAATATATCTCCTCTCTGTGCAGGCGAAGTCGAGAGCTTCTTTTTTCTACCCGTATATATATCTACCTCAAATAATGTCGGATAACTCTTATCATAAAAATTTACGAGTATCTTTTTATTGTTATCTTCTAGAGTGTCTACTATTTCGAAATAAGCTCTTCCAACAGTACTTCTGCTCACTCTTGAAGCCTTCAGTGTTACATCACCGATTATCATTTCTCTCTTAGAGCCATCGGCATTAAATGCCAAAAATTGCCCAATTTCTCTGGGATTTGCTAAAGATCCAAATTTTTTGGCCGCAGCTACCCCAATCCTATCGTTGTTGAGCCAAAAATACCTTCCGTGATACATATCATCACCAAAAGAGTGGGCATACAAGATTTTGTTGCTTTGCCTTTCAATTATGACGATTCTGGATGTAGTTTTATCTTCCATATATGTTGCGAAATATCTACCATCAGGTGATATTTTGACGCTGGAAAATTCCGAGTCCTTAAAGAAATCCTCGACCGACACCTCTGAAGTGTAAACGTTGGTTAAAAGGATACTAAAAATGAAAAAAAGGATATATTTTGCTAGTTTCATGATGCTATTTACTTTTATGTAAGTGAAATTTTGATTGTATTATCTAAGAAATGCTAAAAAAAAGATAATAATTCAATAAAACAGCTAATTAAAGACATTTTGGCGTAATTAAAGAAATTTTTTAAAAAGTGACAAATTTACTTCTTTTTTGTTAAACTCCGCACGTTATATTAATTTTGGGGGACTCATATGAGTTTATTTAAATCATTTTCGATAAGAACTTTTATAGTTCTTTCATTGGTTTCTGCCTACTCCACTGTAACTTTCAGTGATGAAGATGAAGCTGATGATACTGTAGAAGAAGTTATAGTAACTGGTTCTCGTATAGCCAGAGCTGAAACTGATGGGGCTAGCCCTGTCATTGCTATTACGCAAGAAGATATAAGAGCAACTGGTGAAATGTCACTAGCTGAAGTTCTTAGACAATCAAGCATAAATAGCTTTGGATCTTTTCAGCCAGCTTCTGGTTCCACCGCTCAATCTCAAGCTACTATTAGTTTAAGAGGTGCTGGCGCTGGAAGAACTTTGGTGCTTATGGACGGAAAAAGAATGGCTGGATCGCCTAGTTACGGTGGTGTTGCCAACAACATAAACAGTATTCCTTTCTCTGCTGTAGAAAGAGTTGAAGTACTGACAGATGGTGGATCCGCACTTTATGGTTCTGATGCACTTGCTGGTGTTGTTAACGTCATAATGAGAAAAGACTTCGAAGGAGCTGAGGCTTACGTTTATCAAGGAAGTCCTGAAAGATCAGGTGGTGAACAAGAAGCTTTTGGTTTTACAGCTGGATTAACATCTGATGTTGGTAATGTAGTTATTTCTTTTGAGCATGATTCAAGAGAGATTGTTTATATGGCTGACAGATGGTGGTCGCAACGTAACTTTGTTGATGGCAAAGATGCTAACAGTGCTACTAGCTATTTCGATACACTTAATGCAAGTTTTTACTCTTGTAATATGTTCTCATATGCAAGTCCTGGATTTGGTTACGAGGCTATTCCTGATTGTGTTGGCCAACCTGACTTTTTAGCAGGAGGCAAAACCTTCGATTATGGTGGCGGAGGAGTAGTACTCTATCCTTACAACCAAATCATGGCTGAAGATGCTTCTACAGGTAGAGATACTCTATTTGTTAACTACAATTACGACATCAATGATAACCACTCTATAAATGCAAGAGGTATGGTTACAAAAGTGAATGGATTTGGTAGGTTTGCTCCTGTTGCAGGTTTCTTTGGTGTTAAATGTTCTAAGTGGGGTGGATGTCCTTACTCAGCTGCTGAATTGCAAGCTGGATACGGATGGACAGAAGCTGAAATAGCCGCTGGCTCAAGCCCTGTTACAGATCCAAATAATGCATACGATAATGTATCTATATACTATCGTATGAGAAGTGTAGGACCACGTATTGGTTCCAACACAGACTATTTCACTGATTACTTATTAGACTTCACAGGTAATATCGGTTTTGCTGATTACAGTGTATTCCTTCATCATTCCAGAGCTGATTACGGTCATATGGGTTATAACTACACCCTTAAATCTGTTGCTTCAAAATTAGCTGAAGACGGTGATTTTGAATTCGCTAACATGAGTGCTTCTCAAGCTGGAAAATTGCGTTACACAGAAGTAAGTGAAGACGACATGGCCCTGCAACACGCTGGTTTTACATTGATCGGTGATGTAGATACAGGTGTTGGCGCCGGACCTCTTGATTGGGTTGTTGGTTTTGAATATATGTCGACTGACTACAGCGTTCTTGTTGATGCTCAAAGAGAGGCAGGTAATGTCATGGGTTCTGCAGGAAGTTCTTCAGGCGGATATCGTGATGTTAGAGCTTGGTTTGCTGAATTTAGACTGCCAGTTACTGATGATATAGAGCTAAACTTAGCTCACCGTGCTGACGATTACAGTGACTTCGGTTCTGCTAATAACTCCAAATTTTCAGTTAGATGGCAAGCAATGGACAATCTAGTGGTTAGAGGATCTTTCTCAGAAAGTTTCATCGCTCCAACTCTTGATTCTCTTGGAATGTCAACTTCATTCTCTGCTGACTCTGCTATTGACAGAGTGCAAGCGGCTAATGCTGGTGTTGCAGCTAGAAGTCAACAGAAACAAGTTTATAGATTAGCTAATCCTAATCTAGGTCCTGAAACTGGTGAATATGTAAACTTTGGTATTGTATGGAATCCAATGGACAACTTGAGTATCGTTGTTGATGCCTATGAGTTAACTCTTGAGAATGCCGAAGTGCTTATTACTGCTAATGACCTACTACTTGCTGAGTGGGCTGGTGTTCTTGGAAACATTACAGAACCAACTGCAAGAATCGTAAGAAATCCTTACGTTGCTGGTTCTAGTGCTGTTGATGATGGAACTGGAATGTGTCAATACGGACAAGCACAAAAAGTTGCTTGTTTAGGTTCTCTTAAAGAGATTTATGCTCCAATGGCTAATGCTGGAGGTTTTGAGATCTCAGGTTTCGATATTGCTATCGACTACAACTATGATACTGAAAACTGGGGAACATTTAGACCTATGCTTGACGTCACAATCGTTGACGAGTACATGACTGAAGACTACTTTGGTGGTCCTTATGTAGACAAAGCAGGCCGTAATGGTTTACCTGACATGAGAGCAAACTTGACTCTTGCTTGGGATAGAGGTGACTGGAGTGCCTATTATCAATATGAATATATTGCTAGTATGTATGAAAGTTCATCTTTTGATGTAGCAACTCTTACAAGTAGCGCTTCAGGTAACTTAGATTCTCACGGAATCCAAAACATTCAAGTTTCTTATAATGCTCCAACTGATACTACTGTAACTTTTGGTATAAGAAATATAAATGATAAGGATCCAATAATTGACAGCAGTTATGAGTGGAATTCATACCTATATGATATCTACGGAAGAACGTATACTGTTAAGATTGATCAGAGATTCTAATCTTAAGAATGAAAAAAAAGGGCCTTCGGGCCCTTTTTTTTTACTTCTCGCGTTTGACTTTCAATTTCCTATTTTGATTCGCAAGATTTAAGTTATAAGACCCTAAAATTCCTTTTGTTATAGATACACTTTGATCGACTTTGAAGAAACCTTTCCTAGTAGCATCTAGAACTCTCCATTTTTGTCCGTTGGATAAAGTAAGTATGTACTTGTCAGGAGCGTACCTTTTAACCAGAGTAATAGTGGTAGTAAGTTGATTAGGAATTTGTATTTTCTGTGTTTTAGCAATTACTTCTTCAAGATCAGAACCTTTTTTACCAAACAAATCTTCTTCATCAAGTTCTATTTCCTTGTTCTTTACCACCTGATTTGTAATTTTTTTGTCTTGGGCGGGCCTGCTTAAAGACCTGTCATAGCAATCAAGTCTTGCTTGAGGATCTTCCAAATTTAAACAAGAAGATAGGTCGTTTACTGGTTGCTTAACAATTCTTGTCATTCTTTTTTGAGTTTCAGGAACAAATCCAAAGTATCTAGAATTAATCGACCTGCCGTTGTGATTAACTACAATTCTAAAATCATAACGATTATTGCTTATTATATTTTCAGATGAGAGCACTATGCTTGTTCGTCCATTTATTTCTTTTATTTCTTTTTTTAGCAAAGTTACATCGATGAGGTTATCGTTTCCTACAAGGCTTTGTTTAGAGTTTTCAAGACTGATTTGCTGAATACTTATTTGATCTTCAGTCGATAGAGTTATGGTTGCATAAAAATTTTCATTAGTTGAAGAAAAGACAGACATTTTTTCCAGTTCTAATGTCTTTAAGTGCATAGAGAGGATTCCAAAGAGGATAATTAGTATCTTTTTATTCATTTTGTTTTTTGTGATATTGCTTTCTTAAGCATGATAAAATGTTGTTATTCTAGCTTAATTAAAAAAATCCAAATATGAAACTCAAAATTTTATATATTGTTCCATTGTTATTACTATTTTCTTGTGGAGATAATGCACGTCCAGTTGAACTTTCCCCTGAAACTAAGATTTTGTATCTCGGTAATGGTACCGAACCAAAAGATTTAGACCCTCACACTGTTACTGGAGTTCCTGAAAGTAAGATTCTTATGGCTTTGATTGAAGGTTTAGTTATAAGACATCCCGAAGGTAAAGATCCGCTGCCCGGCATAGCGAAAGACTGGGATATATCTCTTGGAGGTAAAGAATATACTTTCTATCTTCGAGATGCTTTATGGTCGAATGGAGACCCAGTCACTGCCAATGACTTTGTTTACGCATGGAAAAGAATGTTACTTCCATCGCTAGGATCACAATATCCTGACATGCTCTATGATATTGTTAATGCCGAGGAATTTAATAAAGGATTAATCACTGATTTTTCCTTGGTTGGCGTTAAGGCAATAGATGACAAAACCCTCAAGGTTACTTTAAATAATCCAGCTCCTTACTTTATAGAATTGCTGGCACATTACACTACTAGGCCCGTACATCAACCTACGATTGAAAAGCATGGAGAAATTGACTCTTTAGGCAATCAATGGACTCGACCAGGTAACTTTGTAGGCAATGGACCTTTTACTCTTGAAGAGTGGAAACTTAATCAAGTCATTAAAGTCAAGAAGAATCCTCTTTATTGGGATGCTGACCGAGTTAAACTGAATGAAATTCATTTTTTACCCATTGACAATGTTTCAAGAGAAGATTTCATGTTTAGATCGGGTCAAATTCATGTTACAAGCTCAATTCCTACTGAAAAGATAGAAGTCTATAAAGATGAATATCCTAACAATATTAATATTAATCCATACTATGGAACTTACTATTATCGAATCAACCTAGGTAAAAGCCCTTTGGATAATAAATTAATACGCCAGGCCTTATCATTATCTATAGATAGAGAAAAAATAACTGAAAAAGTAGCAAAAGGAGGTCAAATACCTGCCTTTTCTTTTACCCCACCTGACCCAAATGGCTACTATCCTCCAACGAGGCTTGAATTTAATCCACAAAAAGCAAAACAATTACTGAGTCAAGCGGGTTATACCGAAGAAAATTTACCCACATTTGAGCTTTTGTATAACACTAGTGAAGGGCATCAAAAAATTGCTGAGGCAATGCAGCAAATGTGGAAAGAAACACTTGGAGTTAATATTGTCTTGACTAATACTGACTGGAAAGTCTACTTATCAAGACAGAATACAAGTGATTTCGAAATAGCAAGAGCGGGTTGGATTGGAGATTATCAAGACCCTAAATCCTTTCTAGATATGATGGTAACTGGTAGAGGAAATAATCTTACCGGTTGGTCCAATGAAACTTATGACACACTGTTAGTTAAAGCCTCTCAATCTTATAGTCAAGATGAACGTTACAATTATCTGTATGAGGCCGAAAAAATACTTATGGATGAACTACCCATAATTCCTATTTATACATATACAAGGATTTATATGAAACACGAAAGTGTAAAAGGGTGGAGTTCTAATTTGCTTGATTCACATCCTTATCAGTATATAGATATAGAGTAACTAGATATGTTGAGTCTAATCCTTAGGAGAATTGGTATAGCTATACCTGTCTTGCTTACAGTAATAACTCTGACATTTTTAATGGTTCATTCCGCACCGGGTGGTCCTTTTGATGAGGAAAAGGCTGTTTCTCCTGAAGTTTTGATGAAGTTGAATGAAAAATACAATTTAGATCAACCGTTAACTACGCAATATTTTGACTATCTTTCAGATATCTTGGTTGGGGACTTTGGTCCTTCATTTAGATACCCGGGTAGATCTGTGACTGAACTGATTTCTCTAGGGCTTCCTGTAACTTTTGAGTTAGCTTTATATTCTATTTTATTTGCCTTAGCAATTGGAGTCGTCGCTGGAATTCTTGGAGCACTAAAACCAAATACACCTTTAGACTATATACCCATGTCTACAGCCATGATTGGTATATGTATCCCTTCTATAATCTTAGGCCCTTCATTGATTCTTATATTTGGAATATGGCTGGAGTGGGTTCCGGTTTCTGGTTGGGGCTATATGCCAGGTGACAAACTTCTTCCAACTCTGACTTTAGGTACTGCTTACGCAGCCTATTGTGCAAGATTGACTAGAGGAGGGATGTTAGAAATCCTTAATCAAGATTTTATTCGAACCGCTCGAGCAAAAGGTCTATCTGAAATCCGCGTTGTTGTAGTTCATGCCCTGAGAGGAGGTTTAACTCCTGTTATTGCCTTTTTGGGGCCAGCTATGGCAGGCCTATTGGCAGGTTCGTTTGTTGTAGAGACCATTTTCGGTATTCCCGGCCTAGGAAGATTTTATGTTGAAGCTGCATTTAATCGAGACTATACGATGATATTGGGCTCTTCTATTTTCTTTTCTTTTCTCATAATAACTTTCAATCTAATTTCAGATTTAATAGCCGCGGCGCTTAATCCTAAGTTAAGAGATTAAAATGAATAGTAATACATGGAAAGATGCCATCGATAGGTTAGTTTCTAATAAACTATCTTTGTTCGGTTTAATCTATGTAGTTTTTATTATTACCTTGGCACTGATTACTCCTTTCATTGCACCTTATGATTACGCTTATCAGAATTTAGAATTGGGTCCTTCGCCGCCTTCTCCTGAACATTGGTTAGGAACAGATACCCTGGGCAGAGATCTTCTGACTAGAATGATGTACGGCAGCAGAGTTTCTTTGATGGTAGGTTTTTTAGCTACTATTGTAGCTTTA
>CACJMO010000022.1 GCA_902594545.1 uncultured SAR86 cluster bacterium
GTGGACATTGCCACTCTTCAACAGGAGGAGCTAATTCAACAGGTTTATATTTAGATTTGACAGAAGAGCGTCCTACTCATTTGGGAATTAACAAGAAACCTGTAGCTACTGGAAGAGGGAGTGGAGGCTTTAAATATTCGATCCTGGTAATTCAGATGAATCCATACTTTTACATAGGATGATTTCTACTGATCCAGGGGTTATGATGCCTGAATCCGGTCGATCTTTAACCCATCATGAAGCAATTAGGATGATAAAAGACTGGGTTGATCAAATGTGAATTGTCTATTAATGATGATAAGTTTACGTTACATGTTAAAATAAATTAAAGCAATGAGTGAAAGAGAAAACCTCCTAAACAATCTAAGAATTGATAGGTCTGCAGAACCTTCAGAGGCTGATAGTCCGAATAAACTATTGCTGCTTGGCGTTGCTGTAGTGTTGGTTGGTTTCTTTTGGTGGCTTTTTCTATCCGACGATGAATTAAAAGAAGTTACAACTTTCACAGTTAAATCTCTTCAAATGTCGGATTCCTCAGCTACAAGTATCTTAGATGCGTCTGGATATGTAGTTGCCAGAAGAAGGGCAACAGTATCGTCAAAGGTAACCGGTAAAGTCATGAAAGTATTTATCGAGGAGGGTATGTATGTTGAAGAAGGTCAATTACTAGCTCAGCTTGATGATAGTACGATGAAGGCTGATTTAAACTACTCTCAATCGCAGCTTGATGAAGCTATTCGTGTATTTAATCGAACTAAGGAGCTGGCCAAAGAAGAGTTGGCAAGTCAGGCGTCACTAGATGCTGCTAGAGCTTCAGTTGAGGGTTTAGAGGCACTTAATGCTGTAAGAAAACAGGTCGTAAATGACATGCAAATACTCGCTCCTTTTAGTGGAGTAGTAGTTTATAAAGCGGCTCAGCCTGGAGAAATGATTTCTCCAGTATCTGCTGGAGGCGGTTTTACCAATACAGGTATTTGCACAATTGTGGATATGGACTCCTTAGAGGTTGAAGTAGATGTTAATGAAGCTTTCATTAACAGAGTAAAGCCTGGACAGCCTGTAATAACCAACCTAAATGCTTATCCTAAATGGGATATACCATCTGAAGTGATTGCAATTATTCCCACTGCAGATAGGAATAAAGCAACTGTAAAAGTAAGAATAGCTCTTCTTGAAAAAGATGAAAGAGTTTTGCCTGACATGGGAAGTAGGGTCTCGTTTCTAAGAAAAGTTGAGAACGTAACCAAAGAAACACCTAAAGAAGGGGTCATGATACCTTTAGGTGCTTTTTCAACAAAAGATGGTGAATCAATTGTTCAAGTAATAGAGGGCACCTCAGTTGAAGTGAGACAAGTTGAGGTAGCTGAAGAAACTGCAAATTATGCCAGAGTCATAAAGGGTCTTAATTCAGGAATGAAGGTAGTTGCAAGATTCGATAATGAGCTTGAAGATGGTCAAAAAATAATAATTAAATAAAAAGAGGAAAGTATGTCAAATTTAATTGAAGTACAGTCTGTTAACAAAACCTATAAACGCGGTGAAGAGACTTTGGTAGTTTTAGATGAACTGAGCCTAGAAGTACCTAAAGGTGACTATTTAGCTCTCATGGGGCCCTCTGGTTCTGGTAAGTCAACACTTTTGAATTTAATAGGGGGTCTCGATACTCCAACTTCAGGACAGATTGTCATTAATGGCGAACACCTTGAGAAAATGGGTGCTTCTGCCCTGAGCGATTGGAGAGCGAGTAATGTAGGTTTTATTTTTCAATTCTATAATTTATTGCCAGTTCTGACTGCAAACAAAAATGTAGAAATACCCCTTCTCTTAACAAATCTGTCTGGCTCGCAGAGAAAAACACATGTTGAAACAGCGTTAAATGTAGTTGGCTTAGCTGACAGAGGAGGACATAAGCCAAATGAATTATCTGGAGGCCAACAGCAAAGAGTTGCTATAGCTAGAGCCCTGGTTTCAGACCCAGATATACTGGTTTGCGACGAACCAACAGGTGACTTAGATAGAGATACGGCAACTGAAATATTGGAATTACTCCAAATCTTGAATCGTGATCATGGAAAAACCATCTTAATGGTTACTCATGACCCTGTTGCGGCTGAATCGGCTAAGAGAACTCTCCACCTAGATAAAGGAAAACTTACGAATTAATGTACTGGACCCTTGTAAAAATAGGACTGATTCGAAAAAGGCTTAGAACTTTTTTAACCATCATGTCTATGTTCATAGCCTTTGCTTTATATGGGACACTCAATAGTGTCGCAAGTATCTTTACGGGTGCTATTGAAGGGATCTCTGCTGAAAACATTATAGTCATGCCTCGATATGACATGTTTGGAAAGCTTCCTTACTCCCATGTCCAATTTATCGAGACCTTAGATGGCGTAGAGGATTTCATGGTAATGGATTATCTTATATCAGACGGTATAGAAAGCATGATGGATGGTGTTGTATATGCTACAAGTCCAAATTTTTTTGATGTATATGATAGATTTGAGACTTCAGACGAATCTAAGTTAGCCCTAAAAACAAACCCTAATGCTGCAATTGTAGGTCAACTGATGGCAGATCAAAAGGGCCTGAGAAAAGGTGACATTATCTACACAAAATCTAATTCTTTGAATACCGATGGTTCATACAATTGGTCTTTTGAGGTAGCAGGTTTCTACACTGCAAAACAAATGAAAGGCGACGAAATGGGCGCTGTCATTAATTGGGATACTTTTGATGAGGCAAGAATGAACCAAAAGGGAACTATTGGCATGATAATGGTTAAGGCGCAATCGGCTGAAGAAGGAGAGATAATTTCCCAGAAAATAGATGAGCGTTTTATGAACTCCTCTTATGCAACAAGGTCTGGTCCGGAATCTATGATGGCTGTTGAAATGGCTGGAGAGATTGCTGATGTTGAATTGATAGTTAATTCAATTCTGATGTCTGTATTTTTTACTATATTGTTAGTTTCTTCCAATACGCTCGCTCAATCCATTAGAGAACGTACTAATGACATAGGAGTATTAAAGTGTTTAGGCTATAAAGACTTTACCATTTTCATCAGCGTCATATTAGAAGCGATAGCAATCTGTTTTTCTGCAGTGTTACTAGGACTTTTATTAACAGCTTTAATGATTCCAGCTCTCGAGACACTTTCCGGAGAATTATTTGATGATGTAGTTTCCCTATCATCAGGAATAATTATTGGTGGGTTTTTAATCGGTTTATTGATTGCTTTTATTTCTGCAGCAGTTCCGGCATATCAAGCATTGAATTTAAAAGTAGTGGATGCTCTGAGGGAGGGCTGATGAAATATTGGATGATAGTTAAATCAGGTATTAATCGTAAAAAGATTAGAACCTTCATGACCGTATTCTCTATTGCAACTGCTTTTCTTTTATTTTCTTTGGGAAGATCCGTTGCAGTGGCTTTTAATAGCGAAGTTGATTTTGCAGGTAAAGACAGACTAATTGTTGTTTCTCGTCTTGCTTTTACCGAGTCTTTACCGATGGCTCATAAAAATAGAATTGAATCTATAGAAGGAGTAGAAACAGTTGTTTGGCGTCAATGGTTCGGTGGAACATATAAAGAGAGACAGAATTTTTTTCCGAAATGGCCAGTCCCTGATAATTATTTCGACGTATATCCTGAATGGGAACTAAGCGAGGGTGCACAAGAAGCCTTTTCACAAAATATCACTGGAATGATTGTCGGTAAGGATTTAGCAGATCAGTTTGGATGGAAAATCGGAGATAGGATACCTATTATTGCGGATATATGGCCTAAGAAAGGTGGTGGTGTCTGGGAATTTGATTTGGTAGGTACGTACACAAATAATCTCAGCGATGAACAAGATGAAGCGTTCATAAATTGGAAATATTTCGATGAAGCGCGTTTATATGAAACTGGTCGACCAGGGAATTATATTGTCAAAATAAGAAATTCCGAGCAGGCTGAATCTATTGCAAAAGAAATCGATGCGCTTTTTCAGAATTCTATAGACGAGACAAAAACCTCAACAGAAGAAGCCTTTAGCAGAATGTTTGCCGAACAAATTGGTAATATTGGTTTAATTATTAATTCTGTCTTAGCCGCCTCCTTCTTTACTATTCTTTTATTAACTGGAAATACTATGAGTCAGGCCGTTAGAGAAAGAACTCCTGAACTAGGTGCGCTAAAGGCTGTAGGCTTTTCCGATAAACTTATTATGCTATTTGTACTGGCTGAATCTTTCTTCTTATGTGTTACCGGGGCTTTAATAGGGGTTCTTATCGCCTACCTTTTATTTCCAATGTTTTCTGGGATAGCCATAGGTTTTTCTGGAGATATAGAGTTTTCTATAACTATAGTATTGACTGCGATATTAGTAGCTTTCATTACTGCAGTTATTTCGGGAGTATTACCCGCTTTGTCAGCGATGAGATTGAATGTAGTCGATGCTTTAAGGAAAAATTAATATGAGTTTTATAAGGCAGGTTTTATCAGTTACCAATATGAATCTTAAATCTATCTTAGAGAGATCAGGTTCTTCATTAGTTATTATCGTAGGTATTGCAGGTTCTGTTGCTGTAATGGTCTCTCTACTGGCCATGGCAGAAGGTCTCAGTTCTACAATTTCAAATACAGGACAAGACGACAGAGTAATAATACTCAGAGATGGCTCTAGTTCTGAGTTAAGCAGTGGTGTGGCAATGACTGAGATCGATACAGTTTCGAGTTCACCAGGAATTAAGAGCCTTGATGGAGAGCCTATGATTGCTGGAGAGTTATTCGCAATCATTGACTTGAAGAAGAAAGGTGCAGAATCAACTTCCAATCTACCAATTAGGGGCGTTCAACCCATGAGTTTTGAAATTCGTCCCGAATTAACGATCATTGAAGGTAGGAATTTCACTAGCGGTACTGCAGAGATAATTGTAGGAAAGGGAGCCAATAATCAATATGAAGGCCTTGAGATAGGTGATCAAATTAAAGTTAGAGATAGTTTTGCAACTGTAGTTGGAATCTTTTCCAGTAACGGAGATGTTCATGAATCCGAAATATGGGCTGATCTTGCAGCTGCCCAAGGAATTTTCAGAAGAGGCGCTACGGCTTCAAGCATGATATTGAGATTAGATGGTACAGAATCTTTTGATGACGTAGGACTTTATGTTGAGAGTTACCCAAATTTAGAGCTGAAGGTTCAGACTGAAACTAATTTTTATGAGAATCAATCTTCAGGTGCAGATTTAATTAAAATTTTTGGACAAGTAGTTGGCTATATCATGGCTATTGGTGCAGTTTTTGCTGCTTTGAATACCATGTATAGCGCTGTATCTACAAGACTGGTTGAAATTGGCACTTTAAGAGCCTTAGGTTTTAAAGGAACAACTGTTCTTTTCGCCTTAATGATTGAAGCTTTAATACTAGCTATGGCAGGAGGATTGTTGGGCGCTGCTATCGCTTATATTTTGTTTAATGGATATACAGTTTCAACTCTCGCCGGAGGATCATTCTCACAAACTGCTTTTGCGTTTGCTGTCACTGGTGAGGTCGTTCAGCAGGGTCTAACTTTAGCTCTTTTTGTTGGATTTATTGGAGGAGTGTTTCCCGCCTGGAATGCCGCCAGAAGAGACATAACAGAAGCTCTAAGGTCTATCTAAGTCAACTCTAGTTCTGTTTTGCTTAGTAAGAGGCCATTGTTGTCTGCATAGACAAAATTTCCTCTAGAAAATGTAAGGCCACCAAAAGTTAAATCGACACCCAACTTTCCTTGATTTTTTTTCTCACTTCTAATGGGAACTGTACCTAATGCTTGAACACCAATATCGAGGGTGCTCAATATATCAATATCTCTTACGTAGCCGTTTATAACAATGCCACTCCAATTATTTTTAACACCAGATTCGGCGATCATGTCTCCTAGAAGAGCAACCGAGGAAATTCCTTTAGCATCTACAATGAGAATCTTGCCATTGCCTTCACTATTCAACTGTTCTTTTACAAAAGAGTTGTCGTCAGGGCATTCAAGCGTCTCAATTTGACCCCAGAAGGTTTTTCTCCCACCCAGATTTTTCAGTATAGGTGCCAGTGCCCTTAGGTCTGGATTTTCATCAGCTAAGTCGGGGGTAGTGAATGGCATTTATCAGTTGAGTTAAGCTGATAAAGACTCTAATTTTCTCTCGCCTCTTAAGACAGTTCCAGGTAATTCACCTGTAGCTTGATCATCTTTAAATGTTACTACACCGCTTTTGATGGTTGCTATGTACCCACCTGCTTTTTGAATGATTCTTCTGCTTCCTGTAGGTAAGTCATGCACCATTTCTGGCTTGTAAACACAAAGATTCTCATGGTCAATTATATTGATATCAGCTAGATAACCTTCCTTAAGTTGTCCTCTGTCCATTAGGCCAAAAGTTTCAGCAGTCTCTTTAGTTTGTTTTCTCACAAGGAATTCAAGTGGAATTTTTTCACCTTTGACTCTGTCTCTCGTATAGTGCGCGATATTCCATGTAGGCATGCTAGCGTCACATATTAGACCGCAATGGGCACCACCATCACTTAGACCTGCAACGGAACTCTCAAATTCCATCATCATTTTATATGTATCTAGGTTATGATCCGGATAGGGTGAAAAAGGAGCCCAAACGAAAGTCTTACCATCATTTTTCAGTAACTCTTCATACATCACTTCCATTACAGATTTGTTTTGACTTTCAGCTATTCCAGCAATACTTGCTTCATATGATGGTTCGTAATCAGGTATTTCATTCATTGGAAATTGCTTATCGAAGGACATCATAAGAGTATAGATCATATGATTCTTATCCACAGAAGGTTCTTCTGAAAGGATTCTTTGTTTAAAAGATTCTTCTTTCATGACAGCAACTTTTTCTTCTAATGTTTTATCAGCAATCTCTGCATAACTCGGATGTGATATGAATGGATGAACTGTTGATTCAAGACTAAAAAGCATACCAGTAGGTCTGCCTGGAAATTGAGGTCTTATTTTTACACCTTTAGGGAAATTTTCTTCGCAATATTGCCATGTTTCAAGTGGATTGCCCCCTGTCTGAGCATAAGTAAGTGTTCTGTCAGATTCTTCCACAAACTCTTTAACCCAGTCTAATTCAATATCTTGATCCATCCAGTCAGAGACAATTTCTAATGTACCTTGACCTAGATCAGCTATTGTATTGGCAATTTTTCTCATTTCTTTGGCAGTCGCTTCTGTTCCAGGGACGTACTCCCCAAATTTATCTCTATGCAAATATGTTCTTGAGGTGCTAAATCCCAACGCTCCGGCTTCTATAGCTTCCTTTGTAATTTGGGCCATTTCAGCTATTTCACTATCTGACGCCTCTTCTTTTCCTTGGCACCTATCCATACCCATAACATAAGATCTAATTGGCCCATGACCAATCATTGCCCCTATATCCATGGCGTAATTCTTTTTTCCTATCGAGTCTAGGTATTCAGGGAAGCTTTCCCAATCCCAACTAACTCCTTCGTTTAATGCAACACCAGGTATATCTTCAACTCCCTCCATTAACTGTACAAGAAATTCTTCTGTGCCGGGTCTTACGGGAGCAAAACCAACTCCACAATTTCCCATCACAACAGTTGTAACACCATGCCAGCATGAGGGAGTTAAGTACTCATCCCAACAAACTTGACCATCATAGTGAGTGTGAATATCTACCCATCCAGGAGTGACTAAATTTCCTTCCGCATTTATTTCAGATTTTCCAGCATCTTCAACAAGACCTATTTTAGTTATGCGATCTCCATCTATAGCGATATCACCCATGAATGATTCTTTACCACTACCGTCGACAATCTTTCCATTTCGTATGACTAAATCGTGCATAGTTTCTCCTTAAATTACACGAACCATAATATCTTTTCTTATTAAAGAAAACAAAATATATGCTGTTGCTAGATACTTAAATCGCAGTATCATGCTTGCGAGGAGAAGATAGTGAAAATAGTAAAACCAGAAACAGTAGGACTTAATTCAAGTGTCTTAAGTAACATTAGAAATTATTTAGATGAAACCTATGTCAAGGATGGGAAGTATGTTGGCACGCTCACTTTGGTAGCAAGGAAAGGTGAAGTCGCTTATTTAGATGCTCTGGGTTTTATGGATAGAGAAAATGAAAGACCCATGCAAGAGGATACAATTTTCAGAATTTACTCTATGACAAAATCTATAACCAGTGTTGCTGTGATGCAGTTACTAGAAAAGAGCAGATTTCGATTAGATGATCCTGTTTATTGGTATATTCCTGAATTCAAGAATGTAGGGGTTTTTCAGGCTGGAGTTTATCCTAATTTTTTAACTTCTAAACCCGAGAGGCCAATCACCATAAAAGATCTATTAACACATATGTCGGGTCTAACTTATGGTTTTATGTATAGAACTAATGTAGACGCTGCTTATAGATCTTCTGACACTACTAGGCCGGATAACTTACAACAGTTTATAGAATCTTTGTCAGAATTACCTTTAGAGTTCTCACCGGGTGATAAATGGAATTATTCTGTTTCTACTGATGTGCTTGGACATCTAGTTGAGGTAGTTTCGGGACTAAAATTAGATGAGTATTTTAAGCAGAATATCTTTGAGCCATTGGGCATGGCTGATACAGATTTTAGTTGTCCCGAAGAAAAATTGAATAGATTAGCTTCCTTATACGAACATAATCCAAGCGGAGAACCGAAACTCATGGAGGTACCGGCATTAGATGTTAAATTCTTATCCGGAGGAGGAGGTCTATATTCAACCATGTCAGACTATTATCAATTCGCATCTATGTTATTAAACAAGGGTGAGTTAAATGGTAAAAGAATTCTAGGACGCAAAACGGTTGAGTATATGACCATGAACCATCTTCCTGATGGTAAAGATCTTACAGAAATGAGTGAGTCTGCTTTTAGTGAAACCCCATACGCAGGAGTAGGTTTTGGCTTGGGCTTTTCAGTAATGGTTGATCCTGCAAAGTCTCAAACATTAAGTGATGTAGGAGAGTTTGGTTGGGGTGGAATGGCAAGCACAGTATTCTTTATTAATCCAAAAGAGGACATGCTTGTAATATTCCTAACTCAATTAGTCCCTTCTTCCACTTATCAAGTAAGAAGAGAGTTAAGGTCTCTAGTGTATTCTGCTTTAAAATAAAATTAGAGAAAAAGTGTATTCCCTCAAACGCTCAGCTGTATTACTGCTAATTAGCACTTCGTTTCTCTATGGACAAAATGATCAAGATCCAGTAGATATTCACGAAGAATGTTGGGTTGATACCCTGAAAGAGGACATATCAAGACCTTTTCTAATCAAGCAAACAGCTCCAGTTTATCCTAGAAGAGGACTCGAGAAAGCTATCGAAGCATCTCTTTTGATAGAACTATCTGTTGATGAAAAGGGAAGGGTAGTAGATCCTAAGATAGTTTGGTATGACCAAAGCGCAAAAACAAAATCTGAGATTTTTTCTAGAAATACCATTAGGAGTGTAAAAAAATTTAAGTATAGACCTGCGCAAGATAGTCTTGGTAACAACATTGCTTTTGATGGACACAAAGTCTTTATTAGTTTTCGTATTGATGGCTATGAGAATATTATCCCCACTGATAATGCCGACATCAAATCTTTAATTTCAAAAAGCAGAGTTTCTGACTTAGAAGACGAATCTTTAAAGATATTAAATGACATTATTTTTGAAATTGATCAACTTATCAATACTAGCGACCTGGTCCTAATAGATAAGGCTTTGTTGTATTACCTGAAAGCTTTAAACCTTTCTAGGCTTAATGGAAAGGCTAACCAAATAAAAGAAAATTTGTTACTGAGTAAATCTTTTTATGAGGGCGAATATCTTGAAATACTCCCAGATCGAAAACAAGTAAGGAGTATAACCAGCAATAAACTGCAAACTTTCGTAGGCTTAATGTTGGCGGAAACTTATTTTAAAGAGGAAAAATGGACAAAGGTCGAGAAAGAGATGCAAGATGTGTTTTTAAGTGGAACAAAGAATAAACTCTCAAAGAGGTTTTATAGTCCTCTCTTGTATCAAGCAATAGCTAGTTACAATAATAAAAATTGGTGCAACTCTCATTATGCATTCCAGAAGGCAGAAAAAATTGCTTCTGCAAATAACTATCAAATTCCAGATAGCTTGAAGAACGCTATGGCATTTGCAAAATCAAATTACTCAGAAGCTGATTAAATAGCAGTTAATATTTGACAATAATTGGTTTTCTGCTAAAGCGAAATTGAAATATTTTTGCACTATTAGTATATTCTAACTGTCCAAACGCCCAATCGGACAGGATTTCCTATTTCTTTGGGCTTTGGCTTGTACTCGAGATACATTAATAACGGGAGAGAAATATGAAATCTTTACTGATTCTATCTAGCGTAATCGCAGCTCCATTGTTTGCCGCCTCAGGTGGTGACTTGGATGCTAATGATTTCGTTGGGGTTTCTTTTTGGCTTGTTACTGCTGCAATGGCTGCAGCAACTGTATTCTTCTTTGCAGAAAGAGGGAACGTAGAAGGCAAATGGAAAACCTCATTAACTGTAGCCGGTCTAATTTGCGGAATCGCATTTTGGCATTATCTATACATGAGAGGTGTATGGGTAGACACCGGTGAAACACCAACTGTATTCAGATATATAGATTGGTTGTTAACAGTACCTCTTCAAATGGTTGAATTCTATTTGATTTTAGCGGCTGTTACAGCTGTTGCTGGATCTTTGTTCTGGCAACTTTTACTGGGTTCACTAGTAATGCTAATTTTTGGTTTCATGGGAGAAGCTGGAATTATGGCAGCTATGCCTGCATTTGTTATCGGAATGGCAGCATGGTTATACATGATTTATGTTCTCTACATGGGCGCAGGTAAATCTGTAGTATCTACTACCAGTGCTTCGGTTCAAACAGCATATAACTCATTGCTATTAATCATTGTAGTTGGCTGGTCGATCTATCCTTTGGGATATGTATTCGGTTATCTAATGGGTGCAGTGGATGCATCTACATTGAACCTTATCTACAACCTAGCTGACTTTGTTAACAAGATCTTATTTGGTCTAGTTATTTGGAAAGCTGCTGTAGACGATAAGCAAACTATTTAATAGAAATCTATTAAAAATTGGGGGTCATTACTGACCCCCTTTTTTTTGGTTTGAGTAATGAAGATGTTTAGAGTATTGTTTGATCAAGGAGTGTTTATGAAACTAATAAAAGTTGTTTTTTTAATTTTCTTTTCGGTTCATCTCTTTTCTGGGCATCATGAAAACGAAACAGATCCAAAATCGCTCGCTTTTAAAGCTTACGAAACATTTGCTGCAGGCGACTCAGAGGCTTGGGCAAAAATACATACTGATGATTTTAGATTTACAATCTTTGGGGATTTGCCCCAATCAGGCGTTAAGATTGGTCCCCAAGCTGTCATAGAGGGAGTTTTTCAGGTTATACCAGTCTATTGGCCACAATTTAAATTGACTCCAATAAGCACTGAAGTAGTAGGCAATAAGGTCTTTGTTCACAATAGAATGACAGCTGAAAACTTAGATAGTGAAACAATGCATGTATTTACGATCAGGAATGGAAAGATTGCTTCTTTCACTGCCTTTGAAGATACTGACTCAATGCGTAAATCTATGGTGAAATAATTGTTCTAAGTTCCGCAAAATGTCTTAGTAACCCTCTGATCTTTAGAGGGAGCCTCAGCATATACTGAATTCTCTAACTCACCATCAAAAGGCGTTTTTGAAACTTTGATCATCTCTTTCATCAAATCATAATTACCTTCATAGGAAGCATCTATGGCTTTTTGGATGAGATGATTTCTTGGTATAAAGACAGGGTTTACTGCTTCTAATTCCTTTTTCAGAAGAGACTTCTCTTTATTTTCCTGTTGAATGGCATTTTGCCAATCCTGTATCCAAATATTTATTTCTACTTTCTGCTTAAACTGAGATAGAAATTTTTGTGTATCATTTTCTAATATTTTTGAGAGACTTCTAAAGGTTATTGTATAGTCCGCCTCGTTATCCATCATAATTTTAAGTAGTCTCCTTAATATTTCCTGGTTCTCTTTACTTGATACGTCAAGACCAATTTTTTGGCACATTAGGTTTAGTATTCTTTGATTAGTTTCAACTGAGAAGTTATCTAATACTTCAGTAGCCAATTCATTGGCTTTATCAGAATCTTTATCGATGAAAGCAATTAAACATCCAGCCAAAGAAGCAAGATTCCAAGCAGAGATACTGGGCTGATTGCCAAACGCATATCTCCCATTTTGATCAATTGAACTGAATACTTTACCTGGATGGTATTCGTCAAGAAAAGCACATGGTCCATAATCTATAGTTTCTCCTGAAATAGAAAAATTATCTGTATTCATTACTCCGTGGACAAAACCTACACCCATCCATTTTGAGATCAGGATTGACTGATTTTCAGCAACTTTTTTGAGTAACTCAAGATAGTGATTATTGGTCTCTCTTATTTCGGGATAATGTCTCTGTATCGCAAAATCAGCCAGAAGTTTTACAT
>CACJMO010000023.1 GCA_902594545.1 uncultured SAR86 cluster bacterium
TAGGCGGTGCTGATGCAGAATTCTTTTCGATTGATGAAAATGGAAAACTTTCTTTCTTGAAAAGTCCAAATTATTCGAGGCCTCAAGATGCAGATCAGAATAATACTTACTCAGTTGATGTCATAGCTACAGACGCTTCTGGAAATACTTCTGTCAAAACAATCCTAATTAATGTTCTCGATGTTAAAGGACAAGGACAAGCAATTGATGGTTACTTAGTTGGAGCAACAGTTTGGGCTGATCTCGATGGTGATGGAATCATAGATCCCGATGAACCCACAACAACAACAGACCAAACTGGTTCATTCGGTTTAGATACCGATCTTCCTGAAGGAACTGTACTTTATGTTACTGGTGGTTATGACTTAGGTACTGGTAAACCTAACGAGCAAACCTTTAAGATGACTGTCAGCTCAGCAGGATCTGCAGGTACAGAGGATCTTATTATCAGTCCTGTAAGTACTCAAATTTCAAGAGCCTATGCTAAAGGTACTGTCACTTTAGATGAAGCTAACGAAAAAGTGGCAAAAGCCTATGGTCTAGACGAGGCATTTGAAAATCTTACAAGCTTTGATCCTATTGAATTGGCTTACAATGCGACTTCAGATACTCAAGCCAAGGCAGCACTAACAGCTCAAGCTAGGAATATTATGGTGTCTACCCTAGGTACCACTTCCAGTAAAGTTGCTGAGTATTTTACGACTGAAATTGCTCCAGTTGTAAGGACTCAAATCACAGATTTATTTAAAAGCGGAACACAAATCTTAAGTTATACCAGTTGGGATAGTGCCGTGGATCTGAGAGCGCAACCAAGAATAACTATTGAACTGGAAGGTTTTGAAGAATTGCTAGCTAAATCTAGCGATGTCTTTAATGACAAAATTGTTGAAGCAATATTGGCATCAAATGATTTAGATAAGTTATTTGAAATGAAAAAAGATGGCACGGGTCAATTCGATATTGTAATTGCAAATGCCGTGACCTCAATCATTGAAGAGATTAAGGGAACGGTCTTGGAAGAAATGGGATTTGATCCTGCAACAAACTTTACAACGTTTAAAAATTTGTCCAATTACGATGGTGAAACAGTAACGTTCCTCGGATCTACTAAAACAATGGGCGAATGGGCAGTTTTAATATCTGATGTTCTTGACTCAGACAGGCCTGGTCCAACAGGTAAGGTAAGTTTTGGACCTGATGGCGGTGTAACAGATATGGCGGGTAAATACTTCGCGGAAAAGGTTGCCACCATTGCAAGGCATATTGAAGTCATAACAGGAAAATCGCTGTCTGAACTTACTGATTCTCAAATTGACGATCTTGTGGATATGGGCATGAGATACGAACGTAATTCTACATTCGATGATTCTTATTCGGAGTGGACTCCTTTTGATGAATACGGTCAAGAACTCTGGGAAAATAATGTTTGGCTTAAATACAATGGGTCACGATTCAATTTTGACTCGAATGGTAATCCCATTTACGGAAATACCGGACAATGGATGATAACTCCAGACCAACTCAAAGCCTATTTGAAAGATCCTGCTATGCAGTTGAAAACTGGAAATTGGGGCAATGACTTTACTACCTACAATTGGTCTTCAACAGTCGGTGATCTTGGATTGTATCTTGGACTTGCCAAAGCAAGAACAGAAGCAGATGTAGCTACCTATATGGATGCTCTTACTCCTTCAGAAGAGAGTATGACTGCCTTTAAATTAATCATTGATGGTTTCTTTGCTCAAGGAGCAAAGGTCTTCAATAATTTAGTCTCTGGTGCACTCGATTTCACTCTTGATAAGTTTGTTGATTTTGTTGAGAAAACTATAGATATAGAACAAGACACCATGAGGCTTCAAGCTACCCTTGAAGGCTTACCGGTCACAACTACGTCTCTCGTAGAAGTTGGTGGAACAACATACGAAGTTAAAACCACAAAAGGTATTGAATGGCTTTTACAGCCTTGGGGCGAAATGAACATTAAAGTTCAGGAGTCTGGGGATTTCCAATTCGCTATAACAGGTGGACCTGATGCAGATAGATTTGTAATCAATGAAATTGGTAGTATTTCCTTTAAAGATTCAGCACCTGCTTCAAAAAGCGGTGGACCGGGAAACCCAGGCAACCCTCCCTCTACAGGAATGGATGCCAATGAACCTTATAATCCTAATAATATTGACTTTGATGACTCAGATAAAGATGGAACTTACCTTATTACCGTATCTGTTACTCAAGGAGACTTTACCCAAGAATATGATATCGAGCTTGAATTCCCTGAATGGTATGAAACACCCAGAACTTTAGCTGGTACTTTTAGCGAATTAGACAGTAGTCAGTTCGTTATTGAAATTAATGAACATTCATCAACACTTAGAAATTTCCAAAAAGGTGTCTATGTAGAAACAGGGGATGATGATTCTGATGTTACACCACCACCCGATCAAACCTTTGTTGTAACAGTTATTGGAGGGCCAGGAACTTGGCGATATGTAATCGATGGTGTTGAAACAGCAAGTTTAGATCTTTATGCTGGAGCCACTTATACCTTTGATTTATCAGATAGCTCCAACGCAACACATCCATTTAGATTCAGTGAAACGCTAGACGGTACTTGGGGCGGAGGAACTGTTTATTCAACTAATGTAGAAGTAAATGGTACGCCAGGTTCGGCTGGTGCTTACGTATCTATCACCGTAGATAGCACCACACCAGATCTTTATTATTTCTGTCAGGCTCATGCTAACCAAGGAGGTAGCGGATTACTTAGCACTTTAGATGCCGCACCTCAATTTATTAACACTGATGGATTGGCCCTTGGAGACTTAAACTCAACGATTACAGATACAATAAATGGAGTTGATGGGTCTATCAACTCCTCTAACGTCACCAATGGCCCTTTACCACCAAGCTTAGGATCTACTGACTGGGTCAAAGTTGAAACTTTATTTGGCATAGATCCTTCTATTGGACAGGCTATAGTGCAGCCTATTTTGGCAAGACAATTTGGTGTAGATCCTTATGCACCCTTATCAGATCTTATTGGTGTCTTAAATGCTGTATTCGGAGCTGGAATTGTAATAGAGGACCCTAAAACTTCTGATCCTACTATTGAAGGCGAAACTACTTTCTACTCTTACTACAATGTCTTGAACTTTGAAAATCTATCAAGCGTATTTGCTGATACTCAAGCAGGTAAATCTCCAGTATTAACTTACGCTTTTGACTCTATACCAGCAGCAGGTACCAGCGGTTCCTTTATTCTTACTGCAAATTTAAACAACGGTAGAGATACCTACAAAGCCGATTTTGTAAACAATGCTGGATTTTGGAAAGAATCAACTGAAGAACTTACTTCATCTATAAATGTGAACTGGACTTCTGATGGGTCTACCATAACTTTTGAGATACCTGATCAAGCTCTTACGGTAACAAGAACAACAAAGTCTGGAGAAACTTCTACAGCTACTTGGGACAATATTAAGAAAACAGTAATCTCTTCAAACGCAACTAACGATGAAGATGGTAATGCAATAGTAGAACTTTCTCTTGAAATAGGCTCTTTATTTAATGGGCAAGGGGAAAATACAGGATCAAGTTTAGCTGACTTTATACAAAATAATGGTCACTACACTTTAAAAGTTGATCTAGAAGGAGCTGAATTCCAAAATGTGGTTAGAAGTGACTCAATGGATAGTTTTACAGTCCTTTTTGATACCGCTTCAAACAAGACAACCTTCTCAGCACAAACAGAAAGTGTTAATGAAAAAGAAGGTTTTGCAACAATTGTTGTTAACTTGTCTCATCCGTTAGACGAAGACTTTACTCTTCAATATGTCACTTTAGATGGTGATCAGTTTTCCTATTACCAATCTGCACAAGAGGGTCAAGACTACTTTGATGCCAGCGGTGAAGTAATCATACCTGCAGGTCAAACTCAAGCAACAATCACAGTGACTGTCTTGCAAGATTATGACAATGAAGGTACTGAATCTCTAACTGTACAGTTCCCTCAATTCCAATCTCAAACTGAAGAGGGATGGAACATCACGACCTCAAATGATGTGAGTTTGAATAATTCAACAAATGGTGTTTTGGTACTGATAGAAAACCAAGCAGTTATTTCAGAAAATTATTATGGATTAGAGTTAAATATTACTAACGCTCCATCTCGAGATGAAGGCTATGTTCATTTAAGAAATTTTGATGAACAAGGCAACCCAATTAAGGATAATGATAACTTCCGTGTAGAGTACAGAGAGGAAACAGGAAAGTATTATTTACAAGCTCAAGACGGAACTTTTGACTTCGACAATCCGCAAGATGCCAATAAGGATAATGTTTATGAAATAACACTTGAGATAGTTAAGTACGGTGCACCAGGAACACAACAAGACAGTATAGCTACCCAACAGGATATGTTCGTAATAGTCAAAGACGGACCGGATCCTACATTAGAGTTTGCATGGGGTGGTGATAGATACACGAGACCTGAAAATACAATAGCTGTTGCAAGTCGACAAGAGTTAGAAATAAATGGCAAAACAGTTGAAGCTTACTTCACATCAGGGAATTCAATAAGTGTAGAAATTAATACTTGGAATGAACAAGTTCTAGATGATAGCGGATCTCCGGAAAGCATCATCACCTTCCCTTACAATTCACCAGCTACATATGCCATAACCGGTGGAGCTGATGCAGATAAGTTCTTGGTCATAGCTGGTCAACTTATGTTTAAGGAAAGACCTTCTTATGATTCTCCAACTGATGCTAATGGCGATAGTACTTATGAAGTTGAAGTAACTGCTACTGCCAGTGGATCTAGTATTACGAAAACAATTAATGTTGATATTGCGCCAGCAGGGGATGACGCATCAGATCCTTTAGATCCACCCGCACAGCTTCCTGTATTTATTATAAAAGAAATACCTGAAATTATTGGTGATGCTGAAGTACCCAAAAATCTTGTAGGAACCCCTGGCGATGACTATATTAAAGTTAGTGCAGAACGTTTCCAATACGTTCACGGAGGAGATGGTGATGACGTTATTAATCCCGCTAGAGACTGGGGTGGACACGGCTATTTAACAGGTGGCGAAGGTTCAGACATATTTATCTTTAAGTCCAATTACATGTCTGATCCAAGAAATTTTGGTATTAGAGATAACTCTCAGCCATGGACTGAAAATTCACCTGATGGTATCGGAGGATATGATCAAAATAGAGATGGTTTCTTGGATCTTTCAAAAGAAATTGATTGGTCTTGGGTCCCCCTAATTTCTGACTTTACACCCGGTGTAGACAAAATTGGATTGGCTGTATCTGGTGATAGTGGTTTTAATAGAAAAGACTTCTCTAAAGATGACATATCATTTGTTCAAGGAACAGGAGATATGGCAGCCCATACTCTAATTATGTTTACTGGAGAAGAAGCTTCAAATAGAGGATATGAGAACGGAGTAGGAATTTTAGGCGTTTTATTTGATACTGATGCTTCAACTCTATCTGTTGAAACTGATGTTATTTCTGTAGGAGCACAATACGAAACAACACTAGGGAAAATAGATATAGGTGCGACAACAGTTGAAATATTAGACGACACCGGTAAACCTTTAAAAATTCAACAATTACCGAATGGCGATTATGTTTGGTTTGATGCACGCTATGATCAAGCTGATAATCAAGCGTTGTTCCAAACATTTACTGTTTCGACAGATGGCTTTATATATTCAGGTCGCTCTAGCGATGTTGATTATGAAAGCCCAAGGGACAAAGATAAAGATAACGTTTACGAATTCCAGTTTACTGCAAATACATTCTCTGAAATTTCAATAATCAATGAAGGTTGGGGATATAACGTTGACTGGAATAATTCAGTTAGAACGGGAACAGTTTCTTTCTCATCTGTTCTAGTAGTAGAAGATGACATCAATGATAACTTAGGAAAAATCTCAATAGCTGAGACTTCTTATATGAATGATGATGGAACACTTAACCAAGAACTTGTTGAGTTGGTTTTGAGGCAGATAACTGCTGTTCAGGGCTCAATGGCCGATATAGATTTTAGGTCTATTGCAGAAGAAATTAATTTTGACTTTAGCTTCTTTACTACTGCTGATGCCCAAACGATGAGTAATGATTGGTTCCAAAATGATATGAATCGTAACTTTGAGCGATTCAATGAAGAACTGGAATCAACTTTTGAACGAAATCTATTAAATAAATATAACGATTTCACAGACGCTGCTTCTTTAGGAAATCTGGTTGGAGATTCTTCTAATAACATCATAAAAGGTGGCGAAGGCAATGAAACAATCTTTGGTAAAGCAGGTAACGATACCATTGCCGGTGGCGAAGGAGATGACGTCATCTTTGGTGATCAAGGACAAGATACTCTTTCTGGAGGACCTGGAGCAGATAAGATTGATGGTGGAGCAGGTGCTGATAGATTGATAGTTGATGAAGGTGCTGATGTAATTGATGGTGGAGCTGGAGACGATACGATCCTCTTCTCATCTCTAACAGAACTTCCGGAATTCGTCTCTGGTGGCGGAGGTGAAGACACTTTAGTTCTTGCCGGAATGCCAACAACGATTGGAACAACTAGCTTAGAACACGATAACTCCGCTTACACGGGAGTCGACCTTAAGAAAATTGTTTCTGCCAAAGAAACCTGGACTTACACGGATTCTGAAGGCGTTCAACAAACCGAAGAAGGTTGGAGAAATCGTCTTGAAAGTATAGAAGTTATTGACCTTAGAGATTCAGAATCTTTACTTAATGCAGAGAAAACATTTGAAACTTATGGAGATTTTCAACTCAGCAGCAATTACTTTACTGTAACTGATTACATTGGCAGTGAAGGCAATGCGGAAAATACCTATAAAACCAAGATAATTCCTTATTCTGAAGCCGAAGTAGGCCCTAATTTCTTTAATACCGATTCAACCGATCTTGCTATGGCTTTGGGAACTGAATCCGTACTGGATTATACCAACCTCCAAAACCTATTTTCTTCTGATCCTTCTACTGGCAAGGCTCCAGTATTTAGCTTTGGATTGAAAAGTATTCCTGAAGCAGGTCAGCAAGGTACGATTATTGTTAAATTTGCATTAAAAGATGGATATCCAGATTACTGGTATGCTGGAGATGTTGCTTCTGAAGATCAATATCCTAGTACTAAAACCTTAAAAGCTAATATCAAACTTAATTGGAGCTCGGACGGTACTAATGTAAAAATTACGATGCCACCACAAACGGTTGCTGTCAGTTATGAATCAGGTGAAGTCTTGATCCAAGACGAATGGGATAATATAACGGCAGATGTATTATCAGTATCTACAGGAACAAGTGGTACTCCACAACTTGATCTTAAATTAACAAACCTTTTCTCTCAAAATAGCTCATCCAATGCTATAGACATGTCTGCTTTCTTTGAAGTAGGTGGTAGATATTTCTTAACAACTGAATTTGAAGGTCTTGATGTCAGAGCAGCAGATTCCAACAATAACAAGAGCGCAATGCCATTTGAATCTATTCAAACACTATTTAGAGTAGAAGATGGAAATTTAAATTGGTTTGCTGAAGATGTTGTTGTTAATGAAGATGCTGGTTCAGCTAACGTAACGATAAACCTCAGTAGGGCCGTAAATGAAGACGTTACTTTCACTTATGTTGTTTATCCAGCCACTTACGGCTTTATAAACGATGACGATACACTCGAAACAGTAAAAATTGCTACAGGTGCAGATTTCCCTGATGGAATAGCTACTTGGACTGCCTACAATGGAGAAGCTTATCCAGTAGGAACGGTTACTATTCCAGCTGGATCAACTTCTGCAACTGTCAATGTACCAATTAAACAAGATACTTTAAGTGAATCTTCAGAATTCTTCTTAACAGCTTTCTTCGGTGCGCAGCTCTCTGATGGTACTGTGGTAACTAAATCATCAAGACACCCTCAGGTAGAGATAGAAAATAGTACTGTATTCAATGATGTCCTTAATATCTCTCTGGATACTCTATGGAGAATGAGTTGGGATAATCGTACTTGGAAGATTAGAGGAGATGAGACAGACACTGTTCGACTAGTAGGTTATGAATCTTCATACGATAGCGATGGAGATGGAAATAATGATGAATATTTCGAACCATTTAGATTTGAAGGCCAACAAACTGTTGATGGGGTTGTCTATAATATTTATGACCTTTGGGACGCTAGAGTGCTAATCGAAGATGGTGTCCAGGTAATCTATAAGAAAAGAGATCTTGGTAAAGTAAAAGCAGGAGAAAACTCAGCACCAGATTTTTGGTATAAGTATGCATCAGTAAAAGAAAATCAAACTGAAGTATTCGGGGCGGTTAGAGATTCATATGATCCTGATGGCGATACTTTAACCTATTCAATTGACTCTACGTTTGGTGACGGTTGGTTGTTTGATATTAACAGTACTACCGGTGAATTGACTTGGAAAAATGCTCCAGACTTTGAAAGTCCTAAATCACAGCAAGCTTCAGGTATAGACGATTTTTCTAGCTATGACAATAATATGATGCGTTACTTTAATGAGTATCAAGTCAAAGTAATAGCTGACGATGGAAGTGGTGAAAGTAATGCCACAAGATCAGAAATTATTCGATTTAATGTCAAAAACGTACCTGATTACGAGGGCTATGATCCTACAAATAAAATTCCTTTCTTTAAGGACATGTGGGGTGAAGAGACCAAATTCATCGACGACGCCACTGACCAATCAATTAAAATTAAAGGATTTGATTTAGACTTCGATACATTAACTTGGGAACTTACTGGTTTATATGCCTGGGGTAATGGTGTTGATTCTAAAGGTTACGGAACAATATGGGGCTCTTATAGAGGAAACTCGATTGAAGATGCGCCCTTGCAAATAGACCAAAATGGTGTTGTTACTCCTAAGACAACCCTGAGTTATGAGAATGGTTTTACCCGTTTTGAAATTGTAGTCTCGATTACAGATGGAAAATCAACTCCTGTAACAAAACAATATTTTCTTCAGCTAGAAGATTCTATAGCTGATGGCTCATATGAAGTTGAAGGACTAGCGCAGTTGGTTGGTTACTTATCTGGAGCAACTGTATGGCAAGACCTTGATAACGATGGGGTCCAAGATAACTCAGAGCCATCAACAACAACGAATGGTAGAGGAGAGTTTACTCTTGCTTTAACTAAAGCAACTCAAGATACACCTATCTTAGTTAAAGGAGGTATGGATCTTGGTACAGGCTTAGAAAACAACAAAACTTTCAGTATAAATTCTAACTTATCTTTTGCGGCAAATAATGATTGGGGTAAATATACTCTAACCCCTTTATCTGCTGTAACTTTGGCAGTTCAGGATCTCGATAGAAGTAAGAATGATAAAGATACTGTAATTGATATATACAAAGCATTAGGTTTTGAAAATGGTTGGGTTGAGGGCGATGGAAATTATCATGGAGATGAGTTCCATAGATTTAATCAAGTCAACAATTTCACACAAACACCTAATGACTGGGATATGCACCAATTCAATCTGTATGTGGTTCATAACCTTATAAATATTTTGGGAGACGCTGCTGCCAAAGGAGCTGTTCAGATTACTGAAAGTGCTTTAGAGGATGTAATTGCAGCTGTTACCGCTACTAGTGGTGCAACAGGAGTATCTTCGCAAACGCTAAGTGCTTCTCAGATAGCAGGTATTACTGAAAAGGGTTATACCGCTCTCATAGAAGCTCTAGCAGAAACTCTAACTGGTTTAACAGCTT
>CACJMO010000024.1 GCA_902594545.1 uncultured SAR86 cluster bacterium
AAACCCAAAGAGAACATATAAATCTCTTCCAGGATAATAAATAAAGCAAGAAATATTATTCCGTAGATGAGATCTTTCCTTTGAAGAATTAAAGAACCAAAGTCACTTATTGGAATATTCCTAACTGTCGTCCTCCAAAGAACGAAAAGTAAAAGAGCGGTCATTGATAAAATTGAGACCAGGTTATCC
The DNA here is from genome assembly GCA_902594545.1 of uncultured SAR86 cluster bacterium. Taxonomy (GTDB): domain Bacteria; phylum Pseudomonadota; class Gammaproteobacteria; order Magnimaribacterales; family Magnimaribacteraceae; genus Magnimaribacter. The sequence goes on from CACJMO010000024.1 coordinate 190, forward strand.
GCTACAGGATGCATGGTTATCTCACCCAGATAATTCATGTCAACAACGACAGGATTTTGGTAGACCCAGTCACCTAAAGAACTGATTAAAATCGCGAAAGGTATCGGTATAAGATTAAAGGATAAAAAAACAAAAAGGATTGCCCACCAACCGCTGAAATAACGGATCGAATTTTCATTCATTAAATGTTTCCTGCCAATAATCTCTTAAAATTATCTGAATAAAAGTTTTTCTTTTTTTCTTCATTCACATCAGTCATTGTTTTTTCAAAACGATTGATAGGATCATCAGTGCCTTCATGGTGAGGGTAATCACTTGCAAACATTAATAATTCTGAACAACCATTATTTAAAAGCCATCCTATATCCTCACCTGGAAAAGCTGTAATCTTGATATGCTTCTGCACGTACTCTGAAGGAAGCAATTTAACATGCGATAAATCTTGCAGCCTACGAAATGCTCTATACGACTGATCGAGATGCTTCATCCAAGATATAATCCATGAGGCACCCAGTTCTACAACTCCTATTCTAAGATTAGGAAATCTAGTAAAGATACCGTCGAAAATTAATGAAGCTAAAAACAGTTCTGCGTTATAACTAATTCCCATGTAGGCTAAAGCATCTCTAGGAGCATCTCCTTCTTTATGAGGAGGAACTTGACCTCCATTGTTATAGAAAGAAAGTGGTACGGGATCCCAGCCATTATCGGCACCAACGTGTAGAGTAACTGCCAAGTTGTTTTCTTCTATGAATTTCCATACAGGATCAAAGTCTGGGTGAGTAAATGCCTTAGAGCCTGTCGGAGCTATCGTATCAATCATTATGACAGTAGCATGATCTTGAATAGCCTGTTTAAGAAAACTTAACGCAATCTCCTCTCCGAAGGCAAATGGTATGTATGCTGCACCATGCATCCTTTTATCAACTGAACAAAATTCAGTCATTCCTTTATTTAAAGCTTTGATGCCTCCAATTTTTATTCTATCTTCTTTTGCAGCGAGCACTTGATCAAAAGCACTTGTCGGAAAAACGATATGCGCTTTAAATCCCAGAAGATCGTTAGCAAGTTTTCGTTCTTCCGCATTAAAAGCTCCCAATCCTTCCCAACCTTTATGCTTCCACCCCATAAATTCGTCTTTAGCTTGATTTAGCTTAAGTGGATCGTGTTGTCTTAAATTAAAATTCTCAATAGCCCTATCTATTCTCTCCAAAACCTCTTTATCTCCCTCAACAATAGGTTCCAAATGATTTTTTATATCCTTATCGGCAAAATCTCTTATCCAATCTGGGTGCTCCATCATATGAGTATCGGCATCATAGATATCTTCTCTGTGAGCATATGTCATTAACCTCTCCTAACTTGATATAAAGAATTAACTATATTTCTTAATTTCATTAGACTATAAACCAGATTAATTAAATAAGATAATTTTTAAATGAAGGAAGCTTCTGAGTTAAGTAAGAAAAATGCTCTGGTAACGGGTTTCTCATCAGGAATAGGATTTGAGTATTCGAAATTCTTGTCTGAAAGAGGTTGGGAACTCTCCTTAGTCTCGCAAAACAAAGAGAACGCAATTGCAGCCTATAAAGCTTTAGACAATCCTTTTTCTCGATATCATTTAGCAGATCTTTCAAATTATGAAGGAGTCTCCTCAATTACAGACGAATTTAGGTGCCCTGACTTGATTGTAGCAAACGCAGGAATAACGCAGTATGGAAATGCTGGATCTTTGAGTCAAAAACAAAAAAAGGATTTGTTTTATCTACTTTGTTTAGGAGTAATTGACTTAATTGAACACTATCTTCCTGAGATGATCTCTAGGCAAAGCGGTAGAATTGTAATCATATCTAGTATTGGAGCTATCACTCCAATGCCAAAATCTTCTATTTATGCTGCAGCAAAGTCAGCAGTATTTTCTTACGGACAATCTCTCTCAAAAGAATTATTAAAATATAATATTCCAGTAACAGTAAGCCTACCTGGATATGTGCATACAAATGCTCATAAGAGAGCTGGTTTAGATCATTTAAATCAAAAGGTTCCGAAGTGGATGTGGATCCAATCCAAAAAAGTTGTTAAAGAAACTGAAAAAGCTTCTTTAAAAGGAAAATCCAAAGTTATTCCAGGCATAATTTACAAACTAGTAAAACCATTTCTACAGATTTCCTTAGCTAACTCTATTTGGAACAGGATAACCAGAAGAAAGGGCTAAAGTCGTTTATTAAAGAATTCTATTATATCTTTAGCAGTTCTTTCGGGAGATTCATACATAGGTAAGTGCCCTACATCATCATAAATAATCAATTGCCCGTCTTGAAAAAATTTTACTAAGCTTTCAGATGAGGAAACAGGAATAATATTGTCCTCCTTGCCATGAATGAGTAATGCCGGAATTTCAAGATCTTTGAGCAACTCAGGTTTTTGATTTCTTACATAACCTGATGACATCCGCGAGAGGATTGCTGTTCTTGAACCTTCAAGGAGGGTAAGTTCATGAAACTGATTTGCCCACTCTGTAGTTGCCATATTCGAATCATAAACTGAAGCTTTCACACCTTGCGTAGCAAAAAATTTAGGGGTGTAAATAGAAAGAATATCGGTAGCTAAAGGGGATCGCATTAACTTCCACACTAAAGGTGTATCTGCGGACCGACTGCTTGACCCTCTATTTGCTTGTTCACCAGGAATACCGCTTGAAGACAACAACACCAAGCCCTTTACTCTTTTCGGATTTTCAATTGCATACCTCCAAGATATCCCTCCTCCCATTGAATTTCCTCCAAGGATTAAGCCCTCTATATTCAAGTGCTCTAAGACGCTATTTATAACCTTGAAAGATGTTTGTAAGGAATAATCACCAGACGGTACAGCACCAGTCAATCCAAAAGCAGGTAAATCAATTGTAAGAACTCTAAAGTTATCATCTAAAAAGGGTACTAGTTTTTCAAAGTTGAATAATGACCCATTTGCTCCATGTAAGAGCACCAAAATAGGGAGATTTGAAGACCCTTCATCACGATAATGAATTCTGGTTCCGTCTGGAAGATTTAAAAATTTAGAGGGAGGCTTGGCATATTTTTTTTCTAATTCGTCACGAGAAATGTCTATATAAATGCCTGAATAAATCAAAAGGGATAACAAAATTAAAAAAGTACTGATTGTTAAAATAAATAGTTGCTTCATTTTGATTTCCAAACTTGTAGTTTATCTACTTTGATCAATCAGTAAACATTTGAACTTTCTTGCACCAATTAAAGGTTTAAGGCAGTATGCAGATTAATCGTGAAATCAAGATTTATAGCCTTTTACTTTTTCATTCTAAGCTTCGAGATCTATTCTTTTGAAGAAAATCCTCTGATTCTTAACATCCTTGTCTATAACACACATGGCCTTCCTGAGATCTTCATCTCCGATAATCCCAAATTTCGTTTTCCAATCATTGGCTCTAAAACACGAAATTATAATATCAGCCTTCTTCAAGAAGATTATGCGCATCATTCAGAATTATCCTCTGGCCTATCAAAAGATAGTGCAGTTGTCAGAGGCGTATTGGGTAATACCCTAACATGTCCATTCTGCACTGGCTCTGGACTAACCTCTGTTTTCAACCTTCCTGATAATTGGAAAGTGGAAGTTAAGAATGAAGCTTATAAAACTTGTTCTGGTTGGTTAAGAGGGGCTAATGACTGTTTTGCTTATAAAGGTTTTCAGGTCATTAAGATATCACCCCCTGGATATGAAGAGTTATACGTGGTGAATACTCATATGGATGCTGGTAGGAGAGATTCCGATAGAGCTTCTCGAGCAATACAACTAAAACATATTATTTCCAGTATCGAGAAACTGGAAGGAAAGCCTCTAATTGTTGCTGGCGACTTAAACCTAAAATCTACTGATCGGAAAGATATGGCCCTACTAGAATCATTCAAAGAAACCCTCAACTTATATGATGCATTTTCAAAAACTGAAATTAATAAAAAATGGTCAATTCTTGATTATATTTTGTATCGTCCGAGTGAAAGCATTAATTTTGAGATCTTAAATGTGGGGGAAGATGAATCGTTTGAGACTCATGAAGGGGCTCTAAGTGATCACCCTGCTTTATTTATAGAATTTGAAATAATTAAAAATTAAAGTTACTCCAAGAGTACTATCGCCCTCTTGCGCTTTCAGCCATAACCAATTTCAATCCTTCTAAGTAATTCTCCCAAGATTGATACTGAGGTTCTGAAAGGCTTTCCTTCATGCGTTTGTCAAATTCACCGTATTGTCTATTAATTCCTCGCTCTATCCTTTTCGGAATATTTACACCACCCTTTCTTATTTCGCGTTGAACGACTCTTTGCAAACCCACCAAACATTCTTTTAATGCTTCTCTGAATTCGATGTTTTGATCCTCATTCATATTCATTGCTGCAATGTGAACTAATAACTCAGGCTTTAGCCACGGAGGGAGATCTTCTGGAGTTATTTCAGACTCAGTCCATGCTAATAAAGAAAATAATATAGAAAATAGAATAGTAAATTTTTTATACATTCCAACCACTTTAGTGAAATTTTTTTAAAACGGTAAGTATTTTTTTAAAAACTTAACTAAGTATTAGTCACTTCATGCCTAAAAGAGAATCGTGTTTCATTTTGAGGAGCTGGCGTTTCTGGTATCAACCTTGCAGAAATTAGTGATAGCAATGCAAATAACGCTCCTATATAGAAAACTAAAGAGTGAGACCATATCCAGACCATACCTAAGAGAGCTGGAATGATCACAGCTGCGATATGGTTAATCGTGAATGAAACGCCGGCATTACTAGCCATATCTTTGGGGTCAGCAATCTTTTGAAAATAAGTTGTTATCGCTATGGCTAAGGCAAAAAACATATGGTCTAAGACATAAAGAAAAGCGGCAAGAGTTGCATCTTCGACTAAGCCATAAGCAACGAATACCAGTATTAAACCTATATATTCAAAAGTTAATGCCTTTCGCTCTCCAAATTTCCCAATCATTCGACCAATTTTTTCTGCGAATAGATAATTAAAAGCATAATTTATTAGGAAAAGTAGGGTTACCTGAGAAGCGCTGTATCCAAACTTTTCAACCATTAAAAAAGCTGCGAAGACCACAAATATTTGTCTTCTTGCACCCGATAAGAAGGTAAGTAAGTAATACAACCAGTAGCGTTTTCTAAGAACCAAATTTTGATTCTGTTCCACCTTGGAAGGAAAATTAGGAAAACTTATGAACATAATGAAAGCTAAAGCGAGACAGACTCCTCCAGCTATTAAGAAATTTATGTAGTATGACAGTTCAAATATTTCTAAAAAAATCCATAGACATCCATATACCAGTAAAGAAGTTAGAGAGCCGATTGCCAAAAGCTTTCCTAAAACAATAGGAGCCTCTTTTTGAGATAACCACTGCAAACTAAGAGACTGTTTTACTGCTTCAAAGTAATGAAAGCCTGTGCTCATAAGAATAGTTGTGAAATATAAGCCGTAGATGGTTGGGAAGAAGCCTGTCAGACAAACTCCCAATCCAAGTAATGCTAAAGAAAATACTGCAAACGTTTGTTCTTTTATTATCAGCAAGACAAAGACTAATGTGAAAGAGAGGAATCCGGGGACTTCTCTTAAACTTTGAAGTATGCCGATCTCTACTCCAGTAAATGCCGCTTTCTCAACAACAAAATTATTTAGCATTGCAGACCATGCATTGAAAGCAACCGGCATGGCAATAGACATAAGAATCAGCAAAGAGATGGGATTTGCCCATGTCGATTTATCAAAGATCTTAAGCATAGTTTAATTTAAATTGGTGGAGCTAGGCGGGATCGAACCGCCGACCTCTACCGTGCCACGGTAGCGCTCTCCCAGCTGAGCTATAGCCCCGTCGAAAATATGCATTATAAACACTCGAAATTAATCATAAACTCCAAATTCAATTATCGAACCACAAATAGGTGATATCTAGCTCAATAAAAATTTTCGCTTTAAAAGGGCCGAGCGTATGAGGTAAAAAAGTGCTGTGAATAACATACAAGAAATTGCACTACTTGCGTAAAATGGAATTGCATTAAAATAACACTCCATTAAACCGGAGATATCTCTAGCATAGTAAGAACCGGTAATCCAGACACCGAAATTACTTACCAAGAAAAATATCATAGGAGAGATGACAGCCAGGCTTCCTATTCTCAATATATTGTCTTGATTAAAGTAATAGGTAAGACAACTTAAAAACATAATTGCTCCATAAGTCCAAAGCATCAAAGAATGCATGCCTATTATCAAGTCAGATATCAACATCGCAGCTAAAGGAACAACGACTGAGAAAGTTAAGTCTTTTTTAATGAAAGGTAAAAATATAATTCCTGCCAATATGGGTGTGAAATTTGGAGGATGCGGGATAATTCTGCTTAGAACAAGAATTAAAGTTATAAAAATTATGCCTTTTATGTAGTTCATTTTGTTATTCTACTTAAATTATATCTTCACGGTAATAACTATGAATAAAGCCCCCCTTTATGAACTTGAAAATTTTAGATGTCCAGGCGAAGCATTTTATTTTCCTCTAAATGGAAATGACAGGTTGAGAGTAGCGTTTTGGAATTTAGAAAGCTCTAAAGGAACCATCTTTCTTCAATCAGGAAGAACAGAGTTCATTGAAAAATATTTCGAGGTAATAACAGAATTCATTGATAGGGGGTATGCGGTAGCTATGATGGATTGGCGAGGTCAAGGATTATCTTCAAGAATTGCTAGTGATGAGAGGATTGGACACATCGATAAGTTTGAAACCTATGACAAAGATCTAATTTCAGTAATTAATGATTGTTTTAAGGCTAAATGCCCTCCTCCATACATAGGCTTTGGTCATTCCATGGGAGGCTGCTTACTAACTTCATACTTGCTGACTGAAGAAAATTGTCTTGAAAAGTGTATTCTGTGTGCTCCTATGTTGTCAGTGCGAGCAAACGCTGTATCAAGAAGAATAGTAAAAACGCTAGGCTTACTTGATTCTTTTGGTTTTGGAGCTTTTCCTATGCAGAAACCTTCGTGGGATAAACATATTGGCTGGAAAGAAGAATCATTCGAGGAAAATGCTCTGACAACTGATAAAGAGAGGTTTATGAGAACTTTTCACTTACTTCAAAGGTTTCCTGAACTAGGTGTTAAAGGTATTACTGTGGGTTGGTTAAAACATGCACTTAAGAGGACAAATAATTTTAAAGATATAGATTGGAATAAGAAATTAACTATCCCTCTTTTACTGTTAGATGCAACAGACGATAAACTCGTGAATAGTGAAACCAATAAACAACTTTTGGAAAAGTCAAAATTAACGACTGTAGTATCTATTAAAGCTCAACATGAAATAATGATGGAAAAAAATGAAATTCGAACCATAGCATGGAAAGCAATAGATGAATTTCTCAGCCCTTAATCTTTGTTAGGAAGCTGTTGAGTCTTCTTTCAGTAACGTCTTTCCCTAAAACCTCGCAAATCAAATCTATTGAAGGTGAATTAACTGTTGCAGTTAAGGCGAGTCGAAGAGGCAAGCCAATTTTTGCAAAACCAATGGACTGCTCATTAACAATAACTTCTATAGCCTCTTTAATATTTTCTGACTTCCATTCGTCTATTTCTTGAAATCGCTTTAACAACAAATCAAGATATTGATAAGTCTCTTCTTTGATGTGTTTATCTATCAAAGCAGTATCGAATTCATGAGGATCTTCAAAAAAGTAATCAGTTAAGGTTAAAAAGTCTCTTACAGAAGAGCATCGATCTCTTATTAATTCAAGTACAGTATTTGCAAAAGCACCTCCATCAAATGGAGTGACATTGATCAAGTCATTTAATTGATCAATGGTCATTTGATCGAGGTAGTGTTTGTTAAACCACAACAGTTTTTCCATAGAGAATGTAGCGGGTGACTGATTTAATGTCCCATCTTTAAAATCCACCTGCATCTCTTGATCGGTAAATATTTCTTCATCACCCTTTGACCAACCCAGGCGGAGCAAATAGTTCTTCAAAGCTTGGGGTAATATTCCTAACTCAGCATATTCTCCAACACCAAGAGCACCATGCCTCTTGGAAAGTCGTTTTCCATCTTCACCCAGAATCATTGGGACATGTCCATACTCCGGAATTTTTGCATTTAAAGCTTTGAAGACATTAATCTGCTTGAAAGTATTATTTACATGATCATCACCCCGAATAACATGACTTATTTCAGAGTCGATATCATCCACTACCACACAAAAGTTATATGTAGCTGAGCCATCACTTCGTTCGATAATAAAATCATCCAATTGATCATTTGAAACTTGAAGCTCGCCTTTTACTAAATCATTGAAAGTTGTAGAACCCTCCGTTGGCATTTTAAACCGCACAACAGTGTTATTATCCCTTTGTAAACCTTTCTCTCTGAATTTCTTATCATCTTCTAAATCATTTCCAGGGCAGACATAGGCACATCCCATCTCAAGAAGAGAGTCAATCATTTCGTTGTAGCTATTTGCATTAAGCGATTGGTAAACTACGTCTTGATCAAACTCAATTCCCAACCACTGAAAACTATTGATAATCTCGTGAGTATATTTATCCTCTGACCTTTCCTTGTCAGTGTCTTCTATTCTCAAAAGGCAATCGCCGCCATGCGACTTTGCATATAACCACGCAAATAGAGCTGTTCGAGCACCTCCAATATGAAGATATCCTGTCGGGCTTGGAGCAAATCTAGTTACAACTTTAGACATCTAAGTTAATCCCAATGGGTCTGTACCTGTTTCTTCCTTCATTCTCTGTAGATACTCTTTATGATTTTTTTCGTCCTCCTCAGACAGTTCAATTAATTTTAATTTTAATGAGGAATGTTCAGCAGATGAAATTTCATCTTTATCATCTGAAGAATTAATATTTTCTTCATTAAAATCTAGAGCACTCTGCCCTCCTGTCATTGAAAGGTAAACATCGCCAAGTATCTGGGAGTCGAGTAACGCACCATGGAGCTCTCTATCGTATCCGCTTACTTCATATCTTTTAACCAAAGCATCAAGACTATTTCTTTGTCCTGGGTGTTTTTC
>CACJMO010000025.1 GCA_902594545.1 uncultured SAR86 cluster bacterium
CCTCTTTCTCACAAAAATGATAAGATCCTCAAGGCCAGCAAATAATGAGTAATTCGATTCTTAAAGTTTCTAACCTAAGTCATTCTTACGAAATGAATGACCTTTCTATCAAGAATCTTAATTTAGAGATTGATGCAGGAGAAAGAGTTTCTATTCAAGGTCCTTCGGGTTGTGGAAAGAGTACTTTGTTGAGGCTCATTGCAGGATTGGAGGAACCAAGCGAAGGCCAAATATTCATTAATGGAGATGAGGTTTCAAGCAAAACCTATTCATTGCCACCTGAAAAAAGACATATTGGGTTAGTTGTACAGGACAAGGCTTTATTCCCTCACTTATCGGTTTATGAAAATATTTGTTTTGGCATCAGGAAAGAATCGCACCAAGATCAGATTGCCTATGATCTGATGAATCTTATGAAAATAAATGAATTGAAAGATAAGTTTCCTCATCAAATTTCAGGAGGAGAAAAACAAAGAGTTGCTTTAGCACGTTCCTTAGCTCCAGATCCAAACTTTTTAATGATGGATGAACCTTTCAGCGCTCTAGATTCGGAACTTAAGCATTCTATATACAATGACTTTTTAGAAATCTTCTCATCAAGAAAAACGACACTCCTATTGGTCACACATGATTCGGTCGAAGCATCCATCATGACTCAGAGGCAGCTGATTATGGAAAAAGGTGAATTTAAATAGTCTTACTCGTTTAAATCTCTCTGATAAGTTTCAGTCAAAAAATATACTGAAATCAAAGATACTAATGAAGCCAAGGCAATGTAGACTGAGACCCAAAAAATATCGTAATTCTTCCACAACAATGTAGCGATCGTAGGAGCAAAGGAGCCACCTATAATGGCACCAATTTGATAACCCAATGAAGCTCCAGAATATCTAACTTCTGTTGAGAATAGCTCAGCGAAGAATGCTGCTTGTGGACCATACATCATTCCTAAAAATATAAGCCCACCTGCAACACCTAAAATAACTAGATAAAAGTTACCGGTTTCGATTAGTGGAAACAAAGCAAATGCCCACAATGCCGTTAAGACAGCTCCAGCCATAAAAATACCTTTTCTCCCATTTTTGTCAGAATAATCTGAAAATAAAAATTGCATAGGTACCATCAAAGCTGAGCCAATTAAAACTGCCATCAAAATGTCATTTCGTGAGAGATCTGTTGTTTGTACTCCGTAAGCCAATATGAAAGCAACCAAGATGTAAAAGGTGACCTGTATAGATAGAAAGGCACCGGCAGCCAGAGATATCCTTCCGGGATATCTACGAAGAGCTTCAAGAATAGGTGAAGATTTTATTTGTCTTTTATTATCTTCATCCTTTTGTTTGCTTGCCTCAAGCTCTTTAAAGGCCCTTGTATCTTCAAGTCTAAGCTGTATGTACATGCTGATTATCACTAAAACAAAACTAATAAGAAAAGGTATTCTCCAACCCCAAGAAAGGAAATCCTCTTCGGTGGTCATTGAACTCACGGAAATGAAGGCAATATTAGCAAGGATGACGCCGACGGGAGCTCCAGCCTGTGCATAAGCGCCGTAGTACCCTCTTCTATTACTTGGAGCACTTTCTGTAACAAGAAGCATGGCTCCACCCCATTGCCCTCCAATTGCTATTCCCTGACAAAATCTTAAAAAAGTTAAAAGTAGAGGAGCCGCTATTCCTATAGTTTCGTAGGTTGGCAATAGACCGATAAGGGTTGATGCTATTCCCATCAACATAAGAGCAATTACAAGAGTTTTCTTGCGGCCGACGATATCTCCAAAATGTCCAAATATGATTCCCCCAACTGGTCTGGCTATAAAACCTGCTGCAAAAGTTAGAAAAGAAAGAATTAAGGCAGTAGTAGGATCGACTTCTCCAAAAAATAGCTTAGGAAATACTAAACCCGCAGCTGCACCGTAAAGGAAAAAGTCATACCACTCTATACTAGTCCCCGATAGAGAGGTTAAAGCTACCTTTTTAATGTTTGATTCTGTCTTAATGTCACTCATGTCGTCATCATAAACTTAAAAGTGCTGCTTTACACTGGAAAGAAAGAAAGTTACTTTAGTTTTTTTGGAGAAATTATGAAAAAACTATTAATTACCTTAATTATGTCACTTCCTTTTGCAGTATTTTCATCTACATTAGTGATACTCGAGTGCGAGCTATTAGAAGGTGGTACTATTGAAGATGTTAAGAGAATAAATTCTGAGTGGGTTAAAAGTGTCAATAAACTTAATGACAAAAAAGTGTCTAGCCAAGTGTTAGAGGCAGTTCTTGCCGACAATACTGAAGGGTTTATGTACATAGATACATACGAAGACTCAATTCACTGGGGTCAAATAAGATATGAAATTAAAAATGGATCAATTCAGAATATTGATGATCAATTTGATTCTGTATCTAAGTGCACTTCAGGAAAAATGTACGACGCAGAGCAAAGCTAACGACTGAAGTTTCGCACCATAGCTGGAATGATTTCCGATAAAGATTGATCGGGAATTTCGTGACCCACTCCATCTAGAAATAAAGTCTTACTTTCTGGAATATTTTTAGATAAAAACTCACCATGGTCGATGGGAATCAGTGGGTCTTCCCTTCCATGAATAATTAGAGTTGGTTGAGAAATATATTTTAATCTATCAGCTCTATTCGGACTTGCTCCAACTGCCATCATTTGAGCATTGGCAGTATTTATTCCATGTTCAAGTCTTTTCTTTGACTCTAGTTGGAATTGGTTAGAATCAAATGGGTAACGGGAACCTGTTAATGCCCGCTCGGTAACCCAAAGAGCTTCTTCTTCTCTGCCCAGTAAGTTCAACAAAAAAGATTCTTTAATTGAAAGTTTAAAAGATTCGGTAGGGCCAGAAAGACCGGGAGTATCAAATCCAGGAGTAGACATTAATATTGTTAAGGACTGCACTCTCTCAGGATGATTCAGTGTCATAACCTGAGATATCATACCGCCAAGAGAGGCTCCAACTATATGCGCCTTTTGTTTGCCTACGTGATCCAGTATTGCTATTCCATCATTGGCCATATCATTCAAATCATATTCAGCAGGTGCGGGATTGGCCATATTAAATCGACCACTTTCATCGAACATGAAACTGAGTGTGAAGTCTACGAAATATTCTATGAACCACTCAGGAAGTGATTTTATAAAAGAAATAAAACCTGGTTCTTGGGTTAACCATTCACTTTTTCCAATATCTCGGTTATCAAAGATGACAACATGAAAACCCTCATTAACCAAACCTTCTATGTAGGCATCTGACCAAACTTGGCTGTTTGAATTAAGACCCATAATCATTAAAATTGTTGGATCATTTCTATTACCAAATTCATTCCACCAGATATCAACTTGATTTAATTTAGTAATGTTGCCTGCAGTCCAGATAGAAGTTGATAGCATTAGCAAAAACGAAAAAAGAAACTTTTTCACTCGAAGACCTCATCTAAAAAACCGATGATTTGATCCAATGCCTTTGGTGCGTCTCTATCAAACTTATTACCTAAAAAGAAATTAGTTCCTGAATCAAGAAATGCATGACCTTTATCGTCATATATCCATAAATCAGCTGGCTGATTATTTTCTAAAAGTTTATCTTGGTAGGTAGAAACCAACTCAGGAGTAGTTAGCGCATCCTCTGAACCAACAATAAGATACTGAGGAGGTAGACTCTTTTTGTCTGCGGATGGTATATGAAATATAGGCGAGACTTTTTTATACATATCCGGATGAGTTAAATGTGTATATTCATCTCCAAATATACCCCTAGGAGAAGAACCAGAAAAATACCAAAAAGGATTAGATGAAGATTCCATTCCGAAAATGGCTGCATTGTAGATATCAAATGCTCCGTAGCTAAGAATAGACGCCTGAACAGCCATTGCAGATTTAATCTCCTCTAAGGTATTGTCTTTTGGCATATAGGTAGGCTTAAAAAGAAGCGTTTCTGAGAAATCTCCTTCATCAGTAATCTCTTCACCTAAGTTGATTATCATCGCTGCCAAGTGCGCCCCTGCACTATCTCCAGTTACTGCTATCTTAGAATTGTCTCCATTATATTTATGAATATTTTCATTTACCCAAAGTAATGCTCCAAAAGCATCTTCAACAATCTCATGCAGAGAAATTGAATTCTCCTTATCAGACAGGAGTCTATAATTTACATTGCAAACAACGTACTTACTATTTGTCGCAATATATTGCGACATTTGATCCATTATGGATTTATCATTGATTAACCAACCTCCTCCATGATAGATAATTAAGACAGGAAGTTTTTCTTTTGATTTAGGAGAATAAATATCAAGCGTTAAATCAAAGCCCTCAGGCGAAGCCCAGATTATATCTTTTACAAGATCGTACTGTTCTGGGTCATTGATTACGACATCATTTTTGTTATTAGAGCAACCTACAAAGGCGAACGCTAATAATAAAATTAAAGTCTTCAGTATTTGATTAACTGCTGAGTTATATTTTTTTATTAAAACCAGCTTCATAAGATAAGTAACTTGGCTTCCAACCTTCAAGTAAATTTCTTAAAGCAGCATTTACTTCGCCCAAAACCTTGAAGTCATAAACACTAAAAATTTGTTGAAAACTTTCATTAACAGGACTTTGAGTAAGATTATTTACCCGTAAACAAGCGGCATCTGAGTCTAAAAAACTCTCAAGGAGTATAGCCTTTTTAAGACTTTTATCTAAAAACCACTCAAAACTGTTTGTATCAGGTTCATCGCATTGCGAAGTGTAAGGAACCGATAAGTTATTGATAAAAGCCTCGGCCTCTTCAATGGTTCCTTTTATCTCCAGATCCAATATGAAAGTTATTTGTTTCACCTAACCTCCCTATTCACCAGATCAGACTGAAGAAATTTTAATTTAAGCACTCCTTGTTCTTTTACCATGTAAACACTCTCCAGCCAATACGAATAAATGACCTCACCATCCGTATTTACAAAAGTGCCATTGTTAACATAAGAGATATGTGCTGAATTATCATCTAGAGAAACTCTATATTCTGATAAATCCCAATCGGTAGAAATAGTCGTTTCTGAGGCTTCTTGAAGGAATGTATCAAACTCGTCCATGTTCCAAGATTTACCCATTTCAAATATTTTAAAGTCCTCAGTTAAAATCTTTTCTATATTATCTTTTTCGTAAACCTCTATATCTAGTAACTCAAAAAACTCATTAAGCTTTGAAATTGCTTCATCTTCACTCAAAGATGCAGACCATGCATTCAAACAGAAGGTAACGGATAAAAAAATTAATAATTTATTCATGATGCGCCTCTTAGTTTATAAATTGCTATTAGATTTATAGTCATCACACACACCTCATCTGATTCGTCGAATAAGTTTACAAATACATCTATGAATTCATGTCCTTTTTTTTCGTAAATCTTATTAATCTCCATTTCTGCAATTAATTCCGTATCGTAACTTACAGGCCTGTAATTTTGAGAAATCGTCTGCAGATGCACCCAAGGATTCATATAAGCATTACCCGATAAAATCCAATTTGAGCATCCTAATAGAAAACATAAATTGGAGAAACCGTGCTTTTTGGGTTGCAATATAGAAGGCAGCAATTCTTCCTCGCGGAGATATATTAAAGAGTCTGGTCCACCCCAATGGTATTTATGTGCTAAACATCCATCAATTTTAAGCTTTTTCCAAACCTCTCTGGTAGCTTCGGGAGGGGAATGACTTTCAGTTACCAGTCTATCCCCTCTTAATTGCGGAATTGTGAGCTTATGTTGATTTATAGAAACCTCAGCATTAGCGCTTACCACCCCACAATCTCTTATAAGCCTTGAATTAGCTCTAAAATCATTCATAAAATCTGATTCAACGGTAAATTTCTCATTGTCATAAAGCGGTGATGTGATTCGACAGTTTGAATAGCCTCTCTCTAACCAATCCAAGCCCCATTCATCGATCATGGGATGAACTAGGTATGCAGAAATAGTTACTCCAGGAACTAGGCCTCCTTCAAATCCATACTCTTGAGCCAATTCATCACTGTGGATTTGGTTCTGCGAATCTGGTGCTGTATTTAACGCAACTCCTGACCATCTATTCATAAGCTTATGATAATAAATATTGATTTATTACGACTACTCCAACAGATAAAGCCAAAATAATAGAAATACTTTCAACCAATCTAGAGCTCTCAAATATTTTAAATAAAAGGCTTCTAGAGGCTATCCAAACAACAGAACCAACTAAAATCATAACCAGAAAAACACCTAAATCATTAATTGTTATCCAAATATGTTCCATAATTTTTAAAACAATCTCTTATTCTTAATTTCCTTAAGTTTATTAATTCTCGAAATCTCAGACTCTTCCATCGATATCTTCTGACAAAGATATGAGTTTCTATCCCAATTTAAAGTGCCTCTATTACGATCTAGAACTAAATCTTTACCCTGAAACTCAAATGTAATTAGTGTGGGTTTGATTTTCATTTTCTTAAGGATGATCGATTCCATTGGATTTTTAGGATCCCAAGCCAGATGCTCATTCCTTTCTAAGTCAATCTGTAGCCAAAGGATGGTGACATTTGTATTTGAATTGCACTGAAGTTGTAGTGTTTCATCCGGTTGTCTTACTTCCGCATTCAGGGAGTTAAAACAGATTAATCCGGTAATCAGAAATTTTTTTAAGTTTGATATCAATTGAAATTCCCGTTAGTAATCAACAACCATACAAAGAAACCACTAACCAGAGCTATAGAAATATAGGTTCCCCATTTATTGACCTTAAGATTGCCTTCCACCTCATCATTTCCCTTTTCTGAGTTATCGGATAAATTTCTGAACCAAAGGATTCCAATAGTTATCAATATAAGCAATAAGATTAATTCAACCATTGTTGAACTATACCTTTCAATTTAATAAGTTAAAACCCGGAGTTAGTAATGGTGGGCGATACAGGACTTGAACCTGTAACTTCCACCGTGTAAAGGTGGCACTCTACCAATTGAGTTAATCGCCCAGAGGAGCGCGAATTATAGTATTCAAGTTGGTTGAAGTCACTAGATCAGTTAATATCAGATGAATAGATGGGTAATATATTATTCACTGATCTTATATAGAAATTTGTATTCGATAAGGAGATAGTTATGTTGATTGCAGTAAGAGCAGAAGTAGAGAGTGTTGAGCACTGGAGAGATAAATTTAAGACTCATGGAGAATTATTTAAAAGTCAGGGTGTTTCTGTTGCTCACATGGGTTCAAGCGAAGAAAATAAGGTTATCGCTGTTTTTGAAACAGATGATGTAGAGGAGTTTAAAAGAATCTTCAATGATCCTTCGACAGCAGAAGCGATGGCTGAAGATAAAATTACTGGAGGGGTTGAAATGTTCATTTTGGATGAAGCTTTCACACCTTAAATTCTAATAATGAATCAAATTAAAAAAGACATTAAAGCTATTATTTTAGCTTTTGTACTTGGAGCATTTTTAGTAATTATTTTAGGAGCTTAAATGAAAAAATTATACCGAGAAGGGCCCTACTCAGACTTTTTCTCACAAGGAGTTCAAGTGGATAATATCCTCACTTTAGCTGGACAAATTGGCGTGGATGCAAATGGAAATATTCCTGAGGATCTAGTGAATCAAATGATAGTTTGTTATGACAATATCAAGAAAGTTCTGAGTCATTTTGATTGCACTTTAGATAACGTTATTGATGAAACTTGGTTTGTAACCAGTGTTGATGAATGCATGGATAATGTGGAAGAATTATTTTCTGCTAGAGAGAAGATTTATGGAACAAAACCGGAAGTCTCACAAACTCTGGTTGGAACACCCGCTCTGGTTCAACCTGAGTTAAAAATAGAAATAAAGTGTATTGCTTACCTAAACAATGGATGAGGATAATTTAAAAAAAATTATAGGTGAACTTACTAATAAGCTTGAACAACTAGAATCTCAACTTAAAGATTTGCAGTCTCAGCAATTAGAAACAGGAAATAATATAGTGACTCTGATACAACATGCAGAAACTATGAATAATGTGACAGATGCTTCAGGTATGCTGGCTCAACATGTTACTGAATTAGAAGAAAAGCTAAATTCCGTGATTTCTTGGATGGAAAAAGAAACAAGACAAAAGAAGTTAAACTAATTTACATGAAAAGAAGTCTTTACCTGCTCTTCTTTATATCTCAATTAGCTTTTGCCGATGGAGAGAAGTTAGTCAGTGAAAATTGTGCTTCGTGTCATGAAGATGAGAACCTCAATCTTCTATCGCTTTCTTCCATGACTTACTTAACTCAGTCAGAGCTCATGTATGTGCTTCAGAATGGAAAAATGAAGCAACAAGCATCTCATCTCTCTACTGAAGAAAAAGAGACTATTGCAAAATACATAGCCCAAAGTGCGATCGTCAAATCAGATTCAGGATCAACTAATAACTGCTCCAAGGTTCTAGAGAAAACAGATTTAGAGCAAAGCTCAAGTTGGCCGAGCTGGGGTTACGATAATTTCAATACCAGAAATCAACGCTTTTCCTCCATAAATACCAATAACATAAAAAATTTAAAATTGAGATGGTCTTTCGGTATAGGGTCACAAGATGTTAGAGCTCAACCAATTGTGATAGGTGATGTGGTTCTAATTTCTGACTCAGATTCACTTCATGCGCTAAACAGAAAAGATGGTTGCTCGTATTGGAAATTCCAATCTAAAGCGAGACTAAGAAATGCACCTGTTTTGAATAACGCAGATGGCGAATCAATTTTTTTAGTTGATTCTGATTTTGAGGTCTACAAATTGAATATTATGAATGGTGAATTGATTTGGACAACCAAAATACCAGTTGATTACGAATCAAATATTCCCTCCGCCTCTCCAATTCAATCAGGAAATTATCTGATTGTTCCTATCTCCACCTACGAAACAGTCCTCGCTATGGATCCTAGACATGAGTGCTGTAAAACAAGCGGAGGTATTGCAGCAGTTGGTGTAGATTCAGGAAAGATACTTTGGACACATAGGATCGAAGAAGAACCAAAAAGCATAGGAAAAGG
>CACJMO010000026.1 GCA_902594545.1 uncultured SAR86 cluster bacterium
ATTTAGCCTTACTACCTTACACTGATTCACATTACAATTAAGTCATGGAAGTAATATTATTAGAGAAAGTTGCCCAGTTGGGCGATCCAGGAGATTTGGTCAATGTTAAAGCCGGGTATGGAAGAAATTTTCTCATTCCTACCGGTAAAGCTGTAAGGGCTGATGCAGAAAATAAAGCTGAATACGAAAAAAGAAGAGAAGCATTATTGTCTGCTGAAGCAGACAGGAAAGAGTCTGCAGAAAAACTTTCTGAAAACATGGAATCCCTAGAGGTAGTGATTGAAGCGCAAGTCTCTGAAGAAGGTACTCTGTATGGATCTGTTGGTACCAGAGAAATTTCTGATTCATTAATTGCAAAAGGCTTTGAAATAGAAAAGAGTGCTGTAAGATTGCCTGAGGGTGTTCTCAAAGAAGTAGGAGAATACTCCGTTGATATTGAACTTCATCCAGAAGTAATTCAAACAATATCTGTGACCATCAGTGCCCTCGAAGAAAGTTAAAATTTTCTTGTTTTAATATGTCTAGTGTGGGAGGATTAATTTCTTTCCCTAAATATTGTTTATGGCATTAGATACACCCTTAAAAAGAGAATTACCATACTCGACTGAAGCAGAGAAAGCCGTTTTGGGGGGTATCATGCTTAAGAATGAAACTTGGGATATAGTTTCTGACTTAGTTAAAGAAGATGATTTTCATAAAGAAGAACATCGACTTATTTATAGGACTATCAATGACCTGCAGGATGCCGGAAAACCTATAGATGTTATAACAGTACAAGAAGCCATAGAAGGCAATGGGGATCTACCAAAACTGATTAATTCAGGTGGCAAGGATTACCTCACTTTACTGGCAAAAGAGACCCCCAGTGTTGCTAATATCCAAAGTTATGCTGACATTATTAAGCAAAGGTCTAATCTTAGAAGACTGATCATAGCGGCTGATAATATTTCAAAAATTGCCAAAGAATCAGATGCTTCAGGTAGCGATAGGATTATTGATGAAGCCGAAGAAAGTATTTTGAGTCTCAGAGACGATCTTAATAGATCGGCTGGACCGAAAGAAGTTAGAGAACTTTTAGGCCCTGTTTATGCCAATATTCAGGAATCATCTGAAAGCGGTAGCGCCTTAGTTGGGGTTAGTACTGGTTTTACTGAAATCGATGAAGTTACATTGGGATTTCAGAAATCTGATTTAATAATAATAGCTGGTAGGCCTTCGATGGGTAAGACTGCTTTTGCTTTTAATATAGCTGAAAATGTAGCTAGACAAACTGATCAGACAGTACTCTTATTTAGTATGGAGATGTCATCTGAGCAAGTGGTAAGGCGTTTTATTTCAAGTATCTCCAATATAGATCTTCAACGCCTTATGAGAGGGCAACTTGAAGAAGCTGACTGGGAAGGCATAGATAAGGCTTTGTCGGTGTTGAGTCAAAAACGAATTCTATTGGATGATACTCCTGCTTTGTCACCTTCAGAGATCAGAGCTAGAGCAAGAAGAGTAAAAAGAGAGCATGATGATCTTGCAATGATTGTCATTGATTATCTGCAGTTGATGCAAGTTCCTGGAAGTGGTGATAATAGGGTTGCAGAGATTAGTGAAATTAGTAGATCTCTCAAAGCTTTAGCTAAAGAATTAAATGTACCAGTTATAGCTTTATCTCAATTGAATAGGGCTGTCGAGACTAGGCCTAACAAAAGGCCTATTCTTGCAGATCTGAGAGACTCGGGTGCAATAGAACAAGATGCAGATGTCATAGCATTTCTCTATAGGCATTCCTACTATGATCCAACTGACTTAGAGGCTAAAGGAAAGGCCGAAGTAAATATTGCTAAGCAAAGAAACGGTCCTACTAAAGCCGTTCCAGTTGCGTTTATTGAAAATACTGCAACTTTCCAAAATTTAGCTAAAAGCGACAGATTCCCACCTCAATATTACGAAGAGAATGATGATTCATTCTCTCAATAACAAGAATCTAAACACAATCTCCAATACACTTCTTGTCATATGTATGACATAGTCTTGACTTCTCATGCATTCTTTTATTCGTATAATAATCTGTAAGGTTTAGGAATGAAAATACAATACACAAAAGATACCCCCAGGAAAATTAGAGACTACGAAACTGAAGAATTTAATCTTGGGCCGGAAGAAGTTGAAGATATAGCCGAAATATTTAAGACACCTTTAACCGGAACTTATAATTGGGATTACACAATTCAAGACAATAGAATCGCTAAACTTTATGAACTGGGGAAGAAATTAAATTGGAATGTTTCGATGGATATCGATTGGGATAGACCAGTTGTTGTCTCCGATGAAATACCTGCAGTCTTTTGGGATGAATACCCTCCATATAAAAAATTAAGCGATGATGAAAAGAGGGAGTTTTTTAGACATAGAGGCGCTAGTCAATTAAGCCAGTTCTTACATGGAGAGCAAGGGGCTCTTCTGGTTGCTTCTCAATTAGTTTCATGTGCTCCTACCTATCAAGCTAAGCTTTATGCGGCTTCACAAGCTTTTGACGAAGCACGACATGTAGAAGCTTTTAGCCGATACATACAAACAAGATCAAATTTAATGTATCCAGTTGGTGCGGGCTTAAAAAGCCTTCTTGATAAAATCCTCACTGATGAAAGATGGGATTTAAAGTTAATTGGAATGCAAATAATTATTGAAGGTCTTGCCTTGGCTGCGTTTAATACTGCAAAAGCCGTGACACCTGATCCTGTATTTAAGGATATTCTGCACCTGATAATAAGAGATGAAGCTCGTCATGTGACCTTTGGTGTAAATTATCTTGAGGACTTCATTGAAAATTTAACTGATGAAGAGCGAGAAGATAGAGCTATGTTTGCTTACGAAGCATGTGTGATAAGTAAAGAAAGACTTTTTCCAACAGATGTCTTTAGAAAATTCGGTTGGAATGAAGATGAAGCTAGGGAGTTTTCCAATAATGCAGGTTTTGCGCTGGAGTTCCAAAGACTTCTTTTCTCCAGGGTGGTACCAAATCTATCTAGAATAGGTCTTTTAACAGATAAAGTCAGACCTCTTTATGACAAATTAGGTGTTTTGGAATTTGAGTCACACACTGCTGAGGATATAACCTGGGCTGAGCTCGAAAAGCCATTGGACCTTTCTGCTTAAATTTATAATTCTATTGTCCGATAGCCAGGTTTTTGTTAACCTGTAATCCCATCGTTTAGAAGCGTTTTTTTATAGGCTTTTAAAGGTCTTTAGATGGGAAATAAACAAACAAGATTTATATTCGTAACCGGTGGTGTTGTTTCATCTCTGGGCAAAGGTATTGCATCGGCTTCTTTAGGAGCACTTTTAGAAAGTAGAGGATTATCGGTAACAATTTTAAAATTAGATCCCTACATAAATCTTGATCCAGGCACAATGAGTCCCTTCCAGCATGGTGAAGTTTTTGTCACCGAAGACGGATCGGAGACTGACCTTGATTTAGGTCATTACGAAAGGTTTTTGACGTCCAAAATGACAAAGGCAAATAATTTCACAACTGGACAAGTCTACGAGGAAGTTCTTAAAAAAGAGAGAAAAGGAGATTATTTAGGAGGTACTGTTCAGGTCATACCTCATGTCACTGATGAGATAAAAAGAAGAATACTTAAAGGTGCTGGCAATGCAGACGTTGCCATAGTTGAAATAGGTGGAACAGTAGGAGATATAGAATCTCAACCCTTCCTAGAAGCAATAAGACAAATGAAGATCGAACTTAAGTCCTATCAGACTTTATTTATGCATCTAACATTATTACCTTTTTTGAAAGCTGCAGGGGAGACAAAAACAAAACCAACACAAAGATCAGTTAAAGAGATGTTATCTCATGGACTTCAACCTGATATTTTGGTTTGTAGATCTGATGAGCCTATGGAGTCGGATGAAAGAAACAAAATTGCTCTTTTCACTAACGTAAATGCTGAGTCTGTGATTTCAATGCCAGATGTAGACTCAATTTACAAAATACCTATAGAACTTAACAGTCAACAAGTTGATGAGATAGTTCTAAGTAAACTGAGTCTAAACTCTTCAAAGAAGCCCAACTTAAACGATTGGAAAAAGGTAATTAAAGAGGATCTTGAACCTAAAGAAAGTGTAACCATTTCCATGGTAGGTAAATACACTGATTTAGCCGATGCCTATAAGTCTCTTAATGAAGCTCTGAAGCATGGTGGATTTAAAAATAATCTGAAAGTTCAAATAAATTATGTAGATTCTGAGCAGTTAAATTCTAAAAATACTCATCAAAAGTTAAAAAATACAGATGCCATCTTGGTTCCTGGAGGTTTTGGTGAAAGAGGCATAGAGGGCATGGTTTGTGCAGTAAAGTACGCTCGGACTAGATCTATTCCGTATTTAGGCATATGTTTAGGTATGCAAATTGCTGTCATAGAGTTTGCAAGACATATAGCAGGTCTTAAATCAGCTAACAGCACTGAATTCAACGAAAAAACAAAGTACCCTGTCGTTGGCCTCATACATGAATGGCTAGATTCTGAAGGCTCTATTGAACGAAGAGACTCCAATTCAAATCTTGGTGGAACGATGAGATTAGGTGCACAAGACTGTCTTTTAAATAAAGATTCCTTGACCTACAAACTTTACAAGAAGGTTAAGATAAAAGAACGACACCGTCATCGTTATGAAGTAAATAATAATCTTATCGAGACTCTAACCGCTAATGGATTGAGTGTAGCTGGAAAGTCAGTCGATAAAATGCTCGTGGAAGTAATTGAGATAAAAGATCATCCTTGGTTTATAGGTTGTCAATTCCATCCTGAATTTACTTCTGATCCCAGAAAAGGTCATCCATTGTTTTCAGGTTTTATAAAAGCAGCTAAAACTTATAAAATAATAAAATGACACAAATAGGGGTGAAGGATATTTCAATAGGGAATGACAAACCCTTTGTTTTAATTGCTGGTTTAAACGTACTCGAAGAGGAAAAGACCATCTTAGAAGTAATTTCTAGATGCAAACAGTCTGCTAAATCTCTTGATATTCCATACATCTTTAAAGCATCTTATGATAAAGCAAATAGATCTTCATTCGACTCTTATAGAGGTCCAGGCCCAAAAAAAGGTCTAGAAATTTTATTCGAGTTGAAGAAAGAATTTGATGTTCCAGTTATTTCTGATATTCATTCTCCTGCTGAGGCTGAAATGGCATCAGAAGTACTGGATATTATACAAATACCTGCATTTCTCAGCAGGCAAACCGATTTAATCAAGGCGGCTTGTGAAACATCTCTACCTTTGAATATTAAAAAAGGTCAATTCTAGCAATACCTTCAATAGCATCTTTTCCGGAGTTTAGTTTTTCCTTTTCATCAATAAGTTCTTGATTGTTCTCTTTTATGATTTCAATTTCTTTCTCAACGACAGAAATTTCTTCTTTTATCTTTTCTAAATCGCTTCTGCTGTAATCGCCAAACCAAAATTGATATTGAGTTATTAGTATCAAGAGAATCAAAATAAATATGCTACCAAGTAAAATTGGTTGATTGCTTATACTCTTCAATAGTGACTTCATTGGGCAATTCGTATGTCGGTTTCAGATTCGATTAATAGCAACCTATTGTATTTTGCAACCCTATCAGATCTTGATGGAGCCCCTGTTTTTATTTGCCCTGAGCCAACACTTACAGCCAAATCTGAAATAAAAGTATCCTCTGTTTCTCCTGACCTATGCGATATAACAGTTTTCAATCCATTTTTATGAGAAGTCTTTATCGCCTCAAAAGTCTCTAATAAAGTACCTATTTGGTTAACTTTGACCAGCACAGCGTTTGCAGCCTCAACTGATATGCCTTGGGCAATTCTTTTTGGGTTTGTAACAAATAAATCATCTCCCACTAGTTGAACTCTAGAACCTATAGTTTTTGTAAGTTCGGACCAACCAGTCCAGTCATCTTCATCTAAACCATCTTCAACAGAAGTTATGGGGTATTTTGAGCAAAGCTCATTGATGTAATGAACCATTTCTGCACTAGTGAAATTAAGGTCTAAGCCCTCAAGTTTGTATTGTGAATCGGAGAAAAATTCTGTTGCAGCAATATCCAGACATAAAGATACTTGTTCATTGGGTTGATAGCCTGAAATCTCTATTGCTTTAATTATTAGATCCAGAGCCTCTTCAGGTGACTTCAGATTAGGAGCAAATCCTCCTTCATCTCCAACTGATGTATTTAGCCCTTTTGTTTTCAGAATCTCCTTTAAATTGTGAAAGATCTCAATTCCTGCCCTTAATGTTTCAGAGAAAGAATTAAAACCTCTGGGTTGTATCATAAATTCTTGAAAATCAATTGGATTGTCTGCGTGAGCCCCTCCGTTGAGAATATTCATCATGGGTATCGGCAAAGTTGGAATAATTATTTCACCAGAAAACTCAGAATATTTTTCATTTAAGAATTGATGAAGAGGAATTTTTCTTGAATCACAAACTGCCTTTGCAGAGGCCATTGATACAGCCAAAATTGCATTAGCTCCAAAGTTACTTTTATTAGAAGATCCATCAGAATCAATCAT
>CACJMO010000027.1 GCA_902594545.1 uncultured SAR86 cluster bacterium
AAGTTATTAATAATATCAATAGTTTTGGTGTGGTCTTGCTCTTCGAACCCTAAAATCGATAATGATATTTCTCAGTTCACTGTAATTCAAAAGCCAGAATTAAGCTACCGGCTAAGTAGCCTACCAAAATCTATAAAAGTTTATCACTTTCAAGAAGAGGACTATGAAGGCTTGCCAGAAGAAATAGAAGGATTTTTGGTAAATTCTTATTTTTACCAATCAAATCTATCATATAGGCCAAATATAGAGATACACAAATTAGACAATAGTGATTGTAACTTCAGCAATGACTATAAAGGTTTAGTTATTTTATTCAATTTGTCTTTTCAAAATGACCCTAATAAACTGGAATGTATAAACAAGTTCTCAAAATCAAACACTTTTTATATTTCCAATAGCTTAAACATAGGTTTTAGTAATAATTTCATAGTTGATCAGTCAGCTGAAAAACAAATATTAATAAGTCGTATTACTAATGATCTAAAGAATTTTGTCTTTTTTGATACAAAGATACAAAGCGATGAGACTTCTTTAGAGCTTCTTAAAAAAGCAAAAAAAGAAGTCATAATTCAAAGCTCCTATGGTGCTAAGCAAAATACACAAAATCTTATGTCAGAAATTTTAATGAGTGATAGAAGTGATGAAAGAAAGAGAAAGTTATCGAGAAGATTATCGAAGTCTCTCGTGGGGGAACCGAGGACTAGAGAAGATATAGATTCATTCTTTTTATCAGTTAACGTTGAAGAAGCACGTATAATTAAACCTGCTTTAGATTATATTTCGGAAAAAGATTTTGATGTTTATTTACTTAATAACTGGAAAAAGGATATTACCTATGGCTTGGCAGACAAGGACTTAATAGGCACGATCAACTCTGATCTCCCAATTATGATGCCGATTATTCTGCCTCAACATATACCTCCCGAAAAAAGGAGTAGAAGATTTGGAATTGGTTACGATACCTTTGAAATAGTTTTACTGCGTTATGGAGCGGTCAATACGCGAAACTATCTTTACAAAGGTCTCACAGGAAAAATAGATGTAAATAGAAGTGAGGTTCGCAGATCAGCTTACGTTTTCAAAATAACCGAAGATGGCATTGATTTTTTGTAAACTTAAGCCGAACGTATATCCCTTTCGAGCTCTGAAAGACTATTTATGAAACAAGGCTTTGTAAAAACCCTTTGCATGTATTCATATATAGGCTTTGTCTTTGCATCCTTCGGCAATTCAATATTTATAAGGGGAAGTCTCCAGAGTATCGGAGCTATGCAACAATCAACCAAGCTGAACTCATCAGACATAAAATAAGGTTTTTCTTTAAGGATTTGGGACATACCTAAAATTTGAGCCTTTAATTCAGCACGCAGTTTTTTTGCCTTAGCTTCTGTTTGTCTGCCGCTAATTAAGTCATCAAAAATACCGCACCAATCTTTTTCAATTCTTTTGATAAATAGTCTGATGTGCGCTCTAGATACTGGATAAACTGGCAGTAAAGGTGGATGCGGAAACCTTTCGTCTAGATACTCCATCAGGACTAATGAATCATACAAACACACGTCTCTGTCTACAAGAACGGGTAACTCAGCATAAGGGCTTACCTCTAAGATTTCAGCACTTAAATCATTCATGTCGGAATCTATTATTTCGCTTGTGACACCTTTTTCCTCCATCACTATTCTAACTCTGTGACTGTAATGATCCATAGGATCAGAAAAAAGCGCCATTGATGTTCTATTACTTAAGGAAACCATAAATACTCCTATTTGGAACTGTTAGTGCAGATCTTTTTTAAATTCTCTATATAAAAGATAACTAAGCATTGTAAAGACAAAAAGATAGAGAAGTGTATAAGTTCCGATAGATTCTCGTTCTACCTTCATGGGATCGGTCATGTAAGCCAAGAAGTTTGTAAGATCAAGCATTGCTTGAGCAAACTCTTCTGGATTCAGTTCTCCAGAATTATTATCTACTTCTAGAAAACCACATTTCTCACCAGTTAATAGCTCACCTGATAAGGGATCTTGTTTTAAACCTCCATTTGAAGCAATGAGAGGTATCTGCTTGCAAACAGACCTTTGAATTCCTTGCATATCGATGAGAACATGAGGCATACCGACATTCTCATACACCTTATTATTGACCCCTAAAGGTCTAGAATCATCAATATAGAAACTTGTTAAATAAGTATAAATCCAATCAGCCCCTCTAAGGCCTGCCTCAAGAGTTAAGTCAGGAGGAGTATTTCCAAACCACTGCTTAGCCTCTTTAGAATCCATTCCAATTTGAATGAGATCTCCCATTTTTTGATCACCAAAGATTAGATTTGCCTGGAACATATCAAGAGGTATTTCAAGATCTTCTGAGACCCTTTTATACCTTGCATATTTTAAAGAGTGACATCCAAGGCAATAATTCATATAAATTTGGGCGCCTCTTTGAAGTGAAGCTTTATCTTTTGGATTAATGTAAGCTTCTTCACATTCTCCCTTAGTTGAACCATCACTTGATAGATAATTTCCGCACGGTGCACCTGCAGCAGCACTCAGACCTAACGAAAAGAAAAAGGACGATAGGAATATTGCTAAGGCAAGTGTAAATTTTTTCACGACAAACTTACCCTATCTGGAACAGGCTTACATTTTTCATATTTTGAGTAAAATGGCATGAGGAAAAAATAAGCAAAATAAGTGACTGTGAAAATCTGCGCTGCAAGCGTTCTTCCCGGTGTGGAGGTAACAGAACCTAAATATCCTAAGACAAAGAAACTTACGACAAACAATGCTAGGAAGAATTTACTGTAAATACCCTTATACTTAATTGACTTTACTGGACTTCTGTCGAGCCAAGGTAAAGCAACAAATATAGCAATACCAGCTGCCATAACGACAAAGCCAAGAAATTTAGCTGAGAGACCAAAGAGTGGGAATGTGACTGCTCTAAGCATTGCATAGAAAGGAGTGTAATACCACGAAGGAACAATATGCTCAGGCGTTTTAAGATTATCCGCTGCCTCGTAGTTTACATATTCGATTACATACCCTCCCCCATCTGGATAAAAGAACATGATAGTAACAAAGAAAATTAGAAACACACCAATTGCATACAAATCATGCATTACGTCATAAGGAAAAAAAGGTTTTGTGTCTAACGGGACTCCATCCTCATCCTTAAATTTTTTTACGTCAACACCATCAGGATTATTGGAACCAACTTCGTGTAGAGCAAGTATATGAACAAACACTACTGCGATGAGAGCCAAAGGTAAAAGAACTACATGGAATGCAAATAATCGATTAAGTGTTATTCCTGAAATAAGATAATCGCCTCTTATCCAAGTTAGTAGTTCTTCTCCGAAAACAGGTATAGAACCAACTAAGGACAATATTACTTGAGCTGCCCAAAAGGACATTTGCCCCCAAGGTAATACATACCCTGTAAATCCTAGAGCACAAAGAAGAACATAAGTAAGCCATCCTAGAACCCACAATAATTCTCTAGGTTTTTGATAAGAACCGTACATCATTCCTCTGAACATGTGGAGGTAAATTAGGGCAAAGAAGGCAGATGCGCCTGTTGTGTGCATGTAACGAATAATATATCCGTACTCAACATCTCGCATAATATATTGTATGGAAGCGAAAGCACCCTCTGCAGTAGCTTCGTAATTCATCAAAAGCCATATTCCAGAAGCAAGCTGAATAACTAGTACTACAACCAGTAGGACACCAGCAAGGTACCAGATGTTCATATTGATTGGCGCGGGATATTTTGTGAGGTGACGTTCAATGGTTGCCGTTAAGGGCAGCCTGTCATCAAACCAATTCATAATTCTTGTAACCATTAAGCTAAATCTCCATCTTCTCCAATGATCAATACATCATCAGATTTAAAATAGTGTGGCGGCACAGTCAAATTATCTGGTGCAGGTACTCCTGCATAAACTCTTCCAGCAAGATCAAATTTAGATCCGTGACAAGGACAGAAAAAACCTCCTTGCCATTCAGAATCGAAGTCAACTACTCCTAATTGAGGATAATACTTTGGGGCACATCCTAAGTGAGTACAAACTGCTGATAAAACTGATATTCCAGGTTTTCTAGACCTGTATTTATTCTTTGCATAAGACGGCTGAACTTCAGTATCTGAATTGGGATCAGCTAACCTCTCTAGGTTTTTGTCAATTTCATTGATAGATTCTTCTGAGTGCTTAACAACATAAATTGGCGTTCCTCTCCATTCAACAATTATCATCTCACCAGGAGCCAACTTACTAATGTCAGCAACTGCAGGAGCGCCAGCTGCTTCAGCAGCAGCACTAGGATTAAAAGCACTAATAAATGGGACTGCAGCTCCAGCTATTCCGACAGCACCAACTGCAGAGGTTGCACCTATAAGAAATTTTCTTCTTCCTGGATTAGGAGGAGATTTTGGTTGCATATTATCTTTTCGAGTATTGGGGTCTTTTCCTAGCCTTTCTTAAGCCAACTTTTTTCCTTTCAACTTTTCTAGAATCTCTTGTTAAAAAGCCTTCTTTCTTTAGAACTGGTTTTAAAGTTTCATCATATTCGACCAATGCCCTAGCAATGCCAAGCCTAATGGCTCCAGCCTGACCAAAACTTCCACCACCAGTTACAGTTGCTTTAATATCAACGCCTTGAGTAAGCTCAGTTGATACCAATGGTTGCTTAACGACCATCTGTGCAACTTCTCTTCCAAAATACTCTTCAAGCTTCTTCTTGTTTACAGTGATGTCTCCAGACCCTTTTTGAAGAAAAACTCTAGCTGTTGAGGTCTTTCTTCTTCCTACTGTTACTATTTGCTCCAATTTACTTTCCTATTTTTCTAATGTGACGGGTTTTTGTGCGGCATGAGGATGCTGATCATCATCATAAACCTTAAGTTTAGAAAACATCTTTCTGCCTAGTTTATTCTTAGGCAACATACCTTTCACTGCACTTTTGATTGCTTCGCTCGCAGTATTTTCCATTATATCCCTTAAGGGCTTAGACTTTATTCCACCAGGATAACCCGAATGCCTGTAATACATCTTTTGATCTAACTTTTTTCCAGTAACGTTTATCTCATTAGCATTAACAACGATAACGTAATCTCCTAAATCAGCATTAGGGGTGTATTCAGGTTTATTCTTTCCAGAGAGGATATTTGCAACTTCTGTAGCAAAACGACCAAGGGTCTTACCTCTGGCATCGAGCAAAACCCATGATTCTTGGATATCAGTTCTCTTGTAGCTTTCTGTTCTCATTAAGATATTATTATTGACTAAATACGCAGGCGGGCGCATTTTAATGCCTAGGAACTTCTTATTCAACTAGAACTTTACTATTTTACACTGTCTAAGTATCTGAATAGAAAGTCCTTTGATAAAAAATATATAAAATTTCGGTGAATAATTACAAATTAATATTAAAAATTTTTGCGAGCGCTATCCTTGGCTCACTCATTGGTTTAATTTTCTTTAATTCAATTTTTCAAGAAGAAGAGGATAGCTCAACTAGTTCTAATTCATACTTAAATTCTTATAGCCTGGCAGTTGAGAGAGCTTCTCCTGCTGTTGTTAACATTTATAGCGAACAATTAGTACAAAATCAAAATAGCAGTTCTAGGCGCTTTAATCCCCTTTTCACCAAAAAAAGTAATTCGATAAGGACAAGCCTGGGTTCAGGTGTGATTCTCAGTTCAGATGGTTATATTCTTACTAATCAGCATGTTGTAGGAGACTCTACTTTGAGAGTAACCGTAGAGCTATTGAACGGGCAACGGTTC
>CACJMO010000028.1 GCA_902594545.1 uncultured SAR86 cluster bacterium
TAGAAACTCTTACGCTGCAATCAATGAGGTAGTCATTCATTCAGGAGCGATTGCTCAACTTATCGAATATGATCTCTATATAGATGAAGTCTTCGTATTTCGACAAAAAGCTGACGGTTTGATTATAAGCTCTCCCACCGGCTCCACTGCTTATTCATTGTCTGGTGGAGGACCAATTGTTCATCCAAACCTTGATGCTATATCAATTGTTCCAATTTTTCCTCATAGCCTGAGTTCTAGTCCGTTGGTTATAGACGCGAATAGCAAAATAAAGATAAGGACTGTTAAAAATAGCAATAAAGCTAGCTTAAGCTTTGACAGTCATAACTCTGTATCATTAAAAGAGGTCAGTGAAATAAATATAAGTAAATCTGTATCAATGTTAAACTTGTTGCATCCTAAAGGTCATGATTTTTATGATGGTTGCAGAAACAAACTTGGATGGAGCTCAGGAATAACCAAAAAACATAGTAATGAATAAAAAACCTATTAAAGTAAACGAAAATAGTAAATTGAGTTTAATTTTCTATATATTCATTTACCTCTTAGTCTCGCCTTTCCTTTTCTCTGAAGAAGATTTATCGATAGAAGATATAAGAGAGCTTCAGGAGCTTAAATTAGGTGAAAGTGTTATAAATGACAAACAAGAAAAATTCCTTGAACTTCAGACAACAGTTCAACGCGAGGAAGAGGAAGAAGAATGTCTGGACTGTATCTATGGTTATAGCCTTTTTGTAGATACGCCAACAACTTTTGCATTATCTACAAACACCCCTATACCTCAAGACTATATTTTAGGACCAGGAGACAAGCTGAATATCCAGTACTTTGGAAATAATAAAGCCCGGACAGATACTTTTATATCAAGAAATGGTTCAATAAACCTTCCACTCTTAGGTCCAATTTCTATCGCAGGACTAGATTTAGAAAATGCAGAAGAGCTCATCAAGAAGAGAGTAGGTGAAGAGCTTATAGGCACGGAAGTCTATATATCCTTAAGCGAGTTGAGATCTATAAATGTTTACATTGTCGGTGCAGCTTATAAACCTGGCACCTACAATGTCAGTGCACTTTCTACTTTGACGAATGTTATTTTTGCTACAGGAGGTCCCGATAAGGTTGGTTCTCTGAGAAATATTCAAGTCAAGAGGGAAGGCAAATTAATAAAGGCTTATGACTTCTATAGATTGCTTTTGGAAGGTGATACCTCACAAGATATGAGGCTACTAGAAGGAGATACAATATTTTATCCTCTTATCGAAAATACTGTAAGAATAGATGGGTCCGTACAAAGACCAGGAAACTATGAAATTCTTGAGGGAAATACTTTATCTCAAGTTTTGCAATTCTCAGGGTTGCAAAATAAGGCAGACATAAAAATACAATTTAGTCGTTTCGAAAAAGTAATAAACGAAAGAAAAGTTAGGATTTTAGATGATATAGAAGAATCTACAAATATTTTAATAAAAGATGGAGATTCAATAAATATTTTAAGAAGCTCAAAACAAGATCAAGCTAATGTTTTGCTGTCGGGAGAATTCCTTTATCCAGGCTACTATGACATAAGCGCAGGCCAAACTATCTTAGAAATTATTGATCAGGCTGGTGGATTTACTGAATTGGCTTATCCAGAAGGGGCGGTCTTTACTAGAGAGTCAGTAAGGGAACAGCAGAAGGAATCTTATGAAAAAAATGCTCAGAACTTAGAGAGATCTCTTGTTGATGCTGTTTCTTCTGGAAGTCAAATTGATGGTGAAGCGTATATGGCTATAAGTGAATTTATTGAAAAATTGAGAGCTCAAGAACCAATCGGAAGACAGGTAGCGTCTATAGATGAATATTCTTTGCAGTCTGATCCAAAGTTAAATTTCACTCTTCAGGATGGGGATTCGATCTTCATTCCTAAACGCTCTACCTCGATTTCAGTTGTTGGAGAAGTTCTCAACTCAACTACTCTACTTTTCAAAGAAGAACTTTCTATTCAGGATTACATTGATTTAGCAGGCGGAACCACCGACGGAGCTGATTTGTCCAGAATATTTATCATATTGCCTAATGGTCAATCTCTGATATTTAAAAAGAAATTATTTCAAAATGAAATTAACAATAGACTTTTGCCAGGCAGTACAATTGTTGTCTCTAGAGACCCTGATCCATACAACTGGTTAAGTTTAACTTCTATCATAACACCTATCCTGTCCGATCTCGCTATATCCGCTGCTTCAATTTCTGCAATTAGTAACGATAACTAACTTCGAGGTACTTGTTTGAGAAAAGAACTGAGAAGATTATTCTTAACAGCTTCTTTGCTGGTCAATACTAGCTTGATCGAATCTTCTGTTTACGAGTATTTTCCAAAAAAATTAGAACCAACATCATCTATTTTTGGTATTACAGGAATACTTCAAATGCCAAACGCAAGACTCATGCAAGAAGGGTCTATGAAAATTGGTTACTCAAACTCCTTCCCTTATGAATATACTTACATTACTGCAACCCCCTTCAAATGGCTGGAGGCATCTTATAAGTATACTGAGCTTAAAAACCTTAAGTATGGACCTTCTACTTACAGTGGAAATCAGTCTTTAAAAGATAAGGGGTTCGATTTAAAAGTAAAGATTCTCAATGAAACCTTTTATCTACCCGAAATATCCATAGGATGGAATGATCTTGCAGGAACAGGTAAGTTTGCATCTGAGTATGTGGCTGCTACTAAACAAATAAGAGATGTGGACTTAACCCTGGGATTGGGATGGGGAGCCCTAGGTCAAGATAAAAATATTAAGAACCCATTAATCAACTTTGATGAAGAATTTAGAACTAGAACTAGCGATTCTAGTGAAGGAGGTTCATTTAATTATAAGACTTGGTTCTCAGGTGAAAAAGTTTCATTGTATGCTGGCCTAGAGTATTACCTTTGGCGCCATGGATTAATTATAAAACTTGAGTACGATACATCTAATCCAGATATTGGCTATAAAAACCTGCCTACGTTAGAGGTGAATAGCAGGTTTAATATTGGCCTTTTTAGGCCAATAAATGAAAATTTAACCTTAGGATTAAGCTTTGAAAGAGGCGATGAGTTTAGGCTTTCATTTGATGTCAAATCTGATTACGGAAAAAGACCTTTGGTAAAAAAAAATGATCCCCCTAAAAATGTAATAAAGCTTAATAATGAGCAACAAAAAGCTATAGCTAAGGATAGAGATATATTTTATCGATCTCTTAATAGAGGCTTAAGAGAGGAATCTATTTATATACAGTCTGCAGATTTAGGGGAAGATGAGCTGAAGATTACCATTGCACAAAACAGATTTAGAAGTTATCCGAGAGCGATAGGGCGAACTGCTAGGATAGCTTCCGCACTGTCTTCAGATTCTATTCAAAAGATAATAGTAACTCCTATGAATGGTGATAATGAAGTTTACTCTTTAGAGTTTCGAAAAAAGGATTTTGATCAGATGGATGAGAATAAGATTGGATTAAATGAACTTTATACAAAAACAAACCTCTATACTTCCACTCCAGAAAGTTATAAGACTCACGAATTTCAACCTGAAGTAAAATTTCCTGAAGTCTTCTTCAGCATGGCCCCTTCTTTACGACATCAAATTGGAGGCCCCGAAGCATTTTATCTTGGACAATTATGGTGGAAAATCAATTCTAAAATAAAATTTAATAGAGGTTTAACTCTACATACAGTTCTAGGAATTAACATTTATGATACTTTTGATGAATTTAATAACCCAAGTTACAGCAAAATCCCTAAGGTTAGGAGTGATATACAAGAGTATCTTTCTGAAGGTAAAAATAATATAGCAAGATTTAAAATTGACTATATCTGGTCTCCCTATAAAGATTTCTTTGCAAGAGTAGACTTTGGATACCTTGAAGAAATGTTTGGTGGTGCGGGAGGTGAAATCTATTATAGGCCATTCAATTCTAATTTTTCAGCTGGTTTTCAGCTCCATAAAGTAAAGCAGAGAAACTTCAACCAGAGGTTTGGTTTTAAAGAATATGAAGTTGAGACTGGACACATCGGTATTTACTATGATTTCCCAATGGGTATCCAAAGTCAGTTTTTAGCTGGAAAATATCTTGCAGGGGATAAGGGAGTAACCATAGATTTATCTAGAAGATTTAAGAATGGCTTTACTCTTGGCGTGTTTGCAACTAAAACAAATCTGTCTTCAGAGGAGTTTGGAGAAGGTTCATTTGATAAAGGATTCTATTTTTCCATCCCCACTGAATCTTTTTTCACTGATTTTAGACAAGGAGACATTTCTTTTGGTCTTCATCCTTTGACCAAGGATGGAGGAGCTTTATTAAATAATGTTAATTCTTTATATGCTCTATATGGGGATACAAATAAGAATTCTGTTTCAAGGGATTGGAAGTCGATTAATGATTAAAAACAACTTCATAAAGAAATTATTGCCGATGTTTATTGCAATAAATCTTGTTAGTTGCAGTGCTTCACAATATATATCTTCTTCTTACTCTTCGGCTTTCAGTTTATTAGTAAATCAATTTTCTGATAGTCAACAGGTTATAAATAGAGATCTTATCGAGAGCATACCATTTGCTTCTGCTTCAATTAAATTCTCCGATGGAGGTGAGAGTTTAATAATTCTTGAGTCTACAAGAAAAGATAAAAATTTATGGATTAGTTCTGACAGAATAAAATTTACAGAGTCCGCAGGACGGGTTTTGAGCACTATTGGTTTACCAAATGATCTATATACTATTGATAGACCAAATATAGATTTTGGAAAACTTATACAAAAAGGAAAATTTGAATATATTTCTTATTACTCTTTTAGAAATC
Source organism: uncultured SAR86 cluster bacterium (assembly GCA_902594545.1). Lineage (GTDB taxonomy): Bacteria > Pseudomonadota > Gammaproteobacteria > Magnimaribacterales > Magnimaribacteraceae > Magnimaribacter. The sequence continues at coordinate 4,829 of CACJMO010000028.1, forward strand.
CTGAATTAAATAATCTGAAGGTAGAGGTAAAAGCAAAAGTGATCGGGGAAGAAACAGTCTCGATATACGGAATAGATAAGAATTTAGTCTTGATTGAGGAATCAATTTATGGCTCCAGCATCAATTGGAAAGCTATAAACAAATTCTGGGTAGATAGAGAATCTTTATTTGTGTGGAAAAGTATACAAGCCTTGACTCCTAAATTGCCATATCTAGAGATTTCAATTACAAAAAAACCCGCAAGTTAGCGGGTTTTTTTATAGAGTAATATTTATTGTTTAACTCTTGTACCTGTAGCAGTAGCAGTAGCAGTGCTTGTAGCAGTTGCTGGTACTGTTGAAGTTACTGTATATTCTTCCGTTTCTCCAGTTTCATATTCTTCAACAACTTCATATTCCTCAACCACATCATAAGTTTCTACGACTTCTATAACGTCACCAGCGGTATTTGTAGCGGTAGAAGTGGCTGTTGCTGTAGCACCGGTAGTTCTTGTTGCTGTAGCACCGGTAGTTCTTGTTGCCGTAGCGCCAGTAGTTCTTGTCGCAGTAGAAGTTGAAGTTTCAACTACGTCAGTTTCTACGATGACTTCTTCAACAAACTCATACTCTTCTATTTCAACTGGAGTAGGCGTAGGCGTAGGCGTAGGAGTAGGCGTAGGAGTAGGAGTAGGCGCTGGAGATGAATCATCGCTATCAGAAATAGCTGCAGCTGCAGCTGCGATTGCTGCCACTGCTGCTATAGTCCCCAGAGTTATACCGCCTACAGCCGCGGCTGCGGCTGCTGACCCTGCAGCAGTTCCTCCAGCTGCACCGCCTGCAGTTCCTCCACTTGCACCACCAGACCCAGTAGATCCAGAGCTTGAACCTTCTCCGCCTGAGCTGGG
>CACJMO010000029.1 GCA_902594545.1 uncultured SAR86 cluster bacterium
TCTCAATCTTAATACCTGGAGTATCCATAGGAACTATGATTTGAGATTGTCTTTGGTGTTTAGGATTTTCAGGGTTCGTCATACACATAAATATAAGAACCTTACACCTGGGGTCTCCTGCACCGGATGTCCACCACTTTTCCCCATTGATAACATACTCATCCCCATCTAAAACTGCTGAAGAACAAATATTCGTGGCATCCGAAGAAGCTACTGCTGGCTCAGTCATAGCAAAAGCAGATCTTATCTCTCCATTTAGTAGAGGTTTTAACCACCTTTCCTGCTGCTCTTCATTTGCGTATCTTGCTAGAACTTCCATATTCCCTGTATCAGGAGCAGAGCAGTTAAAAATTTCTGAAGCTATGCCTGATCTTCCCATTATTTCTGCCAAAGGTGCGTAATCAAGATTACTCATACTTTCACCCATTGGGTTTTCGGGAAGGAATAAGTTCCACAATCCTTCAGATTTAGCTACTTCTTTTTTGTCCTCAATAATTTGAGGTATCTGCCACCTATCGCCCTGCTGAGTAAATTCTTCCATCTGTTGAGCATAGATTTCCTCGGCAGGATAAATATGATCATCCATGAATTTTGAAATTCTTAGTTGTAAGTCTTTTGACCTATCGGAAAATTGAAAGCTCATTTATTTTCTCCTTATAATTTAAATTAATACCTAAATAATGTATTATAAATCTTGGTTATATCGTTACTTTTAGCCCTTAAATAATAGTTCCATCTGCGCTCTTAGTCCATAACTGAAATTATAGAATTTAAAAAAGGATTAATTTATGAATCTCAAAGAAACAGATTTAAATCTTTTCATAGCTTTTGACGTAATTTATACGGAAAAAAACTTAACTAAAGCAGGTCAAGTATTAGGAATTACACAGCCGGCTGTTAGTAATGCGCTTTCCAGACTTAGAGAACTATTCGATGATGAACTATTCATAAGAACTTCCAAGGGCATGATTCCTACGCCAGTAGCAAATCAAATTATAAAAGATGTTAGAAGCGCCTTGTCTTTAATCCAAAACACTATCTCGGAAGCAGAAAAATTTGATCCTTACACTGCAGAAATGACATTTAAAATTTCTATAGGCGATAGCTCTGAGTACAGACTATTACCTCTATTAATAAAAGAATTAGCTGAAGTAGCCCCAAAAATAAAAGTTGAGACTTACCTTACCCCCAGAAAAGATGCTCCAAGGGAGCTTGCCTCTGGAACTATTGACTTTAGCATCGACCCTCCAGTGCATAGCGATCCCCATCTCAAACATGAAAAAATCTATCAAGAAGATTATGTGATGATCGTTAGGAAAGATCACCCAATTCTTGAAAAGAAAGATTTCTCCATTGATGATTATCTAAAACTATCCCATATTCACATATCCAATAGAAAAACTGGTCTAGGACATGTGGACATGACTCTTTACAGGTTAGGTTTTGCAAGAGATATAGCACTAAGAGCTCAACACTTTCTCGTGGCTCCTTACATTGTAGAACAATCCGACCTTGCCATTACGACGACTAAGGGATTTGCAGTTGATAGAGATCTTGCGTGGAAAGAATTACCATTTGAAATAGATCCTCTCGTGCTGCATTTGTATTGGCATGAAGCGAATGACTCCGATCCTTCATCAAAATGGATGAAGGACTTAATGCTCAAAACCTACGGTAAACTTCAGAAAGTAATCTAAAGTTGGTGCGGATGAGAGGACTCGAACCTCCACACCTTGCGGCACCAGAACCTAAATCTGGCGTGTCTACCAATTCCACCACATCCGCGAGAGCGTGTATTATAGGCATAGAGCCATACAAAGTAACCTATTCGTTGTTTGTATCTTCTATTCTTAAAGCCAGGTCGTTAATTTTCTGCCTTAATTCAATTAAGGACTGATTGACTTGAACTCTATAGGCATTAAACGATTCAAGTGATTCTTCAATTTCTTTTATTTGATCTGAACCAATACCTGAACCTGATTGGTCACTTAAACTCGCGTAATTTTCATTGGCCTTTTCTTGAAGCTTAATGACCTTAGCTATTTCAACAGACATAGCTCTTTGCTTTGCAGCAAAAGCCTCATCCTTTTTGGAAATGTCTTCTAGACTTTCTTTTAATTTTTCTATGTTATTTAGATTAGCTGAAATATTTTTTCTATTTCTTTTATTACTTAAATCCCATAACTTTCTTATCTCTTTATTTACAAATTTAAGGTCATCATCAAGTTCACCCCTAAATTCATCGAGTTGGTCTTGAGTAATTTCGGAGGTCTCTTCAAGTAAACTTATCCTTTCTACAAAATTCTGACCAGCTTGTTGCTGGTTACCTGAGGTATTGAAAAACCATAAAAATAAAACAATCAAACCTATGGAATTTATGACCGTAAGGGTAGAAGAAAATAGAACACCACCGCCTCTAGTTTTGCGCTGACCTCTATTAGATGCTGGTTCTGGACGTTCTGGCTTTATATCCTTTTTCGAGTTATCGAGATTTTCATTCATAGTTATAATTTTGCTCTTCCTTTCTGTTTGATCGTAGATACAATAGATTCTAAAATTAAGTTTAACAATTAATCTAAGCTTGGATTAGAAATAAATATTAGAGGATTATTATGAATTTTGAATTTTCTGCTGATCAAATGCAATTAAAAGATATTGCTAGAAAATTTTTAGAAAAAGAAGAAGCAGTTAAAAGAGCAAGAAATGTTCTAGAGGGAGAGAATTCCTATGATGAGAACCTATGGTCTCAAATCATTGAAATGGGATTTACTGCTACAGCAATACCTGAAGAGTACGGTGGTTTAGGCCTTGGATATCTTGAATTATGTGTAATCGCTGAAGAGCTTGGAAGGAGCTTGGCCCCTACCCCATTCTCATCAAGTGTATATTTGGCAACTGAAGCTATCCTAAATGGCAATGATGAGTCAGCTAAGGAAACTTTCCTTCCTGGACTCGCATCTGGGGAAAAAATAGGATCTTTTGCTCATAGTGAATCAAACACTTCTCCAACTGAAGCAAATATTACTTGCTCATACCAAGATGGAAAATTGTCAGGGACAAAAATTGCTGTAGTTGACGGAGATATCGCTAATTTCTTTGTTGTTAGTGCCAAGAATGGTTCCAGTGTTGGCTTATATCTTGTCGATGCATCCTCTGAAGGTGTTGCAGTGACAGAACAGTCCACACTCGATCCATCCAGATCTCATGCTTCAGTAACTTTTAATAACACACCTTGCACGGAACTTAAGTCAGATTGGTCTGACGTACTTAATCTTTTAGATAGAGCTGCAGTACTATTTTCATTCGAACAGTTAGGTGGTGCTGAAGCTTGCATGGATATGGCAAAAGAATATGCAATGGGTAGATATGCATTTGGAAGATCTATTGCTTCTTTTCAAGCTATAAAACACAAACTAGCAGATATGTTCATTGCTGTAGAGCTTGCTAGATCGAATTGTTACTACGGTGCTTGGGCACTTAGTACTGATGCGCCTGAATTACCAACAGCTGCTGCAACTGCACGAGTTAGTGCAAGCCAAGCTTACCATGAGTGTTCTAAGGAAAATATTCAAACACATGGTGGGATGGGCTTCACGTGGGAGTTCGATTGTCATCTTTATTATAGAAGATGTAGACAACTCGCTGCTAATATAGGCAGTCAAGCAGTCTGGAAAGATAAACTTATAAGCTCTTTAGAAAGAGCAAATCAAATATAGGAGAAAAATATGGATTTTAACGATACTCCCGAAGAAGCTAAATTTAGAAAAGAAGCTTACGACTGGTTAAAAGATAATGCGCCTTTAAAAGAAGGACCAAAGGATAGCTGGCGAGCATCATCTGAAGAAGAAGGTCTCAAAGAAGTTAAAAAGTGGCAAAAGAAGCTTCACGAAGGCGGTTGGGCTTGTTTGCATTGGCCAAAAGAATATGGAGGCAGAGAATCAACTCCTATAGAGAGAGTAATATGGGGTCAAGAAGTCTCAAAATTTAAAGTACCTGGTGGTTACCTTGAAATTGGACAAGGAATGGCAGGACCGGTCATGATGATGTACGCAACTGATGAACAAAAAGAAAGATATCTTCCGCCTTTAGCTACTGGCGAAGAGATCTGGTGTCAGCTCTTTAGTGAACCAGCTGCTGGTTCAGATGTCGCAGGAATTAAAACTAAAGCTGAACTTGATGGAGATACTTGGACAATAAATGGTCAAAAAGTTTGGACTTCAGGCGCTCATTTCAGTGATTACGGTATCTTAGTAACTAGAAGTGACCCGACTGTTGCTAAACATAAGGGTCTTACATTCTTTTTTGTGGACATGAAGTCTCCTGGCATTGAAGTAAAGCCTATTAAGCAAATATCTGGAGGAGCAAATTTCAATGAAGTTTACTTCACAGATGTCAAAATTCCAGATTCACAAAGATTAGGTGCAGTTGGAGATGGTTGGAAAGTTTCTCTGACTACACTCATGAATGAGAGATTAGCTGTAGGTGATGCCTCTGGTCCAGACTTTGAAGAAGCTTTCTCACTCGCAAGAGGACAAGATCTAAATGGAAAACTTGCTATTGAAAATGATGCTGTTAGAGAAAAGCTTGCAGATTGGTATTGCCAGCAAAGTGGCCTTAAATATGCTAAATACAGAAATATATCGGCTCTTTCTAGGGGCGAAACTCCGGGTCCACAGTCGTCTATTACTAAAATAGTCAGTGGAAATAAGCTTCAGGAGATAGCTAATTTTGGTCTGGATATGCTTGATTCTGCAGGAATCCTAAGATCTGATGAAGAAGGTGCTGAGCAATCTATGTATCAATATGGATTTTATGGAGCTGCCGGTATAAGGATTGCAGGCGGAACTGATGAAATTCTAAAAAATATTATTTCTGAACAGGTTCTTGGTATGCCTCAAGATATGAGAGCAGATAAGGGTCTACCCTTTAACGAAATACCTACAGGAAATAAATAAAGAAAATCTTCAAGAAGGCGCATACTCTTTTTTAAACTCTGAGTATGCGCCTTTTTCTTTGAGAGAAGAAAATCTCTTCTCGGAGGAGTACGATGATTTTTACTCTTCTTCAAAAGGCGCTTTAGAGGAGTGCAAACACGTTTTTATTGACGCTAATGATTTAATAAAAAGGTTCAAAGCGCTTAAACAAAACTCTACATTTATAATCGGTGAATTGGGTTTTGGAGTAGGTATAAATTTTCTTGCGACTTGCTCTGAATGGCTTAAACATAGTTCTGACAATCAAAACTTAGAGTTCTATTCTTTTGATAAATATCTTTTTAAGGTGGAGGATTTAAAAAGTTTAGTTGGTGTATATCCTGAACTAGCTGACTTTAGTCTTGAATATATAAATAGCTATCCAAAAAATATAGAGGGCATTCAAAGAATAAGTCTGTTCAAAGGAAGAGTTAAACTGAATTTAATTCTTGGCGATATCTCAGCCACGAAGACATACCTTGAGCAAATCAGCGATGTAGATGCGTGGTTCTTTGATGGATTTTCACCCACTAAAAATCCTGAACTTTGGACTAAAGAGTTGCTTTCTAAAATTAATGATTGCTGCCATAAAGAATCAACCTTCTCTACTTATACGTCTTCAGGTTTTGTTAAAAAAAATTTGAATGAAGCGGGTTTTACTTATGAAAAGG
>CACJMO010000030.1 GCA_902594545.1 uncultured SAR86 cluster bacterium
TACTCTCAAAGAAGAAGAGATTGAATTGCAAGAGGCCGAAGATGTTGATGAAATTGACATTCAAGATGATCCATTACCTGAGGAGCAAATCAAATCTCTAGAAGATCAACTGCTTAGAGCTCAGGCAGAAGTCCAAAATGTAAGGCGAATTGCAGCACAAGAGGTAACAAAAGCAAGATTGTTTGGCGTAGAGTCTTTAGCGAAAGAGTTTCTAGCAGTCGCCGATAATCTAGAAAGAGCTATTCATTCTTGTGAAGATACTGAGGTGAAGGAAGGTCTAGAATTAACTCTTAAAAGTCTTGAAAACTCACTTAAAACAGCAAATATCGAACCCATTAATACTGAAGATACAATATTTGATCCAGAAAAGCATGAAGCTATATCGGTAATCGAAGATGAATCAGTTGAAGCTAACACCATTATCGACTTTGTTCAAAAAGGTTACACAATTCTGGACAGGACCTTGAGACCTGCAAAAGTTGTAGTTTCAAAAAAATCTTAAGAAAATTAAAAAAATCGCTTGAAATACTCTGCTTTAGCCCCAATTTTAGTAAAAACAACTTAATGTGGAGCTAAAAATGGCAAAAGTTATAGGTATTGATTTAGGAACAACAAATTCATGTGTTTCTGTTATGGAAGGGGATCAAGCCAAAGTTATAGAAAATTCAGAGGGAAAGAGAACTACCCCTTCTGTTGTAGCATATGGGGAAGAAATCAAAGTAGGTGACTCAGCAAAGAACCAAGCTGTGACTAATGCGGCCAACACTTTATATGCCATTAAAAGACTTATAGGAAGAAAACACAGCGATGACGTTGTCAAGAAAGATTCTGACATGGTCCCTTACAAAATAATCTCAGCTGAGAACGGAGATGCGTGGGTTGAAGCCGAAGGGAAAAAACTTGCACCTCAGCAAGTTTCTGCAGAAATTTTAAAGAAAATGAAAAAAACAGCTGAGGATTATTTGGGCCAGGAGGTTAAGGAGGCTGTAATCACAGTGCCAGCATATTTCAACGATTCTCAAAGACAAGCCACTAAAGATGCTGGAAAAATCGCGGGCCTTGAAGTAAAGCGAATTATAAATGAACCGACGGCTGCAGCTCTTGCATATGGCCTCGATAAAGGTAAAGGAGATCAAAAAATAGCAGTTTACGACTTAGGGGGTGGCACATTTGACGTATCCATTATAGAAATAGCTGAACTTGATGGAGAGCATCAATTCGAAGTTCTATCAACCAATGGAGATACATTCTTAGGTGGAGAAGACTTCGATATCGCCCTGATCGACTATCTTGCAGATGAATTCAAAAAGGAGTCTGGATTGGACTTACACAATGACTCGGCTGCTTTACAAAGACTAAAAGAAGCTGCAGAAAAGGCTAAAATAGAACTATCAAGCAATCAGCAATCAGAGATAAACCTTCCTTACATCACTGCAGATTCATCGGGTGCTAAACATTTTGTCCACAAACTAACAAGAGCAAAGCTTGAATCTCTTGTGGAAGGGCTTGTAGATAGGACTATCAAGCCGACTGAAACGGCTCTAAAAGATGCAGGCCTTAGTGCTTCAGAGGTTGATGAAGTCATTTTGGTTGGAGGTCAAACAAGAATGCCATTGGTCCAAGAAAAAGTTAAAGCTTTCTTCGGAAAAGAAGCAAGAAAAGACGTAAATCCAGATGAGGCAGTTTCAGTGGGAGCGGCTATTCAAGGAGCAGTTTTAGCAGGTGATGTTACTGATGTTTTGCTTTTAGATGTTACTCCGTTAACCTTAGGTATAGAAACCATGGGTGGTGTGATGACTCCTCTAATTGATAAAAACACAACTATCCCAACCAATAAGTCTCAGGTCTTTTCTACAGCAGAAGACAACCAGACAGCAGTGACAGTTCATGTTTTGCAAGGAGAAAGAAAACAAGCAGCTGAAAATAAAACATTAGGTCAGTTCAATCTCACTGATATTCCTGCATCTCCAAGAGGAATGCCTCAAATTGAGGTCTCCTTCGATTTAGATGCTAACGGAATTTTAAATGTGTCTGCGAAGGATAAGGCCACAGGAAAAGAACAATCCATTGAAATAAAGGCTTCTAGTGGTTTATCTGATGAAGAGATAGAGCAAATGGTAAAAGATGCTGAAGCTCACGCTGAAGATGACAAAAAATTTGAGGAATTAGTACAGGCAAAAAATCTCGGAGAAAACTTAGTACACTCATGCAAGAAAACATTAGATGAGGCTAAAGATAAAGTTGAAGATTCAGAAAAAGAAGCAATTGAAAAGGGAATACAAGAACTCGAAGAGGCTCTTAAAGGTGACGATAAAGAAGCAATAGATGAAAAAGTCAAAGTCCTTTCTGAAGCTTCTGCACCTTTGGCTCAGAGAATGTACGAAGATGAGGCTAAGAATAACGAGGCTCAACCTTCAGACACAGATTCTAATGATCAGTCAGACGTAGTAGATGCTGATTTTGAAGAGGTGACTGAAGAAAAAGAAAATCAAACAAACTAACTTACGTCATCCCAAGATAGAGTAATCAAATGTCAAAAAAGGATTACTATGATATTTTGGGTGTCGCACGTAATGCATCTAAAGATGATTTAAAGAAAGCTTACCGTAAGCTTGCCATGAAATATCATCCGGATCGAAATACCGATGATCCTTCTGCTGCTGACAAATTTAAAGAGGCCTCTGAAGCTTACGAAATTCTTTCAGATGATTCCAAACGATCTACTTATGACCAATTTGGTCATGAGGGAGTAAATGCTTCGGGGTTTGGAGGCGGCTCCTCTCAAGGTTTTAATGATATTTTTGGAGATATTTTTGGAGATATCTTCGGAGGAGGTGATCCTTTCGGGCGGAGACAAAGGTCCAATAAAGGCTCTGATCTTCAGTACTCAATAACCATTGGCTTGGAAGATGCAGTACGAGGTGTAACAGAAAAAATTGCTATACCTGCGTTGGAAACTTGTGGAACATGTAGTGGTTCTGGTGCTAGCGAAGGCAGTCAGCCTGTGACTTGCGATGCTTGCGGTGGTGCTGGCCAGGTAAGGATGCAACAAGGATTCTTTTCAGTTGCCCAAACATGTGGAAAATGCCAGGGCTCAGGTCAGATTATCAGTAACCCTTGTAGGGATTGTAGAGGACAGGGAAGAGTAGAAAAACGAAAAACATTATCAGTAAAAATACCTGCCGGCGTAGATACTGGAGATAGGATAAGGTTATCTGGAGAAGGAGAAGCTGGTATAAAAGGGGGGCCTTCAGGTGACCTGTTTGTACAAATTAAAGTCCTTCCTCATGACGTTTTTGAAAGAGATGGTAAACATCTTTATTGTGAAGCACCTATCAGTTTTGTAGATGCCACTTTGGGAGGAGAGATACAGATCCCTACACTTGACGGAAAGGTAAAAATTAAAATACCTGAAGGAACGCAAACCGGAAAACTATTCAGACTAAGAGGGAAAGGTATAACGCCCATTCGTGGAGGATCAACCGGAGACCTATTATGTCGTGCTGTAATTGAAACACCTCAAAATCTCAATAAGCAGCAGAAAGAGATACTTAGAGAATTTGATCATTCAGTGTCTTCTGATTCGAAACAAAGTCCTTTGAAAGAAGAGTGGTTTTCTAAGGTAAAATCATTCTTTGAAAATTAAAGATAGAATTTTGAAAATATTTATATCAGGCATAACAGGCAAAGTTGGTCAGCTACTTACTCCTTTGATTCTAGAAGATAAACAACTAGAGCTTGTAGGAGGTAGTTGTAGTTCAAGCAGTTCAAGGATTGGTGAAGATATAGGAAAAGTCAATGGACAAAAAAAGATAGGTGTTAATGTAAGTGAAGACATACCTAAGACGATATCTATAGATTTGATCATTGATTTCTCTTCATCAGCTGGGTCAATGATTGCTTTAGAAACTGCTCTTGAAAAAGGTATACCTATCTTAATTGGAACAACAGGTTTTAACGCACAACAGAAAAACGATATAACCCAAGCTAGTAGAAAAATTCCTGTCTTGCTAGCATCTAATACAAGTTCAGGTATAGCTATTCTAAAAAATTTAATATCTCATACTACAAACATCATTAAAGAAGACTTTAGTCTAAATATAAGTGAGATACACCATGCAGAAAAAAAGGATGCCCCTTCCGGAACTGCAATAGATTTAGAAGAGACAATTAAAGAGATTTATCCTAAAAAAGAAGTTTCAATTAAAAGCATTCGAGATGGTCTCAATCCGGGGGAACATAAGGTCAGCTTAAATTTAGGTGACGAGATAATAGAATTAACTCATAAAGCATTGGATAGAAAAATCTTTGCTAAGGGCTCTATCATTGGAGCTAAATGGTTAGTCAATAGACAACCTGGTTTTTATACCATGCAAGATATTTATTCTTGATCGAATAAATATATGGTATAAAGCACATCCTGAGATTGTTATCTCAAAGAAACACATGAAACTGTTTCAGATCTGAGGTGCTAAAAATGGCTCATTTTTAGTCAGTTCTGTAAGTTCATGGAAGTATAACCAGAAAAATGTAATGTTTTTCGTAATTAAGGAGAGCTAATGGCTGAAATAACGCTAG
>CACJMO010000031.1 GCA_902594545.1 uncultured SAR86 cluster bacterium
AAAGTAAGCCAGGTGATTAACTGAAAAAACCTCTTCGAGCCCGTCTATGGTCTCATTTCTCTCTCTATTCATTATGCCAGCGTTATTCAGTAGGATGTCCAATGGCTTTTCCAGAGCTAAGAATTCACCAGCAGCCTTCTTTACCTCAGCTTGAGAAGATAAATTAGCAATAATCATAGTGGCCTCTCTGCCTGAGTCATTTTCTAACTCTTGTTTTAAACGACTCCCTTTTTCTTCACTTCTCGCAACAAATACAATTTCAGCACCCATTTTATTTAATTCTTTTGCCGATTCTTCGCCTATTCCGTTTGTAGCGCCTGTTATTAAACAAACTTTGTTTTTTAGGTTTTCATTCATATTGATTGCCTTTAATTGAGGTAAGTATTAGATTTAGACTATGAGTCTATACGATAAATATATTCTCCCCAAATTTCTGAATTGTGCTTGTGGGTCAAAGCCTATTGCTCGACAAAGAGAAAAAGTAGTGCCTCTTGCTGAAGGTAAAGTTCTAGAAATCGGTATAGGGTCCGGTCTTAATTTACCCTTTTACGATAAATCAAAAATTGATGAACTTTGGGGTCTAGATCCTTCTGAGGAATTAAGTGCAATGGCAAGGAAAGTAGCAGATAGTGAGCAAATTGAGGTTAAATTTATATCTTCCGGAGCTGAAGAAATCCCTCTTCCTGATAATCATTTCGATTCTGTACTGGTGACATACACTATGTGCACAATACCCGAAGTGATTAGGGCAAACGGCGAAATCAGAAGAGTATTAAATAACGGTGGAAAGATGATATTTTGTGAGCATGGTGAAGCACCGGATGAGAATATAAGAAAATGGCAAAAGAGAATTAATCCGCTATGGGGAAAAATTGCCGGTGGGTGCAATATCAATAGAAAAATTCCTGCATTAATTCAAGACTCTGGCTTTGATATTATAGAAATGGAAGAAATGTATCTTCCTAATACACCAAAAATAGCTGGATACAATTACTGGGGATATGCAGTAGCGAAATAATGAAATTTAGGTGGATCTTACTCCTTTTTTTTATATTGATATTCGCTTTTCAGTCTAAAAATATTTTGACTTTTGCGGGAGTAGAGCTTGGAGCTTATTTAGGATTTAAAGACTTAGATAAGAATTCCAGTGGTTTTATTGAGAAAAAGGAATGGTCGCAGGGAATGTTTTCCTTACTGGATTTTGATAGGGACAATCTAGTCAGCAAGGAAGAGTTTAAAGAATTTATTAAAGAGTTTTCAAAAGAATTTTCTTGGGAAAATGAACTCAATGACAAATATGACTTTCCTAGTCAGCTAAAGAAAGGTTCTTTTCATAGCAATTTAATGAACACTTCTATTGGTTATTACATTTATATTCCTGAAGCATACGATGAGCAATCTGAGACAAGATTTAGAACAGTATATTATCTTCATGGAGGCAGGCCAGGTAATGAAGCTAGAGAGGCTTTTGTGTCCAACTACGTTCATGAGGCTTTTAAAGATCCTTCAATAAATCCAGCTATTTATGTATTTGTTAACGGAGGTGAGCTCAGCCACTACAATTCTGACGAATTAAGCTCGTATGGGGAGGATGTTTTTATTAAGGAGCTTATTCCTCATATTGATCATAATTACAGAACCATTGCTGGAAGGATGGGGCGAGGTTTGGAGGGATTTTCTCAAGGGGGAAGGGCGGCAACGCGTTATATGTTTAAGTATCCCCATATCTTTGGAACTGTTTCGGCTGGAGGAGGTTCTTACGCAATAGAGAGGCTTGTAAAGGAAAGCGGGGGATTTGAAGATGATCCTCGTGACGAAAGCAGCGATATCTTTTATGTGGGCAAAGGCAATGACGCATGGTCATTGGCAGAGTTACATAAATCTTCTCAAGCTGTTACGCCAAAACTAATGTTATGGTCAGGAAAGAATGATATGAATTATACGAGTATCCAGGAGTATCATGCTTTTCTACAGAAGTTGGAAATAGAACATGAGTTCTTATCCATTAAAGATGTAGATCATAATTCTCTAGTCTTTTACGAAAAAGGTGGGGCCAATTTAATAAAATTTCATATGGGAGCTTTAGAAAATGCTAATTAGATTACTCTTTTCCTTACTCTTTGTTATTTCATCTTGCTTGGTGGCAGAAGAAAGGTCCATTATTCACGAAGGAGTTGAGCGAGAATATCTTGTTCACATACCAGATAATTTTACTGAAGATTCACCGATTGTGTTTGTTATTCACGGATATACGGATTCTGCAAAACAGATCATGGAATATTCAGGCATGAATGAAGTCTCGGATCGAGAGGGATTTATTGTAGTTTATCCCCAAGGAACAATAGACAGTCAAGGTAATACTTTTTTTAATGTTGGTTACGAATTTCACAAAGATTCAACGATTGATGACGTATCTTTTATTCGAGATCTTTTTGTATCGCTATCTGAAGAATATAGCCTGAAAAGGAAACAAGGTTTTGCAACTGGTATGTCTAACGGAGGAGATATGAGCTACCTACTTGCTTGCACTTCTGCAGACTTATTCAGAGCTGTTGCTCCTGTGGCTGGATCTCTTATGGCAAAGATTAAAGAGACATGTAATACACAATCTCCAGTTCCCATTTTTGAAATACATGGAACAGACGATCGAATTACATTATTTAATGGAGATATGGAAAATAATGGAGGTTGGGGAGCCTATTACGATTTACCATCCACAATAAGTTTTTTTGCCGATGCCTATAACTTAGACAAGAGGTCTAAAAAGATAATAGCCAACAAAGGAGAAGGATCTGAATATGATATTTATCTTCAACGTCACTGGTCGCAAAATTCTGATGAGGAAGTATGGATGTATGAAATAGTGGACGGTAGACATGTTTGGCCAGGATTCAAGATCCATTGGTGGGAAAATCCTATCTTTTGGTATTTCTATGGGTCAGGTAATGAAGATATTAACGCTTCTGAGGAAGTATGGTCATTCTTTAAAAGATACTTGTAGTTCTAATTAGTTAAGGAGACTAATACCTCTCTATTTTTGTTACCTGCAAAGGGTTTTCTTCCATGCATAACTCTGTAGTTATCAATTAATAAAATATCATGATCCTGCCATGATCTGAGTAGAGTTAAAGATTGAGCTAATTCACTTATGAGCTCAATATAAGATTCTTTTATTTCTTCACCATTTCCAAATCTGACAGGCGCGATTTGATTCTCTGAATTTTTCTTCCATCCCAAAGAAGCCGCAATAACCTGATTAAAAAAGGATTTCTGTCCATTCCCTAGTTCCTTTGTGGCTTGGAGAGTTTTTGTTGTTACAGACAAATTATCATCTTCAATCCAATTCCAAGAATAACCCAGCTTTGATAACTTTTCTTCAGCATCATTTTTTGAGCTCACTCCAAGAGTTTTCTGCCAGCTTCTTCCTTGACCTGATATCAATTCGTCTCCACTAGACATTATGGAGTTATAAATGACTCCAAATTTTTCAAAACTTTCTACAAGAGCTTTATCCGCCTTTAATAATGCCTCGTACAGTTGATCAGATCGACATAAAGGAGTCTCGCCACCAGTTTCTGAAGCTGATTTACAAAAAAAGAAAATATTCTTTGGATAGGTAGGAGTTTGTGCCATTTCATGATGAAGGAAGATCTCAACTTCTCTTGGTGCCTCATTAGCCGTAAATACTTTATCGGTTTTATTTATTCTGACTGCATTGGACAGAGATTCTTCATAAGTAAAAGTTTCGTAATTAAAAGTCGATACAAATTGATCGAAGTCTTCGGCAGTCTTTACAGGAAGATCTTTAAAAATAATTGCACCATGCTCTTCTAATTTAAGCTCAATGAATATTTTATTTTCTTTGAGCCAATCTTGAGTCGACTTTAAGTTATTTAAACCAGAGTCATTTTCTACTTCTTGTAAGAATGGTTGATTAGTCATAAATGGGAAAGAAAGTATTAAAGGCTTCTTCGCAAAAAATACCTGGGTCGTTATATCGCTTATTTATATTGAGAGCTGATATCTGATCTAAGATAGATTGATCAAGTTCTATCTTTGAGGCATCTAGATTTTCCTTCATTCTAGTTTCATCAACACTCTTTACAACAATTGCTGTTCCTCTATTTATAGCCCAGCTGAGAATTAATTGAGCTGCAGATATACCCAGCTCTTTTGCTGCTGATTGAATCATTTCATTTTTTAGGAGTGATTCCTTTTCTTCAGCTCCACCTATTTCTTCATAGGATATTGATCCTAGCGGTGAAAAGGCTGTTACATCGATATCATAGCTTTTAGCCAAGCGAATAAGTTTCTCTTGAGTCAATTGAGGATGCGATTCTATTTGAAGCATATCCGGCTTTATTTGGCTGTAGCTCATCAGGTCATGAATGAGGGCTGTGGAATAATTGCATATCCCCAAATACTTAGCCATTCCATTTTGTTTTAACAATTCCATTGCATGCCATGTATCGGATAGTGGAACTTTGGACGGGATCATTTTGGGATTAGGAC
>CACJMO010000032.1 GCA_902594545.1 uncultured SAR86 cluster bacterium
ATAATGCTTATTGTAAATGAGGTTCTAAACTTTTAAATACATATTCTGCAATTAAAGGTTGAGCATCTGCATTAGGGTGAATGCCATCTGGTAGCATCAGAGCTTTATTTAGCGCGATATCATTTAACATAAAAGGTAAAAGTATGATGTCATTCTCTTTCGCTACTTTAGGAAAAATTGATTCAAATTGTTCTTGGTATCTTTTTCCGTAATTTGGGAGTATTTTTATTTGCATCAAGAAAACTTTTACTTGGTTTTCTTTAGCGATTTCTATGATTGCTTTAAGGTTATTCAATATCCTACTTGGAGGATATCCTCTTAGAGCGTCATTTCCTCCTAATTCAAGCAACAGATATTTAGGCTGCAATTTCTCAAGAATAGGTTTTATCCTTGAAAGCCCTCCTCCGGTAGTCTCTCCGGAGACACTTCTGTTGACAATCTCTATGTCTAGATTTTTTTCATTAAAGATTAGCTTTAAGTTTTCTGCCCATTGTTTATTGGGTTCCATGCCATAGCCTGCGCTTATACTGTCTCCATAAATTAGTAAAGTTCGAAAATCCGTATTAGCAAATACGATTAATGGATTGCAAAATAATAATACTGTAATAATTATCTTTATTTGTTTAGTCATGCTTTAGCTATTGTAATTAAAGATTTAATGTATTTAGTTTACCAGAGGTGTTATAGTTATGTAATACACCTATTAAATCACAGAAATGATTCTAAAAGTAAATGGACTTAAAAAAGAAGTCACCTCGGGTGAATCCCTTCTTACCATATTAGATAACGTATCGTTTGAACTTCAAGAAGGTCAGTCTTTAGCAATAACTGGTCCATCGGGTTCTGGTAAGTCAACTTTATTAGGCCTTTTAGCAGGACTAGATATTGCTACGAGTGGTGAGATTTATTTAGATGGTATTGGTTTACACCTTTTAGACGAGGAAAGAAGAGCTGGGATACGAAAAGAAAAAATTGGTTTCGTATTTCAATCTTTTGAATTACTTCCAAGTTTGACTGCTTTGGAAAATGTCATGTTGCCTTCTGAGCTCAAATCTGAAACAAAACCAATGGAAAATGCTGAGTACTTCTTAGAAAGGGTTGGATTAAAAGATAGACAGCACCACTACCCAAATCAACTTTCAGGTGGTGAACAACAAAGAGTTGCAATAGCAAGAGCTTTTGCTTGTAAATCTAAGATTCTTTTTGCAGACGAACCAACGGGAAACTTAGACCCGAAGAATGGAGAGTTAATCTCTAAATTGCTGTTCGAGGTTAATGCTGAAAGCGACAATGCACTTGTTATAGTCACTCACGACCATGAGCTCGCCAGAAATTGTGACAAGAAAATTGAGCTCAAACTGGGTCAAATAGTTGAATAATGCTTCTGAATTTATCAATTAAGTTGTTTATCAGAGAAGTAAGATCAGGATATCTTACTTCTATGCTCATCTCATTGATTCTAGCGATTACGATTGTTTCAGGTATTTCACTTTTTACCGATAGACTTGAAAAAGCTTTAAGTTCTGAAACCGAGGAATTTCTAGGAGGTAATTTAAAATTTGAATCTAACCAGAACAAAGTATCACCTTTGTTGGATAAGCTAGAACTACAAAACACAAATACCATGGAAATGGTCTTATTTGCGTCAGTCATATTTTCTGAAAAAGAAATGCAGTTGAGTTCAATTAAGTCAGTTGACAAAGCCTACCCTCTGATTGGTGAGCTCGAATTGAGAAATAAAGATGGTGAATATGCCATTAAGAAAAGCCCTGAGACTGGAACAGTTTGGATGGATGAAAGGCTCCAAAACTTACTTAAAATAGATTACGGAGATGAGGTTTTTATAGGAGATTCAACTTTCATTTTTACAGATACCATTCTGTATGAACCTGATAGAGGATCGGGTAGCTTTGCTTTTGCACCCAAAACAATAATGAACATGGAGGATCTTGAAGCAACCAACATAGTCCAACCAGGCAGTCGAGTGGAATACAACTATCTCTTCGAAGGTCCCGAAGCTGAAATATTAAAAGTGCAGAGTTTTCTAGAAAGCGTAAAAGAAAGTGGTGATGATATAGAAATGCTTGGTGAGGATACGAGTTCTTTGGGTAGGGCTATTGATAGATCTGAAAATTTCTTTCTCCTGGGAGGTCTCATTGCAGTTTTACTATCTGCATGCACAATCGGCGTAGCCTCTCAAAGATTTACAAGAAGGCATGTTCGTTATGTTGCAATTCTTAAAACTCTTGGGATGAAGAAAGTCGACATCAGATCCTTATATCTACTTATTTTCTTTTATCTCACTTTGGTTACCCTAATAATTGGAATGTCTTTGGGGTGGCTTATGCAAAATAACTTCATTTCATTAATGGCAGCTTATTTTCCAACAGAACTTCCTTCTCCTGGTCTATACCCACTTCTGATAACTTGCTTTACTGCTCTCATTTGTCAATTAGGGTTTATATTTCCACATATAACAAAATTACTTTCTATCTCCCCCATGAGAGTTTTGAAAGAAAGTATTCACCTGAACCAGGGCTCTATATCGATTGTTTTAGCAGGGTTGTTGGCTTTTTATTTACTTTTATTTATCTACACAAGTCAGTTCAGCTTATCTTTGATTATCTTTTTAGGCGTGATTCTGTTTTCACTACTGGGTATCGGCTTAATTTACCTTTTACTGGGCAATCATAGTTTAGGCTTAGGGGCATCCAGCCCAGCGAAATTAGCATTTTCAGAACTGAAAAGAAGACGCTTAGGTAATTCTTTCCAAATTTTTGCTTTTACGGTTGCTATAGGATTGAGCTTGATAACTTTTTCAGCAAGTAAAAATCTTCTAGGATCCTGGCAAAACTCAATTCCTGAAGATTCTCCCAACAATTTTGCTATAAACATAACTCCGAATGAAAAAAATGGAATGGAAGTTTTCTTGCAAGAAAAAGAGATCAAAAGTACTCCCTTTTTCCCCGTAACAGGAGCTTCGATCAAAAAAGATGATAAGGCGCAAACTAAGATTGATAGAAACTTTAATATCACCTGGATAAATGACCTTCCGGAACAAAATAAAATAATTGCAGGTGAATGGTTCACTACAACAGGTGTAAATGGAATTTCTTTATCAGATGAAATATCCGAGAGATATAAATTAAAACTTGGAGATGAGATTTACTTAAAAACTGAAAATAAAGAAATTAAAACTTTTATACAAAGTATAAGAACGGTTAATTGGGATAGCTTTTCGCCGAACTTTTTCATTATAGGGCATCCTTCATTATTTGAAGATATACCTTCTACCTACATTACTTCATTTTATATACCAAGAGAAAAGCAGGAGTTAGCAGCTGAATTGATGAGGGAGTTTAGAACTGTATCGGTTTTTTCTATAGAAGAGATAATTGAACAAGTCAAAGAGATAATAGCTCAAGTAACCAAAGCTCTTAACTCAATTTTGCTGCTTACCTGCCTAAGCGCAATATTTTTAGCCTTCTCAGCTTTACAAGATGGTTTTGAGGTAAGAAAACATCAATCTGCAGTGTTACGAACTTTGGGTGCATCCAATTCTCTCATTCGAACTTCAGCACTCTTAGAGTTTTCTTTACTAGGTTTAATTTCAGGAACTTTAGGCTCTTTATTGGCTTATTCAGGAATCTATTACATAGAAACTAGAGTATTTGAAACGAGCGCTAACTTTTACCCTGAAATATGGTTGATAGGTCCTTTTATAGGAATTTTGGTCGTCTCAGGTTTATGTGCATATCTTATTAGAAACGTAGTAAATCAATCTCCCAAGGAATTATTCAACTAGGCATAAAAAAACCTGCTAACGCAGGTTTTTTTATTGAAGTTATTTCTAACTTAATAGGCACCAAATTTCTTAGTGAAAGAAATTCCACCCATTCTTGGAAGGGTTGGAGTAACTGATCTTAAGAAACCTTGAGTCTCATCATCGGTACTCATATTTCTTACTCCAATCTTATCCATAACGTTATTCACAAAGAACATTACTTCTAGATCACCTTCGTTATTCGTCCAAGTTGCTTTGAGATCTAACCTGCTGAAAGAAGGCGAAATATCAAATGGCAATGCACTATCACCCCATATTATTGAGTCAGTCCAGGAGAATCCTATAAGGTAATCAATTGAACCACCCGACAACTCTTGAGTGTAGTTAGAATAAAGAGACATCTTATTCTCA
>CACJMO010000033.1 GCA_902594545.1 uncultured SAR86 cluster bacterium
TGCAAATAGTTCATTGCCATTATCTAATTCATGGTTAACAAATATAAAAGTATTATCTCTTTGCAATTCACCTCTATAGTCTCTGAACTGGCCAGGGTTTATATAATATTCTCCATTTGCAAGAGATGTAGTATCAACTCCAAGACATGTTCCGTAACCTGTATCCAATGAGTCGGACCTAGAACATCTAGGATCTGAAGAAGGCATGATCTGTATTTCACCTGCGCTATCAGTGTAATCAGTTCTTCCTCGCAAATCTAACTGAGCCCATTTTCCAGAATACCTATTGTTGAATGAACTATCATTTGCCCACAAAGAATCGGCTGGTATCCATTTTCTGTGGTCAGAATCTCCCCATCTAGGATCTTCTGATGCTGCTATTGCATCCCTGTCATAGTAGTCAAACATAATGGAAATATTTGTTCTGCCTTCATTGAAGTCGCCACCATATTTGATCTGTATTCTTTCATCATTTGCATCAAAATGATCATATCCATTCCCTCTGAAGTTAACTTCAAAACCAGTAAAGTCAGTCTGCAGAACATTATTTACAACACCAGCAACTGCGTCAGCTCCATAAATGGCAGAAGCTCCATCCTTAAGTAGTTCAACTCTATCAAGAGCATTAGTGGGTATTAGATTTGAGTTTACAGACATAGTCGGAACATAGTCTCCTCCTAATAGCTCTGTTTGATAACCTGCATTGTTTACCAACCTTCTTCCATTGAGAAGAACAAGTGTATTACCTACACCCATATTCCTAAGATTGTAGGCTCCTACATCACCCCTAGCTGAGTTAACTCCTCCCGAATCTGACTCGGCCTCAGTAAAATAATTTACTCCTTGTTCTGCTATATTTTCCAATAACTCTGTGCCATCTTCCGGTCCAATTGCTTCAATATCCTCAGAAGAAAGGACAGTAACAGGAAGGACTCCCGTAATTTTTGCCCCTTTTATTTGAGACCCTGTAACAACTACTTCCTCTACTTCTTCATCCGCAAATAGAACAGTAAAAGGAACTAAAAGTGCAATAGAAATTAAAAGACTGAATTTTTTCATATAAAACCCCCAAATTTTTAAAAATTCTTCCTAAGAATAGATAATTTATAGCAATTTGTCATTACTTAAAAATAAATGAGATAATCAAAATAAATGGATAAAAAGTACATTTTGTCTCTCGATGGGGGAGGTGTAAGAACACTTTCTTCAATAACCTTTTTAAAGCTATTGGAAAAGGAGACAGGGATAAAGATTCATGAGAAATTTGATTTCTTCGTGGGTACTTCTGCTGGAGCTATTTCTTGCCTAGCTCTGGCTGTAAAAAGATTTTCTTCAAGAGAACTTGAAGGTATGTGGGGTACACCAAACCTAAGAAAAATAATGAGAACTTCTTCTTGGGAAACCCGATTAGGTCTTTTACAGGCTAAGCCTAAATATACTAATAATGGTAAGAGGGAAGTTCTTAAGAATTACTTTGGAAGATCTACTTTAGGTGAGGCAACAAAGCCCGTAGCAGTACTGAGCTATGATATCGAAACACGATCTCCGGTATTGTTTAAATCCTATGCAAAAGAGGATAAGGATATTTCTTTGGTTGATGCAGGAGATGCAACCAGTGCAGCACCTATTTACTACCCAACTGCTCAAGTTGGAGATCGTTATCTAATAGACGGAGCTATTGTAGCTAATCATCCTGTTTTGCATGGATATGCCGAAGCAAAGAAATTGTTTCCAGAATCAGAGCTTAGAGTGCTTAGTATAGGTACTGGACTAAGTAAGAGACCTCTTAAAGGTGAAGCGTCCAAGAACTGGGGAATCGTCGGTTGGTTGATGCATGATTTATTTGGACTCATGGTTGAGAGTAGTTTAGATCACGAGCTCGCTGAAGATCTCATCGGAGAGTATTACTTGCGAGTCAATTCTCCACTTAATGGAGTCAATAGAAGACTGGATGACAGAAGCGAAACTAATTTGAACAAAATCATTAAAATGGGCGAAGATTGGTGGGATAAATTTGGAGAAAAGGCTGTCAAACTTATAACTGAATGAAATATTTAATTTTAATAACTGCTCTTATTCTAGTAACTAGTTGTTCGGTTAATCCTGTTACCGGTAAACAAGATTTCGTGTTGATTAGTGAAACTCAAGAAATACAAATGGGTAGAGAGTATAACTCTCAAGTACTTAAACAGTTTCCTGTGTATCAAGATGAAGAGTTGCAAAATTATGTTCAAGAAATCGGTGAGTCTTTAGCTGAAAAAAGTCATAGACCCAATTTAATTTACCGATTCACTGTCCTAGATAGCCCGGATATAAATGCTTTTGCTCTACCTGGAGGGTATATATACATAAATAGAGGTTTGATGAGCTATTTATCTAATGAAGAAGAGTTGGCTGCTGTTTTAGGTCATGAAATAGGCCATGTTACGGCCAGACACAGCGTACGACAGTATTCCCAATCGCAATTGATGGGTGTTTTATCGGCGGCGGTGGAGATTAACGCAGGAAGAACTGCAGGAAATCTCGCCAACATAGCTTCAGGGGCAATTCTTTCTGGATACGGAAGGGAAATGGAGTTAGAAGCAGATGATCTGGGTGCACAGTACATACACCAAGACGGCTATTCACCTCAAGGCATGTACGAAGTCCTTAGTGTTTTAAAAGATCAAGAAATCTATTCAAAAAAAATTGCTGAACAGCGCGGACAAGAACCTCGAAGTTACCACGGAGTCTTTGCCAGCCATCCATCCAATGATCTCAGACTTCAAGAAGTTTTAAACAATGTAAGCGTGTCGTTTAAGCAAGGTATAAGAAAACAACAAGATACTTATCTAGAAAAGATAGAGGGCATGGTTTTTGGAGACTCAGAGCAGTCAGGCGTACGAAGGGGTAGCAAGTTTTACCATGGTCCCTTAAATTTATATCTAGCCGCACCGGACTCTTGGGAGATCATAAATACTCCAAGTACTCTCATCTTTAGTTCTTCCTATGGAGAAGCATTCTTGCAGATGACCTTAGAAGATTTAAATTTTAAAGAAACACCTGAAGAATATATTAAGCGATTCGCAACCAATATTTACTCAGAACGAACTCTTAATATCAACGGGTTTGAGGGTTTTTCGGCAACAACCAAAAGATCAGGTCGCACGGCACGAATGGCGGTGATATTCAAAGGCAATCAGGTTTATCAATTCATAGGTTATATGAAAGACGAAAGCTTAAATTTTCAAAAGTTTGATTCAGATTTTTTGAAAATCATTAATTCTTTTAGAGCTTTAGAAGATGAGGAAATTGCCTTATCCAAACCATTACGTATAAGAGCTTATAAGGTCAGAAAGGGGGATACTTACTCTAAGCTTGCTTTAATGAGTGGTATCAATATAAATGCCGAAGATCAATTACGACTCATTAATGGAGACTATCCCGACAAGCCTCTGTCTGAAGGCAGAATAATTAAAGTAGTGGAGTAATTAAAGAGGATTGATTAAATGTCCACCGTCCACAGGAATTATGGACCCTGTCATGAATGCAGACGCATTACTGGCTAGTAAGAGTAAAACACCATCAAGGTCAGATTCCAATCCTAGCCGATTCATGGGAATGTTCTTAACATATTTTTGACCTTCCTCTGTAGCAAAAAAATCGTCATTTATTTCTGTGAGGATGTAACCAGGAGCAATTGCATTGACTCTAATATTTGACCTTGCCAGCTCAAGAGCCATACTTTTTGTTAGCTGGACCAACCCAGCCTTAGCAGTTGCATAGCTTGCTAAATTTAATCCAACCCTTAACCCCAATATTGAAGCGATATTAATTACACTCCCTCCTTTCTTTTCTGCAAGCAGGCTATCCGTGAAATTTTTAGCAACTCTATAGGCCCCATTCAGGTTTGTTTCAAGAACGTAATTCCAACTTTGTTCATCTAAATCTTTAAATCTTTTAGGATCAGAGGTGCCGGCATTGT
>CACJMO010000034.1 GCA_902594545.1 uncultured SAR86 cluster bacterium
AAGATAAGGACTGGACGGGCAACACCTTCATTGCTAGACAGCATCAAAGTAGATTATTACGAGAAGTTAACTCCTTTGTCTCAGGTTGCTAGCATAAGTATTGAAGACGCTAAGACCCTTGCGATAGTTCCCTGGGAAAAGGGAATTGTTCAGCAAATTGAAAAAGCTATCTCAGAATCAGACCTCGGTATAAATCCTGCCACTTCAGGTGATACTATAAGGGTAATCTTGCCTGATTTAACTGAAGAGACTAGGCGTGATTTTATAAAAAAGGCAAAAGCAGAAGCTGAAAATGCCAAAGTATCAATTCGTAATGTAAGAAGAGAAGGTAATTCTCAGCTGAAAGAATTTCTTAAAGAAAAAGAAATTTCTGAAGATGAAGAGCGCCAAGGTGAGGACTTAATTCAGAAACTTACAGACTCATTTGTAGAAAAAGTTGACTTAGCACTGGACGCCAAAGAAAAAGACCTTTTAGACTTCTAGGTTTCAACATGGAAGGCAACCACCCTGAAATTATGCCAAAGCATGTAGCCATAATTATGGATGGCAATAACCGGTGGGCTAAAGAAAAAGATCTCCCAGGCGTCTCAGGCCACAAAAAAGGCGTTGAAAGAGCAAGAGGGGCTGTCGAATTTGCAGTTAAAAAAGAACTTTCAGTACTAACTCTATTCGCTTTTAGTAGTGAAAATTGGGGCAGATCATCTGATGAGGTTAATTTACTCATGAAGCTACTTCATACTGCCCTTGAAGAAGAAGTCCCAAATTTGATAAAAAACTCTGTTCAGTTGAGCTTCATAGGTGACCTTTCTCAATTTGAAGAAGAACTTATTACTCAAATGAAAAATTCTGAAAAATTAACTTATTGTGACCCCTCGGAAAAAAAATTGGATTTGGTTGTGGCAGCTAGTTATGGGGGCAGATGGGATATAGTAAATGCTGTTAACAAAATTCATGAAAAAAACCTTAACTTCCCTTTAACTGAAGAACATTTTAATTCTTTGCTGTCTACTGCTCCCTTTGGAGATCCTGACTTATGTATAAGAACAGGCAATGAGTTGAGGGTCAGTAATTTTTTACTATGGCAGCTAGCCTATTCAGAATTATATTTTCCAGATATTTTATGGCCTGACTTTGATGATAATCAGTTTGAATTGGCCCTCAGTGAATATTCCAAACGTGTTAGACGATTTGGAGATAAATCAAACTTTCAAATTTAAAATGCTTAGAGAAAGAGTAATTAGTGCTGTCATATTGGCTATAGCAATCACTTCTCTCGTTTTGTTTTTAAGCGATACATTATTCATTTTTTTTGCTGTGGTTATCTCTACTGCATCTTTGTGGGAATTTTTAAAGGCTAGAGTGTCTTTAGTATTAACCTCTATAACTGCAATTATTTTTTGTGCTTTAATCTTTTTATCACAATTCTCTTTTTTTAATTTGTTATTTATTTTCCTGGGAGTTCTAGTTATCGCAGTCTCTTCTTTGTTTATATTGAGCTTCCCTTTAAATAAAACTTTATTGAAAAATCAATTTATCTGGATGACTCTAGGTATCATTATTCACTTGGCATTTTTCTCCTCTATATTGCATATTACTGAGAACGGAAATCAGACGTTGGGTGTTAATTTGACGAACGATAGATTTATTGTCCTTTTAGTTGCCTTAGTAAGCATATTAATGGATACGATTGCTTACTTCGCAGGAAAGAAATTTGGAAAAAGACCTTTCATCAATAATGTGAGTCCCAATAAAACCATGGAAGGCTTCTTAAGTGCTATAGTGGCGACTCCTTTAATCTTGACCTTAATATCCGTAAATTTTTTAAATACTGGTCTCCTTGCAACAATTATTCTCTTTTTTGTTGTATCTCTTTTTTCAGTTATAGGCGATGCTGTTGCCAGCATGATGAAAAGAGTTATAGAAATAAAAGATTTTTCAGACTTGATTCCAGGACACGGAGGAATTTATGATCGGCTAGATAGCCACATAGCATCTTTTCCATGTTTTGTATTGTTATTGAATTTTTTCGGTTAAATGAAAAATATTGCAATTTTAGGCTCAACAGGCTCGGTAGGAAGATCTTCTTTAGAGGTAATCAGGTCAAATCGAGAAAGTTATAAGGTTGAATTATTAGTTGCAAATAGTAATTTTGAATTACTAATTGAGCAATATGAGGAATTTCAACCTAGATATATTTATTTAGAGTCTCAAGATGCAAGAGACTCTTTCAATGAATATATCCATGCGACAAAGAGTGGCAAAAATCCTTTGTTAAAAGACGACATAGAACTGGACCAAATCATTGCATCAAGCTCTATCGAAATAGTTGTAGCAGCTATAGTTGGAATAGCAGGTCTGAAATCAGTATTCATTGCAGCAGAAAGTGGCAAACATATTTTATTGGCTAATAAAGAATCATATGTCGTTGCAGGAGAGATACTTAACGAAATATCCAAAGAAGCTGGTTCCACTATTTTTCCAATAGATAGTGAACACAGTGCATTGCATCAATGTCTTTCAGGAGTTACCGATAAAGAATCTGTTTCCAGGCTAATCTTAACTGGGTCAGGGGGTCCTTTCCTCAACAAAGACATAAAAGACTTGAAGAGTGTTACGCCAGATGAGGCAGTTGCACATCCAGTATGGAATATGGGCCCAAAAATATCCGTAGATTCTTCAACCATGATGAATAAGTGTTTGGAAATAATAGAGGCAAGATGGTTGTTCGATATAGAACATATTGATGTAGTAATACACCCTGAAGGCATTGTTCACTCCCTAGTTGAATTTACCGATTATTCCCTACTGGCTCAATTATCTGTTCCGGATATGAAAATTCCAATTGCCTATGGTTTGGGTTATCCAAGTAAGATTGAATCTGCTTCAAAGCAGATTGATTTTGATAGCTTGAAGAGTTTAACTTTTAAAAGCCCTGATATTCATAAGTTTCCAGCTCTTGGGTTGGCAGAGTATTGCATTCAGCAAGGAGGAAATAGCTCAATAATACTTAATGCTGCAAATGAAGAGTGTGTAGATGCTTTTTTAGAAGGTAAAATAGGTTATCTAGATATATTTTCAATTATTTCTGAGATATTGGATAAATCCGATTTCCGTGCTGTCAAAGAAATAGATGAAATCTTTGAACAAGATAAAATAACAAGAGAACAAACAATAAAGACTGTGAATTCTTACTAAATGGAAATTCTTTTCACCATATTCTCATTTGTAATGCTCATAAGCATAATCGTAGGTATTCATGAACTGGGCCATTTCCTTGTTGCAAGATATTTTAATATCCATGTATTAAAATTTAAGATTGGTTTTGGTAAAGAGATTTTTTCTATTACGGATAAGCGAAACTGCTCTTACTCCTTCGGAGTTCTTCCTTTAGGTGGATATGTTCAGATGCTTGGTGAAAATAATCCTATGCAAGGTTCTGGAGAGAACCTCTCGGATAAAAAGTCTTATTTAGACGCCACTCTCGGAGAAAGAGCTGCAGTAACTCTAGCGGGTCCTTTGGCTAATTTTTTCCTGGCGGCAATTGTTTATTTCTTTTTGGCACTTGTAGGTACTGTGCAACTATCTTCCTATGTAGGGAATGTTTTAGAAAACAGCTCTGCAGAAGTAGCAGGACTCTCTGAAGGGGACAAAATAATAGAGATAGATGGAGAGAAAGTTCAAGTATTTAATGAATTAAATTTAATTTTATCCAAAAGAATTGGAGATACAGGGAACATAAATATTAAGTACATCAGAGATGGTTTTGAGAGTTCTTCTCAAATACGAATTGATGACTGGTTAACAGGTAGTGAACAAAAGGCACCAACTCTAGAATTAGGTATACAGCCTTTTCT
>CACJMO010000035.1 GCA_902594545.1 uncultured SAR86 cluster bacterium
TAAGGCAGTCCGCCTGTAACAGTTAGTCCTCTTGGATCGTTTTTAGATAGCCCTAATTCATTCATTGCGATTTGGACTGCCGATGGGAAGCATGAGTAAAGATCAATATAATCCAGATCATCAATTGTTAAATTGGCAAGATCAAATACATTATCTGTACAAGCTTTTATGGCGGGGGAAGAGTGATAATTAATTCTGTCACTTACATTCCAGATGTCATTAAGACAAGCTCCAGAATACATAAAAATCCATTTTGATTCTGGTATGGAAAGCTCTCTAGCTTTCTTTGCAGACATCATAATAATTGCACTAGACTGATTAACTCGCATAATTGAATTCATATATTTCGTATATGGCAATCCAATCATTCTATTTTCTGGCTTAACTTCAGAAATTTCATTAGCAGATCTATGCACAGGAAACCAAGAATATTTATTTTTAGATGCAACCTTTGAAAAACTTTCAAACAATTCTCCAGTATCTTGCATATGTTCTTCTACACTTTGATTATTTATACCTCTAAGGGCATTAGCGAAGAGAGGATAAACTGAGGATGGATTAAAGATGCCGTGAATCTTTTCATGATCATTAGTACCGTCAGTTGATTTACCAATGATTTCGGGCTTACCACCCGGATCATCAGACCAATTTACTTCTAAGCCATCCTTTAGCCTTGTTACAAATGTATCAAGAGCCTCTCCTCCTGCAAGGAGTGCACAATCAATTTCATTGTCTTTTATTCTGTTAGCGAGTTCATTAACTGCTATTTGGGGTGAATTACCTCCAGTGGTTGTATATATTTCGTTACTTGCTTCAAAACCGAGGGATTGAGCTAGGCTTCTTGGCATATTGGGATATCCCCATAGATTGGAAGTTGCAGAGTCTCTTTGTGGAGTATCAGCAACGAACCTTATGACTGCTACTGTATCTATGTCTTTTTTAAAATTATCTTTAGCTTCACAATCAGCCAAAGCTTTTTTTGAAACTTCTGTCAGTATTTCAAGATAGTTATAACCCTCTATACCTCTTTTATCAGTTAGTTGTGCGCTACCCACAAAAACAGGGGTATTGTCGTTTACATTTTTATAAGAAATGTCAGCCATAATTAAATTAATGTGGAGCGCAGTCTAACTATTGAAACTATACTCTTCAATAGGTAACCGTTAATTTTTAGAGTAATATGAATTATTGGATATGAAATACGATTTTGACCAATTAATTGATCGCGATACCACCCACAGTACCAAGTGGTTAAAATTTTCTGATCCTGATGTTTTGCCCATGTGGATAGCAGATATGGACTTCTTGTGTCCTCCTGAAGTTACCAATCCAATGATTGAAAGAGTAAATCAAGGAATATTTGGTTACACAGATACTCCAGTTAGCCTTACAAAATTATTTTTCGAACATGTTCATAAAACAATTGGGTGGAAAATTGAGGAAGATTGGATAGTTTGGGTGCCTGGTGGTGTTGTAGGTTTGAATATCAGCTGCAAAACTGTCTTAGCGCCTGGAGATATAGCATTAGTTCCTTCACCTATATATCCACCCTTCACTGAAGCGCCTGAAAATATGGAAAGGGGATTCGTTAAAACTTTTCTTAAAGATATAAATGGAAGACTTGAATTTGATGTCAAAGAAATAAAAGAACTCTTATCTGATGATACGAAGATGCTATATCTTTGTAATCCTCAAAACCCAGGAGGTACAGTTTTCACAAACAGAGAACTAGAAGACTTGTCAGCCTTATGCCAAGAGAATGATATTATTGTTTGCAGTGACGAGATTCATGCTGATCTAATTCTTGATGATAACCTGAAGCATACTCCTTATGCTTCTTTGAATTCTTACGCTCAGGAAAACTCAATCACTATAATGGGGCCGTGCAAAACTTTTAATCTAGCGGGATTTCCTATTGCTGCCGCCATCATACCCAATGAAGAGTTGAGAGAAGACTTTGAAAGGAACAGTAAAGGTATTGTTGCCCATATAGATACAATGGCATTTGTTGCTGCTGAAGCGGCCTATAGAAGTGCTAATGAATGGAAATCCGAATTAATAGAATACCTTAAGACAAATAAAACCCTTTTGAGCAACAGGATAAATGACATAGAGGGTTTGTCTTTATGCGGTCCGGAAGCAGGATTCTTGGCATGGATAGATTGTAGACAATCCAATCTTGATAGTCCGGTCAAATTTTTTGTCGAAGAGGCTAAGGTTGGAGTACACGGAGGAGAGTTTTTCGGAAATGAACAATATGTGAGACTTAACTTTGGATGTCCAAGAAGTATTTTAGAAGAGGCGATATCTAGAATAGAAAAAGCTTTTTCACAAAGAAAGTAGGTTGCGTTAATATGAGCGCCTGAATTTATAAACAGGAGAAAATATGTCTATTACTTTTAATGATCGAGTGGCTATCGTAACAGGTGCAGGAGGCGGCCTAGGAAAATGCCATGCTCTAGATTTAGCTAGAAGAGGTGCAAAAGTTATTGTAAATGATTTAGGTGGTAATGTTGATGGTTCTGATAACGGCTCTCTATCGGCTGCAGAAATGGTTGTTGAAGAAATAAAAGCTGCTGGTGGAGAAGCAATGGCAAATGGTGCCAGTGTTACTGACTCTGATCAGGTACAAGGTATGGTTGATGAAGTAATGGATAAATATGGTCGTATAGATATCTTAATCAATAATGCAGGAATACTCAGAGATAAAAGCTTTTCTAAAGTAGAAGATCAAGATTTCAGAATGGTGGTTGAAGTTCATTTAATGGGGAGTGTTAACTGTACTAAAGCAGTCTGGGAAATCATGAAAGAACAAAACTATGGAAGGATAGTGATGACTTCTTCATCAAGCGGATTGGCAGGAAACTTTGGCCAAACAAATTATGGCTCTGCCAAAATGGGAGTAGTAGGGCTAATGAATACATTGAAATTAGAAGGTGCTAAATACAATGTTAAATGCAATACATTAGCCCCTCTTGCGGGTACCAGAATGACGGAAAACTTGATGCCCGACGAAGTGTTGGACCAAATCAAACCTGAATTCGTATC
>CACJMO010000036.1 GCA_902594545.1 uncultured SAR86 cluster bacterium
ACAGTTTGAAATAGTCAATGGTGATGTTGCTAGTTTTACGACTGGTCCTTATTTCAACCAAGGGTTCGGTATTGGTTCAAACGGATTTGCAGGATTTACTCCTGATATCGCTGGTGTTTGGGATCAACAAAACTATGCTGTTTACCTAGACTTTGAAGGTGATGTTACTGAGAAACTTGTACTTGGTTTCGCTACTAGGTTCGAAGATTTCGATACCTTTGGTACAACAACTAATACTAAATTCTCAGCACTTTACAGAGCAACGGATAATGTAAAGCTAAGATCTACAATTAGTACAGGCTTCAGGGCCCCTACTCCAGGACAATCTAATGTTTCAAATGTGACTACAGCTTCTATATCTGGAACAGGTGAATTAGTACAACAAGGTACTCTTTCCCCTACAAATCCAATAGCTGCTACAGCAGGTGGAAAGGCTCTTCAACCAGAAGAATCTGACAACTTTAGCATTGGTGTAGTTTGGGATGTAACAGATGCTTTAAACGTAACAATTGATGCTTATGAAATTGAGCTTACAGATCGTATAGCACTTACTGGAAACTTCAGTCTAACTGATGCACAAAGAGCTGCTTTAGTTGCTGCTAAAGTACCTGGTGCTTCTGATATGCAAACGTTTAGGTTCTTTACCAACGACTTCGATACAACAACAGATGGTATTGATGTTGTAGCTACTTACTCAACTGAGATAGGTGACGGTGTAACTGACTTTACGTTTGTTTACAACGAAACTGAAACAGAAGTTGATAGTTCAAGCTTACTGAGCGCTTCAAGAATAGCTGCTTTGGAAGCATTACTGCCTGAGAACAGATGGAATCTAAGTGCTGTTCACAATGTGGGTGATTGGACTATTTTAGCAAGATACATGTATGTTGGTGAATCAGAGTACTACTATGGTCTTAATGATCTTGGAAATCCTGATATAACAACTCTTGATGATCAAACTCAACTTGATCTTGAATTCACAAGAGATATGGGAAATTACCAATTTACAATCGGTGCTGAAAACATCACAGATGAGTATCCTGAAGAAGATACTGGTGTAACTTGTTGTGGAGCAATCTACCCTGAGTTCGCACCTTTAGGCTTCATGGGTGCTTTCTACTACATAAGACTAGGAATGGACTTATAAGTAGAAATGTAAATTAAAAAAGGGGCACTTAGGTGCCCTTTTTTTATTTTGGGAATTTAATTTCCCCTCCTACTATTGTCATCACAACTTCAGAAGACATTATCTCTTCCTCGGGTATAGTCATTAGATCCTTTGAAAAAACAGTAAAGTCTGCCAGTTTCCCTACTTCAATGGTTCCTTTTATATCCTCCTCAAATACTGAGTAAGATGCCCATTTCGTAAACATGTATAAAGCCTCTTCTCTGCTCACAGATTGTTCAATGTTCCAATAGTCCTTATAGAATCCATCCAGATCTTTTCTACTCACTGCAGCTTTAAACTCTATTCTAGGATCTCCTATTTCTACTGGAGCATCTGAACCTCCAGCTATAGTTACTCCCAGATCAATCAAGTTCCTCCATGTGTATGCATTATCAAGTCTTTCTTCACCTAATCTCTTATGAGCAAAATGCAAATCACCTATAGCATGAGAGGGTTGCATTGAAGCAATAATATCTAGATCTGAATACCTAATTTGGTCTTCAGGAAGAATATTCTGAGCATGCTCTATTCGCCAACGCGGATTCTCAATTAACCTATTCTCAAGCTTTACAGAATTAAAGGCCTCTTCATACCAATCGAGAGTAATGCTATTAGCTAAGTCTCCTATAGCATGAGTTTGAATCTGAATTCCATTTACTAAAGATTTTATAAGCTTGGGCATGGTTTCTTCTTTCTGAAAAATAATTAAGCCCTTTGTTTCATAATCATCATACTTTTCAAAAAAAGCAGCTCCTCTTGAACCTATAGCTCCATCTGCATATAACTTAACCCCTCTTGAAATAAGATAATGATCTTCATCAAAATAAGGTCCAGTATTTATAAATTTAAGTGCATCTTCTCCATCACTTATATACATGTGTATCCTTACCGGCAAACCTTCCTCTTCTCTAATTTCTTTCAAAATTTCATAATCCGAAAGCGGAGATCCTGCATCCTGAAGTTGAGTCCATCCCATCATTGCTGTCCTTTCTAATCCTGCTTTCAAAGCCTGTTTTTCATCTTCTCTAGTTCGCTTAGGAATAATTGATTCAACTAATAGAGATGCTTTATCAATAAGCACACCATTGGGCTTTCCACTTTCATC
Source organism: uncultured SAR86 cluster bacterium (assembly GCA_902594545.1). Lineage (GTDB taxonomy): Bacteria > Pseudomonadota > Gammaproteobacteria > Magnimaribacterales > Magnimaribacteraceae > Magnimaribacter. The sequence continues at coordinate 2,274 of CACJMO010000036.1, forward strand.
TTTATCAATCTTACCTCCTACTGGATCGGGTGTGTTTCCAGTTATATTTGCCATCTCGAGCGCCAAAGTATTTACAATAATTGCATGACCATCTGCACGCTCTAAAGCCATAGGTTTATCAGGTGAGATCATGTCGAGCTCTTGTATTGTTGGAAATCTGCCTTCTGGCCACTTTTTCTCTATCCAACCTCTTCCAATTACCCATTTTCCTGGCTCCAATCCATTGGCATATATCTCAACCTGAGTGAGCATCTCTTTTAGGCTGTTAGCTCCTTGCAGATTCAAATTCATCTCTCTATAGCCTATTCCTTTTAGATGAGCGTGAGCATCAATGAACCCAGGAAATATAAAGTTACCTCCAAGGTCTTTTATACGATTGTCATCGCAAGTGTATTGAACAGATTCATTGGCAGATCCTACAAAAATTATCTTATCTTTTAGGATTGCAACTGCTTCGGCTTCAGGAAGTTTTTCATTTGCAGTATAGACCTTTGCATTTATCAGAACTAAGTCTGCTTCGATGCAGTCCTTTTCCACAGAGCAGGATGACAATAAAAGAATGGTTGCAATTGAAAATGATAGATATCTTTGCACGTTAGGCTCCTATTGGTTTGGAAAATGAATTGATTGATTTGATTTTAATTCTGCTATTTTTTTATCAGAGTAACCCAAGTCCTTAAGCACTTCTATAGTATCTTCTCCTATGTGAGGCGCTCGTTTAAAGTTTATTTTCTTCTCTTCGTTAATCAAAAAGGGGCTGCTGACAGTCA
>CACJMO010000037.1 GCA_902594545.1 uncultured SAR86 cluster bacterium
CCGTTCCTGTGGTGAAGCTCGGATCTGATATTTCTTTTGTATATTTCAAGCCCCAAGAAGCTTTTTTAGCTACGCTAGGTATTTCCCTGTACATGTTGAATATTTCACCTTCATCCATTCCTAGGGATTCAATGCAATATTGATATGCATGGGTATGTATAGCTTCTTCAAAGCTTTGCCTGAGAATATATTGTCTGCATTCTGGATTAGTTATCAGTCTATAGATGGCGAGGACAAGGTTATTTGCGACAAGCGAGTCTGCGGTTGAGAAAAAACCAAGATTTCTCATAACTATCATTCTCTCATCTGCTGTCAGTCCGTCTTGAGATTTCCAAAGTGCGACGTCGGCAGTCATATTAATTTCTTGTGGCATCCAATGGTTTGCACTTCCATCTAGGTATTTTTGCCAAGCCCAATCGTATTTAAATGGAACAAGTTGATTAAGGTCTGCTCTGCAGTTAATCATAGCTTTATCATCTACTTGAACTCTTCCGGCTAATCCTTCCAATTCTTCTTCACCCTGTTTTGTATCGAGTTTATCGATAGCCTCTTGAGCTTTTTTTGCTCTTTCTCCTGCTTCTACAGGGCTGTATTCAGATATATTTTCCTCTGCTGTCTCCACCTTTTGCTCAGCAGAAACCGGTTGAGTTTCTTTCATTTCTTGAGGTTTATGAATCTTTTCTGATTCGTTGTAATCATCCCAATTTAACATCTTTACTCCTTAAATTATTGACACGCTTCGCAGTCTGGATCAAGTATTGAGCAGGCTGCTGGTGCGGTTGTATTTGTTTGAGGTTGGACTTCAGGTTGAGCAGTTGCAGCAACAGCATTTAGCTCGCCTGTAGATATTGTTGATTTCTCTGCAGTTGTAGCAGATCTTGAGCGCAGGTAATACGTTGTTTTAAGACCCCTTAACCAGGCCATTCTGTACATGATGTCCAGCTTCTTTCCATTGGGTTCGTCAATATACAGGTTTAATGATTGGCTTTGATCGATCCATTTCTGTCTTCTACTGGCTGCATCTATCAACCAACGAGGTTCAATATCAAATGCAGTAGCAAAGAGATCTTTTATTTCTTCAGGTATCCTTGAAATTCCTTTTACGCTGCCATCATAGTACTTAAGGTCATTTATCATTACTGAGTCCCATAAGCCCAATTCTTTTAATTTTTCTACCATCGGTATGTTAGTTACTGTGAATTCACCAGAAAGATTCGATTTCACATATAAGTTTTGGTACGTAGGTTCGATTGACTGAGATACACCAGTGATATTTGCTATCGTTGCCGTTGGTGCTATTGCCATAACATTAGAGTTTCTCATGCCTTGTTTTTTGACGACTTCTCTTAAGTTGTCCCAATCCATAGTGGAGCTTTCATCAACGTCAAGATAATCATCTCCTCTACTTTCTTTAAGTAGCTTTATGGAATCTATTGGCAAGATCCCTTGGCTCCACAGAGAACCTTCATATGATTGATACTTTCCTCTTTCTTGCGCAAGATTGCTTGATGCCTTGATCGCGTAGTAGCTAACCATCTCCATTGATTTGTCTGCAAAATCAACGGCTTCTTGAGAAGCGTATGGTGTATTCAACATATAGAGTGCGTCATGGAATCCCATAATTCCCAAACCAATCGGCCTGTGTTTCATGTTTGACGTTTCTGCAGCTTGCACTGCATAGAAATTAATATCTATTACGTTGTCCAACATTCTAATAGCCGTATTAATTGTTTGTTCTAGCTTACTTTCATCCATCTCTCCATTTCTTATATGGTGAGTTAAATTAACAGACCCTAGATTACAAACAGCTATCTCATCTTGACTTGTGTTTAGAGTTATTTCTGTACATAGGTTTGATGAATGGACAACACCTGTGTGCTGCTGTGGAGATCGTAAGTTGCATACGTCCTTGAATGTTATCCAAGGATGTCCAGTTTCGAAAACCATAGAAAGCATCTTTTTCCAAAGCTCCTTTGCTTCGACTTCTTTATAAAATTCTATTTCTCCTGTTTGAGTTTGAGCTTCATATTCCTCATATCTTTTTTCAAAATCCAGACCGTATAGATCATGTAGATCTGGAGTATCGCTTGGTGTAAATAATGTCCATTTTTTATCTTCTGATACTCTTTTCAGGAATAAGTCTGGAACCCAGTTTGCAGTATTCATATCATGGGTTCGTCTTCGGTCATCTCCTGTGTTTTTTCTTAGTTCTACAAACTCTTCTATGTCCATATGCCAAGTTTCTAGGTAAGAACATACAGCGCCTTTCCTTTTTCCTCCTTGGTTTACTGCAACAGCAGTATCATTAACTACTTTTAGGAAGGGAACCACTCCTTGTGATTTTCCATTTGTTCCTTTTATTTGTGATCCTAAGCCTCTAACTGGAGTCCAGTCGTTCCCTAGTCCACCTGCCCATTTCGAAAGCATTGCATTGTCTTGTATGGCTCCGTAGATTCCATGCAAATCGTCTGGGACAGTAGTTAAGTAACAAGATGAAAGCTGAGAATGCTTTGTTCCAGAATTGAAGAGAGTAGGGGTTGAGCTCATATAGTCAAAACTAGAAAGAAGGTTATAAAACTCTATGGCTCTTTCTTCTCTATTTTCTTCACGGAGAGCAAGCCCCATGGACACTCTCATGAAGAATACTTGAGGCAGTTCATATCTTATCTCTGTGTCGTGGATAAAATATCTGTCGTATAGAGTTTGCAGTCCTAGATATGTAAATAAGTTATCTCTGGAAGGATCTATTGCTTGTCCCAGTTTTTCAATATCCATCTCTAAAAGCTCTGGGTTTAGTATTTCATTTTCTACACCTTTTGCTAGGAAGTTTCTAAAAGCTTGAGGGTAGAGCGATTGCATTTCTGCTTGCGTCGCTTGTTTTTGCATACCCAAGTAGGTAAGAGATTCTGTTCTTATGTTGTCTAGTAATATTCTTGCTGTTACATAAGTATAGTTAGGTTCTTGCTCTACTAATGTTCTAGCAGTCATAACAAGAGAAGTTCTAGCATCTT
>CACJMO010000038.1 GCA_902594545.1 uncultured SAR86 cluster bacterium
ATGAGTTATTAGTGTCTCAGCCCGATACTGGAGAGCAAGCTCTTGAGGTAGCAGATATTATGGTTGCATCGGGAGGTATTGATATTTTAGTGATAGATTCAGTAGCAGCATTGGTACCAAAAGCAGAAATAGAAGGTGAGATGGGAGATCATCATGTTGGTTTACAAGCTAGACTAATGTCGCAAGCTTTAAGAAAAATAACCGGTAATGTCCAGAAATCAGACACCTTAGTAATTTTTATTAATCAAATTAGACATAAAATCGGCGTAATGTTTGGCAGTCCTGAAACCACTGCCGGTGGTAATGCTCTTAAATTCTACTCTTCTGTCAGGATGGATATTAGAAGAATAGGTACTGTAAAGGATGGGGATGAGGCTGTAGGAAATGAAACTAGAGTTAAAGTAGTAAAAAATAAGGTGTCACCTCCTTTCAAGCAAGCAGAGTTTCAAATTCTCTATAACAAAGGCATAAATAGGCTGGGTGAGATTATTGATAAAGGTGCAGACCTAGACATAATTGAAAAGGCTGGTGCATGGTATAGTTACAACGGAGAGAAAATTGGTCAAGGAAAGGCTAATTCAATAGAATTTCTAGAGCAAAATCCTAAGCTGCTTAAAACAATAGAGAAGCAAGTTATTGATGCTATCAATAAAGAGAAATAAATTCTCTTTCTCATAAAGTCGGTTTTGTTATAGGATTTATATGTGGCGACTCATTAGGTCGCCACTTTTTTGATAAACAAGGAGAGATTATGGGAAATGCATACATAGTTGGCGCGGTAAGGACGCCTGGAGGAAGAAAAAATGGAAAACTTAGCCAATGGCATCCTACAGATTTGGGTGCTTTAGTTTTAGATGAGCTAGTTCAAAGAACCGGTGTTGAACCTGAACTCATCGATGACGTCATTTTTGGATGTGTTAGTCAATCTGGAGCACAATCCGGTAATGTAGCAAGAAATGCAGTTCTAGCATCTTCTTTACCAGAATCCGTGCCAGGGACGACTGTCGATAGACAATGTGGTTCCTCACAACAAGCAATTCACTTCGCTGCTCAAGCTGTAATGTCTGAAACTCAAGATATAGTAATAGCTGGCGGTGTAGAAGTAATGAGTCAAGTGCCTATTGGTGCTGCCATTGTCGATAGTTTCAAAGCCGGACATGGCCAACCATACGGTGGTAAAGGAACCAGCGAAAGATATCCAGGTGTTCAGTTTAGTCAATTTACTGGAGCTGAAATGATGGCTGAAAGATGGAATATGTCTAGAGAAGAGCTTGATTCATTTGCTTTAGCGAGTCATCAGAAAGCAGTTAATGCAACCGAAGGTGGTTATTTTGATAGAGAAATAGTACCAGTTGAAGGTGATCTCCCTAATGGAGATAAGGAGATGGTAACAGTTGATGAAGGTATAAGGTTTGATGCAAGTGCTGAGAGCTTATCAGGTTTAAATACATTGTCTGAAGATGGCGTATTGACTGCCGGAACTTCTAGTCAGATCTGTGATGGAGCAGCTGCTGTAATGCTTGTTAACGACGAAGGTCTAAAAAAACTTGGCCTTAAACCCAGAGCCAAAGTAGTAGCTCTTGCTCTTGCAGGAGATGATCCGGTAATTATGCTTACAGGCCCAATCCCTGCTTCAAAAACTGTCTTAGAGAAAGCTTCTATGTCAATTGAGGATATAGATTTGTATGAAGTAAATGAAGCATTTGCGCCTGTTCCGTTGGCATGGGCTAAAGAGCTCAATGCTGATTTAGAAAAACTTAATGTCAATGGTGGAGCGATGGCTCTTGGTCATCCTTTAGGAGGAACTGGTGCAAAGTTAATGACTACTTTGCTTCATGAATTAGAAAGAAGAGAGGCTCGTTATGGGCTTCAGGCAATTTGCGAAGGGGGAGGTACTGCTAACGCAATGATAATAGAAAGGTTATCTTAACCCTATACTGGCTATCAGGTCTTGATGGGCAACTAGTTCAGGTTGCTCATCGACTCTTCTTTTAATTTCTATCTCGTTCTTCTCTAACGTTCGATCGCCAATTATGACAGTAATTGGAATTCCTATGACTTCCATATCAGTGAACTTCACTCCGGGACGCTTATCTCTATCATCCCACAAAACATCTATACCATTCTCTTTCAGCAGGTTATAAACCTCTAAGCTCTTGTTTTTGATTTCATCTTTATTTTTCGGATTAACTTCCACAAGAGCAACTTGAAAGGGGGTTAGGGATTCTGGCCAAATTATTCCTTTTTCATCATGATTTTGTTCTATTGCAGCCGCTACTATTCTCGAAGCACCTATTCCATAACAACCCATTTCCGGAAAGATATCACTATTTTCGCCTTGGATTCTTAGATTTAGCACTTCGGAATATTTTTTTCCTAATTTAAATATATGTCCTACCTCAATTCCTCGTTTTAATTTTAGTACCCCTTTTCCATCTGGACTGGATTTTCCTTCCAGGGAAAAAGGGTCTTGTTCATCTTGAAGCTCTGTTAAAAGTTCAGCATTTATTGCATATGAGCTTCTATCGCTAAATGCCAGAAGGTCTTCTCCTGATTCAGCAAGCACATGAAATTCTTCCGAATCTGAACCTCCTATGGCTCCGCTATCAGCTTTTACGATCCTATAATCAAGGCCGATTGAATCAAATATCTTTATATATGCGTTTTTCATGGT
>CACJMO010000039.1 GCA_902594545.1 uncultured SAR86 cluster bacterium
TGGTTCGGGTAACTTTACAATGTCCAGGGCTTTAGACAATGATAAATCTGGTACCTGGAACCTAAACAAACTACAAATTAGGGATGCCAACGGTAATCAAGTAAGGACTGAAGTTGATCAAGCGGGTTCGGGTTCTCCAATTCAAAATAAAACATTTGATATAGCAGCCGGTTCCACCACTAATGCTTCTGATAAGTCTATACCCACACTTTCTAATTTCACAACCACAGTGATAGCTGATGGTGATGGAACTTATACACTCAGAATTACCGGTACATTAACTGATGCCTCTGGTGTTGATAATTTCAATTTTAGATATGCCAACGAGAATAATACTTCAGATAGTTTCTGGACAGGTACAAGTAATTTTGACGGTTCTGGTAATTTCACCATTAACCAAAGTCTAGATTCAACAAACCCAGGTAAGTATTTTGTAGATTATTTCAGTATTAGAGATGGTGTTGGAAACGAGCTGTACACTAATATTCAGCAGGGCGGTCAAGGTTCGCCTCTGCAAGGTCAATCCTTTACTTATGCTGCGAATCCTACATCTATTACTTTACCAGTAACATCTGTTGACGAAGAGTCTTTAGGTTTGGCAATAGGTAAAGTAAATGTGAATGGTCAAGATAGTCTGGGTCTCTACACTATTACTATTAGTGGTACAGATGCTGCTAGTCTTGAGGTAAGCTCCAAAGGTTTCTTGAGATTAAAGGATAATGTAAAGCTTGATTTTGAAAATAAACAGAATCTTGAATTTACTTTAAAAGCAACGAATGCTGCAAATCAGGAATTTTCTCAAAACTTTACTTTATCAGTAAATAACATTGTGGAGGCATCATTCATTGCTGGAGTTACTTTTGAAAACCTTGGACTTGTTGATGATACTGCAAATTCAGAGGTTGCATTAGGAGACCCAGATATAGATGCATCTAATCTCTATGAAGAAACTCTTGATCTAACTGAATTGAGCATAGAGCTTGATCAAAGAGAAGAATTTGAGTCTTCTGGAAGCATAATGGTTAATGATCTATACGATTCTGAAGAGGAATCAACATTACTTGAGCTAGAACAAGAGATCTCTCAATCTTCTTCTGAAGCATTAAGTCATACATCAGAAACCTATACCGTAAGTAATTTACTTGATGAAGAGGAGCTCCTGGTAATCCAAGAAATAATATAGACTTAAGGCACCTATGAGATATTTTAAGAATGTTTCGATAGGTGTCTTTGGCCTCATTTTGTTGAGTGAACCAATCCATTCTAGCAATGTAAGCTTCCTTAATGATGTATTACCTGAAAACTCCAGAAAAAACCTAGAGATTTCTTTATCCCAGGCAAAATTTGATGATTCTCTAGATGTGCTTAATTACATCGACAAATTGCCCGGGTCAAAACCCAAAGAAGCAACAATAGATGAAATGTCTATCTCTTACAGATTTAACAACGGATTGAAGTTTACTATTGAAAATAATTCATCTACAGCAGAAGTAACAAGAAACACCTTGCCTAAATCTTTAATAACAGACGCTGAAACAGATTTTTTTTCCATTGCCTATCCCATACATACCAACTCTTCTAGAATTTACAATTTAGAAATATTTGTAACAGAGACAGAACAAGATCCTGTCATGATAGATTGCTATCAATTTGCTTCTATAGTAGTTGGGGGTTCTTGTAACGAAGCTGATATTCAGTTATTGGATGCTGAGATATACAGATCTAGTGGTGATCTTGTATATCTTCCAGTTCTAAAAACTCAAGGAAAATCAGATGGTTATGGAATAAATTTAAGAATACAATCTAAGAATGATAAAAATTTGAAAATTTCACATACTTTTTCATTGGGTGAAGAAGAGATACTCATGAGCTTTGATTCAGCAATTCTTAACACAACAGATTCGTTTTTGAGAGGGACAAGAGTAAACGGAATAACTGTTGGTTCATTATTAGATAACTTCAAAAACGATTTACCCCAAGAAACACCATGGAAAGAGCGTTTTTTTAAATATTCTTTAAACTCTACATACGGCCTAACAGAAAATCTAGCCTTGTCTGCAAGACTCTCATTTATCAAAGTGTCCAGGTCAAACTATCAAGCAAATCCGCTAAAAGACGACTATACAGATAATCAAGTATTGGATTTAGGATTTTTCTACAGGCCAGTTGAAAGTCTTTTAATTTATTCTAGGTTATCTCTTACGACCCATTATTTACTAGGCATAACACCAATAGCATACAATAGAAAAAGTAATCATCTATTTGATCATCCATACGGACAGCTATATATTGGCACTCTTATAAGCTTTTAATTTAAATGTATAAGATATTTCAGAGTTTTTTTCTGCTGATTTTTCTCTCATTGAGTGTTTATTCTGATGAGGATTTAATCCTTGATTCTGTCATGAATGAGATGGAATTTATTGCTTTTAAAGAAAGAGTAGGACAGGCCGTCGCCAAACATCCTAGATTTAAATCAGCTCAAGCCTCTCTTGAGGCAGCTTTTGCTCAAGTGAAAGGTTCTGAGTCATATTTAAGGCCCCAACTTAGTGTGATTTTAGATTCAAATAATGCAATATCCAGAAAATATGCTGACGATCCAACAAACCTTGTC